>NC_008571.1:0-1200000 GCF_000060345.1 Christiangramia forsetii KT0803 | reverse complement strand
TCTGAAAGAAGCTGAATGAAATTTTCATCAATTATAACCACTTCGCTCTCTTCCAATGCTTGAATATAATATGCTGATGGCTGATTGAAATATGCGCTTTCGCGATCGGTTACAAACCAATTCTCAGGCGCGAAGGATATCGTGTGTTCTTTACCTTTCTCATCTATTGAATACTGTCGTAAAAGTCCATTTCCTACAAAAAAAGTATGTTTGCAATGTACATTTTTTCTTAAAAGGAACTCATCCTTTCGTACCTTTTTAACCGTACAGCTTTCAATTATTGAAGAAATGTCCTTTTCGTCAATATCAAGGTTTGATGTCAAATAAGTTTTGAGATGTGAACTTTGCATTTTTGGTTCGAATGGTTCTTTTTAGAATATCTGCAATGGTTACGGTTCATATATTGCGGGATTATGGACGCAGACTTTTAGGATAAACAATTTTGTTCAGGTTTCTAAAATTACACTCTTTCGATTAAACCCGTAATTTGCGATTAATTGATGTTAGGCTTTCGTACTTTACTCTATATCCTTTTTTAATTTTTGAGGATGTTGTCGTGTGTCGAAAATAGTTATTATTTCTATTTCTTTTTTCGAGGAGAAAATGCGATAATAAAAAGTTGTATGCTCTGTCACAACGCATTTATAAATATCTTTAAAATTAGATGATTTTGGACAACGGTTTGCGGTTATCGCAAGTTGCGGGATTAGGAACGCGGAATTGTCGGATTTAACATCTTCTTTCCTGGTTTCTAAAATTATACTTTTTCTGCACAACCCGTAATTTGAGATGAACCGCTGTTACCCACAGTAATGTAGAATTACTTGTTGATAATTCCTGAAAACTATTTTATATCTAACCGTTATATTTTTTTAATTTAGTCCAGTCGATATAACAGTCGAAAAAGTTCTTTGTAAAAATTTGGTGTTCAGACTCTTTACTTTCATTCAAAAGTAACTAAAATTAATTATAAACCACAATTATGAAACAGATGGTATAGAATGAATTATTAAGATTATGTCTAAAAATAGACACCAAGAATCCGACCCCTCAAGGAGGAAAGGATTCAATTTACATGTGCTACTTTTTATAGCTGAAATTGCTTGGGAATTAGCGAAGATTTTTTTAGGAATATAAAATCTTCATGATCTTAAACTTTAACTAGACGGTTAATTTTATTTCAAAAATGGGAGATTGCTTATGTGGTGTGAGCAATCTCTCTTTATTTTTAAGATCAATCAAATTTACAAATTTTAAGTTATTATATATATGATGTATATAATTTAGAATCAATTTAAATTACTTTTTTATTTTCTTAAGTTTAAATTTTGTGATTATTGTGGGTAACTTTCAGGATAAAGGGATATTTGTTCTATTTTTTCCGACAGCTTTTGAATGAATTTATCTCTAGTTTTCTTATTCCAATTTTCTAAAAGATATTCATTAAGTTTTAAAAGTTTTGTTTCGGCAAGCTCGGATAAAAAAACTTTCATTAAGAAATTTTCTTTAAGAATGAATCGTAAGAGACTCTCTTACCTTGATTGAGTTCCTCAATACCCTGTTTAATTTCTTTTTGTTCAGAAGCACTTAATTCATCCCAAAAATCAACTTTTTCTTTATTGATAAAATCAGCAACTTTTTGAATAAAATCATTATTATCGATTTCTAGTATTGCTTTCACTAATTCGATTTTTGTGGTTTTAATATCCATCTTCCTTTTCATTGTTTTCAAATATACAAAAAATAAGAATTGACCTAAGACCTTGATAAAGTACGAAGCCCAACATTTTATAAAGTCTTTAAATATACAAACACCAGGATTTTTTAGGGGTGAAATCGTACTTCAATATTTAAGTTTCAGTCGGGGATATAATTTTATTGGGCTCGAATTGATTTGGCTTCTTTATAAATCCTCTCAGAATTTTTCAGTTTTAAAAATATTTGGTTAGTTTTTGTGATTGAATGTCTAAACTTACATTAGCCCGCTTTGAACTCTTAGAATTACTGAACTTAAGAAAACGCATTGGTAACTTCAGTCTGATCTATAAAAAAGCCATTCACAGCTACGAGGTGAGCAGGTCTTTCTCTTGGTAACGCCATAGGATCCCCATTTTGAGCTCCCATTGTGAAATTAATACCAGAGACCCACACCATGCCTTCTGGAGACAACATACTGTCAGGTTTTTCTTTTATCAACTCATATTCTTTCTTTACTGTCTCTTTTTCCGAAGCCGTTGACTCAGTAGATTCCTGCTTTTTATTCTTGCAAGAGGCCAGTATTATCAAAAATGCCAGTAATATTTTGAAGTTTTGTTTCATAAATTTTAAATTAAAAAAAAATGGCTGAATATACCCTCTTTTTCTTTCTATTAATTATTCGTCTTTACCTTGTTAATCTCTTTGCGCGCTTCTTTTAGATCATCATCTTCGACTCCAGATTTTTTCACTTTTCTAATCTTCTTAATTCTTTCAATTTCGAAAACAGTGATTTTTCCCCGTTGTTCTGCGGAAATTGCCTCGCCTTCACCGTCTACGATCTGCTGATTTAATTTTTCAACTTTTTCGGTAACTTTCTTCATCAATTTATCAGATTGAGCAGATCCTGTAGCTACAAATCCTAAAGTGAATACCAGTGCAATAATTAGTTTTTTCTTTTTGTTCATTAATTAAAGTTTATAAAATGTTGGTTTAGCTTAAAAAAGACGGTTTTAATACTACAACCGCCTTTTTTCCATCTAAAACTATTTTATCGCTTCGAGTAAAGAAGTATAAACAACGGCTCTCCGCCTATTATTCTTAAGACATTACTCTGTTATGAATAATTATACTTTTATTTAAGTATTTGCTTAAATACGTATTTTATTATACATTTGAAAAATAATTGATTGACATGAAACTGGAAATAACCTGTACAAGAGCACAAGCTGACCATAAACAACTTCTAAATTGTAAATCAACTTTAGAAAAAATGGATGAGAATTTTCAAGAAATGACAAAACTGCTTTCAATTGCTGGTAGTGAAGTACGATTAAAAATATTATTCCTGTTAAATATGGAAGATGAATTATGCCCTTGTGATATTGCTGATATTTTGGAAATGAGTGTTCCAGCGATATCTCAACATATTCGTAAAATTAAAGATGCCGGTTTTATCACTTCAAGGAGAGAAGGACAAACTTTATATTATTCGTTAGTAAAAAATAAAACAGCTGTTCTTGATTCTATTTTCACTACGATCAGAACAGTAAAGAAAATTGCCTGAAATGAAAAATTCAAATAAGTCAAACAGCCCGGCTTACTTAAGCTTAATTACTGCCATAACTGCTTCACTATGCTGTATTACTCCCCTTCTGGCTATTTTAGCAGGAAGCAGCGGACTTGCCACCATGTTTTCGTGGTTAGATCCTTTTCGTCCTTATTTGATTGGGCTTACCATAGGAATTCTTGTGTTCGCCTGGTATCTTAAATTGAGGCCTAAAACGCAGAAGGAAATAGAATGCGCATGTGACGAAGAAGAAAAAACTTCCTTCTGGCAATCTAAAAATTTCCTTTTTATCATTACAATATTTACTGCGTTAATGTTAGCTTTTCCCTATTACTCTGATATTTTTTATACTACTACAAAAAAAGAGATAATGGTAGTGGCTGAAAATAACATAGAGAAAAAAGTTATTGAAATAGAAGGAATGACCTGCTCGGGATGTGAAGCTCATGTAGAAAGCGAAGTAAATAAACTACCGGGAATTATTTCAGTAAAAGCTAGTTATGAAAATTCAAACACCATAGTTGAGTATGATAAATCGCTTGTTGAAGAAGTTGAAATTTATGGGGCTATCAATAAAACTGGATATAAAGCTATTCCAAAAAATAAAGAATAATTAAGATGAAGGAGTATGATGTTTTTATAATAGGTTCAGGGATGTCCGGAATGACCATTGCTAATAAATGTGCTTCAAAAGGACTCAGCGTTGCCATAACAGACGAATTGCCTTATGGAGGCACCTGCGCCTTGAGAGGATGTGATCCAAAGAAGGTGATTATTGGTGCTACTGAAGTTTGCGATTTCGCTGCGCGGCTTAAAACAAAGGGTATTGATAAGGTTCCAGAAGTGAATTGGGCAGATATAATGGCTTTTAAACAATCTTTTGTAGATGCGATGCCTCCCAAAATAGAAAAAGGATATGACAAAAAAGGGATCGACACCTATCATTCTTCAGCTCGATTTATTTCAGAGAATACTTTAAAAATAGGCGATACAGAGATTAAAGCTAACAAAATAGTAATCGCAACCGGGGCAAAGCCCAGAGAATTAAAATTTGAGGGTGGAGAACTAGCTCTTTTAAGTGCAGATTTTTTAAATCTGGAAAAACTTCCAGAATCTCTTTTATTTATTGGAGGAGGTTATATAGCCTTTGAATTTGCCCATATAGCAGCACGTTGCGGGTCAAAAGTTACTATTTTACATCGGGGTGCAAAACCTTTAAAGAATTTTGAACAGGATATTGTCAAACATCTGGTGACAGCTACAACAGATTTAGGAATTGAACTAATTTTAAATACTGAAGTAAATTCAATCAACAAAAAAGATCAAAAGTTTTATGTTGAAGGAAAGTCCAACCATGGTTCAAAGATTTTTGAAGCAGATGCGGTATTTAATGCAGCCGGCCGCCCACCTTCCATATTCGATCTGGATCTGGAAAAGGCAAATATTGCGTATTCAGAAAAAGGAATTAAAGTAAATTCCTTTCTTCAAAGTTCTTCTAACCCTGATATTTATGCAGCTGGAGATGCTGCAGATACTGCAGGCCTACCCCTAACGCCTGTAGCTGTCCTGGAAGGTCATACGGTGGCCTCCAACATTATTAAAGGCAATAAAAAGGAAATTAACTATCCTCCTATGCCCACGATTGTATTTACTTTACCTACACTCGCAAGTGTTGGGCTAAAAGAAAATGAAGCTGAAGAAAAAGGATATGCCATAAAAGTTAACCATCAGGATGCAAGTGAATGGTTCAATGCCAAAAGGTTGAATATAGATCAATATGTCTTTAAAACTATTATTGATAAAGAAAAACAAACACTTTTGGGCGCCCATTTGATCGGACCTCAATCAGAAGAAATAATAAATATTTTTGCACTGGCTATTAAAACGGAGATCCCCATAAATGATTTAAGAAAAATGATATTTGCCTACCCTACATTGGCTTCAGACATTCCGCATATGCTTTAACCTTAGAAACAATATGAATATAGAAATAGAATCAAAAATAACCTGTCCGCATTGCGACCAAAGCAAATTAGAGAAAATGCCAACGGATGCATGTCAGTTCTTTTATACATGCGATAATTGCAATGAAATATTAAAACCAAAACAAGGCGACTGCTGCGTGTTCTGTTCTTATGGCACCGCTGCATGTCCCCCTATCCAAAAAAATTCCAGTTGTTGTTAAGAGATCTTAAATAGTAGTTCTTAAAAAATGAAGCTGCCCTAAAAGTCGATTTTTCGTCAAGCTGTTCCGATAGTTATCGGAATTGTTTCAGCTTCTAATTTGTTTTTCAACTTGTTAAGATCCTGAAATAAATTCAGGATGACGTGTTTCTTACTATTGGGACAGCTTCATTTAATTATTTATTAGAGCAAGATTAATCTTTCCTGATTACCAGTTCATACACACAAGGTATCACCAAAAGATTTAGAATTGTTGCTGAAAGTAATCCTCCCAGGATCACCACCGCCATAGGGCTTTGAATTTCACTCCCCGGTTCCCCTCCTTTTAGGGCTAGCGGAATAAGTGCCAGACCCGTAGTAAAAGCGGTCATCAAAATAGGATTCAGCCTGTCTAAAGCTCCCGTTTTGATAAGTTCGTAGCCTTTCCAACCTTCTTTTCTTAAGTCTTCATATCTCGATACCAGTAAAATACCGTTCCGGGTTGCGATTCCGAAGAGACTTATAAATCCAATGGTGGAAGCTATACTTACAATCCCTGAGGTAAAGTAAACGATCAGAATTCCACCGATCAAAGCCAGTGGCAAATTGATGAGCACCACGAAAGCTAATTTCACGTTATTGAACTCAAAATACAACAACAGGAATATCACAAAAATGGCTATCACCGCAGTGATCAAAAGCATTTGTGAAGCTCTTGATTCACTTTCAAACTGGCCGCCATACTGTACTCTATAAGCTTCCGGAATATTCACCGACGAATTTACAGTCTCCCGGATCTCTTCTACTGCACTTCGCAAATCACGGCCCTGCACATTAGCGGCAACAACGATCTTACGCTGCACATCTTCCCTGCTAATGGTATTGGGACTACTAACAGAAGAAGCCTGAGCAAGCTGTTCCAATGGGACCTGTGATCCATTTGGGAGACCTATCAAAGCGGTTTTTATTTTCTCGATGCTATTTCTGAAGTCCTCTTGATAGCGCACTACCAGGTCAAAATACTTCTGACCCTCGTAGATCTCACCTACTTCGTGACCGGCAAAAGCAACATCTACCTGCTCCATCAGCTGGCCAACGGTCATTCCGTAGGCCGAAAGGATCTGGCGCTTTGGAGTGATCTTGATTTGCGGCACTTCTATCTGCTGATCTACCGCTACATCGGCAAGTCCGTCGATTGGTTTAATATTCTCCTCCACGCTTTTACCTATTTCATATAGCTGCTGCAGATCCGGGCCAAAAATTTTGATTGCGATATTGGCTCGAGTTCCGGAAAGCATATGATCTATACGGTGAGCAATAGGCTGCCCCAGGGTAATATTTACACCAGGAACGATGCTGAGTTTATTTCTGACATCTTCAAAAAATTCCTCCTTGGATTTATCTTCCAGGGTAAACGGTACATCGATCTCGGCAGCATTCACTCCCTGGGCGTGCTCATCCAGTTCGGCTCTACCCGTCCTTCTGGTAACCACCGCAACTTCAGGCATTTCAAGTAACAATTGTTCAACCTGTTTCCCGGTCTTATTACTTTCTTTAAGTGACATTCCCGGAGGTCCAACCACGCTGATCACCATAGAACCTTCATTGAATTCCGGAAGGAAACTTCTCCCCAATCGAGTAAAAAGGGCAATGCTCAGTAAAAAAGCGATGACAGTAACGGCGATCACCGTTTTAGGTATTTTCATCGCACGACTTAAAATATCGGCATACCCATTTCGCAACCATCTTTCGACTTTAGTACCTTCAGCTTGCTTCTTCAGCATTTTCTCCTTTTTCAGAAGATAGGTACACAATACAGGAGTCACGGTTACCGCAACTATCAAAGAAGTTAGAACTGAAGTTATAAATGCAATTCCGAGAGGTTTCAATAATCTTCCTTCCATTCCGCCAAGGAAAAACAGCGGCACAAAAGAAACAATGATAATAAGTGTAGCAATTATAATGGAACTTCTAATTTCCACGGATGCTTCCCTTACCACGGTAATAACCCCCTGCCTTTCAGCTTTTGGTTTTCGAATGTTCTCCCGTAGGCGTTTGTAAACGTTCTCCACATCAATAATCGCATCATCTACCAATGCTCCTATAGCGATAGCCATACCTCCCAGACTCATCGTATTGATGGTATATCCAAGCATTTTCAGGAAAATAATCGAGACCAGTAACGATATAGGGATTGCCAGCAGTGAAATTAATGTAGTACGCCAGTTCATTAAGAAAATAAACAGCACGATCACTACAAAAAATGCTCCTTCAAGCAGCGTCATATTCAGATTGCTGATGGAAGCATCAATAAAATCGGCCTGGCGGAAGATTTGACTCTTGATCTCTACGCTTTCAGGCAGACTGGTTTCCAGTTCAGCAATTGCTTCGTCCAGTCTTTCCGTTAGCTCCAGCGTATTCACATCGGGCTGCTTAGAAATCGTCAGAATAACCGCTGGTTCTGCATTCAGTGATCCATCACCAATCTTATCTGCAGCTCCAATCTTTACTTCAGCTACATCTTTGATCTTGATACTCTGTCCATTCACTTGTTTTACAACGGCTTCTTCCAGATCTTCCAAAGCATAAGCTCTACCGCTACCTTTGACGATATACTGGTTTCCATGTTGGTTCAGAAAACCACCGGGCGCATTAGTATTCGCTTGCTTCACTTTTTCAGTGAGTTCTTCAAGGCTAACGTCGTAATATTTCATTTTTCCGGGATTGGCAAAGACCTGGTATTGCTTGTAGTCCCCTCCAATTACCACCACGTTGGCGATTCCCCCGATAGCTTTAATACGTGGACGTATCTGCCAGTCAGATAAAGTCCTTAGTTCCATTGGGCTAAGACTGTCTGAAGTGACTCCCAATAGCATTACTTCTCCCATAATCGAGGAGATAGGTGCCATGGTAGGAGCTCCGATTCCACTGGGCAGGTTTTCCCGAACCATTGGAATACGTTCACTTACAATCTGTCTTGCCTTGTAAATATCGGTGCCCCAGTCGAATTCAACCCAGACGATAGAGATTCCCGCTGCGGAAGAAGAACGAATTCTTCTCACATTTGGCGAACCGTTCATTGCGGTTTCGAGCTGGTAGGTCACCAGTTTCTCAACTTCCTCAGATTCCATTCCGTGGGCTTCTGTAAGTATGGTCACCGTTGGTGCTGTAAGGTCCGGAAATACATCCACGTTCATAGTACGTGCGAGGTAAAACCCGGTAACACTAAGCACAACAGCTCCCAACAGCACTAGTAGCCTGTTATGGAGTGATATTGATAATATTTTGTTTAACATCTATAAAGTTTTTAGTGTTGAGTTATTAGTTTTGAGTGGATTGGGAGGTTTTCACAATGGCCGTGAGCAATCGGACAATTTCGTCGCAGGCTGCAATTTCTTTTGTAAAGTCATATTTAACTAATTGACTTTCCTGTAACAAAAAAAGCCAGTATTTGGTTTCCCTTGCTTCTTTAGAAGAAATTGACATTTTTGCAATAAAATCTTTCCGGGATTGTCCGGCCAAAGCTTCAGAAATATTGGCACCAATAGAAGTGCCACTTTTCAACAGCTGTTTGGATATCACGAACTCCTTTTCTTTTACTAAAAATTTATAAAGTGAAATAATTTCCAATGCAAATTTTATCGCCATATCCTGAACTATACTCCGCTTAGTCACCATTATCTATAGTTTTTAGTGTTGAGTTATTCTCGAAAATAAAATGAAAATTCCTCTCTGGTAAAGAAGTAATTTTAGATAACTGAAAACTTAAAATTCACGACTCAAAACTCCCAGTTCAAAATTCAAAATTCATAACTCAAAATTATTAGTGGTCGTGACCGTGTGCAGGAGTTGTACCGGACATAGAAGCCATTTTTACCTGATAGAAACCTGTAGTAACTACAACTTCTCCAGCTTCAAGTCCGCTAAGAACCTGTGCATTCCGGCCATTTCGCTTTCCGATCTTTACAGGTCTTCGTTCAAAACTTTCACCGCCAGTTTGTACGATCACAGAATAATTTCCGTAATCTTCAAGTAAAGCAGCTTCAGGCACTACAATTCCGGCTTTGGCTTCACCCAGAGCGATCTGGACTTCAGTAAAACTACCTTCAGGCATTTCAACCACATCATTTACCTTGATAAATACAGGGATCATCGGTTTGCGATCTTCCACTTCCTTACCTACCGAAATTATTGAGCTGCCTGCTCCTTTCACTTCTTTCCAGTCTCCATTCTCAGTCTTATACCAGACGTTAGCGATAGATTCTTTACTTGGATTATTAGACGCACTTAACTGGGTTTTCAATAGGCGCAATCTATCCGTTCCAATGGTGACCAGGTTCGCTCCCTGTTCCTCATAATTTCCATTAGAAGTGCTGATGGATTTTATAAAACCATCAAATGGAGCCCTTATCTGCTTCCCGCCTGCTCCATAATTGGAGCCAAGCGCCCGGTAGTTTGCTTCGGCTACGCGAAAATCACTTTCTACTTTTTCAAATTCCGCCTTGGGAACGATCTTATCCTCGTAAAGCTCTTTTTTCCGTTCATATTCTGCTTTGGCCTGATCATATCTGGCTTTAGCCTGAGCGATCTCTGCCTGAATGTTATTAGAAGAAAGTCCTTCACTGCTAAGGTTCATCAATAACTGACCTTTTTTCACTTCGGTTCCTTCCGTCAGGTTGTCTGAAACAAAATTCACCATTCCATTGGCTCCTGCCGCCAGAATCTTATAAGTGCCCGGAGCAGCTTGCCAGACTCCGGAAGTATGAACAACCTCGTAAACTTCTCCCTTTGTTACAGGTGCTGTTTGAAAATCGATCTTCCAGGCCTGCTCTTTTAAAAAGCTAATCCCACCATCTGCTGCTTCTGCCACATTTTCTGAAGCATCTGCGGCTGAGGCATACACCCGGACGTCCTGGATCACGATCCTGTCTGAATATTCAGGGGTTTTCAGATCAAAAACCAGATCATAGGTCCCTGGCGCTTTCGGTTGTAAAGCCGGTGAAAAAATTCCCGGAGAAGAAGGCGAATCCACTTTATGACGAATACCACTTTCTCCCTTTATAAGACTCACCGTTACTGAACCTTCACGAACTGGTTGATGTTTATCCAGCACGGTAAAATGAGCTGCAAATTTGCTGGTTTTACCTTCCACTAAAGCCGGAAATTCTACGAAAAGTTCCGTCTGGTCTGTCCAGATGGTTTTACTAATTGCAGGAACTTCTGAGCTTACATGGTTTCCTTCTGCATCATGCGCATGTTCTGCTTCCTCATTATTTCCGCAGGAAAACAGAAAAAGTGCGATGCATGTTATATAAATATATTTCATGTTCAATTTCTATTTTTAATGATCCCCATGCTCGGTTCCGTCATCATGCGTATGATGATCAGATCCTTCATGCTTTTCCAGTGAATCTTCACCTACTTTAAATTCTTCCTGTTCCCCATGCTCGTCGTTCATATGGTTCCCATCCTCATCGTGTGCATGTCCATGCTCTTCTTCCTGCGCGTGAGCTTCAGCCCCTTCTTCATGCTCATGGCCGTGTTCTTCATTAGCAGTTTCTCTGCAAGCTGAAAAACTAAATATTAACAGGGCTGCAATAAATAAATTTTTAAAAGTCATAATTTTTATTTTTAATTATAATTGATGTTTTAATAGTGTTGCTTTTAGCTGAAGAAGTTCTTTTTCCATCTCCAGCTTCTTGTTATAGGCTTGCCGGTAAAATTCAACTTCCCGGTAATAATCCAGAAATGAAAATTCACCCAGCTTATAGGCTTTAAATAAAAGTTCTTCGGAATTCAGGTCCTTAAACGTCTCCTGGTATTCTTCAAACTTTCTTTTTAAAAGATGATATTGCTGATAATTTTCCTGAAATCTGGTATAAAATTGAGCAGTTTCAGCTCCGGTATTGGCCTGGGTATATTCCAGGTTTGCCCTCGCGGCTTTCACTTTATTATTGCTATTCCAGAGGGGAATTGAAAGTCCGCCCAGGAAACCGGAATAATTACTGGAGTTCACTCCCTGATAATTATAACCTATGCTTAGGTCTGGAAGTACCTTATTCTTTTCCAGTTTCACCTGCTGCTCGGCCAAAGCTTCACGGGCAGTTAATTGCTGAACCTGGGCATCTGCGGAAAGTTTTTCTTCCCAGAGCCCTTGCATGGAAGCCAGTTCAGCATCTTCCATTAAATAGAACTGATCTTCATTAATGGCGTTTCCACCATTCAGTTTTTGAAGCTCCAGGAACGTGTTTTTGATCTCGATCTCAATTTGATCCATTTCAAACTGTTCCTGCAACCAGGCAACTTTTGCCTTATTAAGTTCCAGGATTCCAATCTGTTCCGCATCAAATAACCGCTGGATCTGATCGTAAACCTGTTTGGCCTGCTCCACCCTTTCCTGCTCAAGTTCCTTTCGTTTTTGCAGGATCTGCAACTCTAGAAGCTGTTTTTTTGCATCCAGAAGTACTTCCTGTCGCATGGTATTGTACTCAAGCTCAAGTAATTCTTTCTGCTTCTCTATCCTTTTGCTTCTAGCTCCATAAACCGTGGGAAATTCAAAACGTTGAGATACCTGGTATTCATAATAATCATCGGTCTCATGCTCTCCAAACGGAAGATAAAAGGCTGAAACCTGAGGATCCTGTAGGTTGTTCTCTGTCTTGTTTCCAAGGTTCTGACTGGCCATATATGACTGATAAGCCTTTAGTTCCCTGTTATTCTTACTTATTTGATTCAGAATATCTTTTATGCCGGGACTTTGGGCAAAAGAGCCAATAGAGATAAGGATTCCGCAAATAGCGGAAACTATATATCTGTACATAAATATTGATTTTAGTTTAATCTGTATAATAAAGGTCTGCCTGCTGTTAAAAACAACGGCATGACTTAGTGATCAAACTAATTGGGGTGGTCCCCGGAGCGAGAGTAAAGATAAATAGGGATTAAAATATTTCCCTGGAGGTTGATAATTTATTGCATTTACCGATTCCTGATCAGTTAACACCCAATCTTCCTCGTAATATTTCTGTTCGGTCTTATTTTTAGTTTCGGTCTTTTGAAACCTGAAATTTTCCGAATGTTCTTTTAGAACGGGAATTTCATTAGAAGTAGTGGTATGGGAATGCATCGCAAATAAAAAGGACAGAAAGCCTTCAGATTTACCCTCTTCCTTCTTATCCTGGTGATGATGATCTTCCCCGGAATGATGATGCGCAATCTCCTTTTTCTCCTCCTGGTGTTCATGATGTGCATGAGGGATGACCTGATGAAAAGACATCAGCATAAAAATGCCAAGAAGAAATAAGGCTTTTATTTGATTTTTTATTTGCACAGGTTACAAAAATAGTAATTTACGAGAGAGATTAGAGGGAAAATAAAATAAACCATAAGAACTTTAGCTCTTATGGTTTATACTTTACCTAAAAAATATCCCAGATATTAGAGTTCTATACTTAAATATCCTTTCTTCTGAAGTTGAAAATCATGTAAGATTCCATTGTCCACAACTTCCAGCTCGATAGGGATATCTTTTTTATTCACTTTAAACTTTTTTAAAGAAAATCCGCATACAACGATTTTCACGTGCGCTTTTTCAGCTTTTTCAATAAAGTCTTTCATCATTTCGTTATCCTTAATGTCTTGTACGGTTTTTCCGCAGATAATCGCCTGAAAATCGCCAAAACTCTTTCCATCTTCTTTCGCCAGAGCCTCAGCCGTTAAAATTATTGGCTGGAGTTGGGGGATCTTTTTAGTGAGCACCACATAATTATGTGAATGCTGATCCTGTTTTGAGGTTTGCGCGTTTAATACATTCGTGAATGTAAGTGTAAGGATAAATAATCCTAAAATTAGCTTTTTCATGGTTCTTGTTTTTTAAAAGTTTGTATATCGTTTAATATAAAAAATAGGAGTCCTCCCAGAATTGCAATATTTTTAAAGAGAGGGCCTAAAGTATGTATTTGGCCTACCTGAACGGTTAGGGTTATGGGAATAATAACTGCTGCCAGTGCCATTGCAGCCCACCGGCTTTTGTACCCAATCAGAAGGCAAAAGCCTGCTATCATCATTACGATGCCTGATATAATTACCAGGTATTCCGGATTACCAAAAAAATAGGCAATTCCTTTAAACCTTGCCTGGTCTATACGCTTGATTGTTTTTTCCAAATTTAAAATATGGTTAAAACTCGCCACTAAGAATATTCCACTCAGTAAAATGCGCAATAGCTGTACCGATCTATAGGAAACTAAAATTCTTGCTTTCATTGAATTCATTAAGGTTCGTGAATAATTAGGCCGGGAAATAATCTATGTTTCCAGGCTATTTTAAATCAGGTCGCTAATGAATATTGCGGAGGTGGGTATAATTTTCTGGGATCAATACTGGCAATCAATTGTTTTCTATACACGAATAGCCTGTAATCTAAAGTAAAAATTTTAGAATTCTCTTTTTCTACACTCAGTTGATAATTATTAGAACAGGTCCTGGCAAATTTCAGTATTTGAACTGGAGAGGCGGTTTTAAAGTTTTCACCCGATTCCTGAAAATCCTTTTTCTTATTTTTACAGGAAAAATTTATAAGGACTACCTGGTTCGCATCTGCTATAAAATTCAGTATATCAGTATCTACCGTAACCAGTTCCCCTAAAAAAACGGTTAGTAGAAATATCGCTATGATTTTTTTTACGTGCATAGAAGTTTTCAAATATATTAGATTAAGCTCCCACTGCATGTAACCTTTGTTACATAGATATAGTCACACTGTTTATGTAACATAGGTTACGGAAAATCATTAGGTATAGCCGTATATTTATCATATCCATTTAAATAAAAAATCATGAAATATTATTTCGATAAAACGATTACTGGAGAGTTTGAAGAGGTTATTGATAAAGTGACCGGGAAACTGGAGGAAGAAGGCTTCGGCGTATTAACAGAAATTAATGTTACCGAAACTCTTAAGAAAAAACTTGATGTAGATTTTAAAAAATATCGCATTCTGGGAGCCTGTAACGCCCCATATGCGCATAAGGCTTTAAAGGCTGAAGATAAAATTGGTACCATGCTGCCTTGCAATATAATTGTTCAGGAATTAGAAAACGGGAAAATTGAAGTCGCGGCAGTAAATCCTATGGCTTCCATGCAGGCTGTAAAGAATGATGACTTAGAAATGATCGCTATAGAAATTGGAGAGAAGCTGGAGAAAATTATACGTGGGTTATAATTGCAATATTTTCAAATTTCAGAAATTACACTAAAAAAGCTCTTTCTGCTTAGAGATTTTCTGTGCTGATTAAAAAAAAGTATTGTAAAATTAAATCCTGCTCCAAAAAATACCTTTTACGCTAGAAAAATTTTTGCGTTTTCCGGGCTGGCTTATTATAATCTGATTTTCTGTTATAGTTGTTTTAAATCTTAGGTGTCCCTGCTTAAAAAAACTTTTCTTTGATCCTCATTAAGTTTTAGATGCAGAATTTCCTACTTTCCTTTCTATTTATACAGGCAAACCCAGCGTCTGCAAGTCCTGAAATTGATACCTGGATATGGATTGCTTTTGCTGCTTTTATAGTGCTGCTTCTTATAGTAGATTTAAAGCTCGTAATGCGTAATCCTCATAAAATAAACACCCGGGAAGCTGCATGGTATAGCGCTGGCTGGATTAGCCTGGGAGTTGCTTTTACAGGAGTCATCGCGTGGTGGCAGGGAACCGGAGCTGCAGGGGAATATATTACCGGGTATCTTATTGAGAAGTCCCTTTCTATGGACAATGTATTCTTATGGGCGGTGTTGTTCACCTATTTTAAAGTTCCGAAAGAATTTCAGCATAAGGTTTTATTTTGGGGAATTTTTGGTGCTTTGGTTTTAAGAGTCGCTTTTATTCTCGGCGGAATCGCATTAATAGAAAAATTTCACTGGATCATCTACGTTTTTGGAGCCTTTCTATTATTCACTGCTTATAAGATCTTTAAAAGTAAAACCTCCGGAACCGATCCTGAAAACAACCGGATATTTAAATGGGCTAAGAAAATAATCCCACAAACCAATAAGTACGTAGAAGATAAGTTTTTCGTCATTGAAAATGGTAAGCGTCTTGCAACTCCGTTGTTTGTAGTATTAGTGATCGTAGAACTCACCGATATTATCTTCGCATTAGACTCTATTCCCGCTATACTCGCAGTAACAAGAGATAAGTTTATTGTTATAAGTTCAAATGCTTTCGCGATTCTGGGACTTAGGGCTTTGTACTTTTTACTTGCAGATATGAAAGATCGTTTTGTTTTTTTGAATGAAGGTCTTGCGATTATTCTCGCATTTGTAGGAGTGAAATTTCTAGTAAGCGAACAAGTTGAAATTCCAATCTGGATATCTCTGGTTTTTATAGCTGTCATTCTTACCGGCTCCATTCTGTTGTCATTAAGGCATAAACCCAAATCTTAACAGAACACTAATAATATCTATAATTTTAATCATTAATTTATTCTTAGAGATATTTTCTTCTGAAGGCATTCCGAAAGGTAAGATGAGAATTCAGAAGAAAACTATAGAGTTCAATTTAATAAAAAGCAAAGATGGAAAAGAAGCTATTAGGAAATACAAAACTTGAAACTGCTCCAATTATTTTTGGGGGAAATGTATTCGGATGGACAGCAAATGAAAAGGAATCTTTTGAATTGATGGACCAGTTTCTGGATATGGGATTCAATATGATTGATAGTGCCGATGTATATTCGCGATGGGCAAAAGGAAATTCTGGCGGTGAATCTGAAAGCATCATTGGAAAATATATGAAAGCCCGGGGAAATCGGCATAAACTCACGATCGCTACTAAGGTTGGTTCCAGTATGCAACAAGGTGGGGATAAAAACATCTCAAAAACTCATATTCTAAAAGCAGTAGAAGACTCCTTGAGACGTCTCCAAACCGATCATATTGATCTTTATTTCACGCATTGGGATGATGACAAGACACCTGTGGAAGAAACTTTGGAAGCTTACCAGAAACTTATAGACCAGGGAAAGGTGAGATATATTGGCGCTTCTAATCTATCTCCTGAAAGACTTAAAGCTTCACTTGAAGCCTCAAAAACGGAAGGCTTACCGAAATACGAGGTTTTTCAGCCGGAATATAGTTTAATGGTTAGAGATAAATTTGAAGGTGACATACAGGAGATCTGCAAAAAGAATAATTTGGGGGTCACGAGCTACTTCTCACTAGCAAGCGGATTTCTAACAGGAAAATATGATAATTTAGAAGGTATAAAAGGAACTGAAAGAGAGCAGTTTTTGAAAGAATATTTTAATGATCGTGGTAAAAAAGTTTTAAAAGCTCTAAAGGATATTTCAGATCATCATAATATATCCCAGGCGGGTATTGCTTTACGATGGATTATTCAACGTCCGGGAGTCACCGCCCCTATTGCCAGTACTACAAAACCGGATCATTTCAAATCTTTTAAAGAAGCTATTTCTTTTGAATTAACTTCAGAAGAAATGACGATGCTCAATAACGCCAGTTCTTAAATTTCCAAGCTGAACTTGTTTCAGTCTATAAATTAGATATTGAAACAAGTTCAGAATAATGGAGGTTTCCTAAATGTTATTTAAGAGCACCCGAAAGTCCGTTAAAATCTAAATTTGATTGTTCTCCCGATTTCATATGCTTTAGAGTGAACTTTTTATCGTTTATTTCCTCTTCCCCGGCTAGAACCACATAAGGAATACTTCTTTTATCGGCATATTTCATTTGTTTTCCCATCTTGGCTGAATCTGGATACAACTCTGCGATAATATTTTCCTCTCTAAGCCTTTTGACTGCCTTCATAGCATAAAGCGCTTCTTTTTCTCCAAAATTGATAAACAGAACTTTTGTATTTTCAGTAACCGTAGCCGGGAAAAGTCCAAGCTCTTCCAGTACAAGATATATTCTATCAAGTCCGAAGGAAATTCCTATTCCACTCATATCTTTCAATCCAAAAATACCTGTTAGATCGTCGTAACGACCTCCACCACCAATAGAGCCCATTTTTACATTTTCGGGAGCGGCAACTTCAAAAATTGCTCCTGTATAATAATTGAGTCCGCGAGCCAGGGTGACATCTAAATCAAGTTTTGCCACCGATAATGGCATTTCTTCAATCGCATTTTGAATAAACTGCAATTCTTCAATTCCTTTCTGTCCTGTTTCAGAACCTTCCAAAATAGTTTTTAATCCTTCTATCTTTTCAGCAAAATTTCCATTTAGATTAAAAATTGGCTGAATCTTGTTTAATGCCTCTTCAGAAATACCTTTTTCACGCATTTCCTTTTTAACTCCCTCCTCACCTATTTTGTCAAGCTTGTCCAGGGCAACCGTAAAATCGATTAATTTATCCTGCTCCCCGATCACTTCAGCAAAACCGGAAAGAACCTTACGATTATTGATCTTAATCGTCACTCCTTCTAAACCAAGCTTATTAAAAACAGCGTCGTATAACTGAACAAACTCCACTTCCTGCCAAAGACTATTGCTTCCAACTACATCTGCATCACACTGAAAAAATTCTCTAAATCTTCCTTTTTGAGGACGATCTGCCCTCCAAACAGGTTGGATCTGGTATCTTTTAAACGGGAATTCAATTTCATTTTGATGTTGTACCACATATCGCGCAAATGGAACCGTAAGATCATAACGCAAAGCTTTCTCACTAATAGAAGAAGTTAGTTTTAGACTATCGCTATTAGCCAAGGCGTCCTTATCAGCTTTTTTAAGGAAATCTCCTGAATTCAGGATTTTAAAAATCAGGCGGTCACCTTCATCTCCATATTTCCCCATAAGGGTGGAAGAATTTTCAAAACTTGGGGTTTCAATTGGCTGAAATCCGAAGCCTTTAAATTCTGTTTGGATGGTATTAAAAATATAATTTCTCTTTGCGACTTCTTCCGGTGAAAAATCTCTCGTACCTTTTGGTATAGACGGTTTTTGTGCCATGATATATTTTAAGCTGAATTGCTATTTAGGAATGCAAATATCTTAATTTTTAACCGAACCCAAACAAAATTGAAATTTTAAGTAACAAAGTTCTAATTTTATAGTCTAACCGGTAAGCCAGAAAATTCAAACCATGTTTTCACTCTTTAGAGAAAATATAAGGATAGCCCTTAATTCTATCAGAAATCAATCCCTTAGAACCATTCTTACGGTTCTAATTATCGCTATTGGTATTACGGCGCTAGTGGGCATTCTAAGTGCTGTCTCGGCACTGGAGAACACCATTAGTAAAGATTTTGCTTCTATGGGTTCCAATACCTTTAATCTGCAACGATATGAATTCCAAACACAGAGTTCCCGTAGTGAGGACAGAAAAGTGAATCCTGTAGTAAGTTATCGTGAAGTGATGGAGTTTAAAGAAAAATTTCAATACCCATATACAGAAACGGCCATTTCTTTCACAGGAACCGGATCTGCAGAAATTAAATATGAAAATGAAAAGACCGATCCCGAAATTTCGGTAATGGGAGTTAATGAATATTATCTCGAAAATTCCGGATTAAACGTTGAAGATGGAAGAGAATTTAACGTTTTTGATATTGAGAATAATAATAATGTTGCTGTTATAGGTTCAGATTTTAAAGATGGAATTTTTAAAGGTTTCGATCCTGTAAACCGAACTATTAGTGTTCGCGGCGCAAAATTTAAGGTTATCGGGGTATTGGAGTCAAAAGGAAGTACTTTTGGAAACAACCAGGATCTTCGGGTATTTATACCTATTCAGCATGCTCGTTCTATTTTTTCACTACCAAACATCAATTATAGTTTAAGCGTCAAAGTGGAAGATAAAGAAGTGCTGGATGCGGCGATGGATGAAGCAATTATCACCTTTAGAAATATTCGCGGATTAAGTCCAAAAGAAGAAAATAACTTCGGATTGGAAAGAAGCGATGATCTTATTAACCGAATTCTTTCGATAACGGATGCCCTCAATATTGCAGCCTGGATCATCTCCATAATTACCATTTTCGGGTCTTCTATAGCTCTGATGAATATTATGCTGGTTACGGTAACAGAAAGAACCCGTGAAATCGGGGTTCGGAAGGCATTGGGAGCTAAGAAAAATACGATTGCCACCCAGTTCTTTTTAGAAACGCTGGTTATTGGTCAACTTGGGGGACTATTAGGGATATTACTTGGAATTCTTATTGGTTATGCTGTTGCAACCTCTCTTGACTTTGATTTTACCACACCTTGGAAAGCCATGTTCTGGGCCACGGGAATTACCATTCTAGTAGCAATCCTTGCGGGAAGTTATCCAGCAGCCAAAGCTGCAAAACAAGATCCTATCGAGTCACTTAGATATGAATAAATAAGTTTGAAAATGAATCAATTTGAAAATCGAAAGATTCAATAACTCATTTTCAAATTAATTTATCCCTTAACTACATCCTTAAAATAACCGTAAAGCGCTCCTTGTGTGATATTAGCACCTTGTTTGATAAGGGCAAAAATATCCTTATTTCTATCATCACTAATTGCTCTGGTAGAAGTATAAATATTTACAGCATCGTCCATCAAATTAGTTTGCAACCACTGATAGCCTTCTCTGGTAGTAATATCTATTGCTTCATTTTCTATCTTCACCGCTATTAATTCTATCGTAGCGGTAGTGATATGGAAAAGAAACATCTGATTTGGAGAAAAATGTTCCAGATACTCCACTTTATTTAAGACACCTTCCCAAACAAGATCACTAAATATATCTAATTCTTCTTCAGCAGTCTCAGGTTTATCTTTTTTGATCTTCTGCCACTCATCTCCAGTAATAGACTGTGTGGCCAGAAAATTGATGAATTCCTGATGCATTTCTTCTAACTGCTCCTTTGTTAATCGTGCGTATTTCATAAATTCTTTCATAATAAATCCTGCTAGTCTACAGGATTAGTTCAACAAAGAATTTTGATAAAAAATCAAAATTCAGTTTCACTAAAAAAGAAAAGCCCACTCAAAGAATGAGCAGGCTTTTTTCTATAAATAAAATAAATTAAGCGTCTCCTACAACGTCAAAAGAAAAGTTAGATATTACTTCACGATGAAAACGTAAAGTAGCATCATACTGTCCTAAACGTTTGATGTTTCCACCAGCAATGCTAATATATTTCTTTTCGATCTCTACACCTTCTTTAGCAAGAGCATCAGCTAAATCTCCATTAGTAATGGATCCAAAAAGCTTATCCCCTGCACCTGCCTTAGCAGTAATCTTAATTTCCAGGTTATTAAGCTTTTCAGCTTGTTTTTTAGCTTCGTCAATATGCTTTTGTTCTTTATAGGCTCTCTGCTTCAAAGTTTCAGATAAAACTTTTCTTGCAGAAGGAGTTGCTAATTCAGCAAAACCATGTGGAATAAGATAGTTTCTACCGTAACCGTTCTTAACAGCTACAAGATCATCTTTAAAACCTAAATTATCTACGTCTTTTTTAAGTATCACTTCCATAACTGCCTCTTTTTATTTTAATAAATCACCTACGTAAGGCATTAATGCTAAGTGACGAGCACGTTTTACGGCTGTAGCCACTTTTCTCTGGAACTTCAAAGAAGTACCTGTTAAACGACGAGGTAACAATTTACCCTGTTCGTTTACAAAGCCCATTAAGAAATCTGGATCTTTATAATCGATATACTTGATACCCGATCTTTTAAACCTACAGTATTTCTTAGCCTTGGTAGTCTCTATATTAAGAGGAGTAAGATACCTGATCTCTCCGTCTTTTTTTCCTTTTGCTTGTTGTTCAATAGATGTTGCCATGGTTACGCTTTTTCCTTGTTACGTTTTCTTCTTTTTTCAGCCCAGGCGATAGCATGCTTGTCTAACTTTACAGTTAAATAACGCATCATACGCTCTTCTCTTCTGAATTCTAACTCTAGCGGCTCAATTGCATCACCAGGAGCTTTGTATTCAAATAAGTGATAAAAACCACTTTTCTTGTGTTGGATTGCATAAGCCAGTTTTCTTAGGCCCCAATCTTCTTTAGCTACCATCTCAGCTCCTTTAGAAACAAGAAAATCTTCGTATTTCTTAACTGTCTCCTTTATCTGCTCATCAGATAAAACGGGATTCAAGATGAAAACAGTTTCATAATTGTTCATAAAAATTATTTTATATTAAATCGGCTGCAAAAATAGAATTATTATTCGTTATTTCAAAGTAAATTTACAAGGATAAAACACAAATATTATCGGTCAAAATGGTTTTTACCTTGTATTTCTTATTATTAATGAGTAATATTGTTCTTGACTAACCTAAATAATCGTGGAAGAAGTTTTACTCAAATGTGCTGTCGTAGACGACTCTAGCCTTCAAAGGCTATCTATCGTCAAATTAATTAAAGACCACCCGAATTTAAAACTGGTAGCTGAATATAATAATGCTATCGAGACTAAAAATGGTTTGTTGGATACCGAAACTGATCTAATTTTCCTGGATATAGAAATGCCAATATTATCTGGATTTGAACTTCTGGATAATCTTCCTAATAAACCGCAAATTATATTCGTAACCGGTAAAACCAAGTACGCATTTAAGGCTTTTGATTATGATGCGGTAGATTATATTCATAAACCCGTTACAAAAGACAGGTTTAACAACGCAGTAAATAAAGCAGTTAATTTATATAACCTGAAACATCAAACCCCGGTTCCGGAAGATGATGATTTTATATTTGTAAAAAGTAATTTAAAGAACAGGAAAGTATTTTTAGGTAAACTGAAATATATTCAGGCTCTTGGTGATTATGTGAAGTTTGTTACTGAAAAAGACAATTTCGTTGTACTTGCGACTATGAAGTCTTTTGAAGAGCAATTACCAAACGAACGCTTTTTACGAACCCATAAATCTTACATTGTAAATCTTGAGAAAATTGAAAGATATAACAGTAAGAATATAGAGATAGATAAGCAAAAACTACCACTTAGTCGTCACAAGAAAACAAACCTTGTGGAAGCACTAAGTGCCATTCAGCAATAAATATTTACACCTATTATAATAAGATTAAAGCCATTTAAAGATGGCTTTTTTTATTGTGGATCAACGTTTACCACCACCCTTACAGACCTATACGCTCCAATAGCATTAAAACTTTTTAAAATACGGTGCACCATATTTTTTGTTTTCCCCAATGATCGCTTTTGAGGGATTTTAATCAGGATATTTTTATAGTACTCATTTCTAATTCTTGCTACGGGTGGAAACTCTGGCCCAAGAACGTACCGGTCAAATACATTCTCTAAAGCTCGGGCTAACCAATCTGCTGCTTCATTAGTTTTTGAATAATCCTTACATTTTAGTGTTAACCGTATTAATCGGAAATAAGGCGGATATTGATATTGATACCGATCTTCCAGCTGCTCTTTATACATTGCTAAATAGTCCCCGGTTGAAACCTGCTGAATAATTTGATGATGAGGGTTGTATGTTTGTATTAAAACTTTACCTCGTTTCTTTGTTCTCCCAGATCTTCCCGCAACCTGTAGCATTAACTGGAAACTTCTTTCATGAGCTCTGAAATCAGGGAAATTTAGAAGATTATCTGCATTCATTATCCCCACCAGGCTTACTTTCCTAAAATCCAACCCTTTGGTGAGCATCTGTGTTCCTATTAAAATATCGGTTTCATGATTTTCAAAAGCCTGAATAATTTTTTCATAGGCATGTTTTCCACGAGTCGTATCCTGATCCATCCTGGCGATCTTAGATTTTGGAAACAAAGCTTTTAATTCGGTTTCCACCTGCTCTGTACCAAAACCTTTGGTCGTAACCTCATTACTTCCGCAAGCCATACACTGAAGTTGCATAGCAATATGATACCCGCAATAGTGACAACGCAATTGGTTATTATGACTGTGATAGGTTAGACTTACATCACAATTAGGACATTGGGGAGAGTGTCCACAAGTATTGCATTCAAGAATTGGCGAAAATCCTCTTCTATTCTGAAATAAAATAACCTGCTCCTCCTCCGTAAGACTTTCCTTGATCTCTTCAACAAGTCTTTCAGAAAAGTGTCCCGTCATTTTCTTTTTACGATGAGCAGTCTTGATATCAACGACTTCAACTTCCGGCATCAAAACATTTCCGTAGCGCCTGTTCAACTCCACCAGGGAATATTTGTTATGCTGCGCATTAAAATAAGACTCTATAGAAGGTGTTGCTGAACCTAACACAATGTTAGCCTCAAACATATTCGCCAATACCACGGCTGCATCTCTGGCGTGGTAGCGTGGCGCCGGATCAAATTGTTTAAAAGTAGACTCATGTTCTTCATCTACCACAATCAATCCTAAATCCTGAAACGGTAGAAATATACAGGATCTTGCTCCAATGACTATTTTTCCTTTTTCAGAATTATCTAATACTTTTTTATAAATCTCTACCCTTTCATTTACAGAGTATTTACTATGATAAACCAAAACTTTATCTCCAAAGTAATTCTGAAGACGTTTTATTAGTTGTGTAGTAAGCGCGATCTCCGGTAGCAAGTACAGAGCCTGCTTCCCTTTATTTATCGCTTCTTCAATTAAACGGATATAGATTTCTGTTTTACCGGATGAAGTAACTCCATGTAATAAGCATACCTGTCGCTCTTCAAAATTATCCTTGAGTTCCTGAAATGCTTTTTGCTGAATTTTATTGAGAATTATTTCATGTTGATTGATTTCTCCTGAAAAAACGACCCTATCTGTCTCTTCATAGTATTCTTCAAAAATTTTCTTATCAATAAGGCTCTTTAAAACCGTATTACTGGCTCCGGAAGCATTTAATAACTCTTTTACCTTGAGAGGCTTCTTTGAATGAGCTGAAATTGAAAAATAAGACAATACAATTTCTCTTTGTTTTGGTGCTCTTGAGAGATCGTCCAGAAGCTGATGCATTTCAACTTCAGCTTCGTAAATCGAATTCAGTTTTATATATCTTACTTGCTTAGGTTTGAATTGTTCGTAGATCTCCTGATTTAAAGCTACCAGATTCTTCGCTACCAGATTATTTATAACCGGTAATACTTTTTTACGATCCAGTAATTGCTCTACCTCTTGAATCTTCATCGATGATTGTCGCTGCAAGGCTTCAACAACCAGGTATTCATCATCAGTTAAAACTTCGTTTTCTATTTCGGTATCTTTCGAAAGCTTCACGATACTCTCGCTTTCCAGTAAAAATGCCCCAGGCAAAGCAGCCCGCATTACATCTCCCTCAGCACATAAATAATAGCTTGCAATCCATTTCCAAAAAGCAAGTTGTTCTTTGGTTAATAATGGTTTCTTATCAAGGATCTGATGTATTGGTTTTGCTTCATATATTGTGGGTGGATTTTGGTGGATTTCTGCGACAATCCCTGTATATATTCTGCTTTTACCAAACTGAACAGCTAACCTCATTCCCGGCTGGATAAATTCAGCTTCTTCCTGAGAAAGGCTATAGGTAAAGCGGTTTTCAAGAGGTAAAGGCAGGATAAGATCAGCGAAATAAGGCATGTAAAACTTATTGGTTTATATAATAGAAAAAGCTGCTTATAAAGCAACTTACTTCAAACTATAGAATTCAAAAATATTAAGAATCTTTAGTTTTTTAAAAGTAAACTGAAACTTTAAAAGCAGCTTTTAATTTTCTGAAAATATTATTCAGCTCTGCGCCATGTTTTCGTTCTATAAAAAAATGAAATATATCCGCGAATCTTTAAAAGATCTGGATTGTCTTCGTCCAGCCAAATCTTAGAT
Organism: Christiangramia forsetii KT0803; assembly: GCF_000060345.1. NCBI lineage: Bacteria > Pseudomonadati > Bacteroidota > Flavobacteriia > Flavobacteriales > Flavobacteriaceae > Christiangramia > Christiangramia forsetii. The sequence goes on along the minus strand of NC_008571.1, from coordinate 1,174,832 downwards.
CGGTATTCCTTTCCATTTTTAGGATCTACAATGGTTCCCCCCACAAACTCATCACCGTCTTTCTTAAATCCTTTCATCAACTCCATTCCTTCAATAGGCACATTTTTCAACTCACCCTCACATTTAGTACAAACGCGATTGCGATCCTCTTCTTTCATTATTCGATCTACTTTACCGTAAATCTCACCATTTTTTTCATAGATCTTAATTATGGAATTCACTTTCCCATCTTCGTTCGTATTTTCCCATCTTCCAACCACCTCTTCCTGTGACTGAACAGGCAGAAAAACACCAATAAAAAGAAGAATAAATATCGCTGTTTTCATACTACTTCCCTAGCATAGCCTCTTTAAGATCGTCATCTGCCGGTCTATTAGATAACCAAATTCCAAACAAGGCTTTTTTGAAATCCATCCCTTCGATAGTTCCTAATTCCTTATCGTTTTTATAAGCTGTTACACCGGTTTCAGGTATATAAACGATATCGAACACATCGTTTTTCTTAATTTCAGCTGAAAAGAAACTTCTGAATTTTTCAATCTTAGAAGCTAAAGGCTTGGTATTACCTGAAGTAGAATTCTCAAAACCTTCATTCACAGCATCAATCATTTTATCACTGGTAATTAATTTCGAAACAATATGAAGTTTAATACTCATAGCTTCGTTTGCAGAAACAATTTCAGAAGCATTTGAAGATTTTTTCGAAAGATAAAGTCCCCCGGCATAAAGATCTATCCATAATTTCTCTCTAACCCCTGCCCCATTTAAATTAAGAGTTTGCTCTTGATAGGTTTCAGTATCTGGCAGGTTAACTCCACCAACTTTAGTTTGAGCAGACATAAGGCCAATACTCATAATGGCAATCATTGTAAAGACTAATTTTTTCATAGAAATTTGATTTTAATTGGATTAAAGTTATTTAAAATTTTTCTTCAGTTTTATTAAAGATGCATTAAGTTCAAAACCTAAAAGTAACATATTGGAATTGAGCCATATATAAAACATTAAAATTAATAATGCCCCAATAGAACCGTATAATTCATTATAATTTGAAAAGTTCGTAATATAAATACTAAACAAAACTGTGGTTATCATTATAAGTATCGTGGTAAATAAAGCACCTACTGAAAAGAACTTTGCCTGCCTCGCTTCCCTGGTTCCAAAATAATATAAAATCGCTACCGCCGTATATATTAGTATCACAAATCCTATATAGTTAATAAGCCTGGCTCCTACACCATCGGCATTTACCAATCCCAAATTACTTAGGTCGTCTATGGCATAAGTAATATAAACCGCACCTACCACAGATATTAGCAACAACAGTGCCAATATAAGCGAAACCCCCACTGCTACAGCATATTGCCGCGGGATAGAACGGTTTGTTTTGGTATGATAACTAAATTCAAAACCTGTAAATATCGCATTAATCCCATTGGTCATTAAAAAAATGGATAATATAAATGCTACAGATAATAAACCTCCCCTGGGGGTGCTTGCAATATCCTCGAAAATATTACCAAAGAAATCTGAAGTTTCCGGTGGTAACAATGTATCCATGAAAAGGAGAAATTCTATTTGAAAATCATCAATAAAAGTGATGTATGGAATAAGGTTAAGAACAAATAATAGAAAAGGGAAGATGGCCATAAAAAAACTGAAAGCGATAGAACTTGCCCTGGTAGAAAAAGTCCCTCTGACAATACCACCCCAGTAGATGATCCATAAATTATAAAGCGACAATCCTTCTAGACCCGGCAATATAATCTTCTTGGACTTTTTTTTCCACCAATCAGAAATTTCACTGAGTTTAGATTTAGTCGCTTTTTCCGGGGCCATATTATACGGCTTTTAAGCTCAGGTCGAGATTATATACAGAATGTGTAAGCGCTCCGCTGGAAATAAAATCTACGCCACATTCAGCATAATTTTTAGCGGTTTCCAATGTAATACCACCACTAGATTCTGTAAAACATTTCCCATTGATAAGATCAACGGCCTGTCGGGTTTCTTCATAATTGAAATTATCTATTAAGATTCGATAAATTCCATCAGATCTTAAAATCTCTTTAATTTCCTGGATATTTCTGGCCTCCACAATAATTTTAAGATCCAGGTTCTTCTCCTTTAAATAAGTTTTTGTTTTATCTATTGCTTTGGTTATACCTCCTGCAAAATCTATATGATTGTCTTTAAGCATAATCATATCATACAACGCAAAACGATGATTCTCTCCTCCTCCTATCTTTACAGCCCATTTTTCAATGGCTCTAATTCCAGGAGTCGTTTTACGAGTATCAAGAATTTTAGTTTTTGTACCTTCTAATTTCTGAACGAATTCTGCTGTTTTAGTGGCAATAGCACTCATACGCTGCATCGCATTTAAAACCAGTCTTTCAGACTTTAATATAGACTGTGAAGAGCCTTCCACATAAAAAGCGATATCACCTTTTCTTATCAAATCACCATCCTTCATTTTGAGATTGATCTTAAGGTCTGGATCTACGTATTGAAAAACTTTCTTAGCAAATTCTATACCTGCCAAAACTCCCTGGTCTTTTACCAGTAATTTGGCTTTTCCAATCGCACTTTTGGGAATACAGGCGAGGGAGCTATGATCACCATCACCTATATCTTCCCTTATCGCATTTTTTATAATTAAATCAATTTCTTTTTCAAATTGTTCCGGTGAGATCATTTTCTCTGCTTATTTTTGTAAATGTAGTAAAGTCTGTACTAAAATCACGGGATGACCATAAAATTAGTCTGTATTGGAAAAACAGATAAAAAAGAGCTGGAAGCGTTGATAAAAATCTATTCAGATAGGCTTCAGCATTATATAAAGTTTGAGTTTGAGATAATTCCGGATCTAAAAAAGACCAAAAATCTGGATGAAAATCAGCAGAAATCAAAAGAAGGTGAATTAATCCTTTCTGGAGTTCAAAATTCAGATTTCGTTGTATTGCTTGATGAAAACGGAAAACAATTCTCTTCGGAAAGCTTTTCAGAATATATTCAAAAACGAATGAATACAGGATTGAAAAGACTGATATTCGTCATTGGAGGGCCGTATGGCTTTTCAGAAGAAGTATATAAAAGAGCCGATTCAAAGATTTCGCTATCAAAAATGACATTTTCGCATCAAATGGTGAGATTATTCTTTACTGAACAATTATACAGGGCATTCACTATATTAAAAAATGAACCTTACCATCATAGATAATCCAGCAATATGAAATTAGTTTTTGCAACTCATAATCCGAATAAATTCAGGGAAATTAAAAGTCTTGTCCCCAAGCATATTGAACTTCTTTCACTTTCAGATATCAACTGTAATGAAGATATAGAAGAAACCGGTGATACTATTGATGAAAATGCCATGATAAAAGCAGATTACGTTAGAAACCACTATGGCTACGATTGCTTTGCTGATGATACGGGGCTTGAAGTACATTCGCTTGCCGGTGCTCCCGGAGTTTATTCTGCCCGATATGCGGGTGACGAAAAAAATGATGAAGCCAATATAGAGAAGTTATTAGAGCAGCTCAAAAAACGTGACGATAGAACCGCACGCTTTAAAACAGTGATAGCTCTTAATTTAAAAGGAAATCAAAATCTTTTCACCGGGATTTGTGAAGGTGAAATTTTAGAGGAGAAAACTGGTACTAAAGGTTTTGGCTACGACCCAATTTTTCTTCCAAACGGATTTGAAAGTAGTTTTGCTGAAATGGAGCTTACTGAAAAGTCTAAAATTAGTCATCGCGGTATCGCATTTAGAGAATTGATGGAGTATTTATCTAAGTAATCAATCTTAGCAAATATGAAATTACCCAAAAAACACTGATTTTCAAATACTTAAATAATTTTATACATAATCAAAATAAAAGACTATATTTGCCGCTTGAAATTCCTCAGGGTGAGGATGTGTTGCTAGAAGTTTAGGTTTTAAGTATGTCGATTCGCTTCTTATGTAACACTTACATATCATAATCGAATACTTACATAAAACGAATGAACGCATTCCAAAAACTTGGACTTGACGCAGACTTGCTTAAGGCCATCGAAGACATGGGATTTGAAACCCCAAGTGAAGTACAGGAAAAATCAATCCCAATTTTATTAGAAAAAGAAACAGATCTTGTTTCTTTAGCACAAACCGGAACAGGTAAAACTGCTGCTTTTGGTTTCCCGCTAATTCAAAAAATTGATGCCAATTCTAAAAAGACTCAGGCGTTAATCCTTTCTCCTACCAGAGAGCTTTGTTTACAGATCACTAACGAGATCAAGAATTACTCAAAGTATAAAAAATCTTTAAATGTAGTTGCCGTTTACGGTGGCGCCAGTATAACAGATCAAGCTAGATCTATTGAAAGAGGAGCTCAAATTATTGTAGCTACTCCAGGTAGAATGCAGGATATGATTAGAAGAAGGTTAGCTAACATTTCCTCTATCGGGTATTGTGTCCTTGATGAGGCTGATGAGATGCTGAACATGGGATTCTATGAGGATATTAAAACCATTCTTTCTCATACTCCTAAGGAAAAGAAAACATGGTTATTCTCTGCAACTATGCCTAAGGAGGTTGCTAAGATTGCCAAAAAATTCATGACAGATCCTATTGAAATAACTGTAGGGTCTAAGAACAAAGGAACCTCTAACGTTTCTCACGAGTATTACCTGGTGAATCACCGTAACAGATACGATGCCTTAAAAAGGCTTGCAGATGCTAATCCGGAGATATTCTCAGTAATATTCTGTAGAACAAAAAGAGACACTCAAAAGGTTGCTGAAAAGCTTATTGAAGATGGATACAATGCAGCGGCACTTCACGGAGATCTAAGTCAGAATCAGCGTGATTTGGTAATGAAGAGTTTCAGAAGCCGCCAGATCCAGATGCTTGTGGCTACAGATGTAGCTGCTCGTGGTATTGATGTAGATGATATTACTCACGTAATCAATTATCAATTACCTGATGAAATAGAAACCTACACTCACCGTAGTGGTAGAACTGGTAGAGCCGGTAAGCAAGGTGTTTCTATGGTGATCATTTCAAAAAGTGAAGTTCGTAAGATCAGAACTGTTGAAAAGATCATTCAGCAAAAATTTGAAGAAAAAACTATTCCAGACGGAAAAGAGATTTGTAAAACTCAGCTTTTCCATTTAGCGAATGATATCAAGAAAACAGAGATCAATCACGATATTGATCCTTATTTACCAACGATAAATGAAGCGCTGGAAGATTTCACTAAAGAAGAATTGATCAAAAAATTCTTTTCTGTAGAATTTACCCGTTTCTTTAATTATTACGAAAAAGCTCCAGATCTAAGTGCAGAATCTGTTGGGGGAAGACCTCCTGTTTCTGAAGGGAACACGAGATATTTCATCAATATTGGATCTAAAGATGGGTTTGACTGGATGAGCCTGAAAGATTTTCTTAAGGAACAGTTGGATCTTGGTAGAGATGATGTATTTAAAGTTGATGTAAAAGCCAGCTTCTCTTTCTTTAATACCGATGAGCAGCATACAGATCTTATTCTGAAGACTTTTAGCGAATTTAATCATAACGGTAGATTCGTTAACGTTGAAGTTACTAAAGATCAAAAATCTGAAAGAGGTGGAGGCCGAAGAAAAGAACGCGGTGGCGGCGGAGGAAGAAGAAACTCTAAAAGCTACGACGATAATAAAGGTGGAAAATTCAGCGGAAAAAGGAGATCAGACAGAAACAACGATAAAAAAGGTCCAAGAAAAGGAAGCCGAAATAAAAATATTGATAATTCTGTAAAAAGGAGAAGATCTAAAGCTTAATTAAAATAATTTAATAGATGCCAAACTTAAATCCATAAGTTTGGCATTGTTTTTTATAAGGATTTTATATTTTTAGCCCCGATTGTTATGAAAAACACTTTACTACTATTTTTCCTCCTGTTAACAGGCTACGCATCTGCACAGGATATCGTTTCGGGAACTGTCATGAATGCTGCAAACGACAAGCCTATTGAGAATGTGCATATTGTAAATCTAAACCAGGTGAAGGGTGCAGTCACCAAAGAAGATGGAGGATTCGAATTACAGGCAACTGTAAACGATACCTTATATTTCTCTTACTTAGGTTTTAGATCTATTCGAGTTCGAGTGACGAACGACTGGTTAAAGTATGGTAATGTAAAAGTAAAGATGACCGAATTAGGTTTTGCACTTGAAGAAGTGACCGTGAACTCTGTAAAACTTACTGGATACCTGGAAATTGACGCAAAGAACATACCTATCTATGATAATTACAGATATAGTATTTCCGGGTTAAATAGCGGCTACGAAGGTGGTGATGGCTCTCCAAATGCAGTTACAAAAGCTTTGAGGTCTTTATCTAATCCTGCAGACCTGGTTTATAATATTTTTGGAACGAGACCTAAGCAAATGAGAAAACTTAGGCAAATGAAAAAGGATGATAATATTAGAGATCTCCTTAGAAATAAATTTGACCGGGAAACATTAATGGCCCTGCTACAGGTAAATAGAGCCGAAATAGATGAGATTCTTAATAATTGCAATTATTCAGAAGATTTCATGAAAACTGCAAATGATCTCCAGATTCTGGATGCCATAAATAGTTGCTACGAAGAATATAAAGTACTTCAGAAAAATTAGCGGGATTCTAATAGCTTTTTTAAGTCTTTTAAACCCTGATCAAAATTTTCACCCAGCGCTTTTTCAGGAGAATAAAATATACTTATAATTGTTAACGGAAATGCCAAATGCCCTTTGGTACCCCACACCATTTTTGTTTTTTCAGCTTCTAACTCTTTTACACCTATATAAGTCAAAGCATTAACTTTTACCGGCTTTACAAATAGAATTTTAGTTTCGTATACTCTGCCCTGTTTGGCTTTTGTAACTCGTTGAATCCCCTCGCCTACCTTACTGTTTCCTTTCCAATAAAAACTAGAACCAACCTTCCCGTCGTTACCCTTATATTTCATTATAGCATTCGAGTCTCTTTGAAACCAGGGATTCCATAAAGGCTGATTTTTAAGCTGTCTTACGAAAGTAAAAACCTCTTCTCTGGGTTTTTTTATCACCACTGTTCTACTCACATCATAATCCTTCTTGACCCAGGCATGCAAAAATGCAAAAAAAGTTATAAGCGCAATTATTAAATAAAAAAACAGAGTCATGGAATAGCTTTAAAGGCGATTAAAAGTTACAAATATTTACTGATTCAAGAAGTGTTCAATGATCTCTTCTGAATTTTTTACTGTTTTTTTAGTCCAGTTCATTCTGATTAGATTTTTTTCTTCTTCTGAAAATTGCCATTCGACACCTGACTTCCTCAGTTTAGTGGTTAAGCTTTGTAATATAATAGCCGCTGAAACTGAAATATTCAAACTTTCGGTAAATCCAACCATAGGTATTTTAACAGTAGCATCCGCTTCTCTCATAACTTCTTCAGACAACCCGTCTTTTTCAGTTCCGAAAAAAAGAGCTGCCGGAGTAGAAATATCAAAATCTTCCAGTAACTGGGAATCGTCATGCGGACTGGTAGCGACAATGCGATAACCTTTCTTCTTCAAGTTTTTTAAACAGGTCGTGGTAGAAGTATACCTGTTAATATCTACCCATTTCTGAGCTCCCATTGCGATTTCCTTATCTATTCTTCGTGGAATTTTCTCCTCGATCACGTGGATATTCTGAATCCCGAATACATCACAGCTTCTAACCACCGCACTGGTATTATGTAATTGATAAACATCCTGCGCAACTACAGTTAAATGATCTGTGCGTTGCGCCAGAACCTTTTCGAATAAAGCTTTTCTTCTGGGAGTTAAAAAACTCTGTAAATGATCTAAAGTATTTTTATCGTTCATAAGAAAGCTAAAATTAAAAAAGCCCAACTTAAAGTCGGGCTTTTATCTATGAAAATTTGAATTCTTACTGATTAGATCCAATATTTCCCTGAGCGATAAGTGTTTCTAGATCCTCTGCACTTTGGTGTACATTTATGTAACCGTCATAAGCGATAAGATCTTCGTAAGAAATACTTTCTTCCGCATCAGTTTCAGAAATATTGCTCATACTCATCCCTGAAGCACCTTCAACAGAAGTCAAGGTAACAGCTATGTCGCCCGGTGCATCGGCTACAGCTCCCATGTGTATATGTGCCGGATGTGTATTCCCTTCTTCAGTTCCTTCAAGATCTAAGACCACTAAAGCTTCACCATTCGCTCTTTCAAGAAATGTAGCAGTTCCGCTAATCCCTTCAACATCTTTTGTAGCGAGCTCATAACTTACAGACTCTCCGGTAAGTTCATTTTCTCCGATATCTCCCTGTGCAAGAAGTGTATCAAGATCCTCTGCGCTGTTATGGATATTTATATATCCGTCAAAGCTCACCAAAGTCTCAAAGTCAATTTGGGTTCCATCATCAAGGCTTGAAATTTCAGTGGCACTTATACCTGTCTCACCATCTACAGGTTCAAGAGAAATAGCAATATCCCCTCCTTCTGCTGCTGAGTTAAAATGAATATGCGCCGGATGTGAATCACCTGCCTCGGTACCTTCAACCTCTAATTCCAATAATACAGAATTGTCTTCCAGCTCTGTAAATGTTGCCGTACCGGAAACTCCAGAGTCTGAAATTTCAGAAAGTTGAAACTCTTTGGTTTCTCCTTCAAATGGTGGATCAATGGGTGTGTCATCATCACTATCACATCCTACAAAGGCAATTACTGATAATACTAATAAACCAAACTTCTTCATTCTAAAAATAATTTTGAGTTTTATATTTAATTCAATCCTAAGATGGGAGAAGTTGCAAATCGTTGCGTCAATTTTTAACTGAATAAAACTATTTTCTGTAGAGTACTGGCAGCCAAATGCATGATATATTATTTTAACTTAAATTTAATTTTTAAGACTACAAGACTGTTCAATTTGAATATATTAAGGCTAAAATAAAAGCATGAAAAGAATAGTTGTACTTACCGGAGCCGGAATTAGCGCTGAAAGTGGTATTAAAACTTTCAGGGATGAAAATGGATTGTGGGAGGGGCATGATGTGATGGAAGTAGCTTCTCCGCTGGGCTGGAAAAATAATATTGAGCTGGTTCTTGATTTTTACAATCAACGAAGAAAACAGTTACTACAGGTAAAACCCAATGCCGCACATCAGGCTTTAGTCAAGCTTCAACAAGCTTATGACGTCCAGATTATCACCCAAAATATTGATGATCTTCACGAAAGAGCAGGAAGTTCGAAGGTTACCCATCTCCATGGTGAATTACTTAAAGCCAGAAGCAGTTTTGATGAGAATCTTGTAATGGACTGGAAAAAAGATATAAAGGTTGGTGACTTTTGCGAGCATAATTTTCAGTTAAGGCCACATGTAGTTTGGTTTGGTGAAGCTGTACCAATGTTTCAAAAGGCTGCAGAGATCGCTGAAACTGCCGATATTGTGATCGTGATTGGCACCTCGATGCAGGTATATCCGGCTGCCGGACTTGTTGATTTTGTTCCACGGTCTTCCCCAATTTATTTTATAGATCCCAAACCAAATATTTCTGAAAGCAAAAACCTGGAGATTATAAAGAAAACAGCAGTAAAAGGTGTTCCTGAACTTATAGAAAGACTTTTAAATGAGTAAAAATGAATGGTGAAAAGCTTTTACTTAATATGGATCTTAGTATTGCAGAGAGAAGATTTGCAGCTAATTTAATCCTGGAAAATCAGGATCTTCTTGATGAATTAATCGTTTTTATCAATAAAAATGAAAGTAAGCTCGCTCTTCTAGCGTTGAGAGCCATTGAAGTTCTAGCACAAAGCCATTTTGAGATTATTCATAAATTCATCCCGGAACTAATCCATTCGGGAAAATTATATTCTGATTCATCTTCAAGGAGATGTCTTGCAAAGATCTATGGTTTTGCTATTAAAGAGAATTCAAATAAAATTTCTGGGTTTAAATTAACTTCAGAATTAAAAAAAGAGATCATAGAACTCTCATTCCTTTGGTTGATCTCCATTGAGAAAACTGCGGTCAAAGTATTTTCCATGCAAAACATTTATGATCTAAAAATGGAAGAACACTGGATTGCTCAAGAACTTATAGGCGTCATTGAAAAGGAATTCCCAAATTCTTCCCAAGGATTTAAACCCAGAGCCATAAAGATTTTAAGGAAATTGAGAGAGTAGTTTTTTAGTAAAATTTGAAGCGGTATCTTTACGACTTTAATTTTTAAAAGTAAAAGATGACATCCCTTTCTGCAATTTCACCTATAGATGGTCGATACAGGTCTAAAATCGAAAAACTTTCAGCCTATTTTAGTGAAGAAGCCCTTATAAAATACCGAATTCTTGTTGAAGTTGAATATTTCATAGCTCTATACGAAGAAAAGCTACCTCAACTACAAGATGTTGACACCGAAAACTTCAAAAAATTAAGGGAGTTGTATAAGAATTTCACTCCGCTTGATGCACAAGCAATAAAAAAGATTGAAAAGATCACTAATCATGATGTGAAGGCCGTAGAATACTTTCTTAAAGAAGAGTTCGATAAACTTGGAATGGAAACTTCCAAGGAATTTATACATTTTGGTCTTACTTCTCAGGACATCAATAACACGGCTATTCCTTTGAGCCTAAAAGAGGCTATTGAGGAAGTTTATATGCCTTCTATTAACGAGGTTGTTGAGAAATTAGAATCTCTTGCTTCTGAATGGAAAGATATTCCTCTTTTAGCCAGGACACATGGTCAGCCGGCTTCCCCTACTCGTCTGGGTAAAGAGATTAAAGTATTTGCAATAAGACTGAAGGAGCAAATTAAACTTTTGAACCAGGTACCACACGCAGCTAAATTTGGTGGTGCTACAGGAAATTATAACGCTCACAAAGTGGCTTACCCCGATACCGACTGGAAAAAATTCGGCAGCAATTTTGTTGAAAAGAAACTGGGTTTACATCATTCTTTTCCTACTACCCAAATTGAACATTACGATCATACCGCAGCTTTGTTTGATGCTTTAAAAAGAATCAATACTATTTTATTAGATCTGGATCGAGATATCTGGACTTATGTCTCTATGGATTATTTTAAACAAAAGATAAAAAAAGGGGAAATAGGTTCATCTGCAATGCCACATAAGGTAAATCCTATTGATTTTGAAAATAGTGAAGGTAACCTGGGAATTGCTAATGCGATCTTTGAACACCTGGCAGCCAAACTTCCTGTAAGCAGATTGCAGCGTGATCTAACAGATAGTACCGTTTTAAGGAACATTGGAGTGCCTGTTGGTCACACTATTATCGCTTTTAAATCTACTTTAAAAGGCTTGAATAAGCTTTTATTAAATAAAGAAAAGTTGAATGAGGATCTTGAAAACAACTGGGCAGTAGTTGCTGAGGCAATTCAAACCATTTTAAGAAGGGAAGGTTACAAAAATCCGTATGAAGCTTTAAAGGGCTTGACCAGAACCAATGAAAGAATTACAGAAAAAAGCATGCAGGAATTTATTGATCAACTGGATGTATCAGACGATATAAAGAAGGAGCTTCATAAGATTACTCCTCAAAATTATACAGGAATATAAATAAGAAAAGCCCCGAAATCGGGGCTTTTCTTTTTCAACTAATTAAATACTACATTTTAGTAGTATCATTTTTTTTTAAAGCATCTTCTGCTTTATCTCCAATTTCAATTTTGCTCTCAATTCTAATAGAATCCTTTTCTTTAGAAGAATTTCCAAAAATCTCACTAAGGTCTTTAATTCCTTCTACATTTATATCATCACCATCCAGGGATTTCATAAGCTCCATGATCTTTTGAGGATTCATATTCTCTCCTAAAACTCTTGCGACCCCTAGCCCCTTCTCATCATCATATCCGTACACAATTAATTCGTCTATAGCATCTTCCTTCCCGGTAAAATAGAGAGCAGCTTTTCTATTTCCGCCACCGTACTTCATTAACAACTGGTATTTCTCATCTTTAAAGATTTTGTCCAGTTTCACTTTCTCCTCTTCAAATTTGTCAGGATCTTCTTCTTTTTTCAGAGCTAAAACATTGATCTTTTTAATGCTCTCCATAGTCTCTTTCTCCTCAACCTCGAGTGAAGAACTATTCGCAAACATACTCGTAGGGATGTCTAAAGCGAGAAAATCTGTGTCTTCCTGATTCTCCACATAATACTTTTGAAGTGACTGCTCATTATTACAGGAAGCTAGAACAGCCATAAATAGTATTGCGAATAAAAATTTAAATGATTTCATCTGTTTTGTTATTAGTTTTCAATTAGTTTTAACCAAAAGGATCAAGAATTTAGTTTGACTTATCTATGATTTTTTGTTTGCTTTCTTTAACTGTTCAGCTCCTGGCACTTTAAGATCTGATGTTAACTTAGATAGTTGTGATAAATCAATTTCACCGGTAATACTTAAAATCACGGTCATTGGCTTATCATTTTCAGAACCTTCAAGAAACATAAACAATTCTCTAACATAATTATCATTCTTACCTGGTAATGAATAGAATTTAATATTCTGGCCATTATCATTCACTCTCATCAATTCTTCCAAAGAACCTTTTTGAAGGTAAGATTTCACATCGGTTTCCATCTGAGACATTATATTGGCATTTGAGGACTTATAGATCTGGATACGATCTAGATTCTCAATAAGCTTCATATACTCTCTAGCCTCCGGATCGTTTTCACTTAAGTCCACTTTTGCCAGCATTTTAAACATTTTACTGGTCATTACCATGGCATCTACCTCTTTCATATCTTCATACTTGTCAAAATTCTGAGATTGCGAAAGCATAGGAGCAATGGCTAACAGGAGGGTAATTACTAATCTATTCATGATTTCTGTTTTTAGTCTATTTCTATTATTTTATTCTTGGTGTTATTAAATTCTTTAAGATATACGAGATCTGATTTTCCTTCATTCATAAATTGAGAAACCATATTTAATGTCTCCTTTGTTTTCTGTAGAGCCAGTTCTTCATCACTTATGGTTCCTAAGTCATTGTTATTAAGCATACGGGACGAATCACTATAGAAAAAGATACCCAGGGCTACAATAAGTATTGCCGCTATAGAGGTCCAGGCATACCGGTTTTTAGCCGAATTTATTTTGGGTTTCTCTTCAAATGTCTCTTCTGCTTGTTTCGCTGAAAACGCGAACATTAATTTATAACTCATCAAATGTTCCGGAACGTCTTCATTTGAAAAATACTCACGAAGCAACTTTTCCTCTTTTAGTGAGGTCTCACCTTCATCATAACGATTCAGGAGTTTTTCAATATTATCTAATTCCATAGTTATGTTTCTTAATTAAATTTTCTCTGATTGCTTTTCTAGCCCTGGACAAAGCTACTCTAATGGCGGTCTGCTTCATTTCCATAATTTTGGCAATCTCATCATATTCATAATGTTCTATATCCCTTAACTGAAATACCATCTTCTGTTGTTCTGGCAATGTGGCAACAATCTTGCCTAACCACTCCATTTCATCATTGACTTCAATTTCAGATTGAAGAGAGGTATTTTTACTTTCATAATTCTGATGTACTATTCTAAGATTATTATTCTGTTTCAACTTTAACTGATCTAAACAGTAGTTTTTAGTCATCGTCATTGCAAAAGCTTCAATATTGGCATAATGATTGATTTTATCTTTACGGTTCCATAATTTCAGAATCGCTTCCTGAGTAGCATCTTCGGCTGCTTCTTTAGAAGTTAACAGTCTAAGAGCCATTCGATACATTTTATCCTTTACAGGATTTATAATATTCAGGAAGGTACTTTCTTTCATATTGGTTGCGGTTAGTTCACTATCGCCTTCTTAATATTACGACGAATGATAAAGAGATTTGTTACAATTAATTTTTTAATTGTGAATATGTGACTATTTTTAAAAAAAATTGAGAAAAATTATTAATCCTAAATTATATTATGAAAATATATAACTATTTAATGCTTTTTGTCCTGGCTGGAGGTCTTTTTACCTCCTGTGATAAAAACGATGATACTATCGATGAGATAGATGATTCAACAACCGGAGTTGAACAGACGCTGGAACTGGAAATTAAAAATTTTGAGTATGAAGCGATGGATATCTGGTATTTGTACAAAGATGAAATTCCGGAGTATAACGACGATTTTTTCGCCAATCAGGAAGAATTAAACGTATGGCTGGATGAATTTGATTCTCCTGAAAGTCTTTTTTATGACGGATTAGTTTATCAATACGAGGTAGTTGATGAATTTAGCTGGATTGTTGATGATTATGAAGCATTGGAGAACCGTTTTGCAGGTGTAAGCACCGGTACCGGTTTAGATTACGGTCTGTCCCGTTATTGTACTGGTTGTGATGAAGTTTTAGGTTATGTACGTTATGTTATTCCTAATACTCCGGCTGCTGAGGCTGGATTCGAAAGAGGAATGGTTTTTACTGAAATTGACGGGCAACAAATAACTGTTTCCAATTTTCAAACTTTATTAGCTCCTGAAACCCTGACTTTTGGTCTTGGCGAAATTGGAGAGGGTGATATTGTAAGTACAGATCAAACCATTACTGTAACCAAAGCTACTATAAATGAAAATCCCGTACATGTTGCTAAAACTCTAAATGTAGATGGCATCAAGGTTGGATATTTAATGTATAACAGTTTTACTGCTGATTATGATGATGAATTAAATGAGGCATTTGCACAGTTTCAAGCAGATGGTATTACTGAATTGGTTCTGGATTTGCGTTATAATGGAGGTGGTCGAGTTTCCTCTGCCGTAGCTCTGGCAAGTATGATTACTGGTCAATTTGAAAATGAAGTGATCATTAGAACGAGATATAACAGTTTTCTGGAATCTCAATTTGATGAAGACGATAAGGTAACCCGTTTTAATTCTAAGCTAAATAATGGTGCTCAGGTGAATAGTCTTAATTTGAATAAAGTATATGTACTTGCCACTGGTTCATCTGCGTCGGCAAGTGAATTAATAATTAATGGTTTAGCTCCGTATATTGATGTAGAGCATATTGGAACCAAAACTGTTGGTAAAGTTCAGGCGTCAGTGACGTTATACGATGCAGAGTTCCCATATACTAATAAAAATCGTATAAACACTGAACATAAATATGCTTTGCAACCATTAATTTCTACTTCGGTTAACGCGGACGGGAATGCATTCCCTGAAGGGCTCATTCCGGATATTGAGCAACAGGAGTTTATTAGTACTTATGGAACCTTAGGAGATCCAAGTGAACCTTTGCTTGCAGTTGCTCTTAATGAGATTAGCCCGGGCTCTACAAGATCTGCATTAGAGTTTTCAAAAGCATATATGCCGGTAAGATTGGTTAGTGAGAAAGGTGCAGAATCACCTGATTATCAAAAAATGTATGTTGATGAAGTAAGCTTGCCAAAATTAAAACAGAAAAATAATTAGAATTTCAATCTATAAACAGAAAACCCCGCAAAAAGCGGGGTTTTTCTTTTTTAAAATAAAATCGGCTAATTAATCATTGAAATAAAATCCGTTAGGAGCTATTCCAGCTTCAAATTCGTCTACTAATCCCCCAGAAATAGTATAAACTCTTACTGTTCCATTAGATGCGAAATCCCCAGCATCTGATATGTAGATATACTGATCTTCGACATTAAAAGCATACATCTGCCCGTATTGTGAAGTACTTTCATAAGAAAGCAATGCCTCAGTTGGCTCTTCTTCAAAATCCTGGTTCAGCTCATAAACAGAAGTCCCGGAAGTAAAATAGATCATCCCATTCTCAATATCCAAATTATTTACTCCAGGAAAGTTTTCAGAAAACTCAATTTCAGATATTACAGTATCTGTATTTAGATCTATTCTCTCCAACTTGGTGGAAGAAAGCGCAAAAAGGCTACTCCCCTCAATTGCAAAAGAATTCAATGCATTATTTGTGGGAATAGATTTGGTAAAAGTTAGGGAAGCAGGATCAAAAACTTCTATAGAATTTCCTGCACCATAAGCGGCCCCTTCAACATAAACCAATCCGTTATCTACCATAACTTCAGATAAATAGGTTCCGGCAACCACAGTTTCCTCTACTTCCAGATTCACAAGATCAATCACTGCTATAAAATCATCTTCTGCCGAAGCAAAATCTGCTACATTAGAAACAAAGGCTTTTCCATTACTTACAGCTCCAAAAAGCGGTACATTCAACCCACTATCTACTGCACCTTTAAATTCAAAAGTATATCGATCTACTACGGTTATTAAATTAGATCCGTTCGAGATGATATAGGCATTTTCTTCATCAAAAAAGATGGATTGCACAAAAAGTCCAAGATCCATATCTACATTCACTGACTCAAAAATATTATTCTCAATAGAAGAATAATCTGCTTCCAGAAATGAAACGGTTCCAGCCGATTGTGAACCTTCATTTAAGATAAGAATACCGTCACTGTAATCATCTTCAGCTACTACATCTGGCATATCATCATCATCGGTAGTACACGAATTCATTAAAAAAGAGCCGACAAGCCCTAAAATAAATAGTTTTGTAATTTTCATTGTTAGTTAGAATTAAAATTTGAAATTTATATAAAGATTAAAATTGATTCCCGGCATCCACCGGTCTTCGACGTTTTGGTATTCAGTATTAAATAAGTTATTTACTCTCCCACCTAATTCCCAATCTCTTTCTTTATCGATGGTATAAGACATTCCCAGGTTAGCTAAAAAATAGCCCGAAAGCTGCTCACTATAATCTGTTCTGGTGTACACTGAACCATTATAAAGTACTTGAAGAAAAGGTGTAAATTGATGAATTTGATAGCTCAGATTTCCCGTTACTTTATGATAGGGAACATAGATTAACTGCTTATTGGTTTCCGAATTTTTAGAAATAGTATAAGCGTAGCTGGCTCGGGCTATTAAGTTGGTTTCCTTAGAAAATGATTTTTTACAGTTCACAAAAGATTCCAGTCCATAGATGTTAACTTTATCCTCATTTCGGGGTCGCCATATACCGTCCCCTCCGGGAAGCCACCGTATCATGTCGCTCACATCATTATAATACATGCTAATCCCCGCCTCCATATTTTCAAAGCGAAAATGATTTCCTAGCTCGGCCTGTAATGATGTTTCGGGATCCAGATCTGGGTTTCCTGCTGAAGACCAGTATAAATCATTATACGTTGGGATTCTGAAATTCTTTGAGGCATTCAATTTCAGTGTATAGAAATCGTTCATCTTATAATTTGCTCCGAATGAAAATAAAATCGGGCTCTCATAATTTCCGGTTATTTCCTTTCTTAATCCAGCCTCATACTGTAAGCTCTGGGTTATTGAATGCTTCCCAAGAATAGCTACAGATAAAATATTACGATCGTTATTTGCTATATTACTGCCCTCTCCATCAGTATATGTATTCTGTACCACAGTATTTAAAAGTACATCTGAATTCAGGTTATAACCCAGGTCATACTTGGCTATATAGCTTTTTGCGGTTCCGTAAGAATAAGTATCAGAATCAATATTCGCGAAATACTGATAATCTTCCCGTAAAAAAGCAAGACTTGTAATTTGTTTAAAATTTGAAAACTCACTATTCCATTCCAGTAAATTCCGATTATTAAGATCCCTGTATTTAGTTTTATTTTCTGTTGGACGAATTAATGAGAAATGACGTTCACCATCATAGAGCTCACTAATAATTTTCAGTGTATTAGCTGAATTAAAGCGATACCCAAAAGCAACATTCACACTATTATTAGAATACTCCCCATTAAGATTTTTGCCACGCTCATTTGGATAATCATAATCATTATCACTGCTATTTCTGGAAAGTGCCAAATTTAAACTCCACTTATTTTTGGCCAGTTTAAAATTATAACGTGCATCTATTGTATTAAAACTCCCATATTGCAAGAGAAGTTGATGTTCCTGCTTTTTCTTAAACGATAAGGAATTATTTAAATGAACACTTCCACCTATAGCTCCTGTACCATACACCACACTCCCTCCTCCTCCTCTAACAGAAATCTGATCATAAGCGCCCGTATTTACAGTATTAAAATCAAGCTGACCGTTGAATTGCGAATTAATATTGATACCGTTCCATACAACAGCGATTTGTGAAGCAGTAGTACCACGAAACGAAGGGGACGAAACCATTCCACGTCCATTTTCTTTGAAGTAAATAGATGAATTAAAGCTTAGAATTTCGGTTAACTGAGGTTGATTTTTTATGAGCAATGAATCTGAAAGTTCATTGATATGTTTTCCGGTAGAAAATTGTTGAAGTTTTACATCACTAAGTCTAACTTCATCAAGCCAGTTGATAGAATCGTTTTGTGCCGTTGCGTGTAGGCAACCACAAATAAATAAAGCGAATAAAAGATATAAGTTTCTGTTCATAATCTGCCGACCTTTATCCCGAAAGTCACTCGATACTGGTTGAAATTCAGGCAGGTCTCCTGGCTCACGTACTGCAATTCACCTTCCCATTCCTAAGAACAGTGGTTTGAAGAATTATTGCAGCCACCCTTGCGGGCAAAGCTTACAGTTGCGGGAACAGCTCAGGTTTTTGAAGTTTACACTTCTCCCTGATTCCCTTTTAATCCGCACAGAAATAAATCGATGCTGAACCAAAATTTCGAGGCAAAATTAAACAAATAAGTTTGGTAACAGCCTCAAAAATTTAAATAATCTTACTTTTGAACTCAAATTAAGCCGTCTTGAAAAAAATTATTTTCGTATTTCTATTGCTTTGTATTTCTTCCTGTAAGAATGAATCAGAAGGTAAAACCGCTGAAATTCAACAAGGAAAAGAAGTAGTTATCTCGAATGCCCGTGGTTTTCAAATCACCAAATTTGATGATTATAGTTTAATGCAAGTAAATACACCATGGCCAGAGGCTAAGGATCCATTTATTTATTTATTGAATGAGAAAGATGCTGAAATTCCTGAAAATATTGAATACGATCAAATAGTTGAAGTGCCGGTTAAAAAAATCGTAGTTACCTCCACCACTCACATCCCTGCATTAGAAGCTCTTGAGGAAGAAAAAACCCTGGCTGGGTTTCCGGGATTAAATTATATCTCCTCAGAAAAGACCAGAAAATTGATAAAAAATGGTTCGGTTTCAGAACTAGGCCAGAATGAAAATATTAACACCGAAGTTCTTATAGATCTATCTCCCGATGTGGTCATTGGATTTGCTATAAACTCTTCTAATAAAAGCTTTGAAACTATACAAAAGACAGGCATTCCAGTAATTTATAATGGAGACTGGACCGAATTAACTCCTTTAGGTAAAGCTGAATGGATCAAGTTCTTCGGAGCTCTTTACGGGAAAGAAGAAAAAGCTGCAAAAATTTTTCAGAATATCAAAGATGAATACATTAAGGCGAAGGAATTGGCTAAATCTGCTAAATCCAGTCCGAAAGTAATTAGCGGCTCCATGTATAATGATAACTGGTATATGCCTTATGGGAATTCCTGGCAGGCTCAGTTTATCAAAGATGCTAATGCAAATTACTTGTACGCTGATACCGAAGGCGATGGTAGTTTGTCTCTTGCCTTTGAAAGTGTGCTGGAAAAAGCAGAAGATGCTGAATATTGGATTAGTTCCGGTCAATTCACTTCGTATGAACAGCTATTCAATGAATCTGAACATTACAGGAGATTTAAAGCGGTAAAAGATGAAAAGGTCTATAGCGTAAGCCTTTTCCAGGGAGAAACCGGCGGAATTATCTTTTATGAATTAGGTCCACAACGCCCTGACCTTATTTTAAAGGATCTTATTTCTATTTTCCACCCAGAACTTTTAAAAGATCACGAACAGGTATTCTATAAAGCGCTTAATTAATGCTGAACCAGAAGAAATATACGATTGCTATTATTTTACTATTTCTGGCAGTTATTATAACAGCTCTACTCAATATTAGTCTGGGCTCAGTGAATATTCCAATTGAAGAAGTAACCGCATCTTTATTGGGTTTTGAAGTCGAAAAAAATACCTGGCGCTATATTATTCTAAATTACCGTCTGCCAAAGGCGATCACCGCGATCATCACAGGTTCTGGCCTCGCAGTTAGCGGACTTTTAATGCAAACACTTTTCCGAAATCCTCTCGCAGGGCCTTATGTATTGGGACTCAGTAGTGGGGCAAGTCTTGGTGTCGCAATCGTTTTTATGGGAGCTTCAGTTTTTGGTGCTTCATTTGCTACAATTCTATTATCTGAATGGAGCTTAGTAATTGCTTCCAGTCTTGGGAGTTTATTGGTGTTATTTGCGGTGATTTTAGCTTCTATAAGATTGAGGGATACCATGGCTATTCTCATCATTGGATTAATGTTTGCCAGTCTTACTGCAGCGATTGTCAGCGTTCTGGCCTATTTCAGCCCGGCTTCTCAATTACAACAATACGTTTTCTGGTCTTATGGAAGTTTAGGAGATTTAAGCTGGAATGAAGTTTTAATACTTGGTTTGTTCTGGATCATTGGGATTTTGATCGCTATAGGAAGCATCAAAAACCTGAATTCATTGTTGTTAGGTGAGCAATATGCCAGGAGCCTGGGTACAAACATCAGGAAAAACCGGTTTATGATCATTATAGCTACTAGTTTACTGGCTGGAAGCATAACCGCCTTTGCCGGTCCTATAGCGTTTGTTGGCCTTGCTGTACCGCATTTAATAAGGCAGATTATCCCTTCTGCAAATCATATTACTTTAGTTCCTGCCGTAATTTTTGGTGGTGCGATATTAATGCTTATTTGCGATATTATTGCCCAATTACCAGGAAGCGAATTCAGCCTACCAATAAATGCCATAACTTCTTTAATTGGAGCACCGGTAGTGATCTGGTTACTTGTTAGAAAAAGAAAATTCAATTTTTAGATGAGTTCAGAAACCTCAAATATTGTCCTTAAAACCGAAAACCTTAGCATAGGTTACAGGAAGAAAAAAAAACAACAAATTGTTGCTTCCGGGATAAATATTGAAATAAATTCAGGTGAGTTGGTCGCTGTTATTGGAGTAAACGGTGCTGGAAAATCCACCTTACTCAAAACATTAAGTGGTATAATTCAAAATATTGATGGTCAGGTTTTTATATCTAAAAATAAACTCTCGGAAACAGAGCCTGACAAATTGGCAAAAGACATAAGTTTAGTGCTAACCGAGCAAATGCTTTCAAAAAATCTGAGTGTAATAGAACTGGTAGCTTTAGGTAGACAACCATATACAAATTGGATTGGTAGACTCACCAAGAATGACCTGAAAAAAATAATGTACGCCATCAAACTGGTCAATATTGAAGATCTGAAAAACAGGAAGTGTCACGAGCTAAGCGATGGTCAATTTCAGAAAGTTCTTATTGCCAGAGCACTTGCACAGGATACTTCTTTGATCATTTTGGACGAACCTACTACGCACCTGGATCTTTATCACAAAGCTTATGTTTTAAAGTTACTTAAGCAACTAAGTAAGGAAACTAATAAGGCTATTTTATTTGCTTCCCACGAAATAAATCTGGCATTGCAACTGTGTGATAAACTATTGATACTGAAAGAAAATAAAGCTTTATTCGGAACTCCGGAAGAACTTATTAGATCTAATGCTTTGAATGATCTGTTTCCCGAACACCTAATTCGGTTCGACAAAGGATCTTCCAGCTTTAAAATAAAATAGAAAAGCCCCTGAATTTTTCTCTTACTCTCTTCTCTAAAATTCTTAAATAAGTATCTTTGAGAAAACCACGAATTTCATGAATGAATATCTTCTTATCTCTCTTATATTTTTAGTTGCTTTAGGAGTTGGAGTATATATAGGAAAGCTGATTTCAGGCTTAAGATCGAAATCTGAAACAGGAATACTGGAAGAAAAAAATAATCAACTTTCCTTTCAGATTGACGAACTTAAAAATCAATTAAACAGTAATTTAGAAAAAAATAAAGAAGATATTCGGCAGTTAAAAAATGAAGCTCATACTGATATTGAAAAGATTGAAAATGAGCGGGAAGAAATTAGACGGGAAAAGGAAAATATCAGTTTACAATTGACTCGGAAAATTTCTGAATTTGATAATCTTCAGGAGAGAAATGAAGAACAAAAAGCTGAAGTGGAAAAACTTCAGGAAAAATTTACCAAAGAATTTGAGAATCTCGCCAATAAGATTTTAGATCAGAAATCAGAAAAATTTACCAGTTTAAACAAACAGAATATTGAGAATATTCTAGATCCACTTCAAAAGAAAATCAAGGACTTTGAAGAAAAAGTAACCAGAAGTGATTCAGAATCTATAAAAAGACACGCTGAGTTAGGAGAAAAATTAAAATTCCTAAACGAGCAGAGTTTGAAAATTAGCGAGGATGCCACCAATCTTACCAAAGCCTTGAAAGGGGACACCAAAATGCAGGGTAACTGGGGTGAGATGGTTCTGGAAAGAGTTCTGGAACGAAGCGGACTCCAGAAAGACAGCGAGTATTTTGTTCAGCAAAGTTTTAATACCGAAGAAGGTAAAAGAGTAATGCCAGATGTGATCATTCATCTTCCTGGCGATAAAAAAATGGTGGTAGATTCAAAGGTTTCATTAAACGCCTACGAACGCTACATCAACGAACCTGAGGAAGATCAAAAGATAACACACCTTAAAAATCACTTGATTTCAGTTAGAAACAGGGTTAATGAGCTTGGAAATAAAAATTACCATTCGCTCTATCAAATGGAAAGTCCAGATTTTGTATTGCTTTTCATTCCTATTGAAGCTGCATTTGCCATAGCTTCGAATGAATATCCAAGTCTTTACAGTGACGCTTTTGAAAAGAATATTATCATAGTTACACCAACTACGTTACTCGCGGTTTTAAAAACTATAGACAGTATGTGGCAGAATGAAAAGCAAAAGCAGAATGCAATCCAGATCGCTACTCAGGCTGGTGCTTTATACGATTCTTTTACTAACCTCACAGATGAGTTACTTAAGATTGGCAGGCAGATAGGAACCGTTCAAAATTCTTATGAAGGTGCCATGAAAAAACTTACCGGTAAAGGAAACCTTATAAGGAGAGTTGAAAAATTGAAGAAATTAGGTGCAAAAGCCAGTAAACAATTGGATCAAAAACTAATAAATCGCGCAGAGAATGATGACGAAGACGAAATGGAAGAATCTGAAAACGAAACCCTAAACCTGAAATGAAAAAAACCAGACTATTAACCACATTTATCCTCCTATTTTTTTTCTTCCAGCTTAGCGCACAGGAATTTTATTTTCCCGAAGCAGGAGAATGGCAGGAAAAACCAGCTTCGGAATATAATTTAAATTTTTCCGCAGCTGTCGAATTTGCAAAATCCAATGAATATTCAGAATCACGTGATCTTAGACAGGCGATCTTAAAGGGTTTTCAAAACGAGCCATATCACGAAATTTCAGGTCCCACTAAAAGACGTGGAGGTCCAGCCGGAATCATCTTGAAAAATGGATATTTGGTGGCTAAATGGGGAGATACAAAACGTGTAGATATGACCTTTAGCGTTACCAAAAGTTTTTTATCTACTACTGCGCTCGTCGCCAGAGATAAAAATTTGATTACCGATTTTGAAGAAGCCGTCAGCGACTATGTGTGGGACGATACTTTTGAGGGAGATCACAATTCCAAAATAACCTGGAAACATCTACTTCAGCAAAATTCAGATTGGAGCGGGCAGCTTTGGGGTGGTTTCGATTGGGCTGACAGGCCATCACAAGAACAAACTATCGACGAGTGGAGATCAAGAGAGCTAAACGAGCCAGGCACACATTTTAAATATAATGATGTTCGGGTAAACGTATTGGCTTATTCCTTGTTAAATGTTTTCAGAAAACCATTACCAAAAGTTCTAAAAGAGAATGTTATGGATCCTATTAGCGCTTCTCAATCCTGGCGTTGGTTTGGGTATGAAAATTCATGGACTACTATAGACGGGCTTAAAATGCAATCTGTTAGTGGTGGTGGTCACTCTGGCGGCGGAATGTTCATTAATACAGAGGACATGGCCAGATTCGGACTTCTGTTTATGAATAACGGAAAATGGAATGACAAAGAATTAATTTCAGAAGAATTGATCGCTGAAGCCATGGAAGCTTCCAAACCAAACCCAAATTATGGATATATGTGGTGGCTAAATTCAGAAGGTAGTCGTAATATTGAAAATATCGATAAAGATATTTTTTATGCCGCAGGTTTTGGTGGAAATTTTATCGTCGTAGATCAAAAAAATAATATGGTAATTGTGACCCGATGGCTGGAGCCTTCAAAACTTGAAGAGTTTCTAAATCTTATTTATAAAAATATTTAGAATGAAAAAGACCTTATTATACATCATTGGCGGCATATTTATTCTGTGGCTACTTTACTATGCTTTCATCTATTTTGTCCCTTATAGTGAGGGAACCCGAACTGGTGAATTGATCAAATTCAGCCACAAAGGGGTGGTTATTAAAACATGGGAAGGTGAAATTAGCCAGGGAATTAGTGGTGCACAAATCTTTCAGTTTTCGGTTTTAGACAGGGATGCCGAAGTCATTACACAGTTAAAGGAAAATGAAGGTAACTACGTCAAACTTACCTATATTGAACGTTTTTCGACTTTCTTTTTTTGGGGAGACACGCAATATTTTATTACCGAAGTAGAGAAATCTGAAAGTCCGCATTTTAGAAAATAAGTATGCAGAAAGAATTTAAGAATATAGAAGAAAGTCAGGTGGTAATTTCAGAATTAATGCTTCCCTCCCATTCCAATTTTAATGGAAAGATTCACGGAGGCTATATTCTATCCCTGTTAGACCAGATCGCTTTTGCCTGTGCTTCCAAACATTCCCGGGCTTATTGCGTTACCGCGAGTGTAGATACGGTAGACTTTCTAAAACCAATTGAAATTGGAGAACTGGTAACCATGAAAGCTTCGGTTAACTATGTAGGACGCAGTTCCATGGTCATCGGGATTCGTGTAGAAGCTGAAAATATCCAGACTGGGATCACCAAACACTGCAACTCTTCTTACTTCACCATGGTGGCAAAGAATGACAAAGGGGATTCTGTAGCTGTGCCCGGGCTTATTCTAAAAAGCGACGATCAGATAAGACGCTTTGCCAAGAGCATAAAAAGAAAAAGTATGAAGAAAAACAGAATTCAGGAATTTCATGAAACCGATTTTTCTTCTGAAAAATATCTTCATATTCTTGAAGATCATAAAGCTAAAATTGAGCTGAATCCTTGAAGTCCTTCGGATTTATATTTGCCATTTTTATTGCCATAGGAATTGCCTATCTGTTTCCTCAGGGAATAGAATTACTTCCTTTGAAAACAATTACTGATATTGGTATCGGGCTTATATTCTTTTTTTACGGACTTAAACTATCACCTGTCGAATTTAAAGCCGGTTTGCTCAACTACAAGGTGCATATAGTTATTCACCTAACTACTTTTATAATATTCCCTCTTTTATGTCTGCTCTGCCTGCCGCTTTTTGAAGAAGGCTTAAAATCTGACCTTTGGATTGCTTTATTTTTTCTGGGAACGCTACCCTCTACCGTATCCTCGTCTGTAGTTATGGTAGCTCTGGCTAAAGGAAATTTGCCAACTGCGATCTTCAATGCAAGCCTCTCGGGACTTATAGGGATTTTTGCCACCCCTTTATGGATAGGTTTTATTCTCGAAAAAACGACAGATTTTGATTTTTTAATAGTGCTTCAAAAATTATGTTTACAGATAATTGTTCCATTGGCCATAGGTCTTTTTCTGCAAAGATATTTTGGTCATCTTGCGAGAAAATACGGGAGTCAACTAAGTCTTTTTGATAAGACTACCATCGTTCTCATCATTTATTCCAGTTTTAGCAACTCATTTAGTTCGAACCTTATCAAATCCATAGCAACCGATGAATTATTAAAAATGGCGGGGATTGTAATGATACTTTTCTTCACTGTTTTCTTCGGACTGGCTTATTTTTCTAAACTTTTAGGTTTTAATACTGAAGATAAAATCGCTGCCCAGTTCTGCGGAACAAAAAAATCACTGGTTCATGGTTCAGTAATGGTACGTGTGATCTTCGGAAGTTCTGCCAATTCAGGACTTTTATTATTACCCATAATGCTTTACCACTCTACTCAACTCATTCTTGTTGCCTGGTTTGCTGAAAAATACCGTAAAAGAGAAATAAAGTAGTATTTTACTCTAATTTTAGATTCAAAATTATGAAAATCAAATTTCAAGGGCTTGTTTTAATCAGCATACTAACTATTTCATGTAATAATGGAAATAAACAAAAAGTAGATACGGCTAAAACAGCTGAGACCATTGAAACTGAAAAAATTTCTAAAAGTACCAGATGCTACGGTTATTCAAAAAATAATGATACAATTTACTTGAAAGTAACCAATCTCGCTGATTCTTTAGTTGAAGGAAACCTGACATATAATTTATTTGAAAAAGACCGAAATCAGGGGAGTTTTAAAGGGAGATGGAAAGGTGATAGTCTATTCGCCGATTATGAATTCAGCTCTGAAGGCTCTATTTCAACAAGAGAAATATTTTTTTTTAAAACTGATTCTGGATTTATTGAAGGCTACGGCCCGGTAAAGGATACTTTGAATAAAGTTAAATTTCAGGAACACAGTACATTGGTTCTTAACGAGAATATACTTTTAAAACCTTTAGATTGCTACTAAGGTTGGAGATACAGGGCAATTTCAGCAAGATTTATGGTGAACAGGATCCAGCCAACAACTAGCAGTAATCCTCCAATCGGAGTAATTGGCCCCAGAATTTTTATCTTTTTTCCGTTAGCCGAGCTCCAGGTGAGCCCATAGATACTAAAAGAAAAAAGAAATATTCCAATAATAAAGCACCAGGCCATCACATTTTGAAGTCCGGAAAGAAAAGGAAAAGTGATCCCCGTAATAATCAAAACCAGGGCATGATACATTTGATATTTCACCCCGGTTTCAAAGCTTTTCAATTGATCTTCTGTAAACTTCTTTTTTAAGGCGTGTGCACCAAATGCTCCAAGAATTACGGAAAGCGTACCGAATATTCCACCAAATATTAAAACAAGTTCTTTCATATTAATTATTAAAAGTAAAAAGCCATTTCAATTGAATTGAGAACCAGGTAATTTACAGATTTCTCCTTTCAGCCGAAATGACTTTTATAAAATATTCAGTTATTCTACTTACTCAAATACATTTTTCGTCTGGAATATAGATCATAGAAATCATCATCTTTTAAACTATCGATAAATAGAATACTTTCGCCGGTACTCTTCATTTCAGGCCCAAGTTGTTTATTAACATTATAAAATTTATCAAATGAGAAGACGGGCTTTTTGATCGCATAACCATCCAACTTAGGATTGAATTTGAAATCTTTTACCTTTTTCTCTCCAAGCATCACCTTAGTTGCGTAATTCACATAAGGCTCTTTATAAGCCTTTGCAATGAATGGCACTGTTCTGGAAGCTCTCGGATTTGCTTCAATGATAAATACTTTATCATCTTTGATCGCAAACTGAATGTTGATTAATCCAACTGTATTTAATGCTAAGGCAATTTTTTTAGTGTGATCCCTAATCTGCTCCATCACGAGATCTCCAAGATTAAATGGTGGAAGCAATGCATGTGAATCCCCTGAATGTATTCCGCAGGGTTCAATATGCTCCATAATTCCAATAATATAAACATCTTCTCCGTCACAGATAGCATCTGCTTCGGCTTCTATCGCTCCATCAAGATAATGGTCCAGCAGCAATTTATTATTAGGGATCTTCCTTAAAAGATCTACTACATGCTCCTCAAGTTCATCCTTATTTATCACAATCTTCATCCCTTGTCCGCCAAGAACATAAGATGGTCTTACAAGAATAGGAAAATCAAGCTCATCAGCTAGTGCAAGTGCTTCGTCTGCATTCTCTGCTACACCAAAATCTGGATAAGGAATATCATTCTCCTGAAGTAATTTTGAAAAACTACCACGGTCTTCAGCAAGATCCAGTGATTCATAACTGGTTCCCATGATCTTGATACCATATCTATCAAGCTTTTCGGCTAATTTAAGAGCGGTTTGACCACCAAGTTGCACAATTACACCTTCAGGCTTTTCGTGTCTAATTATATCATATATATGCTCCCAGAATACCGGTTCAAAATACAGCTTATCTGCAATATCAAAATCTGTAGAAACCGTTTCAGGGTTACAGTTAATCATGATTGTTTCATAATCACATTCTGAAGCTGCAAGAACTCCATGAACACAACTATAATCAAATTCTATCCCCTGACCTATTCTATTTGGCCCGGAGCCAAGAACAATAATCTTTTTTCGATCGGAAACTTTACTTTCATTTGAAGTATAGAATTCTCCGTCCTTTGAAAGTATTCCTTCTTCAAAAGTGGAATAATAATAAGGGGTTTCTGCTTTAAATTCGGCAGCACAGGTATCAACTAGTTTATAAACCCGATTTACACCAAGCTCGTCTCGCTTATTATATACATCACTTTCAAAACAATCCAGCATATGTGCAATTTGCCTGTCTGCAAAGCCTTTTTGCTTAGCTTCTAAAAGAAGATCTTTTGGAAGTGTATCGATTTCAAATTTAGAAATCTCAGTATCCAATGCGAGTAGCTCTTCATATTGCTTTAAAAACCACATATCTATTTTAGTGATCTCATGAATTCTACTCAAAGGAATTCCCATCTGGATCGCATCATAGATCACAAATACCCTATCCCAGCTCGGATTGGTTAATTTATCGATGATTTGATCATAATCTTTATATCCTTTCCCGTCAGCTCCAAGTCCATTTCGTTTAATCTCTAAAGACTGCGTTGCTTTATGAAGCGCCTCCTGAAAAGATCTACCAATTCCCATTACTTCCCCTACAGATTTCATCTGAAGACCAAGAGTCCGGTCTGATCCTTCAAATTTGTCAAAATTCCATCGAGGTATTTTCACGATCACATAATCCAGTGATGGCTCAAATAAAGCTGAAGTAGATTGCGTAATTTGATTATCCAGTTCATCCAGGTTATAACCAAGTGCTAATTTTGTCGCAATTTTAGCGATAGGATATCCAGTCGCTTTTGACGCTAATGCAGAAGACCTGGATACTCTTGGATTGATCTCAATAGCCACGATATCTTCCTTTTCATCTGGACTTACCGCAAACTGAACATTACATCCACCGGCAAAATCTCCAATACTACGCATCATCTTGATAGCAAGATCACGCATTCTTTGGTAGGTCTTATCACTAAGTGTCATGGCTGGAGCCACGGTAATAGAGTCACCGGTATGGATTCCCATAGGATCCATATTTTCGATAGCACAAATAATCACCACGTTATCGTTACGATCACGTAATAATTCCAATTCATACTCTTTCCAGCCCAATAAGGCTTTATCTATAAGTACTTCGTGAATTGGAGAAGCCTCCAGACCACGAGTTAGCATTTCATCAAAATCTTCGGCACGGTGAACAAAACCGGCACCGCCGCCCCCTAAGGTAAAAGATGCGCGAATCACCAGAGGAAAACCAAATTCCTGAGCCACCTCTTTCCCTTGAAGGTAAGAAGTTACTGTTTTAGCCGGAGCAACAGGCACATTGATGCGGCCCATCAATTGCTTAAATTTCTCCCTGTCTTCACAAATATTGATCGCGTCAATATCTACTCCAATAAGTTTTACATTGAAATCATTCCAGATACCTTTTTCATCTGCTTCAATACACAGATTTAAGGCAGTTTGACCTCCCATTGTAGGCAAAACAGCATCAATTTCTGGATGCTCCTTTAAAATTCCTACAATAGATTTAGTAGTTAAGGGTTTCAAATACACATGATCAGCCATCGAAGGGTCTGTCATGATAGTTGCTGGATTAGAATTAATAAGGATCGTTTTTATCCCGTCTTCCCTCAGTGAACGAAGAGACTGAGTTCCGGAATAATCGAATTCACAGGCCTGCCCAATAATAATTGGACCTGAACCTATAATTAAAACGCACTTGATGTCTTTGTTTTTAGGCATGATGATGTGTTGTATTCGCTTAAAATTGTGTTCGCAGTAAAATTAAGAAGCGTTTGGGTATAAAAAAAGGCGTTACTCAAAAAGTAACACCTTTAATATTTTAATTAATGAAAATCATTAATGTTTATGTCTGTTTTCAGAAGATACAGATAATTTCTTTCTGCCCTTTGCTCTTCTTCGAGCAAGGACTTTTCTTCCGTTTGCACTTGCCATACGCTCCCTAAAGCCGTGCTTATTTTTTCTTTTCCTCTTAGATGGTTGAAACGTTCTTTTCATTGTGAATATCTTTTATCTTCTGTAAATTCGTTTTGTCTGTCTTTAAAACTGCGTGCAAATATACAAAGCTTTTTAAGTACTGCAAACACTAAATTAAAATAATTTCTAATTGTTTTTATTACCTTTGCCGCCTGGAAAAATGAAGATAAAAAATGTTCAATAAAAATATCAAATTAGTTTTAGCCGGTTTAATCATTGCTGCAGCAATCTGGCAGTTTATAGAAGGTAATATTGGAAATGGAATATCTCTTATTCTACTTTCCGGAATTTTTATATTTCTCTATTTTAAAAATGAAATGATCCTTCTGGCTTTTCTAAGACTTAGAAAACAGGATTTTCCCGGAGCAAAAAAATGGTTAGACAAAATTAAAAATCCTGAAGAAGCACTAATTCAGAAACAACAAGGCTATTACTGGTATCTTCATGGACTCATGGTTTCTCAAACCAATATTACAAAAGCTGAAAAATTCTTTAAGCGTGCCCTTAAATTAGGTCTTTCTATGGATCATGATCTGGCGATGGCAAAATTAAACCTTGCCGGGATCGCTATGACCAAAAGAAGAAAACGGGAGGCTACTACTCTGCTTAATGAGGCTAAGAAACTTGATAAGCATGGAATGATGAATGACCAAATTCGTATGATGAAAGAGCAAATGAAGAAAATATAGTCTTTGAGTCATTAACACTTTAAGAACAATATTTCTTTTAACTAATTTTCGGGTACTTTAACGATAATTTTTCTCCGTAAGCCTCTCCTGGTATACTTTTGTGGCAAACAAGCCCAAAATTTGCATGAAAAAACTATTACTGGTTTTTCTATTTATCGGACCCCTCGTATTTTCCCAGCAAAAAGGAATGCAGGAAAAAAGCTTTTTCTCTGAAAAACTCTACATGCATCTTTCAGATTATAACCGAAAGGCAGACCTAGCATACAGATTTAATGACTACGAAAAAGGAAAAGAACTTTTTGAGAACTTTATAGGTGATCATCTGGAGGGCTCTTATATGGATGATTTTAAATTTCGAAGTCTTAAAAATAAAGAGGTAAACCTTTATGATTATACGAAACCTGTTTTTTTAATCACCTACGCCTCCTGGTGTATACCGAGTAAAGGAGAAATTCCTGCTATTAATAAGTTAGCTTCAGAATATAAGGGCAAAATTGATTTTGTCATTCTTTTCTGGGATAAAAAAGATAAAGTTAAAGAACTTAGTAAAAAATTCTCTTCAGATATTTCTGTCGTTTATGTAGATGAATCTAAAAATCAGGGAGCCTATGTTGTAAAGCAACTAAAACACTCTTTAGGTTTGCCTACCTGTTTCCTTCTGAACGAGAATAAGCAGATTATGGATATTAGAAGAAGTGTGTTTCCAGCTTTCCAAACTGAGGATGAAAAAGCATACCGAGAAAATTATATTGCTCTTGAAGCTTCTATATCAAAAAACCTCATCAAAGAATATGACGAGGTTTATGCTGAAAATTTTCAAGTAGAATAAATTACTTCACTTCCGGATAATGTCCTTCTTCCGGTATATCAATATAATATTGCTTTCTTGAAGCATTTTTAAGGTGATCGTCCCTTAACCAGGGATTATGCACTTTCAAAATTTTATAGTTGATCCCAAATTTTTCAGCAAAATCAGGGAAATCTTTTACTACGGTGTCTACTGCAACTTTTTTCACCGGGATGTGCTTATAAAGATCTTTCTCTGTAAAACTGAAACCATATTTTTCAGGCTCTTTCATGATTTCTTTCAAAGCCAAAATTCTAAAAACGTATCTACCTGTCTCTTCTCCAAGCAAAAGATCATAATAATCTGCTACCTTTTGTCTATCCAATTGCTTATCTACACCATATTGACCTGCATTATAAGAAGCTGCGGCTAAAGTCCATGATCCAAAACGTGCGTGCGCTTTCTTTAAATAATCTGCTGCTACACGGGTTGACTTTTCAATATGATAGCGTTCATCTACATTATCATTAATTTCCAGACCATATTCCTTACCTGTACTTTCTAAAATCTGCCAGAAACCAACTGCTTTGGCAGGAGACACAGCCTGAGTCAGTCCGCTTTCTATTACCGCCAAATATTTAAAGTCATCAGGAATCCCTTCTTCTTTCAGGATAGGCTCAATAACCGGGAAATACTTATTAGCCCGCTTCATAAGCAATAATGCGTTAGACTGCCAATACGTGTTTACCAATAACTCCCTATCCATCCTTTCATAAACATCAGGATCATTCAAGGGAACTTCTTCACCAGCAAATTCCAGGTTTTCTGGCATTGGCAGTGCTTCAATACTATAAGAATCTGCAACACTTTTGTTTAAATTTCTATTCTCTATTTTATTATTATTTTCTGCAGGATCGGGTTGCTCTTGCTGTACAGCATTTATACTTACTGCACAAACAGTAAATAATCCTACAATCAACAATGCATTCTTTAATATCTTCATAGCTCTTTAATTAACTTTTTCGTTTTTCGTTTTATTCTCCATCTTTCCAGAAGTGATTAATTCAGGTAAATTCTCATTAAACCAACGAAACCTATTAATGATCATTATATGGGTTCCTCCTTCAACAACAATAGCATTTTGAATATTTTTAATAGGGAAAACTTCATCCTTATCTCCGTGAACATGTATCACCTTTTCGTCAGGTTTATCACATTTCCAATTCACCATATTCTTTATAGCCCAATCCAGATAAACTTTATCTGTAATAGAAATATACTGTTTATACAACTTTGCTCTTTTCTTCAAAAAGTCACCAAAGGCAAACTTTTCAAAATGATCTACATATGTAGCAAGCCCCGTTGGGATCATTTTAAACAATCCTGTCTTTGAAGCAAATTTCATTCTTGGAGGTAATTCTTCCGTGCATTTTACACTGGAAATGATAATTAACCTTTTTAGATCAAGAAACTTAGCCATTTCCTGCACAATTACCCCGCCAAAAGAAACCCCAATCAAAGCAATTTCTTCATGACGAACATGCTTTACCATTCTTTTTGCGTAGTTCTTCAAGCTTTCATCTGGTTCCGGGATCTCCCATTCCAACAAATGAACTTCAAATTTTTTTTCAGAAAGAAGAACATTCTCAAAAATAGCTGAATCTGCCGCCATTCCGGGCATCAAATATACGTGAGTAAGACTTTCTTCCTGCTTCATTTTAACAAGGGTATAACAAAGAATCCTAGCTTTAAGTTGTAAATTTAACAATCAAAATTACTGCATAATACTTGACTTTCAAATTTACGAACCCACAAAAAATGGAGAAAGTAATACATCCCGCAAATTCGAGGGGTACGGCAAATTACGGATGGCTTAACGCCAATTATTCTTTCAGTTTTGCAAATTTTTTCAATCCGGATAAAGTCCAATTTGGACTTTTGAGGGTATTGAATGATGACTATGTGAAAGCCGGTATGGGCTTTGGCACGCATCCGCACGAGAATATGGAGATAATATCTATTCCTCTAAAAGGTGAGATAAAACATAAAGATTCCATGGACCATACTGCAATTATTGAAGCGGGGGAAGTTCAGGTAATGAGCGCCGGAACAGGGGTTGAACATAGTGAATTCAACTCTTCAAAGGAAGAATTGAATATGCTCCAAATATGGATATTACCTGAGAAAAACGGTCTTGAACCCAGATATGATCAAAAAGATTTTAGTGCGCTGATGCAATCTAATGAGTTGATCAATGTAGTGGCGCCCAAAGCTGATCAGTCGGAAAATTCGTTATATATAAATCAACAAGCCTATTTGTATCTTGGTGATTTTCAGGCTGGCAAGAAAATTGATCATACCCTGAAGAGCGAGAATAATGGAGTCTATGTTTTTTTGATTGAAGGAAATGCAGATGTTGAAGGAACTACACTTAAAAAACGAGACGCTGCAGGGATTTGGAATACTTCCAAAATATCTCTGGAGTTTAAAATCCCATCAAAGGTACTACTTATTGAAGTGCCTATGAACTAAATCAACTAGACATGAGCGATGAAGAAATGATTATTACAGACAATGAGTTTCTAAGACAATTTGAAACCCGGATAAATAATGAGCTGGCAGTTATTGAATATTCTCAACAGGAAAGAAAGATATTTTTAACCAAATTAAGAATGCCGGAAAATAGTGAAGACAAACAAGAAGATTTTATTATGGCAGTTCTTTCAGAGATTAAAGAACGAAATACGCGAGTAGTACCTACCAGTCCTGAAATTGCAGGTTATATGAGAAAAAACCGTCGCAAGTATAAAGATTTACTACCAGTAGGTATTAATATTTAAACCGCCACTGGTTCTGGTATTTCCTCAAACCGTACCAGACCATCTTCATCAATCTCAGTCAATTTAATTTTCTGAAGGGTATTTACTTTATTCGGATTCCAGGGAGCTTTTACTTTTACGTAATTCTCAGTAAACCCATGAATATATCCTTCTTTATTTTCGCCTTCAAACAGTACCGTTCCTGTATTCCCTAACTGACTTTCATAAAAAGCGCGCCTTTTCTTTGCAGACAAGCCTCTTAACATTTTACTTCTTTTTTTACGAACTTTTACTGGCACAACTTCTTCCATTGTTGCAGCCGGTGTATTATCCCTTTCAGAATAGGTAAATACATGCAAATAAGAAATATCCAATTCATTCAGAAAATTATAAGTCTCAAGAAAATGTTCTTCTGTTTCACCGGGAAATCCAACAATTACATCTACTCCTATACATGCATCTGGCATTACCGCCCTAATTCTCCCAACTCTATTTACGTAAAGATCGCTCAAATACCTGCGACGCATCAGTTTTAAAATTTCATCGCTCCCACTCTGCAGCGGAATATGAAAGTGAGGTACAAAAGTGCGACTATCAGCCACAAAATCGATCGTTTCATTTTTAAGCAAATTAGGTTCTATAGATGAAATTCGAAGTCTTTCAATTCCTTCAACTTTATCCAGTGCCTTTACCAAATCAAGAAATGTGTGTTCGTGTTTCTTGTTTCCAAATTCACCTTTGCCATAATCACCAATATTAACACCGGTTAATACTATCTCTTTAATTCCCTGCTCTGAAATTTCAGCAGCATTATTAAGTACATTTTGTAATTCATCACTTCGCGAAATACCTCTTGCCAAAGGAATAGTACAATAAGTACACTTATAATCACAACCATCCTGAACTTTTAAAAATGCTCTGGTGCGATCTCCAATAGAATAAGAACCAACGTAAAAATCGGCTTCATTGATTTCACAGGAATGCACTTCACCAATCCCTCGACTGCGCTCGGGATGACTTAGAAGGTCATTTAAATAATCTGTAATCTTAAATTTTTCGGTAGCTCCTAAAACCAAATCCACACCGTTAACTTCTGCAAGTTCTTCAGGTTTTAACTGAGCGTAGCACCCAACTGCAATCATAAATGCATTCTCATTGGACTTCTGTGCTTGTTTCACGATAGTTTTAAAACGTTTATCAGCATTCTCAGTAACCGAACAGGTATTAATTACATAGATATCTGCCTTTTCTGAAAAATCTACCCGATCAAAACCTTCATTTTCAAAAGAGCGAGCAATAGTTGAAGTCTCTGAAAAATTCAGTTTACAACCTAGTGTATAAAATGCTACTTTCTTTGCTTCCATAAACCATCATTTAAATCCGAATCTTTAAATCGGGCTGCAAAGATACCAACTAAAAATGTTTCTATAAAATGATCTGGACATTGTAATTACCAGAGGCAGTGAAAGTTGTTTTAACCTTGCTGATTTTTTTGTATATTTCTGAACTTATACTAACATGATAATCATGAGTTTTCGTGATGTTGATAGTGCCACAATCAACCGTGATAATGATCGGCAGATAAGCACATCCCTTAATATTGAAAATCAGGATTCAGAGAATGGCTTTCGAAAAATTCTGCAAAAAGGAAGATTAACTGAAGATGATCTTGAAAACTTCAGGCAAAATATTTTAAAAGCCCATAAAAAAAAGCACTACAGAACTCTTTTGATCACTGCAGTACTTTTAATTTTTATTGGAATATTATTATACTTTCTAACTATCTAGTCCCTTCTCCATTTTGAAGAGTAATCAAAGACATACTGAAGAATCTTCCTGTCCTCGCCTGTTAACTCGACACCTTTTCTTTGCATCACTAATTGAGCCGTCTCAAGTACTTTTTCAAGTTTATAAGTAGAGGTTCCTCCACTTCCACCCCAGCTGAATCCAGGAATAAAATTTCGTGGAAATCCGCTGCCAAAAATATTTGCGCTTACCCCTACAACTGTTCCGGTGTTGAACATCGTATTAATACCACATTTACTATGATCTCCCATAATTAAGCCACAAAACTGCAATCCCGTTTTAGCGAAATTTTCAGTATTATAATTCCATAAACGAACATCGGCATAATTATTTTTCAAATTCGAGTTATTTGAATCTGCACCAATATTACACCACTCCCCCAGCACAGAATTGCCAAGGAAACCATCATGGCCTTTGTTAGAATTTTGAAAAAGAACCGAATTATTAATCTCTCCGCCCGCTTTACAATTAGGTCCAATTGTAGTGGGACCATATATTTTTGCTCCCAGTTTCACCATAGCACCTTCACATAAAGCAAAAGGACCACGAATTAAAGAACCTTCCATAATAGTTGCACCCTTACCTATATAGATAGGACCTTCAGAGGCATTTAACGAAGCATTTTCTACGAAAGCTCCTTCTTCTATAAATATATTTTCTTCAGATTTTATAAAATTTGAAGAATCTATTGGTTGAGAATCTCTGCCAGCGGTAAGCAACTCGAAATCTAACTCGATTGCTTTTCCATTTTTTGAAAATATATCCCAGGTATTTGCAACCCTCAAAGGTTCCTCGTTCAAATGAATCTCCTTTAATTCGGATAAATCTACATCAGAAGTTCCTTTCTGAAAATAGGCAACAACATTATCTCCATAAACAAGCTTCTCGTTTGTCTTTATAGTCTTAAGCTTTTCAGCAATTCCTTTGGTTGCAACTATGGATGAATTTATAAATATATTCTCATTTTCAAGGATTAGTGGCCACTTACCGCTTAAATATTCCTCGGTCTTTGTAGATGTTTTAGTTTTGAGCAGTTTCTCCCACTTTTCACGCAATGTCAAAATACCAATTCTTATATCTGCAACGGGACGAGTAAATGTAAATGGTAAAAGATTATCTCTGGAAGGACCGTCAAAAAGAATATAGTTCATCGTATTGATTTTTTTTTCAAAATTAATAGTTCCTGAAGAAAACAAAAGGCTTTCTTTAAAAATCATCAAAATAAAAAAGCCGCTAAATAGCGGCTTCTATATATTCTGAAAAACAGAAAAAAATTACTTTTTCTTGAATTTCGAGTATTTGTTCTTGAATTTATCAATTCTACCAGCACTATCCACAAGCTTAGTTTGCCCTGTGTAGTATGGGTGAGAAGTTCTGGATATCTCCAGTTTTACCAACGGGTATTCAGTTCCGTCAACTTCAATGCTTTCTTTTGTTTTTGCAGTAGACTTTGTAAGAAATACGTCTTCATTAGACATATCTTTAAATGCTACTAATCTATAATTTTCCGGATGGATTCCCTGCTTCATCGCTTTGATCTTTTTATTTTCGAGGTGCAAATTTAACTAATAAGTCCTGAATTACAAACAAAAATGAAAAAAGTTTTTATTGATTTCAGATTGTAACGTTTTGCTATATTTGTTAACTAACTGCTAAATTAATCAAACTTCAACTAACTAATGGAACAAACTACTAAAAAACTAGCTACAAGTTATGGTCTTTATTTAGGCTTAGCCCTTATTTTAATCGCTGTATTGGTCTATGCTTTTGACATTTCGCTAATGATAGAATGGTATTATACTCCTATCATTTATTTAATCATTCTCGCAATTAGCATTATGGCTGTGAGCAAGACTAAAAAATATTACACAGGTATTTTTAGTTTTAAAGAAGCATTTTCAGCTTATTTTTTAACGGTATTAATAGGTCTGGTTTTATCCACCATTTTTAGCCTGATACTTTTTAACGTCATAGACCCAGAAGCTGCAGGTACCATACAGGAGCTAACCATGGAGAAGCAAGCTGAAATGTTTGAGAAATTTGGCATGACCGAGGCTCAGATTAATGAAACTATGCTTAAGATGCAAGAAGAGAATTTCTTTTCTTTGAAAAATGTCTTGATTAGCGTAGCCGTGCAATTAGTAATATTTTCTATAATTGGATTAATAGTTGCCTTAATTTTCAGAGAAAAAGACACTACAAACGTATAGTTAATGCAGATATCGGTTGTAATACCACTTCTAAACGAAGAACAATCTTTAATAGAATTATATAATTGGATCGTAAAAACTTTACGATCCAATTCCTTTTCTTATGAGATCATATTTATTGATGATGGCAGTACCGATGGTTCCTGGCGAACAATCGAATCCCTCTCGGAAAATGATGATCGGGTTAAGGGGATTCGGTTTAATCGTAACTACGGAAAATCGCAAGCATTGCACGCTGGCTTTATAGAAGCTCAGGGGGACGTGGTGATTACAATGGACGCTGACCTGCAGGATAATCCGGAAGAAATTCCTGAATTATATGATATGATCGTTAAAGAAAACAACGATCTGGTTTCAGGCTGGAAGAAGAAGCGATATGACAATGTGATCACAAAGAATCTCCCTTCTAAGGTTTTCAATGCTGCTGCACGAAAAACCTCCGGGGTAAAACTGCACGATTTTAATTGTGGATTAAAAGCTTATCGCAACGAAGTGATTAAGAATATTGATGTTTACGGAGAAATGCATCGTTATATCCCTGTTTTGGCAAAAAACGCAGGTTTTTACAAGATCACCGAGAAAGAAGTACAACATCAGGCAAGAAAATACGGAAAAACAAAATTCGGGATGAGCCGTTTTATCTATGGCTTCCTTGATTTGATAAGTATTTGGTTCTTATCAAAATTTGGCCGCAGACCCATGCACCTTTTCGGGGCTTTAGGAGTATTAATGTTTATTATTGGGTTTATCTCTGCCGGCTGGATAGGACTTTCTAAACTTTATAAATTATATCATGGAATGCCCAATATCCTGGTGGTCCAAAATCCGTGGTTTTATATTTCACTTGCAGTAATGATCATAGGTACTCAGTTTTTTCTTGCAGGATTCTTAGGCGAATTAATTCTTAGATCCAAGAGGGATAAAGATCGATATCTTATAAAAAAAACCACTTCCAATATTTAATTCCTTTCAAGGATTAATCCTTATTTTTGCTAAGTAAAACAATCTAAATATGGCTACTAATAAACCTGAAATTCTTCAGAAAGCCGAAGCATGGCTAACCGATATTTTTGATAATGACACCAGGTCTGAAGTAAACAGGCTTATTGACGAGAATCCTAAGGAACTTGAAGAGAGCTTCTATAAGAATGCCGAATTTGGTACTGGCGGGATGCGTGGAATGATGGGTGTAGGCACCAACCGCATCAATAAATATACGCTGGGAAAAAATACACAAGGCCTTTCAGATTATCTTAAAAAATCATTTCCGGATAAGGAAATTAAA
Organism: Christiangramia forsetii KT0803; assembly: GCF_000060345.1. Classification (NCBI taxonomy): domain Bacteria; kingdom Pseudomonadati; phylum Bacteroidota; class Flavobacteriia; order Flavobacteriales; family Flavobacteriaceae; genus Christiangramia; species Christiangramia forsetii. Next base: position 1,134,940 of record NC_008571.1, on the reverse strand, counting down.
GTAGCTATAGCATACGATTGTAGAAATAACAGTCAGAAACTAGCAAAGGTTGTTGCAAATGTTTTTTCAGCAAATGGGATCAAAGTCTTTTTATTTTCAGAGTTAAGACCTACTCCAGAACTTTCCTACGCAGTAAAAAAATTAGATTGCCAATGCGGAATTGTTCTTACAGCAAGTCATAATCCGCCGGAGTATAATGGCTATAAAGTATATTGGAAAGATGGCGGCCAGTTAGTGCCACCACACGATTCTGAAGTAGTTAATATGATTAATGCTTTGGAATATTCAGCTATAAATTTCAAAGCCAATGAAGAACTAATCCAGGAAATAGATACAGAGGTTGATCAAGATTTTGCTGATGCTTCAGTTAAAAATGGAAGTTTTGATAATTCGGCTTCGGCAAGAGAAAATTTAAATGTCGTTTTCACCTCTCTACACGGAACCTCCATCACTATAGTTCCAGAAGTATTAGAAAAAGCAGGTTTTACAAATGTTCATATTGTAGAAGAACAAAGAGAACCAAATGGGAACTTTCCAACCGTGAAATCCCCAAATCCTGAAGAACCAGAAGCTCTTAAAATGGCTTTGAATCTTGCAGAGAGAAAAAACGCTGATATTGTAATTGGAACAGATCCCGATTGTGACCGCCTTGGAGTTGCTGTAAGAGATTTGAAAGGCGAAATGATTCTATTAAACGGAAACCAGACCATGCTTGTAATGACCTGGTTCCTTTTAGAAGAATGGAAAAGACAAGGCAGAATTAAAGGGAACGAATTCGTTGCCTCCACCATTGTTTCTACCCCTATGCTGAAAAACCTTACAGAAGCTTACGGAGTAAAATATATGGAAGTTCTTACCGGTTTTAAATGGATCGCCAAGTTAATCAAAGATCATCCTGAAATGGATTTTATTGGCGGTGGAGAAGAAAGTTTTGGATATATGGTGGGTGATTTTGTACGGGATAAAGATGCGGTAACCGCTACCCTACTCGCTTGTGAAATCGCTGCCAAAATGAAAGATGAAGGGAAATCTTTTTATGAAAAATTGCTTGAGCTCTATACAGAACACGGGCTATACAGGGAAGAACTTATTTCTTTAGTTAAAAAAGGAATTGAAGGCGAACAGGAAATAAAACAAATGCTCATTGATCTTAGAGAAAATCCATGGGAAGAAATTGATGGGGAAAAAGTTGTTTTAGTAGAAGATTATAAAACATCTATAGCGAAAAACACCCAAAATCATACTGAAGAAAGCATTGATATTCCAAAATCTAATGTCCTCATTTATTATACTGAAAACGGAACTAAGATCGCGGCAAGACCCAGCGGTACCGAGCCTAAGATAAAATTCTACATCAGTGTAAATAAAGATTTAGATACTGTTGAAAATTACGCTGCTGAAGATCAAAAGCTGAGTGATAAAATTGCCCGAATTAAAGAAGAATTAAAACTGGGCTAACTTATTTTAAATGACCTATTTCAGGAAAATACTCCAATTCGCAAAACCCTACAAAAAGTTTGCAATACTCAATATTATTTGCAATATTTTTTATGCAATCTTTAGCACACTCTCTTTTATTGCATTAATTCCGGTAATTCAAGTCCTTTTCGATAAGACTAAAAGAGTGTCTAAAGAACCGGTTTGGGACGGGTTCACAGGAATCAAAGATTATGTAACAGATTATTTTAATTATGAAGTTACTCAAAGAGTTAATGAAGATGAAGTAGCTGCGCTTGTATTTATTTGCGGAATTGTAGTTGTGCTCTTCTTTCTGAAAAATCTGGCAGGTTATTTAAGTTCCTTCTTTCTTACATTTTTAAGAAATGGTGTACTTAGAGATGTTCGGGATGCTATGTACAAGAAAATTCTTGAGCTGCCTGTTTCTTATTTTTCGGAAAAGAAAAAAGGAGACACCATTTCAAGAATAACCGCAGATGTAAATGAAGTGCAAACCTCCTTCCTTTCGATTTTAGAATTGATTGTTAGGGAACCGCTTACCATCCTTTTTACCATTATTGCAATGCTTGTGATGAGTGCAGAACTCACTCTTTTTGTATTTATATTCCTCCCTATTGCAGGCTTTGTAATTTCTGTTATCGGGAAACAACTTAAAAGACAATCTAATCTGGCACAAGAGGAGAATGGCCATTTTCTAAGTATTGTAGAAGAAACACTTTCCAGTCTTAAAATCGTTAAAGGATTTAATGCTGAACAAAAATTTTACGCACGTTTTCAGGAATCTACAAACCGACTGCATAACATCTTAAACCAACTTATAAATAGACAGAATCTTGCGTCACCCACAAGCGAATTTCTGGGAATCTTTGTAATTGTAATTATTCTGTGGTTTGGTGGAAATATGGTATTGGTCGAAGGCAGTCTGGATGCCGCAACATTTATTGCGTTTCTGGGTCTGGCTTATAATATTCTTACACCGGCAAAGCAAATCTCGAAGGCATCCTACAGCGTTAAAAAAGGAAATGCAGCTGCAGAGCGTATTCTAACAGTACTTGAAACTCCATCGAGTATTACCGATGCTCCAGATGCGATTGATAAGAAGGATTTCAATAACGAAATAAGTATAGAAAACATCAATTTTAGTTACGAGGAAGAAAAAGTACTGAAGAATTTTAGCGTGACTGTTCCTAAAGGGCAAACCGTTGCGCTTGTGGGTCAATCTGGTTCGGGAAAATCTACCATTGCCAACCTAATTACCCGCTTTTATGATGTAAACGATGGAAGCGTTAAAGTAGATGGAACAGACATACGAAATATAAAAAAGAAATCTCTTCGTAATTTAATGGGATTGGTAACGCAAGACTCCATTTTATTTAATGACACGATAAGAAACAATGTGGCTCTCGGAAAAGAAGATGCGACAGATGAAGAGATTATTGATGCATTGAAAATTGCCAATGCCTGGGAGTTCGTAAAAGAACTCCCTGCCGTGCTTGATACAAATATTGGCGACAGCGGAAATAAATTGAGTGGTGGGCAAAAGCAACGTTTATCTATTGCCAGAGCTGTATTAAAAAATCCTCCGGTAATGATCCTGGATGAAGCTACTTCGGCTTTAGATACTGAAAGTGAAAAACTTGTTCAGAAAGCACTGGAAAATATGATGAAGAACAGAACCTCTGTGGTGATCGCTCATCGTCTCTCAACTATTCAAAATGCCGATAAAATTATTGTAATGCAAAGAGGAGAGATTGTAGAGCAAGGAAAACATCAGGAACTAATTGCAGCAAATGGGACTTACAGGAAGCTCGTAGAAATGCAATCTTTTGAGTAATAAGAATTGGAATTTCACTACTCTAACCTAATTATTTTAGAAAATAATCAAATTATAGAGGCCCTGAATATGGCTTCCCTCCCTTAATTTAAAAAAACTTTTTTATATTATCTGGACAATTCACCAGAGGCTAAAGCCTTCTTGTAGCTTGCACGTATTGACGGAAAACTACCAAAGAATTTTTTACCGTCTTTTCTTTTTAACAGGACAATAGTTTTACTATTCTTTGTTTTTATTTTGGTGATCTCCACACGAGTGCCAGGTAGTTTTTTATAATTAACTATTTCTCCACTTTTAATAATAAAATTTGCCTTTGGAAGGTTTAAATGACTGTACTGGTAATTCTTAGGAGTTTCAATTGTGAGTATGTCCCCTACTTTTAAAGTATCTGCATCCTGGGCTTTCATTGAGTTGCAAAAAAAGAAAGCTATAATAAATAGAGGAAGTATTTTAAAATATTTCATAGAAGTATATTTAGAATTCAATAAACTTCAAAAAAAATACAAAATAAAAAATGGATGATATAAAAAATATCATCCATTTTTATCAAAATTATTTCCACTTTGGGGCAAATGAAAATAATGCGATCTAATTCAATTGTTAAGGGGCAAAAAAAGGATTAAATCCTATTGTTGGGATAAATATATATCAAACTATTCAACAAAACAAAAAATTAACGTCTTTTGTCAATATTTTTTACCTTTAGTCGATCTGATGATTGATATTTGACTTTATTTTCCTACAAAATTAAAGCTAAATTTTAATTTTAAATGCTTTAAGCTTTCAATATCTTTACGCGGCATAAATTGTACAGTTTTGCAAAATTCCGAAGATCAATTAGTAACCCGATTGCAGGATAGCTCTTCTTCTCAAGAGGCTTTCAGGGAACTTATATCTACTTACAAGGAAAGACTCTACTGGCATATTAGAAACATCGTTAAGAATCACGATGATACCGATGACATCCTACAAAATACTTTTCTAAAAATTTATCGAAATATTGGTCAGTTTAAGGGGGATAGTAAACTTTATAGCTGGATGTATCGTATCGCTACCAATGAATCTATCACCTTCTTGAATAAAAAGGCACGAAGAATGCAGATCACTTCAGAAGAGTTACAGAATCAAATTATAGATAACCTGGAAAGTGATGTATATTTTGAAGGAGGTGAAATTCAGCTAAAATTACAAAAAGCGATCGCTACCCTGCCTAATAAACAACAACAGGTATTTAATATGAAATATTTCGAGGATTTGAAATACAGGGAAATGTCGGAATTGCTGGATACCAGTGAGGGTGCGTTAAAGGCATCTTACCATATCGCGGCAAAAAAAATTGAAGAATTTTTAAAGTCCAATTAAACCATTAAGAAAAACCCGAGTCATATAACTGATGAAAACCAATCAATCCAAATATCCGCAGAATTCTGGCTTTAAGATCCCTAAAGACTATTTTGGGAATCTTGAGGAAAAGATGATGCTTAGATTGGAAGATCAGAAATCTATTGAGATTCCACCAAAAGGAAAAGAGTTCTCTGTTCCTGATGGTTATTTCAGTTCTTTGGAAGATAAGATTATTGCTAAAACATACGATGAGAATACTCGTGTAAGAAGATTATTTAAAAAAGAATATTTCTTCTATGCTGCAGCAGTAGCCGCCATTTTCGTTCTAATGCTAGGTAACTTTTTCAAAACTGGAACTAATCAGCCATTAGGTTGGGATGATATTGAAATTTCAGCAATGGAAAATTATATCGATGAAGGTTATGATATGGGATATTTTGAACTGAGCTCTGCTGAATATTCAGATTACGTTTTTGAAAATGGTAAGCTTATTGATGATTCAGATTTCAACACGGTAAATTCTGATGCTGTTTTTGACTATATTGATAAAAACATTGAAGATCCAGCCTATATTTTGGAATAAACTATGAAGAAATTTATTTTAATATTATGTGTTCTTTTTTCCACCTCTCAAATGATTGGGCAGGAAAATGACAAAGATGCTCAAAGGGAAAAAATAAAAGCGCTTAAAGTTGCTTTTCTTACGCAGGAATTAAATCTAAACGATAAGCTTGCTGAAAAATTCTGGCCAATTTATAATGAATATGAGTCAAAGAAGAGAGAGCTGCACAAAAGAGAACATATAGAGCTTGAAAATGTAGAGTGTATAGATGAGAATAAGGCTAATGATCTTCTTGATGAGTTTCTATCTGTAGAAAATGAAGAATATAAGATTAAGAAGCAATTGTTCAAGGATCTTAAACAGATCATTTCAGCAAAAGATATCATTAAATTACATAAGCTGGAAGATGAATTTCATAAAAAGCTTATTAAAGAATATCGTTCAAAACAAGGGCGAAAAGAGAATAATGGCAGTGAATAGCAGAACTATTCATATTTAGTTTTTTGGTTAGTTAGTAGTTATAATCCGGCAGGTTTCTAATCTGTCGGATTATTTCTTTCTAACGAAATATTAATTTTGCTATTCTTCCTTTACCAGCAGCATACGCCAAAGTATCGTTTACAAACCTTAATGTATAGAAGCCTTGCTCTGATAGTTTCTTCCAGCTTTTACCACTGTCTTTGCTATAATGAATTCCAGAGAAACCAGTTGCCAGAATTTGCTTCCCATTAGAATCTGGCACGAACCTAATACTACTCTTATAACCGGGATCTTTTCCTTCAGCAATTAATTCCCAGGTTTTTCCTCCATCAGCAGTCACTGCTTTATTACCTCTATTCCCTTCTGCATTGGTATAATCCCCTCCAATTATAATTCCGTTTTTATCATCATAAAAATCCAGGCTATAACCTCCCGTAGTTGGCTCTCCCTGCAATAGAGGCGTCTCAAATAATTGCCAGGAAGCTCCTTTATCTGGAGAAAAAAGAATTCTTGATTTTGTCCCTCCGGTTAAGATCCAGGTATTATTTCCCTGAATGGCAATATTAGAATTACTTGCAGCGAATGCGGCCTCTCCCTCTGCAGCTTCAGGTAAATTTTCACAGTCTACTTTGCTCCAGCTTTTACCACCATCTCTGGTAATAATTATTGAAATACATCCATCAGTGGGATCTCCCATCGCAATCCCCTCATTATCATTCCAAAAGGTCATCGCATCATAAAAGGCCTTATCATGTGTTTCCTTATAAACCAACTCCATTTTACCAGAATTTCCAGTTTTATATAAAAGTGCGGGACTTCCAACACTCAACATAAAAAAATCATTTGAGGTGCTAGCAATCGCTCTATACTCTGGAACTAGAGTATCAAATTTTTGAATATTGGTTTTCCACGTGTTATTGGCTGAATCATATAAACCATATGTTCCATTGTTACCAGCAAAAGCAAGATTTTTTCCTATGATCTCAATGGCCCTCACACTTAAAGAATCATCCTCAAGTATCACTTCTGCTTCAACAGATTCAAAATATTCAGGTTTGTTATTTTCAAGGTTTTCCGGAGAATTCTCTTTTGAAGATTCTTTACAGGCAAAGGCCAATAAAATCAATAAAAAACTTAATTTTTTCATATCAGGAATTTGATTCAAATATAAATTAATCCGAATCAAAAAAACGTAACTTTGCGGCTTTAAAGAATATTTATGCGCCTACACAGGAATCTTGTTTTTGCTACCGTTGATGCTTTAGCTGAAATTTTTAATGAAGGAAATTATGCCGATAAGGTTATAGCAAAGACTCTGAAAAGAGATAAACGATGGGGATCTAGAGATCGTAGTTTTATTGCAGAAACCACTTATGATATTGTGAGATGGAAAAGACTTTATGCTGAAATAGCTGAAGTAAAAGAGCCTTTTAAAAGAGAAGATATCTTTAGAATGCTCGCCGTTTGGTGCGTGCTTAGAGGCGTAACTATTCCTGACTGGCCTCAATTTGAGAAAACACCAGAAAGACGTATCAAAGGTAGATTTGATGAATTAAGCAGGATAAGAAAATTTAGAGAATCTGTACCAGATTGGATGGATGAACTTGGAGAGAAAGAGTTAGGCGAAAAAGTTTGGACCAAAGAAATCCATGCGCTAAATGAACAGGCTCCTGTTATTTTAAGAACCAATAATTTAAAGACCAATCCTAAAGAATTAGCTGCAAAACTTAGCGAAGAAGGTATTGAAACTTCTGGCGTTCGTAATTATCCCGAAGCACTGGAACTAAAAGAGAGAGCTAATGTGTTTAAAACAAAAGCTTTTCAGGATGGCCTTTTTGAAGTTCAGGATGCAAATTCTCAAAGAGTCGCCGAATTGCTGGATGTAAAACCGGGAATGCGTGTAGTAGATACCTGTGCAGGTGCCGGCGGAAAAACTCTTCACCTTGCTGCTTTAATGGAAAACAAGGGACAGATCATTGCTCTGGATATTTATGGAAATAAATTGAAAGAACTTAAACGTAGAGCCAAGCGTGCCGGAGCTCATAATGTAGAAACCAGGAGTATAGATTCTACTAAAGTGATCAAGAAGCTTTATAATTCGGCAGATAGAGTTCTTATTGATGCTCCATGTAGCGGATTGGGTGTTCTAAGCCGTAATCCCGATGCGAAATGGAAACTTCAACCGGATTTTCTGGAAAAAATCAAAAATACACAGCTTGAAATACTGGAAAAATATTCCAGAATATTGAAAGAAGGTGGAAAAATGGTGTATGCGACCTGTTCTATTTTACCTTCAGAAAATGAAAAACAAGTTCAGAAGTTCTTAAAAACAGAAAGTGGAAAAGATTTTAAATTATTAAGAGAGAAAAAGCTCTTGTCCAGTGAAAGCGGTTATGACGGATTTTATATGGCTTTATTGCAGAAAGACTAATTGTCTATGTCAAAAAAGGCTATATCTGTCAAGCTGAAATTGTTTCAACTTTAAAATTATTGCGGTATAAAAATATAAGTTCCTGAAAAAAGTTCAGGATGAATTTGCGAATTTTTCAAAACCCTTATTTTTACTGGAGCGTTATAAGTCTTATTTCTCCATTAGAAACATGAGAAAATGTACCGGTTAATTCATCTTCATTCTCCAGTCCCTGCGCAAGATTTTCGCATAATTCATTGCAATCTATAAGTAATTCATCCATAAGTGTGTATTGATCGCCCGTACTGCTTACAAAGCTATTACCTCCCCACTTTAATTTGATCTCAAAGGTTTCGGTATTATCAATCTTTTCTTTAGAAATTACATCCAATAAAATATACTTTATTGAGGAAGCGTCCTGCGGTGGGTTTTCTACCGGTTCTTTTTTCACTGAAATATCATACACATAGCCATATTCATACTCGAAATCTTTAATTCCATCATAAAAATAATTCCACTCCTCCCCTCCTATTTCTTCAGCTTCCTGAACTAATAATACTAATTGAGGAGCAACTCCAAAGGCAGTTTGCTTAAAATGATTTACACGCATACGTACTACCTCTCCTTCATTATTTTCATTTCCTTCCAGGTTACAGGAATTCATTCCAAAAAAAGTGAAAAAACCTATTAGAATGAGACTATTGAATTTGATATGCATTTAATGATTTTTATATATCCGTAAAATTCCTAAATTAATAAATGACGTCATTCTGATCTTATTTCAGAATCTCATTTCAATGTAAATCAATGCCGTATAAAAACCCTGAAATAAATTCAGGATGACGAAACTACTTTTACGACAGAAAACATATATACATCAATATTTTAATTATTCTTATGAAGATACGGAATCTTGCAAAAATTTAGAATTTAACTTTCTTAAATTATTTAATCTACCCGATAAAAAATCATAAATTTGTGGCTTTAAAAACAACACAAACACAACATAAATGATCCTTTTCTTCGGAAACCAAACTACCAAGGTTTTTGCTGTGGAAACACACTCAGAACTTTCAGCCCAGGAAATTTCAAAACTAAACTGGCTTTTCGGAAATACTCAACAAATACATAAATCTGCGCTGGCAGATTTTTTTGTTGGTCCTCGTGCCGCCATGATCACTCCCTGGAGTACGAATGCTGTGGAGATCACTCAAAATATGGGTATTCATGGCTTGATAAGAATTGAAGAATTTTTGAGAGTTGACAAAAATTTCCATGATTTTGATCCCATGATTTCCCAGAAATATGAAAATCTGGATCAGGATATTTTCGATATTCATGTAAATCCCGCTCCAATTATTGAAGTGGATGATATAGAATCGTTTAATAAGCAGGAAGGTTTAGCTTTAAATGCTGAGGAAGTAGATTACCTGGAAAAACTGTCAGATAGATTAGGTAGAAAACTTACAGATTCTGAAGTTTTTGGATTTTCCCAGGTGAATTCTGAACATTGTAGACATAAAATATTTAACGGGACTTTTGTAATTGATGGAGAAGAGAAATCTTCTTCTCTTTTCAAAATGATCAGAAAGACTTCTGAAGAAAATCCTAATAATATTGTTTCAGCATACAAAGATAATGTTGCTTTTGTAAAAGGCCCAAGAGTAGAACAGTTTGCTCCTAAAGCTCCAGATGTTCCGGAATATTATCAGATAAAAGACTTTGATTCTGTAATCTCAATTAAAGCTGAAACACATAATTTCCCCACTACGGTAGAACCTTTTAATGGAGCAGCTACGGGAAGCGGTGGAGAAATTCGCGACAGACTTGCCGGAGGAAAAGGTTCACTTCCATTGGCAGGAACTGCAGTTTATATGACTTCTTACTCTCGTCTTGATAAGGACAGAAAATGGGAAAACGGAATGAAAGAAAGAGACTGGCTATACCAGACTCCTATGGATATTCTGATAAAAGCTTCTAATGGAGCTTCCGATTTTGGAAACAAGTTTGGTCAGCCTTTAATCTCAGGTTCAGTCTTAACTTTTGAACATTCTGAACATGATAGAGCATTGGGTTATGATAAAGTAATCATGCTTGCCGGAGGAATCGGTTACGGAAAACAGGATCAGGCGATAAAAGATATTCCGAATAAAGGAGATAAAATCGTTGTTTTAGGCGGTGAAAACTATAGAATTGGTATGGGCGGTGCTGCCGTTTCTTCAGCAGATACCGGTGAATTCAGTAGCGGAATAGAACTGAATGCCATTCAGCGTTCCAACCCTGAAATGCAAAAACGTGCTGCCAACGCTGTTCGTGGAATGGTAGAAAGTGACAAAAACCCAATCGTTTCTATCCATGATCATGGGGCCGGCGGACATTTAAACTGTCTAAGCGAACTTGTGGAAGAAAAAGGTGGAAAGATAGATCTGGATGCGCTTCCTGTTGGAGATCCCACACTTTCAGCAAAAGAAATTATTGGAAACGAATCCCAGGAAAGAATGGGACTGGTCATTGGAGAAGCTGAAATAGCTCAGTTAAGAAGAGTAGCAGACAGAGAACGCTCCCCAATGTATGAAGTAGGAAATGTAACCGGGGATCATCGTTTTACTTTTAAAGGAGAGAAATCAGGTCAAAAACCTATGGATCTGGAACTTTCTGATATGTTCGGGAGTTCTCCTAAAACAATCATGAACGATAAAACCATTAAAAGAAATTATGAAGATGTAAGCTACGAAACATCTAAAATTCATCAATATCTCGATCAGGTTTTACAATTAGAAGCCGTTGCCTGTAAAGACTGGTTAACTAACAAAGTAGATCGCTGCGTGACTGGTAGAGTCGCTAAACAACAAACTGCCGGCCCGTTGCAATTACCCCTGAACAATTGTGGAGTGATGGCGCTAGATTATAAAGGAAAAGAAGGTGTGGCTACTTCTATTGGCCATTCCCCTGTTTCTGCCCTGGTAGATCCCGTTGCCGGATCTAAAAATTCTATTGCGGAGTCTCTTTCTAACATTGTTTGGGCTCCCCTGGAGAAAGGATTAAGATCTATCTCCCTTTCGGCGAATTGGATGTGGCCGTGTAATAATGAAGGCGAAGATGCCAGATTATATGAAGCTGTTGAAGCAGTTTCAAAATTCGCTATTTCGTTAGGTATTAATGTGCCTACAGGAAAGGATTCTCTTTCGATGAAACAGAAATATAAAGACTCCCAGGTAATCTCTCCCGGCACCGTAATTATTTCAGCGGCGGGACATTGTAATGATATCACTAAAGTGGTTGAACCTGTACTTAAAAAGAACGGTGGCGATATTTATTATATCAATCTTTCTCAGGACGATTTCAAATTGGGAGGCTCTTCTTTCGCCCAGATTCTGAATAAGGTAGGAAGTGAAGTTCCAACTATAAAAAACGATAAGAAATTTGCTGAAACATTTAATGCTATTCAGGAGTTGATCAAAACAGATCTTATTCTGGCCGGGCATGATGTGGCTTCAGGCGGACTTATCACAAGTCTGTTGGAAATGTGTTTTGCCGATGTGAACCTTGGAGCAGACCTTAATCTTTCGGCTTTAAAAGAAAATGACATCATTAAATTACTTTTTAATGAAAACTGCGGAATTGTATTTCAGGCTAAAGACAATTCAATTGAAGAAATACTGAAAGAAAAGAATATTGAATTTTTCAATATTGGTAAAGTTACCGAAGGAAATGATTTAAAGATTAAAAATATTGGGACAGATCTTAGTTTCAATATTTCTGAATTAAGAGACACCTGGTACAAGACGTCTTTCCTGCTTGATGAAAAGCAAAGCGGAATTGATAAAGCCACAGAGCGATACCATAATTACAAGGAACAACCACTGGAATTCAAGTTCCCGGAGCATTTTACTGGTAAACTTCCCGTCAATTCGAATGCTAATGAGAAATCTCAACCAAAGATAAAAGCTGCCATCATTCGTGAAAAAGGCTCAAATTCTGAACGTGAAATGGCCAGGGCTATGTACCTCGCTGGTTTTGATGTGAAAGATGTGCATATGACAGATCTTATTTCGGGGCGTGAAACTCTTGAAGATATTCAGTTTATTGCCGCGGTGGGCGGATTCTCAAATTCAGATGTATTGGGAAGTGCAAAAGGTTGGGCCGGTGCTTTCTTATATAACGAAAAGGCTAAGAACGCATTGGACAGTTTCTTCGCAAGGAAAGACACTTTATCATTGGGTGTTTGTAATGGTTGTCAATTATTCATTGAGCTAGGACTTATAAATTCTGAACATGAGCAAAAACCAAAAATGCTTCATAACGAATCCCATAAATTTGAATGTAATTTTACTTCCGTAGAAATTCAGGAGAATAATTCTGTGATGCTTTCCAGTCTTGCTGGCAGTAAGTTAGGAATTTGGGCAGCACATGGAGAAGGTAAATTCAGCTTCCCATATGAAGAAGAAAAATATAATATCGTTGGTAAATACGGATATGAAGGTTATCCTGCAAATCCTAATGGCTCACATTTCAATACCGCTATTTTAACCGATGATACGGGTAGACATTTGGTAATGATGCCGCATTTGGAACGTTCTACCTTTCAGTGGAACTGGGCTAATTATCCCAACGGAAGAAAGGACGAAGTTTCCCCATGGCTGGAAGGTTTTGTGAATGCCAGAAAATGGCTGGAAAAGAAGCAGTAAGCAGATAATTTTATGAATTATTTTGAAGGGATGTTAAGAACATCCCTTTTTTTTTGAATTATCAATTTGAAGTAGCCCTCTTTTTTGCTATTTTGCAAGGCATATCTAAAACTGTCCAATTTCATGAATGAAATAAAACGACTTTTCGACTTTCCATATTATCAGCTTGAGAACAATCCATTGGATGAAGCATTGGCGACCAAATATGATGGTAAATGGAAAACAATTTCCACTCAACAATATATAGATCAGGCAAATACAATAAGCCGTGGTCTATTAAGATTAGGGGTAAAACCCAATGATAAGATTGCTGTAATTTCCACTTCCAACCGAACCGAGTGGAACGTAATGGATATTGGTATACTTCAAATTGGAGCACAGAACGTTCCTGTTTATCCTACTATATCAGAAGATGACTATGAATATATCTTAAATCACAGTGGAGCAACTTACTGTTTCGTTTCAGATGAAGAAGTATTAGGAAAAGTTAATTCTATAAAAGGGACTACAGAACTTAAAGAAGTATATAGTTTTGACCAAATAGCAGGTTGTCAGAATTGGAAAGAGATACTTAAGAGTGGTGAAGATAAAGGAAACCAGGATGAAGTTGAAAAATTAAAAAAGGCTGTAAAACCTGATGATCTTGCTACTATAATATATACCTCAGGAACTACTGGCAGACCTAAAGGAGTTATGTTAACCCATAACAATATTGTAAGTGATGTTTTAGGAAGTGCTCCCAGAGTACCTTTTGAGACCGGAACTTACGTAGCCTTGAGCTTTCTACCAGTTTGCCATATTTTTGAAAGAATGATTCTTTATTTATATCAGTATTATTCGGTATCGATCTATTTCGCTGAATCTATTGATAAAATTAGTGACAATCTTAAAGAGGTTAAACCTCATGTGATAACTGCGGTGCCTCGACTTCTAGAAAAGGTGTACGATAAAATCATCGCTAAGGGAACCGCACTTGGAGGAGTTAAACAAAAGTTATTTTACTGGGCAGTAGAATTAGGTCTGGAATATGAACCTTATGAGGCAAACGGTTGGTGGTATGAAACCAAACTAAAACTTGCGAGGAAACTTATTTTTTCAAAATGGAAAGAAGGGCTTGGTGGAAACATAGAGCTTATTGTTTCGGGTAGTGCCGCACTTCAACCAAGACTTACACGTGTTTTCGCAGCTGCTGAAATTCCCGTGATGGAAGGTTATGGTTTAACAGAAACCTCGCCGGTTATTTCGGTAAACGATGAGCGTAACCATGGTTTCAGAATTGGAACCGTTGGAAAAGTGTTGCAAAATGTGAAAGTTAAAATTGCCGAGGACGGGGAGATTCTTACCAAGGGACCTAATGTAATGAAAGGTTATTATAAGGATGAAGAGAAAACAAAAGAGGTAATTAATGAAGAAGGCTATTTTCATACCGGGGATATTGGAGAAATTGATAAGGATGGATTCCTTAAGATCACAGACAGGAAGAAAGAAATGTTCAAAACTTCCGGGGGAAAATATGTCGCTCCACAGCTGATAGAGAATACTATGAAACAATCCCGTTTTATAGAACAAATCATGGTTGTTGGCGATGGTGAGAAAATGCCTTCGGCTTTAATCCAGCCAAATTTTGAATTCATTGAAGACTGGGCTAGTAAAAAAAATATAGATCTTGGGGAGGGAACTCCTGCAGATATTGCCAGAAATAGTATGGTAAGAGATAGAATTCAGGAAGAAGTAGATTTCTATAATCAAAAATTCGGGAAATGGGAAAGGATCAAAACTTTTGAAATAACCCCGGAGGCCTGGACTGTAGAAGATGAACACCTTACTCCTACCATGAAATTAAAACGACGAATAATTAGAGAAAAGTATAAAGATCTATACGAAAAACTTTATAATCGTTATTAAAATAATAACTAAGAATTCCACAAAAAAAGCTCCTCCCTACCCGAGGAGTTTTTTTATTTTAAGAATATTAAGACCATAAATTCAGTATATTAATATTTTTAAACCAATTTTATTATGCATGCATAATATTTTTTCCTAACTTTGGGTTCATTCAAAATCCAGATGAAAGAAAAAACGATAGATTATGTATTGCGTGCCACCTGGATGGCTGTCTCAAAAATGTATAATGAGGAAGCTGGAAAAGCGGGCAGCACTATGGCTACGGGGTTTGCTCTTTTAAGCATTGATCCTGAAGATGGCACCCCATCTACTTCGCTGGGTCCCAAAATGGGTATGGAAGCGACAAGTCTTTCCAGGATTCTCAAAACCATGGAAGAAAAAGGTCTTATTATTAGAAAGAGAAATCCGAGTGATGGCCGTAGTGTGCTAATACACTTAACCGAATTTGGTAAAGAGATGAGAGATTATTCCAAGCGCGTGGTACTGCGATTTGATGAAGCTGTAAAGGAAAATGTTTCAGATAAAGATTTAAAGACCTTTAATGAAGTGGCAAATACCATAACAGAGCTTATAAGCGAAAAAAAAATATATACTGAAGAAATAAGTATCAGATAAAACGATAAAAACCAAGAAATGAAAAGAAGGATAAATAAAATTGCAGTTATCGGATCCGGAATTATGGGTAGCGGTATCGCTTGCCATTTTGCCAATATTGGTGTGGAAGTGTTACTTCTGGACATCGTTCCGCGAGAACTGAATGAAAAGGAAAAGAAAAAAGGACTTAGCCTGGACGATAAAGTGGTTCGTAATAGAATTGTAAACAACTCGCTTCAGGAATCTGTAAAGTCTAAACCCTCCCCTATTTACCATAAAGACTTTGTAAATAGAATTGAAACGGGAAATCTTGAAGATGATATTTCAAAGGTATCTGAGGCAGACTGGATTATTGAGGTCGTTGTAGAACGTCTAGATATTAAAAAGCAGGTTTTTGAAAACCTTGAAAAACATAGAAAGCCCGGTACTTTGATTACTTCAAATACTTCCGGTATTCCTATCAATTTTATGACTGAAGGCAGAAGCGATGATTTTAAAAAGCATTTCTGTGGAACACACTTCTTCAATCCTCCAAGATATCTAAGATTATTTGAAATTATTCCGGGAAAAGAAACTGCTACCGAGGTTCTTGAGTTTTTGGAGATGTACGGTGAGAAATTCCTTGGGAAAAAGACTGTACTTGCCAAAGATACCCCTGCTTTTATAGGTAATAGAATTGGTATTTTCTCCATTATGAGCCTTTTCCATATGGTGAAGGAAATGGGAATGACTATCGAAGAAGTAGATAAACTAACCGGTCCCGTCATAGGTCGTCAAAAGTCGGCTACATTTAGAACGGTGGATGTTGTTGGTTTAGACACCTTGGTTCACGTTGCAAATGGTTTGTATGAAAATGTACCTAACGATGAGCAGCATGATCTGTTTGCTTTGCCAAATTTCATCGATACCATGATGGAAAACAAGTGGTTAGGTAGCAAAACCGGACAAGGTTTCTATAAAAAGATAAAAAAAGACGATGGTTCCAGCGAGATTAAGTCCCTAGATCTTGATACCATGGAATATCGTGATAGAAAAAGCGCATCTTTCGCAACTCTGGAACAAACAAAAGCTATAGATAATGTATCAGATCGGTTTGAAGTTCTGGTAAAAGGAAAGGATAAAGCAGGAGAATTTTATAGAAAAACGTTTTCTGCATTATTTGCTTATGTATCCAATAGAATTCCTGAAATATCAGATGATCTTTATAAGATCGATGATGCGATGAAAGCTGGTTTTGGCTGGGAACACGGGCCATTCCAGATCTGGGATGCGATTGGAGTTCAGAAAGGAATAGATATGATGAAGGAAGAAGGTTACGAACCTAATTCCTGGGTAAAGGAAATGCTTGAAAGCGGAAGTGATAGCTTCTACACAGTAAAAGAAGGCAATACCTATTACTATAATATTGACGACAAGAAACAAACTAAAATTCCTGGGCAGGATGCGTTTATAATTCTGGATAACATTAGAAAATCTAATGAAGTATTCAAAAATAGCGGGGTCGTAGTTGAAGACCTGGGTGACGGAATACTGAATGTAGAATTTAGAAGTAAAATGAATTCTATTGGTGGCGATGTTCTTGACGGAATAAATAAAGCCATTGATATTGCCGAAAAAGATTACCAGGGACTGGTTGTTGCCAATGATGGTAAGAACTTCTCTGTAGGTGCCAATATTGGAATGATCTTTATGATGGCTGTGGAACAGGAATATGAAGAGCTGAACATGGCGATCAAATATTTTCAGGATACGATGATGAGAATGCGCTATTCCTCAATTCCAACTGTTTCTGCTCCGCACGCAATGACCCTGGGTGGTGGGTGTGAACTTTCACTTCATGCAGATAAAGTGGTTGCATCGGCTGAAACTTATATAGGTTTAGTTGAATTTGGTGTTGGTGTGATCCCCGGCGGTGGTGGAACAAAGGAAATGACAGTTAGAGCTTCTGATACCTATCAAAAAGATGATGTTGAGCTGAACCGACTTAGAGATAACTTCCTCACCATTGGGATGGCGAAAGTATCCACGTCAGCTTACGAAGCATACGATCTTGGTCTTCTTCAGAAGGGAAAAGATATCGTGGTGGTAAATCCAGAAAGACAACTGGCAATCGCTAAGCAACATGCGATGTTAATGGCTGAAAATGGATATACTCAACCAATTGCACGTAGAGATATAAAAGTTCTTGGTAAACAGGCATTGGGAGCATTCCTTGTGGGAACAGACCAGATGGCTGCCGGAAAATACATCAGCAAACATGATAAAAAGATCGCGAATAAACTGGCTTATGTAATGGCCGGTGGCGACCTTTCAGAAAACCAAATGGTTAGCGAACAGTATTTATTAGAACTGGAAAGAGAAGCTTTCTTATCGCTTACAGGGGAAAGAAAAACCCTGGAGCGTCTTCAGCATATGTTGAAGAAAGGGAAGCCATTAAGAAACTAGATAATAGATCTGAGATTTTAGACTAAAGGAATTCGAAATGCACAACTTTAAAGAACTCAAAATTTGGCAGAAAGCAATAAAGGTTGCTGAGCAGGTTTATATACTTTCTTCTCGATTTCCATCTGAAGAAAAATATGGATTAATAAGTCAGATTAGAAGAAGTGCGATCTCTATTCCTTCCAATATTGCAGAAGGTGCTGGAAGAAATACGAATGGCGAGTTCAAAAACTTTTTAGGAATTGCTAATGGTTCAACTAATGAATTGTGCACACAACTTATAATTTCTGAACATCTCAAATTAATTTCAGAAGAAAATATTAAACCGATAATTAATGATTTGATGGAGATTCAAAAAATGAATTTTACTCTTATTAAGAAGTTCACAAATTAAATCTCACTTCTCAAATCTAATATCTAAATACTAGAAAAAATGAAAACAGCATATATAGTAAAAGCATACAGAACCGCAGTAGGAAAAGCTCCTAAAGGCGTATTTCGTTTCAAAAGACCAGATGAGCTGGCTGCTGAAACCATCCAGTACATGATGGACAAATTGCCAGATTTCGATAAGAAACGTATTGATGACGTAATGGTGGGAAACGCGATGCCGGAAGCGGAACAGGGATTAAACGTTGGTAGATTGATCTCCCTTATGGGATTAAAGATCGAAGATGTTCCTGGGATGACGGTGAACAGGTATTGTGCTTCAGGACTGGAAACCATTTCTATTGCCACCGCTAAAATTCAGATGGGAATGGCAGATTGCGTAATTGCAGGTGGTGCCGAAAGTATGAGTTATATTCCGATGGGTGGTTATAAGCCAGTACCGGATTATGAAGTTGCGAAAGCAGGAAATGAAGATTACTACTGGGGAATGGGACTAACCGCTGAAGCTGTCGCTAAAAAATATAATGTTTCCCGTGAAGATCAGGATGAATTCGCTTACAATTCGCATCAAAAAGCGAATAAAGCGCAGGAAGAAGGTCGTTTTCAGGATCAGATTGTTCCAATTACGATAGATGAAACATACGTAGATGAAAATGGTAAAAAGCAAACAAGATCTTACACGGTAAATAAAGATGAAGGTCCTAGAAAAGATACTTCTATAGAAGTTCTGAATAAATTGAGGCCTGTATTTGCTGAAGGTGGTAGCGTTACGGCTGGAAATTCTTCTCAAATGAGTGATGGAGCTGCATTTGTGATGGTGATGAGCGAAGAGATGGTGAAAGAACTAAATCTGGAACCAATCGCCAGAATGGTAAGTTATGCTGCTGTTGGTGTAGAACCAAGAATTATGGGAATAGGACCTGTTCATGCAATCCCGAAAGCTTTAAAACAAGCTGGACTTAAGCAGGATGATATGGAGCTAATTGAATTAAATGAAGCCTTTGCTTCACAGTCATTAGCAGTTATCAGAGAATTAGGTCTGGATAAAGATAAATTAAATCCAAATGGCGGCGCTATTTCTATGGGGCATCCACTTGGATGTACAGGAGCTAAACTATCGGTGCAAATCTTTGATGAAATGCGTAAACGTGAATTAAAGAATAAGCACTGTATGGTAACCATGTGTGTGGGAACAGGGCAGGGAGCTGCAGGAGTTTTTGAATTTCTTAATTAGACCTAAGATCTTAGAAATTAGATTTTCCAGAATTAAATAATAACTATAATTGAGATGATTTAATCTAAAATCTCACGTCTCAATACTAATATCTAAATAAAAATGAGCACAGATACAGCTAAAAAAGATCTTCTAAGAGGAGGTCAGTTTCTGGTAAAGGAGACTAAAAGTGAAGATGTTTTTACCCCAGAAGATTTTAATGAAGAACAAAAAATGATGCGTGATTCTGTAAAGGAATTTGTAGAACGTGAAATTTGGCCGAATAAAGAGGAGTTTGAAAAGAAAAATTACGCCTTGACTGAGGAGATCATGCGTAAAGCTGGAGAACTTGGTTTCTTAGGTGTGTCTGTTCCTGAAGAGTATGATGGTCTTGGAATGGGATTCGTGTCTACCATGCTGGTTTGTGATTATATTTCGGGAGCTACAGGATCTATTGCTACTGCTTTTGGTGCACATACTGGAATTGGAACGATGCCAATTACGCTTTATGGAACTGAAGAGCAAAAGAAAAAATATGTCCCTAAACTGGCTACCGGAGAGTGGTTTGGAGCTTATTGTTTAACTGAACCAGGCGCAGGAAGTGATGCTAATTCTGGAAAAACGAAGGCAGTTCTTTCTGACGATGGAAAACATTACAGCATTAGCGGACAGAAAATGTGGATTTCCAATGCTGGTTTTGCTAATGTATTTATTGTATTTGCCA
Source organism: Christiangramia forsetii KT0803 (assembly GCF_000060345.1). Taxonomy (NCBI): domain Bacteria; kingdom Pseudomonadati; phylum Bacteroidota; class Flavobacteriia; order Flavobacteriales; family Flavobacteriaceae; genus Christiangramia; species Christiangramia forsetii. The sequence continues at coordinate 1,114,896 of NC_008571.1, read as the reverse complement.
GAATAGAAGATGATAAAAATATTACCGGATTCATCGTTGAAAATGATAAAGAAAACGGGATTACCTTTGGTGAGGAAGAAAAGAAATTAGGTATCCACTCCTCCTCTACCCGTCAGGTATTCTTTAATGAAACTAAAGTTCCTGTTGAAAATATGCTTTCTGAGCGTGGAAATGGGTTTAAGATCGCGATGAACGCCCTTAATGTGGGTCGTATCAAATTAGCCGCTGCTTCTTTAGATGCTCAAAGAAGAGTTACAGATCTTTCTGTAAAATATGCTAATGATCGTGTTCAGTTTGATACTCCTATCTCTAAGTTTGGAGCTATAAAATCTAAGCTGGCTGAAATGGCTACTTCAGCCTATGTGGGTGAAGCTGCTTCCTACCGTGCTGCTAAAAATATTGAAGACAGAATCAATCTTCGCCTTGAAGAAGGAGCTTCACATTCAGAAGCTGAATTGAAAGGTGTGGAAGAATATGCCATTGAGTGTTCTATTCTTAAAGTTGCTTGTTCTGAAGATGTTCAGAATTGTGCAGATGAAGGTATTCAGGTCTATGGAGGTATGGGCTTCTCTGCCGATACACCAATGGAATCTGCATGGAGAGATGCTAGAATTGCCAGAATTTATGAAGGTACCAACGAGATCAACAGAATGTTATCTGTAGGAATGTTGGTGAAGAAAGCTATGAAAGGGCATGTAGATCTTTTAGGTCCAGCTACAAAAGTTGCTGATGAATTAACCGGAATTCCATCTATGGATAAACCGGATTATTCTGAGCTTTTTGCTGAAGAAAAAGAGATGGTTGCCAAGCTTAAGAAAGTATTTCTTATGGTTGCTGGGAGCGCCGTTCAGAAGTTCGGACCTCAGCTGGAAGAACATCAACAACTTTTACTTGCAGCATCAGATATTCTTATTGAAATCTATATGGCAGAGTCTGGTATTCTTAGAGCAGAGAAAAATGCCAAAAAATTAGGGGCCGATGCTCAAAAAGAACAGATTGCAATGGCCAAATTGTATCTTTACCATGCAGTTGATACTATAAATACTAAGGCTAAAGAGGGAATTGGTTCTTTTGCCGAAGGTGATGAACAACGAATGATGTTAATGGGGCTTAAGAGATTTACAAAGTATACTAATATGCCAAATGTTGTTGCCCTTAGAAATACTATTGCTGAAAAACTGACTTCAGAAAATAAATATTGTTTCTAAAGAAACATTCTTTTAAACTGGAAAAAAGCCATCCCTACCGGGGTGGTTTTTTCATTTAGGATAGTTTTGGTCATTCCAATTTTGGTGCTTAAAATGCACTGTTTGTCTGTGAAAATAACTTTTTAACTATAAAATTTTAAAATTTATATCTTATCTGTTAATTAAATATTAATAATATTTATATATTCGACCAAACTCAAACAAAAACTAAATACATGAAAAAAGTTATTCTTGGAATGGCAGCGATGGCCTTCCTCTTTGCTTCTTGTGAGCAAGACCCTACAGAAAACATTTCTGAAACTCAAGAAACCCAGGTGGACATGAGCGATTTTTACCTGTACACAGACGGTACAGATAAAAGATCGGAAAACGGTGCTGAAAAGTGCTATAGCATGAAAAACCTTAATCGTTTATTAAACGAAAACAAAGGTCTTCATGAAAAAATGTATGGTATTGAAAAGAACACCCGTTCAATATTAGCAAAATCCAACAACGCTAAAGGTGGTAAACCTGGAAGCGGCGGTGGAGGAACTGAGCCACCAGTTACCGATAACCTTGGAGTGGTGAATATTCCTGTAGTTGTACATGTGGTATATAGCAATTCTCAGGAAAATATTTCTGATCAACAGATCAATTCACAAATAGCTGTATTAAACGCCGATTTTAGAGCTTCTAACAATGATGCAAATAACACACCTTCGGAATTTGCTAATCTAGTCGCAGATTCTGAAATCTCTTTTAATCTTGCAGCAGTAAATAGATACAGTAGTTCAACTCAGCAATGGGGAACAAACGATGCTGTAAAAGCTCAGTATCCCCCAGTGAGCCCATCTACGACGCTTAATATCTGGGTTGCTAATATTGGTGGTGGAATTCTTGGATATGCACAATTTCCGGGAGGACCTGCCTCTACAGATGGTGTAGTGATCTCTCCACAATATTTTGGAACTACAGGATTTGTATCTGCTCCATTTGATGAGGGAAGAACTGCAACTCACGAGGTTGGTCATTACTTAAACCTTCGTCACATCTGGGGTGATGGTAGATGTAAGCAAGATGATTTCGTAGCAGATACTCCCGATTCTGATGGTCCTAACTACGGATGCCCATCATATCCTACAGTTAACTGTAGGTCTACAGATATGACTATGAATTATATGGATTATACGAATGATGCATGTATGTACATGTTCTCTGAAGGCCAGAAATCTCGTATGCGAACTATCTTTATGGATGGCGGGCCAAGAACTGGTTTCGTTAACTAACGATAATTTAATAACAATAACCACAAAAAGTCACCTTTCCGGGTGACTTTTTTAATTTATACATGTTTTGACATTAGTCTATTTAAGTAGTCCAGAATATCATATTATCTAAAAACCAGATATTATATGAAGAAATTTTCAAGATTTATTAAAAGCATTGTCATCAATTAAGCAAGTTAAGTGAGAATAATCTTCACGTCTTAAAAATAATTAATCCTGAAATACCATCCCTTCAGTAGCAATACCTTTGCTAAAATTAGCTGCAGTTTCTATTAAAGCTAAGTGAGAATAGGCTTGTGGAAAATTACCCAGAAGACGTTTTGTTTTAAAATCTATATCTTCACTAAACAAGCCTAAATGATTACTGTATGAAAGAAGCTGATCGAACATTTCCTTGGCTTTTTTCTTTTCTCCAATCTTATACAAACTATCAATCAACCAGAAAGTACAAATAGTAAAAGAAGAAGTGGGTTTCCCAAAATCATCATTGTTTTTATACCGGTACATAAGTCCGTCTTCACATAAGTCTTTTTCGGTAGCTCTAACTGTACTTACAAATCTAGGATCATCTGCTTCAATAAATCCGTAGGACTGCATTAGTAAAGTGGAAGCATCAAGATCTGAAGAACCATAATATTGGGTGTAAGCCTGTTTCTCTTCATTCCAGCCATTGTTGTATATATCCTGGTAAATCTCTTCTCGTAGAGCTTTCCATTTTGTATCGTTAATTCCCATTCTTAGCACCTCTCCTATTTTAATAGCTCTATCAACAGCTACCCAGCATAGAAGTTTTGAAAATACAAAATGACGATCTTCGGTTCTTAATTCCCAAATACCTTTATCTGGCTTTTTCCAGTTTTCTTCAACGATCATCACTATCCCCCGAACTACGGTCCAAAGCGCTTCAGAATTTTCAAGAGAAGTTTCAAACATTAGGAATTGCTGATAGATCACCTCCATCAATATTCCGTAAATATCGTTCTGTTTCTGGATATAAGCAGCATTCCCTGTCCTTACGGGGCTCGAGTCCTTATAACCGCTAAGATGACTTAAAATATGCTCAGTAAGTTCTTTCTCCCCATTAATTCCGTACATGATCTGGATTTTCTCATCTTTATTCGGAATAATATCTAAAATAAATTGAAGAAAATCCTTGGCTGATTTTATATGACCTAATCCAGCCATAACTTTTATTACCATAGAAGCATCTCTAATCCAGCAGAACCTATAATCCCAGTTACGTTCCTCTCCAATGGTTTCGGGTAGTGAGGTAGTAGCGGCAGCAAGTACAGCCCCAGATTTTTTATAGCTTAAAGCCTTTAAAACCAATGCACTTCGCATGATTTCATTCCCGTAATGCGTATACCTGGTGGTTTTATCACTCCAGTTCATCCAATACACTTTGGTTCTCTGAAATTTTAAATAGGACCTATTCAGAGTTTGCTCCACAAGCTTTTCATGATAACCTAAAAGACAGTAAGAATTTTCAGTAAGTGTAATTTCTTTTCTCTCCAGTATGTCATTTAAAGTAAAACTGGAATATAAAAACGTCGTATCATATTTACCTTCTTTAGTATAACTCTTAATGTATTCGCCTTTATCCTCACTATATGTCTTCTCTCTGGCAAAATCCAGTTTCGGGTCATATTTAATTTTAAATTTTGGCTTTCCACTAATAAGTCTGAAAAATCGAATAATATCTGGCGGAGCATAATACGATCCATCTTCCCGGGGATACCTCGGCATAAAATCTATCAGCTGAAAGGAGTCCTCTCCATTATCAAAAACAGTACTTAAAATATTTGTTTCCCATAAATACTCCTGTTTTATATCATAATCTCGACTAATTTCTATTTCAAAACTGCCACCTTTTTTGTCATCCAGTATTTTTGCAAATACGGCCGATGAATCAAAATTAGGCATACAGGACCAGTCAATAGAACCTGTCTTTGAGATGAGCGCTGCACTTTTACAATTACTTATTATACCGTAGTCGAGATTATCCATATATTAAAAATCTTATAAAACAATGGCTGTATGAAATGAATTTCGGAAATTTAAGAAAAAACAATTTCGTCGCAACGGCATTTACATTTAATTATGAGTAAAACGATCATTATTTCCAACAGATTACCTTTACAAATTTCCATAGAAAATGATCATCTGGAGGTGACTCCAAGTGTTGGAGGTCTTGCAACCGGATTAAAATCTTTTCACAAGGATGGAGACAGCATCTGGATAGGCTGGCCAGGACTTACGGAAGAAGAGATCCCTTCAGGTCTAAAAGATGAAGTTCAGAAAAAAGCAAAAGAGGAAAATTGCGTGGCTCTTCATCTAACTTCTGATGAGATTGATGGATTTTATTACGGATTCAGTAATAGAACGATTTGGCCATTATTTCACTATTTTATGGAGTATACCGAATCTGATGATGACTACTGGCGATACTACAAACAGGTCAATCAAAAATATGCCGATGAAATTCTAAATCATTATGAAGAGGGAGATGTGATTTGGGTGCACGATTACCAATTACTTTTAGTCCCAAATATGATTCGTGAAAAAGCTCCAGATGCCATAATTGGATTTTTCAATCATATTCCGTTTCCTTCATATGAGGTATTTAGGACTTTACCATGGAGGGATGAAGTTCTAAAAGGAGTTCTTGGGGCAGACCTTATTGGCTTTCATACTTATGATTATGAACGTCACTTTTTAAGTTCGGTTAGTCGTATTCTTAGACATCAGGTAGACTTTAATGAAATCACATTACCAGATAGAATTGTAAAAGTAGATTCATTCCCGATGGGAATTGATTATAAGAAATTTGAACAGGCTGCATTAGATCATTTTGAAAGCACCTCTGCAGACCAGTCTGAATTACAAAAGAGACTAGATCACCATCTCAAGGATACCCCCGATGCCAAATTGATATTAAGCATAGACAGGCTGGATTACACAAAGGGTATTGCTCATCGTATTAGAGCTTATGAGTATTTTCTGGATAAAAACCCGGAATATATTGAGAAGGTAAGACTGGTAATGCTCGCAGTACCATCACGCTCTAATGTTCCTCAATATAGAAGGCTTAAACGAGAGGTTGATGAACTTGTAGGTAGAATAAATGGTAAATTCTCTACGGTAAGCTGGACGCCTATTTGGTATTTCTATAGATCTATGCCTTTTGAAAACCTAATCGATCTATATACTACTTGCGATATAGCCTTACTCACTCCAATTAGGGATGGGATGAACCTGGTTGCTAAAGAATATATTGCTACCAGAACTGATAAAACAGGAGTGCTTATCTTAAGTGAAATGGCCGGTGCTGCGCACGAAATGAATGAGGCGTTAATCATTAATCCGAATAATTTTGAACAGATAGCAGCAGCGATGAAAACAGCTTTTGAAATGCCCAGGGAAGAGCAAATTGAAAGAAATACCATGCTTCAGAAAAGGTTGAGAAGATATAGTGTAGAGAAATGGGCTGAAGATTTTATGAAATCACTAAGAGGAACTAAAGAAAACAGGGATGCTTTTAAGTCCATTAGAATAACGCCAAATATTTCTAAGGAAATTATGAGTCAGTTCAAAAATGCAAAAAGAAAGGTTCTTTTTATAGATTATGACGGAACCCTTGTAAATTTTGTAGATAAACCTGAAAATGCAAAACCAGATGCCGAATTAAAGGAACTTATAAAAACACTAAATTCTCAGGAAAACACCGATGTTATCTTAATTAGCGGTCGTGATAAAAACACCCTTGGAGACTGGTGGAAAGATGTGCCTGTAGAATTAATTTCTGAACATGGTGTATGGATGAGACAAATAGACGGTGAATGGGAACTTTCAGAAAATGTGAAAAGTGAATGGATGGATGCGGTAAGACCAGTTATTGAAAATTTTGTTGATCGAACCCCCGGTACCTTTATCGAAGAAAAAAACTACTCCCTTGCATGGCATTATAGAAAAGCCGATCCAGAACTTGGAGAGATAAGAGCAAATGAGTTAAGTAATGTATTGAAAGAACTAATTTCTAACCGTGGTCTAAGTGTTTTAGAGGGGAATAAAGTTCTGGAAATTAAAAGTAGCGGAGTAAATAAAGGAAAGGCTTCTTCAAAAAAATTAGTAGGTAAAGATTATGATTTTATTTTTGCCATTGGTGATGACTGGACAGACGAATATATGTTTCAGGATTTGCCCGAAACCGCTTTTACTGTGAAAGTTGGAATTAAAAAAACCAGCGCCAGGTACTATGTTGAAGGTACTCCAAAGGTGCGTACGCTACTGGAACAATTTAAAGAAAATATGGAATAATATTTCATTGTTAAATAATTTGGGAATTCTTATAAAAGTTTAAAAATACATTAACTAGAACAAGATGGCTTAGGTGCAATTTCTGCTTAATTTTACGCATGAATTTAAATCGAACCAATTTAAAACCAAATACTATGAAATCAGGAAAATTGTTATTAGGATTAGTTTCCGGAGCTGTAGCGGGAGCTGTAGTAGGACTTTTATATGCACCTAAGAAAGGAAAGGATACTCGTAAGGCTATCACCGATAAGGGAGATGATTATATCAAAGGAGCTAATAAAAGCATTAATGACTTTACAGATTCTGTAAACCATAAGGTAGAAGCTTTAAAAGCTAAAACCAAAGCTAATTTAGCCAGTTCTAAATCTGAAGAAAAAATTAATAAAGCCAAAGCAGAGATGCACAATGTGGCAAGTTAATTTATAGAAAATTGATTATTATTAAAGCCTCGGGATTTCCCGGGGCTTTATTTTTTAATATCTCTGGAACTTCTGTATTTTAGGGACCAAAAATAGAAATACTATGAAAATAATAAGACCTATTGAATTTCTTTCATTATTGAGTTTCGTCTTAATATCACAAATTTCAAATGCTCAGGATACCGATCAGCGACTCTATGAAATAATAGAAAGTGTTTCGGCCGACAGTATTGAACATGATATTAGAAAACTGGCTGGTTTTGGGACTAGAAATACATTTAGTGACACCGTTTCTGAAACTAGAGGTATAGGCGCTGCGAGAAGATGGATAAAATCTGAATTTGAATCTATATCTGCAAATTGTGATAACTGTCTGGATGTCTTTTATCAAAAAGACTATGTTACTCCTGAAGATGGCGAACGTATCCCAAAGGAAGCCTGGGTGGTTAATGTACTTGCCATTCAAAAAGGAACTAAATATCCAAACAGGTATGTTATAATGAGTGGTGATATAGACTCCCGTGCAAGCAATACGATGGACTTTACTACAGACGCTCCCGGTGCTAATGATAACGCAAGCGGAATGGCCGGAACTATGGAAGCTGCACGTGTTCTTTCTAAGTACGATTTTGAAAGTAGCATCATTTATGTCGGACTTTCTGGTGAGGAACAAGGCTTGTTCGGTGGTAAAGGCCTTGCGGAATATGCGAAAAAGAACAACTGGGAGGTCATTGGAATTTTAAACAATGATATGATCGGGAATATTGAAGGGGTAGATGGAGTGATAGATAATAGAAGTTTCAGAATATTTTCAGAACCAGTCCCTCCTACCGAAACTGAACAGGAAAGAAGAATGAGACGTTTTTATGGTGGCGAAGTTGACGGAATTTCAAGACAACTTGCAAGATATATTCATGGGAATGTAGAAACTTATATGCCTGAAATGAACCCAATGATGATCTACCGTTTAGACAGGTTTGGACGTGGCGGGCACCATAGACCATTTAATGATATGGGATTTGCAGGAGTAAGAATTATGGAAGCTCATGAAAATTACAATCGTCAGCACCAGGATATTCGAACTGAAGATGGAATTGAGTATGGAGATGTAGTTGAAGGTGTTAACTTTAAATATGCCAAAAAACTTACTGCAGTGAATGCAATTAACCTGGCAAGTCTTGCCTGGGCTCCACCGGCTCCGAATAAAGTTGAAATTGGCGGAATTGTAGAACCAAACACAAAACTAAGATGGGAAGCTGTTGAAGGGAACATTGTTGGTTATAAAATATACTGGAGAGATACCACAGCTCCACAATGGCAGTATTCAAGATTTGTAGGTGACGTTACAGAATTTACTTTAGACGGAATAGTTATAGACAACTATTTATTCGGAGTGGTTGCGGTTGGAAAAAATGGGCACGAAAGTATGGTGGTTTTTCCATCAGGAACATTTAGATAAAAAATTCTATTCTTAATTAGAAAAGCCGAATATTAAGTTATTCGGCTTTTTTTATGCTTTATTCCTAATAGCTCAACAGCAACCTAATTAACAATACTTTACACAAACCTTAATCAAATTTAGCAAGCCAATATGTTAATTTAGATGAGACTAAAAAATCAATTATGGCAGAAATTAAGATCAGAAAAAAGAAACCGGTTTGGCCCTGGATATTAGTAATAATAATATTGGCAATTCTAGCTTTCCTTTATTTCTACGGAAGTTTAGAAAGTGACGATTCAGAAAATTTTGAAAATGATGATATGGAAGAAGTGACAAATATTTCAACACTTCCTTTCCATGATAACTTTGAAATGATTAGCTAACTAAAAATCAGAATGATGAAAGAAAAGAAAAAACATTTGTATTATTTGAGTGAATTAAAGGATTATAAAGTAGACAATCACGATCACGATATTAGAGGATGGAAACTTAAAGATCTGGATCATACCGTGGTGGGAACAGTAGACAATTTACTGATAAATAAAGATCTGAAAAAAGTGGTTTATGTAGATGTAGAAGTGGACCAGAGTATTATTGATGTTAACCATGATCCTTATTCTCCAGATTCTAAAACAGAATTCAAAGAATTCATAAATAAAGAGGGGGAAAATCATATTATAATACCCATTGGTTTAATAGATATTCATGCAGAAGATAAATTTGTTTATACTGACAGTATAAACTACCAGACTTTTGCCGAAACTAAAAGATACAGATCTGGTACAGATATTAACAGAAACTATGAAAATCACGTCCTGGGATCGTATAATAGAAACCGAAAAGACATTCGCAAAGATAATGAAGTTGAAAGAACAAGGGCTGCTTACGATGATGAAAATATACATGCTAAACAATCTGAAAGTGTTGTAGACAATCATTATCGAAACAAAGATATTGACAAAGACTCAGGCGATAATTTTAAAAGAAATGATGACTTAGTTAATAGAGATAACGAGAAATCCAGAAGAGACCAGGACTTTGTAAGAAATGATGAAGAGAAAATTAGGCAGGAAAAAGAGCAGCTTCGAGCAACCTCTAACGACAGAAAGAGACCAATAGACGACCATAATAGAGCATTAGATTATAATGATAAGCATCAGGGTCTACACCCTGAACGATCTATTGACGAGGATGATAGTTGGACACATCAGGACAGAAATCTTGAAAATTTAGATGACTCAGATCATGAACGACGGGAGAAAAGAGAGTCAGAGTTTTATAATCGAAGTGAATTTCAGGAACGTAATCGACGGTAGTTCTAAAACACTATCCCGCAAAGTGTGTAAACTTTAAATAACAGGGGTTGGATTTTTTTAAGTCTGACCCTTATTTATAGGTATAAATTAGATAATATTTTCTCTTTCTGAGTGATGAATGGCTTTTTCACTGTCTCGAAAATAACAGGTGCTCACATTCATACTCTCCAGATTAGCCATAAGCTTTTGTACTTTTTTATTTTGCTTACCTGTAGTTTGGCGTATATAAACTGCTTTGATATTCTTTGGAAAGGTCTTGCAAATTCTTTCATATAAATAAGGATCATGCTGTGAATCATCTCCCAAAAGCACATATTCAAGATTTGGATAAAACGAAATAATATCCTTAATCTTTATAAATTTATGGTCATGGTTTCCCCTACCCGATTTTACAAAATCCCGTAAGCCTGTTTTTATCTTCTTAAGTTTAATCACTGCTTTAGGGAGTTCATGAATTTCAGAGAACTCAGCGATAAAATCATATAAATTCCACTCACTGCTGGAAACATAAAAAAATGAATTAGATGCGTGTTCAGTATCCTGTCCAGCCCTGCTTAATCTCTTATAATGCTTAACAACATCATCGAAGATCTTTCTTTTATTAATGTTTTTGGAAAGCATTACATACAACTTCTTAAAGAAGCTATTACTATGGGAAATCAGAAAAGTATCATCTATATCTGAAATAATTCCGAGTTTCCCCGGAAATGGTTTTAGGAGCTCACCGAGTTCAACCATCCCAAAATCGTACATTTTACAGCTAATTTCATATTGATGCCAACCCGGTTCTAAATTTTCTTTGAAAGGTACGGTAAACCTAAAATACCCGTCCTCCTGAGTTTTTGTAGTAATATCAAGGTTTTTAAATTTTAAACGGACCTCAAAGTTCTCTAAAGGCTTTATTCGAAATTTATGCAGGATGGCATAAGCATGCTTAATTCCCCTCTTTTCAATACTATATTTATCTGGTGCCCAGGATTCAAATAAATGGCCAAAAACTATTAGTTCTTCGTCATTAACGTATCCCCGATATAACTTGAGGTCTAACTTCAAAATATTGGCCTTTTTTTAAAATTCCTTTATTCCAAAATAGTTATTTTTATGCGTATCATAAAGGCTACCCCATGAATTTTAAGGAAGTTTTATTGGTTGTAAATCCTGTATCGGGACAAACAAACAAAACAAAGATCATTTCCACCGTCCAGAAAAGACTTGAAGATGAAAACATCAATTTCCATCTTTTTACTACTTCAGGAAAAAATGACAAGGAGAAAATTTTATCTAAAATTAAAACTAAAAATATAGATCGTGTTATTGTTGCCGGTGGGGATGGCACGATAAACCTTGTTGCTGAAGTAATTAAAAAATTAGAACTAACTCTGGGGATTATAGCAGCAGGATCTGCAAACGGATTAGCTGAAAATTTAAACCTCCCGGAAATTCTTACAGAACAATTGGAAGTAGCACTGGGAGTTAATTATATTGATTTGGACATTCTATGTCTCAATGGTATTATTTGCCTTCATATTAGTGATCTTGGAATAAATGCTGAACTTATTAAAAATTACGAGAATTCTTCGATTAGAGGAAAGCTTGGATACCTTATCCAGTCTATTCCAACACTTATGCAGAGTGAATATCCATTTAATTTTCAAATTGAAATACAAGAAACAAGAATGGAAGCCAAGGCTGTACTTCTTGGTTTTGCCAATGCCAACAAATATGGAACCGGAGCAAATGTAAATCCTCAGGGTAAACCTAATGATGGGGTGTTTGAGATTCTGGTTTTTAAAAAATTAGACTTAATAGATATCTTAAAAACTTTACGTAATGAAACTGATCTAGATTCAGATTTTGTAGAAATAATCCCGACCAGTGAGGCGAAGATTACCTGTATAAAACCAGTATCTTTTCAGATTGACGGTGAATATATAGGTAAGGAAACTCACATCGAAATTAAAATGCTTCCAGAAAAGCTAAGAGTAGCAATTCCATGATTCCAATTCATTCCATCACCGGAAGATAAATTTCTGCCTTCCAGCTTTCAGAATTGGCTTCAACTTTAGGATTGTTATAAAAAATTTCCAGAGGTAATGAATTTGTATTCAATCCGCTCTCTGTGGCTTTATCCAAAAGATCATACCATGCGAGATGAGAAAGCCTATAATTCCCATTAAATATCGCCTTTAAAGCTGAAGATGATTTGAATTCTCTAAAACTAACTTCTAATGTTGGCTTGATATCTTGCGCCAGGTTAACAGGAAAACAAAAATCAAAGGCTATTACATTTTCAACTTTATTCCAACTTGTAATTTTAATAAAAGGTGGTCCCGTTAATTCAAGATCTCTTTCTAATACATAATTCTCCAAGTAACCAATAGTTCCCAGCATTTCACTAGCTTTAGAATCTATAGGGATATTGCTTGAAGAATGACAAATGCAGTTCATCTCTGGAGAACTGGTAATCTTGGAATCTAAAGAAACCTTGTATGTTTGTTGTACATCATTCAGCCTTTTCTTAAACTCTAACACTCTTTGCTTTAAAGAATCTATATAAACACTCGTTCTAAAGGGATTTACAATTGCCCATCTATTTGCCAATTCATTTATCGAAGTTCCAACACTAAGACTTATAGTTGTGACGGAATCATTTTTTCTATTAAACTCCCAATACATTTCCAAAACATCTGAATTATCAGACATTAGCTTTTGAGTTATGCTCTCAAATGGTGTGCTTTTGGTAATAATAATATCTTTATTTTTTGATTTTGGACTAAAGTTCCTCCAATCTGAAATTTCATAGAATGCAACTCCGGGTCCGTACCGAGATTCCATCTGGAATTCATAGTCATACTTCTTGATAAATAAATACCAGATTAATACTGAAACTAGAAACAGCAGGGAAAATAATAAAATTCTCTTCATAAATTATTTTGAAGCTAGGTCAGCCTTTGAATTTCTCATTTTTAGCTTATTCACGATAAAATCTCCAAGCTCCTGCCCTTGTTCCAACCCAACTTCTATAGCTACACGATAATGAATACCTCCATAAAGCCTACTATTAGCGGCTTCAATGGAGGCTGCCTTAAAGGAGGTGAAATTTCTTACCGGTAATCCGTAATCAACCTCAGTATCATCTTCAAAACTAAAATTATCCCCAAAAATATCTGTTAAGGCAATAGCAGCAGCACCAGAAATCACGGAATGTCCACTGGTATATTCAGGAAAAGGAGGTGTTTGTAAAACTGAACTCCAGCTTTCATCGATATATTTATTTATAAGAGTTTCCGGCCTTACCAGATTACTTCTATATTTTTCATCCCAACAACTAATAAAGGCATCTGCAATAGCTACTGAAGTTTTTGCGTAGGCATAAACAGATTTATCAAACCCTGCACCCGATTTTTGACAGGCAATTTTTGTTATTCCTATCCAATGCCCACCCGGAGTTATTTTCTTTGTAGCAAACATTAAATGTCCTCTTAAAATAGAAACATATGGATTGCAATCCCAGAACTTAGCAATGGCCATTTTCTCGCTATTTTCTTCATCTTCTGCAATCTCCTCGCGAATATTATAAACTTCCATCAATTCAGTATGAAACCTACTCCCCTCTTCCATAGAAAACTCAGGAGGTGGAGCCGGCTTAAATTGATTGGAAGAATCTATAACGAATGGTCTAATTTTCATCCAATGCGGCTCAATCCCATCCATATAAGACGGTGGAGTTGGCTGCCACCTGCTTTCATCATCAGTTCTAACCGTAAATTTAGGCATGGTACGAGTTTCAGCATAATTATCATTTTTCATCCAATTATTTATATGCTTGGCTACTTTCATACCATAAGCTTTCGAAACTATGAAGGTTTCTTCGTCCATTTCCATCCATGAATTAAATAGACTATCTCTTTTAGTAGTCATTCTTTCTTCCGAAAACACCAGGCTTTTTCCTATTTCATAGAAAGCGGTAAGAGCAGCTATTTCTGGATTAACTTTCTCTGATTGTGGCTTTGGAGTAGGGTGCAACTCGGTCAACTGTCCCGTTAAAGAATTAAATTCAGGATTAAATTGAGCTATCACCTCATATGCTGCAATATTGGAATAGGCATAAACCCTACTTGCAACTGGCGGTGAAAAAATGTCATGCACCATCGTTTTGCTCAAATTTTCATTCGCAGCATGGAAATCGTCTTCAGTAACCACAATTTTCTGTGCCTCTTTCTTACAGGAAATTGTGGTTATTATTAATGTTATGAACAAGATAATCCTTCTCATCTCAAAAGTTGATATTATAAAGTTCGGCTTTTCCATTATTAATAGTTACTAGTAAATAAGGATTCCCAGCAATATTAATTATGGAAAAATCCTTAACAGCCTTTTGTGTTAAATTTAAGCCTATTTCATAGGAATTTAGAATATTATCAGGGTTAATTATTACAGCTCCTCCCATTCCATCAAAAGTTCCATGATACGGAGTAACTCCAAAATAATTACCCCCTATCAAAATTTCATTTTTTCCATCTTTATTAAAATCATAACTCAACATGGCCCTTATAGGAGCTGTTTGTAATAGATTTTCAAAAGTTCTAAATTTATAAGACCCATTATTGTTTTCAAGATATCCAGAGGATAAAGTATGCACCTTAAGTACTTCGGCATTTTCCAATTCTTTATGTTCGAAAATTTCATTAACGGTTTTTCCCGCAAAATCTTTATAAGTAGTAAACCTCTTTCTAATTAACTGATTTAGCTGTGCTGAAAGCTCATCCAATCCATAAAGAAAATAATAATTTCCATTTTTTTCAGTAGCGATCAAAGTCTCCGTGAGACCATTATCATCAAAATCCTTATAATACATTAAGAGAGGAAAATTTACTGAAGCCTTTAATTTAGAGTTGAGTCCCCAATTTCCCAAAAGATAATCCATATCCCCATCACCATCAATATCACTTGGCAGGATTTTTTGCCATAAACCATTGAGTTCTTCACTCATCTTTTGATCTGAAATATCTGTAAATCTGCTGTTTTCATTCTCCAGAAATTTTGGTGACATCCATTCTCCAACTACTATGAGGTCTAAGTCATCATCATTATCAAAATCTATCCAAAGAGCATCATTCACCATTCCCAGGTTCTCAAATATCTTCTGTTGATCTGATATCAAAAATTTACCTTCCTCATTGATCAACAGAAAAGACTCTGGAATCGCACCATAATTGTAATTCACAGCATTTGCTCCTATAAAAATATCTTCATCACCATCATTATCAAAATCTGCTGAACGTATCACCGATGAGTTACTAAACATTTTCGGGAAAATAGAATCCCTTTTGAATTCCTTATTATTCTTTCCAAGATATAATCTATCCATAAGATTATGATCACTGCCAATAGATTCGCCACCACCTGAAGTAAAGAGCAGATCTACTGCTCCATCTAAATTCAAATCTTTTGCAAGTATATCTGTATCTTCCATTAAAGAATCCCGGAACGTTTTAACCATATTCTCAGCATTAAAACCATCCTTACCTTGAAAATAAACTTTTGCCGGACTGAATCTTGAACCTCCAAAAATAACATCCTGTAAATTATCCTTATTAAGGTCTGCGACTTCTATTGCTGGTCCCAAATCTGACATTTTATGCGGAATAAGTTTTTGAACATCAAAATCATTGAAAGGGTTTTCTTTATGTATAAAAGTTAAACCAAAATCATTTTTAGCCGGAGAAAACCAGGTTTTATCTCTGGAGTAAAATAAGTTCTTGACATCAAGAATTCTATCTGTGTTCTTAGGTTCCAAAACAATAGATGAATTTGGTTTAACAGATTTTAAAGTCTGAATCCTCTGATCTGGCCAAATAATACTTAGTGAGTCAATCTTAGCTTGTGTGGGAAACCCAAAATGAATAATTGACTCAGAAGACGATTGCCAGGATTTTGTAGTGTAGAGTTGCCTGAATTGTTTTCCTTCACTGGTGTATAAAATAGCCTTGGTTCCAATTCCGAAGTTGTTTCCCTTTTTATACTTAAAATTAAGTTTTAGAAAGTTCCCGGAATTGTGATGATTAACATAAATACTCACCGGGTTATTTATATTGTTGGTTACTATATCTAAATCTCCGTCATTATCCAAATCTCCATAAGCCACACCAGTTGAAATGATAGAATCATTCTCAATCCAAACACCAGACATATCCTTAAACATGCCTTCGCTTTCACCTTTGAATACATAATTGGTAACTGCTCCAGAAGGCATTTTATCCAGAGCCTGATTATCTACTAACGTGCTTTGATCTAGCTTTTTCCTTATTTGTTCATTGGAAGTAAATTTTATGTAGTCCAGATCATTAGGACGTTTTGGAATTCCATTGCTTATAAAAAGATCCTGTTGACCATCCTGATCCAAATCAGCAAAAAGAGCACCCCAACTCCAGTCTGTAGCTGCAATTCCACTCATAAGAGCCGTTTCCGAGAAAAACTCACCTGCTATATTCATCTGCAGCATATTGCGTGTGTATTGGGGATGATATCCTAATTTCTGGGTTCTAAGGTTGTGTAAATTTACATTATCGTCGCCGGCAGAAGATTTTAAGACCTGCTCATTTTCTGGCAACATATCCAGCGTAATAAGATCTACAAAACCATCATTATTAATATCTGCGGCATCATTTCCCATAGAGAATCGAGAAACATGTCCAAAATTAGATTTTAATGCTTCGGTAAAAGTTCCATCACCATTGTTTAAATAATAATAATCATCTTCATGAAAATCATTTCCAATATAAATATCTGTAAAACCATCATTATTGAAATCGGCAGTACTTAAACCAAGTCCATAACTGTTAGCACCTCCATAAATACCGGCTTCTTCACTTATATCCCGAAACTTTCCATTTTCATTCAGAAATAATTTATCACCACTTTCATATACTCTTTTATTCCGAATTTCAGCAGGACCGTAAGATTCATTCGTATGCACCGCATGATTCAATATATAAGCATCAAGATCTCCATCATTTTCAATGTCGAAAAAAGCAGCTTGTGAAGAATAATTTTCTAGATCGAGTCCAAATTTCTCTGCACTCTCGGTAAATGTAAGATCTCCGTTGTTAATATAAAGTTCATTATGACCAACAAAACCATTTATTCCCACAACGGCAGAAACATATATATCCAATAAGCCATCTCCATTAACGTCTGCCATCGTTGTACCAGTATTCCAGGTACTATTTCCTTCTACTCCGGCTTTATCTGTGATATCTTTAAACTTCAGATTTCCTTTATTTAGATAAAGTTTATTTTTTACCTGATTTCCGGTGAAATAGATATCCGGAAGACCATCATTATTAATATCTCCAATACTAACTCCGCCTCCATTGTAGAAGTACAAATAATCCAGAATATTCTGGTCTCTATTGGGAGTGAGTTGATTATTGAAATCTATTCCGGAGAGTTGCGCCTTTGGGTTTGAAAAGAATTTCTCTTCTTTTTTAACGCATCCGTAAAGACAAGTAACCAACAATTGAATTAAGAATAATTTATAGATTACTAACTTCAAAAATCTTTGGTTTTTCATCGTTGATAGCAGCTATAATATAGGTTTTACCATTTTTATCTTTAAACCTTTTAAGGTATTTCACTTCACTTTTAATATTAAATCCGCTAATTCCATAGTCCTGCCATTCAAAATTAAGCTTGCCATCACCCAGAAGTACATTACCGAAACTCGCATCCAGGCGGGAAAATTGTGGTTTGAATTCGAAATTATTCCCGGCCATGATAAGATCTAGATTTCCGTCTTTATTAACATCTATACAAGAAATTCCACATACACAAGAAAATTGAACGTGATCAGGTAGTTCTTTTATTTGAAACTGGCCATTTCCCTCATTCACCGCTATAATAGTTTCAGAGATCACCGCTTCTTTTACTAATGCGTTATCAATTTTCTCTTCCGAAAATAATTCTGTCATTGATTTCCGGGCATATTCTGAAGCCTTTAAGTTTTTTTTCTTTAAGGAAACCAATTGAGAGGTAAGTTCTTTTTTCATGTGAATTGGATAATCTTTCCCTTCTTCCTGTAGAGTAACTACCTGTTCTATTGTGCCATTATCATCAAAATCGTTCACCCACATTTTCATTGGGTTTTCAAATGATGTCTTATACGGAATATTGGATCCTATATTTCCCAAAATTAAATCCTGATCTCCATCATTATCAAGATCTGCCAACTCCAGCGTATTCCACCATCCGGTATATTTATTTAAATTTGTTTTATAATTAGAGAGTCTTCTTCCTGAATTCTTAAATATTTTTGGTGCACCCCAATCTGAAACAGTTATTAGATCCATAATCTCATCACCATCTATATCCTGCCATTTCGCATCGGTAATCATTCCTGCATATTTCACATCATATGCAATACGCTCCGTTGCGTTTACAAATTCTCCATTCCCTTTGTTTTCGAGAAAAAGGTGCTCTGGATCGAGTCCATAATTTACTGCTATACTTCTGGATCCTATAAATACATCGATGTCCCCATCTGAATCATAGTCATTTGGAGCAATCACCGAAATATTTTGATTTATAGAAGGTATCTTACCATTTGAAAGTGAAAACTTCCCTTTTCCATCGTTTATATAAAGTCTTGGCTTATAGTT
Organism: Christiangramia forsetii KT0803; assembly: GCF_000060345.1. NCBI lineage: Bacteria > Pseudomonadati > Bacteroidota > Flavobacteriia > Flavobacteriales > Flavobacteriaceae > Christiangramia > Christiangramia forsetii. The sequence goes on along the minus strand of NC_008571.1, from coordinate 1,096,270 downwards.
CTCTTCATTACCAATTTCGTTTCCGCCAGATCCAACCATTAAATCCTGATCTCCATCTCCGTCAGCATCGAAAAAAGCTGCTGAAATATCTTCAAAATCAAGATCATTATTTAAAGCTGGCTGATCACTTAACATTAGATTTCCATTCCCTCTGTTAAAATATATGAGACCAGATTGCTGTTTTGCTCCACCTATAAATACATCTTCACTTCCATCTCCATTTATGTCTGCCACAGCTAAGGCCGGTCCTTCCTGAGAAAGTTTTTGATAAATCATCCCTTCATAATCAAAATCAGTATAATTATTTTCCTGATGGGATTTAAGTTTGTTATTTGAACGCTCAGTTAAAAGTTGTTTTTGTTGAACCGGTTTCTTCGAAGTAAAGGTTTTCCTGGCTTCCTTTTGTTCAAGAATTAAAGTTTGATTGGATGTAACATCGGTAAGAAGTTGTGTTTTACTATCAGGCCAGATAATTCGTAATGAATCTATTTTCTCCAATTCTCCAAGGCCAATATTCATGGTATAATCCATAGACGACTGAAAACCTCTGGATGGGTTTTGCTCCTGCATAATAATAGATTCACCATAATAGATCTTTAGTTTACTGCCAATTCCAAAGCTATTTTCCTTTTTTCCTTTAAGCTTAATTCTTAAGTAATTTCTATTTTTAAGTTTCTCCGAATTATTCCGATAAACAAAAGATTCCATATTGACATTATTCACCACTAGATCCAGGTCCCCGTCATTATCAAGATCTCCATAAGCACAGCCATTAGATAAACTTGGAATCCCTAGCCCCCATTCCTGTGCAGCATTTTTGAATTTTAGATCACCTGTATTTTTAAATGCATAATTGGGTAATTTTGTGACAGGCATTTTATCAATAATAGAATCTATTGCTTCTTTCTTACCTGTAAGTGCCATTTTCTGAATGATCTCATTGGCAAAGAAATCTACAAAGTCAAGATCGGTAAGATCATGATTAATCCCATTGGTTACATAGATATCACGATTTCCATCATTATCCATATCAAAAATAAGTCCAGCCCAGCTCCAATCAGTGCTTTCTACTCCGCTGAAATGAGCAATTTCAGAAAAGGAATTATTCCCATTATTTAGTTGAAGCGTATTGTGAATATATTGCTGAAAAAAGTCTTTACTCTGCTTCAATTTAAAAACATTATATCCCTCAAATTCCATAACAGATTTAGTGCGCTCTTCAGAATCAGGAAGCATATCGGTTACAAATATATCTGCATACCCATCATTATTGATATCGGCCATATCCACTCCCATCGCTGACAGACATAAATGTGAGGTCCAATTTTCTATTTCTTCGTTAAATGTTCCATCTTGATTGTTGATATAGAGATAATCTCTCTCGTAAAAGTCATTGGAAACATAAATATCCGGATACAGGTCGTTGTTAAAATCACTAACCATTACTCCAAGACCAAATCCAATTAAACTTCCGTAAATATTAGCTTCCTCGCTTACGTCTACAAATTTACCATTGTCATTTCTCAGAAGCATATCTCCAACTCCCCGAAAAATCTTTGGAACACCTTCCCAATCCTGAGCCCTAACTTCACGTTGTTCAGCATAACCTAAACTACTCACGGGAATATTGCTGTTATTCAATATATAGGCATCTAAATCGCCGTCCTTATCATAATCAAAGAAGGAAGCATGTGTGCTAAATCCTGTTTCGGCCAGATTATATTCGGAGGCTTTTTCTGTAAAAGTAAGATTCCCATTATTGATGAAAAGATCATTATTATGATTATCTCCTTCCATATTTCCAGCATTGCTAACATAAATGTCCAATAATCCGTCCTGATTTATATCTACCATGTTGACTCCCGTAGACCAGGGTTTACTGCCTTCAATACCAGCTGACTTAGATATATCTTCAAATGTGAAGTTTCCTTTATTAAGATATAATTTATTGGGTTTCATATTAGCGGTAAGGTAAATATCTGGTAGCCCGTCATTATTAATATCTCCAATCGCTACTCCACCACCGTTGTAGAAATTCCGGTATTTAAAAATATTGAAATTGGGACTGTTCTTCACCTCGTTGAAAAAATTTACATTGGTCTCCTTAGAAGACATTAATGTAAATAGTGTTTTCTCATTCTGTTCATTTAGAGCCTGATTCTCATCATTCTTTTCTTTATCATCAAAAGCGCAGGAGATGAAAATACCAATAGAAAAAATAAAAAAAATAACTTTAAGAATTGATGATTTCATGTCTATGGTCTGAAATTTTAAAATAGTGATTTTTTGGATAAATAGACCAAACAAAATGAGGATTTGATAACTTTTCAGTAACTATTTTAAAGACTTATTTATATCTATTTAGAAGCAATAGAAATTTATAAATACAGTTACAATTAAAAAGAGAGGAATAGATTATCCCTCTCTTTTTAAGATGATTTTTATAGATTAATAACCAGGATTCTGTGTAAGATTAGGGTTTGAAAGTAATGCAGTTGCGGGAATTGGGAATAACACCTTTGTTTCATCACCCGTAACCTCTTTTAAAGACCATGGATCAGTATATTGTCCAAATCTAACAAGATCATTTCTCCTCCAGAACTCTATATACAACTCTCTTCCTCTTTCATCTATTAAATCCTGCTCTGTGATTCCAGAAAGATCGGGAGTATCTGTTCTAAGTCTTCTTAGTTCGTTTACCATTTCTGTGGCATCTGCACCCATTCTCATCATAGCTTCAGCTCGCATTAAATGAGCATCTGCAAATCTAAAAAGTACCTGATGACGTCTAAAAGAATTTACTAAGGGGGACTCTGAATCTTCTGTATCTGTAGGATCATATGGATGATATTTAATCAATCTAACTCCTTCTACTTCTGTATTACCTACTAATGATGGAATTTCTTTGGGAAAAGAAAGTGGCTGTCCCTGTCTTGTTTCCAGTGCAGTACCATCAGTATCATATTGTTGATTAATAAGAAACCCATAACCAATCCCTAAGTTCTCATCATTTGCGTTAGAAGGATCTGGAACCCATCCTCTTCTTTCTTCCTGCCCATCTCCTACATAATTACTGTTTGGAGCTCCCTCAAACATATCATAAAATTCTGCTAAGGTTGAAAATCCATTCCAGCCACCACCAGTATTATCTGGTGAATTTTGATTATAATGTAATGTATTCCAAATTCTGGGACCTACTTCGGCACTTAGATGCCAAATAGTTTCAGAATCATCGGTAGGTTCAAAAATGTCAAAATAACCTTCCTCAATTGCAAATCCTTTTGCCTCTATTGAATTAACCATATCCACAACTCTCTGCATATCGGCATTATCTGAAGCTTCATTTCCTTTATAAATATGCGCGTTCAGATAAATTTTTGCTAATAAGAAACTGGCAGATGCTTTAGTAGCTGTTCCTGTTACTTCTATACCAGGACTTCCGTCTGGAAGATCGGGCATGGCTTCCATAAGATCTGTTTCAATAAAATCAAATGCTTCACTCCTGCTCAACACCATAGGATCAATCTCAGGTCCCTCATCTACTCCCCTGAATGGCACTGATCCAAATAAATCCATTACAAAAAACATATTAAAAGCTCTAAGAAATTTTGCCTCGGCTTCCGTCTGAGCACTTCCATCACTCTCAATAATCTCTGTTGCTCTAAAAATATTCTGATTTAAACCATTCCAAGAGTTCTTGATAAACAAATGAGAAGCAGACCATGTATGTGTATGTAATTGCCTCCAAACTCCGTTATCTCCCCAGTCTGTTCCTCTAGTGGGCACAACGTAAGAATCTGTAGTTACTTCAGAAAGCGCAAACATATTTTCCTGAGTTTGAAAATCTCCACCAACCTTATTATAAAGATCACCTAAAGAGGATGCCGGATCACTAAGTCCTGGAAAACCTGAACCGCCTACCGACTCTTTAATGAGCGAATCTGTTTCTTCTATTTCTAAATCTGTACAAGAATGTAAAAGTGGTATTGCGCACAATGAAAGTGCAATGTATTTAATATATATTTTAAATTTCATAACCATTTTTTTAAAAAGTTATATTTAATCCTAGTGAGTATGTTCTGGGCCTCGGAAAAGAGCTATAATCTATACCTGCAATTGGAAGTCCGTTTAACAAATCACTTGCTCCTGGAATAACACTTACTTCAGGATCAAGTCCAGTATAATCTGTAATCACAAATAAATTTTGACCAACAACCGTAAATCTCAAAGATTTTAGGAAACTATTTTCTCCAAGAGGCACTGTATAGCCTATAGACGCTGTTTGCAATCTAATAAAGTCTCCTTTTTCTAAAAATCTTGTAGATACAGATGCCTCAGCAAATCTACTTTCAACTCCGGCTAGGGATACTACGTCTTGTATTACATTATTTCCACTACCTATAGCGCCTGCAGTGAAATATGCATTTGCGGTATTATTGTAAATGTAGTTTCCAAATTGACCATTAAAATAGAGTGATGCATCCCAGTTTTTATATACTAAACTTGTAGATAAACCTGCAGTAATATCTGGTAAGGCACTTTTACCCACAAATTTTTGATTGTCTGTTCCACCTTCATGTACCGGGTTACCGTTTTCATCGAATCCAGTAAATTCTCTTAAATAAAAAGAATATAAAGGCTGGCCTTCTTCAAGTCTTTGTGCAAAAGCATTTGTTAAACCCGCTCCTCTAATTGTTCCTGCTGCAATACTTCCTTCAAAATCCTGAATTTCATTCTTGTTATAAGCGATGTTAAATCCGGCATCCCAATTGAGGTCTTCTCTTTCAATAATCCCATAATTTATATCAAATTCAATTCCTTGATTTAGGACCACAGCATCTAAATTTTCGAAAAAGAAAGGTTGTGGAGAAGGCTGTGCAGCTTCTATATTCAGTAAAAGATCTGTAGTTTCCTTTCTGTAGAAATCTATACTACCATTAAGTCTATCACCAAAGAACCCATAATCTAACCCAACCGTAAGTTGTGAAGTTTCTTCCCATTTTAGGCCTGGATTAGCGAAGTCAACGGTAGAAATACCAGGTATATTTATAGAACCACCATCATTAACTCCTGATCCTGAATAGCGTTCTCTTCTTACAAATCTCCCGTATCCCAAACCATCCTGATTACCTGTTATCCCATAACTCAATCTAAGCTTTAAAGTGGAAAATAAATCTCCTGAAAAATCCTCTTCATTAATTTTCCAGGCAAAGGCTGCGGAAGGGAAGTAACCATATTGATTATCTGATCCAAAACGAGAAGAACCATCTGCTCTCAGCGTAGCTGTGAAAAGGTATTTATCGGCAATTGTATAATTCAATCTGGTAAAGAATGATTGAAGTTCATCTGTATTATCAAAAGTATCAGCGAAAACTGCTCTAACCGGGATGCTAGTTTCCCCTAGAAAATCGGTTTGAACGCCTGGAAATAATCTATTCACAAATAAACCATTATCGTTTCCAGAAACATCAAAAGAATAACCATATTGTTGGTAAGAACCTGTTATCATAGATTCCAATGTTCCTACGGAACTCGACAAATCATTTGCCATTTGATCTAAACCGGTATTGCCATATCCCCAGCCCTCCACATTTTTGCCACGAGTATTAAAATCTTGATACGAATATCCGGCAAGTGCTTCGAACCTTGAATTATCAAATTCTTTTTCATAATTCAGAGTTACTTCAAATAATCGATTTTCATTTGTAATATCATTTAAGGCTCCTCTACCATTACCTCCTGCACCCCGTGCCACGTTAAATGAATTGGCAGATAAAGATGCTTCTCGTGTAGATTCAGCTAAATCATATCCAAATGTCACCTTAGCATTTAAACCTTCAAAAAGGTCATAATCTGCAGAGAAATTAATAAGAAACCTATCGGTTTCGGTTAAACTTTGCCAGTTTTCCAATAAATTAAGCGGATTAATTCGATCTCCAGGATTGAAATCTGGATCTGCCGGCCAAGTGGGATTTGCAGAATAAGCCGCACCTAAAACATCACCTGTTGAACCTGCACTTCCACTTAATGGCGGCGCTTCATCATTAACGCGAGAAAGGGTACTTTGAAGTGTTAATCTTAACTTATCATCAAAAAGCCTCTGATTTAAGTTAAATCTTCCGGTAATCCTTTCCTGAGAAGACTTCTCAATAATACCATCCTGATTTCCATAATTAAATGTGGCTCTCAAGTTACCTGAACCATAGTTTCTTGAATATGCTAAATTACTATTATAGGATACTGCATTTCTGGTAACCAGATCCTGCCAATTCGTATCGTTACCTTCATCTAAAGCTATTCCACCAAAGGCATCTACAGCATTCAAAAATTGATTTCTGTTTAAAAGATCATATTCTTCTGCAGGTGAAGAAAAGCTAACTTCAGTTGAAAATTCAAAAATGCCTTCACGACCGCCACTTCTACCGCTTTTTGTAGTGATAATTACTACTCCATTAGCACCTCTTGAACCATAAATTGCAGTAGCCGAAGCATCCTTAAGTATGCTTATACTTTCTATGTCATTAGGATTAAGGAAGCTTAATGGGTTTTTAGCAGCACTAGAACCTACACCAATATTGGTTCCTTCAGAAGATGTATCCCCAGATGGTAACGGCACTCCATCTACTACAAACAAGGGATTATTATTTGATCTCACCGATGAGGTTCCTCTAATTCTGATAGCCACACCAGAACCTGGTTCACCGCTTCCTTGTGAAATTTGAACACCGGCACTTTTTCCTTGAATTAACTGTTCTGGAGATGATATTACTCCTTTATTAAAATTTTCTGATGTCACCGAGGAAACAGAACCGGTAGCATCTTTTATGGTTGTTTGACCATAACCAATAAGAACTACTTCTTCAAGTTCTGAAGCATCAGTTGTTAAATTAATATCTATAGTACTTCTTCCATCAACGGCTACTTCCTGGGTTACAAAACCTATAAAACTGAAAAGAAGGGTAGCATCATCTGGCACATTGTTTAAGGTGTAATTTCCATCAAAATCTGTAGAAGTTCCTGTAGAAGTCCCCTTAATTGCTACTGTCACGCCGGGGAGCGGGCCAGATTCATCGATAACCGTTCCGGAGACTGTTTGTTGTGCATTCGCCATTCCATATAAAAGGAAGATAGACGCAAACAAAAAGCCCCTAAAGATAATTTGTTTCATAAGAGATAGTTTTAGTTGGAAATAGTCCTTAAAATCATATTAATTAGCGTGAATTTATATAAATTTATGTTAATAAAAAACAATACGATAAATAATCAACGAAAACGTTTTCGTATTTAAAACCATGATTATCATAATTTTAAAAAAGTATTCTGTTGTGTATCTTACTAAAAACTATAACAGAATAATCAACTTTTTAACTATCCGCCATGATTAAAATAAATCAGATAAAATTGGACTACTATCCATTCATCCATTAGATAATTCTTACTGTATTTCTTATAAAGACATTGTTTTTGCTCCTCCTAATTCGGAAACAGGACCACATGGAATATATTCACCCGGAATAGGATCATACCATAAAACATTTTCTCCTACCTGTTCACTATTTTTCCATGCCCATATTCCCATTTCTCGTACTGTAGTTAAATAAGTATAAGAACCTGCATCTGGATCTATCTCCATTTCAGACTGCTGTTGCTGGGCATCCTGCGTTTCAGTATTCCTTTTAGTATACTCCTCTTTCTCTGCGGGAGTTGCTTTTAAATATTTCTTGATCATCTTCTCAAAATCTTCTTCTTTCCCTTCTCCCTGCTCCTTATCATATTCTGTCTTGAATGCTCTGGCAAAAGCACCGGCCGATTGTTCAAATCGCTTTCGACTTTTTTCATCAGCTACCTCATCCATATAAGAATCAATAAATTGGGCGATATTAAGATCTGAAGCGCCGGGTGTATCACCAACAGGTAAAATAATATCGAGAGTTTTCTTTAATGTGAATCCATGAGATGCAGATAAAAATGTTGGTTGCCAATCATATTCAGGTTCATTCTTACAACTTTGTAATAATCCCAGCGTAGAAGGTCCTACGATAAAAATCCCCGCTCCTAGTCCTATATTTTTTAAAGCTTGTCTCCTTTTCATAATTTCACAAATTAAGCATTCGATTTTTTGAAGTTCCTTGAAGCATGATCAACAGCCCTGGCAGTCATGGCCATATAAGTCAACGAAGGATTTTGGCATCCGGCTGAAGTCATAAAGGCTCCATCTGTCACATACACATTAGACACCCCATGAACCTGGTTATTTCCATTCAATACAGATGTCTTTGGATCACGCCCCATTCTGGCCATTCCCATTTCATGGATTCCTAATCCAGGAGCTCCAATATCATCATAACCGTTCACATCTTTGAAACCTGCTTTATCCAGCATTTCAACTGCTTGAGAAACCATGTCCTCCCGCATTTTCAATTCATTTTCTTTAAACTCTGCATCAAAAGTTACCGTTGGGAGATCCCATTCGTCTAATTTGTTATAATCTAAGCTCATCTTATTTTCATGATAAGGCAAGGTTTCGCCAAATCCCATAAGTCCCATGTTCCAACCTCCTGGTTCAGTGATTGCTTTTTTCAGATCTTCCCCGTAGGCTGCTTCAGCAATGCTATCAGACCAGTTTCCTCTACTAGCCCCTCCCTGATATCCATAACCACGAAGAAAACCAAGATCTTTATCATTCCCGTTTAAATTTCTGAACCTTGGTAAATAAATACCATTCGGTTTTCTGCCTTTGTAATACGAATCTTTAAATCCGTCGTACTTCCCAGAGGCACCAGCTTTAAAATGATGATCCATTACATTGTGGCCTAGCTCCCCGGAATCATTTCCCATTCCATCAGGAAATCTATCAGACTTTGATTGCATAAGAATACTGGTAGAAGCTACTGCAGAAGCACAGAGAAAAATCACATTCGCTTTAAATTCCATAGTTTCCTTAGTATTGGCATCAATAACTTTGACCCCGGAAGCTTCTTTAGTTTCAGGATCATAAATTACCTCACTTACCACAGAATTTGGTCTTAAGGTCATATTTCTTGTTTTTTCAGCAGCAGGTAAGGTGGAAGAATTGCTACTGAAATATCCTCCGTAAGGACATCCCCTTATACAACGATTTCTATATTGACATTTTGATCTGCCTTCAAATTTTTTATCTCCGGTTATATGAGCTACTCTTCCTGAAGTCATTACCCTACCATCAAAATTCTCAGCAATACTCTCCCTAAAATAATCCTCTACACAGTTTAAATCCATTGGAGGTAGAAATTGACCATCTGGTAATTGATCTAAACCTAATTTTTCTCCACATACACCTATATAAGATTCTACATAATCATACCAAGGAGCTATGTCTTTGTATCTAATTGGCCAGTCTACCCCCATTCCATCAGTCTTGTTGGCCTCAAAATCCATATTACTCAATCTATAACTATGGCGACCCCACATAATAGACCTACCGCCAACATGATAACCGCGCATCCAGTCAAATCTCTTTGTTTCATTATAGGGATGCTTAATATCATCTACAAACCAGTGTTTGCTTGGCTCGGAAACTGTATATCCGGTTCTTGCCTGTTTTAACTGCCTCTTTTTATCCTCTCTGGTAACCTGTCCTTTAAACTTATAGTCCCATGGATCATCATTCATGGTAGGATAGTCTTTAACGTGCTCCACCATTCTCCCACGTTCTAAAACCAGGGTTTTAAAACCCTTCTCACAAAGTTCTTTAGCGGCCCAGCCACCACTAATACCCGTACCAACAACTATAGCGTCATAATTGTCATTTTCGTAGTAATTACTCACAATTTCTTATTTTAATGATGAAGATTCAACTCGAAGTCTATCAAATATATAAATTTAAGATCAAAATTTTGCATCTTTAAAAAAAAGGCTACATTTATTTTTCGTTTTCTGAAAAATTAAAAGAACTCATTTTTAACCCCTTACCAATGAACTTAAAATATCTTAAGACATTATCAATCATTGCTCTAACTGCTTTCTCCCTCTCCTTTATTTCATGTAAGGAAAATAAAGGACGTGATTCTAAAATAGTTCAGAAGGAAAACGATAGGACTACATCAGATTCCTTGTTTTTTAAGTTATCTCTGGCTCAATGGTCATTGCACTTTCCTATAGAAAATAAAGAATTAGATCCAATGGATTTCGCAAAAAAGGCTAGCGAGATGGGGTTTGATGGAATCGAGTATGTAACCGGTTTCTATGCTGAAGAAATTAAAAATGCAAAAAATCCCGATGCTAAAATGAAGCAGGTTCTGGACACTCTTAAAGCCAGGAGTGAAAAATACGAAGTGAAAAACTTATTATTGATGATTGATGGTGAAGGTGATCTCGCGATGAACGATTTGGTTAGCCGGAATAAGGCGGTAGAAAATCACAAAAAGTGGGTAGATGCCGCACAGTATCTAGGATGCCATTCTATTAGGGTGAATCTTTTTGGAAGTGACAGTCCCGAAGAATGGAAAAATAATTCAATTGATGCATTGACTAAACTTTCCAAATATGCCAGTAAAAAAGGAATCAACGTACTGGTAGAAAATCATGGCTATTTATCTTCTAATGCAGATCTTCTGGTTGAAGTGATACAAGAGGTTAATATGGAAAACTGCGGAACTCTCCCCGATTTTGGGAATTTTTGCCTAAAACGTGAAAGGGGTGAACGATGGAATACGAAATGTGTGGAAGAGTTTCCAAAGTATGAAGGAGTTAAAAAAATGATGCCGTATGCTAAAGCGGTTAGTGCGAAATCTTACACATTTGATGAGAATGGAAATGAAGATCTCATCGATTATAAAAAAATGCTCCAAATAGTTAAAAATGCCGGGTATAAGGGATACATAGGTGTAGAATTCGAGGGTGAAGAAATAACGGCTGAAAAAGGAATTATGGCTACAAAAGATTTATTAATTAAAGCAGGTAGCGAACTATAAAACTAATCCTTGAACCATGACTAAACTTATACGATTTCAACTTTCCTTAATGATGTTCCTTGAATTTTTTATTTGGGGAGGCTGGTTCGTAACTCTAGGTACATACCTGGGATATAATCTTGAAGCTACAGATGTTCAAATATCGACTGCCTTTTCTACCCAATCCTGGGGAGCTATTATCGCCCCGTTTATTGTAGGGATGATTGCAGACCGGTTTTTCAATGCGGAAAAGATCTTAGGAATTCTACATCTTTTTGGCGCTGTTCTTATGTATTTGATGTATCAAAGTACAGATTTTGCTGAATTCTACCCTCTGGTTCTTGGTTATATGATCGCTTATATGCCAACGCTGGCTCTTGTGAACTCAGTAAGTTTTAACCAGATGAAAGATCCTGCAAAAGAATTTGCTCTTATCAGGGTTTTTGGTACTATAGGATGGATTATTGCCGGTTTGGTTATTAGTTACATCTTCTTCTGGGATGCTCCTGAATCAAGGCAGGATGGAATGTTGAAATATACTTTTTTAATGGTAAGTATTGCTTCAGCCTTTTTAGGACTTTTTAGCTTTACCCTACCTAAAACACCTCCAACTGCAGACAGGTCTAAAAAAGTGAGTATTGTAGAAACTCTTGGTCTCGATGCATTAGGATTATTAAAAGACCGTAATTTTCTAATGTTCTTTTTAGCTTCAGTTCTAATATGTATCCCCCTCGCGTTCTATTATCAGAATACAAATCCATTTCTTTCAGAAATTGGGGTTAATAATCCTACAGGGCTTATGACGATTGGCCAGGCATCAGAAGTACTATTTATGTTATTATTACCATTCTTCTTTAAGAGATTTGGTTTTAAATTAACCATTATCGCGGGAATGTTAGCCTGGACTGCTAGATACCTCCTATTTGCTTACGGCGACTCAGGAGAACTTATTTTTATGCTATTAACAGGAATAGCTCTTCATGGTATTTGTTATGACTTTTTCTTTGTTTCAGGACAAATTTATACCGATTTTAAAGCGGGTTCAAAATATAAGAGTTCTGCGCAGGGATTAATCACACTCGCTACTTATGGCGTTGGAATGCTGATAGGTTTCTATGTAGCAGGCCTTATTACAAATGCCTATTTAACCGGAGAAAAAATGCACGATTGGGAAACGATTTGGATCTACCCGGCCGGATTTGCATTTTTTGTAATGTTACTTTTTGCTTTATTCTTTAAAAATGAAAAGATCGACAAAAAAGATATCGAAATATAAAACACACTTTTATGAGTAAAATAAGACTCGGAATTTTAGGCGGTGGAGAAGATTCATTAATCGGAATTCTTCATCGGGTAGCCGCAAACATGTTTGATCAATTCGAAATTGTTGGAGGAGTTTTTGACGTACAGCACGATAAAAGTTTAAAATTTGGAGAAAAACTTCAACTCGATAGTTCCAGAATTTATAAAAGTCTGGATGACATGATTGAGAAGGAAGCTATACTTCCGGAAGACCAAAAAATACAGGCAGTTTCAATACTTACACCAAACTTTCTTCATTTCCCTATGGCAAAACAACTACTGGAGAATGGTTTCAATGTTATTTGCGAAAAACCCCTGACAACCACCTATGAAGAAGCAAAAATTCTGAATGAAATCCTGCAGAAAGCCAATACCATTTTTGCGGTAACTTATACCTATACTGGCTACCCAATGATACGCCAAATGAAAACCATGATTGCAAATGGTGAAATTGGAAAGATTCAGAAGGTAGATGTACAATATTACCAGGGATGGATAAATCCGCTTATTCACGACAAGGAAAAAAGATCAACCACATGGCGCCTCGATCCGGAAAAGTCTGGAATAAGTTGTTGTATTGGGGATATTGGAACTCATGCCTACAACATGGCTGAATATGTCACGGGGATGAAAGTAAATAAAGTGCTTGCAGACCTCAATTATCTCTACGAAGATAATCCTATGGATATTGACGGTACCATTCTTTTAAGATTTCAGGAGAATATTAAAGGAGTTCTAAGAGCCAGCCAGATCGCCACCGGAGAAGAAAACAACTTTTCTGTGAAAATATATGGAGATAGCGGAGGCCTAAAATGGGAACAGGAAAATCCCAATTATCTTTATCTATTAAAGGAGGGAATGGCGCTACAAGTCTTAAAACCGGGACATGAATATAATAGTGAGTTTTCCCTGGAAGGCACCAAGCTTCCTCCCGGACATCCAGAAGGTATTTTTGATTCTATGGGGAACATCTATTATGGGGTAGCCATGGCAATTAAAGATAAATCTAGCCATAAAGGTACTTATCCAAAATTAAATGACGGTTTACGTGGAATGAATTTTATAGAGAAAACGGTAGATTCTCATAAGCAGGGAAATGTTTGGATAAATTTGGAAGAATAAAAAATAGATATAATGAAGACTATTAAAGGACCAGCCGTATTTTTAGCTCAGTTCATGGATGATAAAGAGCCTTTTAATTCTTTAGACGGATTGTGTAAATGGGCTTCAGGTTTAGGTTATAAAGGAATCCAGATCCCAACCTGGGAAACCAGACTTATGGACCTGAAGAAAGCGGCTGAAAGTAAAACCTATTGTGATGAATTAAAAGCTAAAGTTGAGTCGTATGGATTGGAGATCACAGAGCTTAGCTCCCATCTTCAGGGTCAATTAGTGGCTGTGCATCCTGCCTATGATAGTATGTTTGATAATTTCGCTCCAGATGCGTATAAAAATAATCCTGAAAAACGTACAAACTGGGCAATAGATCAATTAAAGTATGCGGCAAAAGCAAGCAGAAATCTTGGTCTTGACGTACATGGTACTTTTAGCGGTTCATTTTTATGGCACACTGCGCATCCCTGGCCTCAAAGACCGGAAGGCCTTGTGGAAATGGGTTTTAGCGAATTAGCAAAACGATGGATGCCTATTTTAAATGAGTTTGATGAACAGGGGGTAGATGTCTGTTACGAGATCCATCCGGGCGAAGATCTTCACGATGGTGTTACTTTTGAACGTTTTTTGGAAGCGACCAACAATCATAAAAGGGTAAATATTCTCTACGATCCCAGCCATTTTGTACTTCAGCAATTGGATTACATAGAATATATAGATCATTATCACGATTATATAAAAATGTTCCATGTTAAGGATGCCGAATTTAATCCTACAGGTAAAAAAGGAATGTTTGGAGGTTATGGAGACTGGAAAGACAGAGCGGGACGATATCGCCATCCCGGTGATGGACAGGTAGATTTTAAAACTGTTTTTTCGAAATTAACCGAATACGGATGTGATGTTTGGGCAGTTCTGGAATGGGAATGCTGCATTAAATCCCCAGATCAGGGTGCAAAAGAAGGCGTTTCATTTATTGCTGATAATATTATAGAAGCCACTCAAAAGAGATTCGATGATTTTTCAGGGTCTGAAAAAGATGAGAATAAACTAAAACGAATATTAGGAATTTAAAACAACCAAAATGAAAAAATTAGTAATAATAGGATGCTCTATACTTGCTTTGACCGCATGTAAGAATGAAAATAAAGAATCTGAAGAAATAAAGGTTGCTGAAAATACAGAGATGAAAAGTTCAGAGGCAAAAGAGGACCAGGAATGGCAGGAACTTTTTAATGGAGAAAACCTAGATGGATGGAAAGCTTTTAATAAGGATTCAATTTCAGATCAATGGAAAGCCGAAAATGGTGCAATTTCGTTCAAGCCTTCAGCAGAAAATAGATCTAAAACAGAAAATCTTATTACTAAAGAAGAATTTGAAAATTTTGAATTATCGCTGGAATGGAAAATTTCAGAAGCTGGAAATAGCGGAATTATGTGGGCAGTGCAGGAAGGTGAAAAATACAATGAACCTTATTTAACCGGGCCTGAAATTCAGGTGCTGGATAATCAAAGACATCCTGATGCTAAGAATGGTTTGAATAGAACTGCAGGAGCTTTGTACGATATGATTCCACCAAGCGAAGATGTTACAAAACCTGCCGGAGAATGGAATAAAGAAGTAATTCATATAAATTATAAAGAGAATAAAGGTTGGGTTAAACTAAATGGAACAACCATAGTTGAATTCCCTGTTCATGGAGAAGAATGGAAAAACATGGTGAGCAAGTCTAAGTTTAGTGAATGGGAAGGTTTTGGCGCCAGTCAAAAAGGCCATATTGCCCTTCAGGATCATGGAGATCCAGTGTGGTACAGAAATATAAAGATCAAACAACTCTAAAATTTAACTTACAATTTTAAAGCTGCCTTTCACGGCAGCTTTTTTTTATTACCTTATCCTGATTCAAACCTTAAAGGAAAATAATACCATTATGAAAAAGCTAGAAGTAAGTTTTAAAAATTCTGATTCCAGAGAACTTAAGGGTGTGTTGGAGTTACCTACAAACTCGCAACCTTCAAATTTTATACTTTTTGCACATTGCTTTACTTGTAATAAGAATTTTCATGCACCATCAAATATCAGCAAAAATCTGGCTTCAAAAGGTTATGGTGTTTTAAGATTTGACTTTACAGGCCTTGGAGACAGCGAAGGTGAGTTTGAAGACACCAATTTTTCGAGCAATGTAGGAGATTTATTAGCTGCTGCTGAATTCCTGAAAAAAGAATATAAGGCACCTGTAATGATCGTTGGACATTCATTAGGCGGAGCTGCTGCCCTATTCGCTTCCCAGAAGCTTGATTCAGTAAAATGTATGGTTACCATTAACGCTCCTTCAAACCTATCCCATGTTCAGAAACATTTTGAATCCAGTTCCGAAGAAATCCTGAATAAAGGTTTTGCCGATGTGAAAATTGGAGGGCGAAGTTTCAAAATCAAAAAGCAATTTATTGATGATCTTAAAAAAAACCAGGATGCTTCTGCTTTAAAGGAAATAAGAAAGGCTTTATTAGTGATGCACTCTCCGCAAGATGAAATAGTTTCTATAAATCATGCTGAGGAGCTGTACAAATCTGCATGGCATCCCAAGAGTTTTATTTCTATTGATGGTGCAGACCATATGCTGAGCACAAAAGCAGATTCTGAATATGTTGGAACAGTTATTTCGGCCTGGGCAAGTAAATATATAAAAGAACCGAAAGCTCCAGAATTAAAAACAGACCATGAAGTAATGGCCAATCTGGGAGCAACTGGTTTTACAACTCAAATTATAGCGGGAAATCATCATCTGGTTGCAGACGAACCTATAAAAGTGGGCGGTAGCGATCTTGGGCCCAACCCTTACGAACTGGTTTCTAGTGGCCTGGCAGCCTGTACTTCTATGACTATTCAAATGTATGCCCGTAGAAAAAAATGGAAGATCGATAATGTAGAAACACACGTAAGTTATTCTAAAAAGCATGCTAGTGATTGTGAGGAGTGTGAAAATGATATGGCAAAGATTGATAGTTTTGAAAGGGAAATTTCTATTGAGGGAAATCTGGACGAGAAACAATTGAAGAGACTCATGGAAATTGCAGATAAATGTCCTGTACATAAAACATTATCTGCAAAAGCTCAGATCGCCACCAGACTAATAGATTCATAGGAGAATTAGAGCAATAAAGCCATTGTTAAGCTATCCTTAAATCTTTGGTGGTGCCTGTGAATAGGCTTAATTTAGATTTATTAATTGATAGTTTAACCAATCAAAATATTATGAAACGTATTAGTTTGTCTCTTATTCTTTGTGCTGGATTAATTTTTACAAGCTGTAAGAATGAGAAAAAAGAAAAGGAAATGGATGACCAGTCAGAAACTGAAATGAAATCTGATATGGAAACCAAAAAAGAGGAAGAAGTAAAGAAAGTAAAAGTTTCTCTTCAGGCTGTTAGTGACTCCAAGCTTAGTGGTAATGTTGTATTTACCCAGGAAGATGGTGAAGTCTCTATGACTGCAATTATTTCAGGACTTGCTGAGGGTACACATGCCATTCATATTCATGAAAAAGGAGATTGTTCTGCTGCAGATGGAAAATCTGCCGGAGGTCACTGGAATCCTACAGATGCTCAGCATGGAGAATGGGGTGATTCTGAAGGTTTCCATAAAGGTGATATAGGTAATTTTGAGGTTGATGCTAATGGAAATGGAACCGTTAATATGAGCACTGAAGAGTGGTGTATTGGTTGCGGAGACTCTAAAAAAGATATTTTAGGGAAGGCCGTGATCGTTCATGATGGCGTAGATGATTACACATCTCAACCATCTGGTGCTGCCGGAACCCGTGTAGGTTGTGGTGTGATCAAGAAATAATTTCTACAGAATAAAAGATAAAAGCGGCTTAACGGCCGCTTTTTTTATTTGGTATTTAAGCCTATATTTATTTCCTCAAATAACATTTATGCAGCAAGACGGTTTAATTCTCGAATTACAGAACGGTAATCAGAGAGCCTTTGAACGAATCTATGAACTATATTCTGAAAGTACCTACGGAATAATCTATAGTATTGTTCACGATGAGAAAATAGCTGAAGAAATACTTCAGGATGTTTTCTTAAAAATATGGAATAATTCATCTAGTTACAATTCAGATAAGGGAAGATTCTTTACATGGATACTTAACATTGCCAGGAATGCCTCTATAGATCAATTGCGTTCTAAGAGACACAAAAACAACCAGAAAAACCTTACCGCAGATAATTTCGTAGATATTTTAGAAAGCAAGTCTAATTTCTCAGCTAAAGCTGATGCTATCGGGGTTCAAAAATATATCGATGTTTTAAAGCCTGTTTGTAAAAAACTAATAGACTTGTTATTCTTTAAAGGTTTTACCCAAAAGGAAACAGCAGAAGAGCTTGAAATGCCTTTGGGAACTGTAAAAACGAAGAACAGAGCCTGTATTAACAAACTTCGTGAAATGTTAGTAGAATAGTACATGGATATAAAAGAATACATATCGTCGGGAATACTTGAACTTTACGTTTACGGTGCTCTTACAGATGCTGAAAGCCGTGAGGTAAGTATGGCTTTAAAAGAACATCCTGAAATTCGTAAAGAAGTTGAAGAGATTGAAGTAGCATTACAAAAATTATCTGCTTCAGTAGCTCCTTCTTATAATGCCGAAGCTTTACTGGCAAGTATTAAACAGAAATTATCAGACAAATCTGATGATACGGTTATCAATATTGAGCGAAAGAAAGAAACAGATTGGGTATCTTATTTCGGTTGGGCGGCAACTGTAGTGTTACTAATCGGGCTATTCTTTGTCTTTGAAGATAAGAATAACTTAAGAGAGGAATTGAATTCTGAAAAAGCTCGATCTGCAGCAATGGAACAGCAAATAGCAGATTCCAGGGACGATGCCGAAAAGACCGAAGAACTTTTGGCCGTGCTTAGGGATAAAGAAGTATCCAAAGTGCCATTACAGGGTCAAAATGTTGATCCAGGAGCATACGCTGCGGTTTACTGGAACAAGAAAGAGAATAAAGCATATATAGATGCAAAAGATCTTCCTGAACCACCACGTGGAAAAGTTTACCAGGTTTGGTCATTAAAACTGGAGCCTTTAACACCAACAAGTATTGGTCTATTAGAGGAATTTACAATGGATGACAATAAGATTTTTGCTCTTGAAAATGCTAATGAATCTGAAGCCTTTGGAATAACACTTGAACCTGCAGGTGGTAGTGAATCACCAACCATGGATCAATTATATGTATTGGGAGCTGTTGCTGCACCATAACAAAACATAAAAAAGGAAAATAACAGATAAGCCCCACGCTGTAGCGTGGGGCTTATTTTTGTAAATACTTGGAAAATTCCGGATGGAATTCTACTCCAAGCATCTAACCAACCAAAAAAATCAAAAACTCAAATCGAAATAATTCGACCAAAAATTATTCAAACAAACCATAGAGTTTATGTATTAAGATATACGGAGAGAAACAACCTATGGTTTTAAATAAAGTGAATTTAACATTTAAAGATCAGTTGTTTAACCAGGATTTGAAGTCCTTAACCCTTTCTCTACTTACGATAAGCTGAAATTCATGAAAATTTTCAAGTTTTATCTCCAGTCTTGAATTTGTGTAAGAAACAATATCATTTATAGCATTGATATTTAATATGCACTTTCGGTTGATCCTATAGAATTTTTCGGGATCAAGTTCATTCTCTAATTGCTCTAGCGGAATATCTACGGGATAATTTCTGCCGGAATTACAATGTATATAACTGGCTTTGTTTTCAGAATAGAAACATGCTATATTAGATATATCTACCAGTTTAAGATGCTGACCTACCTGAGCTGTAAATCTCGACTTAAAACTTTTCTTTGCTCCGCCTAGCCTGAGAAGCGACCTTAATTGATTCACATCAATATTGTCTGAAGATGATTTTTTGGAGTTTTTGAACTTACTAACAGCCGCTTCCAGCTCCTCCTCATCTATTGGTTTTAATAAATAGTCTATACTATTCAGTTTAAACGCCCTTAAAGCATATTCATCATATGCGGTAGTGAAAACAATGGCACTTTCGGTCTCTATATGATCGAAAATTTCAAAGGAAATTCCGTCACTAAGCTGGATGTCCAGAAAGATAAGATCTGGATGTTCATTGGTATTAAACCACTCTACAGCTTCAGCTACAGAATGCAGCATTGTTTCGGCTACTATGTCTATCTTAGAAAGCATGCGCTGCAACCTTCTTGCCGCCGGCTTTTCGTCTTCAATAATTATAACTTTGGTCACGCTCAATTCTCTAGGTTTAGATTTCTATTTCCAGATCTGCTTCTTATCCTTATCCATTAGTTCCTGGATCTTTTTTTCTTCCCATTTCTTTCCGAATAAAAACCCAGGGCCAAAAACACTTGCCCAGTGAGCGAATAATCCTATTCCCCAGAAAAATATCGTGGTGTAATTGGATAGATTAGACAATCCGTTAATAAATCCCTCATTCTGAGTACTCACCACGAAAATGGCAATATTGATGAAAAGATAGACTACCAGATGAATATAAAAACCTTTAATATCTTTCACTCTTTTTTGAGCCGCCCTATAACTGATGTTTTCTTTATAATTAGTTTTCATTATTTCCAAGATTTAGTTTGTTGCTTATCCTTTGCCATGATCTCCTGGATCTTACGTTCCTCCCAGTCTGAACCATATCCAAATACCGAAAAACCGTGAATTGTAAGGCCTATTCCCCATCCAAAAAGTGGGAACCAGAACCATTGAAAACTCCAGTAAGTGTAATAATTAATAAAAATTAGGAATGGAATTACTACGCAATAAGAAATCAAATTGCCATAGAACTCTTTCATCTCCTTTACTCTTTGCTTTGCTTTGAAATAAGCATTTTCCTGATTGTTGTCTACTGTTTCCATAACTGAAATTTGTTTGGTTAGCACAGGGAGTTTTACCCTGAAAAAATTTTCTGTTTGTTCTATAAGTACTTTTCTTTCGGTTACCACATGATAGCGATTAACTATATTTTGAAGTCCTACCCCTTTTCTTGTACCTAAAACCTCCTTTTTCTGAAAATTATTTTCTACAATAAGATAGCCATCCACTTCATAAATTTTAATCCTTAATGGCTTGTTCTCATTGACGATATTGTGTTTTATAGTATTTTCTAATAATAGCTGCAATGATAAAGGAACTACTTTTGCCTCATCATTAGAAAGCGCTTCAGGTAATTCAAAATAAATGCTATCCTCAAAGCGCATTTTCAGAAGCTTCATATAGGTGTTCGCAAACTTCAACTCTTCCTGTAGACTTACCAGTTCTTTGTCCTTTTGTTCCAGAACGTACCGGTATATTTTGGATAATCCGGTAGTAAAACGTTGTGCCTGATCTGGATTTTCATCGATAAGCGAAGCCAGTACATTTAAACTATTAAAAAGAAAATGCGGGTCTAGCTGATTCTTAAGAGCATCAAACTTAGCAGAAGCCGTTCCAGCAATAATCTTTTGTTCCTTAACCCTCTTTTCCTGAAGTGCTTTGTAGAAATATATAAGATGAAAAAACATGGAAACTATTGCCGTAAACAGCAATGGAAATATATAATTACCGAAAGTTTCATTACTTAAAAACTCCTCTACAGGCACCTCATTGATCAACGTTTTGTCAATTAACCGACAAATAAAGAATCCTATTAATGTAAGAATTATAGAGCCTATAGCTCCTCCTAAGATTCTTTTAAGACCAGCTCCCTCCCAACCAATTTTTACACTGAAATAATAAAAATAGAATCCATTTATACAGGTAAGAACAAATGTGTACATAAAATACATTCCCCAAAGTTCCGGTTCCAGAAGTTTGTTTAGGGGTCTGTCTGAAAAGGCGGTTTCTATTAAAACAACGATTACGCAGATAATCACTGTGATTCTTAATATTTTGAGAAACAATTTCATGCATTTAATTTAGAAGACAAATATGTGAGCATTTTATTACTGTTTGAAAATTAAATTTCTCAACTGTAAAATTTCACTACCGAACTGTGAATTATCAGTTTTAGCTTTTCAATTCTAAAATTAAATATTCTTTAACATTATTTTGAATAACTTCGAATCAAATCTAAAAAAATTAAATAATGACCATTTTTGAAGCATTAAGACAGGAACACGAAATACAAAGAAATCTCATAGATAAGCTTATAAAAACAGAAGGTAAAACCGAAGAAAGAAAAAAGATCTTTGAAGATTTAAAACATGAACTAAAGATCCATGAAGATGCTGAAGAGCGTCATTTCTATATTCCATTAATGAAAAAGGATATGACGCAGGAAAAAGCACGTCATAGTGTTGCCGAGCATCATGAAATGGATGAGCTCGTAGAAGAAATGGAAGATACAGAAATGGATGCTTCTAACTGGCTTAAGCTTGCCAAGGATCTGGAACATCAATTAATCCACCATTTAGAGGAAGAAGAACATGAAATTTTCCAATTGGCAGGAAAGGTTTTAACCGAAAAGCAAAAAACAGATCTTGCTTCAGATTATAATAAGGAAATTCGTAAGAATAGATAACTAAAAAGTGATCGTCTAAAAAGACAAGTTTTGAAGTCATTACGAACGGAGTGAAGTAATCTTTAAGATGAACTTCAATACTATCCTACAGATTGCTTCGTTCCTCGCAATGACCATGACAAGTTTTTTTAGACAGTCTCTTTTTTTAAACTTTATCCTTATCCATTCTCATAGTGTCTTCCTGCCCCTTAAATGGTCTTATAATTAGCCTTGCTGCTTTGTCGAAGTTTACATAATTATAGATCCAGTTAAAAAAGGTAACAAACCGGTTTCTGAATCCTACCAGAAACCATAGATGAACGAACATCCATACAAACCAGGCAAAAAATCCGGAGAACTTCCATTTGTGAAGATCTACCACTGCCCTGTTTCTTCCAACGGTAGCCATAGTTCCTTTATCAAAATACTCAAAAGGCTCCAGCTTTTCTCCTCGTATTAAGTGCTTTAAATTTTTAGCTAAATGCTTTCCCTGTTGAATTGCGGGCTGTGCAACCATTGGATGTCCTTTTGGAAAAGCTTCCGTTTGCATTAAAGCTATATCTCCTACTGCAAAAATGTTTTCGTACCCATTCACCTGGTTAAATGCATTAACTTCATATCTATTCGCTTTTTCAACGAGTGCGGAGGCATTTAATCCTTCCACAGGAGCTCCTGTTACCCCGGCAGACCAAATGAAGGTTTCAGTTTTCAGGGCAAGGTCGGTATTTGTCGTTACCAGATGACCGTCATAATTCTCTACCATCGTATTCAAATGAATTTTGACCCCTAGTTCCTCAAGCATTTCCTGAGCCTTTTTCGAAGCATGCTCACTCATAGGAGGTAAAACTCTTTCAAGACCTTCAAGAAGATGAATATTCATTTCATTTGGATCAAGATCTGGATAATCCTTGGGGACGATGTGGTTTCTTAATTCGGCAATGGCTCCACTTAATTCAACTCCTGTGGGCCCTGCACCCGCAAGAACAAAGTTTAAAAGTGCCTTTCTTTTTTCCGGATCATCTGTAATTGTGGCCTGCTCCAGGTTTTCCAGAATAAGGCTTCGAATGTTTAAAGCCTGCGGAACGGTTTTCATCCACATTCCATGCTCCTCAATGCTATCATTTCCGAAGAAATTAGTTTTAGAGCCTGTGGCGATCACCAGGTAATCGTAAACAAGATCTCCAATATTAGTATGTACCGTATTGTTTTCAGCAGAAATAGATTGTACTTCTGCCAATCTAAAAAAGCACCTTTTGCTGGAACGAGTTATTTTTCTGAGAGGATACGCAATAGAATCCGGCTCGAGTCCGGAGGTTGAAACCTGGTAAAGCAAAGGTTGAAAAGTGTGATAGTTATGCCTGTCTAGCATTACCATTTGCATATCTTCTTTCAATACTTTTCTGGCAAGCGCCATTCCGGCAAAACCACCTCCAATAATTACTACTCGTGGCAAGTCGGTTCTTGGGATGTTCATAAAAATGGTCGGTTTTATTCAAATTTACTATTTATAGAAAGATTGAAGGATGGATTAACTTTAAATTAAAGTTTTTTGTAACATAGCGCTTATTTTAACTACCTATTACATGCTAACCAAAGCTTCGTGAACAAAGAATTAGAACATCAGTTTGTAACAAACCTGGAGAAACACCAGAATATTGCACACAAGATCTGCCGTATCTATACGAACGACAGGGATGCACATAATGATCTTTTTCAGGAAATCACGATACAGTTATGGAAGGCATATCCAAAGTTTAGAGGTGACGCTAAATTTAGTACCTGGATGTACCGGGTTGCTTTAAATACAGCCATCACTTTATACAGAAAGAAAAAAAGAAGTATACGAACACAGGATTATGATAATGTTCATTTTAAAATAAAATCTGAAGAGTATAATGATGAAGTAGAGCAACATCTGAAGCTGATGTACGATGCCATAAGACAATTAAACGATATTGATAAAGCGCTTGTCTTTTTGTATCTGGAAGATAGAAATTATGCAGAGATCTCTTATACCCTTGGGATTACTGAAGTTAATGCAAGAGTGAAAATGAACAGGGTAAAAACCAAATTAAAGAACCTTATAAATCCTTGACAAATTATGGATGATTTAGATCTGTTAAAAAAGGATTGGAAAAAGCAGGAAGAAAATCTGCCACATCTAACCTACGATGAAATTTATAAAATGATCTGGAAGAAATCTTCCTCGATCGTAAAGTGGATATTTATTATCAGTATTGTAGAATTTTTGCTTGGAGCAGTTTTAAATATTGTTTTGGCCGATGACGAGTATTGGGAGCAAATGAAAAAATATAAGCTTACGGAATTTGTAATTGGAGTTTATATTATTACTTATTTAATCACCTTCTATTTTATTTACAGATTTTATCTCAATTACAGAAGAATCTCTACCACAGACAGTGCTTCTCGCTTAATGAAGAATATTTTAAGAACGCGTAAAACGGTTAAATACTATATTGGCTTTGTGCTAATATCTAGTGCAGTAGTATTTATTGTAATGCTTTATTCTATGCTTCACAATCATATTTTAACTGCCGAAACTACCACTACTAATATGGAATTTGACACTAGGCAATGGTTAATCTTTATTGGTGGAACCTTATTAGTTCTAGCGATTGTTCTTGGTATTATATGGCTTATTTATAGAATAGTTTATGGAATCCTTCTCAGAAGACTAAATAAAAATTACAAAGAATTGAAAAAGCTCGAAATGGAATAGTGAGCAGTGAGCAGTGAGCAGTGAGCAGTGAGGAGTGAGGAGTGAGGAGAATTGACACTGTCCCGTAAAGTGTGTAAAGTTTAAATAACAGGGGTTGGACTTTTTTAAAGTCTGACCCTTTTTTCATAGATCGTAAGGAACTGATTTAAAATAATGCCCCAGTTCCTGATAGGCATTGACCACTTCTTTGTAGCTTCCCTTGTAGCCAAATATACAGATTTCATTACTGCTTCATCAGTAGGGAAGGATAATTTGTTTTTAGTGTATTTTCTTATTTTTCCGTTCAGGTTTTCAATAAGATTGGTGGTATAAATGATTTTCCTGATCTCCAGTGGAAACTCAAAGAACACGGTAAGATCTTCCCAGTTGTCCCTCCAGCTTTTGATGGCATAGGAATATTTGCTCTCCCATTGTGCTGCAAAATCTTCCAGGGCAGCTTTGGCGGCCTGTTGGTTGGGAGCATTGTAAATATGCTTCATATCAGCGGTAAAGGCTTTTTTATCTTTCCAGACCACATAACGGCAAGCATTCCTGATCTGGTGCACCACACAGATCTGGGTTTTAGACGCTGGGAAGATATTTCTGATGGTATCGGTAAAGCCATTGAGGTTATCGGTAGCGGTGATCAGGATATCTTCGGTGCCCCGTGATTTTATATCGGTAAGTACAGACATCCAGAAAGCTGACGACTCATTTTTTCCCAACCAAAGCCCCAGGACTTCTTTCTTTCCATCCCTGCGAAGCCCGACTGCTATGTACACCGTCTTGTTGATTACCTTGGAGTTCTCTCGAACCTTGAAGACAATCCCATCCATCCAAACGATCAGGTACACAGGCTCTAAAGGTCGGTTTTGCCAGGCCACAATATCTTCGGTTACTTTCTCGGTAATCCTGGATATGGTGGAAGTAGAGACTTCAAAATTATAGACCTCTCGAATTTGCTCTTCAATATCACTATTGCTCATTCCTTTGGCATAGAGCGAGACAATCACGTTTTCAATGCCATCGACCATATTGCCACGCTTGGGTACAATCATAGGAGTAAAGGATGCTTCACGATCCCTGGGGACCTGGATCTGGGATTCACCAAAGGAGGTGCGAACCTTTTTCTGGCCATAGCCGTTACGGGTATTAGAGTTACCAGACTTCTGGCTTTTGTCATAACCTAAATGACCATCGAGCTCTCCTTCGAGCATTTTTTCAATACCACGCTTTTGCAGTTCTTTTAAGAAGCTGTTGAGCTGATCTCCACTTTTGAACTGCTTTAAAAATTCATCGCTAAATAAATCTTCTTTTTTCATACTGTGTAAAATTTAAAATTAGACAAAAAAATAACAGGGGTCGCGACCCCTGTTATTTTCTATTTACACAGTTTATGAGATAGTGCTGGAGAATTTAAATTTTCTGGTGTAGAAAGCTAAAATTTTTGAAAATGATTCTAAGGCTGGTTTTCGGTCTCAATTATCGAAAGCTACGGTAGTAGGAAGCAGACTAGCCAATTTAACCATTTTCTTTCCTGGTTTCGAAAATTTCACTGTTCGGCGATACCCGTTAATTACGATGGCCCGACATGGCAGAAGCTTATTCTTTACATCATTTTACTTATTATTTCTTTCATCATTTTTGCTGCTAAAAAAGCAGTCATATTTTGAAAATCTCTATTTGGATTATATTCAACAATATCAGCTCCTACGATTTCAGAATCGATGTTTTGAATTAAATCTATTACTTGTCTGGAAGTTAATCCTCCAGGTTCGTGATGCGAAACTCCTGGAGCAAATGCCGGGTCGAACCCATCCATGTCCAAAGAAATATATAAAGGATTTTTAAATTTTGGAATTCGATCCAAATCTAAATTTTTCATTTCATGTATTTCCACATTAAATTTATCTGCCTGTTCAACATGATGTGGGTTTAATGTTCTAATTCCAACCTGTACTAGCTTAACCGCTAAACCATTTTCCATAATTCTTGCGAAAGGGCATGCGTGGGAATACTTGTCCCCTTCATAATTATCATATAAATCTGTGTGCGCATCGATATGAAGAATATCTAATTTCGGATATTTTTCACTATAAGCCTTTATTATAGGAAATGTTATCGAATGGTCTCCACCTAATGTAAAAATTTTGGCGTCCAAATCAAGGTGCTTTTTAGTTACTTGTTCAATATCAAAGTATTCAGATATTTCAAAATCACCTTTATCATCAATGCTTGAATTTTCTATATTAGTAAGGTTTTCTGCATACATATTTGCAGAACCACAATTTAAAACTTTTCTTATTCTTGGAGGAGCAAGTTTAGGTCCTTTTTGAAAAGAAGATTTTTCATCGAATTTTATTCCCTGTATAATTATTTTTTTCATGCTGCTTTAAACTATTACCACCTTGTAGTATCCCCAAAAACTAATATCCCCAACGGCGTTGTTCATTGAGATCTTCCATGGCATCAATTTCTTCTTTAGGAATTACCTTAAGAAAAGAAGAATGTTGCTCAATAGCATATTCTAGTTTCTGAACGATTTCTTCAATACTTTCATTCTCATAATCGATGTCCAGAGGTTCCTTGATCTGAAATGTTTGTAGAATTCCACGTTTTTTAATTCGAAGCCCTTTTTTATCAAAAGATCGTCTAAAACCATCAATAACAATCGGAATGACTATTGGTTTATGATTTTTGATAATATGCGCTGTCCCTTTTCTAATTGGTTTAAATGGCTTGGTAGTTCCCTGTGGAAATGTGATCACCCATCCATCATTCAGGGCTACACCAATATTTTCTGTATCATTGGGATTCACTTCGCGCTTTACCTCCTGTCCCTGGGCCCTCCAGGTACGCTCTACGGTCACTGCGCCCGCATAAGCCATGATCCGGGTTAAAAATCCAGCTTTCATAGTTTCCTTAGCGGCAACATAATAAATATTCATTTTAGGCTGCCAAATGTAGCCTACGTTTTTAATACTATCTACCCTTCCACTAAGACTGGCATTAAAAACATGAAACATGGCCGTTACATCAGCAAAATAGGTTTGATGATTGGAAACAAAAAGAACATTGGTATGTGGTAAATTTTTGATGATTCCGGAACCCTCAATTTGAAGCTCATTAAAACCTCTATATCTACGATGCGTAAGCACACCGAAAAGCCGAATTAACCACTTTTTTAGTATAAGATAGTGTCCAAATGGATTCTTTTTGAATAATCCCATTGCTGAAATTTTTGATTTTTACGATTAACCTCTATAAACTCAGCATTTATAGAGCTAGCGGTAAATATAATAATTACCAGCTATATTAAATTTTTAAAAGCAATTCCCGTATCTCACTTAACATCATACCCGTTGCTCCCCATACCACATATCCGTTAAGTTTATAAGCAGGCACTTCTATATTTGTGGCATAAGAAGTACTTAATCTCTCTGTTATCACATTTTTATCATCCAGAAAATCGCTTAATTTCACCTCAAGTATGGCTTCAACCTCAGATTCCTGTGCCATCATTGTCGGTGTTTTTTCCATTATTCCCAAATAGGGTTGAACCCAGAAGTTTGAAGGTGGTATGTAAAGCCTGGTCAATTTTAATAAAACTTCAATGTCAGTTCTGGGAATTCCAACTTCTTCTTCTGTTTCTCTCAATGCAGTGGCTTCCAAGTCAAGATCTTCTTTTTCTACTCTTCCTCCAGGAAATCCAATCTGATTGGAATGAACCCCTTTATAAGTTTTACGTAAAATTAATACCAGCCTGGTTTCGGCGTCAATTCCCGGATAAAAAACTGCCATCACTCCTGCTTTCTGCGGATTCATTTTTGACATATCTATCTCACTAAGTTCATTAATTCTGATTAGTGGTGCCAGTTTTCTATGTGCAACCTCTCCGGGAAGCGGCATTTTTTTTAACTTTGAAATCCTGTTTTTAAAAATTTCGAATTCCATGTTTAGAAATCTTTCTTTAGTCTCATTTATTTTATTTCTCTTTTTTGCAAGTTGTGAAGATAAGGAAACTTCAACAGAAAAGGGTCAAAGAAAGTCTACCGAAGACCTGAAAGCGCAGAAGAAACAAGATTCCATTCAAAACGCCAGAGATAGTATTTTTGAATTACGTAAAAAAGAACTGGCCGGAGAAAGCAAGCAAACCAAAATCGAAGAAAACTCCATGTTCTCTATAGCTCAGGAACAATTAATACCTACACTTACTGAATACGGAAAGAATAATCCCGAAACTAAAATTAGAATTAAAACAAAATTCGGAAATATCGATGTACAGCTGTACAGAGATACTCCACTGCATAGGGCTAATTTTATTATGCTAGTAAAAAATGATTACTTCAATGATACATTTTTTCATCGCATTGCTCCCGGGTTTGTGATCCAGGGAGGAAATGCAGATAATCAAATAACCGCAAGTAATCGTGGGGATGTTGGAAATTATCTAATCCCCAGCGAATTTGATGCAGGGCATAAACATACCTATGGAGCATTTTCAGCAGCTAAATACGCTGAACAGAATGTAAGTAAAGCTTCCTCTCCATTCGAATTTTTTATAGTTTTGGATAAAGGTGGAACCCCACACCTAAATAATGATCATACAGTATATGGCCGAGTTACAAGTGGGATGGAAGTTGCCGAAAAAATCGCTCAAGTAAAAACAGGGGACTCTGAATGGCCAATTGATAATATTGAAATGGATATAGAAATTTTACAATAACTATTGGCTGGTAAAATAATTATAATCGTTGATCACCCGTTGAATGAAATTCATTGGCTTTTCTTCAAACTGAACATCCATTAATTCTGCAACCTTTTCGCTCAAAGATATAATTATGTGGTGCTGCCCTGTTTTTTGTGCATCCTGATATAAGTTCTTGATCTCCTGAATATCATTATCACTTAATACTGTGACTTGAGAATATTTTGGTTGATAATCTTCCGGTAGATCCACTGCCAGCGTATTGTGAATACTAACTTTCTTTTTTTCAGAAATCACCGTGGTTCCAGCAGCAATATCACCTAATCTTTGCCCTTTACCGTTTAATAAAATGGTAACCACCGCAATTCCTCCACTGGTTAAGCTTATATCGATAATTCGTAAGAGCCATCTCACTAAATAATTTGAAAACTGGGGTCTTAGACCGTCCATTTTCACAACTCTAATTTGCAATAATGCTTTACCGGGAGATTGTCCGTTCCAGAAGGTTTCCCATAATAAATTATATAAAAAAGCAGGTAATCCTAATACGAGATAGTACATCATTTCACTTCCTCTGTCCCCATTAATTCCTGCCATAATGAGAGATGCTAAGATCATAAAAATCGATATTATAGCAATATCTACTATAAAAGCCAGTATTCTGTCCCCTATTCCCGCAACATTCTGTTCTATACTTATATTTTGAGCGGTTTCAATTTGAAAATTATCCATTAAATATGTTACTTTGGGGTTTATTCAAAATACGATGCGCGAGGCGGCTTTTGTCAGGCAAAATAAAGATAAATGGGTTAAGTATGAAAGCCTCTTGCAAAATTATGGAAATCTTTCTCCTGGGCAGCTTTCAGATATTTACATTGAATTAAGCGATGATCTAAGTTACTCTAAAACTTTTTATCCCAAAAGCAACACTTCTACATATCTCAATGCTTTAGTCGCCGGGTTACACCAAAAGATATATCGTTCTAAAAAAGAATCGGGAAATAGATTCATTACTTTTTTTACCAAAGAATTTCCCTCCCAGTTTCACAAACATCAGAAGCAGCTATTATTGAGCTTTTTGATCTTTGCTGGTTTCTGTATTATTGGCGCTTACAGTTCTGCTACAGATGCCGCTTTCGTTAGATCAATTCTAGGAGATGCTTATATAAATATGACCCTGGAGAACATCGATAATAGTGATCCCATGGCTGTCTATAAAAAGGCTTCTGAAACCGATATGTTCCTTGGGATCACCCTTAATAATATCAGGGTTTCACTAATGGCTTTTTCTCTAGGCATTCTTGCTGGTATTGGCACTGTGTTTCTCTTAATGCAAAATGCGGTAATGCTGGGAAGTTTTCAGTATTTCTTTTATGATAAAGGCCTTTTGTGGGAATCGGCTAGAACGATCTGGATTCACGGAACCATCGAGATTTCTGTGATTATAGTTGCCGGTTGTGCGGGGCTGGTAGTGGGTAAAAGCATACTTTTCCCCGGAACTTATACCCGACTAAAATCTTTTACCATGGGTATAAAAAATGGGTTAAAAATTGTAATAAGCACCATCCCGTTTTTTATCATTGCGGGCTTCCTGGAGGGATTTGTAACCAGGATCACTTCAATGCCAGACTGGTTAGCGATTATTATCATTCTTTCTTCTTTAACATTAATATTGTTTTATTATGTTTACTACCCTTTACACCTATTAAAAAAATCGAAAAATGAACCCCGAATTTATTGAATTTAAAAAGCAGCGTGAGCTTGGAGAAATATTGAGTGTAACCTTCAAATTTCTTCGTGAGAATTATAAAAAGGCCGGAAAGATATTTTTAAAACTGGTTGGTCCCGCATTTATCCTTTTAATAGCAGCCGTAACCTATTACACCTGGTCTACCGTTGGAGTTTCATTTATTTCTGATGGTGGTATATTTCAAACATCTAATATCATCATCTCTGCAGGGCTTATGTTACTGGCTTATTTGTTATATGTAACTTCCATGACCGGAACTGTCTATCACATTATACTTTCCTATATTAAAAATAAAGGGGAAATCATCTCTTCTGAAGTTGCCGCAGGAATGAAAAGTGATTTTGGAAAGATATTGCTTATCACCTTGATATCGTGGATTCTTATTTTCGCCGGCACCATACTTTTTATCATTCCTGGAATTTATGTCGCTATCCCGGTTAGTCTTGCCACTGCTATTTTGGTATTTCGTGGAAATAGCGTGATGGATAGTATCTCAGATTGTTTTCAGCTTATTAAAGATAATTGGTGGACTACCTTCGGAACACTCTTTTGTATTGGCCTTATCGTTTATTTAATAAGTCTCGTATTTCAATTACCGGCGATCTTTTATTTCCTGATCAAGGCATTTGTTTCAGCTAGTGAAGGTTCGGCAGCAACCAATGTTAAAGATATGTTTGGGATAGGATATATCATTATCAATATTTTCACCTCCATAGTTCAGTATTTGGTTTATAGCATTACCCCCATAGGGATCGCTTTTATTTATTTTAATCTGAACGAAAAGCAAAATTATACCGGTACTTACGAAACAATTCAAAACCTGGGAAACAATAAATAGTTTTGAAAAATAGGTTTTTAATCATTCTTTTATCTCTGTTCTTCGGAATCTCCTATCCTCAGGAGACAGATTCCCTGACGGAAGTGAGAGCGGTAAAGTATGATCAAACTTCAGGACTTAAACAGGTTGATCTCAATGAGCAGCAGATTAAAAACTATAGTGCTCAGGATGAATTCAACTATATAGATACGATTGAAAAAGATAACTGGTGGACCCGGTTTAAAAAATGGCTTAACTCCAAATACAATCAGTTCATGAGCTGGCTTTTGGGTGATTATGAAGCCAATGGTATTGTGGCCATTATCATTGCCGTGATTCCTTTTGTATTAATCCTGGTGCTTCTGGGCCTTATTGCCTGGTTATTTTCAAAGTTAAACCCGGGCGGAAAGATTCTCCATAAACCTAAGCAAAGTGAAGTTTACCTTTCTGAAGAAGAAGAACTGGTAAAAAATGAAGATCTTATGGCACTCATGCAGAAAGCTATTGAAAATGGGCATTTTCGGCTTGCGGTACGGTATTATTACTTGAAGGAACTGCGAAAGTTGGATGAACTGGAGCTTATTCATTATGAATATCAAAAAACCAATAAAGATTATTCAAATGAAATAAAAAACGAAAGTATACGAGATCAGTTTTCTAATATCTCTAAGTTGTACGAGTTTATCTGGTATGGAAGTTTTCAGGTTTCCGAAGGAGATTTTAGACTGGCAGAAAAAGGCTTTATTAAAATGGAAGCTGCATTAAAAGGTCTACGCCATGAATAGAACCTACAAGATAGCTTTCGGTTTGTTTCTCCTGCTGGTAATTTCACTTGCATGGCTGGAAAGTTCTGAACCAGAACCAATAAACTGGAATTCGAGTTATACCGCTAAAGATAAAATTCCACTTGGTGCTTATATTTTCTATGAAAGCTGGAAAACCAGTACTAAAGACAGTATTCAAGATATTAAAATTCCTCCTTACGAATACCTCCATAGCTCCCCAGAAAACGGTACTTACTTTTTTCTAAATAATTATGTGAATTTTGATGATAATGAGCTTGATGAGCTTTTAGAATGGGTTTCTAGAGGAAATAAATTGTTTGTATCGGCTTATAGTTTTGGAGAAAATCTATCAGACACCCTCAATATTGAGATTTCCACATATATAGCTACTTCTAAAGATTTAAAGACAAGGCCGTCTTTTAATCTAGTTAATCCAGACCTTCAGTTTGAGCAGGCTTTAGAATTTGATCAGGATCTTCTGGCAACATATTTTAGCGAAATTGACACTTTAAACAATATCGTTTTAGGAACTTCCAGTTTTGGAAAGAAAGAACCGGAAGAAAAAATCAATTTTATAAAAACAGGTTTTGGTGATGGTGAAATATATCTGCATACTGCTCCACAGGCATTCAGTAATTATTTTCTTCTGAAGAATGAAAATTACCGTTATAGTGAGGCTTTACTGTCATATTTATCCAACAGAAACATTCTTTGGGACTCATATTACAAATCTGGCAAAGGTTTTTTCTCCTCTCCGCTTTATATTCTATTGAACAATAGGCCCCTCAAATGGGCTTATTATTTTGTGATTATAGCAGCGATTCTATTTATATTATTTGAAGGAAAAAGGAAACAACGGTCGATTCCCGTAGTAGAACCATTACAGAATAAATCTTTTGAATTTACCCAGACCATGGCTCATTTATATCTGGAACAAAAGAAATATCATGAATTGGGACTAAAGAAGATCACTCTTTTTATGGAATTTATCAGAAACAGGTATAGATTAGATCCTTCAGTAATTAATGATTCCTTTTACCGGGATCTTGCTGCCAAAAGTGAAAATAGTCTGGAAAGAACTAAAAGGCTTTTCGAAATAATCTATAATTTTCAGGAAAACAAAGAAAACAATAAAGACAGATTCTTCGAATTAAGCAAAAGCATAAATACATTTAAAAAGCACGATGGAAAATCAGGAAACAGATAATAACAAAGAGGAATTAAAATTTGAAAACAGAATTCCGCTAGAAGGTCTCGGGGAAGCTGTAGAAAGCTTAAAAACTCAGCTTTCCAAGGTCATTATTGGGCAGGAAAACTTTGTAGAATTGTTGATCGTGGGATTATTATCTAATGGTCATGTGCTTATAGAAGGCGTTCCCGGTGTGGCTAAAACTATTACGGCCAAATTATTCGCCAAATGTTTAAAAACAGATTTTAGTAGAATTCAGTTCACTCCCGATCTTATGCCCAGTGATGTTCTTGGAACGTCTATTTTTAATACCAAGACTTCAGAATTTGAATTTAAGAAGGGTCCTATTTTCTCAAATATCGTACTTATAGATGAAATTAATCGTGCTCCCGCCAAAACCCAGGCTGCCCTCTTTGAGGTTATGGAAGAGAGACAGGTAACCATTGATGGGAAAATGTATAAAATGCAACCTCCTTTCATGGTTCTGGCCACTCAAAATCCCATAGAACAAGAAGGAACTTATGCCCTGCCGGAAGCACAGCTGGATAGATTTCTATTTAAGATTGAAGTAGATTATCCTGAACTTAAAGATGAAGTAAAAATTCTCCAGACACATCATGAGAGAAAAGGAAAGCTCCCGGAAACAGAAGTTCAGGCAGTTCTAGATCCTCAGAAAATTTCAGATTTAAGAGATCAAATCCATGAGATCATAGTGGAAGAAAAGCTGCTAAATTATATTGCAGAACTCGTTAATAAAACCAGGAATCATCCACACCTTTATTTAGGTGCCAGCCCCAGGGCTTCTATTGCTGTCATGAATGCATCGAAAGCTTTTGCAGCAGTTAACGGGCGTGATTTTGTAATTCCGGAAGATATCAAGAATGCCTTAAAACCTGTTTTAGCTCACCGATTAATTCTTTCTCCAGATAGAGAAATGGAGGGAATGACGGCCGGTAGTGTAATAGATATGATCACGCAATCTGTAGAAATTCCCCGATAGTGTTAAAATTCATCAGATCATTATATTTTGGAAAAAGAGTGTTTTATGCCCTATTCGGTATATCCTTACTTTTCCTGATTTCCTTTTGGTTTGAAACTTTATACAGCATTACCTGGATACTAACCTCTATCTTACTGATCCTGGTATTTACAGACCTTGTAAGCCTATTCAGTAGATCTTCTTTGGAAGCAGACAGGGTTTTACCTGAAAAATTTTCAAATTCCGATGAAAATATGGTGAAAATTACAATCCACAACCAACATGGTTTCAAAACCAATGTGGAAGTAATTGATGAGATTCCTGTTCAGTTTCAAAAAAGGGACTTTTTGAAGTCTTTAGAAATACCTGCACATAAAAAAATTAGTTTTGATTATCTGTTGAAGCCTCTAAAACGCGGGGAGTATACTTTCGGAAATCTTAATGTTTATGTTTCTACTTTTCTGAAACTCATCAAGAGAAAGTATGTGTTTAATAAAGATCAGTTGGTAAAGGTCTATCCGTCTTTTATTCAGATGAAGAATCTGGACTTTCTTGCTCTTGATCAGAAAATCAACCTACACGGAATAAAACGTATTCGCAGGATTGGTCATACAATGGAATTTGAACAGATCAAGGAATATGTGCGTGGGGATGATGTGAGGACCATTAACTGGAAAGCTACTGCTAAAAATAATCATTTAATGGTGAATCAATTCCAGGATGAAAGATCTCAACCGGTTTATTCTATTATTGATTCTGGCAGAATGATGAAAATGCCTTTTGAAGGCCTTAGCTTATTAGATTATGCCATTAATAGTTCCCTTGCCTTTTCTAATGTAGCCCTTAAAAAGAAAGATAAGGTGGGAATTCTCTCTTTTTCTAACAAAATAGATACGTTGCAGAAAGCAAGTTCAAAATTGAGTCAGCTAAACCGTATCATGGAGGCGCTTTATAATGTAGATACAGGTTTCTATGATAGTGATTTCAGTCTTTTATATTCAAGAGTTAAAAAGCACCTGACTCACCGAAGCCTTTTGATGCTCTATACTAATTTTGAGCATATGTCTGCTTTACAACGCCAGTTGCCCTACTTAAAAGCCATTGCAAAAAATCATTTATTGGTAGTTATCTTTTTTGAGAATACCGAAATGACTAAACTCACTGAGTTAGATGTTAGCAATGTTAGTGAAAGCGCACATCAAACTATTGCTGAAGAATTTGTGCATGATAAATTACTGATGGCAAAAGAACTTCAAAAACATGGAATCCAGACATTACTTACACCCCCAAAAGATCTAAGTATCAATACTATTAATAAATATCTGGAAATAAAAGCCCGGGGCCTTCTCTAAAGACAGCTCGGTTATAAAATTCTACAGTTCGGTTAAAAGCATTTCTCAAAACTGAGTATTGAATATAAGTTTGTTTCATAATCAAAAAATTAATTCATTATGAAAACAATAGCCGTATTAGTAGCCATGTTATTAGGATCTTTAATGTTCGGGCAGACAGACAATCCTGGAAGTATTACTGTAAGTGTTCCCAATATATCTTCAGATCAGGGAGAGATTCTTTTTGCTCTATATTCTGAAGATACTTTTTTAAAGCGAAAACCAAATTTTGCAGGGAAATCTTTAGTTGAAAATGGACAGGCCTCTGTAAAATTTGAAAATGTTCCGGTTGGAACATATGCGATCATTGTTTTACATGATAAGAATTCCAATGGCAAAATGGATTTTGACACAGCGGGAATACCGGAAGAAAATTATGGTACCAGTGGCAACTCTATGATCTACGGGCCACCAAGTTGGGGCGACTCTAAATTTGATTTTGACGGGTCTGAAAAAAGCATCGAAATTAGATTTTAATTTTAATCAAAAAATGTACAGTTTAAATTTAAAAGGCATATTTCTTATTGAATTGACCCTTTTTCAATTAAGAATACTTTGAATAAAAATCTTTTTTCATTACTTCTAAATTATTTAAACCCTTCTATTTTCGGAAGGGTTTTTGTATAGATAAAACAAAGTTAAATCTTATTTTAAATAAGAAAAACTTATACCTTTGTATAAGTAAAACCCGTTTATATGACTATCACCCAGCTCCATTACGTACTTGCAGTAGCAGAACATCAAAATTTTACCAAAGCAGCTCAGAAAGTTTTTGTGACTCAACCAACCTTGAGTATGCAAATTCAGAAATTAGAAGAAGAGCTGGAAGTCACTATTTTTGATAGAACCAAAAAACCTATTCAGCTTACTGAAGTGGGAGAGAAAATTGTTCAGCAGGCAAGAAATATTGTAAATGAGAGCGATAGGATCCAGGATATTGTAGATCAACAAAAAGGATTTATTGGAGGCGTTTTCAGGCTTGGAGTTATTCCAACGGTAATGCCAACCTTACTTCCCATGTTCATTGGTAGTTTTCTTAAAAAATATCCTAAAGTAAAGCTGAAAATTGAGGAATTACATACCGAAGCTATACTCGAAAAACTTAAAGAAGGTCATCTAGATGCCGCAATTGCCGCTACCCCACTGGAAGTTGAAGGTATAAAGGAGAATGTTCTGTATTATGAACCCTTTGTACCCTATATCCCTAATGATCCCGAAAATAAATATTCAGAAAAAATTGATGTTGAAGATCTGGATATCAATAATATGTTACTCCTCGAAGATGGGCATTGTTTTAAAGATGGTATTATAAACCTATGCAAAGCTTCCCGAAATTATGATGGAGATCAACTTCAATTAGAAAGCGGAAGTTTTGAAACGCTTATAAAGCTTGCAAATGAAGGTATGGGAATGACGCTACTTCCCTATTTGCATACCTTAGATTTGAAAGAATCTGAAAAGAAAAATCTGAAATCGTTCAAAGATCCTGTACCTGCCAGAGAAGTCAGTCTTATTTATAATCGCAGCGAGTTGAAGATGCAGATCATCGAAGCCATTCGTTCTACAATTGCCGGTGTGGTGAAAGGAGCTATAACCTTTCAGAACGTAAAGATCATTAGTCCTTTAAGTAATAAAAAAGAATTTAAAGTCAATAACTAGAAAAGCAGCCTTTTGAGCCGCTTTTCTTTATGTATTTAAATAAATTAAACATTGATTTAATTCGGGATTTTGCTTTGTTAAAGCGATAATCCATAGTCGTAATTCTTCAATCTCGTGAGGAAGTAAGCGTTGGATAGCTTTCTTAACCTCTCTACAGAATAAGTTAGCATCAAAACTCACCTTATCCAGTATAGTCTTGGTGTAATCAAACATCGCTCTCGCCATAATTTGAAATGATTTAAGTTAGGTTGATAAAAAAATGGGTAGAATTATAGTATAGGCTGTGAATTATTTGGTCAGTCTAATATACTAAATTCTATCTTATTTTAACAATTGTTTCATCATTTAACAGACTTAAAACCGATTGTCCCCACTAATCACATCTCCTATACCCCCAAGAATACTACCTTCACCTTTATCTTTTCCTCCACCCTGTGGAGCTGCCTGATGTATTCTACTGGCCAATCGGCTGAATGGTAAAGACTGAATATAAACGGTCCCAGGCCCTGTTAACGTTGCAAAGAACAAACCTTCACCTCCAAACAAGGTATTTCTAATTCCTCCAACAAACTCAATATCATAATCAACTCCTTGAGTAAAGCCTATAATACAGCCGGTATCTACTTTTAATTTCTCGCCGGATTGCAATTCCTTTTTAGCCATGGTTCCCCCTGAATGAACAAAAGCCATCCCGTCACCTTCCACTTTTTGCATAATAAAACCTTCGCCGCCAAAAAAACCACGCCCCAGTTTTTTGCTGAATTCAATACCGATAGAAACTCCTTTTGCTGCACATAAAAAAGCATCTTTCTGGCAAATAAATTTCCCGTTAAACCTTGTTAAATCTATAGGAATCACCTTTCCAGGATAAGGAGAAGCAAAGCTTATCTTTTTCTTTCCCTGAATTTCATTGGAGAAAATGGTCATAAAAAGACTTTCCCCTGTAAGTAAGCGTTTTCCGGCTCCAAGTACTTTTCCTAAAAAACCTTCATTTTGTTTAGAGCCATCTCCAAAAATGGTATCCATTTTAATACCATCGTCCATCATCATAAAATTTCCGGCTTCAGCAATAACAGCTTCCCTGGGATCTAACTCCAGTTCAACATATTGCATTTCCTCTCCGTAAATTTGGTAATCTATTTCGTGTGCATTCATTTTTATTAACTTTAGGCTTAAAGCTCTAAGCAATTTATCATTATATTAATTTGAAGCTTAAGGATTTTAGCTTACTACTTAGATTTCTTCCGCTTCAGTTTTACCGTCCACTCGAATTCAAATACTGAAACTTCTACTCCATCTTCATTCAGTCCAACAGATTTCATCCAGAAAGTTTGCCCCTCCCCTGTTTCAATAGTTTTCTGTAAAGCTTCATTAACTCTTTCCCCGTCATAGCACGAAAACTTGATCTTTCCAGTTGCCTTCTTAGAAAAGCTGGCTTTATTTTGTGCAACCAGCATGGATATTTTAGAATTCGATTCCTGAATTTTATTCATCACAAGCGCTCCCGTACTAAGTTCTGCAGCCATCGCCTGTACCGCGAAATACATAGAATTGAAAGGATTCTGATTGATCCATCTGTGTTTTACACTTACCTGACATTCAGTTTTATCTATATGTTGTACTCTCACACCACATAACCAGGCACTTGGTAATTTCAACATGAGGAAAGAATTCAGTTTTGAGGGAGATAGCTTCATTTAAAAGGATTTTGATTGATTTTTTATAAAAATAGCGAATATGTTCCAGTATTCAAATCCTAATTATTTGTTAAATTTTAGTACTTTGCTTTGCATAATACCTTCTTTTAGATATATATTTGCATAAGAACCTAATAGGTTATATAATAATTAATCAAAAATCATCATGAAAAATTCATCAACACTTCAGGTATTAGCAATTCCAAAAAAGGAAAATGCATTGATAACAAGAACTCAAATATATTTGGCGACCGCTTTTATATATATCTACTTTCTAACCACAATATTCTTTTAAACAGGATTTAAATCACACTAAAATGACCACTGAAAACGTCAATCAAAATAAAACTTTGGCTACCGTACTTCATCTGTCGGTATTCACAAAATATTTCATTCCGCTTGGGAATTTTATTTTTCCAATGTTGTTATGGCTTTCTCGAAAACAAGATCCATTTGTAGATCATCATGGTAGGAATGCACTTAATTTTCAAATAAGTACGTTCCTGTACACAATATTCATCGTTGCCGTTGGAGCCGTAACTTTTGTTTATTTCGGAATGAAGTTTACCATTGGAGAACCGCTGTTTTTTGAACAGGATTCATTTGTAATCGATAATTTCTCTGATGCACTGCCTTTTATCATCACTATTGGCATATTAGGATTATTATTATTAGGCCTATTCGTACTGGAATTATTTGCAGTCATCAATGCAAGTATCAAAGCTAACGAAGGGCAATCATATAATTATCCATTAACCATCAATTTTTTAAGTTCGGAAAAACCGGACGAATCTAATCATCAAAATCAATCAAAAAATGAACAGTTTAATGACACCCAAAAACAAACACTATGAAGATTGAAAACACCAAAGCCCAGATGCGTAAAGGTGTACTGGAATACTGTATTCTCTCTGTGCTACGAGATGAAGATGCCTATGTGGCCGAGATTCTGGAAACACTAAAAGACGCTAAGTTGTTGGTCGTGGAAGGTACAATTTATCCATTACTAACCAGGCTTAAAAACGCCGGACTCCTCAATTATCGTTGGGAAGAGTCTACCAGTGGGCCACCAAGAAAATATTATGGTCTTACTGAAACAGGAAAAATATTTCTTAGGGAACTTACCGTTACCTGGGACGAATTGCAATCTGCAGTTAACATCGTAACCACTCAAAAAAAGAAGAACCATGAATAAGACAGTAAATATAAATCTTGCCGGCACTTTCTTTCACATAGATGAGGACGCATATGCCAGGCTACAGCGCTATCTGGAGGCTATAAGGCATTCTTTTTCAAACACGCAGGGTCGTGATGAGATCATCTCTGATATCGAGGCTCGTATCGCTGAATTATTTAGTGAAAAAAGAAAAGACGACCGTCAGGTAATCAGCATAAAAGAAGTTGAAGAAGTCATTACTATCATGGGGCAACCTGAAGATTATATGGTAGATGAAGAGATCTTCGAAGACGAACCTAAACGAACAAAGTCTACCAGGACCATTGGAAAACAGTTGTTTCGTGATACAGAAAATGGACATGTTGGAGGTGTTTCTTCAGGACTTGGTCACTATCTTGGAATAGAAGCAATTTGGGTAAGACTATTATGGGTTTTACTAACTATTTTCTCAAGTGGAGCATTCGTACTAATCTATATCGCTTTCTGGATATTTGTACCGGAAGCAAAAACCACGGCCGATAAACTGGCAATGCGCGGAGAGGAGGTAACCGTCAGCAATATCGAAAAGAAGATACGTGAGGGTTTTCATGATGTTTCAGAGAG
Organism: Christiangramia forsetii KT0803; assembly: GCF_000060345.1. Taxonomy (NCBI): domain Bacteria; kingdom Pseudomonadati; phylum Bacteroidota; class Flavobacteriia; order Flavobacteriales; family Flavobacteriaceae; genus Christiangramia; species Christiangramia forsetii. Next base: position 1,054,908 of record NC_008571.1, on the reverse strand, counting down.
CGTAAAAAATGTAGATTATGGGAAATATGGGAAAAAAGCAAGTGCCGGAGCTACCTCAGCTGCTACAACCCTTGGTGACATCATCAAGTTCTGTCTGAAACTATTCGTAAAATTCGTTGGAATACTGCTATTACTAATTGCAGGAACCACTTTAATCGGTCTATTTGTAGGTCTGTTTGCAGTGGGAACCTTTGGAATCGTAGATGCTCCATGGACAGATTACATAGACATGGTGAATAGCGGAGCTCCAATCTGGGTGATTTCATTACTTACCTTTTTTGCGGTAGGAATTCCATTCTTTTTCCTTTTTGTGCTGGGACTAAAGATTTTGGTGAAAAATCTGAAATCCATAGGTCGGGTTGCTTTATTAACCTTGCTTGGAGTTTGGTTGATCTCAATTATCGGATTAACGGTAATAGGTATAAGTCAGGCCACCAACCGGGCTTTTGATGGAGAAACTGCAACAACAGAGAGATTAAACATTTCCCCTCAGGATACGCTGTTTGTAAGAATGCGAAGCAATCCGGAATATTCAAATAGTATTCATAGAAATTCAGATTTCAGAGTGAAGTATGATGAAAATGATAACCGAATTCTATATGGGCGAGACATAAGATTGATCGTAAAATCCACTAAAGATTCGGTAGGTTCTATCAAAATTGAAAAATCTGCGGAAGGGAAAAACTTTAGAGATGCCAAAGAGAGGGCTCAGAATATCAATTATTCTACCAGTTTGAGAGGAAATGAACTTTTGCTAGATGGATATTTAACTGCAGACTCAAAGTATGGTTACCGTGACCAGGAAGTACAGGTTACATTGTTTCTTCCTGAAGGCACCACTCTTTATGCAGATGACAACACCTATTCATTTCACAGGAATCAGGAATATTATGGAGACATCTTAGAGAATGGACAGGAAGGACACTTTCTGAAAATTATCGATGGTGAAACCATATGTGAAGATTGCCCGTTGGATACCTGGGACGATGAAGATGACACCTGGGATGAAGATGGAGAAGATTGGGATACTTCTGACGATTTTCATGGTAGAATTGATGTTAACGGTGAAGAAATGGACATTAAGATAAATGACGAAGGGATAGAGGTCAATGACCAAAAGGTAAATCGTATAAAAATAGACAGTAACGGTATTGAAATAAACAACTAATCATGAGCACGCTAATCAACCTATTAATAAGCCTTTTCATGAGTCTATTGTTTGGTTCACCCACAGAAGAATCAAAAACTGCTCATTATCAGGAATTAAATAAAAAACCTATAGAGATCTTTCAGAATCTCGAAGCGAGGCAGCATATATTAGACTGTTAATCAATCAAAAAGAAAAAGCCTTCAATCGAAGGCTTTTTTTATATTTGATAAAAATTAAAAAAAACTCTATGATTAAGAAATTACCACTTCTACTGCTTATTATATTTTTCTCCTGTAAAGCCCAGGATAAGATAAAGGGAAGTAGAAACGTTAAAACGGAACAATACAACCTCACTACCTTCCACTCCATTCAGATAAAAGGAGAGTTTGAAGTTGGCATTCTTAAAGGGAATAGGCCAATGGTAGAAATTGAAGCAGATGACAATCTTCATGATCTTATTCAGACTGAGGTTATCGATGGCGTTCTGCACATTAAACCTATTAAGGAATTATCCCGAGCCAAGAAACAGGAATTAACAATCACTTTTTCTGATACCTTAAAAAGTATTGTAATTGCAGGCAAAGTTGAACTAGAATCACTGCAGGATCTTTATTTTGGCGATTTTCAGCTAGAAACCAGAAAGGATGCAAAAGCCTTTATTACGTTTACAGCAAAGAAATTTAACCTTATTCAGAACGATGATGCTGAATCTAAGCTTAATGTAACTGCCGGTGAAGTCCATTATCAGTTAAACCAGAATTCCAAGGTGGAAGCCCTTGTAAATTCACCGATCTTTAATGTAGATATTTATGAAAAAGCATCTGCTAGAATTGATGGAGAAATCCAGGATTTTACGATAAGAGCTGATCAATCTTCAAATTTCGATGGGGAGAATCTAACTTCAGTAAAAGCCAATATACTTGCTCAGGGAAATTCCGAAGTAAAAGTAAATGCCACCGATAGTATTGAAGTTAGAGCAAATGGTAAAAGTGAAATTGAAGTTTTCAATAATCCGAGCATTAAACTTATCGAGTTCAAAGATGAAGCGGTTATTGCTAAAAAGGAATTTAGCAAAGGGCTCTTTAAATAGACCAATTCTTAAATTTTTCAAAAATAAAATTTGATACCCGGCTAATTAGCTAGTTTTACTCCAAATTAAATCAAATATTATGAAGTATTTATTTAAAGGTAGTTTATTGATCTTAGCACTTTCTGTAAGTTTTGTTTCCTGCAGAAATGTAGAAGATGATGAGGATAAAACAGAAGTTGAAAGACTTATGGATGATCCCGACAATAAAGTGGAAGTAAAAGACGGAGGAGATAAGATCAAGATTGAAACCGCCGAAGGCGATGAGATTAAGATCAAGAAAGATGATGGTGAATATAAAAAAAAGGTAGACCGAGCCGACGGTAGTGAATCTAAAGTGAAAATCGATGATGGCGAGGTAAAAGTAAAGACCGATAACTAAAAGCTGTTTTCGTCAAACTGAACTCGTTTCAGCTTATTCAGGAGATCCTGAAATAAAATTTTATTTATGTACTAACCTGGGAATTATAAGGCTAATTATTTAATTATAACTAATCCTAATTCCCGGCCTACCGAAAGTCTATTGTGAAATTTGAAGTGAAAGCACCGTGAAATTTTAGGCTGTTTGAGCTAAACAGATTCTTCTGTAAGATAACTATCTATAGCGAGTTCCTAAAATTTAGGTGCCGAACGATAAATTTAGATAAACTTTCGTAAGCCTAGATTTTTTTGGTTCGTTTTTTCATCAATGGAAAAAATGAACAAGCGTCTTGAACGATAATTCAATTCCCTTCGCTAGATATATTTTTTTGTTACAGGTCTAAGAATGAAGATAATCGAAACTTTTCAAACATAAAAAATCCCGCTGATCAGCGGGATTTTTTACTTTATTTAATAAACCTCAACTTAGACAGTTTCCGGTCTGGTTTGTGGTTTTTGAATATCTTCTTCAGTTTCAATTTCCGCAAGATAACGTTCCGCATCAAGCGCTGCCATGCATCCTGTACCCGCAGCAGTCACCGCCTGACGATAAATCTTATCCTGAACATCTCCAGAAGCAAAAACTCCCGGAATATTGGTTCTGGTAGATTTGGCCTGAGTGATAACATATCCAGTATCATCCATATCTAACCAGCCTTTAAAAATATCGGTATTTGGCTTATGACCAATTGCAACAAAGAACCCGGTGATATCTATTTCTTCCTTGTCCCCTGTCTGGTTATTTACCATTCTAAGTCCTTCTACGACCTGTTCACCAAGGATCTCGTCAACTTCTGTATTATATCTAAGATCGATGTTTTTCGTGTTTTCAACTCTATGCTGCATTGCTTTAGATGCCTTCATGTAATCTTTACGTACAAGCATCGTTACTTTATTACAGATATTAGAAAGATAGGTAGCCTCTTCAGCAGCGGTATCCCCACCACCTACGATTGCAACATCCTGACCTTTATAAAAGAAACCGTCACAAACGGCACAGGCAGAAACTCCACCTCCTCTTAACTTCTGTTCACTAGGTAGTCCAAGATATTTTGCGGTAGCCCCAGTTGAAATAATCACAGATTCAGCTTCTATCCATTTATTATTATCTACACAAGCTTTATGAATTCCACCAACTTCTTTAGAGAAATCGACTTCTGTGATCATCCCTATTCTAACTTCTGTACCAAACCTTTCGGCCTGTTCCTGAAGTTCCATCATCATCTTAGGCCCGTCAATTCCTTGTGGATATCCAGGAAAATTATCTACTTCTGTAGTGGTAGTCAACTGTCCTCCCGGTTCCATCCCGGTATACATTAACGGTTTCATATCTGCTCTGGCCGCATAAATGGCTGCAGTATAACCTGCAGGACCAGACCCGATTATTAAGCATTTTACTCTTTCTATAGTATCACTCATTGTACTTATTTTTCGTTGTATAAAAGTAGGCAGTTTGATGCAAACCTTACACTTATTGTTATTAAGATCTTCTATTTGTTGATAAACCTAAAAAATTAAGACAGAAAAATTCTCCACCTTCAACAAATTTAAAAGATAAAATTACCTTTGCCAAGTATGGAATTGAGTTTGTTCAATATACTGGATGTTCTGGGAACCATTGCCTTCGCTATTTCCGGAGCCTTATCGGCGATGAACCGAAGATTGGATCTCTTCGGAATCTTTATTATCGCTTTTGTTACGGCGATTGGTGGCGGAACTGTTCGAGATATTTTAATCGGTGAGACCCCGGTTACCTGGATGGAAAATACCGTATACGTATACCTGATTGGTGTCGTTACAATTCTGGCGATCATCTTTAGAAATAAAATCAATTATCTTAAAAAATCTCTTTTTCTCTTTGATACCATCGGGCTGGGTGTATTTACGATTACCGGGGTGGAAACTGGAATTCAAAACGATCTCGATCCTATTATTTCTGTAGCTCTCGGAGCTATGACAGGAACATTTGGCGGAGTAATTAGGGATATTCTTTGTAATGAAATCCCGGTAATTTTCAGAAAAGAGATCTATGCGACAGCCTGTTTGATCGGAGCTCTGGCTTATGTCACACTGTATGACCTGGGAATGGATTCAGACGTCATTTATATTGTCACCTCTTTGACAGTAATTAGCATTAGGATTGTCGTAGTGAAATATCATATAACCTTACCTTCCTTTTATCCTACTTCCCCCAACAGTTCAAGAATCAGATAAACACACTATTTAACTGATTATCAATAGTTTCCGTATCTTTATGTAAATTATATTGAATGGGGCGACAAAAGAAAATTATAATCGTGGAAAATGATATTCCCATGGCGGCAAAATTATCTTTGCAGCTTAATAATCTGGGCTATCATATTACCGGTATCTTTTCCCGGGCAAAAGATGCTTTGAATTTTATAGAGCAGGAAGCTCCAGATGTAATTTTACTTGAAGATCAATTAAAAGGTCAATTAAATGGATTTGAATCTAATTCGAAGAAAATTGCGCTTTCTTCCCCTGTACTCTATTTTGACAAAAATAAGACCGAAAGCCTGCAGAGTTTTCTTTCTGCTAAACTAAAAAATCAGAAGGAACTTTTGAAAAAGGAAATTTCTCAATCACTGGGACATTTTCGGAAAAAAGCAGCAAAATCGACCTTAAAGGATCGAATTTTCGTGAGGAATCATGACAAAATGATCAAGATCTCGCTGAATGATATTCATTATATTGAAGCCGATCGTAATTATTGCAAGGTTTATTCCAGGAATAAAAAATATCTTCTGGTATGTACCTTAAAAGAAGTAAATGATAAGCTTACCAACAAGTATTTTTTAAGAATACATCGCTCATATATCGTAAACATCTCTCATATAGATGAAATTGGGAGTAATCACGTGGTTATATCTTCCCACGCACTCCCTCTTAGTAAAAATATGCGAGCAGAGCTTTTTCAGCATTTACAGGTGATCTGATTATTTTTAAATACAACTATTGCTTCGGTAAATAATTATGTCGCTTGGGACAGAATTACGGGTGCTACGTCCTTATTTACGCTCACGTTCCGGCTATACTTTCTAAATTCAGGCATAATTAACCAAAAAACCAAACCAATGAAATCAATATTATCATTTTTGACGCTCTGTTTGTTTATGTGCTTCAGTATGTCTGCCCAGAGTGATCGATACCAAATGTATGTAGTGCACGAAGACCATATCAAGAACAATATGATGAATAAGCATATTGAAGCAGATAAAGCTATACTGAAAGCGGCCAAAGAACACAATATGAAAGGAATGGACTGGCTAACATTCCAAACCGAAGATAACCGGGTAATGTACCTTACTCCCATCAAGAATTTTGCTGAACTGGATAAAAACCCATTTCAGGATCTTAAAGAAAAAATGGGTGACGCATCTTTTGAAAAATTATTTGAACCATTTGCAGAAACCTATACGGAGCATGGAGATTATATTTTAAGATTGGATAACGAACTTTCCTATATGCCCGATGGAATCTCCCAGACACCCGAAGGCGGAAACTATAGAGAGCTTACCTTCTACCATATTCCTCCGGGAAAAGATAAGGAAGCTGAAGACCTGGCAAAATCTGTAAAAAAACTTTATAAGGAAAAAGCTTCGAAGGTTCATTATCGTGTGTATAAAAGCGGTTTTGGTACAATGGGAAACTATTATATGGTGGCAGTTTCCGGGAAAGATGCTGCTTCCATAGAAACCCAACGCAATGAAAATATGCAGTTACTTGGTGAAGAGGGACAAAGCTTATTTCAGAAAATCGAAAAACTTACTGCTAAGCAGGAAGTTGTAAAAGGTAATATAAAACCTGACTTATCGTATTCAACGAGCAATTAAAAAGCCTATTGAGAATCTAAAAGAACTTACCTGCAATGCATAATGGAATTATTCATTATAACTAAATTTCAAATTATGCAATTCATTAAAAAAACAACCAGTATTCTATTTTTTTTATTCCTGAGCCTGAGCATGTTTGCCCAGGAAGGAAAAAACCAGGCATTTTGGATTCATGAAGACCAGGTGAAGCCTTCTATGATGACAGATTATGAAAAAGCTTCCAAAGATCTCGTGAAAGCCTGTAAAGATAATAAGGTAAAAGACATGCAATGGTCTGTTGCCTCGATGGATGATGGCACATATCTATCCATCACTCCCATAGAAAACCTTGCAGATATTCAGAATATGAATTTCGATGACCTTAGGGAAAAAGTGGGTGACGACTCCTTCACTAAAATGTTTGAAAATTTTAATAAATGCTATGATAAGCATGGCGATTATGTGAGCATTTTAGTTCCCTCCCTTTCTTATATGCCAGATGGACTTACTACCAATACCCCGGGTCAGGACTACAGGGTGTGGCACAGAATGGATGTAAGTCCTGCCAATATGCAAAAGGTGCAGTCTAAAATGAAAGAACTAAAGGATCTGTTTGCATCTAAAAATTCAAAAATGCATTATCGTATTTACCGCAGCGGATTTGGCAATGTAGGGGATTCTTTTGTAGCAGTAATCTCTGCAAAAGACGCCATGGATTATGATAGCACAAGCGCAGAAAATCAAAAAGTACTTGGAGAAGATGGTAAAAAATTATTTGATGAAATGTTTCAGCATATAAATGCCTATTCTATAAAACGTGGAAGTATGAGACCAGACCTTGCGTACCAATCCCCACAGGAAAGTACTAAAATCGCTAAAGATTAATCAGCATGAAAAAGTTAATCATAATTGCACTTGCTACAATGCTTGTAGCTTCCTGCAACAACGGAAATAAAGAGGAAGAAGTAAGGTATAGTCAGGATTCTGAAGAAATAAACACTTTTAAGGCTGCAATTCAGGATTATGAAAAAGCCGACTGGGAAGCCATGAAAAAGCATTATGCAGATACTGCCCAGGTATTCCACAATACTAACGATGGGAAAAGTATAGCAGATATCATTAAAGGACACAAAGAAGACGGAGCAAATTTATCCAGTTATAGCTTTATTGATGAAGAAAATGAGTATGAAATGGTGCTAACAGATGATGGAAATACCTGGGTTAATTTCTGGGGAGACTGGAAAGCAACTCTTTCCGGTAGTGGTAAAGAAGTTATAATTCCCGTTCATCTAACCGCACAATTTGAAAATGGAAAGATAGCAAGAGAACATGGTTATTGGGATAACTCAATTATGATAATGGCTATGCAGGAGACAGATTCGCTCGCAAACAGTAACGATCCCGCCAATAGTCAGGATAATTAAGAATTCTAGTATGGAAAATGTTGGAATAACAGGTGGCGCAGGTTTTATAGGAAGTCATATCACAAAGAAATTTCTTGATGCCGGCTATAAAGTAAAAGTTTCGGTAACGAATATCTCTAAGAGTGACAGGTATGAACATCTTTTTAAACTAGGGAATGAAGATAATCTTTCCATCCAGGCACTGGATGTTCAGAATATAGAAGATCTAAAGGATTTTTCTGGTGATTGCGATATTCTGGTACATTGCGGCACCCCATTTAAATTAGGCGTTGAAGATCCTGAAAAGGATCTTTATCTGCCTACAATTAAAGGAACGGAGAATTTTCTGCAAGTCTTGAAAGAGCAGAAAAATATAGATAAAGTGATCTTTGTAGCTTCAGTGGCTTCTTATAATACGTCTTTCCCCTACCCGGTCGCCACAAAAAGCGAAGACCATGTTTACACGGAATTGGACCAGCCTTATTTGGACGAAGCGCATATCCCTTATGCGCAGGCCAAATATTATGCAGATCAGGCCGTTAGAAAATTTATCAATCTCAATCCCGATATTAATTTTGAAATTATTAGTGTCTCGCCGGTAGCCGTCATTGGAAATGCTCTATCTAACAGAGAAGATTCCACTTCCGTAGGGTTGCAACATCTATTTAAATCTGGTGAAGCTACAGATCCTTTTACAAAAACTCTTTTTGAGGAAGATGTAGAGTTTGCCATGGTAGATGTGGAAGATGTTGCCAACGGAATCTTTAAGCTAGCTCAAAGTCATGGAAACCATGGTAAGAATTACTTGCTTACCAGTGAAAGCTGGAAGGTATCTGATATTTCCAGAATGCTAAATGGAAAAGCACCTGAAGGAAATCCCAGGACGGTCTATAGCAATGAACTCGCAAAAAAGGATCTTAGAATGCAATTTAAGCCTGTTAGTGAACCCCTGAAAAGATTTAGCCAGGCTTTGGAGAACGGAAAAGAAATTTAGCGCCGTTCAAAGAAATATTAATCCTCGCTTTTTTAAACTGGAAGCGTATTTAAAAATTAAAATTATGAAATACATAAAAACATATCTCATTGCCTCCATATTATTCACTATTCCATTTTTAAATTTACATGCACAGGATGCAGCCAAAATAGATCCTGAGCATTATAAAGTAGAATTTGAAAATGAACAGCTTAGGATTTTACGCATAAATTACGGGCCAGGGGAAGAATCTGTAATGCATGCTCATCCAGAGGGCGTGGTAGTTTTTCTCTCAGATTCTAAGGGAGAAATGAAAATGGAAGATGGTAAAACTTTTACTATGGATGAAAAAGCCGGAAAAGTAATGTGGACGCCGCCAACTAAACACGATCCAAGCAATGTAAGTGATAAGGAATTTGAGATTATTCAGATTGAACTAAAGAACAATGGAAAATCATCGGGTAAAAAAAGTCTGCACTTATTTGAACTTCCGGAAGGTGTAGGCGAAAAGCAACTGAATGATTATTTAAAAGAAATGAATAAAGCCATTAGCGATGAAGGTTATCCGGAAGCGGGATATCATCTATATAAAATTACAGATGAAAACAAGGAGTATAAATACTTTATGGAAGGAATATGGCCAGACTCAGCTACCTACGATAAAATCCATAATTCTGAAAAATGGAAAGCTGCTGCGGAAAAAGGTAAAGCCATGTTTGAAAAAATCCAGGCTCAGGAATTATATCTAAAAGCTGAGAAAGTAAAATAAGTTTTATGCTTATCCGCAAAAATCGCTAATAGCGAAATCTTATATGTTAATGTCACATCGAGCGCAGTGGAGATGTCTTCTTTTCCATCATTCGACTACGTTCACAAGGACAGAATTCAACTTTAAGAATAAAAGCGGAAGAACATCTAAATTCTAATTTAGAAAGAACGCTTAAGTATTTACTACCTAAGCGTTTTATTGTTTTCTAGTGCGGTAGCTTATTCCGTAAAAGTCCATAAACGAAAGTTCCAAAAATAGCTGCAAGAAAAACAACAATCACCGGAATATATCCTGCTCCAATCAGGGTATAAATAGGTCCCGGACAGGCACCCGCAAGAGCCCAGCCCAAACCGAAAAGTATACCTCCAAACATATACCTGCTAAAGCTTTTATCTTTTGGCGAAAATTGAATTTCCTCTCCATTAAAGTCTTTTAATTTCTTTCTTTTAATCAATCGAATTCCAAGAATGCCTATTACCAATGCAGAACCGATGATCCCGTACATATGGAAAGACTGGAACTGAAACATTTCATAGATTCTGAACCATGAAGCTGCTTCAGACTTGAACATTACGATTCCAAAAAATATACCTATAACTAAATATCCTATTACTCTCATTTTCTAAAATATTAAGGGAAATAATAAATGGACCATCACGAGACCACCAATAAAGAATCCAGTTACTGCAATTAACGAGGGTAATTGCAAATTACTTAATCCTGATATGGCATGTCCAGAAGTACATCCTCCAGCCCATCTTGCTCCAAAACCAATCAACAACCCGCCAATTATTAAAATGCTTAAGGCTTTCCAATCGGTCAAAGCTTCCAAACTATAAAGTTCATCTGGAAGATAGGCTTTACCGGCACTTTCAAAGCCAAGACCTTGCAGTGTTGTCACTGTTTCAGGGTTTATAGCCACTGCGGCATCAGGAGTTAATAAATTCATCGCAATAAAGCCTCCAATGGCTGCCCCAACTATTACGATAAGGTTCCATTTTTGTTCACGCCAGTTAAAATCAAAAAAACTTGCTTTTTCATCTGCTCCGCACATGGTACAAATGGTTCGTAGATTCGAGGACATCCCGAATTGCTTGCCCATGAAAATGAGAAGGAACATTATTAAAGCTATCAGTGGTCCGGCAACATACCAGGGCCACGGTTGTAAGATCAAATCCATATTTGTTTATTGAGTTGCAAATTAACAATAAGAAGAATCAGAAAACAGTAACAATAGTTACACTAGTGATCTTCACAATATTCTTTTAAATTATGCAGTACTTTATTAGAAAGTCTTTTGAGGGTTTGAGAAGACCAGCCAGCGCTGGCATCCTGGGATATAATATTTTTTGAACTCAAAATATCATGAGATAGTTCCTTTTTTCCATCTCCATCGAAAATAGCATAATTACCATCACTCTTTATCCATTGCTGAAAATATTCCACTTCAAAAGCTAAGCCCAGCGAAGTATTAATAAGAATTTTTCCGGAACCGAGTTTTTTAAACTCCTCCTCTCCTACCGTCTTCGCATTTTTTGGAAGGTGGAAGGAAATCACCTCGCAATGTTCTAGAAGATCATTTAAGGGCAGGTAGCTCACCCCTTTATTTTCCCAATCTGGTTTTCTGGTTCTGGAGAAATAAAAAAGATCCGCTTCAAATGGCATTAAGCATTCAGCGAGCAATTGGCCAGTCACCCCCAGGCCAATAATTCCAACTTTAAGATTGGTTAGTTCCCGGGGCATTTCTTCCCACTGTTTGCCCTTATAACCATTGAGTAATTGAATGAGTTCTGAAATTATAAATTCTGCCACTCCAGGATCTCCGTAATCTTTAGTCCCCTTTACTGTAATTCCATTTTGTCTGGCAAATTTCACCGCTACATTAGCGGACTCATCATCGTAAAGACTACAAGCCATCCCGATATATTTCAAATTTGAACAAGCTTTAATAATCTCTTCGTCCAGCTCAGTATGCCATGAAACTATTACTGCTTCGGCCTCACCTATTCTTTCAATAATCTCCTCATTAGAATCAGGATAATCTGTATACACCTCAACTTCATCATCACTCAATTTCTGCAGTTCATCGAGTGCTTCGTCATTTAGCTTGGTATTATCTACACAGACTATTTTATTGAATTTCATATATTCTTATAAATTAAACCTCCCAGGTTTTGAAAACCTGGGAGGTTTGTTTTTTATGTCATCCTGAACTTGTTTCAGGATCTATTTCTTGAACTTCATCCCTATCTAGATGCTGAAATAAATTCAGCATGACGGCAGAGTGTAGAAGCCAGTACTAGGAAATGAAAAGACCGAAACAGTCTCAACTTAATTTCCACCTACACCAGTTGAGATCGCTTCGTTTCACTCGCGATGACTGTAGGCGCTTCGCTACGTTCGCAATGACTATTATAATGGGATATTCCCATGTTTTCTATTCGGTCTCAAAACATGCTTGTTCTCCAGCGCACTGAACGCTCTTATTAGTTTTCTACGGGTATCTTTCGGCATGATCACCTCATCGATAAATCCACGTTGGGCAGCTTCAAAAGGAGTAGCGAATTTTTCAGCATATTCTGCTTCCTTTTCTGCCAGTTTCTTTTCAGGATCATCGGACTGTGCAATTTCTTTTCTGAAAATGATTTCCGAAGCACCTTTTGCTCCCATCACGGCAATTTCCGCAGTTGGCCAGGCAAAATTGAAATCGGCGCCAATATGTTTGGAATTCATCACATCGTAAGCACCTCCGTAAGCTTTTCTGGTAATAACGGTCACTTTCGGCACTGTTGCCTCACTTAAAGCATAAAGCAGCTTAGCTCCATGCAAAATGATCCCGTTCCATTCCTGGTCTGTTCCCGGTAAAAATCCTGGAACATCTACTAACACTAAAAGCGGTATATTAAAACAGTCACAGAACCTGGTAAATCTCGCTGCTTTCTTAGAAGAATCTACATCCAAAACTCCGGCAAGGCTCATTGGTTGATTGGCAATTACTCCCACACTTCTACCACCAATCCTGGAAAATCCAACAATTATATTTTCGGCATAATTCTTATGGATCTCAAAAAAAGAATCGTCATCTATAATTCCCTTTATCACCTCATGCATATCATAAGGTTTGTTAGAACTATCAGGAACAATATTCTCCAGAACTTCGCGATGTTCATCCCCCAATTCAAAATCCAGTTTTTCAGGAGGAGTTTGATTATTTTGAGGCATGTAACTGATCATCTGCTTGATATTCTCCAAACAAATAATATCATTCGCCGCAGTAACATGCGTAACTCCAGATTTCGTGGAATGCGTACTTGCTCCACCAAGCTCTTCTGAAGTTACATTTTCATTAGTCACCGTTTTTACCACGTTAGGTCCGGTTACAAACATATAAGAAGTATCCTCTACCATCAGCGTAAAATCTGTCATTGCAGGAGAATAAACAGCTCCGCCGGCACAAGGCCCCATGATGGCTGAAATTTGAGGAACCACGCCAGAAGCTTTTACATTACGGTGGAAAATATCGGCATAACCACCGAGTGATTTCACTCCCTCCTGTATACGCGCTCCGCCAGAATCATTCAGTCCAATAAGTGGTGCTCCTACTTTTACCGCCATATCCATGATCTTGCAGATCTTTTCGGCGTGTGTTTCTGATAGCGAACCTCCAAAAACAGTAAAATCCTGAGCGAAGACATAAATCAGTCTGCCATGAATAGTCCCATAACCGGTGATCACACCATCTCCATAGAATTTCTGTTTTTCCATACCAAAATCGGTAGTACGGTGGGTGACTAAAATCCCAATCTCTTCAAATGAATTCTCATCTAACAAATATTCTACACGCTCACGGGCAGTTAACTTCTTTTTCTCGTGTTGTTTGGCAATTCGCTTTTCACCTCCACCTTTATGGGCTTCAGCAATTTTTTCCTTTAATTTATCTAGGTTCTGACTCATCTCTGAATTCTGAATTTTAGTTGTGTGGTAATCTTAGTTGCTCTTTATCTTTCATATACTGCTTCAGCGCCATAAGTGCAGCAAGTTTCGCTTCTTCTTCCGTTTCTTCTTTTAAGGCTTCCGGAGAATAATATTTCTTTACAAAATGTGTGTCGAAATTTCCACTTCTGAAGGCTTCATGCTGAAAAACAAATTTCCCGAAAGGCAGTGTAGTACTCACCCCTTCCACGATATAATGATCTATAGCTTTGATCATCATCTGGATCGCTTCTTCTCGAGTTTTTCCATAAGTAACAAGCTTGGCGAGCATAGGATCGTAATAAATCGGAACTTCCATTCCTTTTTCAAATCCGTTATCAAGTCTTATCCCCTCTCCTACAGGAATTGAATATTTCTCCAAAGTCCCGGTGCTCGGCATAAAATCTTCTAAAGGATCTTCAGCATAAACCCGAAGTTCCATCGCATGACCCTGTATTTTTAGCTCATCCTGAGAAAACTGAAGTTTTTCTCCCCTAGCCACTAAAATCTGTTGTTCCACAAGGTCTATTCCGGTAATATACTCCGTAACCGGGTGTTCCACCTGCAACCTGGTATTCATCTCCAGGAAATAAAATTTTCGGTTCTCATCAAATAGGAATTCGACTGTTCCAGCCCCAACATAATCACAGGCTTTGGCAACCTTAACAGCGGCCTCTCCCATTTCTTTTCTAAGTTTATCATCAAGTACCACTGAAGGTGCTTCTTCTACCACCTTCTGATGTCTTCGCTGAATACTACATTCTCTTTCGAATAGATGAACATAATTACCGTGAGTATCGGCTAAAACCTGAATTTCAATATGCCTTGGAGAAGAAACGTATTTCTCTATAAAAACCGATCCGTCACCAAAGGCAGACTCTGCTTCGCTAATCGCCCGCTTCATCTGGTCTTCAAGTTCCTTTTCCTTTTCTACCACACGCATTCCCTTACCTCCACCACCGGCAGAAGCTTTTATCAAAATTGGGAAACCGATCTCATTCGCGATTTTCTTTGCTTTTTCTGTATCGGTAATTGCTTCATCAATTCCTGGAACCATTGGGATATCATAAGCTTTCACCGCATCTTTAGCGGCAAGTTTACTTCCCATCACTTTAATAGCTTCTGAACCAGGACCTATCCACGTTATTCCGTTTTTCTCAACCGATTCTGCAAACGAAGCATTCTCACTTAGGAAACCATATCCCGGATGAATTCCGTCAACGTTTAATTTTTTTGCTACTTCTATAATTTTATCGCCTTTTAGGTAAGATTCGCTGGAAGGAGCTTCTCCTATGCAAACTGCTTCATCTGCAAATTTTACATGAGGTGCATTTCTATCGGCGGTAGAATAAACCGCTACCGTATCTATTCCCATACGTTTTACGGTTTTCATCACCCTTAATGCGATCTCTCCCCTATTGGCTACTAATATTTTTTTCATACTGATTTGTTCTAACTTCGTACTTCTAAATTCTGACTTCGAATTATTCCATTTCTATCAACAACTGGTTTTTCTCTACCGTATCACTTTTAGCCACAGTAACAGATTTCACCACTCCGTCTCGTGGAGCTGTTAATGTATTCTCCATTTTCATCGCTTCCAGTACCAGCAGATAATCACCTTCTTTCACCTCATCGCCTTCTTTTACATTCACCTCCAGAATAAGACCCGGCATAGGTGCTTTAATATCATTGACCTGCTGAGAGCTTCCCAGGGAAAGTCCCATCTCATCGATCAGCTGATCCAGATCATTATTGATCTTTACTGAATAAATATTGGAATTGATTTTTATCTCGTAGGTTCTGTTTAAAAAGTCAGGTTTGAGGACTTCTGCCGTATAAGAGCGGTTGTCCTTTAAAAGGTGATACTGTTTATCTGAAGTTTTTTGGGTATCCAGTGCTTTGATCTCTTCTTCTGAAAATTCAAATTCCAGGGAGTCATTAACTTTTACCTTGTAATTCTTATCCATAAATAGCTTTATGTGTGGTTATTTTTGAACGTGGAGCGTAAATATAGAAAAAATCAAATGCTTGAAGTGTTGAAGAAATCTGAAAATATGCGAATTTATCAAAAATCTAGTGGTTTTATTGAGATTGCTTTACTGCACTCACGAGGATAAATGCAAACTTACAGCGAGGGAGTTAGATAAAAATGCAGTCTAATTGTAGTTTGAACTATTACATGAGATCGCTTCGTTTCACTCGCGATTACAAACCGGATCGCTTCATTGCAATCACGATGATGATCGGAACATCACTGCGAGGAAGTGAGACGACCGACGCAGTATCACATAGCTAACGTTGCTCTCAGTGAGATCGCTTCGTTTTACTCGCGATGACGAATCGAACAGAAAGCCGGGAATAGAGCTAATAAAGAGAAACTTATAGTTGAACAAAATCCTGAATGGAAAGATCTGGCTGAAGAGTAAGTTGAGATCGCTTCGTTTTACTCGCGATGACGGGCGTAATAGTTTACATCTGCCTAGTCCGCTTAGCTCCATTCGCAATGACTTGTTCTTGTTACTGCGAGGGAGGAACGACCGCAGCAGTCTCATTGTAGTAGGAACTACATTGTATGAGATTGCTACGCTGCGCTCGCAATGACTTGTAAATTACTTAAATTCCTTAATCGCATCACTTAGATCATAAACCTTAGTATTCTCAAATTTGTTATCTAAAATACTACTTCCTGCCGCAGATCTATAACCTCCGGCACAATGTACCACTACGGGCTTATGGGATGGAATTTCAGTAGAATTCTCTCTTAGTTCATGAAGTGGTACAGCGATAGCATCTTCAAATATCTTTCCTTCAGCTACTTCACCGTTATTACGAATATCTACAATAGTATAATTCTCCTGATTCTTTTTGAAATCTTCCAGATCAAAATCATCAGATTTTTTAGAAACTTCAGAACTTAGAGTAATCACGGCCTTCACCTGCTTTT
This sequence comes from Christiangramia forsetii KT0803, assembly GCF_000060345.1. Taxonomy (NCBI): domain Bacteria; kingdom Pseudomonadati; phylum Bacteroidota; class Flavobacteriia; order Flavobacteriales; family Flavobacteriaceae; genus Christiangramia; species Christiangramia forsetii. The sequence goes on along the minus strand of NC_008571.1, from coordinate 1,038,354 downwards.
CGTAACCAATTTTAGCAGTTCTCTCCAATAATTCTTCAATATTGTCTATACTGTCAAGGACGAGGTAGAATTCTTCTTTCGGTTGAACTATGGCTCCTAACCAGGTTTCATATTTGTCCTTTTCAGACCTGGCCATGATATTGATACTATTTGGCAAATGTCCTTTTTTGAACTTCTCTTCATCACGGGTATCAACAATGGTGACTCCTTCTTCAACCTCATCTACATTTAATTGTAACTTATTCGCCCATTTTGTGCGCTGAACATTTTCAGGCCCGGTTTTATTAATATCTACATTGAACCCAAAATAATGCGGAATAAACGGCTGATCTTTCAATATCTCTTCAACAAACTCATCTTCTGTCTGCTCTTTAAATGCCCAATTCCCCTGTCGCTCATTCCCTAAAGTACTAGAAGATGCGTCACTCATATTCTTTCCGCATAAAGAACCTGCACCATGCGCGGGATACACCAATGCCTCATCTGGCAGATCTGTGAATTTGTTCTGAATAGTATGATACATTTGCTTGGCAAGATCTATTCTTTTGGCCTTCATATTTCCGGCTTTCTCACGTAAATCGGGTCTACCAACATTCCCTATAAAAAGTGTGTCTCCTGTAAATAACGCCGTTTCATCATCTTTTTTAGCGACAACAGTGATACTATCTGGTGAATGTCCAGGTGTATTTATAGCCTTAAATTCTACGTCTCCAAGCTTAAATGAATCTCCTTCATCAAAACTTTTGTGAGGATAATCTGCTCCCACTTTTTCGCTCACGTAAATGGTCGCACCAGTTTCTTCGTGTATCTGCAAATGACTACTCACAAAATCTGCATGTGGATGTGTTTCAAAAACCGCGACGATCTTAGCATTCTGCTCTTCTGCATAGCGATAATAATCCATTGGATTTCGTGACGGATCTACCAGAGCCATTTCTCCATTGCTTACTATAGCATAAGAATAATGCGCCAGCGGACTATCTTTGAATTGTTTTATGGTCATTTTATTCGATTTTTTAAATATGATTTGGTTCTACTTTCTTTTTTCGGAATGGATACAAGGTTTGATTTCCAAAATCTTCAGGGAAATCTTTATCTCCGCTGAATCCTAATTCAATTTTTTTTCCATTCTTTGGAATATATGCCGTTCCGAAGAGATAATCCCAGATACTGAGACTTAGCCCATAGTTCATTCCGTAAGGTCGTTCTTTTGGTAATTCTTTGGAGTGATGCCAGATATGCATTTTAGGATTATTAAAAATATAACCTAAAGGTCCATAGTTCCAACCCAGATTTGCATGATTTAGATGACCTATAAAAACGGCAAGCATATGCACTACAAAGAATTCCTTTATTCCGAAACCTATCATCGCTAACGGAATATATTGTACCGTTTTATAAATGATCGTTTCCATAAAATGAAATCTAAACTGGGCAGCAAATCCCATTTCTTTCACACTATGATGTACTTTATGAAATTCCCACAGCCAGGGTCTTTTATGCAATTGTCTGTGCACATTCCACTGAATAAAATCTGCGATCACGAACATAATCAGCAACTGTACCCAAACGGCCAAACCATCTAATTCTATTGCTATGATATTCTCAATTCCGAAGAGAGCAAGAAAATCATTGAATAATTCAACTCCAACATTGCTCAGGGCATTATAAACAATAAGCGAAAACAGGAAAAAATTAAAAAGTATATAAAAACTATCTAACCAGAAACCTTTTCTAAAAGCTTTTTGATCTTTTCTCCATGGAATCACGATCTCTAAGATCCAGACTAAAAGCGACAAACCAATAAGCCAGTAAAAATAACTCGTCCAGGTAGGATTCGTTATTTCCGTTACCAGGTAATTAAAATACCCGGTAAACGATTCACTGATTATGTTTATATACTTTTCCAATCTTTTGAAATTCTACCACAAAAATATAAATATCATGTGGTTAAGGAAGTAACTTTTGTTACAGTTATCTACAAAAGCATTAATATCTCAAAAATGCTGAAATTCAGAAGGTGTTTAGAAAACTTAAATTTCAATGAGTCGAAGGTACTGGTTACGCCCGAAGCTTAAAAAATAAATCATATACCCTAGAAAGATCATTAGGAGGGTCCCCAGAAAAAGGCTGTTCGTATTGTATTTAAAATAAATAGCGAAATAAAGAAAGCCGGCAATAATTGCCAGTGGTAGAAAGTATCTAGAAAAAATGAATCCTTCTATTTTAATCCTTCTATTTTAATCCTTTTAATTTCATCTTCTTTAATTTCAATATTCAACGGCTGGCTACCACACCAATCTATTTTAGCTATGAGTTGGTATTTACCTTCCGGAATTTCAAAGGACAGAAGCTGTTTATCCTTAATTTCTGCAAATTTTCTTCCATTTAAATACAGATCGAATAATCTCATTTTATTGGCCCATTCTGAATTTCTTTTAATGATAAGTTTTGGCATTTCTTCGCTTTCTAACTATCTGCTTATTCCTGCTTTCTAAATTACTAAACAGTTATTATATCTATTTTGAAGTTTTACTTGACACAATTTTTTCTGCAAATAGAGATAAATATTACGTATAATATTGAATTACTTCCTCTAAACTTTTTCTATGTATGTCCGGCACAACGGCATCTTCAGAAGAATATCCAACCGGAAGCAATAGATAAGCCCGTTCATTTTTAGGTCTTTCTAATAATTCTGCAAGAAAATTCATGGGACTAGGCGTATGAGTTAGAGTCACCAGACCAGCATTATGAATGGCAGATATCAGCATTCCACAAGCAATCCCTACAGACTCATTTACATAATAATTCGTAAGTTTTTCACCATTCTCATCCAAATTATAAACTTCTTTAAAAACTACAATTAACCATGGCGCTATTTCCAGAAACTCTTTATTTGTATCTGTTCCCAAAGGAGCGAGATCTTTGAGCCATCGCTCACTCATTCGATTATTATAATTTTCCTGTTCTTCTTTCTCTGCTGCCTCCCTTATTTCTGATTTTAATTTCGCATTCGAAATAGCACAAAATTTCCATGGTTGTTTATGAGCTCCGGAAGGTGCAGTTGCGGCAGATTTTAAAATATTATTTATCACTTCTTCCGGTACTACATTATCAGAAAAGTGACGTACTGAACGCCTACTATCAAGGAATTGATAAAAGTCCTCGCTTCTACTGCTCATTTCTTCAGCTATAAAACCCTTATTCCTATAAGGAATATGTTTATAACCATTGATCATTTTTTCTTTGCCCGCCATATCAATATTATTGGTATTCATTTCAAATTCAAAAAGAAAATACTACGTTTTAAATCTTAATATCTTAGTTTTCCCTTCGATTACGCTAAGGGTGACAAAAGTACTTGTTAGATTTTTTAAACAATATTCAAGAATTTAATTTATGCATCAAACCTTTGTAAGTTTTCCCATGACCGTAATAAGCTTCCTCTTAAAATCGGTGAAAGGTGGATGAAGAAAATCTGAAGCTGCAAATCGTTTTTGGTGCATCACCGCGCGTTTCTTTGAAAAAGTTTTGAATCCATCATAACCATGATAATGTCCCATTCCGCTTGCTCCTACTCCACCAAAAGGCAAATTATGCTGAGCCAGATGATAAATACTATCATTAATAGTTACCCCGCCAGACAACGTGTTTTTAAGAAGCCAATTGATCCTTTTCGTATTATCATCGAAATAATAAAGAGCTAAAGGTTTAGCATTATCGTTTACATAGTCCACTGCTTCCTCCGGTGTTTCGAGATTGAGAACCGGTAAAATAGGTCCGAAAATCTCTTCCTGCATGAGTTCCATTTCAGCATTTACATTAAACACCAGTTTGGGAGTCATGAACTGAGGCTTATCAATAGAGTTATCGCTCAATTCTACTATTCTTGCTCCTTTTTCTTCCGCATCTTTAAGAAGGGAGTTCAACCGCTTAAAGTGATCGGAATTTATAATCCTGCTGTATTGCTCATTTTCAGAAATATCAGGATAGAATTTTTTCACAATCTTTTTAACTTCCTGCTCAAAATCGTCGTTTAAAGCCTGCGGCATGATCACATAATCGGGAGCAACACAGGTTTGTCCGCAATTAAATAATTTTCCGGCCATGATCCTTCTGGCAGCTAATGCTGTAGAATAAGAATTATGAATGATTGCAGGTGACTTCCCGCCTAACTCAAGGGTTACCGGGGTGAGATTGGGTGCTGCCGCAGCCATAATTAATTTTCCAATTTTGGTAGAGCCTGTAAAGAACAAATGATCAAACGGAAGCGAAGAAAAATCTTTAGCCAGTTCAGCATCGCCCGTAACGCAATGAATATATTCTTCGGCAAAATTGGAATTAATAATCTCTTTAATAACTTCTGCTGAAGCAGGAGCCATTTCAGAAGGTTTCAAAATAGCATGATTTCCCGCAGCAATAGCATCCACCAAAGGACTAAGTGTTAGTAAAACCTGGTAATTCCAGGCTCCCATGATGCCTACCGAACCTAAGCCCTGATATTGATAATAAGCTGAACTCGGTAATAAAAACCATGCCCCCTGTACATATCTTCTTTTCGCCCAGCTACGCAGATTTTTCATTGCATGCCTAATTTCATCCTGCAACGGGAAAATTTCCAGAAAAAGGGTCTCCTCCTTCGAGCGTATTCCAAAATCTTTGTAAACAGCGTTTATTAAACGGTCTTTGTTATTATCAACGATATCTGAAAGCTTTTTTAAATTATCCAGCCTGTACCTAACATCTGGAGGAGATTTTTTAAAAGCAGCCTGTTGCCTTTCCAGCAATCCGTTCAATTCAGTTTTATTCATGAGTTCTACCTTTAAATTTATCCATGGAATTATAGATTCCGAAAAACTTCCCTATAATGAGATCCAGCAACCTTTTAGGAAAAAGGCCTTGCATTAACGGAAGCGTATATATAATTTTTGGAGTTCTTAGCACTATTTTATTTTTATCAATAGACCGAATAATCTTCCAAGCGACCTTTTCGGGTTTTAAAATTGGAATCACCGGAGACTTTACTCCTTCAAACATGCCTGTATCTATATAATATGGCGTTACCGTGAGTACTTTAATCCCTGTCCTTTCCCTCTCCATTTCCAGTCGTAAAGAATCAGACCAGCCCGTCATGGCCCATTTGCTGGCACAGTAAACAGACATTCCCGGATTTGAAAGCATACTGGCTGCAGATGAAATATTTACAATATGACCGCTTTTTCTCTTTAACATTTCCGGAAGCAACAATTTAGTGAGTTTCATCGGTGCAATAGCGTTCACTTGCATATTGCGATCTATATCCTCAAGATTATGCTCGCTAAAATTCTTTCCGGTAACTACGCCGGCATTATTTATGAGAATATCTACCTGCAGGTTTTGGGCAGTAATTTTCTTTACAGCATTTTCTATTTGTATCTCATTAGACAGATCTGTTTCAAAACTTAAAATTTGGCAAATATTGGTCTTAAGTTGTAATTCAACCTGTTGTAAAGCTGGTTTATCAATATCTAGTATGATAAGTGCAGAAGCGCCTTTTTCTATAGAAAATTTAGTTAAAAGCAATCCGATACCTGAAGCGCCACCGGTAATAAGTACGGTTTTATTTCTAAATTTAGTCAAATGCTCATTTTTGAATGAGTTTAAAAATAGAGCTTTTAAAAATAATCACTTTAAAATTGCTAATCTCACCCTTACTTTCTTCTGAAAAGTCCGAAAGTAAAATTCTGTACCGCATCCCAGGGTGTTTTGTGATCAAGATTTTCTAAACGCACAACCTCAAAATCCTTTTCAAATAATTGCTGCATTTCTTCGGTAGAATATTTTCTAACTTCAATACCACTGCATTTATCAGGGCCCTCTTCAGAAAAAGTGGCTAAAATAAAATAGCCGCCAGATTTTAAGCAATTATTGAGTTTAGAAATATAGCGTTCTACCTGATTATCTTCGGTTAAAAAATGAAAAGCTGCACGATCGTGCCATACCTCAAAGCTTTGTTCAAAATCATGTTTAGTGACATCACTAGAGATCCACTGTACCTTTCGAGATTTTTCTCCCAGTCTGGACTGTGCAGTTTCTATTGCCGTTTCAGAAATATCTAAAACACTTACATTCTCATAGTCCAGTTCTAAAAGGTGGTCTACTAAATAACTATTCCCTCCACCAATATCCACAATGGAAGCTTTTTTTGAAAGTCCCAGGGATTGAATAATACTTAAGGAAAGTTCCGGTTTCTTCTGAAACCAGCTCGTCTCTTCAAATTCTTTTTTTGAATAGATATTTTCCCAGTGAGTTTTAAGATCTTTCATGATTGTTCTAATTCTAAAATAACATTATTGAGGTCTGTAGTTAACTATATTCCATTTTAAAGTTATAAAAAACTGATTATGAAGGTCAGAAAAATAACTCTTTTGTCAGTTCAATCGCAATTAAGAACTATTAGTCAGATACAGTTAGGTTTCGACTTCGCTCAACCTGACAAACAACAACATTATTAGCTTTTAAACAGGTAATAATCTCCTTACTTCTATTCATTTAAGCTTTACTCAAATTCTGCGCAATCGCCCGAAGGTATATTTACTCCTGCCGCCTGTTGATACACCAGTTCAGCTCCTAAATGACCCACGTACATTAACATCCCCGTTCCAAAAAGCATCAATAATACCAGGATAACCGAGACAATTCTGGTTTTAATAATATCTATATATCGCATTAATAATTCCAGTACCAATGCAGCTGTAAAGATCCATGCCGTGGTATAAGCATGATTTTCATGATCCTTAAGAATTGTAGGATCGCAGAGCTGTCTTGCCACGATTCCATCAGCGAGATCTCCGGTATAGATCGATATCCAGATACCAATCACCCCTAAAAGCAGCATTAGTCTTCCCCCGTGGTCCCAGGTGATTTTTGAAGACCAAAGCCCAATCAATTTGAAAAGCGTTGCCATGAGCAACAAAACTATTGGAAAATGAACGGACAGAGGATGAAACACCTCTGTCCGCCAAAAATCTGGTAATTCTGTCATTATTATTCCATTATCTTAACTGAAATAGGATCCAGTCTTTTTCCATTTTTTTCCACTTCAACTTCTACCTTCTGTCCTTTTTCTAATTCTGAAAAATCTACTTCACTCCCGTTTCTCATAAGACTGGTAGTTTCAGTGAAATAGAGCTCTAATGTTTTATCATCATCTGTAGAAACATAGATTTCGGTTTTTTCAGCTTCAACTTTCTTAATAGTTCCCTGGTAAGTTCCAGATTCTACCACATCGGTACTTTCTCCACAGGCGATAAACAAAATTAAAGTACTTAAAAAGAGTCCTTTTTTAATAATTGATTTCATAATATTCTGATTAAATTTAGTTTTCAAAATTGAAAATACCCAAAAAAGTAGGTTTACACAAAGTTAAACAAAGCTTTAAGCCTTTTTTAGGAATCTTATTCAAAAAGTGAATTATCACTCTTATGAAGATCTTGACGGAAGTTTAATCATATTAAATGATTTCATCAGATGAAACAACCCTGGTAAAATGATTCCTCCTCCAATGATCAGGGAAATTCCCAAAACTTTTATAACAGAATCTGGCGCCACTCCTGCAAGCATATTCACTTCCCCGGTTTGGGTAATAATGAGATTTGGAAAATGGGTATATACAGCAGCGAATATCACCAGTAGTATTTGCATACCCGCAAAAATTCGGGTAAGTAATCTGTGTTGATTCCTGATAGCTCGCCATAGCGGAATTAGTATTAAACCTGATAGCCCTACTGCGATAAGCGAAACCCAATTATGAAGAAAATCTTCTACAAAAACCATCTCCGTAAGGTATCCATACCCTAGTACCGTCCCCCCAATAACCACAAGCACCACCGTAAAAATCGCAGATTTTCTGCTATACATTTTTCTTATGTCTCCTGTTGTTTCCCCAATTAATAAAGTGGAAGCCAGGAAAGCACATAAAGAGGCGTAAAATAGCCCGGTTAGAAAAGTGAAAATATTAAGCCATGGATCCATAAATATCTCCGGAAAAGTTGTTTCAGAATAATCATTGGTAACCATAATCTTTCCACTAATCAAAGCACCGAAAGACATTCCAAGAAAGATTGGCGTTATTAAACTGGAAATTCTAAACATATGATTATACCAGTCCTGAGATTTATCTACTACGGCATCATAATGCCTGAAAATAAAGGCTACGCCACGCATGGTGATTCCCAGCAGTACCAGTGTTAAAGGTATGTGCAGGTATATTATGATGATATTGAAATATCCTGGGAAAGCGATCCAAAGAATCACGATAAGAATAATTAGCCAAATGTGATTCGCTTCCCATACCGGTCCTATCACATTATAAACAGTGTCTCTATTTAGTTTTTTGTTCTCTCGAGATGAGAACAATTCTACGATACCTGCCCCAAAATCGGCACCTCCAAGTAGTACATACAAAAACAGCGAAAAAAATGTGAAGAATAAAACAACGTATAGCATAATTATTCTGTTGGATTGTTAAGCACCTTTATCTGCCTGCTCATTAGCCAGGCTACTGTAATTGCTAAAATAATATACACGGCTACATAGAGATAAAAGCTATATTTTAATCCCGGCATTGGAGTCACAGCTTCAGAGGTACGCATAATATTGTAAACGATCCAGGGCTGCCTACCAACTTCGGTAACTATCCAACCGGCTTCTACCGCTACAAATCCTAAAGGACTCAGTAAAGCAAACAGCCACCAATAAATTCTTTTAGTCATCCAGCTTTTTTTCTTCAGACTTATAAAATAGATAAGTGCCGCCAGAATAAGTAGAGAGCCTATACCTACCATAGTTTGAAAAGCATAATGAACTATAGAAACCGGTGGTAAATTCTCTTCAGGAAAATCATTTAAGCCTTTCACTTCCGCATCAAAATCACCAAATGCCAGAAAAGAAAGTGCTTTTGGAATTTCAATTTTATGGGATACTTCTTTTTTCTCTTCATCTACAATCCCACCAATAAATAAAGGAGCTCCTTTTTCAGTTTCATAATGAGCCTCCATAGCCGCAAGTTTTATTGGTTGCCGCTCTGCAACATCTTTTGCTGAAATATCTCCGCTAATTGGTTGAAGCAAGGCAGCCACCGCTCCAAAAAATATGGCAATTTTAAAGGCTTTTTTATGGAGTTCTGGCCTATTATTTCTAAGAATTTGAAACGCATGAATCCCTGCTACGGCAAAACCTGTAGCAGCAAAGGCAGCTAAAGTCATATGCAAAGCCTGCGTAAACCAGGCATCATTCAGGAATGCGGCTACTGGATCTATATTCACATATTCACCATTTATGACGTCAAAACCTGTGGGTGCATTCATCCAGGCATTTGCTGATACTACCAGTATTCCCGATAGTACGCCTGAAATCCCAATTATTATCCCTGTAATCCAATGAAAGGTTTCAGGGAGTTTCTTCCATCCATAAAGGTAAAAGCCTAGGGCAATCGCCTCAACAAAGAAAGCCGCACCTTCCAGGGAAAATGGCATTCCAATTACAGGACCTGCATGTTTCATGAATTCCGGCCAGAGCATTCCCAGTTCAAAAGAAAGTGCAGTCCCGGAAACAGCTCCGGTAACAAAGAAAATTGCTACTCCCCTTTGCCATGCCTTTGTAAGATCCAAATAAATCGGGTTCCGGGTATTCAGCCATTTCTTATGGGAAACCACCATAAAAAAAGGCATGACCATACCAATACAGGCAAATATTATATGAAATCCGAGGGTAAAAGCCATTTGGAGTCTGGCGTAATCGAGGTTTTCCATCAAGGGAAGTTTTTCTTTGGTGAATTTTCAGCAATCGCTAAAATCACACTGTTCTTTCGGCTTATAAATTTAAGGAAAATTAGAGTTTTGGTTCCATTCACCCATGATTAATTTCAAAGATTTTGAAATATTAAGAACTGGAGATTAATAGAAAAATATTGAATAAAACGTTAATAAATATCCGGATAACTGAGCGGTATAACCATTCTAAACGAAGCCATAACCCAAAATACTTTCAGCTTCTATTGAGGATAAGGTTTATGCGGTTGCAACGCAGAGTTTACGTGCATTTGTTTCCCCCCAACCATCACTCCTGAAAAACATTGCTCAGAAATCCGGATAAAAATTTATAAATGAACTTTTATAATAAGTGTAACTAAAGCAGAACACTATTTTTAAATACCAGGGGGGATTGGAAATTTATTAATTTCCGCTAATCATAAAAATACACTAAATACCTGAATCTTAGTGGCTTTATGATCACAAAAATTAACTGTGCTCCCTACTTTTAGAATAATTCACTCCAAATAATATAAATACCCATAAGCAGGACAAACCAGCCGAAACCTTTTTTAAGTTTCTTACCATTTATAAAGTTATTTAGATAAACACCAAGCCAGATACCACCTATAGATATCCCTGTAAAGATCAATAAGAATTTCCAGTCGATTTCTATATTTTCAACATCACCAATAAAGCCAATAAGTGATTTTACAGCTATGATCATAAGAGAAGTAGCCACAGCTTTTTTCATTGGTAGTTTTGCAAGAATAACCAAAGCGGGAATAATAAGAAATCCGCCACCTGCTCCAACAATTCCAGTAAGCAAACCTACCACCAAACCCTCGATAATTATTAAAGGATAGTTATAGCTTACTTTATCCTCTTCGGTATTCTGAGTACTTTCTTTTTCGCTAATCATCGATATGGAAGCAATCACCATAATAATCGCAAAGAATAACATGATCCCAATATTTTTGGTGATCATTAAACCGAAAATGGAAAAAATCTCTTCAGGTATCGCCGGCACCAAAAATTTTCTGGTTAGATAAACCGCAATAAAAGCAGGAATTGCAAAAACGATGGCCGTTCTAAAGTCTATAAGTTTCTTAGGGATATTTCTGATAGCTCCTACCAGTGAAGAAGACCCCACTACGAACAAAGAATAGGCCGTTGCAGTAACAGGATTAATTGCCATAAGATATACCAGTACCGGAACTGTAAGTATAGAGCCTCCGCCGCCAATTAATCCTAAAACGACTCCTATAAGTAATGCTCCAAAATAACCCAGAATTTCCAGTATATCCATTTCAATATTTATTTGGAGCAAAAGTATCTCGTTGTATAAATGCCCACAGTAACAAGTGTTACAGAGATGTTTTAAAGATCTATGACCGTTATATTATTACGTTTTAGAGATATCTTTCCTTCATTTTCAAGCTTTTTAAGCAACCTGGAAACCACCACACGGGAAGTATTGAGATCGTAAGCAATTTCCTGATGCGTACTCTGGATGATTTCATTCGAATTCACTTTTCCTTTGTCCCGAAGATATCTCATCAGTCTTTCATCCATATTTAAAAACGCAATAGTATCAATGGTATCAAGCATTTCCGAAAGTCTAGTATGATACGATTCAAAAACAAAATTTCGCCAGGATTTATATTTTGCGGTCCACTCCTCCATTTTAGAAATTGGAATCATAATAAGAGTAGTGTCATTCTCTGCTACTGCGCGTATTTCGCTTTTAGTTCGTCCCAAACAGCAATTAAGAGTCATTGCACAGGTATCACCACGTTCGAGAAAATAAATTAATAGTTCGTTACCGTCATTATCTTCCCTAAGTATTTTGATAGCTCCATCCAACAGTAGAGGCATTACCGTGACATAATCTCCAATTTCAATAATCCTCACACCCGCAGCCGCCTTTTTAATAGTACCACTTTCAGCGATCTCGTTAATCAATTCTTTATCGAAGAGAAATCCGTAGGCCTCTTCCAGTTCAGTACGCATGGCTCCTTATTTTGAACAGTAAAATTAGGAAGAAAAATCAAGAAGAAAACCTAGCGGTATGGTAGGATTAATAAGATTCGTCCTACAACTAAGGATTCAGAATTTTACGAAAACTTTAATTAGAATCAATCATTTTCAAGCTTTGTTTAACAAGCCATTATTATATAAGGGCTTGTATTCTGTCTATCTTTATTCGAAGAAAAATATTGCTAATTAAAAGAAAAATTATGTCAGAAGAAAAAATGATGAAAACAATAGATCCAACCACCGGTAAAACGCTTAAGGAGTATAAGACCATGACGAATGATGAGATGAATTCAGCAGTTAAAGCCTGCCATGAAGCATTTCTAGAATGGAAAAATAAATCTGCGGAAGAGCGTGGAAAAGTAATTGCTAATATTGGGAAAAAGTTGGACGAGCATAAAGATGAGCTTGTAAAACTTATGACCAGTGAAATGGGGAAGCTTTTAAAGCAAGGGGAGCAGGAAGTTGAATTATGTTCAGGAATTTGTGATTATACCGCTAAGAATGGCCCGGAAAGCTTAAAAGATGAGGAGCGCGAATTGCCGGAAGGTGGTAAAGGTTATATAAGCTATTCTCCTATAGGAGTTATCTACGGAATACAACCCTGGAATTTCCCAGCTTACCAGGTAGTTCGTTATTCCATTGCAAATTTAATGGCTGGAAATGGAGTTCTTTTAAAGCATGCTGAAAATGTAACTGGAAGTGCACTCTTACTTGAAAAAATTTATATTGAAGCCGGGCTTCCTGAAAATCTTTTCAAAGTATTACTTATTTCACATGACCAAAGTGATTCGGTAATAGAAAATAAACTGGTACGTGGTGTTACCCTTACAGGAAGTCCTGATGCGGGTAAGATCATTGGAAAAAAGGCTGGTGAAAATCTAAAGAAAACGGTACTTGAACTGGGTAGTAATGATGCTTATATCGTCTTGGAAGATGCCGATATAGATTTAGCCGTAAAAACCTGCGTTGAGGGAAGATTATATAATAATGGAGAAACCTGTGTTGCTGCAAAACGTTTTATTGTAGTAGATAAAGTTTACGATAAATTTAAAGAAGCCTTTGTAGAGCAAATGTCACAGATAAAAGCTGGTGATCCTACCAAAGAAGATAGTGATATTGGCCCAATGGCGCGAAAAGATCTTAGAGATGAATTGCATGAACAGGTTGAAGAAAGTGTGAAAAAAGGAGCTAAAATTCTATGTGGGGGTAAAAAACCAGATGGTGATGGGTTCTTTTATCCGGCAACCATTCTCGATGAACTTAAACCCGGAATGCCGGCTTACGATGATGAACTATTTGGCCCCGTAGCTTCTTTAATTAAAGCTAAAGATGCCAAAGATGCTATGGATATTGCAAACAGCAGTAGATTTGGCCTTGGTGGTGGAATTTTCTCTAAGGATGAAGAAAAAGCAAGGGAACTTGCTAAATATCATTTTGATACCGGAATGGTGTTTATCAATTCCTTTGGATTAGCCAAGCCTAATATGCCTTTTGGAGGGGTGAAAGATTCTGGTTACGGCAGAGAGCACGGCGGATTTGGTTTACATGAGTTTGTAAATGTAAAAGCCATTATGCTAGCTTAGTACGCCTTAAATAAGAATATCCCAACCGGAACAAAATGTTCCGGTTTTTTTATATTCAAAAATGAAGTTAATAACGTAGAGATCAGTTGTTAAGTGCGTATAATTTTAAATTTATAAAAAACTGATTTAGAAGGCCTTAAAAATTAGCCAACTATCAGTTCGACCTCAGTCGAGAACTATTGGTCAAGTAGATTTAGGTTTTGACTTCACTCCCCCTGCCATGCACAGGTCTAATAAATATTTGAATATGAAACTATCTAATACCCTCTATAATTTCATTTCATAACTCAAACAAAACACACGAACAAAAGATCTTAATTTATTGATTTTCAGTATATTTAATTGATTTATTTATAACTGAAAAATATCAATGGAATTTAACCTTGCCGAAAAATTAGCGATTGTAAAGGCTATTGATAGAGTGATCCTTGCCGATAACAAAGTTGCAAATGCAGAAATGGCATACCTGGGTCAACTCATGGAACTTCTAAACTTCGATTCAGATTTTGTGGAAGAGGCGCGTAAATTCAACGTGAAACAGGCAAACGGGATCCTCGAAAATATGGGCACAGCTAAAAAGCATTCCCTGGCTATTATATTGCACGAAATGGCTTACGCTGATGGAGAAATGGATAAGGAAGAGATCAAAGTATTATTCACTGTATTTGAGAATGCCGGAATCAAAATTGAAAAATCCGGGAATACACTTTCAGTATTTGATATTTCAGATATATATTTTAAATCTTCCCGCCACTATATTCATTCGAAAGATCAGAATATATCAGAATCTTATTCCGGAGAAAAAAGAGCTATTAAGATAGAGCCTAATATTGAGGGGAAAAAAGGTTATTCCGTTACTAGCTTTTTTATTAATGGGATGAGTTTTCTATGGGGTAAGAAAGTAGAAATGTCTCCTAAGCAAATGGAAGTTGTACAGATAAGCAATAACAAAGTACTTTTACGAGGTTACGATGATCTGAATATTAAAGGTGAGAAACATTCAAATTACAGCATTAGTATATTTCATAACCATACGGAAGTGGAAAAGATCATTATTCATCACCACAATGAAAATATAGATGTAGAATATCTAAAATAAGCAAGCATTCTCTCCCTCAAATGAGTCAAACATTTTATGTCTATCTATCTGATTTTTAGCTAAATTTATGGTTTATTTCTTTCTATGAAAAAATTAAATCTTTTTTTGTTCTTGCGTGACAAACATGTAAATATAGGTATCGATTTTCGATATGATGAAAACGTGAAATCAAAACTAAAATTGATGCAGGAGGTCAAATGGTCTGATACGAATCGCTGTTTTTATATTCCGGCAGAACGTACTTTACTGAATAAACTTTTAGTACATTTTAAAGGTTCAGATGTAGCGATCGATGATTCCCTAATAGATTTTTCAAAACTTTCATCAACGTCAATTCCAAACAATCGCCTTCCCTCCCCCATAAATGCTTACAGAGTATACATGAAAGGTTTAAGATATAGCCAGAGTACTATAAAGACGTACTGTACTTTTACTGAAAAGTTTTTAAAATTTCACAATTATAAAACTACTTTTTCCCAGAATGATGTTTCCCGATTTATGGAGGCGGAAATAGCTTTAAAATCATATTCTATAAGTTCTCATAGGCAATGTATAAGTGCCTTAAAGCATTATTTTGAATTTAGCGATCAGGCTGAATTTGAGATTTCGGAATTAGTAAGGCCTAAGAAAAGCAGATTCCTCCCAACTGTTCTAAGCAAAGAAGAGATCATAGATTTACTTAGACTTACAAGAAATTTAAAGCATCGCTGTATACTCGCATTGATCTATTCTTCTGGTCTGAGAGTGGGAGAACTGATAAATCTTCATTTGAAAGATATTGATATTGACCGAAAACAGATTTTGATTAAGCAGGCGAAAGGAAGAAAAGACCGATATGTGATGCTGGCAGAAAGTTTTTTACCGCTTTTGTATAATTATCTGCAAACTTATGAGCCTAAGCGTTATTTCACAGAAGGCTATGATAATAAGAAATATTCCAGTTCTGCAATTAGAAGTTTTCTTAAAGATTCCTGTCGCAGGGCGAAAATCAGCAAAAAGGTAACTCCACATACCCTGAGACACAGTTTTGCTACCCACATGTTAGAAAACGGAACCGATCTTAGATATATACAGGAACTGCTTGGACATTCCAAACCGGAAACTACTATGATCTATACTCATGTAGCCAAAAAAGATCTAATGAAAATACAGAGTCCGTTAGATGCGAGTATCAAGGCGATTTTAAAGCGACACGATAAAGGAGAGTCAAACCTGCGTTTATCCCGAAACATACTCGGATAAATAACTATATTTGGTTTGATATAACGAGTTACATGCCATTCGCCAGCCCTGGGCGAGCTCTCAGCATCAAGCAAACAGGAAGAAGCTTAGGAATAAAAAATCGTGGTACCGCTATCTTAGCGAGTTTGCTTGCGGCTAACGAAGAAAAGCGTGCTTTTTAAAGTGATAGCTGCAAACTCGCTGTAAAGGAAGAAGAAAAAAATAATAAAAGAAATTAGGGATTCCACTCATTTTTAGCCATCCTACTGTTTGCTCCCCGTTCCAGAACGTCGCCTATCCTAAGGATAAACGCAATTCTAAACGGTTGAAGCGGGATGGCCCGAGGGTCAGGTCCGTCGAACGACGCTCGCAGCATTTCTGCAAAATGCCGCTCTACTGCACGTAACAACGAATAAGAAGAATAGGGGCAACAAAGAAATGTGTATATTTCAAAAAATATTAAAATAAAATTTAGAAGCCCCTACTCTTCTTATTCGCTAACGTTACACACAATGGCTCCGAAACAGTTGTAGCTACTATAAACTATGAAAATCTAAGCTGATAAGATCAAATCTTAATAAAGAAAATCAGGAAATAGGTAATTGATAAAATACCGTATAATATCAAAAGTTCAGAAAATAATTTGGCAAGAATTCAAAGCTAAAGAACCAAAAAAATCTCAAAAAAGAGTTCAAACTAAAGAAGCTTTTACTTTTTGCAAAAAAACAAATTAGCTACTAAAAATCTTGAAAGTTCTAAGCTGACAATTTTAAAATCCAAAGTAATCTATTAAACAAGGAATTTTTAGAAAATCGATAATTGACAAGATCCAGGTTCTATTCAAAATTCTTTAAAAATTAACTTCGAATAAAAATTTGCCTAAACAACTAAAAAGTGCGGTAGAAATTTTACAAAAAGAACCTTTTTTGTATGTGCTCAAAATCAAATTCGCAAATAAAAACAAAAAAGATTAAAAGAATATTTAGAACAAAATAACAGCAACTCACTCGGGCGCAATAATTGTAAAAAATGAGATAGATTTTTTTAAAAATAATGTGTATTCCCGAGATCGGCATATCTTTGGTTCTCACTCGGCTGTGTCGCCACAGTGTGTAACAACGGTTAATCGCAAATAACGGGTAGTTGGCTGAAAATTGCTATTTTAGAGACCAATTATAAAAATAACTAATCCGACAAGTTCGCGTTCCTATTCCCGCAACTTGCGATAACCGGAGCCGTTGTGAGCAATTTTGCAAGAAAGTTTTCGTGAATGAAATTTAAAATATCTAAACCCGAAAATAATTGGTATTCGATAAAAATTGAAGATGAAAGTTTTCAATGGGAATTATATGCTTCTGGTATTCCTGAAAACCCAATAACCATTCTCTGTGAAAACTTGATACTTACTATAAATGGCCTTGAAACATCAACCAGATTTAACTTAGAACCAGAAGAATTTATATTGGTTTTGAAAAAACATAAAAATCAATATAATTTGGAAATTTTTTGTCCGAAGAAGGGTGGTTCTATATTTTCAAAATCTGGAAAATTTGAGAAGATTATTTTGCCCATTTATCGAGGAATCAAAAACTTAACAAGTAGCAATAATTCTTCAGAAGAAATAAATTATGAAAAAGTAAAAAAATTAGAGGATTTAATTCGCGAAAAGAAATTAGAAAATAAATTTCAAATTGACGCCTATAATATTGTGGATTGGAAATCATTCCATAAGGAGTTTAAAAATAAGCTAAAATTTCCAAATTATTATGGCAAAAATATGGATGCTTGGATTGACTGCATCGATGAAATATCTGAAAATTCAGATGTCGTAATTAGAATAAAAAACAGCCGAAGTTTAAAGAATAAAAATCCTGAAATTTTTAACAGCTTGATAGAATGTTCAGAATTTGTAAATACAAGAAAAATTGATCAAGGGGAAAAGAACAGGGTAATTTTAGATTTAGAATAACTAAAAACATGCAGCAGCAAAACGGCTCACAACAACGGTTCATCGCCAATAAGCGGCACCGTTAGAAAGAAAATAATTAACTTGACCAACAAACCAATACTAAGCTGACAAATCCGCGTTCCTTACTCCGCCAACTGGCGATAACCGAGACCGTTCTACGCAATTTTGATGAAAAATTTTAACTCAATAATTATTATTCTGACTTTTCTGAGTTGCGGAACCCAGAGAAAAAATATTGATTCTAACAAATCATCCTATAAAAAAAATGAAATTAAAGAAATAGCTGAATGGAAATATGGTTACAATTTGGTAGAAAATAATTTTTGTGATCTATATATTATTGATGGAGTTCCCTATGATAATGAAAATATTGATTCTACTTTAGCGACATTTAAGAAATCTGACTTTGGAACAATAACCTTTTTTAAGAAAAACGAACAAAATACATGGATACATAAACCTTGTGATTTAATAGCAGTTTTAAGATTAAAAAATCAAAAGGATATTGAGAAAAAAGAAATTTTGATTAAAACTAAGAATCTTTTAAAAGAAAAGGTTCCGGATTTAAGTAATAGAGATTATAAATGTAGTGAATGTCCAGTTTTTATAATTGATCAAAAACTGATTTGGAGTCCATATGAAAAAAAGAAAATAATAGACGGTTTAAAACTTTCAGATATAGAATTTATTTCTTTTATAAAACAAAAATTGAATCAAGAAACATACGGTTTTGCAGCAAAAAATGGTATTATTGAAATAGAAACTAAGTGAAAAAATTTAAGTACATAATTCTGGTTCTAATTCTTATTTCTTGTAATAAGAGTCAAGAAAAAGTATCAGAAAAGAATCTTTCAAAATTTGATTTGAAATCAGATTTTAAAGACTTTAAATCTAAAATGGAAGAAGTTGATACACTCGAAATTTGGTTTGATCATTCTGTTTGTACTTATCAAGGTTATGAGAAAATACAGATCACAAAATTTTCGGACTCAATTAAAATAAAAAGTAGATTTAAAGAATTATCATATTCAGACAATTCAGAATGGATGAAAGTTTACGAAAGAAATATTGCTATTTCTGATACTACCTGGAAAATTGAAAAGTTTTTAAAAAGGAACAAAAACAGAATAAAAAAAGATAGTGCTGATTACCCACAACTTCAATTAAAATATAAAGATCAAAAAATTGAATATTTCACAGACGGATTAGTTGACTTAAATAGATTCTTAGAGGATTATTATCTAACTATGAGAAAGCTATTCCCAGAAAATAAAAACAATATTTACGGAGTAGATGTCGTACTTCAATAGAATTTTATTGGAACAAAACTGCGTAGAACAACGGTTCATCGCAAATAACGGGTAGTTTGCTGAAAATTGTTATTTTAGAGACCAATTATGGATAAAACTAAGCCGACAAATCCGCGTCCCAACTCCCGCAACTTGCGATAACCGAGACCGTTACATGCAATTGCTCCGAAACGATTTTAGCTACTAAGAACTTTAAAAATCTAAGCTGACAAATTTAAATTCATAAGCCTGCTAAAGAAATTATAACAAAGATTCTTTAATGAATCGATAATTGACAAAATCCAGGTTCGCTTCAAAATTCAAGGAAAATCCTTCAGAAAAAATTAAATAACTAAAGAATAAAAAAGTCTAATTGCATGTTTACACTAAAGAAGTTTTGGTAGGTGCTCAAATTCAAATTAGCTACTAAGAACTAAAAGGATCAAAAGAAAGCTTAGAACTAAAGAACGAACACTTACTCGGTCGCAATAATTGTAATAAATGAGAAAGATTATTTTTTAAAAAAAATATGTATTCCCGACGGCGGCATATCTGGAGTTCTTACTCGGCTGTGTCGCAACAGCATGTAACAGCGGTTCATCGCAAATAACGGGTAGTTTGATAAAAATGGTTATTTTAGAGACCAATTATAAAAATATCTAATCCGACAAGTTCGCGTCCCTACTCCCGCAACTTGCGATAACCGCAAACCGTTACATGCCATTCGCCAGCCCTGGGCGAGCTCTCAGCATCAAGCAAACAGGAAGAAGCTTAGGAATAAAAAATCGTGGTACCGCTATCTTAGCGAGTTTGCTTGCGGCTAACGAAGAAAAGCGTGCTTTTTAAAGTGATAGCTGCAAACTCGCTGTAAAGGAAGAAGAAAAAAATAATAAAAGAAATTAGGGATTCCACTCATTTTTAGCCATCCTACTGTTTGCTCCCCGTTCCAGAACGTCGCCTATCCTAAGGATAAACGCAATTCTAAACGGTTGAAGCGGGATGGCCCGAGGGTCAGGTCCGTCGAACGACGCTCGCAGCATTTCTGCAAAATGCCGCTCTACTGCACGTAACAACGAATAAGAAGAATAGGGGCAACAAAGAAATGTGTATATTTCAAAAAATATTAAAATAAAATTTAGAAGCCCCTACTCTTCTTATTCGCTAACGTTG
Organism: Christiangramia forsetii KT0803; assembly: GCF_000060345.1. Taxonomy (NCBI): domain Bacteria; kingdom Pseudomonadati; phylum Bacteroidota; class Flavobacteriia; order Flavobacteriales; family Flavobacteriaceae; genus Christiangramia; species Christiangramia forsetii. The sequence continues at coordinate 1,018,189 of NC_008571.1, read as the reverse complement.
TGTGTAATTTTATAGCGAAATTCTGCTAAGAAAATAATAAACAAAAATGATTAAAAATTTATTACTCAGTTCAATTTTTCTCATAGGTATTACAGCTTTTTCCCAAAACATTTCAGGGAAATATCAACGGAAAGATAAATTTAGTGGTGGAGAAGAAAGTTATATAGTAACGTTTAATATTGATTCAACTTTTGAAGATATTACAATTGAAAATCTCGGAATATCAACGAAAAGTATTGGGGATTATTCATTTAAAGGTGATACTTTAATTCTTAATTATCACGAATCTAAAATGAAAGAGGTTTTAATTCAAAAGAAAGAAAAGATAAAACAGAATAACATTTCTCATGATTTATTGACTAATTTATTTATAAATATTCACGATCGAGATGGAAAAAGAAACGAAGATGCCATACTCCATTTTAAAGATGAGAAAGATTACTTTTTAGCATTACCAATTAATTCAAATATCGAATTTAGTTTATATAATGATCAGTTAAAATCTTTTGTTATTTCTTCCCTAGGAAGACATGATATAAAAATAGATCTTGAACCGTTATTAGGATATAGTTCAACTATTGACATATATCTTTCTACAACGAAATATGAAAAAGTCTATCCTTTTAAACAGAAATTTTTAATTAAGGAGTTAGATAATAGTTATCTGAATTTAGTTTCTACAGATAAAAATGGAGCTAGTTGGATATTAGAAAAAATTTAATAAAACTACACACAACATCGGTTAAGCGCAAATAGCGGGCAATCTAGTGAAAAGTGCTATTTTAGAGACCAAGTAAAAAACTACAAAGCCGACAAGAACGCGTCCCTACTCCACGCCACTTGTCTTAACCAAGACCGTTACATGCCATTCGCCAGCCCTGGGCGAGCTCTCAGCATCAAGCAAACAGGAAGAAGCTTAGGAATAAAAAATCGTGGTACCGCTATCTTAGCGAGTTTGCTTGCGGCTAACGAAGAAAAGCGTGCTTTTTAAAGTGATAGCTGCAAACTCGCTGTAAAGGAAGAAGAAAAAAATAATAAAAGAAATTAGGGATTCCACTCATTTTTAGCCATCCTACTGTTTGCTCCCCGTTCCAGAACGTCGCCTATCCTAAGGATAAACGCAATTCTAAACGGTTGAAGCGGGATGGCCCGAGGGTCAGGTCCGTCGAACGACGCTCGCAGCATTTCTGCAAAATGCCGCTCTACTGCACGTAACAACGAATAAGAAGAATAGGGGCAACAAAGAAATGTGTATATTTCAAAAAATATTAAAATAAAATTTAGAAGCCCCTACTCTTCTTATTCGCTAACGTTGCCTGCAATACTTTAGAAAAATTTTGCTACAATTTATAATCCAAAAACTTCCAAAATGTAAACTAATTAGTTAACTTTGTTTCGTGATAAGAGAAATAATAAGTTACAAAAGAAATTTTGTTGATTTCTATAATTCCCAAGACGATAAAATTCAACGAAAAATTGAATATGTTTTGGATCTGGTACGATATGAAAAACGAGTTCCAAAGAAGTTCTATAAATTATTGAAAAATACGGACGGAATTTATGAAGTAATAGTTATAACAACATTTAAAAGTATTAGAATCTTAGGTTTTCAGGACAAGGGGAATTTAGTAGTATTGACAAATAGCTTTATTAAGAAAACTCAAAAAACCCCTAGAAAAGAAATTAAACTTGCTGAGAAACTAAAGAAAGAATATTTAAAAGAAAAAAATGGCTGAGATGAAAAATGTAACAAAATTTGAGGATTTACTTGTTGCTAAATATGGCAAAAAAGGAACAGAAAAAAGAGAAAAATACGATGCGGATTCTCTTTCATTTCGACTTGGAATAATGCTAAAAGAAGCAAGAAAATCAGCTCAATTAACACAAGAACAACTTGCGGAACGTACCGGTACAAAGAAAAGTTATATTTCAAGAATTGAACGTGGATTGAGTGATATTCAAATTACCACTTATCAAAAACTAATTGAGATCGGACTTGGAAAAGAATTAAACATTTCAATTGGATAAGGTAAAGTACAGCAGGCAACAACGGTTCATCGCAAATAACGGGTATTGCCGAAAAAGTGTAATTTTGGATACCAGGAAAGAAAATGGTTAAGCCGACAAATCCGCGTCCCTACTCCCGCAACTTGCGATAACCGGGACCGTTGGCAGCAAGGCAACAGGAAATCTATTAAAGAACAAAATCAAAATAAATGAAAAAAAGTATTGAATCTTTTTTCGAAGAAAGTAAAAAATGGAAGAAAGAATATACTTTTTTGAGAATGATCCTTTTAAAAACTGGATTAAAAGAAGAATTTAAATGGGGAAAACCCTGCTACACATTTCAAGGTAATAATATTGTTCTTATTCACGGGTTTAAAGACTATTGTGCTTTACTTTTTCATAAAGGTGTTTTACTTAATGACACAAACAATATCTTAGTTCAACAAACTAAAAATGTACAAGCTGCTCGTCAAATTCGATTTACAAATATTGAAGAAATAAAACAAATTGAAAATACCTTAAAAAAATACATTTTTGAAGCTATTGAGGTTGAAAAACAAGGTTTAGAAGTAAAAATGAAAAAAACTTCAGAATTTGAAATACCAAATGAATTTAAAATAGAATTAGATAAAAATAGAGATTTAGAAAAAGCTTTCAAATTATTAACTCCAGGAAGACAACGAGGTTATCTTTTATATTTTTCTGGTGCAAAACAATCTAGTACAAGATCAAAAAGAATAGAAAAATACAAGGAAAAAATTCTTATTGGATTGGGTTTGAACGATTAATATAAATTAGTAGTAGAGATAGCACCACTAAGCCCAGCTGCCAACATCGGTTATAGCAAATAGCGGGTTTTGCCGAAAAAAGTGTAATTTAGAAAACCAAGAAATATACGTTAAGCCGACAAATACGCATACTTATTCCCGCTACTTGTCCATAACCGTAACCGTTGTAAACAAGAAAAACTGAGAGATTTTTACAAAGAAGAAAAGAAAAAAGTAACCGGAAGAAAAGAAAAAACTGAAAATTGGCAAAATAAGCGACTGTTTTTCTGGATATAATTTTAATAAAAAGATTCTGCTCCGATTCACAAAAAATAAAAATACTTTCATTTAAAGTTTATCGATAAATGACAAAAAAAACAGACTATTTCAAAATGATGATTTTTCTTCACGATTAAGAAAAAAATAGATTCTCGATAATCGACAAAAATAACGCCGACTATTTTTAAGAAAAGTTGAGCTTAAGAAAACAACTTTAAAAAAATAAAATAAGAAAAATATGCCTTATAAAACCAACTCCTACTTAGCTCTGAAGGTTGCAAATAATGAAAAAGATTATTTTCAAATAGTTCTGAAAAAATAACTTCTAAACAAGTAAAAATTTGAAGGAAATGGCAGATAAAAACGAAAATCGAAAAAATTTGTTTAGGTTGTCAAAACAATAATGCTGGAGTTTTTCCAGTTTACAACATCGCATATTCGCAATTGTGGCAATACAAATAAAAGTGTATTTTTAGAGACCAGGAAAGTGTAATTGTAGCGGACTAATCCGCGTACCAACCACCACAACTGACGAATATACGTATTCCAAGGTTAAATCAAAGCTTTTTCTATTATTTCTCAGGCAGCAAATTTGTGTAGTTCCACATATGGGGTTCTTCTTTTTACTACCGCAAACACCCTGGATAAAAGCTTGTTACGAACATTGTTCAGCGCAATCATCTTAAGTTTACCTTCTTCTCGCTTTTTTTTATAATACTGCCGTAATTCACTGTCATATTGAATGGCTGTACAGGCCGCCATGCTAAGCAGGCTCTTCATTTGGCGATCTCCCATCGGGTGGCATTTTCGCTTTTTATGAATACTACTTCCCGAACTATGACCAAAGGGAGCCGTTCCGCAATAACTGGAGAATTGTCTCCAGGTCTGAAAACGTTTAAAGTTATTAGTATGATACAGCAATTGGGCACCTACTATCAGGCCTACACCTTTTAAAGAGGTCACTAGCTTATAATTCTGTGATAAGTGTTCAGAGTCCTTTATAACGGTTTTTAGTTGCTTCTCAATTTTATTTATTTGAGATGTTAGATGGGTAATAGAGCTTACGAGCGTCTTGCAACAGGTGTCCGTTGAACTGCTGTTTAGCAATTTCTTTAACTCTGAGTGTGTGTTTTTTAAACCCGTACGACTACGGACCAGCTGATCCCGTAAAGCCAGCAATCTGCCTACTTCCAATAGTTCATTATCTTTCAATTCACTTGGAGAAAGTTCCTCGCGATGAAGCCAGCCATACCGGGCGATCATCATCGCATCTACCACATCATTCTTCTCTCTGATCACTCCGGAAGAGCGTTTGATTACTACAGGGTTTTCTTGCACATATACCTGCTTCTTTGAAGATAAATACAATGCTAACTTTAACGAATAATGACCGGTATTTTCAAAACAGAAAAACACTTTTTGTTTCTTACCGTTAGCCCATTTAAGCAAGGCTTTATAACCTAACACATCATTACTGAATTCACGGTGGGAACCACGATTGTGCCCATAAGCATCTAACTTGCTTTTTGAAACATCAATTCCGATTACTTCTTGGTAATTTTTCATATTTTTAAAAAATTATTATTTGAAGGGCGCATTAACTAACTCCTTTAACGGGTCCATAAATAGACCTGGTATTCCAAATGGTTCTTGCTACCCATATGAAGAATGGAGGACTCTTACGGATATTGGATCTGTAATCTAGAGACCGTTTTAGTTCTCCTCCTTCTTCAATTCAAAGGTATATTTATTAATAAGCGAAGTAAAGGAGACCGTTGGCAACAAGCAAAGAAAAAATGAGTAATAAAGAATATGAATTGATTCTCGGAATACTTTGTTTAATTTTATCATTTATATTGCTTTATATTGAAATTAAAGATTGGCTTCAAATAGATAAAAAAGACTATATGAGAAAATCTTATAAGATTGAAATAATAACCGGAGCTGCAATATTTATGATTACTGGAATAACAGGAATCTATAGATATTTTAAATAAAATTAATTGGAGGAAAGAATGAAAACTATAGAAAACTTCCTTAAGAAGTACACAGAAAAACCTAATTCAACTTTTAAAAGATTATTCGTCACTTTCCTTTTCGGTTTTTTACCATTTGCTTTGTTCTTTTCAATCTTAAGTTTTTTAGAAGTTGAACCAGTAAGCTTCAACGGAGAAGAATATTATGGTTTTAGAGGCACTTTAATTGTAATGATTGCAACACCAATTTCAGCTTTTATTTTTTCAATTTTTATATATATTTATTTGTTGTTGGGATATTTAGTTTTAAACGGACTAAAGAAAATATTAATCAACTAATTGCCAGTTGCCAACAACGGTTAATCGCCAATAGACGGTAGCGTTAGAAAGAAAATAATTAACTTGACCAACAAACCAACACTAAACCGACAAATCCGCGTTCCTTACTCCGCCAACTGGCGATAACCGAAACCGTTACATGCCATTCGCCAGCCCTGGGCGAGCTCTCAGCATCAAGCAAACAGGAAGAAGCTTAGGAATAAAAAATCGTGGTACCGCTATCTTAGCGAGTTTGCTTGCGGCTAACGAAGAAAAGCGTGCTTTTTAAAGTGATAGCTGCAAACTCGCTGTAAAGGAAGAAGAAAAAAATAATAAAAGAAATTAGGGATTCCACTCATTTTTAGCCATCCTACTGTTTGCTCCCCGTTCCAGAACGTCGCCTATCCTAAGGATAAACGCAATTCTAAACGGTTGAAGCGGGATGGCCCGAGGGTCAGGTCCGTCGAACGACGCTCGCAGCATTTCTGCAAAATGCCGCTCTACTGCACGTAACAACGAATAAGAAGAATAGGGGCAACAAAGAAATGTGTATATTTCAAAAAATATTAAAATAAAATTTAGAAGCCCCTACTCTTCTTATTCGCTAACGTTAGGCAGCATAATTTTATCGTGCTTGGAACTTCTAATTTTTAATTTTTTACTTATCTTTGACGTTAGTAACGTAAAACAAGTTTATTTGTGATAAAATCATTTGCAGACAAAGAAGCTGACAAAATTTGGAATGGAACCCAATCAAGAAAGCTTCCTGCTAATATTCAGAACGTAGCTAGAAGAAAATTAAGAATGGTAAATAATGCTCAAAATATAAATGACTTAAGAATTCCTCCAGCTAATCGTTTGGAAAAGCTGAGTGGAAACTTAGAAGGTTTTCATAGCATTAGAATTAATAAACAATGGAGAATAATGTTTAAATGGGAAAATGACAATGCTTTTGAGGTTCAAATTGTTGACTACCATTAAACTTAAAAAAATAGAAAAATGAAAAAACTTAAAAACATACATCCTGGAGAAATCTTAAAAGAAGAGTTTTTAGATCCAATGGAAATTACAGCATACCGACTTTCCAAAGAAACATTTATTCCCCAAACAAGAATAAGTGAAATCATTAAAAAGAAAAGAAGAATAACTGCAGATACAGCACTCCGACTTTCAAAATATTTTGGAACAACTGCTAAATTCTGGTTAGGTTTACAAGATGATTACGATTTAGAAGAAGAAAAATCTTTAAAGGAGAAAGAATTCAATAACATAAAACCGTTAGAAAATGACGCAGCCTAACAACGGTTAATCGCCAATAAGCGGCACCGTTAGTAAGAAAATAATTAACTTGAGCAATGAACCAATACTAAGCCGACAAATCCGCGTCCCATACTCCGCCAACTGGCGATAACCGAAACCGTTAGCCACAAGCTGAAAAAAAATACAATGCAAACAATAATTTTGATCGGAATTATAACTTTATTTGTTAAATTCGGTTATTCTCAAGAAAAAACTGAATTAAACCAAATAGAAAAAGATATGGAACAAAAATCGATTTTAGGTTTAAGAACTACAATATACAAAGTGAGGGACATAAAAAAAGCAAAAGAGTGGTACGAAAAAGCATTTGAAACAAAAGCCTATTTTAATGAACCGTATTATGTTGGTTTCAATATTGGTGGTTATGAATTAGGACTTCAACCGGAAGAAGGACCAGAAGGAGAAAAAATAGAAAGTGTTATTTCTTATTGGGGAGTTGAGAAAATTCAAGAAGTTTATGACCGACTTATATCAATTGGAGCAACTGAAAACGAAAAGCCTTATAGTCCAGGTGGAGAAATGATGACAGCAACGCTAAAAGACCCATTTGGGAATGTAATTGGACTGATATACAACCCATATTTCAAACCAGCTGAATAATCTTTATGAAGAGCAAGACAAATATAAAATTAGAACTTTCTAAGAACGAAAGAAAAGGTCTGCGAAAAAACAAAATAAAGAAATCCGAAATTTTAGAATATGCTTCTGACGAATTAGCTGTATTGTTAAATATTTCTGATTTAAGAGCAAAAGAAATTTATGCTTTAGCCGATTTTCAGCGGATACCGTCAATCGGAATTGAATTAGCTAAAGATTTAGTTTTTTTAGATTTTTACAGCGTTCAGGAATTGAATGGAGAAAGTGGAGCGGTATTGACCGACCGTTATGAAAAAAAGAAAGGATACAAAATTGACCCTTGCGTAGAAGACCAATTTAGATTAGTAGTTAATTTTGCTAAAAATAAGGATTATTCGAAAAAGTGGTGGGATTTTACGGATGAAAGAAAACGATATAGAACCGATTTTGGTTATCCAGAAAACAGGCCAAAAGTGAATTGGACAGAATTTTAAATAGTGGAACAGCCAGTGGCTAACATCGGTTCATCGCAAATAACGGGTTTAGCCGGAAAAAGTATTATTTTAGAGACCAATTATGGAAACAACTAAGCCGACAAATCCGCGTCCTTACTCCCGCAACTTGCGATAACCGTAACCGTTACCCACAAGAGCTCCGAAACGATTTTAGCTATTAAAAACCTTAAGAAACCTAAGCTGACAATTTCAAATTCTTAAGCATTCTAAAGAAAATCTTGAATAAAGAACTTTTAGAAAATCGATATGTGACGAAATTCAATTTCAGTTCAAAATTCAGGAAAAATGGTCTCGAAGAAATGCAAAACTAAGGAACAAAAAAGTCCAATAGAAAGTTTACGCTAAAGAACTTTTAGAAAATCGATAATTGACAAAATCCAGGTTCTCTTCAAAATCCAAGAAGAATCGTCTCGAAGAAATTAAAAACTAAAGAACGAAAAAAGTTTAATTGAATGTTTACACTTTAGAAGCTTTTGGTAGGTGCTTAAATTCAAATTAGCTACTAGAGAACTAAAAAGATCAAAAAAACTTAGAACAAAGAAACGGACTCTTACTCAGGCGCAATGATTGTAAAAAATGAGAAAGATCTTTTTTTTAGAAGAATATGTATTCCCGACGGCGGCATATCTTTGGTTCTCACTCGACCGTGTCGCTCCAGTGGGTAACAACGGTTCACCGCAAATAACGGGTATCTAGTTGAAAATTGTTATTTTAGAGACCAGGTATTAAAACAACTAAGCCGACAAATCCGCATCCCAACTCCCGCAACTTGCGGTAACCGGGACCGTTGTACCCAATTAATATCAAACTTTGAACTTAAATGAAAATAACTGAATTAAGAGATTATCAGATTGAATTTGAAAAGAAAAGAGAATATTTTAATTCAGGTTTTAAAGAAATAAATGGCTTACGTAAAAAGTTCACAACTGACTATCCAATTAACGGAATTAAAGACCTGACAAAAGATGAATATGTCATAGGAAAAGGCGATTCAACATTTTGTAATAGAATAGAAAACGATCTTAATGAGTGGGGTAATATTCACGGAAGTCCAGCTATAAAGTTTGGCTTATATTTCGGTAAATACGGAGAAGATAAAACACGAAAATATCGAATTGGACGAAAAGAATATGGAACGGATGAAAATATTGCTTTTGAAAAAATACTTTCAGCAATCGTTGAACTATTAGAAAATAAAGATGATTTTAGGATTTTAAAAAAGAATCCAATATCACCAATGTTTAAAGGTAAAATATTATCGGTTTATTATCCAAATGACTTTTTAAACATATTCTCTGCAAAACATCTAAATTATTTCATTAACATTCTTGGATTAGATAATGAGTCAAAATCTGAATTAGATAAACAAGCACTATTACTTAACTTTAAAAAGAGCGACAAAGTAATGGAAAAATGGAGTGTCTATGAGTTTAGTAAATTCTTATACGCATCATTTGGAAATCCTAATAATGAAATTAAAGAGGAAAAAATCTCTAAAGAACTTAAAGATTTCAAACTCAAAGATTTTCCGCCAATTGAAATTTTAAAATTTGACTATGTTGACTTACAAACAAATGTATTGTCTGAAACACAAGGAAAAGGAAAAAATAAGGGAACAAAAATTGACTATTCTAACCGTTCGAGAAAATTTAAACGAATTGGAGACAGAGGAGAACAAATTGTTTTAAGAGCCGAAAGAAAATTTTTAAATGAAAATGGAAAAAAGGATTTAGCTAAGTTAGTTGATCAAATTTCAGAAAGAGATGATAGTGTAGGTTATGACATTCTATCATTTGAATTGGATGGTACAAAACGACTAATTGAAGTAAAGTCAACATTAAGAAAAATAGGAAAAAGCAGTATTTACCTTTCAGCAAACGAATTAAAAGTAGCGGAAAATGAAAAAAACTATTATTTCTATATCATTTACGAAGCTGGTAGTAAACGACCTAAAATATGGAAAGTAAAAAGCTCGGATTTATTGAGCAATAACAATATTATAAAAGAACCGATTTTATTCAAATTAAATATGAACACCAATTAACTGGGTACAACATCGGTTCATCGCAAATAACGGGTAGTTTGATGAAAATTGTTATTTTAGAGACCAATTATAAAAAAACTAAGCCGACAAATCCGAGTCCCTACTCCCGCAACTTGCGATAACCGTAACCGTTGGCACTAATTTTTCAATAGAAAAATGGAATATTTATTTAAGTATCATCAAATTAATATTAACCTTTATAAATCGTTACAAAAAAATGAAGTCTGGTTTGCGAATCCAAGCACATTTAATGATCCATTTGATTGTAATTTAAAATGTCATTATATAATTGATAAGTATTATCAAGAACAAATTAATGAGGAACAACGTATTGCTTTCAATTCAGCGACACATAACGAGATTTTTTTTAGACAGCATAAAAACTTGATGAAAATAGCTGAAGGACATGAAAAAGATCGGAAAGAGAAAACGGAAAAATTGAATTCGGACTTACAAAAGAGAGTTTCAGAAGTTGGTATTTCATGCTTTTCTAAAACACATTTAAGTATTTTAATGTGGTCACATTATGCCAATAATCATTCTGGTGTTTGCTTGAAATTCAACACCAAAGACAAATCCTTTTTTGAAGATTATAAAGAAGTAAAATATTCAGAGGAATTTCCCACTTCTGATGATATCGCTAAGCAGGACAAATCAGATAATTTTCTTTTTTTCACCAAATCACAACAATGGTCTTACGAACAAGAAGTCAGACTAATGAAAAAAGCAGATAGTCTTGAAATATTTGATCCACAATGTTTAGAAGCCATTTATTTTGGTCTTGATTGCGTTCCAAAAGAACAAGAAAAAATTATTCAGATTATTCAATTAAATAAAGGCTATAATAATGTAGACTTCTACAAAATGCAGAAATCACCAAAAAGTTTTGAATTAATAGAAGAAAAAATTAATTAATGGAAATTAACTTGTCTCATGTAATTACTTCAATAATAGCTTTTATAATTGGACTAATAGTTAAAACTCTCTTAGATCATAACTTGGCAATATGGATAGTAAAATATTGTCATAAAACTCCAGTCCGATTTATATACAGAACAAATCCCATTAAGCTGGCAGGAGATTGGGAACAAAATTGGAGCTTCTCTAATGCTAAGAAAAACTATAAAAAGGATACCGAACGTCACAGTTTTACAGAGGTAAAACAGTTAGGTAAATATTTGTATTGTGAATTTTATTCCAGAAATGATAAGTTTTATTTTTTCGGAGAAATTAAAAATAGTTTCGTTGTTGGGACTTGGGGTGAGATTTATGATGAAAATTCTTATCACGGAAGTTTTGAATTAAGAATAATTGATTCTAGTAACTTACAAGGAAAGTGGATTGGCCATTCAAAATTTCAACCAAAAATTAATGCAGATGAATGGATTTGGAGTAAGAAAAACTAGTGCCAACAACGGTTCATCGCCAATAAGCGGCAGCATTAATAAGAAAATAATTAACTTGACCAACGAACAAATACTAAGCCGACAATGCCGCGTCCCTTACTCCGCCAACTGGCGATAACCGTATTCCAAGGTTAAATCAAAGCTTTTTCTATTATTTCTCAGGCAGCAAATTTGTGTAGTTCCACATATGGGGTTCTTCTTTTTACTACCGCAAACACCCTGGATAAAAGCTTGTTACGAACATTGTTCAGCGCAATCATCTTAAGTTTACCTTCTTCTCGCTTTTTTTTATAATACTGCCGTAATTCACTGTCATATTGAATGGCTGTACAGGCCGCCATGCTAAGCAGGCTCTTCATTTGGCGATCTCCCATCGGGTGGCATTTTCGCTTTTTATGAATACTACTTCCCGAACTATGACCAAAGGGAGCCGTTCCGCAATAACTGGAGAATTGTCTCCAGGTCTGAAAACGTTTAAAGTTATTAGTATGATACAGCAATTGGGCACCTACTATCAGGCCTACACCTTTTAAAGAGGTCACTAGCTTATAATTCTGTGATAAGTGTTCAGAGTCCTTTATAACGGTTTTTAGTTGCTTCTCAATTTTATTTATTTGAGATGTTAGATGGGTAATAGAGCTTACGAGCGTCTTGCAACAGGTGTCCGTTGAACTGCTGTTTAGCAATTTCTTTAACTCTGAGTGTGTGTTTTTTAAACCCGTACGACTACGGACCAGCTGATCCCGTAAAGCCAGCAATCTGCCTACTTCCAATAGTTCATTATCTTTCAATTCACTTGGAGAAAGTTCCTCGCGATGAAGCCAGCCATACCGGGCGATCATCATCGCATCTACCACATCATTCTTCTCTCTGATCACTCCGGAAGAGCGTTTGATTACTACAGGGTTTTCTTGCACATATACCTGCTTCTTTGAAGATAAATACAATGCTAACTTTAACGAATAATGACCGGTATTTTCAAAACAGAAAAACACTTTTTGTTTCTTACCGTTAGCCCATTTAAGCAAGGCTTTATAACCTAACACATCATTACTGAATTCACGGTGGGAACCACGATTGTGCCCATAAGCATCTAACTTGCTTTTTGAAACATCAATTCCGATTACTTCTTGGTAATTTTTCATATTTTTAAAAAATTATTATTTGAAGGGCGCATTAACTAACTCCTTTAACGGGTCCATAAATAGACCTGGTATTCCAAATGGTTCTTGCTACCCATATGAAGAATGGAGGACTCTTACGGATATTGGATCTGTAATCTAGAGACCGTTTTAGTTCTCCTCCTTCTTCAATTCAAAGGTATATTTATTAATAAGCGAAGTAAAGGAGACCGTTATGCAGCAGTCAAAAAGATCGAGAAAAGAACGAAAAAATTAATCTCAAAATTGTAAATTTGAGTTATGGATATAAATATTCAAAATAAAAAGATCGAATTAATTCAGTGGTTATCTACCCTGAATGATGAATCCGTTATTGAAAAAATAATGAAATTGCGAGAAAAAGAGAAAACGGACTGGTGGCAAGAAATATCCAAAGAAGAAAAGAATTCCATTGAACAAGGAATTAAAGATGCCGACTCCGGAAAATTAAAATCTCATTCAGAAGCAAAGAAATTATATGAAAAGTGGTTATAAAATTTTGTGGACTGACCACGCACTTTACGAATTACAAGAAACAATTAAGTATTTAGAAGAAGAATGGACTGAAAAAGAATTAGAAAATTTTTCAGAACAACTTGACCATACTATCGAACTGATCTCTAAAAATCCAGAACTATTTCAAGTTTCAAAAAAGAAAAAGAATATAAGAAGAGCAGTTATAGCAAGATTTAATACAATGTACTATCGTTTGAATAATGAAAATGTAGAAATACTTTCATTCTTTTCAAATCGACAAGATCCTAATAAAAGAAAAATTTGAGATAACCGCTGCATAACAACGGTTCATCGCAAATAACGGGTAGTTTGCTGAAAATGGTTATTTTAGAGACCAATTATAAAAAAACTAAGCCGACAAATCCGCGTCCTTACTCCCGCAACTTGCGATAACCGGGACCGTTGGCAATAATTAAAATTTAATGAAATACTTTATAACATTAGGATTAATCATAAATCTTATCGCCTGTAAAAAACCAGTTGAGGATAAATTTAATGTAGATGTTAAAGTGAAAGGAGATTATTCTGGATATCTGTATTTAATTACTAATAAAAAATTAGACAGTTCATTAGTTATAAATGGAAAAAGTCAATTTTCAGGAAGAGTTGATTCTCCACTAAAAGCTGGTATAATTACAGACACCATTTCAGGGTACAACAAAGAATTTTATTTGGAGAATAATGATTTAGAACTGGAAATTAATGTTACAAAAAATAATTTTGGTAATGGTCCAGTTGATTGGATAATTGTAGAAAATGTTACGGGATCAAAAACAGAAAAAATTAGAGAAAATTTTGAAGAATTTAAATCTTTGAATGCTGAGAAAGAAAACTGGAATAAAAAGCTTTATAATGAATTATATAAATTAATTACAGAAAACCAAAACAATAGACTGCCTGGCGATCTACTTGCAGAAGTTTCTTCAACTTACACATTAAAAAAAATTCAGCTTCAAAACTTATATTTTAAGCTTGATAAAAAGGTTCAAGATCCTTTCACAATAAAAAAGTTAGAAGAAAATATTTATCCAGATAAAATATTCACCGTAGGTGATCAATTATTTGACATAAAAGGTGAAAATTATCTTTCCAAGGAAGTTTCAACTCAAGATTTTAGAGGCGATATTTTATTGATTGATTTCTGGGCAAGTTGGTGCAAACCTTGTATAGATCAGTTCCCTGAATTAAAAACACTAGAAAAAAGGTTCAAAGAGGATAATTTAACCATTATCGGAATTTCCTTAGAAGAAGAAAGAAATAAGTGGACAAAGGCTATAGATAAATACAATTTAACTTGGACGAACATTTTTATCAATCAAAATATGACGGGTGAAATCTCAAAAATATATGGTATAAACGCAATTCCATTTAATATTGTGATCAATAGAGAAGGTCAAATTATTGCAAAAAATGTAAGTGAAAATGATATATCCCAAATAATCGATGAATTAAAAGAAGCATCTTAGATTTTTAACTATTGCCAACAACGGTTAATCGCCAATAGACGGCAGCGTTAGAAAGAAAATAATTAACTTGATCAACAAATCAATACTAAGCCGACAAATCCGTGTCCCCTAATCCGCCAACTGGCGATAACCGAAACCGTTGGCAGCAAGCTGAAACAATAATATGACAAAAAAGAAAAATATTGCAATTTTGTTTCAAGCACAGAAACCACCTATTCAAAAAGGAATTCAAAAACCAATGAAACCAGGTGGATATTCTGACAGTGGAGCCGATATTGCTTATTCTTTAAAAAATAAGGACTTACCAATAATAACTCCTGTAGAAAATCCTGATTTAAAAAACGATTATGATTGGGTTTTTCCTGATACGAAAAATGGTATCCAATCCGCTTTAGATAAAGGGGCTACTATATTTTGGTTGAATACCGTTTTATTTAAAGATCATCCAATAGAAACTTTTTTTGATGGAAAAATAGAAATAGTTGGACAGCAACCAAAAGATGCGGATTTATACGATGATAAATGGAGGACAAATCAATTATTAAAAGAACAAAAATTGCCAATTCCTAGAGCTAAAATTTTTTCAAAAAAGAACTTAAAAAATAATAGCTTTGATTTCACTTTTCCCATTGTAACCAAACCTATTAGAGGTCGAGGAAGTCAAGGCGTTCACGTTGCCCAAAATCAAAAGGAATTATTTCAATTAATAAACGAGTTAATCGATTCAGATAAATATGGTAAAGAAGTTTATATAGAAGAATATTTATCAGGTCAAGAAATCACAATAACTGTGATGCCTCCAGGAAAATATCTTCTTCAAAATAAGGAAGAAAGAATTCATTCTTATTGGAGTTTGCCGGCTATAAAAAGATTTAATCATCATAATGGTATTGCTCCATATAATGGAACTGTTGCAATTATTGAAAATAGTTCAATTTTAAGCGATAGTGAACAACAAAAAGATGAAATTATATTAATATCAGAACAATGTGAAAAAGCTGCAAAAATCATAAAAGCAAAAGCACCGATTAGAATAGATTGTAGAGCAAATGACAACGGTGATTACTTCATATTTGATTTAAATATGAAACCTAATATGACTGGACCTTCAAGATCACACCGAAAAGATCAAGATAGTTTAACTTCTTTAGCTGCCAGAAAAATTGGTTGGAATTACGAAGACTTATTGATAAATTTATTAGAACAAAAATGGACTACGCCAGCTGCCAACAACGGTTAATCGCAAATAACGGGTTTAGCCGGAAAAAGTGTAATTTTACTAATCAAGAAAGAAAACAACTAAGCCGACAAATCCGCGTCCCAACTCCCGCAACTTGCGATAACCGTATTCCAAGGTTAAATCAAAGCTTTTTCTATTATTTCTCAGGCAGCAAATTTGTGTAGTTCCACATATGGGGTTCTTCTTTTTACTACCGCAAACACCCTGGATAAAAGCTTGTTACGAACATTGTTCAGCGCAATCATCTTAAGTTTACCTTCTTCTCGCTTTTTTTTATAATACTGCCGTAATTCACTGTCATATTGAATGGCTGTACAGGCCGCCATGCTAAGCAGGCTCTTCATTTGGCGATCTCCCATCGGGTGGCATTTTCGCTTTTTATGAATACTACTTCCCGAACTATGACCAAAGGGAGCCGTTCCGCAATAACTGGAGAATTGTCTCCAGGTCTGAAAACGTTTAAAGTTATTAGTATGATACAGCAATTGGGCACCTACTATCAGGCCTACACCTTTTAAAGAGGTCACTAGCTTATAATTCTGTGATAAGTGTTCAGAGTCCTTTATAACGGTTTTTAGTTGCTTCTCAATTTTATTTATTTGAGATGTTAGATGGGTAATAGAGCTTACGAGCGTCTTGCAACAGGTGTCCGTTGAACTGCTGTTTAGCAATTTCTTTAACTCTGAGTGTGTGTTTTTTAAACCCGTACGACTACGGACCAGCTGATCCCGTAAAGCCAGCAATCTGCCTACTTCCAATAGTTCATTATCTTTCAATTCACTTGGAGAAAGTTCCTCGCGATGAAGCCAGCCATACCGGGCGATCATCATCGCATCTACCACATCATTCTTCTCTCTGATCACTCCGGAAGAGCGTTTGATTACTACAGGGTTTTCTTGCACATATACCTGCTTCTTTGAAGATAAATACAATGCTAACTTTAACGAATAATGACCGGTATTTTCAAAACAGAAAAACACTTTTTGTTTCTTACCGTTAGCCCATTTAAGCAAGGCTTTATAACCTAACACATCATTACTGAATTCACGGTGGGAACCACGATTGTGCCCATAAGCATCTAACTTGCTTTTTGAAACATCAATTCCGATTACTTCTTGGTAATTTTTCATATTTTTAAAAAATTATTATTTGAAGGGCGCATTAACTAACTCCTTTAACGGGTCCATAAATAGACCTGGTATTCCAAATGGTTCTTGCTACCCATATGAAGAATGGAGGACTCTTACGGATATTGGATCTGTAATCTAGAGACCGTTTTAGTTCTCCTCCTTCTTCAATTCAAAGGTATATTTATTAATAAGCGAAGTAAAGGAGACCGTTGTGCAAAATGCATTGAAAATGAGATTAGTTTATAATTGAAAAACAATTTAATGTAATTGGATATTAAATGATCAAATTCAATTTTTTCAAAAAAGCAAGCGTGATAGCACAGAACATAGATTAGTCACCTTCACTGAGGGAAAAGCTTCCATCACCATTAAAGGAAGAAAGAGTAATTTTTACTGACCAGATTCCCGAAGTTCCACTGGATGTTACACCTGAAAAAGAATCAGGTTCCATTGAACCGTTTAAAGATTTATCTAAAACAATATTGCCATTTGCATCTTTAACCTCCATTTTAAATAAACCATTACTTAAAGAAGTAATATCAGCGTTATAATCTGCTGTACTTAGAGAGTTTTGCCAAAAAAATATACGTGTTGCACTACCACCATTACCAGTAAAATCCCCATCAATATCACCTACAAAATCATCTCCATCGTCAAAAATAACTGTTCCATTGACAGTTACTTCTGCGGACTGGGCTGAATCATCATCAGAACTACATCCAATATTTAAAGTTAGAAGAACTGAGAAAAAAACTAAAAAAGCTAAATTGGGAAATTGACTTTTAGACATAAGAAGGAATTTATAGTAATTGTAATAAAACGTCAAAATTAATTTAATATTACAAAATTTTATACTTTAAAGAAAATTTATGGATAAATGCACTTTGCACAACATCGGTTCATCGCAAATAACGGGTAGTTTGCTGAAAATTGCTATTTTAGAGACCAATTATGAAAAGAACTAAGCCGACAAATCCGCGTTCTCATTCCCGCAACTTGCGATAACCGAAACCGTTAGCTCCAATATTTTATCAAGAAAATAGTTCCCAATTTGGGATTTTAATTTATCTTTGTTTTAAAATAATTTAATGTGAGAATTATTGCAAAACGAACCTTACGTGATTTTTGGACAAAACACGCTGATAGTGAACAACAATTAAAAGCCTGGTATCGAGAAACGGAAAAAACAGAATGGAAAAATATCAATGATCTAAGGAATGATTATCCCAGCGCAAGTATTTTACAAGACAATAGAATTGTTTTTAATATTAAGGGAAACAACTATAGATTAATTGTAAAATTCAATTTTGAATATCAAGTTTGCTATATAAGATTTATTGGAACTCACGCGGAATATGATAAGATAGACGCTAATAATATTTAAAAAAATGAATATAAAACCAATTAGAAACGAAGAAGATTATCAGAATGCTCTTCAAAGACTTGATGAAATTTTTGATGCAAAAAAAGGTACAGAAGAAGGTGACGAACTGGAAATATTAATTATTCTCGTTGACAATTATGAGAATGAACATTTTCCGATTGGAATGCCCGATCCGATAGAAGCTATTAAATTCAGAATGGAACAAATGGGAATGAAGCAAAAAGACTTAGCAGAAGTTTTTGGTTTCAAAAGTAGAGTTAGTGAAATTTTAAATAAGAAAAGAAAACTGACTTTAGAAATGGTAAGAAAATTAAATACTACGCTACATATTCCAACAGAGGTTTTAATCCAAGATTATTAATTGGAACAAAAAATACTGGGAGCTAACAACGGTTAATCGCCAATAGACGGCAGCGTTAGAAAGAAAATAATTAACTTGACCAACAAACCAATACTAAGCCGACAAATCCGTGTCCCCTACTCCGCCAACTGGCGATAACCGTATTCCAAGGTTAAATCAAAGCTTTTTCTATTATTTCTCAGGCAGCAAATTTGTGTAGTTCCACATATGGGGTTCTTCTTTTTACTACCGCAAACACCCTGGATAAAAGCTTGTTACGAACATTGTTCAGCGCAATCATCTTAAGTTTACCTTCTTCTCGCTTTTTTTTATAATACTGCCGTAATTCACTGTCATATTGAATGGCTGTACAGGCCGCCATGCTAAGCAGGCTCTTCATTTGGCGATCTCCCATCGGGTGGCATTTTCGCTTTTTATGAATACTACTTCCCGAACTATGACCAAAGGGAGCCGTTCCGCAATAACTGGAGAATTGTCTCCAGGTCTGAAAACGTTTAAAGTTATTAGTATGATACAGCAATTGGGCACCTACTATCAGGCCTACACCTTTTAAAGAGGTCACTAGCTTATAATTCTGTGATAAGTGTTCAGAGTCCTTTATAACGGTTTTTAGTTGCTTCTCAATTTTATTTATTTGAGATGTTAGATGGGTAATAGAGCTTACGAGCGTCTTGCAACAGGTGTCCGTTGAACTGCTGTTTAGCAATTTCTTTAACTCTGAGTGTGTGTTTTTTAAACCCGTACGACTACGGACCAGCTGATCCCGTAAAGCCAGCAATCTGCCTACTTCCAATAGTTCATTATCTTTCAATTCACTTGGAGAAAGTTCCTCGCGATGAAGCCAGCCATACCGGGCGATCATCATCGCATCTACCACATCATTCTTCTCTCTGATCACTCCGGAAGAGCGTTTGATTACTACAGGGTTTTCTTGCACATATACCTGCTTCTTTGAAGATAAATACAATGCTAACTTTAACGAATAATGACCGGTATTTTCAAAACAGAAAAACACTTTTTGTTTCTTACCGTTAGCCCATTTAAGCAAGGCTTTATAACCTAACACATCATTACTGAATTCACGGTGGGAACCACGATTGTGCCCATAAGCATCTAACTTGCTTTTTGAAACATCAATTCCGATTACTTCTTGGTAATTTTTCATATTTTTAAAAAATTATTATTTGAAGGGCGCATTAACTAACTCCTTTAACGGGTCCATAAATAGACCTGGTATTCCAAATGGTTCTTGCTACCCATATGAAGAATGGAGGACTCTTACGGATATTGGATCTGTAATCTAGAGACCGTTTTAGTTCTCCTCCTTCTTCAATTCAAAGGTATATTTATTAATAAGCGAAGTAAAGGAGACCGTTGCCCACAATAATATTTTGAAAATTTTGCTTAAAAAATGAATAAAAAGCTTCTTCTGATAATAATACTAATTGGATTAAATTCCTGTGCGCAGGTAAAAAAATCTGAATTAAACTATAAAATAATAACTACTGATATTGATAACTTTTGGAATGCGTATGATGCTTTAGAAGGAAGTCAAGATAGCATTCAAACTTTTCAAAATCTTTATATTGACAAAGCAAGCCCCGAATTTGAAAAATTCTTAGAATTAAGAAATTTCACCGCAAAACAATATGTTAATTGGATAAAAGGAGCACCAGAATTTTGGAAAACGATTAGACCTCTCACATTAGAAGTTAAGAATAAAAAGAAAGAAATTGATTCTATTTACTTTAAAATGGATGAATACTATCCTAATTTTAAAGCACCAAATATTTGTTTCGCTATTTCTCCAATTCAATCTGGTGGTACAACAGATAAAGGTTTGATTTTAATAGGAACTGAAATTGCTACAGTGAATCCTCAAAAAGTAGAAATTTCAGAAATAAATGGATTTATGAAAAAGGTTTTTGAAAATAGTACCGGAGATATCAAATCTTTAGTTGCTCACGAATTAGTGCATACTCAACAACCAAATGGCGATAATGAAAATGAATCTCTTTTATCTCAAGCAATAACAGAAGGTTCAGCTGATTTTATTGCCACTCTATTATTAGAAAAACAATCTATGAATGCAGCAATATTTAGATATGGACAGAAAAACGAAGAAAAATTATGGTTAGAATTTAAGTATGATGTGGAAACTGAAAAAACTTTTGAAGAAACAGATTGGTTTTATAATTACAACTCTAAACGTCCAGCCGATTTAGGCTATTATATTGGATATAAAATAGCCGAATCTTATTACGAAAATTCTGATAATAAAAAAGAAGCTATCAAAGACATTATAAATATGAATGAGCCTAAAGAATTTTTAGAAAAGAGTTCTTATGATAAATCTTTCTAATTAAGTTTAGGTACAATATTACAGTGGGCAACAACGGTTCATCGCAAATAACGGGTAGTTTGCTGAAAATGGTTATTTTAGAGACCAATTATAGAAACAACTAAGCCGACAAATTCGCGTCCCAACTCCCGCAACTTGCGATAACCGAGACCGTTACAAACAAGAGCTCCGAAACGATTTTAGCTACTAAGAATCTTAATAATCTAAGCTGAAAAATTTGAATATTGAACTTTTAGTTGATCGATATTTGACTAAATTCAATTTCAGTTTGAAATTTTCAAAAAAATGGTCTCGAAGAAATGAAAAACTAAAGAACTTTCAGGAAATCGATAATTGACGAAATCCAGGTTCTCTTCAAAATCTAAGAAGAATCGTCTTGAAGAAATTAAAAACTAAAGAACGAAAAAAGTTTAATTGAATGTTTACACTAAAGTAGCTTTTGGTAGGTGCCTAAATTCAAATTAGCTACTAGAGAACTAAAAAGATCAAAAAAACTTAGAACAAAGAAACAGGCACTTACTCGGACGCAATAATTGCAATATATCAGATAGATTTTTTTAGAAGAATATGTATTCCCGACGGGGGCACATCTGTGGTTCTCACTCGGTTGTGTCGCTCCAGTTTGTAACAACGGTTAATCGCAAATAACGGGTAGTTTGCTGAAAATTGTTATTTTAGAGACCAATTATTAAAACAACTAAACCGACAAATTCCCGTCCTTATTCCCGCAACTTGCGATAACCGGGGACGTTATACACAAGTGCTCCGTAACGATTTTAGCTACTAAGAACCTTAAGAAACCTAAGCCAATAACTTCAAATTTTAAAGCTTTCTATTGCCAAATTTGAACAAAGAACTTTTAGTAAGTCGATAATTGACAGAATCCAGATTCGCTTCAAAATTCAAGTAAAATCGTCCAGAAGAAATTAAATAACTAAAGACCAAAAAAGTCCAATTGAATGTTTACACTAAAGAAGCTTTTGGTAGGTGCTCAAAATCATATTAGCTACTAAAGAATTAAAAAAATCAAAAGAAAGCTTAGAACAAAGAAATGGACACTCACTCGGTCGCAATAATTGTAATAAATGAGAAAGATTATTTTTTAATAGAATGTGTATTCCCGACGTCGGCATATCTGGGGTTCTCACTCGGCGGTGTCGCACCAGTGTATAACAACGGTTAATCGCAAATAACGGGTAGTTTGCTGAAAATTGTTATTTTAGAGATCAATTATGGAAATAACTAATCCGACAAATCCGCGTCCTTACTCCCGCAACTTGCGATAACCGGGACCGTTGTACACCATTTTATAGAAAAAATTCAATGAAAAACATACTTTCAATCTTCATACTTATTTTACCATTTCTTTTATTTTCTCAAAAACAAGAAACATTAAATTGGATTAAGAATAATTCTATTGAAATTGAAGATGCACATCCAGATTCTGAATTAAGAATTTTTGAGGAAAACACCCCTAATAAATTTTCCAGAGCCAAGATTTATGGATTTGGAGAAGCATCACATAACACAAAAGAATTTTTTGACTTAAAAGCCAAGTTCTTCAAATATTTAGTGAAAAAAGAAGGTGTAAAAACGTTTATAATGGAAGAATCTTACCAAGCTGAATCTGGAATAAATGAATGGATAAGTGGGGGAAAAGGAAATATTAAGACGATTGCAGAAAATTTTAATATTGGTTTTTGGCATACTAAAGAAATTGTAAATCTTCTACAATGGATGAGAGAATACAATAAAGGCAAATCCAAAGAAGAGCAAATTCAGTTTTATGGTATGGATATTCAAATAGGCAAAAAACTTAATCAAGAGATACGAGAATTTGTTGATAGCAATAAAATTTCAATAGACGAAAAGCTTTTAGCTGTTGCCGATAGTACTGCAAATAAGAAAATAGAATATGGTAAAAAAGAAACTTGGTGGCAAATTCAACTTCCAAAATTAAACGAACTTAAACATCAAATACTTAAATCAAACTTAGAAAGTGAGACTTATGAAAATGTCCTAAGAAGTTTAGATTACTTAATAAGTTATACGGAATATGCTTCCTTAGTTAAAGAAGAATATCCTAAGAGCACAGAATTCAGAGATTCAAAAATGTTCGAAAATGTAAAGTATATAGTAGAAAACCTATCTAAAAACAAAAAAGTATTTATATGGGCTCATAACGAACACATTAATAAAAAAGAAATGTACAGTACGGGTAGTAATATTATTAACCTGGGCCGTAATTTAAAAGATCATTATAATGACGATTATTACGCAGTAGGATTCGATTTTGGAATTGGAAAAATAAACGGTTTAGTAACTGATAATAAGAGGGGGAATTATTGGAAAACTTACGAAATAGAAAAGCCGGTTAGAAAAACTTATGCAAAAACCTTAATGTCTGTAGACAAAGATATCTATTTTATTCAATTCGACAAAAATTTAGAATTCTTCAACGAAAAGTCAAAGCATTTGCTAATTGGTGGTGGGGGATATAAACCAAAACCTTTGCATAGAATTTTAATTAATAAAGTATATGTAGAAACGTATGATGCATTAATTTTTGTAAAAAAAATTTCAGTGCCAGATTACAATTTAAATTGAGAAATAAAACGGTGTACAACATCGGTTAATCGCAAATAACGGGCAACATTTAAAAGAAAATAATTAAATTGACCAACAAATCAGGTCTAAGCCGACAAGTCCGCGTCCCTAATCCCGTGACTTGCGATAACCGTATTCCAAGGTTAAATCAAAGCTTTTTCTATTATTTCTCAGGCAGCAAATTTGTGTAGTTCCACATATGGGGTTCTTCTTTTTACTACCGCAAACACCCTGGATAAAAGCTTGTTACGAACATTGTTCAGCGCAATCATCTTAAGTTTACCTTCTTCTCGCTTTTTTTTATAATACTGCCGTAATTCACTGTCATATTGAATGGCTGTACAGGCCGCCATGCTAAGCAGGCTCTTCATTTGGCGATCTCCCATCGGGTGGCATTTTCGCTTTTTATGAATACTACTTCCCGAACTATGACCAAAGGGAGCCGTTCCGCAATAACTGGAGAATTGTCTCCAGGTCTGAAAACGTTTAAAGTTATTAGTATGATACAGCAATTGGGCACCTACTATCAGGCCTACACCTTTTAAAGAGGTCACTAGCTTATAATTCTGTGATAAGTGTTCAGAGTCCTTTATAACGGTTTTTAGTTGCTTCTCAATTTTATTTATTTGAGATGTTAGATGGGTAATAGAGCTTACGAGCGTCTTGCAACAGGTGTCCGTTGAACTGCTGTTTAGCAATTTCTTTAACTCTGAGTGTGTGTTTTTTAAACCCGTACGACTACGGACCAGCTGATCCCGTAAAGCCAGCAATCTGCCTACTTCCAATAGTTCATTATCTTTCAATTCACTTGGAGAAAGTTCCTCGCGATGAAGCCAGCCATACCGGGCGATCATCATCGCATCTACCACATCATTCTTCTCTCTGATCACTCCGGAAGAGCGTTTGATTACTACAGGGTTTTCTTGCACATATACCTGCTTCTTTGAAGATAAATACAATGCTAACTTTAACGAATAATGACCGGTATTTTCAAAACAGAAAAACACTTTTTGTTTCTTACCGTTAGCCCATTTAAGCAAGGCTTTATAACCTAACACATCATTACTGAATTCACGGTGGGAACCACGATTGTGCCCATAAGCATCTAACTTGCTTTTTGAAACATCAATTCCGATTACTTCTTGGTAATTTTTCATATTTTTAAAAAATTATTATTTGAAGGGCGCATTAACTAACTCCTTTAACGGGTCCATAAATAGACCTGGTATTCCAAATGGTTCTTGCTACCCATATGAAGAATGGAGGACTCTTACGGATATTGGATCTGTAATCTAGAGACCGTTTTAGTTCTCCTCCTTCTTCAATTCAAAGGTATATTTATTAATAAGCGAAGTAAAGGAGACCGTTGTAAAAAATTTTTAACAAAAAAATAGAATCAAAAAATGTCAAAATTTCTGAACACTACAGGTGTTTCTTATCATCTTGAAGAATTAATTAAAAACACAACAGATCGTTTAATCTTAATAAGTCCATATTTACAATTTCATAATAGAATAAAAGATCATATTCATAATCTTAATATTCAAAAGAAAGATATCAGAATTGTTTATAGAGAAAGTAAACTACAATTAGAGGAAAGTAATTGGTTAGAAACTCAGATCGGAGTAAGAACAAGTGTTTGTTCTACTTTACACGCAAAATGTTATTTAAATGAAAGCGAAGCTATTGTAACATCAATGAATTTATATTCTTTTTCCCAACAGAATAATGATGAAATGGGAATTTATGTATCAAAAGAAAAAGATCCTGAGTTATATAATGATATTTATACAGAAGCTCAAAGATTACTAACGATTAGCGAAGAAATTCGAGTTACAGTTAAAAAAGTTGATAAGCAAGCCGAGGATAAAGTAAGAGAAGATAAAAAACCAAATAAACAAACTAATGATTTCTCTAACTCAAAATACTTAACGACTAAAGAGCTTTCTAAAATAACAGGATTGAGTAGTCGAAAAGTCAATTCCATATTGGTGGAAAAAGAAATGATGTATAAAAAAGATGATGATTGGTATTACACCAAAAAGGGAAATGAGTTCGGTGCAGAGCAAAAAGAAGGTGCTTATGGTAAGTTTATTGTTTGGCCAGAGGAGATAACAGATAGTATTCTTAAATAATTTGAACAAAAAAACTTTTTACAACATCGGTTCATCGCAAATAACGGGTTTAGCCGGAAAAAGTGTAATTTTAGAGACCAATTATGAAAACAACTGAGCCGACAAATCCGCGTCCCAACTCCCGCAACTTGCGATAACCGTAACCGTTGTAATGCATTTTTTAAATGAGAATTGTGATTTTTAAGAAGAAAAAAGAAAGAATAAAAGATATATTAATTGATCACGTTTATGACTTCTGTAATAATGAGATAGTTCAAAAAATGGAAGGTGGTGGTAATTCTCTTACTTATGATGATCCTGTTCATTTAAAAGATCCAGAAACAAAGGTAATTGCAGAATATATTAAAAAATCAAAAGATTTAAAACTATATTATACAACTAGAAATGACGAATTCTGTGAAATCATTACAAAACCAGATTATTTACATTCTACATTAATTAAAAAACTTTTAAATTCAGGATTTTCAAAAGGAAAAAATCTTCATAAAAATGTTGTTAAAGCACAAGATTTTTTGGTCGCCAGAAGTTACTTTATAAAAGGAAATCCGATTAAATCAAAAGTAAAACTAACCGAAAAAGGAATTAAACACTATTTGGATGGTAAATCATTTGAGGATGATTATATAAATAGAAGAAATTCCAACATAGCAATAGTTATTAGTTTAGCTTCAATTTTAATAGCTATAATCGCAATTTTAAAATGAGAACACATTTAAATATTTCAGATTCTGGAAGAGAAATAGAATTGCAACCAGGAATTTACAGTGTAAGAGTATTAGGAGGATGGAAAATAAAAACGAATGAATTTTCACTTGAACTAAGACATACAAAGTCAGATTTAAAGATTGAATTAAAAAAGACCTTTTGGCGAACTCAATCTTTTGAATTAAAAACTAGAGCAAAAAAAATTGGTTCTGTAGATATTCCAAAATGGGGAAATTATACCATTCATTTCAAAAATTCGGAAGATTTAAAAGTGAAAAGAGATAATATTCCTTTTCTTAGTATTTTCCAGAAATATCAATCGACTGAGAAAATTCAAATCGTGATTGGATAATAAAAAACGCATAACAACAACGGTTAATCGCCAATAAGCGGCAGCATTTAAAAGAAAATAATTAACTTGACCAACAAACCAATACTAAGCCGACAAATCCGCGTTCCCTACTCCGCCAACTGGCGATAACCGGGACCGTTGGCAGCAATATTTTCATTTCATTTTCCAAATCCAAAGAAGCTTTTATGGATAAAAATGAATCATTTATCTATTTTTTTAGATTTTACCGTTAGAATTGATTTTTTAGTAATAATTTGATTTAAAATACTATCTAACAACCTTTTATCAACTTTATCTAATCATGAAAAATTCAACCAGATTACTACCATTATTGCTAATCCCTTTTCTATTATTCCAATCCTGCACTAACAATGAAAATGAAGATTTCCAGGTTTATGATTTAAAAGGCCAGAACTCAAAGGGAAATGAAGTTTATATTCCAGATGGGAATTTCTTGAATACATTGCTAAATACAAACTGTGTAGATGCAAATGGAGATGGAGAAGGTGACTTTAATGCAGATTCTAACAATGATGGAATTTTACAAAAGAATGAGCTAAATTCAATTGAAAACTTGATTTTGAAATTTAACTATGGTTCCCCAATTAAATATGTTGATTTAACTGGAATTGAAAATTTTGGAAATGTAAAATCTTTAAAAATTTCAGGTACTACAGATTATATTCAAGTTGATGATGTCCTTAACTCAGAAAATTTAAGTTATGATTTTACCGGTCTTAGAAAATTAGAATATTTGAAGATTAGCTATTTAGGAACTGAATACTTTGATAGTATAAATGTATCTGGTCTGAATAAACTAATGGAAATTGATTTATCACAAAATAGACCAATGGATTATTACACTGAGCGAAATAAATTTTTAAATATTAATATGGAAGGTTGCTCAAATCTTAAATCATTAAATATAACAAATAGCTTTATTAACATTGATTTTTGTCAAATCCCATCCTTAGAAAAATTAAATATGTTTTATCTAGAAGGCGGTGAACCTGATATTTTTGACTTTCATTGTCTAGTAAATCTAAAATGGTTAGATATTTCAGAAAATAGAATTAACAAGCTGATATTAAAAAATTCATCAGTATTAGAAACATTAATTTGCCAAGATATTGGTTCAGAAGATGAATTCATAAATTACCCATTCCCTAATTATTTATGTATTGATGATCTACCACTAGAATGGGAACAAGTAGCAACAATGATTGGCCCGGATAATATTGTTATAACTGATTGTACATTCTAAAAATACCTATATTACAAAATACAGCTGCCAACAACGGTTCACCGCAAATAACGGGTAGTTAGCTGAAAATTGTTATTTTAGAGACCAATTATTAAAATTGCTAATCCGACAAATCCGCGTCCTTACTCCCGCAACTTGCGGTAACCGAAACCGTTGGCAACAATATTTATAGAAACAGAATTATGAACAAAGTGAGAATTTTAGGTATAATATTATTAATCCTTGGTATTATAATATTGAATTATTTTGAGCATAAAAATTATCACCTATTAGCAGGGATTTTATGTGGTGCAGGATTAATATGGTCAATAACAGGAAAAATACAATTTAAGAGAAATGCAAAATAGAATTGCAATAATTGAATCTTTCAAATCATTTCTTGGAGAAAGAAAGAAATCAATTGATAATCGATTAAGATATGTTGAAGTACCCCCATTTATTAGGACAGCTTAGCTGCTAAATTAAGTTCTATTTTTCATTTATTAGGCAGCTTTTCTTTCTTGTTCTAAATATCGGTTAAGGGGTATTTCATTTTCTATTCCCTGATGTCTTCTTCGATGGTTATAAAAATCAAAATAGTTTTCTAGTTGTTTGTAAAGATCTACTCCAGATTCTGGCGGATTGAGATAGATGCTTTCATATTTCACACTTCTCCAGAGGCGTTCTATAAACACATTATCTATAGCCCTTCCTTTGCCATCCATACTGAGTTTAATGTTCTTAGAGAGTACACTATGAGTAAAAACCTCCGAGGTGAACTGACTTCCCTGATCAGTATTGAGTATCTCAGGCTTGCCATGTACGTCAATGGCTTCTTCTAAAGTTTCTTTACACCACTGGGCATCCATGGAATTGGATACCGACCAGTTGAGTACATAGCGGCTATGCAGGTCGATGATCGCTACCAGGTACATAAAACCTTTCCGCATCGGTATGTAAGTAATATCGATTGCCCAAACTTGATTGGGACGATCTACCTTCAAGTTCCGCAACAAGTAAGGATATACCTTATGTTCTTTATTGCGTCTGGAGGTATGCTTCCCAGGCATAATGGCCTGAAGCCCCATCACTCTGGAATATAAACGCTCAATACGTTTTTTATTGATCGTATATCCTTTATCCATCGTAAGCCAGGTATGCATCCGCCTGGCACCTTTAAAGGGATGATCGGTATAATGTTCATCCATCAGGCGCATCAGTTCTAAATTGAGCGTGCTTTCTCCGCGGGGTTTATAATAAATTCCGCTGCGGTGGATTTGCAATAGCCTGCATTGTCGCTGTAGGCTGAGTTTTGAATGATCCTTGCTTATCATTGTTCTACGCTCCTTTAAAGGTTTTATCGCAAGGCGTTTTTTAAAAAATCATTTTCCACTTTTAGCTCCCCAATTACTTTAAGGAGTTGGTCTTTCTTTTCCTCTTCTTCTGATTTCTTAGACTTACTTCCTTTAGAAAAGACCGCATCAGCATCTTTTAAAAATTCTCGTTTCCAGGTACTGATTTGTTGCGGAGTGATTTCAAATTTTTGTGCGAGTTCCTGAGTCGTTTGACGCTCTTTTAGCGATTCAAGGACTACTTTCGTTTTGAACTTTGAGGTGAATTTTCTTCGTGTCATAATACAGTAAAATTAAAGTTATTTTTGAACTTAACTTACTGTCCTAATTTTAGGGGGATGATCATGTCGAAATACTTAAATTTTTCACTGCTGCTTTCATTTTACTGGTAATTATCATCATTATAAGATCTCTTTTACCATTTAATATTTTAAGCGATAAACTAGAATGGAATAATTCAGCAGTAGTTATAATCTTTTCTATAACTTATTTACTACATGGACCAAGATATTTCTATGAATCAAAACTTTTAAAACATTTAAAAACACTAAAAAAGGAAGAAAAAGAATTTTCTGATAATGAAACTTTAAATGTTCAATTGAAAACTACAATTAATGATCTCAATAATCATAAAAAGAATTGGTTCATTGTTGCCTCAGTTGTAATCATAATGATTGCAAGTTTAATACATGTAATTATAGATGATTTTGAGTATTGGAAATATTTAAAAATCCCTTTCCTCCTATTTATAATATTAATTTCATTTGATTTTCTTAAAAATTATAATCGTTTAAGTAAGAACATCAAAGAATATGAAGAACAATAAATACAGTTGCCAACAACGATTCATCGCAAATAACGGGTATTGTCAAAAAAGTGTAATTTAGAAAACCAGGAAACAAAAACGGTAAGCCGACAAATCCGCGTCCTCACTCCCGTGACTTGCGATAATCGAGACCGTTGTGTACAATTATGAAAAAAATTTTACTCACAATTATATTATTATACTACTCATCAATTTTCTCTCAAATCAAAATTGATACTTCGTCTGTAACTTCAATTCAATATGAATGGAAAATTGATAAAAATGATTCTACACTGACGAAAATATTGACAAAGTACAAAGGCGGGATTTATAAAGAAGAATTTCCAAATTTTAAAAAACCAAATCACAAATATCCATTTGTAAATATTTTTGAATCAAAAACGGATTATCTAAATAAGGAAATAAAAGAAAGCTTAAAAATTCATTATTGGTCTTTAATGAATACTTATCAAGAAAATTATTATGATAAAAACGGCTATAGTGATAGCATTTATAGAAAAGATTTTCAAGATATCGGAGAAGTGGCTCGTAAGATTAAAAAAGAATATAACCGAAATGGCAAGATTAAATTTCTTATCAATAAGAACAAGGAAAAAGAAGTCTATCAATACAACTTATTCGGCCAATTAAATAAAATCAATATTTATAAAAATTCCATTCTTGTACAACAAAATAATTATAAAAAAGGTCTCCTAATAGATGAAATATATCCCGCAAAAAAGCTGAGTCATCATTATGAATACGATAGAAAAGGTAGATTGACTCGAAAATATGAATATGACTATTATTACTATAAATATTACTATTCGGACTTAGGTATAATTAGAAAAGAAAAATTAATACAGAAGAATGATCGTATAATAGAGTATAGTATTTATGAATACAACCCAAAGGGGGAATTGGTTAGTAAAAAAGACTATGACAAAAGCAACAATTTACAATCTAAATATACATATATAATAGAAAAATTCTAACACCATAACTGTACACAACATCGGTTCATCGCAAATAACGGGTAGTTTGCTAAAATTGGTTATTTTAGAAACCAAGTATTTAAAAACTAAGCCGACAAATCCGCGTTCCAACTCCCGCAACTTGCGATAACCGTAACCGTTAGAGGCAATAATTTTACACAGATGAGAATTACATATTTTTTTATTTTGTTCATTATAATTAGTTGTTCAACTCAGAAAAAAGGATTTGAAGAATATGATGATTTACTATATACAGGACTAATTGAATATAAAGATCAAGAATATAAAAGTGCTTTAAATCATTTAGAACAAGCTATAGAAATTTTACCTAAAGAAAATGAACAATCATATTTCTATGCTGCAGCAGCCGCTTTTCATTTAAATCAAGATGAAAAAGCCAAAAACTTACTGAAATCGGCTTTAGAAAATACATATATAAATCAGGATTATTTCAACAATTTTGAAGAATTTATTCCTTTTAAAAATAAAGCGATATTTAATGAATTAGATGAAAACTTTTCCAAAAACACTAAAACTTTCTATTCCAATTTAGAGCATCCAGAAATTTTTAAAGAACTTGATAGTTTATTAGATGCTGATCAAAAAGTTCGCACAGATGGAAGTACTACAGAAGAAATGGCTAAAATTGATTCAACTAACATTGTACGTCTAATTGAAATCACTAAAAAATATGGGTGGCAAGATAAAGGACAATTATTGCTATGGCACCAAAGAGGAAACTATAAGGAGCAAAATTGGGTTTGGAATTATTTCAAGCCCTTCATAAATAAAGAAATTGAAAGAGGAAAAATTAGAAAAAGCTTCTGGGTTCAATATGAAGAGTTCGAAAATGTTATCAATGAGAAATATCAGCTTTATGGAATGTACCCTCAGAACTATGATATGTTCCCTTTGAAAGATCCAAAAAACGTTGACAAAAGAAGAGATTCTTTAGGTTTACAACCATTATGGGTAATGAACAAGATTTATGATTGGCCTTTACCAGAAAATTATGACAAAAATTACAGCCTCTAACAACGGTTAATCGCCAATAGACGGTAGCGTTAGAAAGAAAATAATTAACTTGACCAACGAACCAATACTAAGCCGACAAATCCGCGTCCCTTACTCCGCCAACTGGCGATAACCGGGACCGTTAGGTGTAATTTTTTATGAAAAAGATTTTAGAGAAAACGTTTTTAATAATAATTGGAACTTTTGCATTCTTTGGACTGATAAGTTTCTTCACGATAATTCTGAATAAAGCCTATCTAAAAAATCATGAGTTAGTTATTGATACAAAACTAGCTTCAGAATTTGGTGACTTTTTTGGAGGTTTTATTGGTACAATTTTCAGTATTATCAGTGTACTACTTTTGATTTACACAATTTATAAGCAAGATTTCAATTCAAAGAAAATTGAAATTGAGACAAATTTTTTTAGAATGCTTGATTATCACAATCAAAATGTAAATCAACTAAAAATACCAAACGTATTTACTCACAAAAAAAGTCAAATATCGGAAGGAAGAAGAGGATTTGTAGAATTTAAAATTCAATTTCACTATCTACTTGAAATTATTCGAAAAATCAATAGTACTAAAAATTTTAATTTAAGGGAAAGAGAAATCGTTGATATTGCCTACATAATTTTCTACTATGGATTACAAGGATCTTGGATAGATTTTATAGAAAAAAAGTTAGATAAGTATGAAAATTATCAATCTATAACATTTTCAATTAGCCAGGAAATTTTACAGCAACCTGAAAAGGACTTAAAAAGAACAAATCAAACGAACTTAAGTACATATTTTCGAAATATGTTTAATGCTATAAAAATGGTGGATGAAAGTAAATATTTGAGTCACCGAGAAAAGAAAAACTTGATCAAGATATATAGAGCTCAACTTTCAAACCCGGAATTATATATTTTATTCTTTAATGTGCTTTCAAGATTTGGGAAAAAATGGATTTCCAATAATTACATCGAGAAATATGAGTTGTTCAAAAATATCCCACATAATTATTGTGATGGGTATGAACCAAAAAGATTTTTTAAAGGTAATTATGAAGAAGATTATTACTAAAAAACTACACCTAACAACGGTTAATCGCCAATAAGCGGCACCGTTAGAAGGAAAATAATTAACTTGACCAACAAACCAATACTAAGCTGACAAATCCGCGTTCCCTACTCCGCCAACTGGCGATAACCGGGACCGTTGTGCAAAATTAAACACTTAATTCTGCTCATCAATGAGAACAGATTTAATTGCTGAATTAAGACTATTAAAAACGACTTTTTTCTCTTTAGGAATATCCTCTTCACTAATAGAGAAAAAGAGAAGATAAGAAACGGGATACTCCAAAGCTTTACAGATTTTGTGAATAGTTTGCTTCTGAGGAAATGAAGAATTGATTTCTATTTGACTCAAGGCATTGACTGAAATATCACATAAATCAGCCAATTCCTTTTGAGTCATTCCTCTACTCTTTCTTAAAATCTTAACAGCACTTCCTATTTCCATAATTTTATAAATATTTGCCTATATCAATATCGAAAAGATCTAGAATATCTTTTCCAACTTCGCAAACGCTAAAAAAGGTTTTTAAGAATCCATCCAAATCAGGACTTCTACCTTCCAAATATTTTATTAACAACAATTTATCGTCAACTGATAAATTGCACTCTTTTACTTTATCTTTTAAATACTCAATATCTTTGTTTCGCATTTTGGTAAAAACTTTAAAAATTTAAATAATTTTAAAGCTTCTCCCGTAAAAAAATCTTTACCAGAGAAGCGTGAACGATTCGCTTCAATGGTATTATCTTCATCATCGGAAAAAATATGATAGTGAAAACAGACTAATATTGAATGTATACTAGAGCGTAAATCTTTTAATATATATTTTAGTTTTACATCAATTTTTATCCTATACCTAATTCGACTGAATACATCATCAGTAAAATTGTAATCAACAAGATTATTTAATTCTGAGATTGATTCCCGTAGCTCAATTTTATCAATTAACTCAAAGAAAAAATCAATTATAAGGCGCTCATCAAGTTTCTTTTTGAAAACCTGGTCTTTGGGATCAGGGTCAAAATAAAAAAACGTGCTCCTTTTAATAAATTTCGAGAAAAAGATTCTTGAATCCTCAATTTCATCCTGTGATAGATATTTTAAATTTTTGGATGTTCTACTGTAATATGATTTAACTGCTTTTACATAAGCCTTAGAAAGAACTCCTAGATGTGCATCATTTAACTTTGTAAACGGAATATTATAGATATCAAATCCTGCATTTCTTAATAAATTTATAACCCCCTCCTGTTCAATTCCTAAAATTGTTGAAATTCCAAGAAGGCTTACTCGTCCAGTTGCAAATTTTATTTCAGCACTCATTTTCTATAACTTTAAAACAAATATAAATTAAAAAAACAAAATTACAACTGAAACTTGTATTTTTCTGTCTATTATATTTTTAAGACATGTAGCAATTTAACTTTGCACAACATCGGTTCATCGCAAATAACGGGTTTTGTGGAAAATGTGTAATTTTAGAAACCAGGAAAGAAAATGGTTAAGCCGACAAGTCCGCGTCCCTACTCCCGCAACTTGCGATAACCGGGACCGTTACATGCCATTCGCCAGCCCTGGGCGAGCTCTCAGCATCAAGCAAACAGGAAGAAGCTTAGGAATAAAAAATCGTGGTACCGCTATCTTAGCGAGTTTGCTTGCGGCTAACGAAGAAAAGCGTGCTTTTTAAAGTGATAGCTGCAAACTCGCTGTAAAGGAAGAAGAAAAAAATAATAAAAGAAATTAGGGATTCCACTCATTTTTAGCCATCCTACTGTTTGCTCCCCGTTCCAGAACGTCGCCTATCCTAAGGATAAACGCAATTCTAAACGGTTGAAGCGGGATGGCCCGAGGGTCAGGTCCGTCGAACGACGCTCGCAGCATTTCTGCAAAATGCCGCTCTACTGCACGTAACAACGAATAAGAAGAATAGGGGCAACAAAGAAATGTGTATATTTCAAAAAATATTAAAATAAAATTTAGAAGCCCCTACTCTTCTTATTCGCTAACGTTGTAGCCAATATTTTTAAAAAAAATCGCGATCTAAAATTCATTTAAAAGATGAAATTATTAAAAACTGAAGAAATCGTAAACGAGATTAAAAAGAAAAAAATAACTGCATATCAGATTGCTTCAGAGACCGATTTAAGTGAAGTAGGAATAAATAAAATATTAAACGGACAAGTAAAAAAGCCCCGAAAATCAACTATCAAAATTTTAAGTAATTATCTAAACTCTTCGGATAACGAGAAAAATTCCACGCCAAAAACAGACCTAATAGATAAAAGATTTGAAGAAATCGTGGCTTTTAAAGTTAAAGAAATAATTCAGTCAGATATAAATGAACTTAATCAAGAAATAAATCAACTTCAACAAAAAGTTGATAATCTGATTTCTATTAATTCCAAATTACTTCTAGAAATTTCTCTTAAAAATGGAAAATAAAATCAATGCTATTTAATAAGTTTTGGAACAAAAAATACTGGCAACAACAACGGTTAATCGCCAATAGCCGGCAGCGTTAGAAAGAATATAATTAACTTGACCAACAAACCAATACTAAGCCGACAAATCCGCGTCCCTTACTCCGCCAACTGGCGATAACCGGGACCGTTATATGCAATTGCTCCGAAACGATTTTAGCTACTAAAAAGATTAGAAATTCAATCTGACAAATTCAAATTTTAAAGTCTTCTATTGATAATTTTCAACTAAGAATTTTTAGTAAATCGATAATTGACAAAATCCAGGTTCGCTTCAAAATCCAAGAAAAATCGTCCAGAAGAAATAAAATAACTAAAGAACAAAAAAGTCCAATTGAATGTTTACACTAAAGAAGCTTTTGGTAGATGCTCAAAATCATATTAGCTACTAAAGAATTAAAAAATCAAAAGAAAGCTTAGAACAAAGAAACGGACACTTACTCGGTCGCAATAATTGTAAAAAATGAGAAAGATTCTTTTTTTAGAAGATAGTGTATTCCCGACATCGGCATATCTTAGGTTCTCACTCGGCTGTGTCGCAACAGCATATAACAACGGTTAATCGCAAATAACGGGTAGTTTGCTGAAAATTGCTATTTTAGAGACCAATTATAAAAATAACTAATCCGACAAAGTCGCGTCCTAACTCCCGCAACTTGCGATAACCGGAGCCGTTACATGCCATTCGCCAGCCCTGGGCGAGCTCTCAGCATCAAGCAAACAGGAAGAAGCTTAGGAATAAAAAATCGTGGTACCGCTATCTTAGCGAGTTTGCTTGCGGCTAACGAAGAAAAGCGTGCTTTTTAAAGTGATAGCTGCAAACTCGCTGTAAAGGAAGAAGAAAAAAATAATAAAAGAAATTAGGGATTCCACTCATTTTTAGCCATCCTACTGTTTGCTCCCCGTTCCAGAACGTCGCCTATCCTAAGGATAAACGCAATTCTAAACGGTTGAAGCGGGATGGCCCGAGGGTCAGGTCCGTCGAACGACGCTCGCAGCATTTCTGCAAAATGCCGCTCTACTGCACGTAACAACGAATAAGAAGAATAGGGGCAACAAAGAAATGTGTATATTTCAAAAAATATTAAAATAAAATTTAGAAGCCCCTACTCTTCTTATTCGCTAACGTTACCTGCAATATGAAAACAAAATTTTTCTTATTATTTTTTCTGGTTATTCAACAATCATTTTCACAAAATAGATTGGAGGGAATCGTGTTGGATCAAGAAACAAGGAAGCCGATTGAATATGTAGATATTTACAACGATAAAGATTATACTTCTACCAACGAAGAAGGAAAATTTTTATTCGTTTCAAAAGAAGATTCATTGAAAATTGGCATTTTAGGATATGAACAAAAATTTACAACTTTTCAACTGCAAAAAAATGATACAATTTTATTGAGGAAAAAAATTCAGGATCTTGATGAAGTTGTAATCAATTCAGATTCTAACCTCTTTAAATCAGTATTAAAAAAATTAGATAAAAACTATCCTTTAGAAGAATATAAAGAAAAGTTTTTCTTGAGAAGTGTGCTTAAACGAAATGATAAAATAATAAAATTAGTAGATTTCAGTGGAAAAATAGAGAGAAAAACCCTATTCTCCACAAAGAGCAATCCAATGCCAAAAAAGAACTATTTCGTAGAAATAGAAAACTTAAGAAAAGCTGGAATTAAGGAAGAAAATATAGAATTTACACTTTCATCATTTGAGGAACTTTTTAATAGTTTCATTACAATATATATGAGTCCTGAGATTTATGATTTTAAACTTATTCCTTTTAAAGACTCAAAATTTGTAAAACTTGAATTCCATCCAAATAGTTCAAAAAAGGGAAATTCATCTGGATATTATTTAGTTAATTTAGAAGATAAAGCATTTAATGAAGTCCACATATCTAATTCTCAAAAGACAGATTACATTGATAAAAAAGAATTAAAATACCGGACTACCAACTATGATGTAAACATCACATTTAAAAAAGATCCAGGTTCAAAAAAATATTTTATAGATAAAGCTAGTATGTCTGCAACTGTAGAAGTTGTTCCTGACAAAGCAGATAAAATAATTTATACGGTAAACTACAAATTATACACTTTTGATAATTTTCAAGATTTTGAAATAAAAAGTAATATCAATCTATCCAAAGATATTTTTGATCTAAAAGAAAGTTACGATCAATCATTTTGGGAGTCTCAAAATTATCTGCTTTTAACAAAAGAAATGCAAGAGTTTTTGAGCAGTTTGAATAATGAAAACAATGATTTTAAGAGTGCTACCAACATTAAATCGTAATTCATACTGCAGGTAACATCGGTTCATCGCAAATAACGGGCAGTATGATGAAAATTGCTATTTTAGAGACCAATTATGAAAACAACTAAGCCGACAAATCCACGTCCCTATTCCCGCAACTTGCGATAACCGGAGCCGTTACATGCCATTCGCCAGCCCTGGGCGAGCTCTCAGCATCAAGCAAACAGGAAGAAGCTTAGGAATAAAAAATCGTGGTACCGCTATCTTAGCGAGTTTGCTTGCGGCTAACGAAGAAAAGCGTGCTTTTTAAAGTGATAGCTGCAAACTCGCTGTAAAGGAAGAAGAAAAAAATAATAAAAGAAATTAGGGATTCCACTCATTTTTAGCCATCCTACTGTTTGCTCCCCGTTCCAGAACGTCGCCTATCCTAAGGATAAACGCAATTCTAAACGGTTGAAGCGGGATGGCCCGAGGGTCAGGTCCGTCGAACGACGCTCGCAGCATTTCTGCAAAATGCCGCTCTACTGCACGTAACAACGAATAAGAAGAATAGGGGCAACAAAGAAATGTGTATATTTCAAAAAATATTAAAATAAAATTTAGAAGCCCCTACTCTTCTTATTCGCTAACGTTGTATTTCATTTTTTAAACAAATTCATCCTTTTAAAAATGCCCGACTTAAAAAAACGACAACATTACGTTTGGAAAAATTATTTAAAGCCCTGGTCCACTAATGATAAGATTTGTTGCTTAAGAAATGGAAAAGAAATAATTACTTCTCTCCGAAATATCGGTCAAACTAGATACTTCTATAAAGCTGAAAAATTATCTGAGAAAGATTTAAACTTTCTTAAAGGGTTTATTAAAAATGCCAACCCAAAGCGCCAAGAAGGACTTTTAAAAATATTGGATCTTTATATAAAATTTTCCGAAGGAGATGAATATTCTGTAAAATGTGGAATTGAAGATTTACATTGTATAATTGAAACAAGAGGAATCAAATTATTAAATAAGTTATATGAAGAAGACCTATCATTCTTTGAAAACGAAAAGGATAGGAGAACATTTAGTTTTTATTTAAGTGCTCAGTTTACAAGAACTAAAAAGATGAGGGAAAACGTATCGAAAATATCGTTCAATACTCCAGATCTTGATAATGATAAATTAGCAAGAGTATTTCACCTATTCTTCATTGAAATAAAAAGTTTCTGGATTTTTCATAAAACTAAGCTTCAACTCTTAATAAATAACAGTGAAGTAGATTTTATAACGGGAGATCAACCAATTATTAATGCACTAGGTAATACAGAATATGATAAAGAGCATGAAGGTTATGATTTATATTATCCAATCTCTCCAAAATATGCTATTTACGTTAGTGAAAAGTACGAGGGGAAAAAGGAAGTTTTAGAAAATGAAGTTAAGAAGTTCAATAAACTAATTGTGGCTCATTCAGAAGAACAGATTTATTCCAAAGAAATGTCGACATTATTAAGCATTAACTAAATTCAACAATAAAAAACGAAACACAACAACGGTTAATCGCCAATAAGCGGTGGCGTTAGAAAGAAAATAATTAACTTGACCAACAACTAAATACTAAGCCGACAAATCCGCGTCCCTTACTCCGCCAACTGGCGATAACCGAAACCGTTAGCAAAAATTACAAAACAGAGAAACAACTTCTTAATGAAAAAAAGCTCAAATTCTTCAATTTTTATAATAGCTCTACTTGGAATAACAATTTTGTTATTAGGTATTTTAGTTGGTTCTGTTATTAAGAGTCCATCACCAAATAATATTTCAGTCAATCCTAATATAATTGTACGAGATTCTACTGATTTACAAAGTATAAGCTCAAATTATAACAAAGAAGCAACTTTACTATTTGAAAAATCCTTGGAAAAAACTATTGATGAAGAATTTGATAGAACTGTTAATTATTTAAACTTTACAATTGCAATTTTCGCAGTATTCCTTACCATTACATTAGTAGCTTTTGGATTTTTTACAATTAGAAAAATGTCCGAGGCAAAAGATTTACTTGATAAAATAATTGCTGCTCCTGATGCAGTAATGAAAAAATATTACAGTAATCAATTAAATGATCTTTTACCTAAATTATTATCATCCGATAACAGAGAAAAGTCTGATGCAATACATAGCATTTATTATAATACTCAACTAGAAGAAGAAAAGCATTTTGATTTGATTTCGAACACATTAGAAAGGGAATATCAAAATTCTACTTCATATACGTACTTAAATGTTTTCAACCTATTCGATTTACTTTCTCGCTTAAATTTTTCGAAGGCTGTAAATAAAGGATTTGAAATCTTTGAAAAATATCATAGTGATTCTACTATGCAATATATCGTTCCAAGAATAATGGAAAGTAATGATAAAGCTCACAAACAGAGATTTTTGAATATATTATGTCAAAATGATAATCCAAATTTGGTAAATGATCTAATAAAAAACATAGACCATTTTGAAAATTTTGATAATGAAATGATTGTTTATATTTCTAAAAATGCTCCAGCAAATATCACTTATCGAATTATAAATTCAATTAATCAAAAAAGTAAGCAATCATTAGATATGAAAAGTTTGATATTCGAACTAGACTCAAAAATCTTTCTAAACAATTATTTTCATCAACTTTATAACATTTTAAAACAAAATAACCAGATTGAAACAGATATTATAATTCGCCTAATAGACCGAATTATAGAAAATGACGATAAAAATCTAGCTCAGTTCACTAATATGATAAGAACTATAATTAATTCAAACATATCAAGTGATGAAAAACTATTTATTATTAATAGTCTTAAACAGAAATATAATACTGACTACGATTTTGATGAAATTTTTGAAAGGTTTGAAACAGAAAATAATCCTCATTTCACAGCAATTAGAGACCAACTGAAAACTTGAATAATGTAACTTTTGCTAACAACGGTTAATCGCCAATAAGCGGCACCGTTAGTAAGAAAATAATTAACTTGACCAACGAACTAAACCTAAGCCGACAAATCCGCGTCCCTTAATCCGCCAACTGGCGATAACCGTATTCCAAGGTTAAATCAAAGCTTTTTCTATTATTTCTCAGGCAGCAAATTTGTGTAGTTCCACATATGGGGTTCTTCTTTTTACTACCGCAAACACCCTGGATAAAAGCTTGTTACGAACATTGTTCAGCGCAATCATCTTAAGTTTACCTTCTTCTCGCTTTTTTTTATAATACTGCCGTAATTCACTGTCATATTGAATGGCTGTACAGGCCGCCATGCTAAGCAGGCTCTTCATTTGGCGATCTCCCATCGGGTGGCATTTTCGCTTTTTATGAATACTACTTCCCGAACTATGACCAAAGGGAGCCGTTCCGCAATAACTGGAGAATTGTCTCCAGGTCTGAAAACGTTTAAAGTTATTAGTATGATACAGCAATTGGGCACCTACTATCAGGCCTACACCTTTTAAAGAGGTCACTAGCTTATAATTCTGTGATAAGTGTTCAGAGTCCTTTATAACGGTTTTTAGTTGCTTCTCAATTTTATTTATTTGAGATGTTAGATGGGTAATAGAGCTTACGAGCGTCTTGCAACAGGTGTCCGTTGAACTGCTGTTTAGCAATTTCTTTAACTCTGAGTGTGTGTTTTTTAAACCCGTACGACTACGGACCAGCTGATCCCGTAAAGCCAGCAATCTGCCTACTTCCAATAGTTCATTATCTTTCAATTCACTTGGAGAAAGTTCCTCGCGATGAAGCCAGCCATACCGGGCGATCATCATCGCATCTACCACATCATTCTTCTCTCTGATCACTCCGGAAGAGCGTTTGATTACTACAGGGTTTTCTTGCACATATACCTGCTTCTTTGAAGATAAATACAATGCTAACTTTAACGAATAATGACCGGTATTTTCAAAACAGAAAAACACTTTTTGTTTCTTACCGTTAGCCCATTTAAGCAAGGCTTTATAACCTAACACATCATTACTGAATTCACGGTGGGAACCACGATTGTGCCCATAAGCATCTAACTTGCTTTTTGAAACATCAATTCCGATTACTTCTTGGTAATTTTTCATATTTTTAAAAAATTATTATTTGAAGGGCGCATTAACTAACTCCTTTAACGGGTCCATAAATAGACCTGGTATTCCAAATGGTTCTTGCTACCCATATGAAGAATGGAGGACTCTTACGGATATTGGATCTGTAATCTAGAGACCGTTTTAGTTCTCCTCCTTCTTCAATTCAAAGGTATATTTATTAATAAGCGAAGTAAAGGAGACCGTTGGCAACAATAAGAAAATGAAGTTTTTAGTAAATTTTTTAAAATATTTTTTAATTGCAACTCTACTTTATGTAGTATTCGTGTTTTTTGAAATAGGTGGTTCCTATATCAAAGAGGCAGGGTTTATAAATGGTTTGCAAAATACATGGTATTTAATTGTTTCCCATTTTGGCAGTTTAGTACTGTTCTCATCTTTAATAAGTGTAATACTTGCAGCTAAAAAGAATTATGTTTCTTTAAGTACATCACTTCTTTATTCTTTACTAATATTTATAGTTTTAGGTCCATTACTATATATCTATTCAAATCAGATCGAAACTAAATTAGGAATGAATTCTATCATAATTCGTATGGAAAACATTCTCGATAAAAAATTTAATGAAGAAGAATTAAAAGAGAAAAGAAAAAATTTTTCCTCGAATAAAGAATACCAATCAATTGAAAAATTAAATATATCTATTGATTCAATTTCTAATGAAATTAGTGATAACATTAAAGAGCTTGAAAAAGTAACAAAAAAAGTTCATGATAGTTCAATTGTTGCTAATTTCGAGATTGAAGATATTAACCATTATAACTTGACTAGAAAACGAAAAGATTCGTTGGATAAAGAAATTTCTAAGTCAACAATACAATTCTTAAAAAGTCGAATTACCCAAATTAAATATATTGAAAAGAAAAAAAGAGAATTTGAATTCGAAAAATACTCGAGATATTTACAGGTTATTTTACTATTCTATTCTTTAATTATTGGTGTTTTAGTAGGTAATAAACTAAAAAATCAAATGAAGGTTTCCGTAATTTCTATTGGTATTTTAATAATGATCATCATCTCATATTTTACTCAAATGGCAAACCGTTTTTACGTAGAAGATTCAAATTTATTAGGTTTCATATTTTATACTTTGATTTTAATTTTTACACTAACATATTTTTCTTGGTTACCAAGAAAAGTCGAACAATCTTAAAGTGGCCAACATCGGTTCATCGCAAATAACGGGTAGTTTGCTGAAAATTGTTATTTTAGAGACCAATTATGAAAACAACTAAGCCGACAAATCCGCGTCCCTACTCCCGCAACTTGCGATAACCGTAACCGTTAGGTGCAAGCGATAAACAAATCTAGTAAAAGAATGAAATCAGAAAAATCAATTTATAACATTACTAAAGCTGCTATCGATCGTTTAAAGCCAAATGTAACAGATTGGTATTTCACTAAACTTATTAATCAAGATTCGAAAAAAATAATAACTTTTGATTTGATCGAAAATGAAATTCCAATTATAGAAATTGCTGACAAACAATCAAAAACTTTAATTTCAACAAGAAGAATTTTAGAAGAAAGTAATTCGACAAAAACAACTATAAACTTCCAAGACATTCAAAGTTATGATTTTGGAAATTTTAAAGGTGAAATTGATAATCCAGAAATCAAAAAGTTTAGAGCTATTGACTTCAACAACAAGAGTCAAAATTTTCAAATGGAATCTGGAAAAGCTGCAATTGTGATTATCACAACTTTAAATACGTTAAAAAATCTGACAAAACCACAAGCGATTCATAACCAAAAATCAACATAATATGGGACTATTTAATTTATTTGGCAGTAAGAAATCAAATTCATCTTCACATAATGATGAGAATATTAAGTCCGAATTTAAAAACTTCAATACTGATTATTATTTAGAAAAATCAGAAGTAGTTGGAATTCAAGAAATGGGAGAAATAGATTTATATCATATGGAAACTCCTTTAGAAGGAAACTTCCTTAAAGCATTTGATACCGTTCTATTTAAGGTTGGTAAAGAAAATGATGAGTTTTTAAAAACAGAAACGAATAAGATTAAAATTGGATCTGTAACTTTTTATAAGAAGGACGACTTGATTCCAGCAATAGATATGGAATATGTTGTTAATCAGATAGCAAATCTTTGTAATGCAAAAGATGAATATTGGTCAGATGTTGACGAAATGAGAATTAACGAAGGATTTTGGAGAGGAAGAAATTTACTTTGTGATAAAAAGATTTTTATAGAATTAGATGACGAACAAGGTTTCAAATTAGATATTTTAGGTTGGAACGAATTTATTACTAGAATCGCCAGCACCTAACAACGGTTAATCGCCAATAAGCGGTAGCGTTAGAAAGAAAATAAGTAAATTGACCAACAAATCAGTACTAAGCCGACAAATCCGCGTTCCCTACTCCGCCAACTGGCGATAACCGAAACCGTTGCAAACAATGCCCATAAAAATTCAGGAAAGAAGAAAATTACGGACTTATCTCTGATTAGAAAAATTCAAATTAATTCAAAAGATTTACATAGAATAAATCATAACTGAATAGATTAAAATACAACTCGGCCAAAATAATTAAAGAAGATAAAACGACTAATAACTTGTCAATCTTTGAAAGAGAAGGAAAAAGAATTTTATAATGAATTCCAATCATTACAAAAGCAATCAATAAAACTAGCAAAATATGCGCTAATCCTAAGTTTTTCTCTTCTTCGCAATAAATTCCTGTTATCATAAATATTGACAGAGCTAAATAAATAATTGAGAACGTGAGAAAGATAAGCTTAAGAATTCTGGATTTATTTTTAAATACAACAGCAACAATCAAATAAAG
Organism: Christiangramia forsetii KT0803; assembly: GCF_000060345.1. Lineage (NCBI taxonomy): Bacteria > Pseudomonadati > Bacteroidota > Flavobacteriia > Flavobacteriales > Flavobacteriaceae > Christiangramia > Christiangramia forsetii. The sequence continues at coordinate 973,407 of NC_008571.1, read as the reverse complement.
AAAACTCAATAAAATCGGTAAAAGATAAAAAAGCCAATCAAAATATTCAATCTGGAGAAAAAATCTATTAAAAACTACAAAATCAATTGATAAAATATAAATGAGCAGAATTATGAAAACTAAAAATATGAGCTCCAGAGTAAATTTTAAATATCGGTTCAATAAAAAAGTTTTTAATTAGTCGAATTTAGAAAAAAAATCCAAATATATTTTGGTGAAAGTAAAATGATAATTCTGCTAAGGCACTGTTAGCAACAACGGTTCATCGCAAATAACGGGTAGTTTGCTGAAAATTGCTATTTTAGAGACCAATTATGAAAACAACTAAGCCGACAAATTCGCGTCCCAACTCCCGCAACTTGCGATAACCGGGACCGTTATATGCAATTTTTCACCAAAATTCTAACGAATAAGAATGACAAATAAATTTGGATTAAAAAGATCAATCCCAAACCCTATTAAAAGAATAATTAGACAGAATTCTGGTTTTGGATGCGTCATTTGCGGCCTAGGAATATTCCAATATGAACACGTTGATCCAGAATTTCATAATTCAAAGGAACACGATCCGGAGAAGATGACTTTACTATGTCCTAGATGTCATAATAAAGTAACGACTCAATTTTGGTCTAAGGAAAAAGTTAAATTAGCGATGAAAAATCCTAAACCATTGCAACAAGGTTATTCTAACGAAATATTTGATATTGGACAAAAACATCCTGAAATAAGATTTGCAGGTTCAATTTTAAAAAATTGCCAAATCCCAATTATGATTAATGGTTTACCCGTATTTAAAATAGATTCCCCAGAAAATGAAAATGGTTATTTTCAATTAAGTGGGAACTTTTTTGATTCAAATGGAATTAGAACATTGGTGATAGAAAATAATGAATGGTTTTCAAATTCTGAAAACTGGGATCTCGAGGTTATTGGAAGCTCTTTAATAATTAGAGAAAAAATGGGTGAAATTGCTCTGAAATTAACTGTTAATCCTCCAAATATTATCAGTGTTGAAAAGATAAAGATGAGAATAAAAAATATAACTATTATTGGAAATGAAAGTGAATTTAGTTTATTCGATTCAATAACAAATAAACCTTTCGCGAAAATGCAGAATTGTATAGCTGATCATTGCCGCGTTGGATTTAATTTCAACTAAAAACTGCATATAACAACGGCTCATCGCAAATAACGGGTAGGTTGCTGAAAATTGCTATTTTAGAGACCAATTAATAAAAAAACTAATCCGACAAATCCGCGTCCTTACTCCCGCAACTTGCGATAGCCGGGACAGTTGTACAAAATTTTTAAGATGATTCGAATAATAACGATTATTGCTTTATTTCTAATAGTAGAAGTAAATTTTGCCCAAAATATAAAAGCTACTTATTCCGCTGAATTGAACGAAACAATTTTCAATCCCGATTCAATTCCAAATGCGGACTACGCGCTAATGGTAGCAAAAATGAATTGGTCAAGCGAAATGGCTATAAAGGAGATAAAAATTATTGTTATTTCAGATAATAATACTTACCAAGTATACTCAGAAAATCCAAATTACCTACAAGTTTCAGAAAGGATTTATGATTTTGCTCAAGGATTAATAACTGATGGAAAATTTATTCATACTCAATTAGGCAAGAACAGATCTTACTATGTTCCAAACGATTTAGATTTCGTAAGACAAGTAGAAACAACAAATATTAATTGGATAATTACCGATAGTTCTAAGGTTATAAATGGAAAAGAGGCAGTATTAGCAATTCCAAAATTGAAAAATATAAAAAATGAATATGCTAAAAAAGTTCCAAAAGAATGTTGGTTTTTTCCTGAAGTCAAATTTCAAGGTGGACCGACAGCATATGCAACTTTACCTGGATTAATTGCAGAATTAAATACAGACATAGTAAACTTAAAACTTGAAAAAATAGAATATGGCGAATTTGAGTTCAAAGAATTCAATATCCATAATTTAAAAGTTAAAACTCATAATGAGTATGAGAAGTATTACAAAGAATTAAAAGAAAACCATACTCCTAAAGATTTTAGATAAAAACTTTGTACAACAACGGTTAATCGCCAATAGACGGCAGAGTTAAAAAGAAAATAATTATCTTGACCAACAAACCAATACTAAGCCGACAAATCCGCGTCCCGCACTCCGCCAACTGGCGATAACCGGGACCGTTAGGCACAAGTGCTCCGCAACGATTTTAGCTACTAAAAACCTTAAGAAACCAAAGCTGACAACTTCAAATATTAAAGCCTTCTAAAGAAAAATAGAAACAAAAAAACTTTTAGAAAATCGATAATTGACAAAATTCAGGTTCTCTTCAAAATTCAAAAAAAATCGTCTAGAAGAAAATGAGAACTAAAGAACAAAAAGTCCAAATGAATGTTTACGCTAAAGAAGCTTTTGGTTGATGCAAAAAAATCAAATTAGCTACTAAGAACTTAAATGATAAAAAGAATGCTTAGAACAAAGAACTTTCAATAAATCGATAATTGACAAAATTCCGTTTCGCTTCAAGATTCGAGAAAAATCGTTTAGAAGAAAATGAGAACTAAAGAACAAAAAAAGTCCAATTGAATGTTTACACTAAAGAAGCTTTTGGTAGGTGCTCAAAATCATATTAGCTACTAAAGAATTAAAAAGATTAAAAGAAAGCTTGGAACAAAGAAACGGACACTCACTCGGTCGCAATAATTGTAATAAATGAGAAATATTATTTTTTAATAGAATGTGTATTCCCGACGGCGGCATATCTGAGGTCCTCACTCGGCGGTGTCGCACCAGTGCATAACAACGGTTAATCGCAAATAACGGGTAGTTTGATAAAAATGGTTATTTTAGAGACCAATTATAAAAATAACTAATCCGACAAAGTCGCGTCCCTACTCCCGCAACTTGCGATAACCGGAGCCGTTATATAAAATTGCACATTCAAGATTTTATTTTCTAATCTTTATATTTGAAAAAATTCTATTAAATTAAAATATGAAACTATTCAAATTGTATTCAAAATTTTTCATTGTAGTTGCTTTGACTTATTCAATTCTTATGATTGGAATGGACTTGGTAACTGGACGAGAAATTACTTTGTACGGTATAGTAATAAGAATTTTAATATTTGGAATTGGTATGACATTAACTTTAGTTTCATTTCATAAATATCAAGTAAATAATACTGCGAAAGCATTTGGATTGAAAAATCCAGATTATGAAGTAAACCAAAAAAAGGTATTCGTATCAGATAAAACTCCAGAACAGATTTATAATATTATAAAAAGAAGATCTCAATTCCGTAAAGTCAATTTTCATGAATCAGATCAAATTATTGAAATAAAAACTGGTTTTTCAGGAAAATCATGGGGAGATAACATTACTATTAGATCCAAAAAAGAAAAAGAGAATTACAAATATCAAGTCGAAAGCAAACCGATCTTTCCATTGACTGTAATTGATTTTGGACAAAATCTTGAAAACGTACTTAAGATAGAACGTTATTCGAAGATTGCTGTATGAAGAGAATTTGATTATAGATAAGTGTCTATTGTCAAAATTATTAAAACAAGATTTCGTAATGTGCAACTTTAAATAACAACGGTTCATCGCCAATAAGCGGCACCGTTAGTAAGAAAATAATTAACTTGATCAACATACTAATACTAATCCGACAAATCCGCGTCCCCTACTCCGCCAACTGGCGATAACCGGGACCGTTACATGCCATTCGCCAGCCCTGGGCGAGCTCTCAGCATCAAGCAAACAGGAAGAAGCTTAGGAATAAAAAATCGTGGTACCGCTATCTTAGCGAGTTTGCTTGCGGCTAACGAAGAAAAGCGTGCTTTTTAAAGTGATAGCTGCAAACTCGCTGTAAAGGAAGAAGAAAAAAATAATAAAAGAAATTAGGGATTCCACTCATTTTTAGCCATCCTACTGTTTGCTCCCCGTTCCAGAACGTCGCCTATCCTAAGGATAAACGCAATTCTAAACGGTTGAAGCGGGATGGCCCGAGGGTCAGGTCCGTCGAACGACGCTCGCAGCATTTCTGCAAAATGCCGCTCTACTGCACGTAACAACGAATAAGAAGAATAGGGGCAACAAAGAAATGTGTATATTTCAAAAAATATTAAAATAAAATTTAGAAGCCCCTACTCTTCTTATTCGCTAACGTTGTAGCCAATATTTTTAAAAAAAATCGCGATCTAAAATTCATTTAAAAGATGAAATTATTAAAAACTGAAGAAATCGTAAACGAGATTAAAAAGAAAAAAATAACTGCATATCAGATTGCTTCAGAGACCGATTTAAGTGAAGTAGGAATAAATAAAATATTAAACGGACAAGTAAAAAAGCCCCGAAAATCAACTATCAAAATTTTAAGTAATTATCTAAACTCTTCGGATAACGAGAAAAATTCCACGCCAAAAACAGACCTAATAGATAAAAGATTTGAAGAAATCGTGGCTTTTAAAGTTAAAGAAATAATTCAGTCAGATATAAATGAACTTAATCAAGAAATAAATCAACTTCAACAAAAAGTTGATAATCTGATTTCTATTAATTCCAAATTACTTCTAGAAATTTCTCTTAAAAATGGAAAATAAAATCAATGCTATTTAATAAGTTTTGGAACAAAAAATACTGGCAACAACAACGGTTAATCGCCAATAGCCGGCAGCGTTAGAAAGAATATAATTAACTTGACCAACAAACCAATACTAAGCCGACAAATCCGCGTCCCTTACTCCGCCAACTGGCGATAACCGGGACCGTTATAAGCAAGTGCTCCAAACAATTTTTACGATTTTAACTAAAAAAAAGTTCAAATTAGCTTTACAAAAAAAATCTCAAAAAAGAAAAAAGAGAAATTAAATTCAAAAAAAACTTTTGCCTATAAAACCGTATTTATAAAATGAATGAGAAGAAGTTAATATTGAATTTTGGAAAACAGCCTGTTGCTAAAATAACAGATGATCAACTCAACTTTCTAATTCACCGAGAATTTCCAAATAATATAGAACTCATTGAAAAAAAATTGGATAAAATAAAAAGTGATTCTAAACAAGGAAAAAATAGAATTTCAGCTGCGGTTCTTAAAATTGCAAATAAGGAATTGGAGAAAATAGACTTTCTGATAAAGAAAGCAAATGAAGATTTTAGAGATATTGTTGCTGAGGCAGAGTATCCAAAAAGTTCAAGCTACGGATTTGGAAAAAGAAATGAAAATGAAAGAAAAGATGATTATTTGAAAGACTGGGAAGATTATTCTGATTGGAAAACTAAAAAATAATTCATTAAATATAGATTGCACTTATAAAAGATCGAACTTGTCGCACCAGCTTATAACAACGGTTCATCGCCAATAAGCGGTAGCATTAGAAAGAAATTAATTAACTTGACCAACGATCCAATACTAAGCCGACAAATTCGCGTCCCTTACTCCGCCAACTGGCGATAACCGAAACCGTTAGCCACAATTTACTAAATGATGAGATGAACAAAAAAGGAAAAATTTTAGAAGATACTATTCGTCTTATTCAAGAAAGTCTTATAAGTACACCAAACACAAAAGTCTTTCAGAACTATCTAATAAAAAATGAAAGTGGTCAAAAACGTGAAATTGATATTTTAATTTCTTCGAACATTAATTCTTTTGAATTGAAGATTGCAATAGAGTGTAAAAATTTTAATAAAAAAGTTCCTGTAAAGGAGATTGAAGCTTTCCAATCAAAATGTGAGAGGATAAAAGATATCCATAAAAAGGTTTTTGTAAGCTCTTTAGGTTATCAAAAAGATGCAATTCAAGCTGCAAATTTTTTTGGAATAGAATTACAAACAGCTGATAGATTAGATAAAGAAAGTATTAGAAATTGGTTTAATATTAAGCAAATCAAACTAGAAATTTTACCGAAATTTGATGCTCCAGAATTGATTATTGACTCTACAGAAGAAGAAATAGAAACACTTGTTTTTTCCGGAAGAATTTATAATTCTAAAACCTCAAAAAATATAGAAATTCAAAAGCTTCTAATTGAAAATGTAGAAAAAAATAAAAATTCAATTCGAAACTCTTCTATTCTTGAATGGATGAAAATTGATACATCAAAAAAATTGGCGGAATTTCCGGTTAAATTCCAATTAAGTTTCACTAAGAATTATTTTATAGAAACAGATTGTAATAAAAGAATTGGTTTATTTGGATTAAATTCTAGTGTTTATGTGAAATTTAAAGAGCAAGATGCTAATATAATTGATGCTAGAGAACTTATAAAAACAGAATACAACGAAAATATTGCTAGATCTGTGACAATAGATTTAGATAAAAATTCTAAAAGCATTATAATTTTAGGAAAGGATAATAAGTTTAGTTTCTTTTCAACTGATGATAAAGGAAATACGGTAAAACTCGAAAAATTATTTGAATACAATCCTAAAGAGAACAAATTTAAAATATAGTAATCTGTGGCTAACATCGGTTCATCGCAAATAACGGGTAGTTAGCTGAAAATTGCTATTTTAGAGACCAATTAGAAAAATAACTAAGCCGACAAATCCGCATCCCAACTCCCGCAACTTGCGATAACCGTAACCGTTGTGCCCAATTAAAAATCATGATTTTTCCTTCAAATATTAATTAAATGATCTTACTTTTGATAATATCAAATGATAGTATCAAATGAAACCACCGTACGATATAACTTCCAATATCTTAAAAGAAATAACTTCAATTTCTGAGAAAATCGGAGCTATTAATGCAAACTATCTGAACAAACCTTCTCCCAAATTGAGAAAAGAAAATAGGATTAAAACGATTCATTCTTCATTAAAAATTGAGGGTAACACTTTAACTGAAGAACAGATTACTGCGCTGCTTGAAAACAAGAGAATAATTGGTCCAAAAAAAGATGTAAAAGAAGTTCTAAACGCGATTGAGATTTATGAACATTTAGAAAATTATAAACCCTCAAATGAAAAATCATTTTTAGAATGTCATAAACATTTGATGAATAATCTTATAGAAGATGCCGGAAAATATAGAAGGCAGGGAGTTGGTATAATGAAAGGATCTCAAGTAGAACATTTTGCTCCACCCTACGAAAATGTTCCTTATTTGATGAAAGACTTATTTAATTACTTAAAAACATCAAAAGAAATAGAATTAATAAAAAGTTGTGTTTTTCATTACGAAATGGAATTCATACATCCATTCTTAGATGGAAATGGTAGAATGGGTAGATTATGGCAGACTTTAATATTAATAGAAAAATATCCAATTTTTGAATATATACCATTTGAAACATTAATAAGCAAAGACCAGGAGAAATATTATAAAGCATTATCGGACAGTGATAAATCTGGAAATTCAACAGCTTTTATTGATTATATGTTAGGAGTGATCAATAAATCCTTAGATGAATTATTAGATTTCAATAATCGCACTTTTCATGAGAAAGAGCGACTTGAATACTTCATATCATTAAACAAAAGGGAATTTACCAGAAAAGATTATATGGAAGTTTTTAAAGATATTTCTGGTGCAACAGCAAGTCGTGATTTGAAAAAAGGAGTAGAACTCAAATTATTTAAAAAAATAGGAGAGAAAAATAAAACTAGATACAGTATTTAACTGGGCACAACAACGATTCATCGCAAATAACGGGCGTTATCGGAAAAAGCGTATTTTAGTATCCTAAGAAACTAAAGATTTAATCCGACAAGTCCGCGTCCCTACTCCCGCAACTTGCGATAATCGAAACCGTTACATGCAATTGCTCCGCAACGATTTTAGCTACTAAGAACTTTATGAAACATTAGCTGACAACTTCAAGATCTAAAGCCAGCTAAAGAAAATTACAACAAAGATTTTTTAATAAATCGATAATTGACAAAATCCAGGTTCGTTTCAAAATTCAAGAAAAATCGTCTAGAAGAAATTGAATAACTAAAGAACAAAAAAGTCCAATTGAAAGTTTACACTAAAGAAGATTTTGGTAGGTGCTCAAATTCAAATTAGCTACTTAAAAACTAAAAAGATCAAAAGAAAACTTAGAGCTAAGAAACGGACATTTACTCGTGCGCAATAATTGTAAAAAACGAGAAAGATCTTTTTTTTAGAAGAATGTGTATTCCCGACGGCGGCATATCTGGAGTTCTCACTCGGAGGTGTCGCAACAGCATGTAACAGCGGTTCATCGCAAATAACGGGTAGTTTGATAAAAATGGTTATTTTAGAGACCAATTAAAAAATAACAAATCCGACAAGTTCGCATCCCTACTCCCGCAACTTGCGATAACCGCAAACCGTTATATGCAATTGCTCCGAAACGATTTTAGCTACTAAAAAGATTAGAAATTCAATCTGACAAATTCAAATTTTAAAGTCTTCTATTGATAATTTTCAACTAAGAATTTTTAGTAAATCGATAATTGACAAAATCCAGGTTCGCTTCAAAATCCAAGAAAAATCGTCCAGAAGAAATAAAATAACTAAAGAACAAAAAAGTCCAATTGAATGTTTACACTAAAGAAGCTTTTGGTAGATGCTCAAAATCATATTAGCTACTAAAGAATTAAAAAATCAAAAGAAAGCTTAGAACAAAGAAACGGACACTTACTCGGTCGCAATAATTGTAAAAAATGAGAAAGATTCTTTTTTTAGAAGATAGTGTATTCCCGACATCGGCATATCTTAGGTTCTCACTCGGCTGTGTCGCAACAGCATATAACAACGGTTAATCGCAAATAACGGGTAGTTTGCTGAAAATTGCTATTTTAGAGACCAATTATAAAAATAACTAATCCGACAAAGTCGCGTCCTAACTCCCGCAACTTGCGATAACCGGAGCCGTTGTGCATAATGCAAAAAAAAGTGCTAAAATTAAACATTTGAACTAAAAAAGCCAACGCACAGTAAAGCACATTTATTTTTTGCCAACGCTCAATTCCAACGCTCGAAAAAATAAAAGAGCTTGCCTTTCCCACCGCACACAAAATCCAAATGATTATATTTCTACTCATTTAGTGAGATAAACTAAAAACTTGATTATTTTAGTGGACTGAATTAAAGAATTCAAAAATGAACCGAATTAAAGAGGTTTTAGAACAAAAAGGAATAAAACAAATTTGGTTATCCGAACAGTTAGGGAAAAGCTATAATATGGTAAATTCCTATGTTCAAAACAGAAGACAACCGAGTATCGAAGACTTGTATAAAATAGCTGAAATACTTTCGGTTGATGTAACAGAATTATTAAAGAGCAAAACCAATGTATAAAGAATTAATAGAAACACCTGAATTACATTGCGTTTCAGAACCACAATTAGATTTGTTTTCTTACACAGAAGAAAATAATTTAGAAGATAACTTTAAAATAATTTCAAAAAATAAAAAAATTGAGTTTGAATCTATTGGGAAAAATACACTTTTAGGGAATGGCAATTGCGTGAACTATATGAAATTTATAGACTCAAATACTGTCGATTTAATATTAACAGACCCACCATACAACCTTGGGAATTTTATGCACAAACGCAATACTGAAGTACCCCCATTTATTAGGACAGCTTAGCTGCTAAATTAAGTTCTATTTTTCATTTATTAGGCAGCTTTTCTTTCTTGTTCTAAATATCGGTTAAGGGGTATTTCATTTTCTATTCCCTGATGTCTTCTTCGATGGTTATAAAAATCAAAATAGTTTTCTAGTTGTTTGTAAAGATCTACTCCAGATTCTGGCGGATTGAGATAGATGCTTTCATATTTCACACTTCTCCAGAGGCGTTCTATAAACACATTATCTATAGCCCTTCCTTTGCCATCCATACTGAGTTTAATGTTCTTAGAGAGTACACTATGAGTAAAAACCTCCGAGGTGAACTGACTTCCCTGATCAGTATTGAGTATCTCAGGCTTGCCATGTACGTCAATGGCTTCTTCTAAAGTTTCTTTACACCACTGGGCATCCATGGAATTGGATACCGACCAGTTGAGTACATAGCGGCTATGCAGGTCGATGATCGCTACCAGGTACATAAAACCTTTCCGCATCGGTATGTAAGTAATATCGATTGCCCAAACTTGATTGGGACGATCTACCTTCAAGTTCCGCAACAAGTAAGGATATACCTTATGTTCTTTATTGCGTCTGGAGGTATGCTTCCCAGGCATAATGGCCTGAAGCCCCATCACTCTGGAATATAAACGCTCAATACGTTTTTTATTGATCGTATATCCTTTATCCATCGTAAGCCAGGTATGCATCCGCCTGGCACCTTTAAAGGGATGATCGGTATAATGTTCATCCATCAGGCGCATCAGTTCTAAATTGAGCGTGCTTTCTCCGCGGGGTTTATAATAAATTCCGCTGCGGTGGATTTGCAATAGCCTGCATTGTCGCTGTAGGCTGAGTTTTGAATGATCCTTGCTTATCATTGTTCTACGCTCCTTTAAAGGTTTTATCGCAAGGCGTTTTTTAAAAAATCATTTTCCACTTTTAGCTCCCCAATTACTTTAAGGAGTTGGTCTTTCTTTTCCTCTTCTTCTGATTTCTTAGACTTACTTCCTTTAGAAAAGACCGCATCAGCATCTTTTAAAAATTCTCGTTTCCAGGCACTGATTTGTTGCGGAGTGATTTCAAATTTTTGTGCGAGTTCCTGAGTCGTTTGACGCTCTTTTAGCGATTCAAGGACTACTTTCGTTTTGAACTTTGAGGTGAATTTTCTTCGTGTCATAATACAGTAAAATTAAAGTTATTTTTGAACTTAACTTACTGTCCTAATTTTAGGGGGATGATCAGAAAATAACGAATCAAATGATATTAAAGAGTTAAGATTACAAGAACTAAAGGGATCGCTTGGATTTGGAGTTATTCTTTTATTTTATGATTCAGTCCAAGAACTTATTTTTTGGGATGGAAACTATAAAATGAAAAGTGGCTATGAACTTATGGTTGCTATGCTTATTTTCCATTTAGTGTTTTTCACTTATAAGAAAAGAAAACTAAAGAATATTTCCAAAAACCAATAAAACTAAAAATTAACTTATAAGCAAACCTTAGTTAATCGAGGTGTCGCCACAGCAGGTAACAACGGTTCATCGCAAATAACGGGTAGTTTGCTGAAAATTGTTATTTTAGAGACCAATTATGAAAACAACTAAGCCGACAAATCCGCGTTCTTACTCCCGCAACTTGCGATAACCGAAACCGTTAGGCACAATTTCAAAATATGACTTTAGATAAATATTTTAATTCAATTGACTTAAAAGAAATAGATCGATTTATTGAAGAAGGTCAAGAAGAAAATTTAAATCTTGAATTTAAAACAGTAAATTTTCCAAATTACAACGAGCAAAATAAAGAGTTTGATAAGAAAAATTTATCAGAAGTGATTTCTGGCTTTGCCAATTCAAATGGTGGAATTATAATTTGGGGAATTAAAGCAAAAAATAACTCAAAAAATCAAGATGTAGCTCAATCAAAAAAACCAATCGAACAACTAACAAAATTTTTAAATACTTTAAATCGCCTAGAGGGTCAAGCTATAACACCATATATTTCAGGTTTAGTTCACGAAAAAATAGAAACAACAAATGATATTGGTTTTATTAAAACATATGTACCTGCAAGCGAAAACGCACCCCATATGGCTAACTTTTCCGGTAAACATTATTATAAAAGAAGCGGTGACAGTTTTTATCAATGTGAACATTATGATATTGCCGATATGTTTACCAGAAAAAAATCTCCTCGTTTGAGAATTCATATCAGAAAACTACCTCGTGGTTCATCTAATGCGACTGGAAAGAGATTTATAAAATTTTGTTTTGCTATTTCTATTCATAATGATGGTCAAAGTATTGCTAAATTTCCATTTCTAGGATTGAACATTGAAGGAGCTCATCCAGAAAGATATGGGATTGATGGAAATAATAATCACGGCCTAACTAAGCAGATAAAAACACCAATTTATGATCATAATTATATTGGAGGAAGCGATAAAGTGATATATCCTCAAACAATGATCGATATTGACCATTTTTTTGTTAATGTTTTAGAAGGAATAGAAGTTCCAGATATAGAAATTCAATATTTAATTTCAGCAGAAAATATGAATAATATACAGCAAGAAATAGTTTTAGATAATGAATTTTTTCAATTTCAACATCAAAAAAAATAACATCAAGAAACTGTGCCTAACAACGGTTCACCGCAAATAACGGGTAGTTAGCTGAAAAATGTTATTTTAGAGACCAATTATAAAAATAACTAATCCGACAAATCCGCGTCCCCTACTCCGCCAACTGGCGATAACCGGGACCGTTACATGCCATTCGCCAGCCCTGGGCGAGCTCTCAGCATCAAGCAAACAGGAAGAAGCTTAGGAATAAAAAATCGTGGTACCGCTATCTTAGCGAGTTTGCTTGCGGCTAACGAAGAAAAGCGTGCTTTTTAAAGTGATAGCTGCAAACTCGCTGTAAAGGAAGAAGAAAAAAATAATAAAAGAAATTAGGGATTCCACTCATTTTTAGCCATCCTACTGTTTGCTCCCCGTTCCAGAACGTCGCCTATCCTAAGGATAAACGCAATTCTAAACGGTTGAAGCGGGATGGCCCGAGGGTCAGGTCCGTCGAACGACGCTCGCAGCATTTCTGCAAAATGCCGCTCTACTGCACGTAACAACGAATAAGAAGAATAGGGGCAACAAAGAAATGTGTATATTTCAAAAAATATTAAAATAAAATTTAGAAGCCCCTACTCTTCTTATTCGCTAACGTTGCCCACAATGGAAAATCTGTAAAAAACTTTAATTCAAGTTCTGAATTTTAGAAAAAAATCATCAAAAACTTAGAAAAAATAGCGGATAAAAAATTTCAAATGAAAATTTTAGATAAAATCAGGAATATTTTCAAAATTAAACCGACTTGGGATCAAGCGAAAGCAAAAGTTCATAAAGAATTAGGTGTTTCTCAAGCCCAAATTTTCGCTTGGAAGTCTCACTTAATAGTGGAAATTAAACCTGAAGAAAATATAGTTGTTCTGCAATCGGAAACTGGAAAAATAATCAATATAATATTAGATAGTGAAACCAAGAAAAATTTATTGAAAGGTATTTCAGAAAATCAGTTTTTACCAAAATATGGAACCGACTTTATAAACGAAATCAGATCTTGGCGGTTTTCGTATTCCCGAACTAAACCAACAGAATATAAAGTTGACTTAAGAGCAAGATTAAAACCAGAGGACCAAATTACTGAGAAAAGAAAAAAGATGTATCACAAAAGGAATGTAATAGTGACGGTCTTTTTTATTAAAAATTTAATTGAAAAAACGATATAAAAATGTTTTACAACAACATTTGTCCACAATGGAAAATCTGCAAAAAACTATAAGTCAAGTTCTGAACTTTAGAAAAAAAATCCTCAAAAACTGAGCAAAGAAAAGCGGAGAAAAAACTTCAAATGAAAATTTCAATTGATAAAAAATGACGAAATTTCGTGCGGATTAAATGCCTGAAAAAGTTGATTTTGAAACTCAGTTGGGAAAATGAATAAAATGAAAATTCGATGTGGATTAAAACTCAAAAAGCGGAAAAAAAGATAATTCCTGAAAAAATGACAAAACCGGAACAAAATAAAATGATGAAAAATAGTATTTTTCGGCGCGAATGAAATTTGAGATTAACGGAAAATCCTAAACTGATACAAAACCACAGTGGGCAACATCGTTTAACAGCAAATAGCGGGCAGTTTGCTGAAAAATGTTATTCTAGAGACCATGTAAAAAACAACTAAGCCGACAAGTTCGCGTCCTTACCCCACGCCACTTGCGTTAAACAAGACCGTTACATGCCATTCGCCAGCCCTGGGCGAGCTCTCAGCATCAAGCAAACAGGAAGAAGCTTAGGAATAAAAAATCGTGGTACCGCTATCTTAGCGAGTTTGCTTGCGGCTAACGAAGAAAAGCGTGCTTTTTAAAGTGATAGCTGCAAACTCGCTGTAAAGGAAGAAGAAAAAAATAATAAAAGAAATTAGGGATTCCACTCATTTTTAGCCATCCTACTGTTTGCTCCCCGTTCCAGAACGTCGCCTATCCTAAGGATAAACGCAATTCTAAACGGTTGAAGCGGGATGGCCCGAGGGTCAGGTCCGTCGAACGACGCTCGCAGCATTTCTGCAAAATGCCGCTCTACTGCACGTAACAACGAATAAGAAGAATAGGGGCAACAAAGAAATGTGTATATTTCAAAAAATATTAAAATAAAATTTAGAAGCCCCTACTCTTCTTATTCGCTAACGTTAGGCACAATTTTAAAACATGGAAATAGAATACTTTTCAAAGCAGTTAGAAACAATTATAGAAAAATCACAACGATTAGAATCTATGGGAAAATATACTGATCTGAGCGACCTTCCCGATAGAGAGTTAGGAAATATCTCCACTCAAGCTATTTCAGCTGTACAACGGATAACTGGAAAAAATTCATCTTATTCAAAACAAATAAAAAGGATATTAAAAACCTATCCACCCGTAAATCACCATTATCCCGAGATAATAGGAGTTACAAAAGCATTAAAAGAAGATTTAGATAATGGTTATATAAAATCATTAATGGAGATTGTTCATCAAGATATTTTCTCTGACTTTCTAGAAATGGCATCATATTTTAACGACAAAAGTTTTAAAGATGCAGCAGCTGTAATTGCTGGTTCAACCTTAGAAAACCATTTGAAGCAATTAGCCGAGAAAAATGAAATAAATCAACTGAACGATAAAGGTAAACCGAAAAGAGCAGATTTATTGAATGCAGAATTAATGAAAAATGATGTTTATGAAAAATTAGATAATAAGAATGTCACTGCTTGGTTAGATTTAAGAAATAAAGCTGCACATGGAGATTATGAAAATTATAGTAAAGAACAGGTCAATCTATTGATCGACGGCATTAGAAATTTCATAACTAGAATCCCGGCATAAAACTGTGCCTAACAACGGTTAATCGCCAATAAGCGGCACCTTCAAAAAGAAAATAATTAACTTGACCAACAAACCAATACTAAGCCGACAAGTCCGCATCCCTACTCCCGCAACTTGCGATAACCGTATTCCAAGGTTAAATCAAAGCTTTTTCTATTATTTCTCAGGCAGCAAATTTGTGTAGTTCCACATATGGGGTTCTTCTTTTTACTACCGCAAACACCCTGGATAAAAGCTTGTTACGAACATTGTTCAGCGCAATCATCTTAAGTTTACCTTCTTCTCGCTTTTTTTTATAATACTGCCGTAATTCACTGTCATATTGAATGGCTGTACAGGCCGCCATGCTAAGCAGGCTCTTCATTTGGCGATCTCCCATCGGGTGGCATTTTCGCTTTTTATGAATACTACTTCCCGAACTATGACCAAAGGGAGCCGTTCCGCAATAACTGGAGAATTGTCTCCAGGTCTGAAAACGTTTAAAGTTATTAGTATGATACAGCAATTGGGCACCTACTATCAGGCCTACACCTTTTAAAGAGGTCACTAGCTTATAATTCTGTGATAAGTGTTCAGAGTCCTTTATAACGGTTTTTAGTTGCTTCTCAATTTTATTTATTTGAGATGTTAGATGGGTAATAGAGCTTACGAGCGTCTTGCAACAGGTGTCCGTTGAACTGCTGTTTAGCAATTTCTTTAACTCTGAGTGTGTGTTTTTTAAACCCGTACGACTACGGACCAGCTGATCCCGTAAAGCCAGCAATCTGCCTACTTCCAATAGTTCATTATCTTTCAATTCACTTGGAGAAAGTTCCTCGCGATGAAGCCAGCCATACCGGGCGATCATCATCGCATCTACCACATCATTCTTCTCTCTGATCACTCCGGAAGAGCGTTTGATTACTACAGGGTTTTCTTGCACATATACCTGCTTCTTTGAAGATAAATACAATGCTAACTTTAACGAATAATGACCGGTATTTTCAAAACAGAAAAACACTTTTTGTTTCTTACCGTTAGCCCATTTAAGCAAGGCTTTATAACCTAACACATCATTACTGAATTCACGGTGGGAACCACGATTGTGCCCATAAGCATCTAACTTGCTTTTTGAAACATCAATTCCGATTACTTCTTGGTAATTTTTCATATTTTTAAAAAATTATTATTTGAAGGGCGCATTAACTAACTCCTTTAACGGGTCCATAAATAGACCTGGTATTCCAAATGGTTCTTGCTACCCATATGAAGAATGGAGGACTCTTACGGATATTGGATCTGTAATCTAGAGACCGTTTTAGTTCTCCTCCTTCTTCAATTCAAAGGTATATTTATTAATAAGCGAAGTAAAGGAGACCGTTGTAAACAAGCCGTAAGAAAATTGTATTACAAAATTTAAAAAATGAAAATAACAAGAATATTTATTTATTTTATAACACTTATTCTACTAAATAGCTGTTCCCTTAATAAAGCCATAAAACATCTTAAAGAAGGAGAAACAGACCAAGAAAACTATAGTGTTACGTTTCCTTTCGAGATTAAAAATGGGTTTATAATTGTACCTGTGGAAATAGAAAATAAGAACTATAACTTTCTTTTAGATACAGGTTCTCCTACCCTTGTCTCAAAAGAACTTGCTAAAAGTTTAAATTTAAAAGCTATAGATTCTGCAAAAGCAGGTGACGTATATAATGATAAACTACAAAATAAATATACACGGCTAGAAAAAGTTAAAATTGGAACTATAGATTTTACTGGAACAACCGCTTTAATAAATGATTTTAACTCTGTATCAGTATGGTCCTCTTTAAATATTCACGGATTTATAGGGGCTAATTTAATGCAACACGCTATTTGGGATATTGATTTTAAAAGAAAGCAAATTACTATAACTGACAATGAATCAAAATTAAACTTACCTGAAGATATAATTGAAAACAAGTTGTTTATTGGCGTGGCAGGAGTACCAGCTATTGCTTGTAAAGTGAATGAAAAGAAAGTTTGGAATTTTACTGTCGATTTAGGATATAACGGAGGGATAGTCGTACCGTTTTCTGAATTTAAAAAGCAGACAGAAAATGGTGAAATTTTAGATTTTAAAAAATCAGATACTAAAGGTGTTATTGGGATTTACGGAGAACAAAACACAACAAGGGAATCTTACATCGGAATTATTGACGAAATAGAATTTGGGAATTCAACTCTAGAAAATGAAAAAGTGTACTCAGAACAATATTTGGAAAAAAGATTTGGTTCAGATTTTTTTAAAGATTATCGCATTATTCTAAATTGGAATAGTAAAAAAATAAAATTGATTAAAAATAAACAAAGTACCACTTCTTAGTAAACGGCCAACGCACAACATCGGTTAATCGCAAATAACGGGTAGTTTGCTGAAAATTGCTATTTTAGAGACCAATTATGGAAAGAACTAAGCCGACAAATCCGCATCCTTACTCCCGCAACTTGCGATAACCGTAACCGTTGGCAACAAGCTGAAAAAAACCGACAATGAAAACAAAATCAATCGAACAATTAGAAAAAGATATTTGGAAAAATCCTTCCGAATTTCCGACAGATTTGGTTGAAAAATGTCATCGTTATCGAAAAATAGGTGTTGCGGAATTGACAAATGAACAGATACGACTTCTGATTTCTCAACAAATCGGAACTGAATATCTAATCGGAATTGCTCTCGAAAAACTCGAACAGAATATTTTAACCGAATGTGACTTTTATGAAGGCGATTTACTTACAGCAGTTTCGAATTTACCGACTGAATTTTGGAGTAAAAATCCCTTTGAATTTCAGAATTTTAAAAAGATTGTAGAATTAAATTTACAACGAATAAAAGATGAACTCGGAGAAAAAAAATTTAACCAAATAATTGAAAAGACGAGTTGAAAACATTATATAAAATATTTTTCTTAATTATCATAACGCAACTATCAAGTTGTGGAGTAAAAGAAATGGAATTTGACAAATCTAAATGGAATGAAAGATTTGACGGATTTTATGAATACCGAGAAAATATGATTCAAGACTTAATGGAAAATCACCTTAAAAAAGGAATGAAATTAAGAAAAGTCGTTGAATTATTAGGAGAACCTGGAAACTATCAGAATGAAGAAACAAACGAAATCACGTACGAAATTATGGTCGATTATGGTTGGAATATTGACCCAATGGAGGTAAAAGAATTGTATGTTGAGTTTGATAAAGATTCAATAGTAACTGATTTTAGATTAGAACATTGGAAACATTAAATAAAAAAAGCCAGTTGCCAACATCGGTTAAGCGCAAATAGCGGGCATTTAGGTGAAAAGTGCTATTTTAGAGTCCAAATAACAAACAACTAAGCCGACAAGAACGTGTCCCTACTCCACGCTACTTGCCTTAACCAAGACCGTTGGCAATAATTAATAAGAATGACAAAAATAGAAACAGAATTTATTATTGAGAAAATAAAAAAAACAACTTCTTCAATTCAACATGAGTTTTATCAGCATTGGATGAATCAAAATTATTCAAAAGATTACTATGAAGAATATCCAGGTTATACTGACGACTGGTTAAAATTCAGAATTAAGGACCTCTACTACTTAATCCTAAGTTATTTTGAAGCTAAAAATTTGAATAATAGCTACGAAACATTTCAAAGAGAGTTTGAAGATAAAATCAAAAATGAATTAGATTTATTGGACGAAGCTCTATATCATCCTGAAAGCGAAACAGAGCTTAAAATAATAAATGACTTCTATATTCATTTAAATCCTTATAACGATTTTTCTACAAAGAAAAGAATTGAAGATGAACTTCTGAAAGTTCATAGTATTTTAAGTAATACAAATCATATTTTGAAAAAAATGAAAGTGTCTGATATTCAAAGAGAAGAACAGGTCTATAATACTGTGAAATGGATAATTGGTCTCTATTTTCCAAAAGTTAGGAAAAAAAATCAGGCATCTTTTATTCAAAAATTTAAATATTATAAACCTGACATTTTAATTCCAGAATTAAAAACTGCGATAGAATATAAATATATCAAATCAGAAAAGGAAAATGATATTGAGAAATATATAGATGAAATTAAAACTGATTCTATCAATTACATAGGTGATGAGAGATATGACAATTTTATCGCCGCTGTCTATCTTAAAAGCAACGAATTAACAACTCCCCAAGAAATTGAAGCATGTTGGGAAAGCAAGGATTTTCCTAAAAACTGGAAATTGATCATTTCTAGTAATTAACTATTGCCAACATCGGTTCATCGCAAATAACAGGTTTAGCCGGAAAAAGTGTAATTTTAGAGACCAATTATGAAAATAACTAAGCCGACAAATCCGCGTCCCTACTCCCGCAACTTGCGATAACCGTAACCGTTACCTGCAATTATTTATGAGTGATTTTAACATAGAAAAACTAAGAAATGTCGTTTTGCAATACAAACTACCAATTGCATTTGACATTCTCAACTCTACAGAGCCAGAAGATAAAGGTGAACCTTATTTAATTCAAATTGATAGTATTCCTGCTTTAATAAAAACAAAAAGAATCTATGATTTCAGATGGAAAGATGGTTTTGATATGGCAGAATTTTCAAAAACAGATGAAGACAGATCTGGAATTCTATCACATTCTATAGTCCAAATTTGGTTCGATGAACAAATGTTTAATTCAGGTAAAATTGACAAAAAAATTATAAGTATAATCCCAGATCAGTTTATTGATTTATCAATAGAATATTTAAACAAGTTTATAAATATATATAGGAGGGTATCTGATCAATTTTGGATAAGAAATATTGTAAAAAAAGACATTTTCAGCTATCAATATTTCCTAATTGATAAAAATGAAAATCAACAATCAATTTTCAAAATGGCTACTAAAGGTGGCGTATACTTTAATGGGGGAAAAGAATTTGAATTAGAAGAAAACAAGGATATTCTTATCCGAAATACATTGTTAGAAAATTACTATGGTTTCAAAGATGAAATGGTAGCGTTAATGTTAGATAATTTTCACTTGGGACGATTCAATCTGGCTTTAATCCAAGGAGCTACTTTATTTGAGAATTTCATCTACAGTGAATTGAAAAAAAAATTAAGCAATACAAAGCTAGATAAAATTAAGAAAAAAGATGATTGCGGATGTCTTGTTGGAATTTCAGAGATTTGTAAACGCGGTATAAAAGAATATTTTGACTTTGACTTTGGAGCTACTCAAGAATGGAAAGATATTCAGAAATATATGTTGAGACCGAGAAATAAAATTGTCCACGGAGAAATTTTGAAAAATATTGAAAAAGATGATTGCGAAAGAGGTTTAATCGCTGTAAAAAAGGGTGAAAAATTGCTAAAATCAGAAGTATTTAAATAACTGCAGGTAACATCGGTTCACCGCAAATAACGGGTAGTTTGGTGAAAATGTCTATTTTAGAGACCAATTATTAAAAACACTAAGCCGACAAATCCGCATCCTTACTCCCGCAACTTGCGGTAACCGTAACCGTTACCCACAAGAGCTCCGAAACAATTTTAGCTACTAAAAACTGTAAAATCCAAGCTAAAAAATTTGAATAAAGAACTTTCAGAAAATCGATATGTGACGAAATTCAATTTCAGTTCAAAATTCAGGAAAAATGGTCTCGAAGAAATGCAGAACTAAGGAACAAAAAAGTCCAATAGAAAGTTTACGCTAAAGAACTTTTAGAAAATCGATAATTGACAAAATCCAGGTTCTCTTCAAAATCCAAGAAGAATCGTCTCGAAGAAATTAAAAACTAAAGAACGAAAAAAGTTTAATTGAATGTTTACACTAAAGAAGCTTTTGGTAGGTGCTTAAATTCAAATTAGCTACTAGAGAACTAAAAAGATCAAAAAAACTTAGAACAAAGAAACGGACTATTACTCAGGCGCAATGATTGTAAAAAATGAGAAAGATCTTTTTTTAGAAGAATATGTATTCCCGACGGCGGCATATCTTTGGTTCTCACTCAACCGTGGCGCTCCAGTGGGTAACAACGGTTAATCGCAAATAACGGGTAGTTTGATAAAAATGGTTATTTTAGAGACCAATTAAAAAATAACTAATCCGACAAAGTTGCGTTCCTATTCCCGCAACTTGCGATAACCGTAACCGTTGTAACGCATAATTTTTTTGAGATTTGAGTATGAAATTTTTTAATCTATCTATAAAATTCTTAATAGTATTTCTAATTACGCTTATAATAGGTTGCGTAAAAAATAAAAATGGAAACTCAGAAATTTTAAAACAAACGGATAAACAAACTGATTCAATTAAAAAAATTGATTTAGTTCATATTCCTGATATAATAGGTGATTGGAGATTGATAAGACAGAATAAGTATAATCGACTTTTCCTATATGAAAATAATACTTGGAAAATGATTTTTACTGATTATAAGAATGATACTTTGATTGAAAAAGGCAAATATACAATTGCCAAAGATAGTGCTGTGTTTTTTAGATATTTTGGAACTCTACATTGGCCAAACACAGACACAATAAATGATTATAAAACCTCCTTGGGAGCATTTGTATTGTTTCTCAACGAAAAAGGTCAATTAAAGGATAATCAAGAGGATTATGATCAAACTTATGTAAAGGTAAATTAACGCGTTACAACAACGGTTAATCGCCAATAGACGGCAGCGTTAAAAAGAAAATAATTAACTTGACCAACAAACCAATATTAAGCCGACAAATCTGCGTCCCTTACTCCGCCAACTGGCGATAACCGAAACCGTTAGCTACAAGCGGATTTAATTGAAATCGTGTAAAAAACTAAAAAATAACACGTGTAAACAAAATTCTTCTTTATATTTGTATTTATAACTTTCAATTGAAAAGTGATGAATACAAAACTGACATTAACGATAGAACAAGAAATCATAAAAAGGGCAAAAGATTACGCTAAAGAAAAAAATCGTAGTCTTTCAGACATCATTGAAAACTATTTAAAAGTTCTTACAAAAGAAGAACAAAAACAAAAGGATAAAAAACTAAATCCTGTAGTGAAATCTTTAAAAGGATCTTTCAAAATGCCCAAAAATATGGACTACAAAAAAGAACTTAAAAATCGCTTAGAAGAAAAATATAAATAATGGAAAACGTTCTTATTGATACTGATGTCATTTTGGATTTCTTCTTTGACAGAGAACCATTTGCAGAATTTGCAACAGATATTTTAAACTTATGCGAGGAGAATAAAATCAAAGGGTTTACAACTCCAGTAATTATTTGTAACACATATTATTTACTAAGAAAAACGGCCAAACACGATATTGTAATTGAGAAAATAAAACAACTTTTGACAATTATAGATGTATTGAAAATTGATAAAGAAGTAGTTCTCGATTCCTTAAATTCGGATTTCAAAGATTTTGAAGATGCGCTACAAAATTATTCAGCAGTCAAAAATGGTAAAATAAGTATTGTTTTAACCAGGAATATCAAGGATTATAAAAAGAGTGAATTAGCAGTAATGACTCCTGAAACATATTTACGTGGAACCGCCAGTAGCTAACAACGGTTAATCGCCAATAAGCGGCAACGTTAGTAAGAAAATAATTAACTTGACCAACAAATTAATACTAAGCCGACAAATCCGCGTCCCCTACTCCGCCAACTGGCGATAACCGAAACCGTTGTAAACAATATTTATATGAAAAAACTGCTTAAATTTTTTAGCGTTATTACACTTATATTTTCTTCAACCTTGAGTATTGCTCAAACCAATGGAACTGAGAAAAATCGTATATCTACAGATTTTTATGAGCTTTATAGGCCAAATACGACAGAGGTTGTATTAGTACTTTTTGGTGGTTATCCCGAAAATGCAGAAGATATTGAAAGAGAATTTGCTATAACCAACCTCGCTAATAAAAAGAATATTGCCGTTGCATACTTAAATTACAGCGGTAAACTATGGTTAGAAGAAAATGATAAAATAGAATTAGCAGAATCAATAAATGAGTTATTCAAATCGAATAATTTACCAACTAAAAAAATATACTTTGGAGGTTTTTCAAGTGGTGGAAATATGGCTCTTTTAATTAGTAATTTTCTAATCGAAAACTCAAATAAAATCAAACCTACAGGAGTTTTCATTGTAGATTCTCCAATCGACTTAGCAGCGTTGTACCAAAGTGCAGAAAAAAATATAAAAAGTAACTTTTCCGAACCAGCAGTTCAAGAAGCGAAATGGATAATTTCTAACTTAAACGAGAATTTTGGAGAACCAGATAATAATTTACTCAAATATGAAAAATATTCTGTTTTCACTTCTTTAACAAACGAAATAAATAATTTAAAGGATTTAAAAAACACAAAAATCCGATTTTATACAGAACCTGATACACTTTGGTGGAAAAAAAATAGAAAAGCAGATTATGATCAAATGAATGCTTATTACATAAAAAAACTATCAGAAAAACTTAAAAATTCAGGCTTTGATCAAATTGAATATATCCCAACAGAGAATAAAGGATATCGAGCGAATGGAGAAAGACATCCACATAGTTGGTCAATAGTTGATAAAGAAGAATTACTTCAATGGATGTTAGAGAAATAAATACTGTTTACAACAGCGGTTCATCGCAAATAACGGGTAGTTTACTGAAAATTGTTATTTTAGAGACCAATTATAAAAACAACTAAGCCGACAAGTCCGCATCCCTACTCCCGCAACTTGCGATAACCGCAAACCGTTGTAGAGCATATTTAAACAAGAAAATTTTGAATAAAAAGAGAGCAACCAAATCAATTTTATTACTTCTTCTATTAATTTCATTACAATCCTGCTCCGTATTTAATTCTGGACTAAAAACAACAGAAAAACCTACAGGATCAAAATTAGTAACTTTCGATATTGACCATTTTTACAATGCTTTTGATTTAGCTATAAAAGATTCGAGCAACGCAGAAAATATTTTTAATAACTACTATTTTAAAAAAGGCTCAGCGGGATTAAGCGATTTCTACAAAACTAAAATTCAATCAAAAGAAAAATTTTCAGAATTTGTCTTAGCATTTAAAGAATATTATCAATCGATAAGAAATGATATAACTGACATTAAGGATTTAGAAAATCAGATAAAACAAAATTTTAATGATTTTGAACAACTTTATCCAGAAGCTAAATTTCCAGATGTATATTTCTTAGTAGGAAAATATCAATCTAACGGTACAATTTCAAAAAACGGATTATTAATTGGAACTGAAATGCTTGCCAAAACACCGGAATCAGACACAGCAAACTGGAATAATGATATTCTTAGAATAAGTATGGAAAGAAACCATATTCCTGTAACTGTAAGTCACGAACTTGTTCACTTCAATCAAGATAAAATGAGAGATGGAAACACGCTACTTTGGAAAAGTATTAGAGAAGGTTCCGCAGAATTCGTAGCAGAGATAATAAGTGGAGAAACTGATGCAGATTATAAAAAATTTAATGGTAAAGAATTGGAAATATGGAATGACTTTAAAAGTGACAAAAACAAAAGTATTTGGAGATCCTGGCAACAAGAAAGTGAATTAAGACCAAGAAATGCAGGTTATTGGATGGGTTATATGATTTGTAAAGCTTACTCCGAGAAAATCGGAAATAAAGAAAAGGCTGTCAAAGATATTCTGAGTATTCAAGATTATTCGAAATTTTTAAAAGAGAGTGAAGTTGAGATATATCTTCAAAACAAATTTGGAACATAAATACGCTCTACAACAACGGTTCATCGCAAATAACGGGCAGTATGATGAAAATTGCTATTTTAGAGACCAATTATGAAAAGAACTAAGCCGACAAATCCGCGTCCTTACTCCCGCAACTTGCGATAACCGAAACCGTTACAAACAAGAGCTCCGAAAAGATTTTAGCTACCAAGAACCTTAATAATCCACGCTGAAAAATTTGAATTATGAACTTTTAGTTGATCGATATTTGACAAATTTCAATTTCACTTATTGCTCTAAGACTTGACATTAAATTCTAACGATTACTAACATATTCCATACGTTTACTAAACGGCAATTTTCTATTTAACATATGTTTTAGATTTGCAAATACGGATATATTTATTAATCCTAACAAATATCTATTCAATTTATATTTCAAATATGAACAATCAAAACCAAAAATTTTCAATAATACTTACCATACTATTTTTATTATTAACGATCTCTTGCAAAGACGCCAGTGATAATGAGCAAAATGAATCACCGGTGCCAACTGATAATGTTGAAATAGAAAATGAAAAGGAGATAAAACAAGTTCTTGTCGAACCAACGGATGATTCTCAAGATTATGAATTTATTGAAGAGGAGCCTGAAATCAAAATCAGCAAGAGGGAGAAGGAGTTAGAGCTATTATTAAATTTTAGAAGTTCTCAAAATAAAAGAATTACTGATGAATATGGTTTAGTTCAGACGTATTCCGTAGATAAGATATATGGAGATGAAATTATATTAGGGTCTACAGACGAAATTAGACAAATAGAAGAAAAACAATGGCATGGATATAAACTAATAATTTCCCTAAGAGAGGTAACTAATGACTTAAAAATTAATGGGGAACTGCAACATCAAGTCAAGACATTTGAACAATTATATGTCGTTGAACATAGGTTTAGATTTCTATATGGTTCAGGGGTAGATTATGCTAAAGGTGCAAATCTAGCCTTTGAGCCAGACACTGAGTCAGTTGAGAAAAGAAAGAAAATTTTTGAAGAAATACATAGGAGGTTTGCTTTTCGATATGAAGAGCCAGACACTGAATGGAAACAAGCTTATTCCAACCTAATTAAAAATAGTGGTGTTCTAGAAATTAACTCTTATCCTGAATTCTCAACTATTGAATCACAAAATAAAAACACCTCAGATATTAATGTGATTGAAGATATTTAGAGTACCTGAGACTAAAATTTAATTTAAAAAGCTTATTGACACCTAAAGTGACAATTCTTTGAATATCTGAGATCAATTGGTTAGATGTTTTAAATTTTCCCGTTAAAGAACTTTCAGGAAATCGATAATTGAAAAAATTCCGCTTCACTTCAAAATTCAAGAAAGAATTTTCTCGAAAAAATTAAAAATAAGAGAACAATAAAAGTCCAATTAAAAGTTTATACTAAAGAGGCTTTGGGTCGGTACTCAGAAACAAATTAGCTACTAAGAACTAAAAAGGTAAAAAGAAAGCTTAGAACAAAGAATCGGACTCGCACTCGGTCGGAATAATTGTAAAAAAAGAGAAAGATTATTTCTTAATAGAATGTGTATTTTCGACGGCGGCATATCTATGGTTCTTACTCGGCTGTCTCGCTCCAGTTTGTAACAACGGTTAATCGCAAATAACGGGTAGTTTTATAAAAATGGTTATTTTAGAGACCCATTAAAAATTAACTAATCCGACAAGTCCGCATCCCTACTCCCGCAACTTGCGATAACCGTATTCCAAGGTTAAATCAAAGCTTTTTCTATTATTTCTCAGGCAGCAAATTTGTGTAGTTCCACATATGGGGTTCTTCTTTTTACTACCGCAAACACCCTGGATAAAAGCTTGTTACGAACATTGTTCAGCGCAATCATCTTAAGTTTACCTTCTTCTCGCTTTTTTTTATAATACTGCCGTAATTCACTGTCATATTGAATGGCTGTACAGGCCGCCATGCTAAGCAGGCTCTTCATTTGGCGATCTCCCATCGGGTGGCATTTTCGCTTTTTATGAATACTACTTCCCGAACTATGACCAAAGGGAGCCGTTCCGCAATAACTGGAGAATTGTCTCCAGGTCTGAAAACGTTTAAAGTTATTAGTATGATACAGCAATTGGGCACCTACTATCAGGCCTACACCTTTTAAAGAGGTCACTAGCTTATAATTCTGTGATAAGTGTTCAGAGTCCTTTATAACGGTTTTTAGTTGCTTCTCAATTTTATTTATTTGAGATGTTAGATGGGTAATAGAGCTTACGAGCGTCTTGCAACAGGTGTCCGTTGAACTGCTGTTTAGCAATTTCTTTAACTCTGAGTGTGTGTTTTTTAAACCCGTACGACTACGGACCAGCTGATCCCGTAAAGCCAGCAATCTGCCTACTTCCAATAGTTCATTATCTTTCAATTCACTTGGAGAAAGTTCCTCGCGATGAAGCCAGCCATACCGGGCGATCATCATCGCATCTACCACATCATTCTTCTCTCTGATCACTCCGGAAGAGCGTTTGATTACTACAGGGTTTTCTTGCACATATACCTGCTTCTTTGAAGATAAATACAATGCTAACTTTAACGAATAATGACCGGTATTTTCAAAACAGAAAAACACTTTTTGTTTCTTACCGTTAGCCCATTTAAGCAAGGCTTTATAACCTAACACATCATTACTGAATTCACGGTGGGAACCACGATTGTGCCCATAAGCATCTAACTTGCTTTTTGAAACATCAATTCCGATTACTTCTTGGTAATTTTTCATATTTTTAAAAAATTATTATTTGAAGGGCGCATTAACTAACTCCTTTAACGGGTCCATAAATAGACCTGGTATTCCAAATGGTTCTTGCTACCCATATGAAGAATGGAGGACTCTTACGGATATTGGATCTGTAATCTAGAGACCGTTTTAGTTCTCCTCCTTCTTCAATTCAAAGGTATATTTATTAATAAGCGAAGTAAAGGAGACCGTTGGGCACAATGCTTTCAACTAATTCTTTAGTTTTAAATAAAATTTTCCTATATTCGGATCATATTAAGATTAATTTTTATGAGGCATTCGAAAATATTCTTACTTTTTTTTGATCATCCCCCTAAAATTAGGACAGTAAGTTAAGTTCAAAAATAAATTTCAATTTTCCTATTAGTCTAAACTGATATGATTGAATTTTCTTCAAATTTTATAAAATAAATTCCGATTATATTATTGAGGATTTATCGACTATTGTAAATTTAATATAAATATGATTCATAAATGAATAATTCAAATGGCTGGAGAAACTAATATTTCGAATTTGATTAAAGGAATGACTCCAAAATTGAACGATGGGGAATATGTTTTTTGTACGGTGAAAAACTTAAATATAATTAACCGAGAAAGCACGATCTGTGAGTTTAAAGAAAAGGAGGGCACTACTATGGTAATTGAGAAAAGCGAAGCAGATAAGCTAAATTTAAGCTATGAATATATTGCTTCCTGGATTACTCTCATGATACATTCATCTCTTGATGCTGTTGGTTTAACAGCGTCATTCTCAACAGAATTAGCGAAAAATAATATCAGTTGCAATGTAATTGCAGGTTATTACCATGATCATATTTTCGTTGATAAAAAAGATGCTGACAAAGCAATTAAAGTATTAATAACTTTATCAGAGAATAACTAAAAAATTGTTTCCACCGTCGGTTTTGAACTAAGTGACAGCTTGGAACTTTAAGATTGCCTAAGAGCGCTAAATAAAGCGATTTACCAGGCAAAAAACATTAGCGGACTCATACATCATTCAGACAGAGGAATACAATACTGCAGCAATGTGTATATACAAAACCTTGCCCCGTCCTCAAATTAGGCTGTATAATTCTAATAATTTATAAGGCAAAATGATAAGAAGCCTTTGTCTTGATCAGGCGACTATGGATTCAAGAAAGAAGCACAAGCCTAAAAACAATGCTATAGAGACAGCTAAAACCATCGGTGCTAAAATATTAAATAAAGTGCGATAAGAATCTTACAATCAATTGGAAATTTTGTTACGAAATCATCCAATTGGATCAACACACCCTCATTGATAAAAAAAAATCAAAAGTATTCTATTTGCTACCTCAGAAATGAAATTGTATTTATCTATTATAACGGGGCAGAATCTTATTTTGCTACTAAAGTTTTTCGAAGTTACTTAAGAATCTAGTTGGGATTATAATGTAAGCTACATGGTTCTTAATACAAGAAAAAAATAATACTCCAAAGAATATTATTTATCTTGGCTTTAATCAATAACCATCAAGTCTTTTAACAATGAATAGTACGCTCCGAAATACTGCTTCTATATTCTTAGG
Organism: Christiangramia forsetii KT0803; assembly: GCF_000060345.1. Classification (NCBI taxonomy): domain Bacteria; kingdom Pseudomonadati; phylum Bacteroidota; class Flavobacteriia; order Flavobacteriales; family Flavobacteriaceae; genus Christiangramia; species Christiangramia forsetii. The sequence continues at coordinate 944,360 of NC_008571.1, read as the reverse complement.
AATCACTCTTATTTATGCCTTCAATAGTTGTAATAAAATTGAAGAGAAGGAGGAAGAAGGTTACATTGAAGTTACCGGGGGCAAAGTCTGGTATCAAATAAATGGAAAAGGAGATAAAACTCCTGTTTTATTGCTACATGGTGGGCCTGGATCATCCAGTTATGGTTTTGATCCTTATAAGAAATTGAGCAACGACCGTCCAATCATATTTTTTGACCAATTGGGAAGTGGAAGATCAGACAGAATTACTGATACTACACTTATGACGGTAGAACGATATGTAGAAGAAGTAGAGCATGTTCGAAAAGAATTGGATTTGGAAAAGTTTATTCTACATGGCCAATCCTGGGGTACCGCATTGGGTCTGGAATATTATTTAAAGTATCCAAAACATGTAGAAGGAATTATTTTTAGTAGTCCTTATTTTAGTACTAAAAGATGGATCAAGGATGCCAACGAATTGGTAAAAACCTTACCAGATTCCATTCAGTCGATCATTAGAACTAACGAAAAAAACAAAACATTCAGTAATGAAGAATATAAAGATGCAGTCGCCTTATTTTATAGTAAATTCTTAAGAAGAAAAGAACGTACACAAGCTCAAAAAGATACCGCTACTAAGTACTTTGGAACTAATGTCTATGAATATATGTGGGGGCCGAGTGAATTTACCGCAACAGGAACACTTTTGAATTATGATAGAATTGATAAACTTTCAGAAGTAGAGGTACCGGTTTTATTTATTACCGGCGAATATGATGAGGCAAGACCTTCTACGGTTAGATATTATCAAAATCTGGTTCCTAATGCTGAATTTTCAGAAATAAGTAATTCCGGGCACGCCACTTTAAACGACAATCCTGAAGAGGCACTTTCTGTAATTGAAAAGTTTCTGGAGAAAATAGATAAGATCAATAATTAATTAATCCGGTTATGGTGAAAATCTTTAAAAGAACTAATTGCGATAGCTCATATTGCTGAAATCAGACCTTAACCGGAGTAAAATTATTTATACTACTTCACTTTCTTCGGCAACCTGCTCTACTGAAGTTTTACTATTTTCCAGATGTGTAGCATTCTCTTCCTCATCACCGGTAAAATATGGGAATACATCCAGTATTGGTGACTCCGTGATCGCAGGAATTGTATAATCTCCGGTAGTACCCTGCATTGCCTGTTCAGTATTCTCAAAAGCATCTTTTACATCATTTGCCTGAACTAGCATATAAAGGTTAGATTTCCGCTCTTTTCCACTCTCATCGTCGTAACTAATTAAAGATACTTTAGATTTAAACCAACGATCGGAATTTTCAAAAGGATGTACCTCTGAAAGATTTGCCACTTTTATACCGTTTATCTTGAATTCTTCACTTGTATATGCCGCCATCTCTTCAGTGATTCGGGCTTCTGCTTCGGTATAGGAAACAGCATCTAACAAATAATTTTCTGTAACTACTTTACTTTCGCCTGTTTCATGGGTTTTTCTATATTTTACCTTGCATTCGTACCAAATTACACTCATAATTTCTATTTTTTTGGGATGCCAAATATAGATTTTAAAAATGCCTATGAGTGAAAACCTACATAGAGATATTCACAATTTAAAAGATAAATTATAGATGAATTCGGTTTATATTGGAATTCAGTTTGTTATGATTTAGTTCAATTCAGGAAGTTTCAAATTGTCAAATACCGAAGGTTTTCTCATCATGGCCTCGATCTCTTGAGCTTTCCGTGGAGCTTCCGCCGAAAGGTTTACAGGTCCATTTTCAGTAATAAGAATATCATCTTCAATTCTCACTGCTATTCCCCACCATTTTTCGTCACAATCACTACCTTCAGGAATATAAATACCGGGCTCTACTGTAATCACCATATTTGATTGGTAACTCCCTCTGGTATTGAGATCATGAACATCCAGACCTATATGATGTGAAGTCCCGTGAGGGAAGTACATATGTTGCGCATCTGGTGATGAAATAATTCCTAATTCATAGAGCCCTTGATTAATGATCTCCTGACCAGCCTTGTGAGTGTCTGATGAATTGTTGCCTACTACAGCTGCAGCGATTCCGGCTTCCTGCGCTTTATAAACCAGATCGTAAATCGCTCTTTGCTCTGTATTATACTTACCGTTTGCCGGGATAGTTCTGGTGACATCTGCAGTATATCCATGATATTCCGCTCCCAGATCCATTAAAACCAGATCCTGTTCCAATTTCGTTTTATTATTTTCAATATAGTGCAAAACACAACCATTATTGCCGGCACCCACAATAGAAGGATAACCTTCATATTCACTACCATATTTCTTATAAACATATTCATGCAGTCCCTGTACCTCAGCTTCAGACATTCCCGGATGCATTGCCTTCATCACTTCTATCTGTCCCATTGCTGAAATACGGACCGCCTTCTTCAAAAGCTTCATCTCTTCTGGTAATTTAATTTGCCGTAATTCCCCCATATAAGTCTTGAGACTTTCGGTATCAATATTCACAGTTTTAGTAGGGCCTTCCTCCTGCTTCACTTCCACTCCCAGTGATCCTCTACTATTATTCTGAATTTCATTAATATGTACCTGATTTTTAAAAGTCATTACCAGACTGGCTAGATCTGCCGGATCTCTGGAGTCGCGATAATCATTGAAAAAAGGCTTGTGTAAGACACTTTCAAATTCTGAAAAATCTATCTTATTATTTAAAAATTCCTTTCCATTATAAACGGTATTGAATCCCAAATCCTTTTTGGCTCCTTCCACTCCCAGCCGGTAACCGGTCCACATTTCTGCCTGAGGATTCCTTTCCTGAACATATAGCATTTCATCATAATCTTCACCATTATTACTTTTTTGTTCTTCTGAAAAAATCACCAAAACAGCATGTGGTTCTTTATAACCTGTGAGATAATAAAAATCTGGATCCTGATGATAAACATAGTCCACATCATTAGCTCTATTTCTAACCGGATTCGCAAAAAATACTGCTACACTGTTTGACGGCATTTTTTCTCTCAAAGCTTCCCGTCTTCCTTCATGAAATTCTGAAGAAAGATAATCCTGAGGTTTCCCGTCCTGAGCAATTACAGAATAGCTGAAAATTAAAAAATTGATGATTAATAGGTTTTTCATATTGATGAGTTTAGAACGCAAAATAATCATTTCTTATATCTAATTCGCAATATTACACACTACAAAATATAGCCGTAGAATTTCAAAAAATAAAAAAGGTGGCTATGAGACCACCTTTTTCAGTAATATAAAATTCAACAATTCTATTTTAAGTCATATCTATCCAGGTTCATCACCTTATCCCATGCTTTCACAAAATCTTTTACAAATTTAGCTTCCACATCATCGGTTCCATAAACTTCGGCTATAGCCCTAAGTTCAGAATTAGATCCAAAGATAAGATCAGCGCGGGAGCCCGTCCATTTTACATCCCCGGTTTTACGGTCGCTTCCGTCAAATTCAGTTTCAGAGTCAGAGCTGCTTTTCCAGGTCAATCCCATTTCCAGAATATTCTTAAAGAAATCGTTCGTAAGCTGTCCTGGTCGGTCTGTAAACACTCCCTTTTTTGAACCATCGTAATTTGCTCCCATTGCTCTCATACCTCCTAATAATACCGTCATTTGTGGTACTGTTAAAGTTAAAAGCTGTGCACGGTCTACCAATAGTTCTTCAGCTGAAGCAGAAACATGATCGCGGTTTCTAAAATAGTTCCTGAAACCATCTGCATTAGGCTCTAAAGGTTCAAATGCCTCGACATCGGTTTGTTCCTGAGAAGCATCAGCTCTTCCAGGGGAGAAAGGTACTTTAAGTTCATGACCGGCAGTCTTCGCTGCCTTTTCGACTCCAACACAACCGGCAAGCACAATAAGATCGGCAATAGAAACTTTTTTGCTTCCAGACTGTGATTCATTAAAATCCTGCTGAATCTTTTCTAAAGTATCAATTACTTTTCCTAGTTGTTTTGGATTATTTACTTCCCATCCATTCTGCGGTGCTAAACGAATTCTTCCTCCATTTGCACCTCCTCGTTTGTCTGATCCTCTAAAGGTTGATGCAGATCCCCAGGCAGTAGTAACAAGTTCCTGTACAGATAATCCAGTGTTTAAAATCTTATTTTTTAATGAAGCGATATCGCTATCGTTAATAATTTCGTGATCAACCTTCGGAATAGGATCCTGCCATAATAATTCCTCCTTAGGGACTTCAGGCCCCAAATATCGTTCTATTGGTCCCATATCACGATGCGTTAATTTGAACCAGGCACGTGAATAAGCATCGGCAAACTCATCTGGATTCTCATAAAAATGTCTGGAAATCTTTTCATATTCAGGATCCATTTTTAAAGAGAGATCTGTAGTCAGCATAAATGGTGCGTGTTTCTTATCAGGATCATGAGCATCTGGTACCGTACCAGCGCCTGCATTATCCTTTGGCTGCCATTGATAGGCTCCACCCGGCCCCTTTATACATTCCCAATCGTATTTAAAAAGATTATCAAAATACTTATTGCTCCATTTTGTAGGAGTATCTGTCCATGCACCTTCAATTCCGCTGGTAATAGTATCTGCTCCATTTCCTGTTCCAAAAGTATTTTTCCAGCCCAAGCCCTGAGATTCGATACCTGCAGCAGCCGGCTCTGCTTCTACATATTCTTCTGCATCTGCAGCTCCGTGCGTTTTTCCAAAGGTATGGCCCCCGGCAATGAGCGCGACAGTTTCATAGTCGTTCATTGCCATTCGCCCAAAGGTTTCACGAATATAGGAAGCTGCCTCAACAGGATCAGGGTTTCCATTATGCCCTTCCGGATTCACATAGATTAATCCCATATGAGCAGCACCTAATGGATTTTCCAGTTCTTCCCCCGCATATCGTTCATCGTTGTTCAACCATTCGGTCTCAGCTCCCCAATAAACATCTTGCGCTGGTTCCCAAACATCTTCTCTACCGCCTGCGAAACCAAACATTTTTAATCCCATAGATTCATGGGCACAATTCCCGGCAAGTACTAAGAGATCTGCCCAGGATAGGTTCTTACCATATTTTTTCTTAACGGGCCAAAGCAAAAGTCTTGCCTTATCAAGGTTTGCATTATCTGGCCAACTATTGAGTGGTGCGAAACGCTGCTGCCCTGAGCCTGCGCCTCCCCTACCGTCTCCTATACGATAGGTACCTGCACTATGCCAGGCCATTCGAATAAAGAACGGACCATAATGACCGTAATCTGCAGGCCACCAGTCCTGCGAATTTGTCATAAGATCGTATATGTCCTGCTTAACAGCATTAAGATCAAGACTTTTAAAGGCTTCTGCATAATTAAAACCATCATCCATCGGATTTATTAATGAAGAATTTTGACGTAAAATATTTAGATTTAACTGATTAGGCCACCAGTCCCTATTTGAAGTACCTTTACCTGCTGTTTTATTTAGAGCTCCACCCATAAACGGGCATTTGCTTGATTCATTAACTTCCCACACTTTGTGATTATCCTCGCTGCCCGACTTATTATTTCCCATAATTTTAGATGATTTTATTAATTAAAAATTTCGGTTAGAGCTCCAATTTACAAAAATCAACTCTATAATTTTTATCTATAATTTTTATATAATCATAGATAATTCATATGCTTTACGAGCATTCTGCAAAACTCTTCTTACTTGAGATATTGGCCTAAAAATATTTTATAATCTGAATATCAGTTTTTTACATATATTTATATGACCAAAAGTTTTCTCATAATTAACCCACATCCTGAAATTTTAAGACACTTAAAACAAACTCATATCAAATAACTGTATTACAATTAAAAACAATTAAGAAATGGCAAATTCAGAAAGTTTTTCCCACTCCGCAGTAATATTTCCAGTAAGCAATTTGGAAAATTCCATAGAGTTCTATACCCAAAAATTAGGATTTGAAAAGACCTTTGAATGGGGTAAACCAATGTATTATGCAGTTGTAAAAAAAGGCGGTGTGGGTATTCATCTTACCAAAAGATCAGATGGTGGAAGGCCATCAAAATATCATCGCGCATTGTATATTTTTGTAAACGACATTGAAAAAGTCAACAAAAATTGTAAAGATCAAAATGTGCGGATTGTAAACGATCTGGAAGAAAGGGACTATAAAATGAGAGATTTCGACATTGAAGATCCGGATGGTTTTATTATTACCTTTGGAAAAGGCGATTAATAAAAAGTTACGTTTTTTATAGATTACTTTCTTCTCAAAAAAACATAAAAATATTTATTAAAAACATTTAACGTAGGTATAATCTAGTTTTACTAAATTACTCGATATTTCAACCTACTGCTCCATGTCTATAAAAAATGAATTAAAGGCAAAATCCTTTAATCTGCTATCAACCAATTCTTCAATTTTTGAATGGCTTACTCAAGATTCCCTCTGGGGCTATTGGGTTTTGAATAATTCTCCTAGTGACCTATGGGTGAATGAAGCTTTTATTAAAAATATGGGATATCCAGTTTTGGATAATGAACATCCTGACAGAAAACTGCCGTTCCAGATACCTGATGAAACAACCAATAAAATTCAAAAATTTATTGAGAATGAAAATTCGGAATTTGAAGATATACTGATTTTTGAACAAAAATCCGGGGTTAAGATCCATTTACGTGCTTCAGGAAAAAAAATTATATCCCCTAAAGAAAATAATCTCATCATTCTTAAATTTCAGAAAACATCAGAAGAAACTGAAGCTGAAGCTGAAGAATTTTTAAGAAAGGAATTAAGAAAATATGAAAATTCGCATGCTATTTATTATGAGACCAATGAATTGGCCAAAGTAGGTGGTTGGGAAGTAGATTTAATAGAAAATAAAGTTACCTGGACCAAGGTTACTAAAGATATTCATGAAGTTAGCCAGGATTATCAGCCGCTTTTAAGTGAGGGTATTAATTTTTATAGTGAAGGATGGAGTAGAAATAAAATTACTAAGCTATTTAATGAAGCCCTAGAAAAAGGTATTCCCTTTGACGCCGAACTCAAAATTGTTACCGCTAAAAATAACGAAATTTGGGTAAGATCATTTGGAAAACCAGAATTTAAAGATGGAAAATGCATAAGGATCTATGGTGCATTTCAGGATATTAATACTGAAAAACGAATCCAGCTTGAATATGAAAGAACAAAGGAGCAATATGAAACAATCTTTAAGAATTCTGCAGTAGGAAATATTCTGGTTAAAACTTCAGGCCAGTTACTTCAGGTAAATCCCGCGACACTTAAAATTTTCGGCTTTGAAGATGCAAAACGGGAGGAGGTCATGGGATTAACCTTTAAAGACCTAATTCATCCAGATTTCTTAGATCAATCTATTACTTACCGAAGCAAATTATTGTCTGGTGAATTAGATCAATATCAATTTGAAGCTAAGTATTATAAAAAAAATGGTGAAATAGTCTGGTGCCATTCTAATTCTTCCATAATACGCTCAAATGATTATGGTGAAAGTCTTATAATTACTCAAATAGAAGATATTACCGAAAAAAAGGAATTGGAATTCAAAGCCAATGAAAATGCCAAAAGGTTTAAAACTGCCTTTGAGTATTCACCTATTGGTATGGGAGTGGTTAGTCCTGAAGGTATTTGGCAAATGGTGAATCAGAACCTGGCCGGTATATTTGGTTATACCAAAGAAGAATTTGTCAATAAGAAATCGAGTGAGTTAACTCATGCTGAAGATCTTCGAAAAGATTCAAATATGCTCAAATCTCTTCTGGAAAAGAAGATTGAAAGTTATAGTATAGAAAAGAGATTTATCCATCAAAGCGGTAAAACCATTTATGGCCTGTTAAGTGTATCTGCTGTTTCAGATGATGAAGGGAACACCCTTTATCTTATAGGCCAGGTCTCAGATCTAACCAAAAGGATTACTTCTGAAAAAGCTCTTGAGAAAAGTCTTAACGAGCTGGAAAGTTTAATGGATGCTACAACCCAGGTTTCTATAATCCAAACAGATTTAGATGGGATTGTAGCTAAATTTAATAAAGGTGCGGAGAATCTTCTGGGATATAGTGCTGACGAGGTTAAAGGCGTTTTTAATGTTAAGAATCTTCATGAAGATCATGAGATAGAACTTAGAGCGACAGAATTAAGTGAAAAATATAACCAGGAAATTAAAGGTTTTGGTGTATTTACATTTCAGGCAAGTCGTGGACATTACGATTCGAAGGAGTGGACATATATTAGAAAAGACGGCACAAAATTTACAGTACAATTAATTGTGACCCCTATAACCGATCACAATGGGAAAATAACCGGGTATCTTGGGGTTGGTTCAGATATTACGCAGCTAAAGAAAATGGAGGTTTCTCTAATTAAAGCCAAGAAAAAAGCGGAAGCGGCAAGTAAGTCTAAATCTGAATTCCTGGCGAATATGAGCCACGAAATTCGTACTCCTCTAAATGGAATTATAGGTTTTACCGATCTTTTGATGCGCTCAGAACTTGAAAATTCACAACAGAAATATATGCAGACTATTTATAACTCTGCCATTTCTTTAATGGATATTATTAACGATGTTCTTGATTTTTCAAAAATTGAAGCTGGGAAACTGGAATTAAGTGAAGAAAGAACAGATTTAATAGAGCTATGCGATCAAACGATAGATATCGTTAAACACCAGGCTCATAAAAAAGGATTGGAAGTTCTCCTTAATATTTCTCCGAAGTTACGGCGTTACGTATATGCAGATGCTGTGAGATTGAGACAAATTTTGACTAATCTTTTAGGGAATTCAGTAAAGTTCACGCATGAAGGTGAAATAGAATTAAATATCTCATCCAAAACTATTTCCGGGAATGAACATGAATTGTTATTCATTTTCTCCATAAGGGATACCGGAATTGGGATCGCGCCCCAAAATCTCAAAAAGATATTTTCTGCTTTTGATCAGGAAGATGCATCTACCACCAGGAAATATGGAGGTAGTGGACTTGGGTTGACCATCAGTAACAAGCTTTTAAATTTAATGGATAGTAAACTGGAGTTGACAAGTGTCCTTAATGAGGGAAGTACCTTTTCTTTCAAGGTTAAATTAAAAACTGATAAGGAATTTACCTATTCTTCAATCTCTCCTAAGAATATCAAAAATGTACTAATAGTTGATGACAACACTAACAATCGTATTATCCTAAAGGAAATGTTAGCGGCTAATAACATCGAATCTGTAGAATGTGCAAATGGTATTGAGGCTCTAAATGTTTTAACGAGGAATCAGGATAAATTTGACCTGGCAATCATAGATTATAACATGCCATATATGAATGGGCTTAGCCTTATAGACCAGATAAGAAACAAATTCAATAAAAATGCTGAAGAACTTCCTGTAATTTTACTCCATAGTTCTACTGAAGACGAAGAAATTATTAAAGGATGTAAGGAATTAAATGTTCATCACCATATGACCAAGCCTATCCAGATTCATACGCTATATGGAATGATAGATGCTATCGAAAAACCTACAGCAACTGGCGACCAATTAAATATTGATTCGACAACTACAGTAGACCCCTCTAAAGTTTTTAAAATTCTTATTGTGGAAGATAATCCTGTAAATAAATTTCTGGCAAATTCTATCATTAAAAAAATTCTTCCAAATGCTGAACTTTTACAAGCCGAAAATGGGCAGGAAGCAATGAACCAATTTGAGAAAAATAAACCAGACCTCATTTTTATGGATATCCAAATGCCTGTAATGGGCGGTTTTGAAGCTACTCAGGAAATCCGAAAATTAGAAGGAGAAAATTCTTACATCCCAATTATTGCTTTAACTGCCCGTGCGGTAAAAGATGAAAGAGAACGCTGTTTAAAAGCCGGTATGAATGACTATCTAACAAAGCCAGTAATACTGGAGGACATTAGAGATATGCTCTATAAATACCTCGATTTAGCTCCTATATAACAGGAACACGCTTTTAAACTATATATTAATATTTTTATTTTTCACTTTCTATTAGAAAAAAAAGCTTTTTATTTGACCTCAAATTCGTTGAGATAGCTTATCTTATTTGAGGTCTCAGAATATTCTCTTTATTTAAAAAGGAAGTTTAATATTTTTGGATTTTATAAAAAGGGCTCTTAAACCCCAAATTAACCCCTCATGAGTAACCTTAAGAAAACAGCTAAAATTTCTATCCTTCTCGTTGGAGATTCACAAGATGAAAGTCTTAATTTTATCGACATCGTGAGAAAGAAGTATTCCGATGCTGATATAAAAGTTATTGAAAACAGCTTTGAAGCTTTACAGTACTTGCAAGAGAATAAGGTACATACTTTATTGATTGAGGAAAATGCGCAACCAATGAATGCTGCGCAAATATCAGATTATCTTAGGCAGGAACTTAAATCAGATATTCCTATTTTTATTTCATCTACAGAGGATTCAGTAGAGCAAAACTATATTTCTAAACCTTATACAGAAGAATCTATTCAACCTATCTTAAACTTTACTCCTAAAGAACAGGTTTATGAGCAGCCTCTATATTCTTTAGATTACTTAAAAGAAATCTCCGGAGGGAATTCAGAATTTATAAATGATTCAATAGAAATTTTTAAATCTTCTGTAAAGCAACAACTAGCAGAGCTGGAAATTGCAAGCAAAGAGAATAACGATCAAAAAGCTTCAGAAATAGCCCACAACATAAAACCTTCTTTCGAAATGCTCGATAATAAAGAAGGGACTGAAATATGCAATAAGCTCACCTATGATTTAAAGAACCATAAACTTTCTCTGTTAGTTAAGGAACTTAAATTGATTTTTGATAAAATATTGCAACAATTACAACAAGATTTTACCCCAAAGAATATATAAATGGAAAGAATTCTAATAATTGAAGACAACCCCATGATTGTGAAGTCCCTGCAATTTAAATTAAACAGGGATGGGTATGAGGTGGTTACTGCAGAAGACGGAAGAGAAGCTATGAAAATTCTAACTGAACAGTCTTTTGATCTGATATTGACAGATCTTATGTTGCCTTTTATAACCGGCAACCAGCTAATAAAATATGTTAAGGAGAATTTACCCGGTATTCCTATTATTGTACTTTCCACTTCAAAACAGGAAAATATAATCATGGACGCATTTAATCTGGGGGTAGATGATTTTATTACCAAGCCTTTTAATCCTAATGAATTATCACTTAGGGTTAAGAGATTCCTTAAGAAAAACACCTATTCTAGCTAAGCCTCTATCTTTGGAAACACTCTTTAGAAATATTACTGAAAATGGAAATTGGGTTCTCAAAATCAACACCCTGTTTGCGATCTTCTTTTTATTGGTCACCCTGGGATTCGTTTTCGCAATCCTTTATCTTCGAATCTCTAAGATCATCAAAGATCGAAACGTTGAAAAGCAAAAAGAAGTACTCTCAAATTTTATTACGCTGTATCTTTTTGATGATAAACTTCCTTCAGAAAAAGAAATCCTTGAATTTAGAAAAGAAAATATTAAAACTTCGCTAGACGAGAAGGTTGCCATTAAAGTACTATTAGTATTTGAAGAAAATTTTAAAGGAGAAACAAATGAAAAGATCAAGGAACTCTTCTTTAAATGGGATTTGAGCAAAATTGTAGAGACCGATCTTAAAAGTGGTAAATGGTACAGGGTTGCGAGAGCCATTTATGTAGCTTCAGAACTAAATCTCAAAAGATTCCAGACAGTTATTGAAGAATTTATTGATTCAGAAAGAGACGAGTTAAGACAGCAAGCCATCTTATACTTTATCCATTTATCTCATGAAGAGCCTCTCGCCTTCTTTAGCAAAATCAAAAAACCATTAACTCTTTGGGAGCAAATATATATTGAGGAATGTTTAAAGAGTAATTATACAGGGACAGTCCCAGATTTTTCAAAATGGTTGAACAGCGAGTTAATAAGTATCAAAGTTTTTTCAATAAAAATGATTGGAGATTATAACCAATACAAAAATGTGCCTCAACTTATACCTTTTCTTAAGAGTTCTCATGAAGATTTGAAAAAAGGAGCAATACAGAGTTTAGGAAATTTAGGCTACCCCGAATTACTACCGCATCTGCATGCATCATTCCATGAAGAAACACCTGCCGTTAAAACCTTTATTTTAAATGTTGTAAGAAAAATAGGTTCCATCGATGACTTTTTAGGTTTTGAAAAATTGATTTCGGAAAAAGACTGGGTAAGCAGGCAGGTATATTTTAAACTCTGGAATAATTGGAGAAAAGAATTAGAGATTTCTACAGTATAAATAATACCTTGCAAGCAATTTTTAAACATCCGAAATAATAAGGTTTGAATATTTACCAGATTTCAGAAATTGCCAGCTGGCTATTTTTATTTTACGGAATTATTATTTGTTCGGGTTATACCATCGCCGCTATATTCTCTTTTCTGGAAATAAGGGATTATAAAAGAAAAAATAATTTCCAGGCTGAATTTGCACTACTGCAATCTTCCAGTCTTCCCAGTATCTCTATTCTTGCACCTGCGTTTAATGAAGAAGCAAATGTTGTAGAAAACGTGCGCTCTCTTCTAACACTCAATTATCCGTCCTATGAAATTGTAATTATCAATGACGGCAGCAAGGATGGTACTCTGGAGGCATTGCTGACTACTTTTGATATGCAGAAACAAGAATTTCTGTATCATCCTTTTATACCCTCTAAAGAAGTAAAAGGTGTATATAAGTCTAAAAACGAAGCCTATAAAAATTTAACTGTTATTGATAAGGAGAATGGAGGAAAAGCCGATGCATTGAATACAGGAATAAATGTTTGCGATAATGAAATTATTTGTTGCATTGATGTAGACTGTATTTTAGAAAACGATGCCTTATTAAAACTCGTAAAACCTTTTTTAAATAATACCAAGAAAGTAATCGCATCTGGCGGTATAATTAGGGTTGCCAATTCATGTGTAATTGAGGATGGCAGAATTCTGGATATAAAACTGCCTGATACATTTTTAGCACGGGCACAAATCATAGAATACTTTAGAGCTTTTCTAATGGGGAGAATGGCCTGGTCCAGGCTTGATGGACTTCTACTTATTTCGGGTGCATTTGGGATGTTTGATAAAGATACAGTGATTAAAGTTGGTGGATACAATCCAGATACGGTAGGAGAGGATATGGAGTTGCTGGTAAGAATGCGAAAAAAGATGCGGGAGAACAATATCCCTTACACCGTAGGTTTTGTTCCAAATCCACTTTGCTGGACAGAAGTTCCTCAAAACTGGAAGGTTTTGCACCGTCAACGCAACAGATGGACACGTGGTACAGCAGAAACTTTATGGCTGCACAAAAAGATGCTCTTTAATCCAAAATATGGAGTTTTAGGTATACTGAGTACTCCCTATTGGTTCTTTTTTGAATGGCTTGCTCCTTTAATTGAATTCTTAGGTTTCCTGTATTTAACCTTTCTTATAATATTTAGCGGGCTAAATTGGTGGGTATACCTTATATTCTTTATGGTAGTATACTCTTTTGCTATCTTATTTTCCATAACATCCTTGTTTTTTGAAGAGTTTTCTTTTCAGCAATACAAGAAACCTAAATATATTATACGCCTGTTGGGAACCATTTTGCTGGAACCTTTGATTTACCATCCTTTTATCATGTGGGCTTCTGTGAAAGGAAACTGGGATCTTCTAAATGGAAAAAAAAGTTGGGGAGCTATGAGTAGAACTGGTTTGAGCAGTAAAGATAAAACTTAATTTATCCTTAAGTGTTAGTTTGCATTTTGATAATTTTGTACTTTTAGTTAGTCAATTATATTAAATTATAAGCGCTTTATTTTTTGCAGAAAAATTAAATGTATATGAATTGTGTCGTTGTTGATGATGAGGAACTTCCAGGGAAAATTTTGGAACAATTAATTGGGCAAAATCCCTCTTTAAATTTGTTGAAGATTTTTAAGGACCCTATCGAGGCTTTAAAATACATCAATTCTGATGAAAAAGATATAGATATAATATTTTTGGATATTCTTATGCCAAAATTCACCGGTTTTGATCTTATCAAAGCTATAAAGTCTCCCTCACATATTATATTAATTTCTTCTGATAAAAATTATGCTTTAAAGGCTTTTGAATTTCCAAAAGTTACAGATTATTTACTTAAACCTATTCAAAAAGAAAGGTTTCTTAAAGCGATATCAAAAGTAATTGCACGTTCTAATAACCCCGGTAATATAAAAGAGGCTTCTACTTCCATTAAAGAAGATGAACTGTATATAAATACCGATAAACGTTTAATTAAAATAAATATTCCGGATATTAATTTTATTGAAGCCAAAGGGAATTTTATATATATCAAGACCTTATCAGATAATTATCTGGTTTATTCTTCCTTAAAAAAAATAGAAAGTAAACTACCCTCTTCTTCGTTCTTAAGAGTACATAGGTCCTATATTATTAATTTTCGTAAAATAATTGATATTCAGGATAATAGCATTTTGATCAATAACGAATTGATTCCGGTTAGTAGAAGGTATAAACCCCAACTATTAGATCATTTAAATCTTCTTTAAAATTAGCTGAAATTTTAAATGAAACATTTAACCGCTTATCTTCTAAATTCTACCGTTAAAATAAAAAATCTCCGGGAAAGGTTTTTCTGACATAATTTTAGTCAGAATCTGTAAGGAAAAGAAGAAAAGCTCTTTCTGACATACCCTACAAAGCTCAGCCTTACAGTTTCTTTTTAAGAATTGGAGCTTATGGAAATTGAAAAAGATAATGTGATTAAATTAATGGGTAGGTTGGACTCTACAAATGTTTCAGAAATTGAAGAACAACTGGAGGAAATCCTGGATGAGAAGGAAAGTTTGGTGATTGATCTCAACGAATTGGAAACGTTGGATATTTCAGGAATTTTTATGCTTTTTTCTTTTAAGCATAGAGCTCACAAGGAATATAAGACAATAGAATATTTATTAAACTCCTCAAAAGTTATTACAGGGAATATATTTGGCATTAATATGCCTTCTATTGTTTAATTTAAGTTTCACCTTATCGAAATAATATGGTTCAACTTTGATTGATTATTGAGTTTAAAAGTTAATTCACTATGAAATTTTGCTATAGTTGTTGTGAAGCCAGTTTTCCACAATCCTAATTACATCTGCCGCTGGAAATACAAAAAGTTCTTAATTTTTAATATTATTAGGTTACTATTAAAGTTTCTTGGCAGGACTTTAAAACAACAAAAGTGATACTCTCGTACCACTTTTTGTTCTTGTCGAGATGACAGGATTTGAACCTGCGACCCCACGCCCCCCAGGCGTATACGCTACCAGACTGCGCCACATCTCGAATTAGAATTGCAAATTAAACAGCTTTACTTCAAATTTCAAAGGAAAGTTGCAAGAAGAATTTAAGAAAAATGCTCCATAAAGTGATCTGGATGCGCACCGGTTCTAGTATTATCTTCAAGTTTATCGATACTCTCAACCTCATATTCAGTCAGTTCAAAGTCGAAAATATTAGCATTTTCAATAATTCTATCCCTATGAATACTCTTCGGAATTGTTGCAACCCCTTTCTGTAAATCCCAGCGAAGTACAATTTGCGCCTCAGATTTCCTATACTTTTCAGCAATTTTATGAATCAGCGAATTATCCAGGATTTCTCCACGCATTAATGGCGACCATGCCTGATATTGAATTTGGTTTTCAGCGCAATATTCTATTATTTCCTGTTGAATGAGTTTTGGATGAAATTCATTCTGAAGCACCATTGGCTGCACACCTCCCAAACTCCTAATTTCTTCTAGTTGATGGATTAAACAATTACTTACTCCTATAGCTCTAATCTTACCCTCTTCATAGAGTTCCTGAAGCACCTTCCAGGTTTCTAAATATTTATCGGGAACTGGCCAGTGAATCAAATATAGGTCAAGGTAGTCCATTCCTAATTTTTTCAGACTTGTTTCAAGCGCTTTCCGGGTAGTATTAGTCCCCTGATCTTCTATCCATATCTTTGAGGTAATAAAAATGTCCTCTCTTGAAATCCCGCTTTCTCGAATTGCCTTACCTACACCCTCCTCGTTTCCGTAGAATGCAGCAGTATCAATAAGCCTGTACCCCGCATTTAAAGCTTCCTTTATTGCTGAATTAATTTCTTCTCCGTTTTTAGCCTTATAAACCCCTAAACCGAGATAAGGCATGTGTATTCCGTTAGATAAAATCGTAGTCCCCAATATATCTGTAATTTCCATTAAATTTAAATTTGTAGAGTTCAAGAGTTAAGCGCATATAATTTTAAATTTGTAAAAAACTGATTACAACGATCATGTAAATAACTCTTTAGTCAATTCGAGCGCAGTCGAGAACTATTGGTCAAATACCTTTAGGTTTCGACTTCGCTCAACCTGACATTCACAGATCTAAAAAATATTTGAATATGAAACTATCTACTAACCTCTATTAATTTATTTTATAATAAATCTAAGTTATGGCTATCTTAAGGATTGATATTTATCGAATTTGCTTTTAAAAATTCTTTAACTTTTTTGAGATAGACATCCGGTCTATCTAACCAACCATAGTGACCACAATCTTCAATTTTCAGCAATTCAGAATTTGACAAAACCTCGTGGGCAAATTCAGCAATTTCAATAGGGACTACATCCTGTAATCCATGAATGATCAATACTTTATTTTGAAATTCTCTCATTTCAGGAGTTTTATCAAAGTTATTTGATCGCATATTGCCCCAGATCATGCTATTTAAATCCCGGTTTACCTCCAGTAATCTTTCAGCAACAGTATTTTCATGCTCAGTTCCGGCTAAATAAGCCTTAGCCATAAAGTAAGCTCTTTTTTTTGCTAATCGAGGGTTTCCCGGGCTAGTATGCATCATCGCTGAATAATGTACCAAACTGTCATTTTCAGCCTCGGTAAGTCTGTTCATAATACTAAAGCTGCCCACATTTCTCAAACTCATTCCCCCACTATGCGACTGGATCATAGCGTTCACTCTCTCGGGGTATTTTGCTGCGTAAGCATAGGCCAACATCCCCCCAAAAGATTGCCCCAAAACAATCCATTGTTCAAACCCTAGTTCTTGCCTTAATACTTCAATATCTTCCACCATAAGATCAATGGTCATATTGGAAGCATTTAATTCTTTCAATTTAGACTTTCCTGTTCCCCTTTGGTCATAGATGATCGTGGTATTATTTTCAGAAAGCATTTTCGCCAAAGAAGCAAAGCCGTTGCTATTCATTCCAGGTCCTCCATTGATGATAAGTACCGGAAAGCCTTTCCCAAAAGTTTGATAAGCAATTTTTCCGTCTGAATATTCAAAGATTTCCTTTTGTTGTGCTGAACTATTTTCTATCAAAAAAAAGCTCAAAAACAGGAATACTAAAGACGAAATATTAAATTGATCGATGGACATTGCTGAAGGTTTGGATGAATGGAAAAGATAACGAAAATTTCAGAATGTTATGGAGGTCAGGATTTGGAGATTTTAAATCCTTTTCTAGTCATATTCCCCCAACCCGAAGTTATATCGAACAACTTTTTATAATAACCTTTCATCTGGCCAAAGAGCAATATTGGATGATATAAAAAAGGTTCCAGATAGGCGGCCAGGAGCAATTCTACAATTTGCTTTGGTTTGGTATAATGATCAAAACTTTTAACGTACATAAAGATCGCTATGGTAGAAAAAACACACCCCACAAGATAGGCCGCGAAAAACAACAATATTGCGAAGGGCCAATTAATCCATCCTAAAATTGTAAAAGCAATAATGCATACTACCCCCATGAATTCTACAATTGGAGCTCCAAATTCAAATAAAAGCCAATAAGGATAGAATAAAAGCCCCATATTCCCATATTTTCTATTGAATAATAGATCTTTATGCAGGCTCATGGTTTCCCATAAACCACGCGCCCAGCGATCCCGTTGCATTACTAAAATTTTATAATCTGAAGGCCCTTCTGTCCAGCAAAGGGTTTCAGGTAGATAAACAACTTTATAGGGGATCTTTTTATCTTCCATGTGCTTCCTCAGCCTTATACAAAGCTCCAGGTCTTCACCAACAGTTTTTGGATTGAAACCTCCAACTTCAATAACTCTCTTTCTAGGGTACATCCCAAAAGCTCCTGAAATAAGCATAAGTCCGTTGATCTCACTCCATGCCATTCTTCCCAGTAAAAATGCCCGAATATACTCCACGACCTGGGTCATGGGAATTAACCTCGAAGGCAGTCTTAATTCAGTTAAAATACCATTTTTTATTACTGAATCGTTGGCAATTCCAATACCTCCCCCGCAACCAATAATCTCTTTATCATCTTCCTCAAGGTAAGGTCTCACCATTTTAAGAATGGCGTCCTGTTCTATAATACAATCTACATCTGTAAAGATCACTAATTCGGTATTGGCAAAATTCACACCTGCATTAATCGCATCAGCCTTCCCCCCATTATTCTTATCAATTACGGTAAGGTGGGTATATTTTGTCTTTCGGCTTCTATAAATATGCTTTACAGAAGCTGTTGGAATTGGCTGGGTAATAAAAGTCGCATCCTGCTGCTCAAGATCAAATTCATCAATAAGTTTCTGGAGAGAATCATCTTTACTACCATCGTTCACCAGAAGTAACTCATAATATGGATATTGAATAGAAAGCAGTGATTTAACGTTCTCGATAATGGTAAGCCCCTCATTATATGCAGGCGCAATTACGGTTACTGAAGGTATATCTGTAGCGCTCACAATATCTTCTGCACGTAAAAAAATTGATCGCTGTTTAGTTCTTTTTATTGATCTTCTGGCCAGGAGAATCCCTGTTAGATATAATGTTAATAAGCTCGCACCGTATCCAATAAATAAGAATACACTTATCCAGTAGATATAATAACTACCAAAAAAGCCTTCAGCACTATCCCACATTCAGTACAGATTTTGGATATTGCTGGTAATAGAATTCCTGAACTTTTTCTTTGTGTCCATTATTCCATAAAATTTCTGCTACACTAAGTTTAAGGTCTTCATTCTTACCGTATAATTGTTTCAGATAAAAGTCAAGATCAATATCTGAGTTCTCAGAAATATAATTCAACAACTGCCCTTGCTGGGTGGCGTTTGGAATATCATCGTAAAGCTTCTTTATATAAGCCATGCTAACAGAAGAAACAGCAAAAGTTTGAATACAATAGATAGCGGTTTCACGAACCTCATAATCTTCATGGTTCAAGTTATCAATAATATAATCTATCTCCCCGTGTAATAAGTATTTTCTAATGATACGCATAAGGAGTTTTTTACCAAACAGTTTTTCGGTTTTATATGCTCTATGCAACCATTTAAGTTCGGGTTTTGGATAGAGATCATACAATTTCTCAACAATTTTAATTTGTTGCCATAAGGTCATATTCCGCTGAAGATAAGGAAGAAATCTAAGACTTTCCCACCCCATAAAAACTACTAAGGCGATTTGTGCTTCCCTTCTAACATATATATTCCTGTCATTTCGGTACTTAAAAATCTCATCAAAGTATTGTGACTGATTCATCTCATAGATTTCACGAATACCTCTTGCTTTTCTGTACCAACTCCAGCTTGATATTTTTTTTATTGAAACGCCGTAAGGAGGAATCTGGGTGTACAAAGTTTGAAGTTTAGAGAAATTGCTTCCTAGAATGGTACGCTGGGTGCGAATCATGAGCCGTATCAAGAACTGGATATTATTCTTATTCTCTGGTCTGATCCCTACATTATTAAGGGTAGTTTTAATTTCATCTAAGGTAATGGGATTAGCCGGATCGTTATATAAATAACGACTTACAACATTTGCAAATGTGTTTTCTATTTTGTTCAACCTGGAAGTTCTATTACTTCTATAAATAAGGCTAACGCAAATAGATATCCAGTAAATTACCAGAACCGAAAACACAATTGCTATGAATAAAAGTATTGATGCTTCATTCATTAATAGGCTTGTATTATGGCTTCAATTTCGTCCAGATCTATAGGCACAGCATAAAATCCTGTTACATCCTGAAGGGCAAATATCTCCTGTTTTATTTTATCCTGTCCCATATTGGTTACAATAAGCAGATTTTTATGAGGGATAATTTCCTGTATTTGTGCTACAAACTGCAATGGGGCTATTCCTTCAAACAAAATATCTGTAATTATAAACTCGAAATTGATTTGTTGATCCTCAATCGTAAGTGAATCAAGTGATCTAATCGCTTTACAATCAAAACCATTTAGACGCACTAACCTTTCAAGAATTTTTAGAATAACGATATCCTCTTGAATTACCAGGACCTTCCTCATTCGAAATAATTTGTGTAGAAATATAGTAAATACATCTGAAAACCAAGTATTTTAAAGCTTTTACCAGCTTTTTAACCTCTTATATACCAGACTGAGGTAAGAAAAATCTTTCGCATAAGTGCACATTAAATACTCAACTATCATTCGGTCAGTTAAAACTTACGCAAGAATACTATAATTGGTTTTAATTATTTAAAGTTTCTCATCAATATTTTGTTAGACAAAAATTATAGCAATTTCACCCTCAATTTGCTTAAAGCTATTATATTGCAACCACTTTAGAACACTGGATTTTGAAGATTGAAAATCATCCTTAACCTACAAATTTTTAAGAGATCAATTAATGTTCTAATTGTACTAAGCCCTATTTATGAGATTAAAAATTACATTCCCCCTACTTCTAATTTTTCTTACGCTATTTTCATCTGTCTCAGTGAATGCCCAGGAAGAAGAATTCACAACCGATGAACTATTTGTGAAAGCACGAACTGCAGCATTTGATGAAGATAACTATCCAAAAGCTATAGAACTTACACTACAAGCTTTAGATAAAAGTTCTTCTTATGCCGATGTAAGGATATTTCTGGGTAGACTATATACCTGGACAGATAAAGTAGATAGCGCCCGAGTCGCTTTTGAAAGGGTTTTGGAAGAGAATCCCGGCCATCAGGATGGTTCATTAGCCTATGCCAATCTTGAATACTGGAACGATAATTCAGAAAAAGCTCTGAAGATCGTTAATAACGGAATAGAAAAAAATCCTAAAGCCGAAGACCTTCTTTTATTAAAAGCTAAAATATTGAAAGACCTGGAACAATATTCTGAGGCGACCAATACTCTCAATAAATTATTAAGAATAAATCCAAAATTACCTGAAGCAAGATCACTTGGTGAATCTATTCGTAATGTTTCTGCTAGAAATCAAATTGGAGTGGATTACGAATTTGTTAATTTTGAAAATCGCTTTGATGATCCTTGGCACCTTGCCAGTGTTGATTATTCCAGAAGTACAAAAATAGGTTCCATTATAGGTAGACTCAATTATGCTAACAGATTCGCATCAAATGGTACACAAATCGTAGTTGATGCCTATCCCAGTATTTCAGATACTTTTTATGCCTACCTGAGTGGGGGAATATCAAGTAGCGGCAGTATTTTTCCTGAGTATCGTGTAGGTGCATCATTATACGCCAACCTTCCGGCATCTTTTGAAGGCGAAGTAGGTTTTAGAATGCTTAGTTTTGATGAGCAGACCTGGATCTATACAGCTTCAGTTGGAAAATATATCAGTAATTTCTGGTTAAACGCCAGAACGTATCTAACGCCAGGTGATGATAATGTTTCTCATTCCTATTCTTTAAATGTGCGGTATTATATTGCCGGAGCCGATGATTATTTGAGTTTTGGAGTAGGTACAGGTATTTCTCCTGACGATAATACGAACAACATTTTGATTCAGGATCCCTATAAATTAAAATCCAGTAATATTTCAGTAGGTTATCGTATGTCTGTAAATAGCACGAATGTATTTTTTATTAATGCTGAACTCGAAGATCAGGAGTATGCTCCTGAAACTCGGGGTAATCAGTTTTCTATTGGCATAGGCTATTTCAAAAAATTCTAAAATGAGAAAAAAAATCTCTTTGGGAATCCTCATTTTGGTTCTTAGTATCCCCCTAATTATGTGGGTAATCTGGTTGGCAACTCCAAATACAAAACTGGTTATAGCTATTGTAGACAAAACTGTTCTAACATCTGAAGGGCAGGAACATATTTCTCTAAATTGGGTACTCAACCATGAAAAATACACTAAGACTTCAGAAAAACCTTATAAGGTAAGTCATGACTATTTTGGTTTTTTTCCTGAAGACAACGAAAAATTTAAACTAAAAGGTCTTGAGCGATTTTCATTTTCAAAATTAAGTCAGTTAAGTAACGATGCCGATTTGGCTTATTTTACTGATACCTACGGAATTTATAATAATGAGTGGTTTCAGGAGGGAGATGACAAAGAGCGATCTGGTATTCTCTACGGCGGTTTAAGTGACAAGGATATACAGTTACTCAAATTAATGAAAGAGAAGGGTAAACTGGTTATTACTGAATTTAATACCATTGGGTCACCAACCGCTTATGAAAACAGAACCCGTTTTGAAAAAATGTTTAAAGTAAGATGGACGGGATGGACTGCAAGATATTTTGATAACCTCAACCCCAGGGAAAATAAAGAAATCCCTAAATGGCTCATCAGGAATTATAAAAATTCACATAAGGGTCGTTGGCCATTTAAAAGTTCAGGAATTGCATTTGTGAATAATAAGGACCAGGTAGTGATTCTTGAAAATGGTACTCATCTCAATAACTCGATGCCTCATATTGAGACAAATGAAAAATTTCAGAATACATACGAACTTCCAGAAAGGATAAAATATCCATTTTGGTTTGATATTATCACACCAGATAAAAAGGTTAATTCTGTAGTATCCAGTTTTAAGATCGATGCAAATAACAAAGGGCTGGAAGAACTAAAGAAATTTAATATTCCTTCAGAATTTCCCGCGGTTACTGAGCATATTGACAGCGATTATAACTTCTTCTATTTTTCAGGGGATTTCGCAGACAACCCCGTTGGAATGAATAGTTCTTACTTTAGCGGTATTGGCTATTTTAAAGGACTTTTCTATGATGAAAGGAATACCATGGAAAGAAGCAGCTTTTTCTGGAATTATTACAAGCCTTTACTTACAACCATTTTACAGCAATATTCTGAAAAAGGTATAAACTAGTTAATCGTATATTTTTCAATAATAGAATCCGGTAAAATTCTCTTACCATTCACGATCTCTGAATTCTTTCTTCTGAACTGATTAAATCCATTCCTGATTTCTTCTACTTTAGCAGGGTCTTTAACGATCTCTTCTTTGAATTCACGGGTTAAATGATACAGGTCATCTCCATTTAAATGATATTCCCCCATTACAAAATCAATTAGATCTGTTTTAGTCTGCATTAAAGGAATTTGATGAATATTCTGAAAATTCCTGGTCGTATCCAGCCCCCGGCCCACGAAACTGTTTATTTTAGGAGACTTTACTTTATAATTATTTTCCAAAAATGAGATTAAACTCGGTGCAATATCAAAATGGGAAGAAACAGATTCAAATTCTGCAGGCCGGTTTATCATAGGCGAATAAATAAGTAAGGGTACGTGATAACGATCAATTTTTGAAGCCATGGGTATCTCCGGAATCCTATGATCCCCGGTTATGATGAAAATTGTATTTTCAAAATCGTCCCTCTTTTTATAAGTCTCTATAAAATCTTTAATCGCGTCATCTGCAAAAAGGACACTGGTATATTGCCTGGTGTAATTTCTATAGTCACTTTTTTTCCCTTCACTAAAACCAAACTCAGTCATTCTATTCTCAAATTTTTGAGTATACTTTTCAGTTTCATCAATGAGAAAAGGATCATGGGTGCTAACGGTAAGTAACACGTCTAATCTGGGTTGATTATCTTCCCCTGATTTAGTATTTAAATAGTACCTGAACAATTCCTTATCGCCATAACCCCATGTAAACCCAGAATTGGAAGCCGGTATCTTTTTATAGGAAGACGGGAAATCATTTTCATCAATAATTTGGTCTATCCTGTTCTTTTTTAAGTACATGTCCATTTTATCAAATTCAGAATTTCCTCCATAATAAAAGGATGTTCTATAGCCATTCTTTTTAAGAAGATTCAGAAGGGAAATTTGATTTGGCATTTTATCTTTCATCTCCAGAAAACCATTTTCTGAAAATGGCAAAGAACCAAGCAGTGAAGGTAGCACGGCAAAGGTACGACCGCCATTACTTAAGAAATTTGACCAGTAAAGACTTTCTGTAGAAAGAGAATCCAGGTATGGTGTAAAGTTGCCTAAATAAGCACCGCGATTCGTGAAGGCCCTTCCCAGTCCTTCCACAAGGATAATTACGATATTTGGTGCCTTTTCCTGTGTGTCGAAAAATGGAGAAAGCACATCACTCTTCAATTCCTTATGCAAAAATGGGTAATCTGGATCATCCAGATATTCTATAGGCTCTGCATTGGCATATTTTGAAAAGAATTCCCCCAGGTAACTTTCAGCATAAATATCGGTTTCATAAAGATCTGGATCAAGGTAAGCGTACGTTTCAGAAAAGAAATGCTGGGATTTATTCTTAATTAAATTTGTTTCAAAATCTGAATTTAAGTCCGCAGTAATTAACTTTTCAGAAGCTCCAAAAAGTATGAATACAACTGAAAATAATACTAATACAGAAGGAAATATAATCCCAAAATTAAGTTTTTTAGGCAGATAGAATAGCGAAGCAACCAAACCTGTTACCACAACGATGAATATAAGTACTGGAGTTAAGCTCAAGGTACCTGAAGCACCAACTGTCTGCATTATTTCATCGGTTGAATACCCGAAAATATCACTTCCCAGCATTAAAAGCGTGGTGTTAAAGTAAAAAACAAGACCAAGTTGCCCCAGGAAAAATACAATGCTAAATATTATAAATGAAAATCTGGCAATCTGTTTACTTAGTAAATATAAAATGGAAAAAATAAGATAAGCAGGTAAAAGCCAGGTGAAAAAGAACTTTAGATCTTCAAGGCAACTCCACAAAAAAAGATCTGAAAATCCATTTTCGACCGTATGATTTGCTATTCCCAGGCTTACCTCTACTCCACTGAGTATAAACAGGAAAATAAGAAAAATTAAGGCAAAGCCTGTGAATGCAGTAGTAGCTCTTCTAATATTATATAGGAATATACTGTTTACAGAATTGGTTTTAGATTTCATGGGTTACAGATATGAGGCTTATCTTTCTTTAATTCAAACTAAAGTGGTGCAAAAGAATGAAAAATAATTGATTATTTGGAAAACAGGGAATTATCCATTCAAGAAATAAGTGAATTCTGATTTTAATACAGCCTGATTATTCCTCATCATCAAATATTTCCTCGATCTTCAATTTGAAAAGTCTGGAAAATCTAAATGCCAATGGTAAACTGGGATCAAATTTACCTTTTTCGATCGCATTGATGGTTTGCCTGGAAACCCCTGTTTCATCTGCCAGTTGTGCCTGGGTCATATTATATTCGGCACGCAGTACTTTGAGTCTGTTTTTCATTTGTAACGTGCATTTCCAATTAATACCGCCCCAAAATAACTTAAACCTATTAGAATAATGAGGAAAGAGATCTCAGCATCTTGAGAAATAATATTGGTAGTATCTAGCATGGAATAGCTAATTCCACCAACTAATGCAACTCCAAGGGCTATTCCCATAGCATCCATCTGGATTTTTCTTTGAAGCTCATCCAGCGCCATTAAATACCTGATATTAGAACGAATCATTCCAATTCCGGAAATCGTAGAGACCAAAATTGCGATAATTGTTGCTATCGTATTATAGTCCCAAATAAATTTTGCTCCAAACGTCACTACCGCCACACTAATAGTCCATATACCTGTCCAAATAGCCAGATCTCTAATCTTAGCTTTTCGTTGTTCACAATGACTTTCTTTAGCTCTCATAAGTAAAGTTGTTTTGATTTATTGTAAAGTTTATTTTACAAATATAGAATAAATTTTAAATATGTAAAGTTTTGTTTACATATAAATTTTAAAATATCATATTTAGTACAATTTGAACATCTGAATCACCATTTAAGAAATTTTAGATATAACAAATTGATTCAGAATATTTTACAGGAAATTTATAAATTAAAATCTCTGTTATCAAACTAGTAGCATTTTGAGTTTTGGGTTTCTTTAACAAAGGTTTCGGGTTTCTTTCACATCTAGAAGCTATTGAGAACCGTAAGTTTCAGCGTAAACCAATTAAATTTAATTATGAAGACGACTAATTTTAAGATTACCCATTTCGGATTAGCATTTTTATTCATCTTTCTTCTTGCATCATGCTCTGATGATGATGACAATATTGATGATATGCCAGAAGTGGCAACATGTACAGACGGAGTGATGAATGGAGATGAAACAGGAGTTGACTGCGGAGGAACTTCTTGCGAACCTTGTGAAGTAGAAGCAGGAAGACGTGCAGAACTTTATGTGACTAACAATGAAAACGGAAATATAAGTAAATATAGTGTTACCGGCGATTCACTGGTTACATTTACAACAGATGCCATGGCTGCCGAAGGTATCTACTATGATGCAGCAAACGACATCGTTGTACAGGCATCAAGATCTGATTTACGATTAGACGCTTATTCAGATATTAGTACGCTAATGGAAGATACTTCAATCTCTCCTGCATATAGTAGTTCAGCAGATCTTGAAAGTCCAAGAGAGTTGGCCGTTAATGGGTCAACGTATGTAGTTTCAGATAACGGATCCAATAAATTTTATGTGTATTCCAATGATGGAAGCGGATTTTCTTTAATGAATACCGTTGAAGTGCCATTTAAAGTATGGGGAATTACCTTTAAAGGGGAAGATCTGTATGCCGTAGTAGATGCGAGTAGCGACCTTGCAGTATTTTACGATTTCGAATCTAATATAACTGATGGAGTTTTAATGCCATCTAAAAGAGTTACCGTTGAAGGGATTGTTAGAACGCACGGACTTACCTATGATGGTAGTGATGACGTGATGGTCTTGACCGATATTGGAGACGCGGCTAATGGAACAGATGATGGTGGTTTTCACGTAATTAGTGATTTTTCTACTAAATTTGATGCGCTTTCAGATGGTGATCTTTTAACCTTAGATATGCAAACAAGAGTTGCAGGAGCTTCTACCATGTTAGGAAATCCAATTGATGTAGCTTATGATTCTGAAGAAGATGCTGTTTATATTTCAGAAATAGGAAACGGAAAAGTGCTTGGCTATACTTCTATTGGAGATGGTGGAGACCTTGCCCCTTCTTACAGCATGGATCTTACCTCTGCTTCATCCATATATTTTTCAAGTGATGAAACCGATGGAAATACAGGTACGGCTACCGCTAATGCCATGACTCAATTATATGTTACAAATAATGGTAACGGAAATTTGAATGTATATGATGCTACAGGTGCAACCATTAAAACTGTAATGACAGAATCAAGTGCTTCTGAAGGAATATATTATTCAGCAACTAATGATGCGCTTATCCAGGCTTCAAGATCTGGGATGATGCTAGAGTATTATTCAGGTTTTGCAGGAGCTATGGATGGAAGTTCAGTAACCGCAGATTTTACAGGTGATGCTGAATTAGCAAGCCCGAGAGAGATTGCTGTATTTGGAAATAATGTAGTTGTTTCTGACAATGACATGCATATGTTCTATGTATATTCTTTTGATGGATCTTCTTTCACTTTAGAAAGTACCTTAGATCCAGGATTCAACGTTTGGGGAATCACTTTTAAAGGTGGTGACCTTATTGCTGTAGTAGATGGATCTAGTGATATCGCAGTTTTTAATGATTTCCTTGATAATGATATGGACGGTTCTATTACCGCTGATAAAAGAATTACGGTTAGCGGAATTGTTAGAACACATGGTATTGACTATAGCGAAGCTGATGATGTATTGGTATTGACTGATATTGGAGATGCTGGGAATGCTACAGACGATGGTGGATTCCAAATCATTGAAAATTTCAGTATGAAACTGGATGCTGTTTCAGATGGTGGAATGATTGCACAAGCTGACCAGACAAGAGTTGCTGGTGTTGCAACCATGCTAGGTAATCCTATTGATATTGCATATGATCATAAAACCAACACAGTATTTATTGCTGAAGTTGGAAATGGAAAAGTTTTAGCCTTCTCTAATGCGCTAAACTTAACAGGAAATGTTGCACCAGATGTAAGTAATGATCTTGCAGCTGCATCATCTCTATACCTTTATAATAACTAGAAGATTTTTTATTCCAATACGTAACCCTAAAAGCCCTGAGAATTTTCTCAGGGCTTTTCTTATTTCAACATTATATTAATTGAAGGCAATGTCTATATCATAACTTTATTTCCTGATTTTCTTGTCCCAGTAAACGAAGCCTCCAAAAAGCAGTAAACTAATAATAGACCCCCACAGTAAACCCGTTTTTAATCCTTGAGTGCTTTTACCTAATATAGCAATGAATATTGTCAACGGAGCTATTCCAGTAAGCGTCGCTGTTATAAATTTTCTATAACTCATTTTTAATACCCCACAAACAAAACTAATAGCATCATTAGAAAGAAACGGATTTAACCTGGTAATGAAAATTGCCCAAAAGCCATAATCTTCAAGAAAATCGGCCACTTTCTTTTTAGATTTATGACCTATGATCTTTTCTACAAGTCCCGGTCCAAAATAATGACCTATAACATATCCTACACTAGATGCCGTAAAAACAGCAATAAATGCAATGATACTGCCCCAAACCGGGCCGTAAGCTAATATACTTACCACCATTAAAGCAATCGTAGGAATCACTATTAAAAACATCTGGAATACCATTGCCAGAATTAATAATATAGGCGCAATCCAGCCAAATCCTTTAAACCAATGCTGGATCTTTTGATTGTTTCCACTTGTAAGCACACTCCATGCTTCATCCATAAAGTTTTGCGCTGAAGGGACAAAAAAGTAAGCTGAAATGATCAAAGCTACTATAGCCAGAGATGTATATAAAGGAAGTTTACTCTGACTAATGTTTTTTTCGTTAGTAATCACATGATCCATTACTTCTCCGGATTTATTATTATTTCCAGAATATTGGCATTGTTCTTTCCAGCTTCATTAGAAATAAACAGTCTGCCGTCTTCGGCAAAACTTAGACCTTCAGGTTGAGCAAATTCACCCTCATCCAAAGAAATTAATCGTAATACCTTAAATGAAGAATTAAGAATAAGCAACCTTGGATTCTTACCATCAAGAACATAGTACTTACCGGTTTCCGGGTTTATTTCAATTTCAGAAGGTCTGAAGGAGCCTTTAAAATCCTTGAAGATTCCCTTTTCGGTTTCCAGCTTAAAAGGAATAGTTTTATCGAATTTTTTGGAAGCAAGATCAAAACTATAGACATTCTTAATCCCGTTACTAACATCTTCATCCTTGGTAATCATTAATAGTTTTTTTGAATCCTTACTAAGACAAAGTCCTTCAAAATTGACAGAATGTTTTAAATCTGGTTCATACTTGATAGTTTTAGGATTGCTTAAAAAATCTTTTACTTCAAAAAGAACTCCATCGCTTCTTAATACATAAGCATCTTTAGCTTTTACAGTCAAGGCTTCATAATCTCCACTTCCGGCAAAATCTATCTCCCGCTCTATTTCTTTTTTCTGCAGATCATAAATAAAGATCGTTCCATCTTCATCCTGAATACTGGCAAGTTTATTAGGAGTATAATAATGGATTCCCGAAACCTCTTCCAGCACTTTTGGAAGACGCCATTGATTGTTAATGGTATATTCCCGTTCGCCCTTAGCATCAGGAGAAATACCACTTTCAAATTTTTCGCTAAAGGAAAATGCAACCACGCCTGCGAGTACAAGCACAGCTGCAACGATTCCTATGATTACTCTGCTCATTTTCATGAAACTCTGCTTTAATCCCATACTGGAATTTCTGTAGTCATTTCACCTGAAGCAGTAAAAACAACTTCCTTGTCTCTTAAGGTTCCATCTATTTCAATTTGATAATACTCCATATCACCACTTACCAGCAAATCAAAATCATCAAATTTTTTATCTGAAAACTCATTCTGAAGTGCTGTTCTTACGGCCTCTGGAAGATCTGTTTCCATGATGTCTTTTTTGTATTTGAACAATTCTCCACTCTCATTTAAAAGTGCCGTATGTTCCACATTTTTTAAATCAAACTCTACTTCATAATCCTGCCCGTTCATTTCCCAATCGGTATTGGTAGGATTATCAAATCTGGATTCAAATGCGTTTAAAACTACAGAAGGAATTTCTGAATTAGCCTTATCATCCTGTGCACATGCGGTCATAAAAAAGGCCGCGAACATGCTTAAAAAAAATATTTTTCTCATAATTCAATTTTTAATTTGAACAAATATGAGACTGAAAACTGTAAAGAATCTGGAATTGGTTAGGTGAGCTTCTAAAAATCTATTTTGAAAATATGTACTTCCCGGTATATATAAGAAAGTTTGAGCTGATAGGTATCTGCGATGGCCTTTGAGATTGCCAGCCCCAGACCTGAAGAACTTGAAGTATCATTTACTTTCTGAAAACGGGTAAAAAGATCCTGTTCCTCTAAAGTATGGCTTCCTTTGTTTGAAATTTGCCAGGAATGGGATCTTAGGCTGATCTTTATATTAGCTGAATCAGAATTATGAAGTATAGAATTTTTTATGAGATTGGTTAAAAGAATTTGTGCCAGATCCGGATTCATAGAAAATTTTAGATCTTCAATATTTTCAATTATAATATCAACATTTTTATGATGGAGCAGATCTTCAAAATTATCAACAATTTTTTGAGTTAATTGATTAAAATTTACTTCCTGAAGCTCCGTAAACTGCTTGTTCTCTATTTTAGATAATAGCAAAAGAGACTGGTTAAACCTTGATAGACGCTCCAGGTTTTCTATTACCGTAACTATTCTATTCGCCTGGGAAACCTTTAGATCGTTATCTTCTAATAATAACTCCAGCTTATTGATACTTATCGCTATAGGGGTTTGTAATTCATGTGATGCATTTTCTATAAACTGTTTTTGATCCTGGTAACTTTTTACCGACTTTGTTATTAAATTTTCTATATTTTCATTAAGGGTATTGAACTCGTCTATTTTTGAGTTTTCCAGTTCTATTTTAGAATCATTTTCAATTTTGAAATTCTTCAGATTTTCAATCAGCTTGTAGAAGGGATTCCAAACTTTCTTCAGGATAAGATTATTTAAGATCAGGATACTTAAGATCAAGCCAACATATAACCATATTATGGAAAAAAGAAGATCTTCTACCAGGTCGTCTTCCTCTACCATAGACGTGATGATCTTAACTTTATAATATTGATCTTCCCGTTTAAAAACACTTTCCAGCAAACGAACCGGTTCAAAATCCTTTTCATTTTGCATATACATCAGAGTATCGCGGTAGGAATCCTTAAATTTCAGGGCTGTAGATTCACTAATTTCATGCAAAGTAAAATACCCATCGCCAAAATCTGTTTTGGTTTGCACAGTATCCCTTTGCCTGGCATTTCTAATTACCAGCATCTTTTGGTTTTCCAGACCATCATCCATACTATCATAGATCTCATCTAACATCTGAAAATAGAAAATAACCGCCCATCCAGTTAATACAAAGAATAACAGCCAGGCAAAATATTTAGAGGTGTAATTGAGTAATTTCAAGGAAGTATAAGTTTATAGCCAATTCCATAGATAGCTTTAATTTCAACCTCTGCCATCACATCTTTGAGTTTCTTTCTAAGATTTTTTATCTGGGAATAAATGAATTCAAAATTATCTGCCTGGTCTATATGATCTCCCCAAACATGTTCTGCCAGCGCCGATTTACTTACCAGCCTGTTTTGATTGGTAGCAAGATAGGTAAGAATATCAAACTCCTTTCGGTTGAGTTCCATCTCTCCAAATTCAGTATATGAAGTATGCTTTTCAGAATCTATATGGAGATTGCCAATGTTGAAAAGTACGCTTCCATCAAATTTTTTTCTTCGAAGTAGCGCCTTTACCCGTGCATTTAACTCGGCCATATGGAAGGGTTTAGCTATATAATCATCAGCCCCTGTATCTAATCCCTGGATTCTGTCATCTAAAGAATTTCTTGCTGAAACTATGATCACCCCTTCTGTCTTTTTATTCTCCTTCAGAAAATTCAGAATTTCCATGCCACTACCATCAGGAAGATTTATATCGAGAAGAATGCAATCATAATCATAAACACCCACTTTAGACATGGCAGAATCCAGATCACTCGCCGTTTCTACAATATAATTCTGTTTCAAAAGCGTATCCTCCATATTCTGAAGCATATCTTTTTCATCTTCAATAATGAGAATTTTCATAAGCTTGATTATAGCCGATAATTATAAAGATGAAAACTGGAAAGAATTGGGAATTTATTTTGACTACAAATTCATCAACACTTATATATCAAAATTGCTATTATAATTCTAAAAAACAGCTAAGAAAACTTATCGATATTCCGGGTTTTCAAAATTCCAGCGTGTGCCATCATCCCATTTTTCTCTGGAATTCCCATACTCAGGATATCCTCCCTGATCTTTAAGCATTTTCGCCAGGTGCATCAAATTATAGGTCATAAAAGTAGTATTCCTATTGGTAAATTCTGAATCATATCCTACCGGAGGATCTTTCTTTTCACCATCCCATTCAGTATCTCCATAACTCGGCCCGGGTCCAACTTTGCCAATCCAACCCGCATCTGCCTGCGGCGGAATACTATACCCAAGGTGCTGTAGAGCATATAGAATTCCCATAGAACAATGTTTAACTCCGTCCTCATTTCCTGTAATTATACAACCGCCGGCTTTGCCATAATAAACATACTGCCCCTTATCATTTTGGTATCCGCTCATAGCGTATAAGCGTTCAATGAGTCTTGAAGCTATAGATGAGCGTTCTCCCAGCCAAATAGGAGTTCCAATAACCAAAATATCTGCATCTATAATTTTTTTATAGATCTCCGGCCAGTCATCTTTATCAAATCCCTCCTCAGTCATATCTGGTTGCACTCCCGCAGGCACCTCATGATCCACAAGGCGTATCATTTCTACAGCTACACCTTCAGTTTCCATAATTCCTTTGGAAACACGCATTAAATCTGCCGTATGACTTTTAGATGGCGATTTCTTTAAGGTACAGTTTACAAATACAGCCTTGAGGCCATTAAAATTATTTTTATCCATTATTCCCAATTTTATTTAATATGATTAATTGAATTTTCTATTTAAAGATGACAAATTTTTCTGAAACTTAAAATTAAACAGAGTACTAAGAATCTCTCTATTAGATTCATAAAGTCTTTATCTAATGAACTTTCAGCTATAAGTTTGTTATAAGTTCTAAATATTATTCAGCAATTAATTCTGAAAGCACCTGCTTAAAAGTGTCTACCGGTTGTGCACCAGTAACAGCGCTTTTTCTATTAAAAACTACAGTGGGCACAGAGCTAACTCCTAAATTCTTCCAATAAGCTTGCTGACTTCTAACTTCATAGCGAGCTTCTTCGCTTTCTAACCTGGCTAATCCTTCTTCTGCATCTAACCCAACATCTAATAGAGCTTGTCTCAATACATCTTTATCTGAAACGTTTTTACGTTCACTAAAAAAAGCTTTGGTCAGGTGCATTTTTAATTCGGTTTGCTTGCCAAATTCCTTTGCATAGTCCAGTAAAATATGGGCGTCAAACG
Organism: Christiangramia forsetii KT0803; assembly: GCF_000060345.1. Taxonomy (NCBI): domain Bacteria; kingdom Pseudomonadati; phylum Bacteroidota; class Flavobacteriia; order Flavobacteriales; family Flavobacteriaceae; genus Christiangramia; species Christiangramia forsetii. The sequence continues at coordinate 910,651 of NC_008571.1, read as the reverse complement.
TATTTACCATTTTCATCTCATCGAAATAATCGAAAGTAAAACCAAGTTCTTCACCAATTTGGGTCATATGTTGCTGTGATTCTTTCTGCTGGTCTATTGTAGAACCGTATTTTTCTGTAATATGCTCGGTGACGTTTTGACCTTCAGCGGGCATATTTGGATTTAATTCAAATGGTTGCCATTCAATTTCAACCTGATCTTCTACACCCAATTCAGTAATAGCTCTCGCTAATCTCTTATAACCAATAGTACACCAGGGGCACACTACATCAGAGACAATATCAATTTTCAACTTTTTCTTCATATCATTTTTTTAATAGGTAAACTATACCACTTCACTAATTTGAACCTCCGGTTTCACATTGGTGAAATTTGGAAGATCTTCTAAAATCTTTTGTCTATGTTCTCCAAACGATTGTTGAAAAGATTCCATAGATTTAAAAACCAGGTTGGTAATTACAAAATAAGGTGCAGGTTCATCGGGATTACCGCCGGCTACTCCCATATTCACATCAGACGAAATAATAGCCTCCCCTAATAGATCTTTCAGTAATTGACCATGATGATTTATATAATATTCTTTATCGAATTTTAAATCAGCACTATTTGGATACATCACTGTTAATTTTATCATGTCGTTTTATTTAGGTAAAGGTTATTAAATCAGTAAATGTCAGGTTGAGTGAAGTCGAAACCTAAATGTATCTGACTACTAGTTCTCGACTGCACTCGAACTGACAAAACCGTTATTTTTATAAGCTTCGCATTTAGTTTTTATAATTCTGAAATTATATACACTAAGGTACTGACCTTAATTATTAAATCTATTCTGAAAAGTCTGCCAGGACCACATTTTCTGAAAACTCCTTGTAAGCCTGTTCTACCTGCTTCGCCATTTCATCGGGGAATAAATGAAAATCACTCGCTTTAAGTGCTTTCACAATACCTTCTGAAACGGTTTCTGTGGAAGCCGGATCATCAAAACCTGCTTCGGCAGCCATTTCAGTATCAATCGGTCCGGGATGCACACTTAATACACTCACACCTTTCTCCCCAAGATCTGCTCTTATTCCTTGTGTTAGTGAATAGGAAGCTGCTTTTGAAGCAGAATAAGTAGAAAGATGCGGGAAGTTCTTGATAGAAGCTACCGAATTCATCTGTACCAACGCCCCCTTATTCTTTATCAGGGTTTCAGCAAAAGCATTTGCAACCCTTAGCAAACCAAAGACATTGACATCAAAATGCTTTTGAAGATCTTCTTCTACCCCATCAGCAATGGTAGTATGCGGTTTTCCAACTCCTGCATTGTTAACCACAATTTCTACATCTTTTGACTTATTCGCCAGTTCCTGGATGGAGGTTTTATTAGATAGATCTGCCTCAAGGGTTTCTACTTTACTTCCAAATTCTTCTTCCAGATCTTTTGTAGAACCTGTATCCCGAACGGCAAGATATACCTTTTTTGCACCGTGTTTTATAAAAGATTTCACGATTGCCTTACCAATTCCTCTATTTGCACCGGTTACTAATGCGACTTTATTCTCTATTGAAATACTCATAATTATTCTTTTTTTAATTGTTTTAAAATTCTAAATGATCTCCCACATTTTAAAGTGGGAGATCATTTAAAGCTACTTGATTCATAGCCTTTTTATGATGCTACATCCTCCTTATTCCATTCAAATTTTTTGAATGGTTCATCTACCGGAGTTTCTGCTATATGATTTGTGTAATTGCTAATTACTTTCTGAGAAAGCCCCAATATAATTTCCAATAGCTGACGCCTGGTATATCCAGCAGCAAAGAAATTCTCTAATTCTTTCTCGGCTACCTGACCACGATTTCTTACTATAGAAAGCGTCATTTCATGTAACTTCTGAAGTTTTTCAGTAGGCATTTCCGTTCTGTTACGGAGTGCCTCGGTAATGGCTAAATCTACTTTCATCATATTGGCAATTCCCGTGTGTGCAGGAACGCAATAATGACACTCGTGCTCAACATTTATCGTTTGCCATACCACCGTTAGTTCTTCTTTATTAAAAGATGAATTTTCAAATAGGTTATGTAGGGTCAGATAAGCTTCATAAATTCCCGGCGATTCAGCCAGCACTCCATGAAGATTAGGAATCATTCCGTAAGCTTTCTTCGATTGCTCCAAAAGAGGTTTACTGTCTTCTGGTGCGGTTTCCATATTGTGAATTTTTAATGTACTCATTTTTTAAATATTTATAATTAATAATTTTTTTATACTACTTGTTTTAGTTAATCATCCCAGTTGTCTGCTAAATCCTGAACGTATTTATTAAAGGTCCCTTTTCTGAACTTTTTATATAACTGATCCAAATCATTATCGGAAACATAATTTCTGAATGATGGAGTAACGTTATCCAGAAATTCACTGAATTCCGTCGTATTTCCAGATTTTCGAGCTGCTTTTCTTAAAAGCTTTACTAATTCTGTTTTTGTATAATTTTTCTTTCCAAATTTATATTTCGATCTGGAATCTTTAGAATCTTTCAAAAACTCGCGATATTCAAAATCCTCATTCTGAACAATTTCCTTTAGAAAATTAGCTGATAATGTCGCGTTTCGAGATGTCGAGCGATCTATTGTATTAGCCTGGTTATAAGCTACAGTATAGGTTTGAGCATGACTGGATATCGAAAATACAATGAGAGCAAATATTAGAATTGACTTTTTCATGTTATTGATTTTTTTCTAAGCAAACGCTTAGTTTTAGATTAAAAAAAAGTTATATAGATTTAAAGGTGGTTTCTATAAAGTCGTCGAGTTGTTGTTTTTCCAGAATTCTGGATCCTAAAGATAATCCCAGCATGGAGGTCATAAGAAAGTTCGCTTCTTTCTCTACTGCTTCAGGAGTTTTTCCCTGAACCTGCTCTAAATTCTTTAAAAACAGATCTCTGATCTCTTCAGTAAATTTCATTAACTGAGCTAAAACCTCCGGCTTAGCCTTATTTCCCAATTCACTTACCGTATTACAAACCAGGCAACCTTTATTTAAATTATTGTCTTTTGTAAATTCAAGAAAGTCATAAAAGAATTGTTTTATACCCAATACTCCGTTATTAGATTCTTTAAGTGTATGTCTAATACTATTCAGTTTATTTTTGTAAACCTTAATACTTTCCAGGAACACCCCATTCTTACTACCAAAACTAGAATATATAGAAAACTGATTAATTCCCATTTCCTTTTCAAGCATACGTACAGAGGTGGCTTCATATCCATTTCTCCAGAAAAGATCCATTGCTTTCTGAATAACATCTTCTTCTCTATACTGCTTAGTTCTTGCCATATCATTATTACTACAACACAAAACTAAGCACATGCTTTGTTATAGCAAAACTTTTAAGCTTTTTTTAATATTGCAAAGACTAGTAGCTGCGAAATTGAATATTTTATTTGAGGTAAAATACCATTAGAGCTATTTAGAATAAGCAAAAAATTCAGAAAGAATGAATGTTTTGTCGCCCAGCAATCTATTCTAAATATTTTTTAATCTCCAGAAAGTTAGAACGATCTTCAGTAAGAATTAACAAAATATCATTCTCTTCCACAACAGTATCCCCTTTTGGGGTTATAAAGTTGTTGTTTCTTGTAATCATCGCAATGATTGCCCCGGCAGGAATTTTAAGATCTACAATGCGCTTTCCTATAGCAATACTTTGCTGCGGAATATCAATTTCCTGCAAATGGGATTTACTTTCATCCATCAGGATTTTATCCACAGGAGATAATTTTTTCTCAGAACTTGGCAGCGAAACCTTGAACCAATGTGCCACGGCTGCCAAACTGGTTCCCTGAACCAAAACAGATGTCAGTGAAACAAAGAACACAATATTAAAGATTAAATTGGCTTTTTCTATTCCGGCTATTAACGGATAGGTGGCAAATACGATTGGAACGGCACCTCTAAGCCCTACCCAGGAGATATAAAGTCTTCTTCTGAATTTCATTTTAAAGAAACTTAAGCTAAGAAAAACGGCAATTGGCCTAGCCACGAAGATCAATACCGCTGCAATAGCCAAACCAATTCCAACTACAGGCACTACTTGCGAAGGAAAAACCAGCAGGCCCAAGGTTAAGAAAAGTATGATCTGCATGAGCCACGCCAGACCATCAAACATTTTGATGACTGTATTCTTATGGATTAGATTCTGATTTCCCAGGAATACTCCACATAAATAAACGGCTAAGAACCCGTTTCCACCCATAGCGTCGGTAGCAGAAAAGGTGATAAACATTAGAGAAATTACTAAGACTGGATATAGCCCTTCAAAGCCGAGTTTAATTCTATTGATGACCAGTTTGCTCAAGTAACCAAAAACAAACCCTGCTATTCCTCCAATAATTATTTGCAGAAAAAATATAGGGATGATACTCCAAACTGAATCTTCCGGATTCATTACTAAACTCAAGAAGGCAATAGTTAAAAAATAGGCCATGGGATCATTACTCCCACTTTCAAGTTCCAGTGTAGGTCGAAGGTTAGATTTAAGCGCCAGGTTTTTAGACCTCAAAATAGAAAATACGGCGGCCGCATCTGTTGAAGAAATAATAGCGCCCAATAGCAGTCCTTCCATCAAAGTGAAGTCTGTAATTTGCCAGGCAAAAGTCCCAATACACAGCGCAGTAATGAGTACACCCAGGGTAGAAAGCGATATTCCCTGCCATAAAACAGGCTGGATGCTTTTCCACCGGGTATCCAGACCTCCGGAAAATAAGATGAAATTAAGTGCTACTATCCCTATGAACTGGGCTATCTTAGGTTCGTCAAAATAGATCCCCCCTATTCCTTCTGAACCCGCAAGCATCCCTACCGCCAGAAATAAAAGTAAGGTGGGTACTCCAAACCGGTAAGAGGTCTTTCCTGCCAAAATACTAATAAAAAGCAGGATAGAACCAATAAGCATTATATTCTCAATAGTAATATCCATCAGCAGTACAAGGTGAAATTCATAGCAAAAATAATTTTTTAATTAGAGATTCATATTTTAAAATACAGAATTCCAAATTTTTGCAAATCGTAGGAGGTTTGTAATATTTTCCAAACCCTGTTCCTTTTTATTTCAATTGAAATAACTCTCATTAGTTTAGCTGCATGGGTTGTTGACCAATGGTGAATCTTTTAATTCATTTATCGAAGAATATATTGATCAACATTCAGGATTTCAGGGGATTTCAAAAGAGAATCACCTCCATCTTTTTACGCGAATAATTATAAGCTTATAGTATAACTCTATAAAAACATAGAAATCGAAGAAATATCAAATTTCCATTCCACCCAATTTCTCGAAGATGAAAATTTATATAGATCAATGTTTGGAAAAGTGTTGAGAAATGTAATCAATACCTAAAAAAACAAAAACCTTGACAATCTGAAAATTATCAAGGTTTATATGCCATATTTTATGGTCTTAGTCGGGGTGGCAGGATTCGAACCTGCGGCCTCCTGCTCCCAAAGCAGGCGCGATAACCGGGCTACGCTACACCCCGAAATTGCTTACGCAATTCATTCAATATTTTCAATTCAAGGTTCAATATTAATAAAACCTTTATTAGTAGCCCGGTTGAGGGCGGAGCCTGTACCGAGCTTGTCGAGGTGCTACACCCCGAAAATGACATTTCCGTCATTATTGGGCGGCAAATATAAGAATATTTCATCTCCTACAATGAAAACTTTTAATTTTTTATATCTTAGTTTCCTTAATACCTTTTACACCCTATAATATTATTGCTATGAAAAAAATTTTATTGATATCCGGCCTTGCCTTAAGTCTTATTGCCTGTGGTGAAAATGATAATAATTCAGACAAGGCGCAGGTTGAAGAAAATGCAGAAGAAACATCAGAAGAACAAACCCAGGAACCCACTGAAGTACCTGATCCAATAGACGCCGAAAGCTCCGATAAATATTCCTATGAAATGGTCGTTGAAGGATTAAAGATTCCGTGGGGATTCACTTTTCTTCCAGACGGGAGTATGTTGATCAATGAGAAAAATGGCGATATTATCCATTTTAAGGATGGACAAAAAAATAAGATTCAGGGAGGACCTGAAGTTTACGATCGTGGACAAGGTGGATTAATGGACGTGGTACTTCATCCTAATTATGAAAATAATGGATGGATCTATTTTTCTTATGCTTCAAAAGAAGGTGAAGACGATGGTGGAAATACTGCCGTCCTGAGAGCTAAATTAGAAGGGAATCAACTAACAAGTAAAGAAGTACTTTATAAGGCTTCTCCAAATACTACCAAAGGCCAACACTTTGGTTCAAGGATCGCATTTGATAAAGATGGTTATTTATATTTTAGTGCCGGTGAACGCGGTGCCCGGGATGAAAACCCTCAGGATATTACCCGTGACAATGGTAAGGTTTATAGACTAAATGATGACGGGAGTGTTCCTTCAGACAACCCATTTGTAAATCAAGAAAATGCTGTAGAGGCAATTTATTCTTATGGGCATCGTAATCCTCAGGGAATGATCCTAAACCCTGAAACTGGTGAGATCTGGGTGCATGAGCATGGCCCAAAGGGAGGTGACGAAATTAATATAGTAAAAAAAGGAGCTAATTTCGGCTGGCCTGTAGTAACCTATGGAGAAAATTATAGCGGTACGTCAATTACCGATGAAAGGTCAAGACCGGAAATGGAAGACCCGATCTTTTACTGGTTACCATCGATTGCACCAAGTGGATTTGCCTATATAACTTCAGTTAAATTTCCCGAATTGAAAGGAAATCTTTTGGCAGGTTCTCTTAAGTTTCAGTACCTGGAACTTCTGAAATTAGACGGTAAAAAGATCAATAAAAGAACCAAACTTTTAGAAGATTCTGGAAGAATGAGAGATGTGCGACAGGGACCTGATGGTAATATCTATGTTGCTATTGAAGGAAAAGGAATTGCAAAATTAATAAATAAACAATAATAATGAGAAAACTGTTATTTGTAATAGGATTGGCAACTGCTATGATTGCTTGTAAATCTGACAAGAAGGAGAATGATCCTGAAGAAGAATCTTATGTGATTCCGTCTTCAGAAAAATCAAGCCAAAAGACTCCGCTTACTGCTAGTATTGAAAGAGGAAAAGTTCTATACAACGATCTTTGTGTCACCTGTCACCTACCAAACGGAAAAGGAATTCCCGGCACCTATCCTCCTCTCGATGGCTCTAACTGGCTTACCGAAAAAAGAGAAGAAAGCATACGAGGCGTAAAATATGGGATGCAGGGACCAATAGAAGTCAACGGTGAAAAATATGATAATATTATGACCCCAATGGGCTTAAGCGATAAGGAAGTTGCAGATGCTATGAATTACGCAATGAATTCCTGGAGTAATAATATTGATGATATGGTTACAGAAGAAGAAGTTGCTGCTATTCAAGAAAGTGCGGAATAAAGACTTTTTATATTCAGAATCTAAACCGGACTAATCTCAGTCCGGTTTTTTAATTTCAATCCAATTCGTGTGATCACAAATTGAAATAAGAATCTTCAAAAGATTTTTAAAAACTAATATTACCTTTGCGCAAATTTTAACGTTATGCTAATAATTGGTATTGCCGGTGGTACGGGAAGTGGGAAAACTACGGTAGTAAATCAAATTACAGAAGAACTGAAACACGAAGAAGTAGATGTAATCTCACAGGATTCTTACTACCAGGATACTTCTCACCTATCTTTTGAAGACAGAAAAAAAATAAATTTTGACCATCCAAAATCAATTGATTTTGAACTTTTAGCGGAACATTTAAGAGAATTAAGAGCAGGAAATTCTATTCAGCAGCCAGTTTATTCATTTAAAGAACATAATAGAACGGGTGAGACTATAGAAATTCAGCCAAGAAAAGTAGTGATTGTAGAAGGAATTCTTATTCTAACTCATCCTGAAATTCGTGAGTTATTCGACATTAAGATCTATGTTCATGCAGACAGTGATGCTAGATTAATTCGTAGATTAAAGCGTGATATTGCAGAACGTGGTCGTGACCTGGAAGAAGTTTTATGGCGTTATGAAACTACTCTAAAGCCCATGCACCAACAATTTATAGAACCCACCAAAGAGTTCGCTGATATCATTATCCCGACCAATCGCTACAATACAGTTGCTGTTGATATCGTTCAGACTATAATTAAGGATCGCTTAACCTAATTTTGTATATTTAAAGCGTATGAATTTTAAAGACCTGCGTAAAAAACCCTGGTTTAGGTTTATCAGCAACAAATATATACTGATAAGTCTTGTATTTGCCGGGTGGATGTTCTTTCTAGACACCAATTCATGGTTTATCCATCATGAGCTGGATCAGGAGGTAAATGAATTGCAGGACAATAAAGAATATTATCAAAAGGAAATTTCGAAAGATAAGGCAGTTATTGAAAAACTTCAGGATTCAGTAGAGCTTGAAAAATTCGCCAGACAGAAATACTATATGAAAAGATCTGATGAAGATATTTACATTATAGAATATGATACTGTAAACTAAACTTTTCGAAAATTTTCCCACTCAAAACAAACTAAGAATGAAACAATTGTTATTTCAGGACTTTGAAGAAGTTTCTGCAAAACAATGGAAACAAAAGATCCAGGCCGATCTAAAGGGTGCCGATTATAACGAGAAACTGGTCACTAAAACCCTTCACGGCATTGATATTAAACCATTTTACTCTTCAGAAGATGTTACCGAAACTTTAAAGGTTTCAAATCCTGCACACTGGAATATTTGCGAAAAAATTTATGTTTCTTCCGCAGATTCAGCCAATGAAAAAGCATTGGAGAAACTTCAGAAAGGAACTGAAGCCATCTGGTTTATATTACCTGAGAAGGAAATCGACCTGGCTAAATTATTTAATGATCTTCCGGCTGGTCTTTCAGTATATCTACATCTGGAATTTTTGGATGCTGAATTTGTTCAGAAACTGAATGAATTAATTTCTGAAAAAGATTTTAAAATATTTCTTCAGACTGATATTATAGGAAATCTAGCCAGATCTGGAAACTGGTATGAAAACTTACAATCTGATCATTCAGCACTTGAAACTATTCTGAATAATTCTTCAAATATTGAGTCGGTAGTTAGTATCGATCTCGGATTGTTTCAGAATGCAGGTGCCAATATTCCACAGCAATTAGCGTATTCGCTGGCTCAGGTAACAGAGTATTTAAATCATTTTGAAAAAATAGAATTTTCAGAAGAGCAAAGGTCAAAATTCACATTCCAGTTCAATATTTCGGTAGGCTCAGATTATTTCTTTGAAATTTCAAAGATCAGGGCTCTACGCTGGCTTTTTGCAACGGTAGCAAAAGAATTTAATTTCAACACCACCTGTCACGTGATTGCTGAACCAACAAAGCGTACCAAAACTTTATATGATTATAATGTAAATCTTTTACGTACCACCACCGAAAGTATGAGTGCAATCCTTGGTGGAGCCGATTCCATCTGCAACATGCCTTACGATGCTATCTATCATAAGAACAATAATTTTGGAGATAGAATTGCCCGTAATCAATTGCTTATTATGAGAAATGAAAGCTATTTAGATAAAGTTGGCAATGTTGCTGAAGGCACTTATTATATCGAATCGCTCACCAGACAGCTTGCTGAAAAAGCATTGGAAATCTTTAAAGAAATAGAAAAAGGTGGTGGTTTCCTGAAAGAATTAAAAGCTGGGATTATTCAGAAAAAAATAAAAGAAAGTGCTGCGGAAGAACAGGAAAAATTTAATAATTCCGAATTAGTACTAATAGGGACTAATAAATTTGAAAATCCTGAAGATAGAATGGAAGAGGATATCGAATTATATCCTTTCCTTAAGAAAAACCCACGTAAAACCTTGATAGAACCTGTACTTGAAAAACGGCTGAGTGAAGAGCGTGAGCAAAAGAAATTAGCAGAAGAAAAGAATAGCCAGCCAACTCCACAAAATTAAGAGGTATGCAACGCAAAGACCTTCAAAACATAAACCTTTTGGATAAAGAGTTTTCAACGAGAAAACCTGAATCGCAAAAGGAAACTTTTAAAACTCCCGAAGAAATAGAAATCAAAACCTCTTATTCTAAGGAAGATATTTCAGATGCTGAACATTTAAATTTTGCTGCAGGAATTCCACCTTATTTACGCGGACCCTATAGCACCATGTATGTGAGCCGTCCCTGGACGATTCGCCAATACGCAGGGTTTTCTACCGCAGAAGAGAGCAACGCTTTTTATCGAAGAAATCTTGCTGCCGGTCAGAAAGGACTTTCAGTGGCTTTTGACCTTCCAACTCACCGTGGTTATGACTCAGATCATGATCGTGTGGTTGGCGATGTTGGAAAAGCCGGGGTGGCCATAGATTCTGTGGAAGATATGAAGATCCTTTTTGATCAGATTCCGTTGGATAAGATGTCGGTTTCAATGACCATGAATGGCGCAGTACTTCCCATAATGGCTTTTTACATCGTTGCTGCGGAAGAACAAGGCGTAAAACCTGAATTATTATCAGGAACTATTCAGAATGATATTTTAAAGGAATTTATGGTAAGAAATACCTATATCTACCCTCCCACTCCTTCCATGAAGATCATTTCAGACATATTTGAGTACACCTCTCAAAATATGCCAAAATTTAACAGTATTAGTATTTCCGGGTATCATATGCAGGAAGCAGGCGCTACCTGTGATATTGAACTGGCTTATACGTTAGCCGACGGACTCGAATATATTCGAAAAGGTTTAGATGCGGGAATGGATATTGACAGCTTTGCCCCGCGACTTTCTTTTTTCTGGGCCATTGGGATGAATCATTTTATGGAAATCGCTAAAATGCGAGCCGGAAGAATGCTTTGGGCTAAACTGGTAAAACAATTTAATCCAAAAAACTCAAAATCACTTTCTCTTAGAACTCACTCGCAAACCAGCGGATGGAGTTTAACAGAGCAGGATCCTTTTAATAATGTAGCAAGAACCTGTATAGAAGCGGCTGCGGCTGCTTTCGGCGGAACGCAGAGCTTACATACCAACGCATTGGATGAAGCTATTGCGCTGCCTACAGATTTTTCTGCCAGAATTGCCAGAAATACCCAATTATACCTTCAGCAAGAAACAAATATTACAAAAACTGTTGATCCCTGGGCAGGAAGTTTCTATGTCGAAAAACTTACGGAACAGATTGCCGAACAAGCCTGGAAGCTTATTGAAGAGGTTGAAGAACTTGGCGGAATGACTAAAGCTATTGAAGCCGGAATTCCAAAAATGCGTATTGAAGAAGCTTCCGCAAAAAAACAGGCAAGAATTGATAGTGAGACCGATGTTATTGTAGGCGTTAACAAATATCGATTAGACAAAGAAGATGAACTGGTAACCCTTGAAGTTGATAATCAAACAGTTAGAAAGCAACAGGTTGCCAGGCTTGAAAAAATAAGGGCTGAAAGAAATAATGAAATAGTAGAAAAAGCACTGGAAAATCTAAGAAAAGCTGCCAAAGAAGAAAATGGTAATTTACTGGCACTGGCAGTTGAAGCTGCCCGGGAAAGAGCCAGTCTCGGGGAGATAAGTGACGCTTTGGAAGATATTTATGGAAGATATAAGGCGAAAATTCAATCTTTTAGCGGAGTATATTCAAAAGAAATGAAAGATAATAGTCCATTTAATGAAGCAAGAGCGTTAGCAGACAAATTTGCCGAAATGGAAGGTCGTAGACCAAGGATCATGGTCGCTAAAATGGGTCAGGATGGCCATGACCGTGGGGCTAAAGTAGTTGCGACAGGTTATGCAGATCTTGGTTTTGATGTGGATATTGGGCCATTATTCCAGACTCCAGCAGAAGCTGCGCAACAGGCTACAGAGAACGATGTTCATATTTTAGGCGTGTCTTCATTAGCTGCCGGACATAAAACACTGGTTCCGCAGGTTATTGAAGAGCTAAAAAAACGAGGTAGAGAAGATATTATGGTGATCGTAGGTGGAGTAATTCCTTCACAGGATTATCAATTCCTTTTTGACGCTGGAGCCGTTGCCGTATTTGGTCCTGGAACTAAAATTAGCGATGCGGCAACTCAGTTGTTGGAAATATTGATTGACGAATAAATTAACAAGTAAGCAGTCACAGTTTGCAGTAAGCTTCTTTTTAAATACTGCCAACTGAATACTGAATACTGAATACTGAAAAACATGGATCTAAAGAAAAAAATGCTTAGAGACGATGCGCTCGAAGGAAAAAATATCATCGTTACCGGAGGCGGAAGCGGACTCGGAAAATCAATGACCAAATATTTTCTGGAACTGGGAGCCAAGGTTGCGATCACTTCCAGAAATATTGAGAAACTTGAAAATACCGTAAAAGAGCTTGAAGAGGAAACCGGCGGAAAATGTTTTGCAGTTCAATGTGATGTTAGACATTACGATCAGGTGGAAGCTATGCGTGATGCGGTAATCACCGAATTTGGATCTATCGATATTCTTCTTAATAACGCCGCAGGAAATTTTATCTCTCCTACTGAAAGGTTAAGTGCAAATGCCTTTGATACTATTATTGACATTGTGCTGAAAGGAAGTAAAAACTGTACACTTGCTCTGGGAAAATACTGGATAGATAAAAAAGAAGAGAATAAAACGATACTAAATATTGTAACCACTTATGCCTGGACAGGTTCTGCTTATGTAGTTCCAAGCGCGACTGCAAAAGCAGGTGTCCTTGCTATGACCAGATCTCTCGCTGTAGAATGGGCAAAATATGGAATTAGATCTAATGCGATCGCTCCGGGACCATTCCCAACAAAAGGCGCATGGGACAGATTATTGCCGGGTGACCTAAAAGAGAAATTTGACCTTGCCAAAAAAGTTCCACTCAAAAGAGTTGGAGATCATCAGGAACTGGCAAACCTCGCGGCTTATTTGGTTTCAGATTTTTCAGCTTATGTAAATGGCGAAGTGATTACCATAGATGGTGGAGAATGGTTAAAAGGTGCCGGCCAGTTCAATTTACTGGAAGCAGTTCCAGAGGAAATGTGGGATATGTTAGAAAACATGATTAAATCAAAGAAAAATTAATAGAGTAAAATACTTTTCTAAATTACTTATTTACCGGATAGATTGATGACTCAATACTATCCGGTATTTTTTTACAGGAGAGCGTGAAAATTTTAACGTAAAAAAAAACTCAAAATTCAAGTGTTTTTTAGATTAATCCTATCTTAGGCACCAATTCATTAACACCTATATAATTATTTATGAAAAAACACCTATCCAGCAACATTTGGATGTTGCTTTTGATAGTAACAGGCTTTTCTGTTGCTCAATCAAACGACACACAAAAAATTCCGGTAGATCCCAATGTCAAAATTGGAAAATTAGACAATGGTTTAACCTACTACATCAGGAATAATGGAAAACCGGAGGATAAACTTGAATTAAGGCTTGCCATAAAGGCTGGTTCTATCCTTGAAAATGAAGATCAGCAAGGCCTGGCCCACTTCATTGAGCATATGAACTTTAATGGTACCAAGAACTTTGAAAAAAATGAATTGGTGGATTATCTTCAAAGTATTGGAGTAAAATTTGGAGCAGATCTAAACGCTTACACTAGCTTTGATGAAACAGTTTATATTCTTCCTATCCCAAGTGATGATTCTGAAAAACTTGAAAGTGGTTTTACCATACTCGAGGACTGGGCTCATAATGCGTTGCTTACAGAAGAGGGAATAGACGGTGAAAGAGGCGTTGTACTTGAAGAGTACCGTCTTGGTCTTGGCCCAGATAAAAGAATGATGCAGGAATACCTACCGAAGGTTATGTATAATTCAAGATATGCTGAGAGATTACCTATTGGAAAGAAAGAAGTAATTGAAAATGCAGATTACGAAACCGTAAGAAGCTTTTATAAAGATTGGTATCGCCCGGGATTAATGGCTGTAATTGCTGTGGGAGATCTGGATATTGAAACCATCGAGAATAAAATTAGATCCCATTTCTCAAACTTGGAAGCTCGAAAAGACCCGAAAAAAAGAGAGGAATATGACGTTCCTAATCACGATGAAACTTTCGTTGCAATTGCATCAGATCCCGATGCAAATTTCAGTCAGGTAAGAATCTATTATAAAGATCTGGACAAGGCCAGGGATGTTGTAACTATTGGGGACTATAAGGAGCAATTGGAACAAAGCATGTTCTCTTCTATGATTAACAATAGGTTAGATGAATTAGCAAATTCCTCTAATCCTCCATTTACCTATGGATTCTCTTATTATGGCGGCACATATTCCCCGATGAAAAATGCTTATCAATCATTTGCCATGGCAGGTGAAAATTCTCAGCTCCTAGCCTTAAAAGCTCTGGTTACTGAAAATGAGCGCGTAAAAAGATATGGCTTTAAAAATTCTGAATTTGAGAGAGCAAAGAAAGAATATCTGGCCAGATTGGAGAAATCTTTTAAAGACCGCGACAAGCAGGAAAGCAATAGAATTATAGGTCAGTATGTAAACCATTTTCTTGAGGACTCTCCTATCCCGGGAACAGAATGGACCTACGAATTTGCCAAGAACAATCTTGATGCTATCAAACTTGAAAACATTAATGGTCTAATCAATGATTTTCTTCATGAAGAAAATAGAGTGGTTGTATTAACAGGTCCCGAAAAAGAATCTGTTGCAAAGATAACTGAGAAGCAGGTTCTTGCAGTTCTTAATGAAGTGGGAAATGCCGAGATCGAAGAATATTTAGAAGAGGAAGTTCGTGAAGATCTTATTACTAATATGCCCCCCAAAGGATCTATTACAGATTCTAAAGCAAATAATGAGTTGGGCATTATCACCCTTACTCTTAGTAATGGTGCTAAAGTAATTTATAAAAAAACAGATTTTAAAAATGATGAGATTCTTTTCTCCGCTTATAGTGAGGGAGGAACTTCTTTATATAGTGACGAAGAATACCAGTCAACAGTATTTGCGAATGCCGGACTAGGCGAAGCAGGTATTGGTGGCTTGGATAAGAATGATTTGAATAAAATGATGAGTGGAAAGATTGTGAATGTTCGCCCTCAAATTGGTTCTTATTCAGAAGGTCTTAGCGGAACTTCAACACCGAAAGATTTCGAAACGATGATGCAAATGATTAACCTTTATTTTACAGGTCTTAATAAAAATGAAGAAGCATACCAGTCATTTGTAACCAAGCAGAAAAACTTTCTCGGTAATTTGATGTCCAATCCAAATTTCTATTTTCAGAATGAGTTGGGTAAATTCAGAAATGAAGGTAACCCAAGATATACAGGTTTCCCTACTCCAGAAAAATATGACGAGATGGATTATAATCTGGCTTATACTAAGTACCAGGAAAGGTTTGCAGATGCGTCAGATTTCACATTTTTCTTCGTTGGAAATGTGGATGAAGCGCAATTAAAGGATTATGCGACAAAATATATCGCAAGTTTACCATCTTCAAATTCAAAGGAAGTTTATGAAGCTCCGGAATTTAGAGAGGACACCGGTTCTAAAAGAGAGAAGACCGTATATAAAGGTTCAGACCCTAAAAGTCAGGTTTCCATACTTTGGAATGGAGAAACAGAATACGATAAAGAGGACGAATTTGCTCTTACCGCTCTAGGGGAAGTTCTTACCATTAAGCTTGTGGAACAACTGAGAGAAGAAGAAGGTGGTGTGTACGGTGTAGGCGCTCGAGGAAACATGTCTGAGATTCCTTACGATAGTTATAGCTTTTCCATTTCATTTCCTTGTGGCCCCGAAAATGTAGAGAAATTGACGAATGCGGCATTAGCTGAAGTCGAAAAAATTAGAAATAACGGACCTTCTCAAGAAGATCTTGCCAAGATCAAAGAAACCTTTAAGGTTCAGAGAAAAGAGCAGCTCAAGGAAAACAAATTCTGGCTGGATCAAATTGAGAAAGCAGAAGTTGAAGGATATGAGATAACAAGAATCAACCAATTTAATGATATGGTAGAAGATCTTGAAGTAGAAGATCTTCAAAAAATGGCTAATAAATATCTTGACTCTAACTACTTACTTGGAGTATTAATGCCTGAAACAGAAAAATCTTCTGCTGAATAAAGTCGTTAATTTTTTAAACTTATAAACAAACCACCACCAGAAACTGATTCTGCTGGTGGTTTTTCTTTAAAAGTTCTTCTCAACCTGTTAACAATTTCATTTTCTAAACCTATAATAAATTGTATTTTTACCTTTCAAAAATCATACACTTTTAATGGGTAAAATCATTGCTATTGCCAACCAAAAGGGAGGCGTGGGTAAAACCACAACATCCGTTAACCTTGCAGCATCGCTTGGGGTTCTGGAAAAAAAGATATTATTGATTGATGCCGACCCTCAGGCCAATGCAACTTCAGGTCTGGGAATAGACGTTGAAGAGGTAGAGAATGGCACCTATCAACTACTGGAACACTCCATAAAAGCTGAAAAGGCTATACAAAAAACCAGCTCTCCAAATCTCGATATTATTCCTGCACATATTGACCTGGTGGCTATTGAGATTGAACTGGTAGATCAGGAAAACAGGGAATCGATGCTAAAGAAAGCCATTGAGCCCTTAAGAGATCTGTATGATTTTATTTTAATTGACTGTGCTCCTTCTTTAGGGCTATTAACACTGAATGCACTAACTGCGTCAGATTCTGTGATTATTCCAATTCAATGTGAATATTTCGCTCTTGAAGGTTTAGGTAAACTATTGAATACCATAAAAAGTGTGCAAAAGATTCATAATAACAAACTGGATATTGAAGGTCTTTTATTAACGATGTATGATTCAAGGTTAAGACTTTCCAACCAGGTGGTAGAAGAAGTTAAGAAACATTTTGATGAAATGGTTTTTGAAACAATCATTCAGCGAAATGTACGTTTAAGTGAAGCGCCCAGTTATGGAGAAAGCATTATTAACTATGATGCTTCCAGCAAAGGAGCCAGCAATTATTTAAGCCTGGCACATGAAATTATCAAGAAAAACTAATACAAATGGCTAAGGCTACCAAAAAACAAGCATTGGGAAGAGGACTTTCAGCATTACTGAAAGATCCCGATAATGATATAAAATCTGCTGAGGATAAAAATGCCGACAAGTTGGTTGGTCATATTGTGGAACTGGAAATGTCTTCTATTGAAGTAAATCCGTTTCAGCCAAGAACCAGTTTTAACGAAGATTCATTAAAAGAACTTGCTTCATCTATACGTGAATTAGGTGTGATCCAGCCAATTACCGTAAGAAAGCTGGATTTTGGTAAATTTCAGCTGGTCTCTGGTGAAAGAAGATTTAGAGCTTCTAAACTTGTTGGCTTAGATAGCATTCCGGCTTATATAAGGATTGCCAACGATCAGGAATCTTTAGAAATGGCTCTGGTAGAAAATATCCAGAGACAGGATCTTGATCCTATTGAGATCTCTTTGTCCTATCAGCGTTTAATAGACGAAATTCAACTAACTCAGGAACAGTTAAGTGAACGTATTGGAAAAAACCGTTCTACGATTGCAAATTACCTAAGACTTTTAAAGCTTGATCCGATCATTCAAACAGGAATGCGAGATGGTTTTTTAAGTATGGGACATGGTAGAACGCTTATAAATATTAACGATACCCAGAAGCAACTGGAGATTTACGAAAAAATTCTTCAGAAATCCCTTTCTGTTAGAGAAACAGAACAATTGGTTCGTGAATTAAATGCTGAAGGGAAACCGGCTTCAGCTATTTCAAAAAAAGCTGCCGTTCCAAAAACCTATAAAAAAGGCATTAAAGAATTTACTGAATATCTTGGAGCCAAGGTTGATGTGAAAGTCACTAAAAAAGGTAGCGGTAAATTAACTATTCCATTTTCTTCCGAAGAAGATTTCGAAAGAATCAAAAAACTAATTCGGGGTGAAGAATAGCGTCACATTTTTACTTTCTATTTTTCTAGTGAGCTTTTCAATAGCTTCCGCACAACAGGATTCGCTTGCGATCACTTCTGAAAATGCTTCGAAAAAAGAATTGAAAGAAAAAGATTATGAACCTTATAATGCTTTGGCTCCCGCAAAAGCTGCTTTTTATTCAGCAATTTTACCGGGTTTAGGTCAGGCGTATAATGGAAGTTACTGGAAAATTCCCATCGCTTACGGGGGTTTAGGTACGGGCGTATATTTTTACCTGAAAAATGATAAGGATTATGATAGATATCGGGATGCCTATAAAAACAGGTTGGCGGGAAGACCGGATGAGTTTACAGTTGATGGAAAACAAAGAATTACTACAGACGGGTTGATCAGGGCGCAGGAGCTTTTTCAGAAAAATAAGGAAATCTCTATTCTGGTTACCGTTGGTGTTTACATCCTAAATATCATTGACGCTAATGTAGAAGCACATTTGAGACAATTTAATGTTGATGAAGATCTTTCGGTAAAACCAGGTCTTGATTATGATGCCTTTTCAGGAAAAACAAATTACGGACTTACTCTTAATTACAGATTCTAGTATGAATATAGCGCTTTTAGGTTACGGCAGAATGGGGCAAACAATAGAAGAAATTTCTAAAAACCGTGATCATAAGATAGTTTTCAAACTTGACGACGATATTGAAAATCATGATTTAAATGATTTTGAAATTGATGTCGCTATAGATTTTAGTGTCCCGAAAGCGGCTTTCAAGAATATCACAACCTGTTTTAAACATGCGATTCCTGTAGTGAGCGGAACAACGGGTTGGTTGGATGATTACGCGAAAGCACGTGAAATTTGTAAAAAAGAGGATTCAGCATTTATCTATGCGTCTAATTTCAGTTTAGGTGTGAATGTGTTCTTTGAACTCAATCAAAAACTTGCGGGAATGATGCAGGGGCTTGAAGATTATTCGGTTGATATTGAAGAGATACACCATTTACAAAAACTAGATTCGCCCAGTGGCACAGCCATCACTCTGGCACAGCAAATACTTGAGCAGAATTCAAAGTTAAAAGGATGGCAGCTTGATGAGGCTGATGAAGATGAAATTCCCATTCATGCTAAAAGAGAAGAGAATGTTCCTGGGACTCACACGGTAACCTATGAATCTTCTATAGATAAAATTGAAATTACCCATACCGCTAAATCCAGACAGGGATTTGCCCTTGGAGCGGTTGTAGCTGCTGAATACCTCAAAGACAAAACTGGGATTTTCACTATGAAAGATGTACTTTCAGATCTTTTTAAAAATTAAAATGTAACATTTAGAGGCGTATCCAGCCTTATACTATAAAGACTTTTAAATATGACTTTTACCGAATGGTTTATTTTCTTCCTGCTTATTCAGGTAGTTCATTTTTTGGGGACCTGGAAATTATATCAACGAGCCGGTAGAAAGGCCTGGGAAGCAGCCGTACCGGTCTATAATGCGGTGATTCTAATGCAGATCATTAACCGTCCATGGTGGTGGGTTATTTTGATGTTTATTCCCATTGTAAACCTGATCATCATTCCGGTTATTTGGGTAGAAACCATACGGAGTTTTGGACGTAATTCAACCGCAGAAACTTTTGGGGTAATTCTCACACTTGGTCTTTACATTTATTATGTAAATTATGCTACTGAGAATGCGTATATCGTAGACAGGGATCTAAAACCAAGAACTGAAGCCGGTGAATGGATAAGTTCTATCCTTTTTGCAGTAATCGCAGCCACTATTGTACACACGTACTTTATGCAGCCTTTTACCATTCCAACCTCCTCTCTGGAGAAAACTTTACTGGTTGGGGACTTTCTTTTTGTAAGTAAATTTCATTACGGTGCCAGAGTGCCAAAAACAGCGGTAGCATTTCCCATGGTGCATGATACCATTCCTTTTCTTGGAGTAAAGTCTTACTTAAACAAACCTCAGATTCCATATTTAAGATTCCCGGGATTTGAAGAGGTTGAACGTAATGACATAGTTGTTTTCAACTGGCCTGTAGATACCGTTAGGAAATTCTTTGACAGATCTGGAAAACACTATGCAAAACCGATAGACAAGAAATCTAATTACGTTAAAAGAGCTGTAGGGGTTCCCGGAGACTCTCTTTCCGTAATTAATGGTTATGTTCATATAAATGGAAAACAACTGGAACTTCCAGATCGAGCTAAACCACAATTCTCGTATGTAGGTAAAACAAAAGGGAATAGATTTGATCCATATAATCTCTATAAACTTTACGATATCACCGATGGTTTTGGGTATTTAGAAAATAACGGATTTTTTATTCAATCTTTATCTGAAGAGACTTTAGAGAGATTCAAAAACCATCCAAATGTTGCCAGTATTAGAAGATATGTAGATTCGGCAGGTGTTAAGAATGCGAGTTTATTTCCAAATGACGGAAAACGCAACTGGAATAATGACAATCTTGGCCCTATCTATATTCCTAAACAAGGTGTTACTGTGGATATAACTCCGGAAAGTATGGCCTTCTACAAGGAAATTATTGAAACCTATGAAGGATCTGAATTTGGCGTAACTAACAAACTTAAAATTAATGGAACCCAGGTCTTATTAAATGGGCAGCCTATAACCAGCTACACCTTCCAACAGGACTATTACTGGCTTATGGGTGACAACCGTAATAATTCAGAAGATAGCCGAACCTGGGGCTATGTTCCGGCAAACCACATCGTAGGAAAACCTGTATTTATATGGTTGAGCTGGGATTCTAATGCCAGCGGATTTGATAAAATTAGATGGGAGAGGGTTTTTACCACTGTTAAAGGTGATGGCGAACCAACGTCCTTCCTGCCCTATTTCCTAATTATACTGGTAATATTCTTCGGATGGAGATATTTTAAGAAACGTAGAGAAGCTTAAGATCTATGAAGTCTGTTTTACTACATCCTTCCTATTTTGGGCCTGTTAGCCAATGGGTCGCTTATGTAAATGCTGAAAAGGTCCTTTTTGAAAATGAGGACAATTATCAAAAGCAGACCTATAGGAACAGGATGTATATCTATGATGCTAATGGTAAACTAACACTTAACATCCCGATAAGACATAGTTCTTCGTTAGGCTTAAGTCATAAGGGGCATCAGAAATATAAGGATATCCAGATTGAAAATGATTTTGAATGGCAAAAGCAACATTGGCGAGCCTTTAAAGCGTCTTATCAAACTTCTCCGTTCTTCGAATTTTATGAAGATGAATTATATCCTATCTATCACAAAGAATTCAAATATTTATTAGATCTAAATTATCAATGCATGGAGTTTGTGGCAGATTGTCTTCAAATTGACTTCAATTTTGAAAAGTCTGATGAATTTATTCTGAAACCAAAAGACCAAACCGATTTAAGGAGTTTGATAAATGCCAAATCCAACAAGGGTTTCAGTAATACACCATATACACAGGTATTTGAGTCTAAAGAAGGATTTCTGCCTAACCTTTCTATCCTGGACCTTATCTTTAATGAAGGAAACACCGCCCTAACTTATCTACAGTCTCAGGAATTAAAGCCCAATTTTGGTTAAAACCGGGTAATGGTCTGAATAGTCGATATCCAATATCCTGAATTCATTAATTTTCATATTATTTTCTATCAAGAGAAAATCAATACGTAACGGAAAGTAATTCAGCTTAAAGCTTTTCCCAAAACCGGAGCCGGCTTCCAGAAAAGCATCATTAAATCTATCATCCTGTTTTATCAAATCATAGATATATGAAAAGCTTGTATTATTAAAATCTCCGGCGATAATGGTTCTGTAAGGCGATTTTTTTATATCGGCTAACAGTATTTCAGCTTGCTCCTGCTGAAGGGAAAATCCATACCCTATACGTCCCAGAAGCTTCTTTGAGTCTTCTTTCTGAAGATCATCAATTCCCGGTTTAATATTTAATGACTGAAAATGAACATTATAAACGCGTACCGTATCCTTTTTATCTATCACAAGGTCTGTAAAAATCGCGTTGTTATTTCCGTCGTGAGGAAAATCCAGGGAAGCCTGGTTAATGATAGGATACTTTGAAAAGATAGCAGAACCAAACTCTGCATTCTTTCCCTTCAGTTTTATATATTCATAAGGATAGACCTCAGAAAGTGCCGCAGCTCCAATATAATGCTCCTGAACACACAGAATATCCGGATTATTTTCTTTTATAAACCCGGTAATCTTTTCAGGAATATCTTTTCTATCAGACCACTCATAAGCATTGAACATTCTTACATTATAGCTCATTAATGAAAAGTCTGAGACATCTGCTCCATCAGATTCAGCTCCCGAAAACTTTACAAAACTTGTAACATGGTTATATCCAAGAATGAGAACAATTAATGAGAGTAAAACCTGCCTTTTCATTCTAAAAACCCAGTAAACCAGAAATAACGCATTGAGGATAATAAGTACCGGCACTCCGAGGCTTAACACTGAAAGTAATGGAAATGACTTAGGGGGAATAAGTGGTAGTAAATAAGAGAAAAGCAGTGCTGTTGCCGCAAGGGAATTCAGAATAAATATGAATTTATCAAAGAGTCCTAATTTCTTCATTTAGTCTTCTTTTCCGGCCTGAAACAAAAAGTCTTTTTCCTCTTTGTTTAAACTTTCATAACCACTTTTGCTAATCTTGTCCAGAATAGCATCTACCCGTTTTTGCTTTTCGTTCTTATCAAACTTGCTTTTAGTTTTTTGTGTTGTTTTTGCAGTCTTTCCTGTGCGATGAACTGTTTTCATTCGTGCTTTACGTTCCCTTGGCTTAAAAAGTGCTGCTATAGAATCCATAATATTTTCAAACCATTTCCCTATATCATTTCCTTTTTTAAGCTGATTGGTATATAAATACCCAAGTGCTGCCCCTCCCAAGTGAGCAAGGTGACCCCCCGCATTTCCCATGGGAATTTGAATAATATCCAAAACCAGTAAAAAAGCTGCGATCCACCAGAACTTTATATTTCCAATAATCATGAGCCGTACTCTCATATTTGGTATATGAGTAGCAATCCCTATCAAAACAGCCATAACCCCCGCAGAAGCTCCCATAAGATACGAACGCCCGGTGCCCTGGAAGGCAGGAAATAGGTTATAGCTTAACATATAAACCAAAGCTCCAATGATCACCCCTAAAAAATAATAATTAAGCAATCTTCTGGGAGAGAAGTAATTCAAAAAATAAATTCCGGAGAAATATAAGATCAGCATGTTCGATAAAATATGCCAGATCCCGCTATGTAGAAATGAATAGGTAATGATAGACCACGGCTTCATTAAAAATTCCATCGGTTCTTTCGGGAAAACAAACCATTCAACCAGAAATTCTGAAGGAACCTGAAAGAGATAAGCAATGGTTCTTAATAGAAAAAACAATATAAACACCAGCACATTAATAGCAATGAGCTTTTCTGTGACCGTAGCGGTCTGGATCTTATATCTAATTCTATCTGATGATCTCATCAATACCAGCGATTGTCGTTAAATTGATTCTTCTTCCAATAATACATCATTATAAAGCCGAATAAAGCCCCTCCAACGTGCGCAAAATGAGCAATGGAGCCTCCAAATAAAGAATATCCGGTGAAACCTGAAAACAAATCTAAGGCAATTATTCCGGGAATAAAATACTTGGCTTTAATTGGCACTGGCACAAAAAGCAGAAATAGTTCTACATTGGGAAACATCATTCCAAATGCTACCAGGATTCCATAAATAGCACCAGATGCTCCTACGGCCGGGGAAGAAAATGCTTCCAACATAGCTCGCAAAGTTCCTTCATCTATTCCCTCTGGGATCCTAAATCTATTAGAAGCATAGGCTTGTTCCACAAAACTCATGATTTCAGGTGGAGTCCATCCTAATTCTAGCAGCCCGTTAAATCCTTTTTGATAAGCATAATAATTAACTAAAGTATGCAAAAGTGCTGCACCTATACCGGCTGAGAAGTAAAAGAATACAAACCTCTTCTGACCCAGCATTTGCTCAATGGGGCTACCAAAGGCCCACAAAGCATACATATTAAACAAAATATGCATAAACCCACCATGCATGAACATATGGGTGATAATCTGCCAGAATTCAAAGTTTGGATTCTTAATGAACCATAATGCGAAATATTCGTACGCCACGTCACCAATTAGCTGGCTACCAATAAAGAAAATTACATTTATAATCAGGAGAACCTTTACGGTTTCTGTCATTCTTCCCATCAGGCAAATTTTTTATCCAGTTCGTCTACAGATAAAGTAGTGAACACAGTTTTATTAAATGGACTAAGCGCCGGTTCTTTACAGGCAAATAATCGGTTTACAATATGTTGTTGTTCGGCTGAATTCAATAAAGTACCTGAACGCACCGCCATAGAATTCGCTAGAGATTTTGCCAACAGATCTGTTTGTGAAAATCCGTTATCTGGGACATCCTTTTCAAAATCGGCAATGAGCTGTTCCAGTAAAATCTCCACTTCACTTTCTGAAATCAATGTGGGTATTCCGCTAATTTCAACCTCTTCTTTTTTGATAGATGAAAATACAAATCCTGTTTGTTCCAGCGAATCTTTAATCTCTTTCAACATTTCAACTTCATGCGAATTAAATTGAAGTAATAATGGAAATAAAAGCTGCTGACTTACAGCAGATGAGACTGTTATATTTTTCAATAACTCCTCATAAAGCACTCTTGTATGCGCTCTATGCTGATCTATGACCAAAATTCCACTTTTTAGGGTAGAAACAATGTATTTTTTTTGAACCTGAAAGGTAGATTTTTCTGTTTGTTCTTCCCTGGCCCCGAACAAGTTACCTGTCACCTCTTCACTCTCAAATTCAATATGACGGATGTCTATATCGGTATCAGTTTCAGACTGCATTCCTGAATAAATACTCTCCCATTCGGCAGGTTTATCTTTTCTAAAATTAGTCCCCCCCGAAAATTGTGTTTTAGAGCTCCCTTCATTCTGAAAAGGATTGAAATTACGATCTACTTCCACCTGAGGTGCATCGGCTTCCTTATTTTTATAGTCATAAGGAGTATCGAGTTCAGAATCTCGTTCAAAATCCAATATAGGAGCAACATTAAATTGACCAAGACTATGTTTTATAGAACTCTTAAGAATCGCATATAAAGCATGCTCATCATCAAATTTTATTTCGGTTTTAGTTGGATGGATATTAATATCTATAGACTTGGGATCTACTTCCAGATAAAGAAAGTAACTGGGATAGCTCTTATCTTTCAGCAAACCTTCAAAAGAAGCTGTAACGGCATGGTTTAGATAAGGACTTTTGATAAACCTGTCATTCACAAAAAAAAACTGCTCTCCGCGACTTTTTTTCGCGAATTCCGGTTTGCCAACAAATCCTGAAATCTTTGCAATTTCGGTATCTTCTTCAACAGGCACCAGTTTCTCATTGGTTTTTCCTCCCAGAATATTGGTAATACGCTGTCTAAAATTGGTTATTGGAAGCTGAAACAGTTCATTTCCGTTATGCAATAAAGAAAAACTAATATTGGGATGTGCTAAAGCCACACGTTGAAATTCATCAATGATATGACGTGTTTCCACGTTATCTGATTTCAGGAAATTACGACGAGCGGGAATATTATAAAAAAGATTCTTTACACTTATACTAGTTCCTTTAGGTGTCACAAAAGCATCCTGCGATACTACTTCACTACCCTCAACTTTAAGACAGGTACCTACCTCATCGTTTTCGGTTTTTGTTCTTAATTCTACGTGAGCAATAGCGGCAATAGAAGCTAGTGCTTCGCCACGAAAGCCTTTTGTTTT
Source organism: Christiangramia forsetii KT0803 (assembly GCF_000060345.1). Taxonomy (NCBI): domain Bacteria; kingdom Pseudomonadati; phylum Bacteroidota; class Flavobacteriia; order Flavobacteriales; family Flavobacteriaceae; genus Christiangramia; species Christiangramia forsetii. Next base: position 884,937 of record NC_008571.1, on the reverse strand, counting down.
AAGGGAAAAAAGATCATCGGCTAATTTTATCTTGGAAGTCGCGTGCCTTTCAAAGCTCATTCTGGCATCGGTAAGACTCATTCCTATTCCATCATCAACGATCTGTATAAGCGTCTTGCCCGCATCTTTGATCACCACCTGAATGCGACTGGCTTTTGCGTCTATTGAATTTTCGAGAAGTTCTTTTATTACTGAGGCCGGCCGTTGCACCACTTCACCCGCAGCGATCTGGTTGGCAACGTGATCGGGCAACAGTTGAATTATGTCACTCATTTAACGGGGATTCGAGAAAATGGATAAATCAAAATCTAATATCCACAAACATATGAAAAGTAAAATAACAATAATATAAACCACTCGTCTGTTAATACTTCGGTTTCCCCGGTGACGACTGGAATCTCGTGCCTCAGCCCACTGGGAACCAAAATCTATAGCATTGGTAGTTTCTCTATATTTATTGAATTTTGAATCAAAATCATAGATATTACCAGCATCCTTACCTTTATAATAGCGTGGAGTATAGTTATACCTGGTATTTTTCCTGATTTTACCTAAATTGATTTTCAAAACTGTAGATTATTTGCTGATTCAAATTTACTCAAAATGCTTCAAAAATCCGAAGTCTTAGAGTATTAATAAAGAAAGCAATAACAATGCCGTTTTGAAGCTCTAAGAGCGGCCAGATTAGCCTTTATAAAATTTAGCATCCTTTCGTAACTGTGCCATTTTAATGGCAGCAATTGCAGCTTCAGTTCCTTTATTACCGTGTTTACCTCCACTACGTGCCCGGGATTGTTCAATATTATTATCTGTTAGAACACAAAATATCACAGGAATATCTGTTTGAACATTAAGATCCTTTATGCCCTGGGTTACGCCATCACAAACAAAATCAAAATGTTTGGTCTCTCCCTGTATAACATTACCTACAGCAACAATCGCATCCAGCATTTCAAAACTTTGCTGCATTTTTTTACAGCCATAGATAAGTTCAAAACTTCCGGGAACATTCCAGCGAACAATATTTTCCTTCTGAACCCCATTTTCTATCCACGCATCAAAGGCGCCCTGGAAAAGACCTTCCGTGATTTCTTCATTCCACTCAGAAACAACAATCCCAAACCGAAAATCTTTCGCGTTTGGGATTGTGTTTTTATCGTATTGTGAAAGGTTATTACCTTCTGTAGCCATAGTTTAGTTTAATGTGTCCGTTTTTCACATTTCTATTCTTTTGTGATCCTGAGCGAAATCGAAGGATAAAACATCTCGACTGCGCTCGATGTGACATTCAGATTCCATTTCAAGAATCCAAATAGTTTAACGAACAGTCATCTTTTAATTTTTCATTGCGCGAGCCTGACCAAGATAAATCGGCACTTTTTCTGCCTCAGGAGCATCAGAATAATCATCTTCAATTTGAAGAAGGTACTCTTCCGCAGCATCTGCCTTACCTAACTTTATCGCCGTAATAGCCGCCTTTAGTAAAAATCTTGGCGTTGTAAATGAATTAGCTCTCATTTCTGCAGCTTCTTCATAATAGCCTAAAGCTTCTTCAGCCTGCTCTAATTGCATAAAAGCATCACCAATTCCTCCGGTTGCCAAAGCAGCAAATATCTCATCGTCACTTTCAAAACCTTCTAACTGCTCGATAGCTTCCTGATATTTCCCGGTTCTAAGGTATGCAAATCCAGCATTGTAATGCGCAAGGTTTGCAGCATCAGTTCCGCCATAGTTGTCAATAATATCTAAAAATCCGTATTTACCTTCACCACCATTCAGGGCCAGGTTATATAAAGAATCACTCTGCGCTCCATTTGCCTGTAAAGCGGAAGCCATATAATTCTGAGCCTGAGACATTTCATTCGCAGCTTCATTCTGGTTTGGCTCATGAATAAAACGGTTGTATCCTAAATATCCCAAAACGGCAACAATAGCGACCCCTACAATAATATAAATATACTTTTGATTATCGGCAACCCAGGTTTCAGTCTTACTTGCTCCTTCGTCTAAAGTATTAAAAACTTCTGCCGTTGTAGACTCCTGTTCTGTAGTTTGTTCTCTTTCCTCCTTATTGGAAGGCTTGTATCCTCTTTTCTTATACGTTGCCATAAAAAATTTTTAATGCGTCGCAAAAATATAATTTTTTGTGAAAATTAAAAGATAAAATATTTGTATTTTTTGAATAATTTGGAGTCCTTTTGCAACTCAGTTCTACTTTAATCAATTATTATATTTCCAGCTGAAAAACAGCGCTTTATGCACTTAAAAAATCTTAGCCTGCTAAATTACAAGAATCTTAAGACGGCTGAATTTGATTTCGATGAAAAGATCAACTGCCTTGTTGGAAATAACGGGGTGGGAAAAACGAATGTTTTGGATAGTATTTATCTACTCTCCTTCGGAAAAAGTTATTTTAACCCAATTACCTCTCAGAATATCAATCATGATTCAGATTTTTTTGTGGTTGAGGGCGAATTCAAAAAAAATGATAAAGCCGAAAAGATCCTTGCCAGCGCCAAAAAAGGTCAGAAAAAGATTATAAAAAGAAATAATAAGGCTTACGAGAAAGTAAGTGATCATATTGGTTTTATTCCTACTGTAATCATTTCACCGGCAGACAGGGATTTGATAATTGAAGGATCTGAAACCCGAAGAAAATTTATGGACGGAGTGATCTCGCAAAGTGATCAGTCTTATTTGAATAAACTTCTACAATACACTAAATTGGTATCACAGCGAAATTCGCTTTTAAAATATTTCGCTGCCAACAATACTTTTGAAAGAGATACACTGGAAGTCTATAATCTTCAAATGAGTAGTCTAGGCCAGGATCTTTTTGAAAAGCGCAAAGAATTTCTAAAAGAATTTATTCCAATTTTTAATAAGAGATATGCTGATATCACCAATAATAAGGAAATAGTTGATATAAATTATAAGAGTCAGCTTTTTGATAATTCGCTTGCAAATCTGCTGGAAGAGAACCTTCAGAAGGACATGGCTTTACAATACACTTCCGTCGGAACGCATAAAGATGATCTTAGTTTTGAGATTGAAGGTCATCCGATTAAAAAATTCGGTTCTCAGGGACAACAAAAATCATTTTTGATTGCTTTAAAATTAGCTCAGTTCGACTTTATAAAAAAGATAAGCAAAGTGAATCCTATTTTGCTTTTGGATGATATTTTTGATAAACTGGATGAAAACCGGGTTGCCCATATCGTAGCATTAGTAGCTACTGATGAATTGGGACAAATATTCTTAAGCGATACTCATGCCGAGAGAACCGAAAAAGTGGTTAAAAGCAGTAATCAATCTTATAAAATATTCAAGCTTTGAAAAAACTGATCTTATTATTTTCAATTTTCACAATCGTTTCTTGTTCAGATAAAGATCCGCATGAACAATTGAAAAACCTCAACGGTTACTGGCAAATTGAGAAAGTAGAAATAGAAAATGATTCTGTCGTAGAATATGGACTGAGTCAGTATATAGATTATATAAAAGTGAAAGACACCGTAGGTTTCAGGAAGAAACTTAAACCAAAAATTGATGGTGGTTTTATTAAAGCTTCTAACGATTCAGAAAAAATTACCGCCAAAATTGAAGAAAATAAGCTTATACTATATTATTCCACTCCGTTTGATGAATGGAAAGAAGAAGTTTTGGAAGCCACTGAAGAAAATTTAGTGGTCTTAAACAGAGACGATAAAAAATACTACTACCAGAGATACGAACCTTTACTAAGCAAAAATGAAGAAGAAACGAAAGAATGAGGAGATGAAATTGGGCGATTTGCTCAAAAGTTTCGTTGATGAGAACAAACTGGATAAAAAAGGCCTTAATGAGGTTAAAGTTCGGGATGTTTGGAATAACCAGATGGGTCCGGCAATAGAAAAATATACTACCGGATTAAAACTCAAGAATGACACTCTTTTTGTACAATTAAGTTCTTCAGTTCTGCGAGAAGAATTAAGTTATGGCAAGGAAAAAATCATTAGAAACCTCAACGAAGCAATGGGTAGGGATCTTATTTCTAAACTTGTTTTGAGGTAGTGAATAGTGAGGTAGTGAGCTTTTAAAATTAACTGTCACTGCGAAGGAATGAAATGACTGAAGCAGTCTAATTATTCCAATTATCGTAATTAAGATTGCCTCATTCCCTTTCGCTTCGCTTGCAATGACTGTCAGCCTGAGCGCAGTCGAAGGCAGGTTAAAACTTCGACTGCGCTCAGTTTGACAAATTTCAACAAAAGGCATAAAAAAACCGGACTTCGACAAGCGAGTCCGGCATTTTTATAATAATATGTTTTATACTTAAAACATTTCTCTACCTGCAAAATGAAAAGCACCTTCAATTTGTGCATTTTCATCGCTATCACTTCCGTGAACGGCATTTTCTCCAATGCTCTTTGCATATTTTTTTCTGATAGTTCCTTCAGCAGCATCCTCTGGGTTTGTAGCGCCAATAAGGGTTCTGAAATCTTCTACGGCATTGTCTTTTTCAAGAATAGCCGCAACGATAGGACCACGAGTCATAAACTCAACTAATTCCCCGAAGAATGGACGCTCATTATGCACTGCATAAAAAGTCTCAGCATCTCTCTGAGTCATTTGAGTAAGTTTCAAAGCTACGATTCTAAATCCTGAAGCTGTGATCTGGTCCAATATTCCACCAATATGCCCGTTCTCAACTGCATCTGGCTTAATCATGGTGAATGTTCTATTATCTGCCATTGTATGGTTTTTAAATTTGCTGCAAAAATAAATAATTCCTTACCATATACAAGTGCTTTCAGCTTTTATGTTCAACTACTGAAATTCAAGCAAATAATCCTGCTGTAACTTATTATTCAATCCTCTCATTTCAAGACGTACTTCATTCTTATCAAAATTGAATCTTAACATCCCAAAACTTTTATTTTTCACCACCTCTCCTACTCTATATTGATTGGGTTCTCCGCTGAATTCTTCGTAGGTATGCGTAAGTCCGCTGGAAGTAAAATCAATTAAAGGATAATTTAGACCACTAACTTCGGTTGCTGAAAATTCTGAAATATGCCGATCACCACTTAACAGAATTACATTTTTAACTTTAGAAGCAACAATAAGATCCTTCAATTTTTCAACTTCCATAGGAAAATTTCCCCAGGTTTCAAATCCGTGTTCTGCTGATAGTATCTGAATACTGGAAAGAATTACGTTAAAATCTACCTCACTATTTCCAAGTTCCGCTTCCAGCCAGCTCCACTGTTCTTCTCCAAGCACTGTTCCTGTTGAAGGTTCATATCTTTTATTAGGATCTTCGCTTTTGATCAATTCATCTCTGAAGTACCTCGTATCCAATAAAATTACTTTCACATTCCCTTTTTCAGTTTTAAAAATTTCAGAATGATAAATGCCTTCCCTACTCCTGCGCGGACTTTCTTCAGAAACCTCCATAAAGTCTAAGAATAACTGCTGACTTCTATTTTTAAAATGCCATTCTTCACCACCATCATTCAGTCCGTAATCATGATCATCCCATATTCCAAGTACCGGCACTTGATTAAGTAATTTCTGATAGTTCCGATTATTTTTTTGTTTCTGATATGCAGCTTTCATAATTTCAGCATTATCGGTATCAGAATAAATATTATCTCCGCCCCATAAAAAAACGTCGGGATGATTTTTCAGAATAGGTTTCCATAACAATTGTGACTCATCCTCCCGATTACAACTTCCAAAAGCAATGACGAAATCTGATTCAGTTTCTTTATTTGCCGAAGATGAACTTCCGCAGGATAAGATTAGAAAAAGTACAGGTAATATTTTGAATAATATTTTCATTAGTTGGTTTTTGCAACACAAATTTAAAGCTTCTGATATTTCTTAAGTATTATTAAATTGTATATTTAGCCCTGAATATGATAGATACAAGAATACTTGAAATAACGGCCGAACTGGCCAAAGCTGAGAATATAGTTATTGTCCCCCATAAAGGTCCTGATGGTGATGCGATGGGTTCTACACTTGGACTCATGCATTTCTTGCGAGACAAAGGTCATAACGCGACGGTAATTGCGCCAAATGATTATCCTCATTTTTTAAAATGGTTGCCGGGAAATGAAAAAGTGATCATTTACGAATCTGATAAAGAAAAAGCCGATGCACTTATTGCTGAAGCTCAGATAGTGTTCACTTTAGATTTTAACAACCTTTCCAGATGTGGGTCTATGCAGGAATCTCTTTTGGCATCAGATGCTGTTTTTGTTATGATAGATCATCATCAAGAGCCTTCAGACTATGCCGATTATACGTATAGTGACTCTAAAATGAGTTCTACCTGTGAGATGGTATATAAATTCATAGATAAATTAAGAGCCAGCAAGAAAATTACTCCGGAAATTGCTACCTGTCTTTATACGGGGATCATGACAGATACCGGATCTTTTCGTTTTAGCTCCACTTCCAGTGATACTCATAAGGTTATTGCAGATCTAATTGATAAAGGAGCTGAAAATGATCAAATTCATAATAATATTTATGACACCAATTCTGAAAATAAACTGCAATTATTAGGTACAGCCCTTCAGAATTTAAAAGTGAATAAAGAATTAAGAACTGCCTATATAAGCCTTTCACAAGAAGAACTGAACAAACATAGTTTTAAGAAAGGAGATACTGAAGGCTTTGTAAACTACGGTCTTTCCCTTGACGGAATAATATTCGCTGTAATATTCATCGAGAAAGAGAACGAAGATCTTATAAAAATGTCATTTAGGTCTAAAGGAGATTTTGACGTAAATAAATTTGCCCGTGCTCATTTTGAGGGCGGCGGTCATATTAATGCTGCCGGAGGAAAAAGTGACATCTCGCTGAATGACACCATTGTAAAGTTTAATGATATCTTGCCTCAATACTCAGAACAGCTAAAAAAATGAGAATTCTAAGTGTTATAATGCTGATCTTTTTAGCCATCGGTTGTAAATCTCCCGAAGCACGACGTCCTGTTTCTCAAAATAGCGGCTCCTACATTGATGAGTCTGTAGAAAGAAACAAAGAAATGATCGCCAGGGATGAAGATTACATCAAGCAGCAAATGGGAAAAGATCCTGATACGGAGTACCTAACCTCTGCAGATGGATTCTGGTATTTCTACAATAATAAATCAACAGATAGTTTAAACACAAAAACGCCTCAATTTGGAGATATAGTAGTTTTTGACTATTCAATTTCAAGTATAGAGGGAACTTCTATTTATGCCGAAGGCGAAAAACCTACCCGTGAATATACCATGGATAAGGAGAAACTATTTACCGGATTAAGACAGGGCTTAAAATTGATGAAGGAAGGCGAAACTGTAACTTTTCTCTTCCCCTCTCATAAAGCTTTTGGATATTACGGCGATAAAGATAAAATTGGTAGTAATGTACCAATTACCGCAAAAGTTACTTTGCACAATATAAAAGAGGAATCGACCAACGAAATCGATAATTAAGAATGAAGTGCGCCAAAACGAATTTCGGTTGATGATCGAAATGACATTTGGCATCCCGAAACTTCAGGATCACATGACAAACAGAAAAATCAAAAATTACAGATGAAAACAAAAAGTATTTTTTTACTACTAGCAGTAGCAGTATCCCTATTTTCTTGCAACGACGAATATCCGGAATTAGAAGATGGTATGTATGCCGAATTCAATACTTCAATGGGACCGGTAATTGCCGAACTATATTTTGAAGAAACTCCCATGACTATCGCCAGTTTTGTATCTCTTACGGAAGGGACGAGCAAAATGGCCGACAGTACTTACAAAGACAAAAAATATTATGACGGACTTATTTTTCACCGGATTATTGATGGCTTCGTGATCCAGGGTGGAGATCCTACCGGAACTGGTAGCGGTGGCCCAGGTTACAAATATCCTGACGAATTTGTAGACTCTTTAAGTCACGATTCAAAAGGAATACTTTCTATGGCCAATGCAGGTCCCGGAACAAATGGAAGTCAGTTTTTTATCACCTTAGGACCAGTTGCGCAATTGGATGGAAAACATACCGTTTTCGGAAAAGTAGTGAAAGGTCAGGATGTGGTAGATTCTATTGGAAAAGTGGAGACCGGACCTCGTGATCGTCCCACCAAAGACATTGTTATGAACGAAGTGAATATTATTCGTAAAGGAAGTGCAGCCAAGAATTTTGACGCTCCGAAAGTTTTTGAGAATCAATTAGCTGAAATTGATGCTGAAAAAGAAGCTGAAGCTAAAAAGAAGCAGGAAATGGCTGCAAAAAAGAATGAAGAATTTAAGTCTCTGGAAGAAAAAGCAGATTCTTTAGACAGCGGTTTAAAGATCTATTTTGAAAATAAAGGAGAAGGTGAAAAACCGAAAAATGGTCAAAAAGTAAAGGTATCCTACGAAGGTTATTTCGCTGATGGTACCATTTTCGATACCAGCAAAAAAGAACTTGCTCAGGAAATGGGAATTTATGATCATCGTAGAGATACCAGTGGTCAATATGGCCCTATGACTACAGTTTATGGTCCGGATGCTCCAATGATTCCTGGTTTTAAAGATGCTTTGCAGGAAATGAAAGTTGGAGATAAAGCAGTGGTATTTATACCAAGTGCAATGGGATATGGTGAAAGAGGCGCTGGTGGTGTTATTCCTCCAAATACCGACCTTATCTTTAAAATTGAGATGGTCGAAATAGTTGACAGTTCTAAATAATTAAATAATTAATTATTAAAAAAGCCCTCAGGAATATTCCTGAGGGCTTTTTATTTTCGTAGTCTTTAATTCTAATTTTCAGGAATATTTTTTAAAACTTCCAGTAAAAATTTCCAGTATTTCTGAGCAGATTTTACGCTGGCTCTTTCATCTGGAGAGTGCGCTCCCCTAATAGTTGGACCAAAAGAAATCATATCCATATTAGGATAGTGACTTCCAATAATTCCACATTCTAATCCTGCATGACAGGCAGCAATATCAGCTTTTGAACCATTTACATTCTGGTAAATTTCATCTAAAGTTTTCAAAATTGCAGAATCACTGTTTGGTGCCCAGCCGGGATATTCACCGGAAAGTTTTACCTCAAAACCGGCCAACTCAAATACAGCTTTTAAAGAATCAGCAAGATCATCTTTGCTGGATTCAACCGAGCTTCGGGTAAGACATTTTATATGTACTTCTCCATCTTTCAGTGCAACTTTTGCCACATTATTGGAGGCTTCCACCAAACCTTCAATTTCAGGACTCATTCTATACACTCCGTTGTGTGCTGCTGCAAGTGCGAGCAAAATGTCTTTCTGTGATTTAAGATCCATCACTGAATTTTGAGAAGTGGTTCTCTGTAGCTCTATAGAAAGGTTTGGTTCCAAAGAAGCATATTCAGATTTGATCGCTTTTGCTCTCGACTCGAATTCTTTTTTAAAACTTTCTTCTTCTGTATCTGGTAAAGCTATGATCGCTTCACTTTCTCTTGGAATGGCATTTCTTAAGCCTCCACCATTAATTTCAGAAACTCTCATTTTAAGGTCTTCCGAAGTATTAAGCAGTAAACGATTCATCAACTTATTCGCATTCCCGAGGCCTTTGATAATATCCATCCCGGAGTGTCCGCCGCTCAAACCTTTCACTTTTACCGAATAGCTTCGGTAAGTTTCAGGCATTTTTTCTTCTTCATATTTCTTTATCGCAGTAATATCCACACCCCCGGCACATCCAATGCCTATCTCGTCATCTTCTTCAGTATCAAGATTCAACAAAATATCACCTTCTAAAAGATCTGGACTTAAACCTTTAGCCCCGGTCATCCCGGTTTCTTCGTCTATTGTGAACAAGGCTTCGATGGCAGGGTGCTCTATAGAATCACTTTCAAGAATCGCCATCATAGTGGCAACCCCAAGGCCGTTATCGGCACCAAGCGTAGTTCCTCTGGCACGAACCCAGTCTCCATCAACATACATCTCTATACCTTGAGTATCAAAATTGAAATCTGTATCGTTATTTTTTTGATGCACCATATCCAGGTGAGCCTGTAGAACGATCTTTTTTCGGCTTTCCATTCCTTTGGTTGCAGCTTTGTAGATCACCACATTTCCAACACTATCCACTTCAGTCTTGAGATCCAGGTTGTTCCCGAAATTCTTAATAAACTCTATAACTCGCTCTTCTTTCTTGGATGGCCTTGGAACGGCATTTAGGTCTGCAAATTTGTTCCATAATACTTTGGGTTCCAGCGCCCTTATTTCTTCATTCATTGATCTAAATTTTGGTATCTTCACAAAGGTATTCGATTTTACCGAACTCTAAAATTTGAGGCCTGCCGAATATTTGTATTTTTAAGCCGTGAAGAGAAAATCTATCCTGCTACTAGCTATCCTGTTACCGGTTCAAATTATAGGTATTAACATACTTTCCGGACATGCCAATTTCGTCGAAGAATATTATTCCAATGGCGTATATCCTGTTATTTCTAAAATAATGCGATATAGTTTAGGATGGATTCCTTTTTCTATAGGAGACTTTCTCTATGCCGCACTTATTATTCTTTTGATCTTATGGCTAATTAGAAGACTTAGGCATAAATTCAAAAATCCGAAGATCTGGATCCCTGATGCCCTAGCGAGCCTTTCTATTATTTATTTCTGTTTTCATTTATTCTGGGGTTTCAATTATTATAGACTTCCGCTCCATGAGAGCCTGGAAATCGAAAATGATTATACTACGGAAAAACTTATTAAACTAACGGAGACGCTCATTTCAAGATCGAATAAGATACATTCAGAATTAGCCGAAAATGACTCTACCAAAGTTGATTATCAATACACAAAAAATGAATTGTTCAATATCACGCTCGAAGGTTACGATCATATAGAAAATGAATTTCCGGAACTGGCCTATAATGGTTTCGCTTTAAAAAGATCTTTATATAGTTTACCCCTCACCTATATGGGTTTTAATGGATATTTAAATCCTTTAACGAATGAAGCACAGGTAAACACCCTAATTGTACCTTATAAAATACCAACCACGGCAAGTCATGAAGTTGGTCATCAGTTAGGTTTTGCCAAGGAAAATGAAGCAAATTTTATCGCCTGTCTGGTTACTATGAACCATCCAAATAAGAAATTTCGGTATTCCGGATATACTTTTGCGCTTAGTTATTGCTTAAGTGAACTTTATAGGCGAGATCAGGCTAAGGCCGAAGAACTCATTGCAACCATGAATGTTGGAATTCTCGAAAATTATAGAGAGGTAGATGAATTCTGGAGGCAGCATACCAATCCATTCGAGCCTATTTTCAAAGCAACTTATAACAGATATCTCATTGTAAATAATCAGTCAGACGGAATGAAAAGTTATAGCTACGTGGTTGCATTACTGGTAAATTATTTCGATGACACTCGAAACGCACTATAATTCCTCTGAATTTATTCAAATTTTAGTACTTTAAGGCTCTTAAAATTTTGAGCAATCTTATTTATCTAAACCACCAATTTTTTATGAAATTAAAATTACTGATTTTGGGAGTTTTCCTTTGTGCTTTTTCGGTGCAAGCTCAGGAATACTTCCCGAAAAATGATGGGGTAAAAACCCGAAACACCAACTACACTGTTTTCAAAAATGCCAGAATTCATGTAGATCCTCAAACCGTGATCAACAAAGGAATGTTTGCTATTAAGGATGGGAAAATCACCTCAGTTGGAAAATCTATTACTATTCCGAAAAACAGTATTGTCATAGATCTAGAGGGAAAGGAAGTGTATCCTTCTTTTATTGACCTTTATAGCGATTTTGGAATCTCAAAACCAAAAAGAGCTGAAGGCGGGAACGGACCACAATACGACGCTTCCCGAGAAGGTTATTACTGGAATGATCATATACGCCCTGAAACTGATGCGGTTTCACAATTTAGTTTTGATTCTAAAGAAGCAGAAAAATATCATAAAGCAGGCTTCGGTGTTGTAAATACACATGTTCCCGATGGGATAATAAGAGGAACCGGGATGCTGGTTGCCCTTACGCCTGAAGTTAATGAAGGTGACCGTATTCTTAATAGTAGATCTTCTCAGTATTTTTCATTTGATAAAAGTGTGCAATCCAGACAATCTTATCCTACTTCTATTATGGGAACCATGGCGCTTATTCGTCAGACCTACCTGGATGCTGACTGGTATGCAAAAGGAAATGCTAAAAATAAAGATCTTGCCCTGGAAGCTCTTAATAACAACAAGGATCTTGTTCAAATTTTTACTACAGATAATCTTCTGAACGAACTAAGAGCTGATAAAGTTGGGGATGAATTTGGAGTTCAGTACGTGATTCTTGGAAGCGGAAATGAATATCAGCGATTGGACAAAATTAAAGCTTCAAATGCTACTTATATTGTGCCTTTGAAATTTCCGGAAGCTTACGATGTGGAAGATCCTTATTTAACGGGATATTTAAGCCTTAACGAAATGAGAGAATGGAATCAGGCTCCGTCAAACCTCAAAATGCTTTCAGAAAATAAAGTTCCATTCACAATTACAACTCACTCCATAGACGCTGAAAAAGACTTTAAATCGAATCTTTTAAAAGCAGTTGAATATGGCTTAACCAAAGAAGCTGCACTGGCTTCCCTCACCACGGTTCCTGCTCAAACCATAGGACAGGCAGGAAAAATTGGGGTTTTAAAAGAAGGAGCCTGGGCAAATTTCATTATTACTTCTGGTGATTATTTTGAAAAGGAAACAACACTTTACGAAAACTGGATCCAGGGAGAGAAAAAAGTTCTGGAAAATATGGATGTCACTAATATTTCTGGTAATTACAACCTGAAAATAGACGAAAAACAATATGAACTAAATATCACCGGAGAGCCTTCCAAACCCAAGGCTGAAGTAAAATTAGGCGAGAGTAAAATAGGTTCCAAAATTAGTTTTGAAGATAATTGGATGAACCTCCTGCTTTCTTCTCCAGATACTACAAAAACTGAATTTATTAGACTTGTAGCAAATGTTCCTGTTCCAGGCAACATAATTTCAGGAAAAGCTATTCTAGCAAATGGAAATGAAATGGCTTTTCAGGCTACCAAAAAGTCAGCTTCAGAAAAAGACAAGAAGGACGAGAAGGACAAAAAAGATGACCAGACTCCAAAAGTATTACCACTTACCTACCCAAATATCGCCTATGGTTTTGATAAACAGCCTAAGCAGGAAAATATTCTTTTCAAGAATGCCACGGTTTGGACAAGTGAAGAAGAAGGCGTTTTGGAAAATACCGATGTACTCGTTAAAAATGGAGAAATTGTTAGAATTGGGGGAAACCTAAATGCTGGCGGCGCCAAAGTTGTTGACGCTACCGGTAAACATCTTACTGCAGGGATCATAGACGAACATTCGCATCTTGCTGCTTCAGATATTAATGAAGCCGGTCACAACTCCACAGCTGAAGTGAGTATGGAAGATGTTATAGATCCTACAGATATTGGCATCTATAGAGGCCTTGCAGGCGGGGTCACCACTATTCAGCTTTTACATGGCTCAGCAAATCCTATTGGAGGCCGTTCAGCAATCTTGAAATTAAAATGGGGAGAATCTGCAGATGATCTCATCTTTGAGCAGGCACCACCGTTTATAAAGTTTGCCCTTGGTGAAAATGTGAAACAGTCTAACTGGAGTGGAAATCGTTTTCCACAAACTCGTATGGGTGTGGAACAGGTATTTGTTGATTATTTCAGTCAGGCGCGAGCTTACGAAGCTGAAAAAAATAAAGGTGGAGAAGATTTCAGAAAAGACATAGAAATGGAAACTCTGGTTGAGATTCTAAATGGAGAACGATTTGTGACTTCTCACTCCTATATTCAAAGCGAGATCAATATGCTAATGAAAGTTGCCGAACAATTCGATTTCAACATTAATACGTTTACACATATTCTGGAAGGATATAAAGTTGCCGATAAAATGAAAGAACATGGCGTGGGCGCTTCAACATTTTCTGACTGGTGGGCATATAAATATGAAGTAAATGACGCTATTCCTTACAATGCTTCTATTATGAATGAAGTTGGGATTACCGTAGCTATAAATAGTGATGATGGTGAAATGAACCGAAGGCTGAATCAGGAAGCTGCAAAAAGTGTGAAATATGGTGGAATGAGTGAAGAAGATGCCTGGAAAATGGTCACTATCAATCCTGCTAAACTTTTACATGTAGATAATCTTGTAGGAAGTATAAAAACAGGAAAGCAGGCAGATCTTGTACTTTGGAATAATCATCCTCTTTCTATTTATGCAAAACCAGAAAAGACGATGATTGAAGGTGTAATCTATTTTGACATTGATCGTGATGAAAAAATGAGAGAAGAGATCAAAAAAGAACGTAACCAGCTAATTGCACAGATGTTGAAAGCTAAGAACAGTGGAGTGAAGACTCAACCTGTGACAAAAAAGGAAAAACAACATGTTCACTGTGATCTATTAGAAGAGGTTCACTAAAATTTAAAGTAAAATGAAAAAATTTAATACATATATTTTAATAGCCTTTTTGATAATTTCCGGAAACAGTTTTGCCCAGCAAACTCCTGCTGATAAACAATCTGAACCGATTAGCATTGTTGGAGCTACTGCGCATATTGGAAATGGTGAAATTATTGAGAACAGCCTTATTATTATTGAAGAAGGAATAATTACTGAAGTGATCGCGGAAAATCTTACCAAAAGACAATACCCTGGAAAGATCATCAACGCAGAAGGTAAACATGTCTATCCCGGAATTATCGCACCAAATTCAACGCTTGGTTTAGTGGAGATTGCTTCCGTAAAAGCAACGGAAGACAATGATGAAATGGGCGAAATGCTTCCAAATGTAAGAAGTTTAATCGCCTATAATGCTGAGAGTAAAATTGTGGAATCTATGAGACCTAATGGTGTACTTTTAGGTCAGGTTGTTCCCAGAGGTGGACTTATTTCGGGAACTTCTTCCATTGTACAGTTTGATGCCTGGAATTGGGAAGACGCTGTAGTAAAAGAAAATGACGGACTACACATTAACTGGCCGGATGCTTTTAGAAGAGGTCGCTGGTGGAGAGATGAAGATCCAGGCATAAAATCTAATAAAGAATATACCGATGAGGTTCAAAAACTTTCAGATTTCTTTGCATCATCTAAGGCCTATCTTGCAGGAAATAGAGATTATAAGAACCTTCCGTATTTAGCTATGGAGTCTGTTTTTAACGGAGATAAAAAAGTTTTTGTGCATGTTGATGGTGAAAAAGAGATTATGGATGTTATTCAATTCAAAAAAGAAAATAATCTTGATGGTGTTGTGATCGTTGGAGGCTACGATGCCTTGGGTGTAGCTAATGATTTAAAATCTAATAATATTCCGGTACTTGTAAATAGACCGCATAGCACCCCAAATAGAGACCATGAAGATTACGACTATCCTTATAAATTAGCAAAATTACTTCAGGATGAAGGAGTTTTGGTAGCAATTGAAGGCAGTGGACAAATGGAAAGAATGAATAGCAGAAATTTGCCTTTCTATGCAGGTACGGTTGCAGCTTTTGGAATGCAAAAAGAAGATGCACTTAAGCTTGTTACTTCCAATACAGCAAAAATCTTAGGAGTTGATGAAAAATTTGGAACTCTGGAAAAAGGAAAGTCGGCTACCCTTTTTATTTCTGAAGGCGATGCGCTGGATATGAGAACTAATATTCTTTCGCATGCATTTATCGATGGCAGAGAAGTTAGCCTGGAAACCCATCAAACCGAACTTTGGAAGCGATATTCTAATAAATATAAAAACCAGGAAGGAAAGTAATTTTATTTAGACTCATAAAAAAAGACCTCCCAGATTTTGCAATCTGGGAGGTCTTTTTTTCGAACTAGATTCAACTATTCTTCTGAAGCTTCAAAAACCCTGGCGCCCTCCGGCATTTTAAAAGTTTCAACATCCATCTTATTTTGAGTAATGCTTGGATTATTAAAACTTACTTCATTTTGCATTTCGCCAATTGTTCCAGCTTCATAATTATACCATGCGATCTTTTTAGGTAATAGCAGACCATTTGTTTTCTGCCATTCAGCATATTTTATAAGATTCACCTTATCGCTGGATTCTCCGGTTTGGTAGGTTACGGTATATCCTAACCACGCCATCTTTTTAGTTTGAGGGTCATAATAAAGATAATATTCATCTTTTGGTGAAGCTCCTACTCCATTATTAAAAGAAATCTTAATTCCAGGATACGAGGTATCTTTATAATTTAATGCTTCAGCATTTTCGTAATTAAGGCCATCATCACCAAATACAAAAGGCATAGCATAAAAATAGAACATAAGATTGTGATAGAAACCGGCATTTCCCTTATACTCTGTCGCTCCTTCTTTCACCCAAATATCTTCTCCGTTGTATCCCATGGAAACGTTTTCATTTTCAACTAAAGTATACCGGTTTTTCAAGTCTACAGTCTGATACTCCATATTTTCTTCAGACTTGGGAATGCTATACTTCAAAGTATTCATTTTATTCCATTGCACTATTCCGCCATGAGCTGTGAGTACTTCTTGTAACTCGTCGGGATAATTCATTGAAGACTCAGATTTTTCTTCGGTGGAGGACGCAATTTGTTTTTGTTTTGATTCCTTAGAATCGTTTTTACAAGCTGTGACTAAAGCAAGAGCTGCAATAAATAATAGTACTTTTTTCATGGTTAGTGGTTTAATTTTGTTGAATTGTTCAGTTTGTCTATAAAGAGACCATAAAATGGTCGAAATGATATTGGATATCTTACAAATCCCCATACTAGAACATTCTAAAAACTAAATATCTTAGTTCTAATCAGTATTCCATATTTTTACGGTTATGCTCAAGAAGATCACAAGTCAGCAAAATAAAGAAATAAAATGGCTACTCCAGTTACAGGAAAAATCGCGTAATCGCAGAAAAGAAAACTCTTTCATTGTAGAAGGAAAAAGAGAGGTGAACCTTGCTCTAAAAGGTGGGTATTTGCCGCTTCATCTTTATTTTGTTCCTGAATTGATCGACTTCCAGGAAGTGCTAGAAATGGCTAAGGCAAACGAGCATGAAGCTGCTGAAATCACGGAGATAAACAAGGAAGTGTATGATAAAATAGCTTACCGCGGAAGTACGGAAGGCCTTTTAGCAGTTTTCAGAAATATTGAACATCCAGTTGAAAATTTAAGTTTTGAGCATCCTTTCCCACTGATCTTAGTAGCAGAAGCACCTGAAAAACCCGGAAATATCGGAGCTATTTTAAGAACTGCGGATGCCGCAGCTGTAGATGCTGTGATCATCGCTAATCCAAAAACAGATCTCTATAATCCAAATATTATAAGAAGTAGTGTTGGCAGTTTATTTACGAATAAGATCGCTACGGGAACAACTTCCGAAATCATTCAATTTCTACAAGCACAAAAAATTCATATTTATGCCGCGGCCTTGCAGGCATCAAAACCTTATTCCGATATAAATTTTAAAGAAGCTTCCGCAATAATAATGGGAACCGAAGCTACGGGATTAAGTAACGAATGGCTGGAAAATTCAACTCAGAATATCATAATTCCAATGCACGGTAAAATAGATTCGATGAATGTTTCTGTCGCAGCTGGAATTCTTATTTTTGAAGCGAAAAGACAAAGGTTAGTCGAAAACAGCTTGCATTAACAATAGGCATTAATTAATAAAATGCTGTACTAAAAGTGTCATAAAGTGAAGGACGTCATTCTGTCCCGATAACTATCGGGATTGTTTCAGGATCACATAAAATTATAAATCTCAAATTACAGAACTTGAATTCAGAAACCCTATTTTATATCATCATCGGAATTATTGTGATCGATTTTATATTTGACAAAATACTTGATGCGCTTAATGCAAAACATTTCAACGATCCGATTCCAAATGAGTTAGAAGACGTTTACGATACAGAGGAATACGAAAAATCTCAGCGTTATAAAAAGGAAAGATTCAAATTTGGGATCATCACTTCTACATTTTCTGTATTGCTAACGCTGGGATTTATCGTTTTTGATGGTTTTGCCTATGTAGATGAAATAGCCAGAAGTATAAGTGACAATGCTATTTTAATTGCTTTAATCTTCTTCGGAATCATCATGCTGGGGAGTGATATTTTAATGACACCTTTCTCCTGGTATAGTACTTTTAGTATAGAAGAAAAATATGGCTTCAATAAAACTACAAAAGGAACTTTCTTTCTTGATAAAATAAAAGGACTCGCTATGACGGTTATAGTAGGTGGTGGGATTCTCGCTCTAATAGTATGGTTCTATCAATTCGCCGGTGATGATTTTTGGTGGTATGCCTGGATATTAGTAGCGGTTTTTTCAGTATTTATGAATATGTTCTACGCAAAACTCATTGTGCCGTTATTCAATAAACAAACACCGTTAAATGATGGTTCTTTGAGATCCAAGATTGAAGCATATGCCAAAAATGTAGGATTCAAACTTGATAACATTTTTGTGATCGACGGTTCAAAAAGAAGTACCAAAGCCAACGCCTATTTTTCAGGTTTTGGAAGTGAAAAAAGAATCACCCTTTATGATACTTTAATCAACGACCTGGAAGAAGAAGAGATTGTGGCCGTACTCGCCCATGAGGTAGGACACTATAAAAAGAATCATATTATTGTTAACCTGACCGCTTCCATTTTAACGACTGGTTTTACGCTTTGGTTACTATCCCTTTTTGTTGGAAATCCTTTGTTATCACAGGCTTTGGGTGTTGCTGAACCCAGTTTTCATATTGGCCTGGTAGCCTTTGGGATTCTATATAGTCCAATTTCAGAAATCACAGGGCTTATTATGAATTATATATCCAGAAAATTTGAATATCAGGCAGATAATTTTGCAAAAAACACGTACGATGGCAGTTTCCTGATTTCAAGTCTGAAGAAATTATCAAAAAATACATTAAGCAATTTAACTCCACATAAAGCTTATATTTTTGTACATTTCTCGCATCCCAGTCTCCTACAGCGATATCGCAATTTGAAGGCTGGTATTTAGTTGTTTCCTTTTAATCTTAATTGTATTTTTAACCTATGACAGAGGAGGCTATCGTAAAAGAAAACAAACAAATTGCACGGCAGTATAAAGAATTGCTGCGTATAAGTTATCAAACGCTTACCGACGATGATAAAAAGCTCATCCGGACAGCCTTTGATATGGCTGTGGATGCCCATAAAGACCAGCGAAGAAAATCTGGCGAAGCCTATATATTTCATCCTATTGCAGTAGCAAAGATCGTAGCTTCAGAGATTGGTCTGGATGGGACTTCCATTGCCGCTGCCCTGCTCCACGATGTGGTTGAAGACACCAAATATACTCTTGAAGATCTGCAAAAAACATTTGGAAAAACTGTTGCCAAAATTGTAGACGGTCTCACCAAGATTTCCAGTCTAAAAAAAGATAAGGATGTATCCCTTCAGGCTGAAAATTTCAGAAAGATGCTACTTACTTTAAATGATGACGTAAGGGTGATCATCATTAAAATTGCAGACCGGTTGCATAATATGCAAACTATGGATGCGATGCGGCCTGATAAGCAAATTAAGATCGCTTCAGAAACACTTTATATATACGCTCCCCTCGCCCATAGAATAGGTTTATACAATATTAAAACTGAACTTGAAGACCTGGGTCTAAAATACACGGAGCCGGAGGTTTATAGTGATATTCTTACAAAAATCAAGGAAAGTAAAGAGGAACAGGATCTTTATATCAAGGAATTCAGTAAAATCATTCAGGATTCCCTGGATCAGGAAGAACTGGACTATGAGATTAAGGGAAGACCTAAATCTATTTATTCCATCAATAAAAAGATCAAAGCTCAGAATATTAGTTTTGATGAGATCTATGACAAATTTGCGATTCGTATCATTTATAAAGGAGAACCCGGACAGGAGAAATTTCTAGCCTGGAAAATATATTCTATCGTTACAGATCACTTTAGACCTAATCCTACCCGATTAAGAGACTGGATCTCTTCCCCAAAGTCTACCGGCTACGAAGCATTGCATATAACAGTAATGGGACCAAAAGGGCGTTGGGTAGAAGTTCAGATAAGAAGCGAGCGTATGAATGAGATTGCTGAAAAAGGTTATGCTGCTCACTACAAATATAAACAGGGAGAAAATAATAAAGAAGAAAGAGGTTTTGAAGAATGGGTCTCTCGTTTACAGGAAGCGCTGGAAAGTTCAGATGTTAGTGCTATTGATTTTGTAGAACAATTCAAACTGAACCTCTATTCAAAAGAAATTTTTGTTTTTACTCCCCAGGGTGATTTAAAATCACTTCCAAAAGGTTCTACACCATTAGATTTTGCTTTTAGCATTCATACTGAAATTGGCATACACACACGTGGCTCACGGGTTAACAATAAGCTGGTGCCATTAAGCCATGAGCTAAAGAGCGGAGACCAGGTTGAAATTATCACTTCAGATAATGCCAAACCAAATATTAACTGGCTGGATTATGCAAACACCGCCAGGGCAAGAGCAAAGATCAAATCTTCTTTAAAAGATGAAAAGAAGGAAATTGCAGAAGAAGGAAAAGCGGTGCTTGCCAGAAAGCTAAAGGCACAGAAGATTCAATTCAACGAAAAATCTATAAATGAACTGGTCGTTTTTTTCAATCTCAAAACCAGTCTGGACCTTTTCTATCGTGTAGGTATTGGCAAGATTGACAACCAGTTGCTAAAAGACTTTGCATCTTCCAGGAGCAACTCTATTGTGAGTTATTTTAAAAGCAAGATCAAGAAACCTCAGGTAGCATCAGATCTTAATAAAGATGAGATCACGGCGAAGTACGATCAGTTAGTTTTTGGAAAAGAAGAGGAAAAACTGGAATATAAATTATCTAATTGTTGCAACCCTATTCCGGGTGATACTGTATTTGGATTTATTTCGGTTAATGATGGGATCAAAGTCCATAAAAAAGACTGCCCTAATGCCCTTCAACTCCAGAGTAATTATGCCTACAGGATTATCCAGGCAAAATGGATAGATAGTTCTCAACAGGACTTTAAGGCGGTTATCAAACTTCAGGGAATAGATAATCTTGGTCTTGTAAGTGAGATTACCCAGGAGATTTCCAGCAATATGCATGTGAATATGCAAAATCTGAATTTTGACAGTTCAGATGGGGTATTCAGTGGCCGTATTACACTTGTTGTAAAAAATAATAATATCCTGAATACCATCATCCAGAGGTTGAAAAAAATTAACGGGATAGACAAGGTTAGCCGTGAATAAACTTTTACCTTTGCAAAGCAATTATGAGTAAAAAAGTCGTAAATAAAAACGATCAGGCGGTCGTTAAAAACGTTTTCACCAAGTATCTTGAAGACAAGGGGCACCGGAAGACACCGGAGCGTTTTGCTATTCTTCAGGAGATTTATAATGCTGAAGATCATTTCGATATTGAATCTCTTTATATTAAAATGAAGAACAAGAAATATCGTGTGAGCCGTGCCACTTTATATAATACTATTGAATTATTATTGGAGTGTGGCTTAGTTAGAAAACATCAGTTTGGTCAGAACCAGTCACAATATGAAAAATCATATTTTGACCGCCAGCACGATCATATAATACTTACAGATACCGGGGAAGTTATTGAATTCTGCGATCCAAGGATACAGAGCATCAAACAAACAATAGAAGAAGTTTTTGATATTGAGATCAATAAGCATTCTCTATACTTCTACGGAAACAAAAAATCAACCAATTAAGTTTAGAAATTCATGGCAGTAGATTTACTACTAGGTCTTCAATGGGGTGATGAAGGAAAAGGAAAAATAGTTGACGTCCTAACCTCCAAATACGATATTATTGCACGTTTTCAAGGCGGCCCAAATGCAGGGCACACTTTAGAATTCGATGGTCAAAAACACGTTTTACATACCATCCCCTCGGGTATATTTCATGATGACAGCATCAATCTTGTAGGTAATGGTGTAGTAATAGATCCGGTTATCTTTAAACGAGAACTGGATAATCTTGCTAAACACAAAATAGATTATAAATCTAAACTTGTAATATCAAGAAAAGCCCATTTAATTCTACCAACCCATCGTTTGCTGGATGCCGCTTCTGAAGCTTCAAAAGGAAAAGCGAAGATAGGTTCAACTCTTAAAGGAATTGGGCCTACCTATATGGACAAAACAGGTAGAAACGGCTTGCGTGTGGGAGATCTGGAATTAGAAGACTGGAAAGACAGATATCGCGCTCTTGCTGATAAGCATGAAAAAATGATCGCTTTCTACGATGTAGATGTTCAGTACGATCTTAAAGAATTAGAAAAAGAATTCTGTACCGCTGTAGATACTTTAAAAGAACTAACTTTTATTGACAGTGAAGAATATCTTCACCAGGCAATGAAGTCTGGTAAAAGTATTCTGGCTGAAGGAGCCCAGGGATCTCTTCTCGATATTGATTTTGGAACCTACCCTTTTGTAACTTCATCTAATACTACAGCTGCTGGCGCATGTACCGGACTTGGTGTTGCTCCAAGAGAAATTGGAGAAGCATTTGGTATTTTTAAAGCCTATACCACAAGAGTGGGTAGCGGCCCTTTCCCTACTGAACTTTTTGATGAAGTAGGAGAACGAATGGGTAAAGTTGGAAATGAATTTGGAGCTACCACTGGCAGAAAGAGACGATGTGGGTGGTTGGATCTTGTAGCTTTAAAATATGCTGTTCAGGTAAATGGTATTACCCAGCTTATAATGATGAAAGGTGATGTACTTAGCGGTTTTGATACCCTAAAGGTTTGTACCGCTTATAAGTATAAAGGTAAAGAGATTACGCATCTTCCTTTTAATATTGAATCAGGAAATATAGAACCTGTATATACGGAAGTAAAAGGCTGGGAAGAAGACCTTACAAAAATGACTGATGCTTCTTCATTACCAAAAGAGTTTAATGAATATGTAGATTTTCTGGAAAAGGAACTTGAAACGCCTATTACCATTGTTTCAGTGGGTCCTGATAGAAAGCAAACTATCACGCGATAGGTTTTATAAAATTCCAAGTATAAAAAACGGCTACCAATTGGTAGCCGTTTTTATTTATATAATCAGGATAATTTCTATCCGTCACTACCATCTTCTTCAGATACTATAAAGAGACCACCAATAGCAAGTACTTCATCCATAGTTAATGGCTCATCAAAGGCTTCCTGTACAGCCTGAGCTCCTCCAAATTCATCAAATAGCGTAGCAAGTTCTACACCTCCTTGCATGGTATTTGCTTCACCTGCATAAATAGCATCGAATTGCGTCAATGGAATACCATTACTAGCCGCATCACCTCCGGTTACCCAACCTTTTTCACCGCGTATTCTTCTCACCTTGGAAGCATGTCTAGCTTCTACAGAATGAATCTGTAAAGCATACTCCAGAAGGGTATCATCACCTGCCAATGCTACTGCTTGTCCTTTATAAGCACGTACACCAGTATCTTCAAATCCCTGCGCAAGTGCTAGAAAGTCATCATAATTCCCAAAAGGGTCTACAAGGCCCCCTGCTGTGAAATCGAAAGTTGGTTTTGCAATTGCATTTTCACCAAGCGCATTCACTAAAAATTCCACGTGATCATCTTCGTGTTTTGAAATGGTTTCAAAAACAGTCATGTTTTCATCAGCAATAATACCTGATTCTAATCCCATGTTATAGAATTCTGCTTCCAGATATTCCAAAGTTAAGGCAAAGTTCAATACATCTGTTGGTGAAGCTTGCATGGCCGCACTGGCCATAGAAAATCCAGCTGCTTTTGATTTAGTACTACTCGCTGCCAATCCAAATGGGATAGAAGCTATGGCAGCACCTTTTCCAAAAGTTTTGAACTGCTTAAAAGCATCCCTTCGGGAACCTTTAGCATTCATCGAATTTGTATTAGATATATTATCTAAAAATTTTATAAGACTCATATTATTAGTTTTTTTTATTAAAGATTAATCTATTGCTCCATTGGTAGTTCAGTTGCAGTAAACTCAGTTACTACAAATCCAGTGCCTACCACTGCAGTTAAAACATCTGCAGGATCTGTAGCTTTATCGAATGCTGGACCAACTCCATCAATGGAAACTAATACTTCATCTCTAGCAAATGCATCGGTATCTGGATTAATAAGATCAGCAAATGCAGAAGCGTGTCTTGCTTCAACCGATACAATTTTACCAGCAAGTCCTAAATAAACATCACCTAATTCGGCATCCACATCAATTAAATTACCAGCGCCGTTATAGGCAGAAACACCTGTATCTTCAAGAACAAGAGCAGTTCCTAAAACCGCATCTCTACTATCAAAATCTACACTAGAAAAATCAAACTCTATATCAGGAAGCATTGCTTCTGGAGTAGCTTCAGTTGCAGTACCTATAGCTGACCTAAAGAATTCCCTATGAATTACCTCATGATACCATGTATCTTCAAGTATTTGTTTTTCCTCAGAATCATCTGCCAATCCTTGATAATAAGCACCTTCAGTCATTTCTGTGTAAAATGCCGCTTCAAGCTGCTCTAATGCATAAGCATAGTTAAGGATACCTAAATTTCCAGGTCCTAAATCAAATACTTCTGGCTCTGGATTTTCTGGCTCTTCCGGCTCCTCTGGTTCCATAGGATCAGGACTTCCGGTAGGTGCACCAGGATCAAACATATCATCTTCGCTACATCCATATAATAAAAAACTGGATCCTGCTATACCAAGTCCGCTCAACTTAATGAACTTCCTTCGCGAGTTATTTTTCGAATTTTTGGAAGATGCGTCAACCACATCTACCTTGACTAAGGGTTTTTTCATAATTAAATATTTAGTTTTCTACCGAAACTTACGAAGAGAAAGCTGCTTTGGTTTAGCTTTAAGAGTTAAGGTTATCTTAAAACGTAAAAAATTTAGAAATCTTTAGGATTTGAGGCTAATAAACGTGCCCATATTAAGTTAATTTTTAGTGTCCGCTATTTTCAACTAGGTTTTATTCCCGAAATACAATCCGTCGAATTTAATTACTTTTGAAAAAAAATAAGATTGAAAACTTCCTCTATTCCTATATTATTTATAGTCTTACTTATTTCGGTTTTGGCGAATGCCCAAACGAGTCAGGAAATAAATTATGATTCTGATAGAACCTTAAAAAATGAACAAAGATATCCCGGTGCACTTATATTAAGTAAAGTAGACAACCAGGTTTATTTTGATCATGATGGGATTGAAGTTTGGTGCGACAATGCAGTTTTCTATAAGGAGGCTAATTTCTTCAAAGCTTATGGTAATATTCGTATGCAGCAGGGAGATAGTGTGAGCATGACCAGTAATTACGCCGAATATAATGGTGATACTGAATTTGCCTTTGCCAGTGGTAAAGTAAAAATGAAAAGACCCCAAACTACATTGGAAACTGATAGCTTGTTTTTTGACCGAATTAAACAACAGGCTTATTATAGAAGTGGAGGGAAAGTAACCGATACCGCTAGTGTGCTTACCAGTACTATTGGAAGGTACTTTATGGAGGAGGATAAATATAGTTTTGTAGACAGTGTTGTAGTTACAAACCCAGAATATAAAATAAATTCAGAACAACTTGATTTCTATTCTAATAGTGGTCACGCCTACTTGTATGGACCTTCAACTATAGAAAGCGAAACCAGTACTGTTTATTGCGAAAGAGGCTTCTACGACACCAGGGCAGATAATGGTTATTTCGTAAAGAATTCCCAGATCAATTATGACAATAGAATCCTTAAAGGTGATAGTCTTTATTTTAACAGAAAAAACAGTTTTGCTTCTGCTACTAATAATATCAGAGTTATTGACACCATAAATAACAGTAGGGTTAGTGGTCATTACGCCGAAGTTTACAGGGATAAAGATTCAGTTTTTATAACTAAAAAAGCCCTTGCTGCAAGTCTCCAGGAAAGGGACACATTATTTATTCATAGTGATACCATAATGATTACCGGAAAACCCGAAAATCGCGTTATAAGAGGTTTTTACGATGCCAGGATCTTTAAAGAAGACCAAACCGGGGAGAATACTATGAGTGGAAGAAGTGACTCCATATATTCTGATCAGCAATCTGGTTTAACCAAACTTATTAATTTAACTAGCCGAGGTAATGGAAAACCGGTTCTATGGTCGGGTGAAAATCAAATGACGGGAGACAGTATTCATCTTCAAAGCAATCCTAAAACCGAGCAACTGGACTCTTTATTAGTTTTTGACAATGCATTTTTAATTCAGAAAGATAGTATTGAAGGCTATAACCAATTAAAAGGAAAAATACTCACGGGTTATTTCAAGGATAACCAACTCCACGAAGTAGTGATTGATAAAAATACCGAAACTTTAAATTATATGCGTAATAGCGAGAATGAACTAATAGGTATTAATAAGACACTGGCAAGTTCAATTAAGATATTATTCGAAAATCAGCAAATTCAAGATATTTATTATTATAACCAGGTAGATGGAAATCTTACCCCTGAAGCCGACTTTCCTCCTAACGCAAGACAGTTACAGGGTTTCAACTGGCGGGGAGAAGACAGGATCCTTAGCAAGGAAGGCTTATTTAAAGGACAACCTGAACCAGAACTAACCAAGATAAAAGGTATTCCGTTACCCGATGAACCAGATGAATTCTTTGATGAAAGGGAAGAAGATGATTTGTTGCTTGATAAAAATTCGAGACTAAATCCAGAAGTATTAAAGAACAGAAAAATGGACACGTTAAAATTCAAAACGAAAGAACTCCCGGATTCTTTAAAAGTTGAAACTCCTAAAAAAGTGGATTCTTTAAGAACAGAACAAGACATAATAAAGGAGAATTAATTGAAAGAAGATTTTATAAAATATCAGGCACAAACCACTCCTCACCCACTTGCCCTGGAGATTTCTCACGCCAGGGGAAGCTATATAACCACCACAGACGGAAAAGACCATCTGGATTTTGTTGCGGGAGTCTCAGCCTGTAGCCTTGGACATTCACATCCTAAAATAGTTTCAGCTATTCAGAAGCAAGCTGAAAAATATCTTCACGTTATGGTTTATGGAGAATATGCACAAAAACCAGCCGTAGATCTGGCAAAACTCCTAGCAGCGCATTTACCAGATCCTTTAAATAAAACCTATCTCGTAAATTCAGGCACCGAAGCTATTGAAGGCGCCATGAAGCTTGCCAGAAGAGCCACAGGCAGAACTGAAATTATCGCCGCCAAAAATGCTTATCATGGAAATACCATGGGCTCACTAAGTCTGATGGATCTTGAAGAAAGGGTAGAACCTTTTAGACCTCTTTTAGGTGATATTTCATTTATTGAATTTAACAAAGTAGCAGACCTAAATAATATCACTTCCAGAACTGCAGGGGTCGTATTGGAAACTATTCAGGGAGGTGCCGGTTTTATAATGCCAGAGGACGATTATCTTAAAAAAGTAAAAACTCGTTGTAAAGAAGTTGGAGCGCTCTTAATTTTAGATGAAATTCAGCCGGGATTTGGACGTACCGGTAAACTTTTCGGATTTGAAAATTTTGATGTAGTGCCTGACATAGTTGCACTCGGAAAAGGAATGGGCGGAGGACTGCCTATTGGAGCATTTTCAGCTTCTAATGAGTTAATGGATCTCCTTAGTGATAACCCAAAACTTGGACACATCACAACTTTTGGCGGAAACCCCCTGATTGCATCTGCCGCCTTAGCTACCTTGAAAGAGATCACTGAATCTAATCTCATTGAAAAGAGTCTCGAAAAGGAAGAATTATTCAGAAAACATTTGCAACATCCTCTAATTAAAGAAATTAGAGGTAAGGGATTAATGCTGGCGTTAATATTTGAATCTGCCGAAATTACCGATCAACTTATTCTAAAGGCAAAAGAAAAACAACTTATTCTATTTTGGCTACTATTCGAAAAACGTGCAGTACGCCTTACTCCCCCACTCACAATTTCTAATGAAGAAATCATGAAAGGATGTGGCATTATTGTTGACATACTCAGAGAAATAGAAAATTGAGGTTTCCGGGTGTTAATTAATTTGTTAACAACAATGTAAAGTTTTTCAAAAAACACCTTTAATCATTTATAACTTTAGTACAGTAGAAATCCCTTAATCACTCTCTTATGCAGCTAAGCCATAACGAAGAAGATAATTTCTCACTTGATCGCTTTGAATCTATGCTTAAAACAAATGATATTTTGTTTTTCGATTCAAACGAGTTTGAAAATATTATCCATCATTATCTTGAAAATGGTAAGATTTCACTTGCCAAAAAGGCAGTAAAGATGAGTCTTGCCCAGCATCCTACTTCAGTGAATTTAAAGCTGTTCAAGGTAGAGATATTGGTGTTTGAAGACAAACTTGATCTGGCAGATGGTATCTTAAATGAGCTGAAGGAACTGGAGTCTTCCAACGAAGAAATATATATTCAAAAAGCGCAGATTTATTCTAAAAGAGATATGCATAGTGATGCTATAAAAATGCTTCAGGCTGCGCTTGAAATCACTCTGGAAGATGCTGAGATCTTTTCATTAATAGGGATGGAATATCTTTTTCTTGAGGATTTCGAAAATGCCAAGTATAGTTTTATGAAGTGTTTAGAAGCAGATGAAGAAGACTATTCTGCGCTGTATAATGTAATGTATTGCTTCGATTTTTTAGATCAGAAGACAGAAGCTATAGAATATTTAAATCTTTACCTAAATAAGCATCCTTATTGTGAAGTTGCATGGCATCAGGTAGGAAAACAATATTTTGATTTAAAGGAATACAACAAGGCACTTGCGGCCTTTGATTTTGCAATTATTAGTGACGACCGGTTTATTGGTGCTTACCTTGAGAAGGGTAAAGTGCTTGAAAAACTGAAACGTTTTAATGAAGCTATTGAAAATTATAATATCACCCTTGAACTGGAAGATCCTACTTCATTTGCTTACTTAAGAATTGGCAAATGTTTTGAAAAACTAGGTTGTGACGATTTTGCGCTCAAAAACTATAAACAAACCGTTCATGAAGATCCGCTATTAGACAAAGGCTGGATCGCGATTACCGATTTTTATATTAAAAAACGGAATTACCAGAAAGCTCTTTACTATATTAATAAAGCTATTAATATTGACGAGGAGAATGTGCTTTATTGGAAGCGATATGCCAAGATCAACAGCAGGCTCAATTTTTACGAAGAAGCTGAACAGGGATATAAAAAGAGTCTGGAATTAGGTAATTATGAGTTAGAGACCTGGATAAGACGTAGTGATATTCTTATTGGACTTGGCGAATATGAAACAGCCATCACTTGCATGCTTCAGGCATTGGAATTTTATCCTGGTTCTGCGGAAATTGAATATCGCCTTTCCGGATTGTTCTTTTGTACAAACAGAGGAGAAAAGGGTTATTTTCACCTTAATAATGCCCTTAAAATTGATTCAGAATATTACATAATTATAGAAGAACTTTTTCCGAATATTTTTGATAGAAAAAGCGTCAAACAAATTATAAATTCCTACGTTAAGCTCTCTTAGTTATTTTGCTACCTTTGGGCAAATTCATAAAAAGTTAAGATGCAGCGAAGTTTTTTGGATTACCTTAAGGTTACTCTAAAAGGAATGGCCATGGGAGCCGCAGACGTAGTACCGGGAGTTTCCGGGGGAACTATCGCTTTTATTTCAGGAATTTACGAAGAATTAATTTCCACCATAAGTGGCATAAAACCATCCTTGTTATCTACCTGGAAGAATGATGGTTTTTCTGAGATGTGGAAAGAGCTGAATGGAAATTTCATCCTTGCCCTTTTCGCCGGAATTCTAATTAGTCTTTTCAGTTTAATGCGCCTGGCCAATTATTTACTGGAAACACACCCTGTATTAATCTGGTCATTTTTCTTCGGACTTGTTCTCGCAAGCATCTGGTTTGTGGCTAAGCAAATCCCAAAATGGAATTATAAATTATTTATCGCCTTAATTCTGGGGGCTGCGGTTGCTTTTTACATAGTAAGCCTCCCACCGCTTTCTGCCAATTCCAGTTCATTATTTCTATTCTTTGCCGGAGCTATAGCTGTTTGCGCAATGATTTTACCGGGAATTTCAGGAGCATTCATTTTGGTTCTATTAGGTGCCTATAAATCGATTACAGAAGCAGCGCATGATTTCGATATTAAGACATTAGCGATTGTAGGAGTTGGAGCGATATTCGGATTGCTTACTTTTTCAAGAGTTTTAAAATGGCTTTTTGTTCATTATAGCAATATTACTTTAGCTGTGCTTACAGGATTTATCGCGGGATCATTAAATAAGATTTGGCCATGGAAAGAAATTCTTGAAACCGCAATATACGGTGATAAAGAAGTTGTTTTAAAAGAAGCTTCGGTTTTGCCATGGAATTTCAGTGGGGATCCCCAGACATTATGGGCTATCCTTTTAATGCTTGCCGGGTTTTTACTTATTATTGTGTTAGAATTGGTAGCTAATCAAAATCCAGAATCTGCCGATGCAGCAAACTAGAACGTTTACCGATAAGATCCTTTTGGTTTTGAAGGGTCTTGCCATGGGAGCCGCGAATAAAGTTCCGGGAGTCTCTGGTGGTGTGGTTGCGTTTGTTGCAGGATTTTATGAAGAATTTATTTATTCCCTTCAAAAAGTAAATCTAAAAGCATTTAAACTCCTTATTTCGGGGAGGTTCAGCAGTTTCTATCAGTATATAAACGGGAAATTCTTAAGCCTGCTTATTTTAGGTATGCTTATAAGTTATTTCAGTGTTTCCAAAGTACTGGACTACCTCATTGTGCATTTTGAACTTTACGTTTGGTCGGCTTTCTTCGGCATGATCATAGGTTCCATTTATTATATAAGCAAGGATTTTGATGAATGGGATAGAAACTCCATCCTTTTTGCCATTTTTGGAATCATTGGCGGGATCGCGATCAGTTTTCTGGAACCGGCGAGAGAAAATGATAATTTATGGTTCGTTTTTGTCTGCGGAATGATAAGTGTTTCGGGAATGACATTGCCAGGACTTTCCGGAAGTTTCATTCTTATACTTCTCGGTAATTACGTGCTGTTACTGGTAGATTCAGTAAATGCGCTATATGATACTATAGCCGAAATTATTATGCTGGATTTTGGTTTCATTGGTGACGCCGAAAGAATTCGGATGCTTCAGGTTTTAATTGTATTTGCCCTTGGCTCCCTGGCAGGGCTGGTTTCTTTATCCCATCTTCTTGGTTATGTTCTTAAAAAGAGAAAAAAAGAAACATTCGCAGTTATCATAGGATTTATCACAGGTTCTTTAGGCGTAGTGTGGCCCTGGAAAGAAAAAATTTTCAAAGCTAACAAACTGGGAGAAGTCATCATAGACCGGGAAGGAAATAAGGTAATTGACAATTACGACAGATATTGGCCTACATTCGAGACTACAGAAACCTGGCTCGCCATCTTTTTTATTATCGTAGGGATATTTATTGTATTGGGCCTGGCATGGTATGAAAATAGAAAATCTAACATATGAGAACTTTTGGCCTACTCGGAAAAAATATAGATTATTCTTTCTCACGAAATTATTTTTCTGATAAATTCAGCAACGAAAATATAGATGCGGAATACAGGAATTTTGATCTTTCCTCTATTGAAAAATTTACTGATGTTATTAAAGATAATATCATATCAGGGCTTAATGTTACTATTCCTTATAAGGAAGCTATTATTCCTTATTTAGATCACCTGGACTCCAATGCTGAAAAAATTAAAGCGGTAAATACGATCAAATTTGAGAAAGACGGAAGCCTCTGCGGTTATAATACAGATTACTGGGGCTTTCTGGAATCTTTAAAACCTCACCTGGAACCACACCATTCAAAGGCTCTTATACTGGGAACTGGAGGAGCATCTAAAGGAATTGCCTATGCTTTGAGCTTATTAGAAATAGATTTTAAGTTTGTATCAAGAAACCCTGAAGAAGATCAATTTTCGTATCACGAATTAGACAGCAAGATTATTGGCTCCCACAGCCTTATCATCAATTGTACACCCCTGGGCACTTATCCTGATATTGAAAGTTCCCCGGAAATTCCATTTGAATTTATTTCTGAAAAACATCTTATCTACGACCTGATTTACAATCCTTCAGAAACAAAATTCATGCAACTTGCTGCTGAAAAAGGAGCCAAAACTACAAACGGATTGGAGATGTTAAAGCTGCAGGCAGAAAAAGCCTGGAGTATCTGGAATTCCTAATTCAGATCTATAAATACCAAATTCTGTACTCATAAATAAAACCAATCCCTTGTTCAATTTTAGGGGAGTTGTTATCTTTCAGAATTAATAGATTACGAGGAACCTTAACATTGAAAGATATGTCACAGCAAGAAAATGAAAACACAAAGAATAAGCTTTCGCCTGAAGAGCTAGAAAAGAAGGAGAATAAGAAGACTTCAGAAGAGAAGACTTCGGCGGAAAGTAGTGAGGGAAGTATTGATAAGCCTGTGGGTGAACAAAAACCAGAAGATTCAAAAGAAAGCTCTTCTGATAAATCAGAAAAAGAATCTACAGATCATGAAGAGGCAATGCTTCATGAGTCGGCTACCGGTAAACAAACTTCAGATAAAATTTCCAGGGAAAAGAAAAATCCAGATGAAGATCCATATACCCATATGGAAGAAACCGAAGATGTTGAAAATCCATTTTTCAAGGAGCCTGAAATAAAAGGTGAAAAATCTGAAAAGAAAGAAAAGGCTGAGCCAAAAGTATCAGATTCTACAGATCACGAAGACGCTATGGTCTCTGAATCTACCTCTAAGGCGAAGAGAACTGAAGAGGTAGAAGATGAAGATACCGATAGTGATATTGGAGATGCCCAGGTGGGTGAAACCAAAAAAACTTCGGGAAACCACGAAGAAGATATGGACAGCGCGGTGGCTGAAGACAGCGAGGACGAAAGTGCCAATGCCCGCCACGATATCGAAAAGAAAGATTATCATTCGATGAACAAAGAAGCCCTGGCAGATGAGCTGGAAAAGCTTCTAAAAAATGAAAAAATACAGGCCATCAATGAGCATGTTTCAGAAATTCGTACAGAATTCAATGCCAAGTTTGATGAGGAAATGGAAGAGAAAAAAGAAGATTTTATTGCAGATGGTGGCAATATCATTGACTTCCACTACTCTACTCCACTAAAAAAGCGTTTTAATTCCCTTTACTTTGACTATAAAGAACAAAGAAATAATTATTATAAACGTCTTAAGAAAGACCTCAACGAGAATCTCAATAAACGACTGGAACTTATTGAAGAGTTGAAAGGTTTATTAGATGTTGAAGAAAATATTAATACAACCTATAATCACTTTAAGGAAATCCAGGATAAATGGCGTACGGCTGGCCCAATTCCCAGAGATAGATATAACAATGTATGGAATACCTATCACCACCATGTAGAAAATTTCTATGATTTTCTTCACCTAAACAGGGAATTCAGGGATATGGATTTTAAGCATAACCTGGAACAAAAATTAAAGGTTATAGATCGTGCTGAAGAACTGGTTCAGGAAAAGGATGTAAATCGTTCTTTCCGCGAATTACAGATGCTTCATAAAATGTGGAAAGAAGAACTTGGCCCGGTAGCAAAAGAGTATCGTGAGGATATTTGGGAAAGGTTTAGCACTGCCACTAAAAATATTCATGATAAAAGACAGGAATATTTCAATAACCTTGACGAGCATTATGAGAAAAATTGGGAGCGCAAGCAGGAGATTATTGAGAAAATCAAGGAAATAGCAGGTCAGGATTTTGACAGCCATAATAAGTGGCAACAAAAGATCAGGGAGATCGAGGCTTTGCGCGAAGAATTTTTTAATGCGGGAAAAGTCCCGAGAAATAAAAATCAGGATACCTGGAATGCCTTTAAAGAAAATGTTCGCAGTTTTAATCGTAAGAAAAATGCTTTTTACAAGAACCTGAAAAAGGCCCAGTACGATAACCTGGAGAAGAAAAAGGAACTTATTAAGATAGCTGAAGATAATAAGGATAGTGACGACTTTAAGACGGTCACTCCTTTAATGAAGAAAATTCAGGCCGACTGGAAAAAGATTGGTCACGTTCCAAGGAAGGATAGTGACAAGGTCTGGAAGCAATTCAAAAAAGCCTGTAACGACTATTTCGACAAACTTCATGCTCAAAAAAATGAAGATAATAAAGAGGAAAATGAGGCTTTCGACAAGAAGAAGGAAATTCTTGATAAAGTAAAAGCTATAGAACTCAGCGGCACTAAAAAAGAGGATCTTGCCCGAATAAAGGAACAGATCAATGCCTGGAAAGAGATTGGGAAAGTGCCTTATAACAAACGTTTTATCGAAGGGAAATTCAATAAAGCTTTGGATCAAATATTCAAGAAAATGGATATTGATAACACCAAAGCTGAAATGATGAAATATGAGAATAAGGTACAAGCCTTAGATGATGCAGATGATGATAAAAGAATCAGAAATGAGCACTATTTCCTGACCAAAAAGATCCAGGAAACCAAAGCTGAAATAAACCAGTTAGAAAATAACCTGCAGTTCTTTTCAAATGTTGATGACGACAATCCTTTGGTGAAGGAGGTACATAAAAATATTGCAAACCATAAAGCAGATCTTGAAGTCTGGAAAGAGAAACTTGAAAAGATCAAGTCGCTTTATTAAATAGGAAATCATGCTTTGCAATTTATGCAATTGCGCCACCCGAATTTTCGAAGTCATTCAAGATCGGGAATATGTGCAATGTATGGGTTGCAAGGCAATTTTACTTTCTCCAGAGCATCACCTTTCTCCGCAAGCAGAAAAATCCAGGTATATTCTTCACAATAACGATGTAAATGACGCCGGTTATATCAGGTTTGTACAACCTGTTATTGAAAAAATTAGATCTGATTTCAGCTCTAATTCAAACGGACTTGATTTTGGCTGTGGCACCGGCCCGGTGATCACTTCAAAATTGAAAAAATCAAGCTTTAAAATTGAACTTTACGACCCTTATTTTAAGCCCGATAAAAAGGTGCTGAAGACTACTTTTGATTTTATTATTTGCTGTGAAGTGATGGAACATTTTCAAAATCCACTTAAAGAATTTCAATTACTGCGCACTCTATTAAAACCTAACGGAAAATTATATTGCAAAACTGAAATATGGAAGGATGCAATAGATTTTTCTAACTGGCACTATAAAAATGATAAAACGCATGTGATTTTCTACGACAGGGAAACTCTGCGTTGGATAAAAGAAAACCTGAATTTTTCATCTTTAGAAATTTGTAAAGAATTCGTCATTTTCTCTGTGTGATCATTTCTTTTTAGCCTCGTTCCAGAAAATATCCATTTCTGCCAGGGTCATATCCTTCAAAGCTTTGTTGTTTTCTTTTGCTTTTTCTTCCAGGTATTGAAACCGCTTGATGAATTTTTTATTAGTTCGTTCCAGAGCATTCTCAGGGTTTACTTTCAAAAATCTGGCATAATTCACCATTGAGAAGAGCACATCGCCAAATTCAGCTTCTATTTCGTCTTGATTATCTTCATTTACTTCATGTTGAAGCTCCTCCAGTTCTTCCTGAAGTTTTTCAAATACTTGTTGTGGTTCTTCCCAATCAAAACCAACTCCTGCAACTTTATCCTGAATTCGGTTAGCTTTAACGATTGAAGGCAAAGATCTGGGTACACCTTCCAAAACACTCTTTTTTCCTTCTTTTAGCTTAAGATTTTCCCAATTGCGCTTTACGTCTTCTTCATTAGCCACCTCAACATCTCCGTAAATATGTGGATGCCTATCGATCAACTTATCACAAATTGAGTTAGCTACATCTGCAATATCAAAATCATTCGTCTCACTTCCTATTTTGGAATAAAATACCAAGTGTAAAAGTACATCTCCTAATTCCTTCTTGATCTCTTCCATATCCTTATCCAGAATCGCATCACCGAGTTCGTAGGTCTCTTCAATGGTAAGATGCCTCAAAGACTCCATGGTTTGTTTTCTATCCCAGGGACATTGCTCCCTGAGCTCATCCATTATAGTCAATAATCTATCAAATGCTTTTAGTTGATCTTTACGTGAATTCATGCTGAATATAATTTTGGTAAAAATAGGATTGTATATCCGCAAAGTATCATAAAATTATAAATAGCGTCATTCTGAACTTGTTTCAGAATCTCATAAAACTAAGAATCTATAATAAGGGAACTTGAGACCCTGAAATAAATTCAGGGTGACGAAACAACCATTGCATCATAACCGGATATACAAACATAGGATTTCGAAAGTGGGAATTTGAATTTATTACACAAAAAAAGCTTCCCATTTCTGAGAAGCTTTGCTTAAGGGTGGAAGACCGGGTTCGAACCGGCGACCTCCTGAACCACAATCAGGCACTCTAACCAGCTGAGCTACAACCACCATTTGATTAGCGGTTGCAAATGTAAGTTATTTGTACAATTTCGCAAAGAAAAAATTTCAATTAAATTAGGTCAAATATAGAATCTACTGCAACATTACGCTCTACATTAAAACCTTCTGCATGTTCTGTATTAATTAATCTTCCCATATCCTGCGCGCGGTAAGTAATGCTATCCAGGAAGTTACTACTTGAAATGGGGGTTTGGGGCTCCTGGCTGTTCTCATCAAAAAACTGTGATCGATACGCCAAAACAGATTCTAATTTTTTATCTAAATATCCTGAAATATCTACTACAAAATCAGGCTGAAGGTTTTTCCACTGAATATAGTGAAATACATGTTTAGGCCTCCAGGCCGTCTGTTTATTACCGTTCATAATAGTTTCGATCTTTCTCAATCCGCTTAAAAAGCAGGCATCACTAACCAGCTTAGCTCCTTTTCCGTGGTCTATGTGACGATCTTCAACCGCATTACAAAGAACGATTTCAGGTTTATATTTTCTTATGATTTTTATAATCTCGAGTTTATGCGCAGTATTATTTTCAAAAAAAGCATCGCTAAATTCCAAATTATGGCGCATTTTAACCCCTAAAATTTCAGCAGCAGCTTTAGCTTCATCATCCCTGATCTCTGCCGATCCTCTTGTACCGAGTTCGCCTCTGGTAAGATCTAGTATCCCGACTTTCTTTCCGCGGTCTACTTCTTTCGCTATAGTCCCTGAACAGCTTAGTTCTACATCATCGGGATGTGCTCCTACTGCCAGTATATCTAATTTCATAAAGTCTATATTCTAATTTCTATTTGGTCTTCTCAATTGCCTGAGACAGATCTTCAATCAGGTCTTCAATCTCTTCAATACCTACTGAAAACCTCATTAAATTATCTTTAATTCCCTGTTTTAGTCTGTCTTCTTCACTTAACAAACCGTGAGAAGTTTGCGAAGGCAGTAAGATGGTACTTTCAACCCCGGCAAGGCTCATAGATGGCTTTATAAGATTGAGGCTTTTCATGAATTTTGAAGCATTGATATTCTCATTTAATTCAAAAGAAAGCATGCCGCCAAATCCTTTCATTTGCTTTTTAGCCAACTCGTGATCTGGATGATCTTTCAAGCCAGGATAAAAAACATTTAAAACACTGCCATGAGAATTTAAAAATTCTGCGAGTTTCATGGCATTTTCATTTTGGGCTTTCACTCTAATGCCCATCGTTTTTATACTTCGCTCCAATAACCAAACGGTATAATCACTCAGGCTTCCTCCAAAATTCTTAGCCATTTGAAAGATCCTTTCAATGTTTTCTTCAGAAGAAATTACAGTGCCCGCCAGTATATCACTGTGACCTCCCATATATTTAGTTGCCGAGTGTATTACCACATCAATTCCGAAGTCTATAGGATTCTGATTCACGGGTGAAGCAAACGTATTATCTATCATACTAACCAGTCCATGCTCTTTAGCCAATTTCCCAACTGCTTCCATATCTGTGATCCGGAGCAATGGATTGGATGGTGTTTCTATATAGATCACCTTTGTATTTTTCTTAATTTCAGCTTTCAGAGAATTGGCTTTGGCATCTTTTGCAAATGAATATTCTATTCCGAACTTATCAAATTCCTCAGTTGCCAGATTACTGGTTCCTCCATAAAGCGAATCCTGAAAAACTACATGATCTCCAGACTTTAGAAAAGCCATTAAAGAAGTACTTACCGCAGCCATTCCGCTTCCGAAGATCAATGATGCCTCTCCGTGTTCTAATGCCGCCATCTTTTTAGCCAAAGCTACCTGGTTAGGGGTATTAAAATATCTGGGATATCGCTTGGTCTCTACATCTTCAAAGGCATAAGAGGTGGACATATACAATGGAGAAACCGCTCCTTTAAATTCTTTGTCTTCCAATTCTCCAACATGTGTACAAATCGTGTTGATCCCTTTGCTCTTACTCATAAATTATTTTTAAAAAATTTGAGCCCTAATGTACTAAGAATTCTGCTAAAAGCGCCTACTGTCCTAATTGCGTTGCTATGAATTAAGACAGACGTTAATTAAAGTTAAACCTTAGCCACCTGCCAAGGTATTGGCCTCTATTTTCGGTAACTTTCGATTTAAATAAAAAATTGAACAAATGAAGAATGTAAATGCATATGCAGCGAAGTCAAATGATGCCAATTTAGAGCCATTTGATATCGAAAGAAGAGAAATTTTAGCCGACGATGTAAAGATCGAAATAGATTATTGCGGAGTTTGCCATAGTGATATCCATCAGGTAAGAAACGACTGGGGAAATAGTAATTATCCTGTAGTACCGGGACATGAAATTATAGGCCGTGTTACCGAAGTTGGAAAAGACGTTAAGAACTATAAAGAAGGAGATCTTGTTGGTGTTGGTTGTATGGTAGATTCCTGCCAGGAATGCCAATCCTGTAAAGATGATCTGGAGCAATATTGTGAGAACGGAATGACGGCTACTTACAATAGTAAAGATAAACATCTGGGAGGTCATACTTTTGGAGGTTATTCTGAATTAATTGTAGTTAAAGAGAAATTTGTCTTAAAGGTTCCGGAAAACCTGGATACCAAAGCCGTTGCTCCATTACTTTGTGCTGGTATTACTACCTGGTCACCATTAAGACAATGGAATGTAAAAAAAGGAGATAAAGTGGGTGTTGTAGGTCTTGGAGGTCTTGGCCATATGGGAGTGAAGTTTGCCAGTGCCCTTGGAGCTCATGTAGTAATGATTACCACATCTCCAGGAAAAGCTGAAGATGCTAAAAAATTGGGTGCAGACGAAGTTCTTATTTCCAAGAACGATGATGATATGAAAAAGCATCAGGGAACTTTCGACTTTATTCTGAATACTGTTCCTGTTGGTCATGATACAAATCCATATGTTGGTTTACTAAAACGTGATGCGACAATGACCCTTGTAGGAGCTATTGATGAAGTTGATATTCATGGTGGCGGATTGATCATGGGGAGAAAAAGACTTGCCGGTTCATTGATTGGAGGAATCAAGGAAACTCAGGAAATGCTTGATTTCTGTGGAGAACATGATATCGTATCTGATATTGAAATGATCGATATTCAGAATATCAATGATGCTTTTGACAGAGTGGTAAAGTCTGACGTAAAGTACAGGTTTGTAATCGACATGAAATCTATAAAGAACTAATATGAGTATTCTTTCTTCTTTATTAGGAAACGCAGGAGCAATAGAAAAGGATAAACTCCAGGAGAAATATGGAAAATTGCTGATTCCTTCTGAAGAGATTGAAGCAGGATTCAAGATTATTCGTGATACTTTTATTTTCACGAATAAACGTCTTATTCTGGTAGATGTTCAGGGACTTACCGGAAGTAAAATCGAATACTTTTCTGTTTTATATAAAAGTATCACCAGGTTTAGTGTAGAAACTGCAGGAAGTTTTGATTTAGATGCTGAATTGAAAATCTGGATCTCTGGGGAGCAAACACCCTCTATTTCCAAGCGTTTTAATAAGAAAGTAGATATTTATGAAGTTCAGAAGTTATTAGCGGAGTTCACACTCTAGTTAATAAAAGTTATACTGAACTTGTTTCAGCATCTCAATAAATTCTTGAAGCCACTTATCTCTAATTAAAAGATAAGTGGCTTTTTATTTAAAGATATATTAAGAACACATTTTTCTAAACTGAGTTTATATCTTTGTTTTAGCATTTGTTGAACGATCAATCCAGAAAATATATGACTCTATTAGTAACCAATATCAAAGAATTACTTCAGGTTAGGGAACAAAATATCCTTAAAGTTTCAGGAAGTGAAATGAAAGAACTTCCCACGATAAAAAATGCCTGGTTGCTTATTGAAAATGATAAGATTGCTGATTTTGGCACTATGAAAAACATGCCTAAAATAACCGCTGATCAAACCATAGATGCTACCGGAAAGATCGTACTACCAACCTGGTGTGATTCTCATACGCATATTGTTTATGCCGGAAACCGGGAACAGGAGTTTGCTGACAGAATCAATGGATTGAGTTATGAAGAGATCGCAAATCGTGGTGGCGGAATTCTGAATAGTGTAAAAACCCTTCAGGATACATCTGAAGAGGAGGTCTATGAACAATCAGCAAAAAGGCTGAAAGAAGTCATGAAACTGGGAACCGGAGCGGTAGAGATAAAATCTGGTTACG
The DNA here is from genome assembly GCF_000060345.1 of Christiangramia forsetii KT0803. Taxonomy (NCBI): domain Bacteria; kingdom Pseudomonadati; phylum Bacteroidota; class Flavobacteriia; order Flavobacteriales; family Flavobacteriaceae; genus Christiangramia; species Christiangramia forsetii. The sequence goes on along the minus strand of NC_008571.1, from coordinate 844,342 downwards.
GACTTACCGAAAAAGCAGAATTAAAAATGCTTCGGGTAATTAAGAAGCTCCGCGAGAATTATGATTTACCTGTAAAATCTACATTTTTAGGAGCTCATGCAATTCCGAAAGAATATAAGAACGACCCTGATGCCTATATGGATCTTGTAATTAATGAGATCCTTCCAAAAGTTGCAAAAGAAGGTCTTGCTGAATACATAGATATCTTTTGTGAAAAAGGTTATTTCAGTATAAAAGATACTCACAGATTGCTTTCTGCTGCAAAGGAACATGGCTTAAAACCTAAAATTCATGTAAATCAGTTTAATTCCATTGGAGGTGTAAAAGTCGGCGTTGAGCATGAAGCGCTAAGTGTAGATCATTTAGAGGTGATGAATGATGAGGATATAGAAGTTCTAAAAGGTACCAGAACAATGCCAGTAGCACTTCCCTCCTGTTCTCTATTTCTGAGTATTCCCTATACACCCGCCAGAAAAATATTAGATGCTGAACTTCCATTGGCACTAGCAACAGATTTTAACCCGGGAAGTACACCCAGCGGAAATATGAACCTTGTGGTTTCCCTGGCTTGTATAAAAATGAAAATGACTCCGGAAGAAGCCATCAATGCTGCCACTATTAATGGAGCTTATGCCATGGACTTAAGCGAAACCCATGGTAGCATTACTAAAGGAAAAATGGCTAATTTCATGATTACTAAGGAAATCCCATCCTTTACTTTTCTGCCATACGCCTTTGGCACCAACTCTATTGATTCTGTTTATATTAATGGAAAACTGATATAATATGAACGGATTAAAAATTTATAAACCTGCGGATATCGAGAAATTGATCTCTACAAGACATGGAGAGGTGAAGTTTGGTGAAAATCTGAAATTCGTAAAGAGTATTGATGAGCTTGACAAAAGTTCAGCCAATTATGTTTTATTGGGTATTCAGGAGGATATTGGCGTTCGAGCCAATTACGGAAATTCAGGAACCTCCAGGGCATGGAATGCGGCTTTAAAAGCTTTGGTCAATATTCAGGTAAATAAATTTAATAATCCCGAAAATTTAATTCTTCTCGGTGAATTGAATTGTGAAGACCTAATGGCTAAAGCCTCAAATATTGATAAGGCAGATCCTAATTATTACCCTAAACTAGGCGATCTGGTAAAACAAATTGATCAATTACTAGCCAATATTATTGAAAAGATCATTTCTACAAATAAAATTCCCATCGTTATTGGGGGTGGACACAACAATGCCTACGGAAATATAAAAGGTTCTTCTAAGGCGTTGAATGACCCAATTAATGTAGTGAATATCGATGCGCATACAGATCTTCGGCAACTGGAACATAGACATAGCGGGAATGGGTTTAGCTACGCCATAGAGGGACAGTATTTACGAAAATATACGGTCTTCGGATTACATAAAAATTATACTCCTGAATATATTTTCGAAGAAATGAATGCTTCTGAAAATTTCCAATATCACATTGCTGAAGATATTCTAAAAAATCCGCAGGAAGTGAATAATAAATTTCAGCAAAGCCTGGAAAGCATAGGTCAGTCCAAATTCGGGCTGGAACTCGACTGTGATTCAATTTCAGATTTTCCGAGTAGTGCTAAATCACCTGTAGGTTTTTCAGTAAATAACATTAGGAGCTTTATAAAGATTTCTTCTGAAAATGAGAATTGCTGCTATTTCCATATTTGTGAAGCTTCTCCGAATGAACAAAACGATACTCAGGTAGGGAAAGCACTGGCCTATTTTGTTTCAGACTTTTTAAACTAATTAATTATAAGTCCTGATCAAGATGTTTGTCTGATGGTTCTCGTTGCCAGGGAAACTTTCCTTCTATTTCCAATTCTATAGATAAGCTTAAAAAAGTCCTTATTAATACAATGACCCCAAGGGTAAGAACTTTGTCCATTGTTGGTTCTGTGACCACTGTTGCTATAATATCTGCCGCAACAAGGATCTCCAGGCCTAATAAAATTCCTTTCCCTAATTCCTGACGCAACAGTTTATAAGATCTTTTTTTGGCTTTCTGTTGTGCAAAAAGAAATTTTCCCAGTGCCAATAATGTCCCGACCAATATGGTAAGTACACCACCTACTTCGATGATCCGGGCGACATACTCAATATAAAACTTAATATTTTCCATGTTCAATTTTCCGAAGATAGCTTTTGATATACTCCATTGGTCCATCCAAAACCATCCTGGGTAGGATACTCTCCTCCTCCACTCTCTTTAGTTAAATCTTCCACATTATACTTTTCAAGCATTTTAAATGTGCGGTTATAAACATCCTTATTTAACTTCAACCATCTTGATCTAATCTCCATTGCAAGTTGGTTTTGATTATAATTTTTCAATCCTTTAATACTTAACCATTGCAGAGGGGGCCATCCATTTGGAGCATCCCATTGTTCACCAGTATTATAAGGAGTGGTGACCAGCCCACCTGGTTTTAAAAAAGTTTTTTCGATCTTGTTGGCAACACTTTCAGCTTGTTTTTTTGTTGCAATTTCAAAAAATAACGGATAGACGCCCGCAAGAGAATATTGTCCTGTAACTTTTTCATTTTTGAAATTATAATCTTTAAAAAAACCTGCCTCTGAATCCCAATTATATTTAAGGATTGCCTGTTTTCTATTTTCTGCTTTTAAGCTAAATGCTTTTGATTTTTCCTGATTGCCGGAAATTCTGGCAGCTTCAGAAATCGTCATTTCAAGATTATACAGTAAAGAATTAAGATCTACAGGAACGATGTCTGTTGTATGAATAGTTGATAGATCATATTGTCCATTTTCATTTTTATGAAGCCATCTACTAGAGAAATCCCATCCAGATTCAGCACCTGCTCTTAAATTCCTATACACTTCTTCTTTTGTAAGGGCTGGATTTTCAGCTATGGCATCTTCAGCAGTTTTTACATCTTCGCGATAACTCTCAGGCCTCGGGGTAGCATTATCATCCCAGTAGCGGTTTAAGATTTCACCGTCTTTCATTTTAACAACTCTCCGGACCGCGTTATTGTTCTGGAAAGTTTCACTGCCGTCCATCCAGAAATTATACTCTCGTTCAAGTTCCGGAAGGTATTTTGCAAGCACTTGCTCTCCCCTAATTTCAGAAAGTACTTTAACCATCATCGCGAAAAATGGAGGTTGAGATCTTCCCAAATAATAAGTTCTGTTACCGTTTGGTATAAAACCATATTCATTGATCAAGAAAGCGAAGTTGTCAACCATATTCTGAATGGTTTCAACTTCCCTATCTTCCTGTAATCCCAGCATCGTAAAATAACTATCCCAGTAATAAATTTCTCTGAAGCGACCACCGGGAACTATATATGGCTTAGGTAAAGGTATAAGAGTTCCCGACTTTCTTTCATCTGAAGGCCTTTTCAAGACATTCCATAATTTACTGATGTGAGATTTAATTGAGGAAGAATCTATTTCTAATTCAAAATCACTCCCCGGTAATTCAAAATGCTGCTTCACAAAATCTGAAATTCCTTCTTTTGTTGTATCCTCCAGCATATTATATCGCTGCCTTATAAGACCCACATTGTATTGAGGCTTTGCATCAACAAAGGTTTTACTATCACTAAAGATCGTATTCGTTTGTACGTCATAAAACAAGTCTCCGTATAATTCTCCCGGAGGGAGTATATCAACTTTACTTTCAATTTTCTCCAGTTCCTGCTCAGGATTCGGACCTATTTTACAGGATAAAAAAAGAAAGATTACCAATAAATAATTTATGTATACAGGAAAATGTTTGTTCATAGTTTCATTTTAATATCCTATAAATATAAGTGATTTTAAAGATTCATTTTGTGGGACTATTATTTCGTAAGATTTAATAATTTTGAATTCAAAATAATAAGAAATGCAAATAGTCTCCTGGCAATACAAATATTCCGAAGAGTTTAAAAATATGAACCTGCACTGGCTAAAAGAATTTTTCTGGGTAGAACCCCATGATGAAGATGTTCTTGGAAATCCTGAAAAATATATTATCAAACCTGGAGGAATGATATTCTTCATGAAAGAAAATAAAGATAGTATTATTGGATGCGTCGCATTAATGAAAATTGATGATAATATTTTTGAACTAACCAAAATGGCGGTAAAGCCAGATCATCGAGGGAAGAAAATTGGCCATGAGCTTATGAAATATACACTCGATTTTGCAAAACAGAGTGGGTGGAATAAATTGATTATATATAGCAACAGGAAACTGGAAAACGCTATCCATCTCTATAGGAAATATGGCTTTGAAGAAATTCCAATAGAGGAAAATAATCCTTATTCCCGTGGCGATATTAAAATGCAACTAAAGCTTTCTTAAAACTTTATTAATTGGGAACTGACTCCATCTAGTGTTTTTTAGCTTTATGTAAAATTTTAAAAATGAGAAGTATAGCTGCCTTAATGGCTATTAGCATAATGCTAATTGGCTGTAAAAATGACAAAAAATCTGAAGAGAATGAGGCGAAGACAGAAGTAGCCGAAAGCAATTCTTCTAATAAAATGCAATCTGATTCCAGCGAAATAGAAATAACCCCTATTTCTCATGCGACCGCTGTTTTTAAATGGGGTGAAAGTGTTTTCTATACCGATCCAGTTGGCGGAGCTGAAGTTTTTGAAGGAGAATCCAAACCAGACTTTATTTTAATTACCGATATACATGGTGATCACATGAATGCAGAAACTCTTCAAGCCCTTGAGCTTGAAAACACCAAGATCATAGTTCCTGCCGCTGTGCAAAAGAAATTACCGGAAGCCCTGCAATCAAATCTCATTGTTATGAATAATGGAGATTCAAAAGAGGTTATGGGTTTCAGAATTGAAGCAGTACCTATGTATAACCTTCCTCAAAGCAAAGATGCGATGCATGAAAAAGGTCGCGGCAATGGATATGTGCTAGAAATGAATAATAAAAGGCTCTATATATCTGGTGATACAGAAGATATTCCTGAAATGCGAAATCTGGAAAATATTGATGTAGCACTGGTATCTATGAATCTTCCTTACACGATGCCTGTAGATCAGGCTGCAGATGGGGTTCTGGCTTTTAAACCAAAAAAAGTGATCCCTTATCACTACAGAGGAAAAGATGGTTTTTCAGATATAGAAGAATTCAAAAAATTGGTAAACGAAGGGAATCAAAACATACAGGTTGAACTAATGGAATGGTATCCTGATAATAATAAATCTTAGTTCTATTAAAGAAGCTGTCTTTCTTAATTTTCTATACGAAGAGTTGCAAAATTCTTATGTTGGCTAATTCAAATTTAACAGTATGTCAACGCAAATGCTTTATTTAGAAAGACAGCTTTTGATATTTTCAGTAAAATCTACTTAAAGATATATATTATACAGACATTTAACAAAAAAATAGTAAGATAATTTACTAATTATCAGATTTTTATAATTTTTTATCAATTATAAACTTATGAAAATTTAAGCATAATATCATTTCTATGCTGTCTTTCTATGCTGTCTTTCTATGCTGCTATCATTCCTTTTGAGCATGGGGATATCCTGACTTCAAACATGACAACATACCGGTGATTTGATTTCACAGTTCATACTTTTATAGGTACTATCAAATTGTAAATGATTCACTTTATATTCAAAGAAATAATCTACCTGTTCTGCTTTAGTGTCTATAGATAATGCTGTGTATTTAAGTTCATTATCTGATCTTAAACTTACCTTTGCGATGATTGATAAAAAAATGATGACGAAGAGAAAGAGATGAACCTTTTTCATGATAATTCTTTAGTTGTTCTATTTAAAAGACGATCCAAAATATAAATCGTTACAGAAAATGTTTGTTTTTAACATTTTGACTACTAGATATATATCTATAAAAACGAAGAGAAGGAAATATAATTGCATAAAAAAACCCTGACAAAAATGCCAGGGTACTATTTATTTATTTTAATAAATTACTTTGAAAGTACTTCCTGTACTTTATCTGCAGCTTCCTGAAATTGTATAGCACTTGATACTTTTAGTCCACTGTTATCTATTAATTCTTTTGCGATATCTGCATTGGTTCCCTGTAATCGAACAATAATTGGAACATTCATAGCGTCACCCATATTTTTGGATGCATCTACAATTCCCTGTGCTACACGATCACAACGTACGATACCTCCAAAGATATTTACAAGAATAGCTTCTACTTTATCATCCTTAAGGATTAGTCTAAAAGCTTCTTCAACACGTTTAGCATCTGCTGTACCTCCTACATCAAGAAAGTTAGCTGGTTCACCACCGGCTTGTTTAATAAGATCCATTGTTGCCATTGCAAGTCCGGCACCATTAACCATACATCCAACGTTCCCGTCAAGATCTACGTAGTTAAGACCTACTTCCCTAGCTTCAACTTCTGTTGCGTTCTCTTCACGAACATCACGCATCTCTGCATAATCTTTATGACGAAAAAGTGCATTATCATCTAAAGTCACCTTTGCATCTACAGCCATGATAAGATCATCACTGGTTTTCAATACAGGATTGATCTCAAATAAAGAGGAATCAGACTTTTCAAAAGCTTCGTATAGAGACATTACGAATTTTGTCATTTCTTTGAAACCTTTTCCACTGAGTCCAAGATTAAAAGCGATACGACGTGCCTGGAAACCAAGTAATCCGGTTGCAGGATCAATTTCTTCTGTGAATATAAGTTCTGGAGTTTCTTCAGCAACAGTTTCTATATCCATACCTCCTTCAGTAGAATACATGATCATGTTACGACCGGTAGCACGATTAAGCAATACAGACATGTAGTACTCTTCCGGCTCATTATCTCCAGGATAATAAACATCTTCGGTTACAAGAACCTGATGAACTTTCTTCCCCTCAGCAGAAGTTTGAGGAGTAACAAGGTTCATCCCAATGATCTCTCCAGCTATTTCTTCAACTTCCTTAAGGTTTTTGGCAAGTTTTACACCTCCACCTTTACCACGTCCCCCGGCATGAACCTGTGCTTTAATCACATGCCAGCCAGTTCCAGTCTTTTCAGTTAGTTCTTTAGCAGCTTCCACTGCTTCTTTGGCATTTCTTGCCACGGTTCCGCGTTGAATGCGGACTCCGAAGCTGTTTAAAATCTCTTTTCCTTGATATTCGTGTATATTCATAATCAGCTATTTCTTCTGTATTAATTATGGAAGGCAAAAGTAACAAATACATACTATTGTACCAATCTTTTTTGAGCTTCTTAACGCTTGATAAATTGGCGAAATCCAATATTCGCGAAGGCTTTGCAAAATGGGGCTTTTTTTGCGAAAAGGTTATAGTAGAAAACTTTGATATTCCTAGATGTAGAGTACATTCTCTATTAAATTCGTTGTTTAATTTTTTTTTATGAAAAAAGCCTTGTTAGCATTGGCGATTGGTGGATTTGGAATTGGAATGACAGAATTCGTAATTATGGGGATTTTGCCTGAAGTAGCTGAAGCGCTAAGTATCACTATTCCGCAAGCCGGACATTTTATTTCGGCATATGCCCTGGGTGTAGTGGTGGGAGCGCCTTTACTTACCGCTTTCGGAAATAAATGGCCTCCGCATAAGGTCTTAATGGCTTTAATGATCTGGTTTACAATATTTAATACGTTATCAGCATTTTCAAACTCATACACGCTTTTATTAATAACCAGGTTTTTATCAGGCTTACCACATGGTGCATTTTTCGGCATTGGTGCCGTGGTAGCTGGTAAACTTGCAAAACCGGGTAAAGATGCCCAGGCAATTGCCATGATGTTCACAGGACTCACCGTTGCAAATGTTATTGGTGTTCCTTTGGGAACCTGGTTGGGACAAAATTTTGAATGGGGAGTAGCTTTTCTCGCGGTTGGAGTCGTTGGAATTCTGGCAATATTAAGTGTCAAATTTTGGATGCCAGAATTGCCGAAAACTAAATCTAATGGCTTTAAGAAAGATATTAAAGTTCTTAAAAAACCTGAATTATGGATGGTGATTCTTCTAACCACAATTGGTACTGGAGGTTTCTTTGCTTGGTACAGTTATATTGCCCCTTTAATTACAGATGTTGCAGGGCACGAAGAAAATATTGTGAGCTATGCCATGATTTTGGCTGGTTTAGGCATGGTTGCAGGAAATTTTATAGGAGCAAAACTTGCTGAAATGTTCAGGCCTATTTATGCTGTTATTATTGCCCTAGTCTGTATGGTTATAGCATTGATTTCAAATACCTTCCTGGCTTATGATCAAATTGGTGTTTTAATAATGACCTTTATTTTACCTCTCATTGCATTTTGTATTGCCACACCTATTCAAATGGCAGTGATCAATTCAGCTAAAGGTTCTGAAATGCTGGGCTCTTCTCTAAACCAAAGTGCTTTTAATATGGGAAATGCCAGCGGTGCTTATCTTGCGGGATTACCTATTGCATATGGATACGGAATCGTTTCTGCTCAATATGTTGGTGCTGCAATGGCGGGAATAGGTATTTTTATTGGATTGGGTGTGATCATGATTAGAAGACATCAGGCAGCACAACTGGAATTAAGTAATTCTTAAATTAATCACTTTCAGAAATAACAGAATGTATAAATCGGTTATATTTGATATAAGGCTTATTTGTCCTTGCTGAAGAAAATTATTTTTGCTCAAAATATTTAATAAAAAATGACTCAGAAAGATCTCCTTTCCATAACTAAAGAATTTAGTAGTCCGGTTTATGTTTATGACGCCGATAAGATTATATCTCAATATCAAAGATTAACCGATGCTTTTAAAGTTAATGAGCTTCGTATTCATTATGCAGTAAAAGCATTATCTAACATCTCCATTCTTAAACTTCTAGGTTCTCTTGGGTGTGGATTAGATACGGTATCTGTCCAGGAAGTTAGACTAGGTCTAAAAGCTGGTGTAGATCCTTCTAAAATTATATACACTCCAAATGGAGTTTCTTTGGAAGAGATCGAGGAAGTTGTTCAATTAGGAGTCCAGATCAATATTGATAACCTTTCAGTATTAGAACAATTTGGCACGAAGCATCCCAAAATTCCTGTTTGTATCAGGATCAATCCCCATGTTATGGCGGGTGGAAATTCGAAAATATCTGTAGGCCATATAGATTCTAAGTTCGGAATTAGTATTCACCAGATGCCACATTTACTTAGAATTGTTGAAAATACAGAAATGCATATTAACGGGATTCATATGCATACCGGTAGTGACATCCTGGACATTGGAGTATTTCTATATGCTTCTGAAATTCTTTTTGAAGCGGCCAAAAATTTTAAAGAATTAGAATTTATAGACTTTGGAAGTGGTTTTAAAGTTCCGTACAGAGAAGGAGATATTGAAACCGACATTGAAGATCTAGGTGTACAATTAACGCAAAAATTTAAAAAATTCTGCAAGGAATATGGGAGAGAACTGGCTTTGGCTTTTGAACCCGGGAAATTCCTGGTTAGTGAATCAGGGAAATTCCTGGCTAAGGTAAATGTGATCAAACAAACTACATCTACTGTCTTTGCGGGAATAGATTCTGGTTTTAATCATTTAATTAGACCAATGTTCTATGGATCGCATCATGACATCACCAATATTTCAAATCCAAATGCAAAACCTCGTTTTTATAGCGTAGTGGGTTACATTTGTGAGACCGATACTTTCGGGAACAATCGCCGGATTTCCGAAATACGGGAAGGAGATATTTTAAGTTTTAGTAATGCCGGTGCTTACTGCTTTTCCATGGCCAGTAATTTTAATTCAAGGTACCGTCCACCTGAAGTTATGTGGTACAATGGGAAAGCTCATTTAATAAGAGAACGCGAAACTTTTGAGGATCTTACCAGGCATCAGGTTGAAATAAATTTCGATTCCTCCCCCAAACAATTGGTAGATAAAGAGTAGTTTATAAGTATTAAGAGTAGCTGTTTGTCTGCTTTTAATCTTTTGAATATTAAGATTTTATAGTATTTACAGAATTTCCCTTATTCATCATAATATTGTATAAATCCAGAGTGCTATTTAAGTAAACTACATTAATGTCAAAAAAACATCAAAATCCACTTTATTTTATCGCTCTCCTTCCCCCTGAAAATATCAGGGCTGAAATTGAAAATTTTAAGGTCACGATCAAAGAAAAATTTCAGGTTGAACATGCCTTAAAACTTCCGGCACATATTACGCTTCAAATACCTTTTAGAGCTTCAAAAGAACAGGAGGCTGTATTATTTCAGAAACTTGCTGCATTTTCAGAAGAAATAGCTCCTTTTAAAATTGATCTGGAGGATTTTGGAAGATTCGCTAAAAATGTAATTTTTATAAAACTTAAAGATCATGAACCTTTTATTCAGCTTCATTCTGAGCTACAAAAAACAATTAGATCTTTTATTAATCTGAAAAGTCATGAAATACCATCCAAAATCCATCCTCATATAACGATCGCGGTAAGGGACTTAAAACGAAGCAATTTTCATCCTATCTGGAATGAATTTGAACATAGGGAATATAAAAATTCTTTTATGTCTGGGAATCTGGTTCTTCTAAAACATAATGGAAAAACCTGGGATATTATAAGAACGTTTAAGTTGGCATATTAAAAATGAAATCCATTTACCTCGGTTTGGAATATTTCAATCATAATTTTCAGTACCTTAATATTATATACAATTGTTGAAAAATGAAAGCGAATTACTCAATTGCAATCCATGGTGGTGCAGGTACACTTATAAAAGGAAAAATGACACCAGATAAGGAAAAGGAATATAGAAATATCCTGCAATTGGCTTTAGATGAAAGTTTTAAGATTCTTCAGAATAAAGGCTCCGCCATAGAAGCGGTAGAGAAAGCGGTAATAATCATGGAAGACTCCCCCCTTTTCAATGCCGGAAAAGGAAGTGTATTTACGGCAGACGGCACCCACGAAATGGATGCGGCTATTATGGAAGGAAAAACCCGGAATGCTGGTGCGGTAAGTTTAATTACCGGGATTAAAAATCCCATTTCTCTCGCAAAAATGGTGATGGAAAAGAGTCCGCATGTTTTACTGGCCGGTAAAGGGGCTATGGATTTTGCCAGGCTGCATGGTTATGAACTGGAAAATGAAGATTATTTCTATGACGAATTCAGATACCAGCAGTGGCAGGAGCTTAAGGACACTACGAGGTTTCAGCTGGATCATAGTCAAGAAAAAGATTCAAAATTTGGAACCGTAGGTGCAGTTGCCTGCGATATAAATGGGGACGTTGCAGCGGCCACCTCAACCGGCGGTATGACTAATAAAAACTGGGGACGCATTGGCGACAGTCCAATTATAGGAGTGGGTAATTACGCTAATAATAACACTTGCGCCGTAAGTTGTACCGGTAGTGGGGAATACTTTATGCGTGGGGTTGTGGCATACGATGTTTCCTGTTTAATGGAATATAAAAACCTCAGTCTTAAGGAGGCTGCTGATGAAGTAATTCACCACAGACTCCCAAAATTGAAAGGTGATGGAGGGCTTATTGCGATAGATGCCAGGGGAAATATCGCCATGCCATTTAATACGGAAGGAATGTACAGAGGAAAAAAAACAGCCTACAATGACAGTTATGTGGCGATATATAGCAACTAACTATTCTGAAACCGGAGTTTCTACATGCAGAATTCTCACCTCATGTTTTAGAATATTGAATTTATCACCATAAGCGAGAATATGAGTCTTTAAATTGGTGAGCGACATCACCTCTCCTTTGGCGACAAAACTTTCATTATTATGTTCCAATTCCCCGGGATCGAAGATAATTACCATTCCGGATCCTACGACTTCTACATAATTACAATCTTTAATCACAAGTCCTGTGTTTTCTGCAAGTCCTATTCCTACGAGATGGGGAAATTTCGCCACCGCTTCAGCAAGTCTTCCAAATCTTCCTCGACGGATGAAATGAGAATCTATAATTACATTCGGTAAGAAACCCATTCCCTTACTCATTCCTACAGCACCTTTTACGAAAGCCTCTTTTTTCTTTCCTCCAATAATCATTTCCTTAGACATACACATAGCTCCAGCGCTGGTTCCTGCTATCACAATAGAGCCGTCCAGATGTTTTTCAGTTAAGATCATATGTAGACGTGTTCCCAAAATTTTCTGGGTGATTTCAGATTGGTTACCGCCTGAAAACATTACACATTGAGCATTGCGAACCATTTCTATATATTCATGGCTCTCTGCCTGGCTACGCTCTCTTATATCTGCGACCTGTACATTTGTACAGCCTAATTTCTTAAAAGCTTCCCGGTAATTCTCCCAAACTTCAGTAGGAATACTGGAAGCAGTGGGAATAACCACGATAGAGGCCTGTGGCCCGCCACTTTCCAACACCACACGGGAAAGAATACTGTCTTCAATATATTCGGTATGGTATTTTTCATTGGTTCCAATACCCTTATTTTCATTTCCACCAATAGGAATTAAGGTTCCTTTAGAATTCATTAACGTAAAATTGAGAATACTAAAATACGCTTGTTGCCTTAAATAGTCTAATTTTATTTAAATCATTACATATCAATTTGCTATACAGATGAAAATTAGAAAAATTAGGGCGATGAGGGGGCCAAATTACTGGTCGGTAAACCGGCATCAACTCATCGTAATGGTGCTGGATCTTGAAGAAATGGAAAATTATCCAACCAATAAAATCCCCGGATTCAATGAACGGATCATTAATTTATTACCAGGTTTAAAAGAACATTATTGTTCTGAGAACAGGCCCGGAGGTTTTATCACACGTCTGGAATTAGGAACCTGGATGGGCCACGTTATTGAACACGTAGCCTTAGAAATCCAAACCATGGCAGAAATGGACACGGGTTTTGGAAGGACCCGGGATTATGGTGAAAAAGGGGTTTACCATGTTGTTTTTTCATATGTTGAGGAAAATGCAGGTTTTTATGCTGCCAAGGCTGCAGTAGCTATTTGCGAAGCTTTAATTGAAGGAAAAGATTACGACTTAGATAAAGATATTCAGGAATTAAGAGAATTAAGGGAAGATGGACGCTTGGGTCCTAGCACCGAATCTATTATTAGAGAAGCCGAAAAACGAGGAATTCCATGGATCAGGCTAAACGAAAGTTCATTTTGCCAGTTGGGATATGGAGCCTGCCAGCAACGAATTCAAGCAACCGTAACCAGCAAAACCAGTAATATTGCCGTTGAAATTGCCTGTAATAAAGAAGAAACTAAATATTTATTGCAACAGGCAGCTATTAAGGTTCCGGAAGGTGAAAGCGTAAGAAATGTGGAAGAATTAAAAAGCGCTGTGAACAGTTTAGGTTTTCCGCTGGCCATAAAACCAACCGATGGAAATCATGGCAGGGGAATTACGTCAGGTATTCAAAACATGGAAGAAGCTATTAGCGCTTTTCATAATGCTGAAAAAATCTCCAATAACATTCTGGTAGAAAAGCATATTTCGGGTGCAGATTACCGCTTACTCGTGGTTAACTTTAAACTGGTTGCGGCAGCCAAACGCACACCGGCCAGTATCACGGGAGATGGAAAATCAACTATTCAGGAACTGGTAGATGAAGTGAATAGTGATCCCCGTAGAGGTTACCGGCACGAAAAAGTGCTTACCAGAATAGATTTAAATACAATTAGCCTTCAGTTGATAAAGAAAAAAGGATACGACCTACATTCAGTTTTGTCAAAAGGAGAGGTACTTCTTCTAAAAGATACGGCGAATCTTAGCACGGGAGGAACTGCAGAAGATGTGACAACCATTGTTCATTCTTCCAATATCTTTATGGCAGAAAGGATCGCCCGACTTATAGACCTCGATATTTGCGGGATAGACATCATCACCAGCGATATTAGCAAACCCATAGATGAAACCGGTGGCGCTGTAATTGAAGTGAATGCGGGACCGGGTTTTAGGATGCACTTGGCCCCCACCCTGGGACTTCCAAGAAATGTAGCGGCCCCGGTACTGGACGCGTTGTTTCCGGGGAAAAACGATACAGGAAGAATTCCACTAATCGCCATTACCGGAACCAATGGTAAAACCACTACCACAAGGCTTATAGCTCATATAGCTAAACTGAGTGGAAAACTGGTAGGCTATACTACCTCTGATGGGGTCTATATCCAAAACCGGATGGTAATGTCGGGCGATTGTACAGGACCAAAAAGTACCGAATTGGTCTTAAGGGATCCAACTATTAATTTTGCCGTGCTGGAATGTGCGCGCGGCGGACTACTTCGTTCCGGACTGGCTTTCCAGGAATCTGATATTGGCATTGTTACCAATGTGGAAGGTGACCACCTGGGACTTGGCGGTATTCATACTATAGACCAGTTGGCCAGGTTAAAATCTGTAATTCCTGAAACAGTGAAACCCGACGGTTATGCTATTTTGAATGCAGATGATGATCTGGTTTATGACATGCGACACGAACTTCGTTGCAAACTGGCACTCTTTTCTATGGATGAGAACAATCCCAGAATTAAAAGATTTCAGGAAGAAGGGGGAATTACGGCAATTTACGAAGAGGGTTATGTCACCATTACCAGTGGAGTCTGGAAAATGAGGGTGATGAAAGCCGAAGAAATTCCACTTACTTTTGAGGCCAGAGCACACTTTATGATCCAGAATATCCTACCGGCAATACTGGCGGTTCACCTTAAAGGCATTAGCATACAGGATATGAAGGCGGCGTTGCAAAGTTTTATCCCTTCAGACAGTCAAACCCCGGGCAGATTGAATTTTTTCAAATTTAGAAAATTCAGCTTTCTGCTAGATTATGCCCATAATCCTTCTGGAATGAAAGCACTTCAAAAGTTTACAGACACTTTCACTGAGTCCTATAAAATTGGAATTATCGCGGGAATTGGTGACCGACTCGAAAGGGATACGGTAAAGATTGGAAGTATTGCTGCAGAAATGTTTGATGAAATCATTATTCGAAACGACAGGGATTTGAGAGGAAAATCGGCAGATCATCTCATACAGCTTATAAAGGAAGGCATTCAAAAAATTGATCCGCTGAAGGTGGTAAGCTTAATCCCTTCTGAAACTGATGCGATTAAACAGGCTACGCAGAAGGCACCAAAAAATTCACTTATAATTTTATGTAGTGATTCTATCGTGGCATCCCTGGAACTTTTAAAAGAACTAAAAGCAAACGAGGAAAAAGAGAAGATGCATGAGGTTAAGGCTCAGAAACGGAAATATAAATTTCGGGTAAATCCAAAATCCAAAATTACCTAAGCACAACTTTAACCAGATTTTATAATAGCAGATAGCTGGTTTATTAAACTATGTCCTATATTTTAAAGGCTTGATACTGAAAATCAGTCTGTCAATAAATTCTAATCAACCAAAAAATTACAATGAAGAATCTAACAGAATTACTAGAACATGAAATAAAAGACCTTTATTCCGCAGAAAAGCAGTTACTGGAGGCTCTACCAGAAATGATCAAAGCAGCAACCAACGAAAAGCTAAAAAAAGGTTTTACCAAGCATTTAAAGGAAACCGAAAGACATCTTGAACGAATTCAGGAAGTATGTAAAGAAATGGATATAAACCCCGGAAGTACTAAGTGCAACGCAATGGCGGGTCTAATTGAGGAATGCCAGGGACTATTAAATGAAAAAAGCAATGACGCTGTTATGGATGCAGGTCTTATTGCTTGCGCCAGGAGAGTAGAGCATTATGAAATTGCCGGATATGATACAGCATACCGCTATGCTAAAGCACTAAAATTAAAATCTGTTCGTAAACTTTTAAAGAAAACGCTTAAGGAAGAAAAAAAGACCGAGAAGAAACTGAAAAAACTGGCAAAAAAGAAAATCATCAAAAAAGCGAAGGCATAGTACAAAAGTGTAATTTTAGATATTTAGCAATCCTCATTGAAATTTTTCAGTGAGGATTATATTTTTTCTACGTCATTGTAGCGGACGGGTTTCTTAATTCCTGCAAGCTTTACCAAACCTTACAGGTATAAATGATCAACCGATTTCTAAAACGATACCTACAAGGTCTAAAAAGACCTTGTAGGTATTATTGGTAAAATAAAACAGAATCAATATTTTAAAACTCTATACAGGACTATGAATCCTTCACTCCCAATTTTTCAATAATTTTTCCTACACTCAATCCCTGTACTAATATTGAGAATACTACGATAAAATAAGTTATGGTAAGAAAAAGTTCACGATGCATCTCTACAGTAAGGCTCAATGCAAGAGCAATGGAAATCCCTCCTCGAAGACCGCCCCAGGTCATAATCAAATTAGTATTTCGGACAAAATTCAGCTTTCGCTTAAAAAATTGAATTGGCACAAGTAAGGAAGCATATCTACATATAAGCACTACAGGGATTGCGAGAAGTCCGGCTAAAATATAATTTTCTTCAAAAGTCAATACCAGCATTTCCATACCAATCAAAACAAAGAGGATCGTATTTAGCAAAATATCTATCAGCTCCCAGAATTTATCTACATAAGTTTCCGTAATCTCAGACATGGTACTCAATCTTACTGTATCGTTTCCAACAATTAATCCTGCGGTTACCATAGCTAAAGGTGCTGAAAAATGAAAATGATGTGCCACTGCAGTGCCACCCATTACGGCGGCGAGTGTAATAATTACCTCGATGTCGTAATCATCTATAGATTTCATAAGTCTGTAGGTTATATAACCTAATACTCCGCCTATAGCTATTCCGCCTATTACCTCCATCCCGAATAATTCTAGGATCTCACCAATTTCTATTTCTCCTGAACTGGACGAGGCTATTTTGAAAATCGTTAAAAATACTACCACTCCTACTCCATCATTAAAAAGAGATTCTCCCACGATTTTTGTTTCCAATCGTTTCGGGGCACCGGCCTTTTTCAGAATTCCCAATACCGCAATAGGATCTGTGGGGGATATTAAGGCTCCAAAAAGTAAACAGTATATAAAATCAACCTGCATGGATACTAATTGTAGAATAAAGAACATAAGCGTACCAACTAGAAAGGTTGATACCAACACACCAATAGTAGAAAAAACTAAAACGGGCCACCTCTGAATCTTTAATTGCTCGAAATTAGTATGTAGAGCACCTGCAAATAGTAAAAAGCTCAACATAACATCCAATAATACTGTTTGAAAGTCTATACTGGTAATGATCTCTTTTTCGGCATTTAGCAAGGTATCGTCAAAGGCACTTATTCCTAGAACGATTAAACTAAAAACTATGGTTATAAGCATTAAGCCTATGCTATTAGGTAGTTTTAAGAACTTAACATTGATGAAGCCAAATATGGAAGCCAGGCAAACAAGTATGGTAGTAATTAAAAAATATTCCATTTAATAAACTGGTATTTATGAACTCTGAAAAGATTTTACTATAAATGCTTCTTAAAACTTCAAAATAAGTATTATACAGATTCTACTGCTGGTAAGATATAGAAATAAATACTTACAAAATGGGCGAAGGTTCCCAGAAGTACGAAAATGTGAAAAATAGCGTGATTAAATGAAATTTTATTCAGCATAAAAAATACCGCTCCAATTGTATATGAAATACCTCCGGCAAAAAGCCACTGCAATCCAGGAGTCGATAAATTTTCAATCAAAGGATTTAATGCAAAAATTATAAGCCAACCCATAGCTACATACATAATGGTTGATAGTAATTGATAACGTCCTGCGTAAAATAATTTTAAAATTACCCCTACCAGTGCCATAAGCCATACCACCCATAATATGATCCATCCCGTAGTTCCATTCAACGTAATCAAGGCAAAAGGGGTATAAGTACCTGCAATAAGAATATAGATAGCCGCATGATCCAGAATGTTCAGTTTCATTCGGAGTCGATGTGTTTTAGCACTATGATAAAAAGTAGATGCAGCGTATACTAAAACCATACTTGCTCCAAAAATAATAAAGCTGATTAGGTGTATATGTTCCCCTATTTCCAGAGCTTTGAGAATGAGCATTACCAGAGCTACAATACTCAAAATAAACCCAATTCCATGTGATAGGATATTTAGTTTTTCTTCTTTGGGAGGATAATATTTCGGCTTTTTAATCTTGCCCATTTTTCAATTAGAAATGTAACTTTAATTTAATTGAAAATTAGATTCTTTACAATAGAACAATTTTAAAAACTTAGTTAATTATATGGAGGGAAATAAATTTTATTTTATGATACAAAAAAGTGGTTCTATATAAAACCCTATTCTGGAATCTTAATAATCGTTTCTACCCCTTTTCCATCTTCCTTATTTCTAATTTCGAAAAAGTAATTTGTTTTATAAAGATTGTGTAGCCTGTCATCTATATTCTTTAAGCCCACCCCTTTCTGCATTAACTGGCTATGGGTTTCTGATACCGGAGCACCGTCATTTTCTACTTTTACGACCAGCATTTTATCTTCCTGGTATATAAATACATTAATATTTAAATCTGTATGATCGTAAGAATATCCATGCTTGATTGAATTTTCTATCACCGGTTGAAGTAGCATTGCAGGTACTTTCTTCAGCATTAAAGATTCGTCAATATCTTTCGTGATAGTTAGGTGATCTGAAAACCTGACGTTTACAATGTTTAAATAATATTCCAGAATTCTCAATTCTTCATCCAAAGTAATCCTGTTACGGTCACTGTTATAAAGTATTTCTCGTAAAAAGTCACTTAAATCTGCAATCGTGTCTTTCGCTTTGTTTGCATCCATATCTGTTAAGACTGCGATAGAGTTAAGTGTATTAAAGAGAAAATGTGGCTGCAATTGGGAGGATAACATTTTCATTCTCGTATTCACCAATTGCGATTCCAGTTTAGAATGTTGCTTTTCTGCTTCTTTAACCTGTCTCAAATAATAATACGTGTAAATGATAAAAATCATCGCAAAATAGATCAGAAAGTTTAGATCTATCACATAAATAAAAGCATTGATACTTTTTCTTAGATTGAAATCAGCTATTTCAATATGTCCGGCGATAATAGAATAAAAGTCGAAAATAAGTCGAATGATCAGGCCTATAAGAATTGAAAAGAGCGTGTGAATAGAGATGATCTTAACCCAGGGGTAATTTTTGTTTAGAAATCGTTTGGTGCTAATGGCTATAAGCGTCATATAACTCACCACAATCACATAATCAAAAAGTAGATTATGTACTAAGAATTCTGACCACATAAAATTTTCTACTCCCTCTGGCGACTTCATATAGGTCCGCATATAGGCGACCTTCACAATTAATACCAGGTCAAACATCAAATAGAATCCTGCCAGTAATAAAACCAGTTTGAAATCTATGTACTTCTTTTTGAGTGTTGAGAGGCTCATCTTAAATTCCTATTTTTTCCAGAAACTCCTTTTTGTGGGACTTACTGACGTGTAATAGTTTACCATCGGTCATTTTTGCGTCTATTTCAGAATAATCTGAATGTATAATTTCATTTACATACTTAAGGTTCGCGATAGTAGATCTATGTATTCTCACGAAGGTATTGCTATCGAGTATTTCCGAGAGATTATTTAAAGATTCCCGCAGCACATATTTTTTTGAATCTACAAAGATCTCGGCGTAATAACCTGAAGCCTGGATGTATAAAATATGGTTAGGGTCTACCAGAGCTGTCTTATTACCTTGTTTTACCGGTATTTTTTGTACTGAATTAAGTTGAAGTCCGCCCTTAGAATATTCATGAAAAAATTCTACCAGACGTTTTTCAAAAGTAACATTTGCTTCTGTTTTCGTAGTTTCAAGCACTTTATTGATGGTTTTAAAAAATCGCTGATCTTTAAATGGTTTTAATAGGAAGTCAAATGCTTCCGCATCAAAAGCCTTCAAAGCGTAATTATCATAGGCTGTTACAAAAATAACAATGGGTTTAGGTGAAATTTCAACTTGCTTCAGCACTTCAAATCCATTCATATCTTTCATATTGATATCAAGGAAAACGAGATCTGGCTTATCTGTATTTATTCTTTCAATAGCGGTGCGTCCATTGGAACATTCACCAATAACTTCTATTTTCTCTACATCTTCCAGTAGATTTAGAACTCTCCTTCTGGCCAGTTCTTCGTCGTCAATTACAAGTGCTTTCATGCTTTACACAATAGTTTGATAAATACAATTTAAAACTATTTGAACTTCTTTACTGAAAATTTCTCATTTTCGTTAATTCATCAATAGAGTTACTTAGTTTTTATCATAAAATTTCATTACTTAATTTGAAATAAAAGGCTATCAAAATTGAGATTTTGATAGCCCCTGCATAAAACTCAAACAACTAAATTTAAAAATGCAATACTAATTATTAACTGCTACTGAATTTCTGGAAACAGATCTTGGATTCAGTTTGATGCTTCGTTTTTGATTGCCATTATCAAGCTTTATTTTGTAAACTTCTTTCTCAACAAGGTCTCCTCTACCTGAGGCGATGTATTTATTTGAAGTCATGGTCCAACCTTTGTTAGTCATATATACTTCTCTCCTTACATCAAGTGGTAAAACGATATCCTTAAATTTTTGATAGGTTTTAACCAATTCCCCTTCTTGATTGAAGTTGGCAGATAAATGCCCTTTTTTACTTCTAAATGTTACCAGGTAAGATGTGTATTTATCTCCTTCAAATTCGGTGATGAAATTATTGATGTCAAAATTAGCTTTCATAAATCCGATAGCATCTTTGGTGAATTCTCCTGCGTATGCTTCTTCTACTTTATAGGAGAAACTATCTCCAATTTGTGTAATCTTGGCGTCAAGTGGTGCAAATCCTACTTTGGCTTCTTCCAGTTGAGTAATCTTCTGTTCTTGTGCGTGTCCTACAACGGTCACAGCAACTAATAATAAAGAAAAAATTAATGTTCTCATGATGAATGTTTTTTAAATGAATAATGATTTTCTAACTGTCAATTAATTGATTAATGAAATAATTATAATGCTAATTTACAGTAGATTACCCTGTATCTTAGTAGAATGATTTCAGTAGCTGAACTATAGTATCCAGATGCTCAATAATAGATTTTAACCCAAATTAAAATGACTACAGCTTAAATTTTTCTGGTTTTAGGCACTTACCGCTTCTAAGAGGTTATTCACCGTTTTTAACCATCATATTAAATCAGTCTACCTGTATTATTGGCTTTCAATACCTTCGTAAATGTTTTTATATCTTTCCTGAGAATTTTCCATTTTTAAAAGATTTCTAAACCCAATTATGAGAACTACTCGATATATAGAATTAGCTTTTAAAAAATTAATACCTGCACCTTTTACTCTTGCAGTTCTTCTCACTTTATTTACTATCGCCATGGCTTTTCTATTCACCGGTAAGACCAATGGCGAGTCCATGATAAATATTCTTAAATTCTGGCAGAACGGAATGTGGGATCCTGCACTCCTTGTATTTGCAGTTCAAATGATGCTGATCCTGGTATTAGGACATGTTCTGGTACTTACAAGGCCTGTTTCATGGATCACTGAAAAATTAACCAGTATCGTAAAAGACAATGCCAGCGCGGTTGTTATGGTTTCGGTGTCTACTATGCTTGTAGCTTTCTTTAATTGGGGTCTGGGACTTATTTTTGGAGCAATTATGGCGAGAAAAGTTGGAGAAGCCGCCAGAGACCGTGGGTTTAAAATCAACTATCCTTTGGTTGGCGCTGCTGGATATGTGGGTCTTATGGTATGGCACGGTGGAATTAGCGGGAGCGCTCCTTTAAAAGCTGCGGAAAGCGGGCATATTAAATCATTATTTTCAGGAAAGGGAAGTGAGAATCTTGTCCAACAATTGCCTGATAGTATCCCAACAGAAACCACCATTTTTGCCGATTGGAACCTAATCCTTTTTGGAGTTCTACTTGTTCTGGTTCCTATGCTACTCTGGGTGGTTAGCAAAAAAACTGAAACATCATACGTTGAGTTACTAGCTGAAAAAGAAATTAAAAGAAACTCAATTATAGAAGGTGCAGAAAAACTTGATCATTCTAAATACTTAAGCCTGATATTTGGGATTCTACTAATAACTGCTTTTTTGTTTAGTTATGGTTCCAACCTTCTCGCCGGAAACCTTACACCTAACATGCTAAACTTTTTTATGTTAGGCCTTTGAGTCTTACTTCATGGTTCATTTGTTTCATTTCTCAATGCCCTGGACGAAGCCATTGGTGGAGCGGCCGCTATTTTAATTCAATTCCCTCTCTATTTCGGAATTATGGGTATTATGAAAGAAACAGGAGTTGTGGGTGATATTGCAGGTTTTTTCTCAAGTATCGCTACAGATATTAGCTTACCTGTCTATACATTTTTTAGTGCAGGTCTCGTGAATATATTTGTACCTAGTGGAGGTGGCCAGTGGGCGGTACAGGGACCAATTGTTATTGAAAGTGCTTTAAAACTGGGTGTTCCGCTTAACAAAGCTATTATGGCTTTTGCCTATGGCGATCAAATTACAAATATGCTTCAACCATTTTGGGCATTACCCCTATTGGCGATCACAAAATTGAAAGCCCGGGAAATTCTTCCATACACCTTGATGTTAATGCTATTGGGAATATTCGTTTATATTGGAGGTCTACTTATAATTTAAAGAAATATTTCATTCTTCAGCTAGGTAAAAAAAGGACAAAAAAAAGGCTAACTAAAATATTTAAACCATTTTCCAGTTAGCCTTCGCAATCATTGTTTAACCAATAATTACAAGATAAATATAGTTAGATATTTTCATATCTTGAGTTAAGTGAAAGCCAAAATTTCCTAATTAAATATTAAAAATTCCTCAAAAAACGGGGAGAACTATAAATGTGTTGCCAGCTTCTAGTTTAGAAATTCTGAAAACGATCTCCCTGAAAAGTTTCTTCCATATTATGCCTCTTACAGAATATAATCTGTACTCACGAAATTTGAACTTTTACTATCGAGTAATTTTCTCAGAATTTCATTATTATACTTTTTATCCTTACTGGCAACAAAGGTTCTTATAGAAAAAGATCTTAAAGCATCATGAACACTTAGCGTTCCCACAGCAGAATCCTTTCTTCCTGTAAATGGAAATACATCCGGTCCTCTCTGGCAGGAGCTATTTAAGTTAACTCTGCACACCAGGTTCACTAATGTATCAATTAACGGAGCAATCTTATCTATTCCTGTTCCGAAGAGACTCACCTGCTGACCGTAATTAGAATCGGAAATTTCATCCAGTAATTTTTCAATAGAATTGAATGGCTTTATCGGAATTACCGGACCAAATTGTTCCTCTTTATAAACCTGCATATCTTCGGTCACCGGATAAAGAACAGCGGGGAAAATATA
Source organism: Christiangramia forsetii KT0803 (assembly GCF_000060345.1). Classification (NCBI taxonomy): domain Bacteria; kingdom Pseudomonadati; phylum Bacteroidota; class Flavobacteriia; order Flavobacteriales; family Flavobacteriaceae; genus Christiangramia; species Christiangramia forsetii. The sequence goes on along the minus strand of NC_008571.1, from coordinate 821,052 downwards.
ATTTTCTGACGTTGCTCCACCTCGTTCATTCAATATTTTAGCTCCTTTTTTCTGCGCATCGTCTATTAATTCCTGGATATATTTAGGTTTATCGGGTTCTGGAAGTGGTGTAAGCATCACATTTTCATTCCACGGATTCCCAAACTTTAATTCATCTACTCGTTTCGCAAATCTCTTGTTGAATTCTTCCTGCACTTCTTCATGAACATATAAAATCTTTAAAGCCGTACATCGCTGTCCATTAAAGGAAAGTGTTCCCGAAATGCATTCTTCTATTGCCAGATCAAGATCTGCATCTGGTAAAATAATTCCCGGATTCTTAGCTTCCAGTCCCAGAACCAGCCTAAGTCTGTTTTTATAAGGATGCTGATCCTGTAAAGCGATTGCCGATTTACTGTTTCCTATCAACGCAAGAACATCAATTCTACCGGTTTGCATAATTGGAGCTGCCACTACTCTACCCCTACCATAAATTACATTCACTACTCCTTTTGGAAATGAACTTTGGAACGCTTCTAATAATGGAGACAACAACAATACCCCATGTTTAGCGGGTTTAAAAACCACCGTATTCCCCATGATCAAAGCCGGGATCAATAACGCAAAGGTTTCATTTAAAGGATAGTTGTAAGGACCAAGACATAAAACTACTCCAAGAGGACCTCGTCTAATATGTGCATAAACCCCATCCTTTTCATGGAATTTAGCGCTATCACGATCAAGTTTTTTATAATCTTCAATAGTATCTTTAATATACTCAACGGTACGGTCAAATTCCTTCTGAGAATCAGGGAGGGATTTACCTATTTCCCACATAAGATATTTTACAACTTTCTCACGTTTGGTTTTCATTTGTTCCACAAAATCCTCCATACAGGAGATCCTGTCTGCCACTTTCATCGTTGGCCAGTCTCCCTGTCCTTTGGCATAAGCATCACACGCCGAATTCAACACCTCAAGAGCTGTCTTCTCATCCATATGCGGAACAGTTCCCAATAGCGTTGGCTTATAATCATCTGTAGAAGATATTGTGGAATAAACCTCATCGGTCTTACCTTTCCATTTAATCAACTCACCATTGGAGAGATAGGTTTCCTGGTTTAATTGATCGGTTATTTGAAATTCTTGTGGAATCTGAATATTCATAATGTTCTTTTTGGTGGGTTTATTTTTTCCTGGCAGGGATTTTCGCCCTTCGTCAGGTTCATGTAAATACTAATACAAAACTCTAAACCTAATGGTCCCCTGAATTCCTTTTAGTTCCTTGATCACATCAGCATCATATGCCTTGTCTATATCTGTGATCACGTATCCTACAGTTTCATTGGTTTTAAGATATTGCCCAACGATATTAATATCGTGTGCAGCCAGAATTTTATTAATATGTGCAATGATTCCTGGTTTATTGTGGTGAATATGAATGAGTCTATGTGCGTTCTCCAGTATAGGTAACTGCAAATTCGGGAAGTTTACCGAGTTGGTAGTTCCACCTGTATTGATATAATTAATAATCTTACCCGGAACAAAATTACCAATATTTACCTGTGCCTCTTCAGTGCTTCCACCTATGTGTGGAGTGAGAATAAGATTTGGCAAACCTCTTAAAGTAGACTCAAATTCATCCTGATTGGTCTTTGGCTCTTTTGGGAATACATCCACTCCCGCTCCGGTAATTTTACCAGATTCCATGTGTTTTCTTAACGCATCAACATCTACTACCTGACCCCTGGCAAGATTCAGGAATATAGAGCCTTCCTTCATCCAACCAAATTCCTTATCACCTATCATGTTCTTGTTTTCATCCCTTCCATCCACATGAAGGGTAACAATATCAACTTTCTCAAATAATTCCTGAAGGCTACTACATTTGGTTGCGTTTCCCAGTGCGAGTTTCTCAACCAAATCGTAATAATAAACATCAAAACCTACCGCTTCGGCCACCACAGAAAGTTGTGCGCCGATATTACCATAACCTACAATTCCGAGTTTTTTACCTCTAATCTCATAACTTCCTTTGGCAGATTTGTTCCATTCCCCATTATGCATCTCTGCAATACGGTCTGGTAGGTTTCTCATTAATAAAATGATCTCACCAATGGCCAGTTCAACCACAGATCTTGTGTTACTGAAGGGAGCATTGAAAACCGCAACTCCTTTTTTAAGACAGGTTTCAAGATCTATTTGATTGGTACCAATACAAAAAGCTCCTACGGCAATAAGTCGGTTTGCATTCTCAAGAACCTTTGCCGTTAGATTGGTTTTAGATCGAATTCCTAAAACTGATACATCTTTAATCTTTTCAGCAAGTTCATCTTCATCTAAGGCACCAGAAATCGTAGACACATTATAGCCTTCATTTTTCATAATGGCCACGGCATCTGCATGCACATTTTCTAATAAAAGAACTTTTATTCGGTTTTTTGGATAAGAAATAGCTTTGTTCATTTTATGAAGGTATAAGAATTCATCAAGACTTGGCGTGATATGGTCTGCTTTATCAAGAACATTATCCCGCTCTATATTTTCAGTAAAAGCGTAGAACTTATTTGCCAATCCCGCTGCTTTTATTTCGTAATCATTATAGCCGTCACCAATAACGTAAACATCACCCTTCAAGCCCATTTGTTTTAGAAGCTCCACTTTCCCATTATTAGAAGAAAGCACGTTATCCTGATCAAAACCGGTAATATTCCCATCTTTATCAAAAGAAAAGGTATTGGCATACACATTGGTTTCTTTCACTCCCAGTTCACTTACAATAGGAACTATAACCTCTTTAAAGCCGTTAGAAATAATATAAATGTTATCCCTGTGTTCTTTAAAAAACTCTTCATTCCTAACAAAGGAAACTGAGACCATATTTTTCAGCTTTTCAACAAGCTCTGGAAGAGCATTTTTATTTGCTTCCAGAATCTCCAATCTCTTTTCCAGGGATTCTCTAAATGCGAGTTTTCCTCCCATTGCAAGATCTGTGAGGTCCTTTAGTTCCTGCAGCTTTTCCTTTTTTTTAGGGTTATTCGCCAGAGATATCTCTCCGAGTACATCCAGCGCTTCTACCTGAGTAAAAGTACTGTCGAAATCAATTACAAAATGCCTTTTATTTTCCATACTCCTGTTGAAAATTCTAAAAATGAATTAGTAAAACTAAAGCTTTTTGAATCATTAAAAAACAGTGTTTTATGCCTAAAAACATTCAATTATACAATTTGCAATAAATGGCTTCAAAATCTCCGATTCCGAAAATTTAGATCATATTGAGAGCTATTTTTGCATAAAGTTTATAAAATGAATTCAAATTATTTTAAACAAAAAAAGCCGGATCTGTATCCGACTTTTTGTTTGGGCTAATTCAATGATTAAAAATTAATTATTGAACAAATAGTTTTTTAAAGCTTTATTTTTCCAAGCATACCTCCTTTTTTTCTTTTATATATATACGTCAAAACATATTCCACAGTTTTTCAGAAAAGAACTCTATTCATTAAATAATTAACGTAATCACATTATTTTCACCGTATTAATGAATATTTTAAACTTAGAGCATCTAAAAACAGATGATTTTATTTCTGAAATAAATATTGTTTTGTTGGAAACACTTCTTTCACAGCTTCTCTTTAGTATATTTATAATCTCAATAAACCACCTATGGAAAAAAAGATCCTGATCCCTACCAATTTCTCCAAACATTCCTGGAATGCGCTCATTTTTTCAATGAACCTTTTTAAAAAATATTCCTGTACATTCTATTTGATCAATGTTTACCATTCACAGAGGTTTTTAAGCGAGGCTATTCCGTTAAATAAAAATAATGATGAGGAGCCTACAGGAAAAGAGGCTTCAGAAAAAGGTCTGGAAAGGATCATGCAGGGACTTAGTTTCAGAAAAGAAAATCCGAATCATAATTTCGAAACTATTTCTTTCCAGGGAAATCTGGTGGAAGGTATTCAGGAGAATGCAGATAAATTTGGTGTAGATCTTATTATTCTGGGATCCCGCGGTGATTCAGTTCATATAAATTCTTCGGAAGATATTTCAAAAATTACCGAAGATGTGGAACAATGTCCAATCCTGGTGATTCCTGAAGTCTATGAGTGGAAAGCCCTTACAAATACAGAGATCGTTTTTCCGACCAATCTCCGCATTCCCTTTAAACAAAAAGAATTACTCGCGCTAATAGATTTCGCAAGAAGTATGGGAGCGACCGTTCGGGTACTATACATTAATACTGAAAATAAAAAGCTTAGTCCAGAACAGGAAGAAAATAAGGAGGAGTTAGAACATCATTTAACAGGGGTTTACCATAGCTTCCATATGTTAACACAAACTACGGCTGCAACTGGGGTACATTTATTTATAGAAAGTCGGGAAAGTAATTTCCTGGCATTATATCAAAGAAAGCAGGGGTTCTTTTCCAGACTTTTTTCAAAATCTGTAGTTAGCGAAATCGCATTTGATCCAAAATTACCTGTGTTGATCTTAAAAGAAGTAAAATAAAAAAACAAAGGGAACATAAATGAATATTTCACATTAACTGCTCCCTTTGCATCGTCATAATCTTCATTCAGCATTATCTGAATAATCAACAGGTATAATCTCAGCTCTAATTAAAGATAGCACCCTGAACGACTTTTTAAAGATACTAAATTAATTTGTTGATTTTCAATTTAATAGATACTTTTTTTGGTTAAAAAAATATTATTATACCTCCATATTTGTTTAATGAATGGGTAGGTTCCTAATTATTAATTTCAATCCAAAATTCAATTTAAATATAATAACTTGCCTTAAAATCTCTCTGGAGACATTTATACAAAAACCTGAAAAATTGCTTAATTTACTTGTAGATTTAACAAATTCTTATTCTCCAGGTTAACCTATATCAAGTTATATTTAGCCGTGAAGCTTTAAATTTGTAGTAATAAAAATTAAAATAATGAATGTCATTCCGGATTTGCAAATGCTCTTCGGAATTATCAATAATTAAAAAATAAAGCTATGAAGATTTTATTTGTACTTACGTCTCACGACGAACTTGGAAATACGGGAAACAAGACGGGTTTCTGGATAGAAGAATTTGCGAATCCATATTATAAATTGTTAGATAAGAATGTTGATATTACTGTAGCCACTCCAAAAGGCGGAAAAGCTCCAATAGATCCTAGCAGTGATACGGAAGATACACAAACTGAAGATACTGTACGTTTTAAAAAGGATGATGCAGCACAAAAGGTGATAAATAACACGGAAGTATTATCAAAAATGAATCCGAAAGATTTTGACGCGGTGTTCTATCCTGGTGGTCACGGTCCTCTATGGGATCTTTCGAAAGATGAAGATTCTATCAAGCTCATCGAAACTTTTAATAAAGCTAAGAAACCAATTGGTTTTGTATGCCACGCTCCAGCTGCTTTAAAGAATGTAAAAGCAGAAAATGGCGAGCCTTTGGTAAAAGATAAAAAGGTTACAGGTTTTACAAATACTGAAGAAGAAGCTGTTCAGCTAACCGAGGTTGTTCCATTTCTAGTAGAAGATATGTTAAAAGAAAATGGCGGAATTTATTCCAAAGCTGGTGATTGGGAGGAATATGCTATTGTAGACGGGAATTTGATAACAGGTCAAAATCCTGCCTCTTCAGGGATGGTAGCTCAAAAATTATTTGAGATGCTTAAATAATAAGCTTATTTCTATTAACTATAAAAAGCACTGCAATTTGTGGTGCTTTTTATAATTATTAGAGAAAGTGTAACAAATTGAATTTCGATTATACAAATCTTTGCGTTATATTGGATTAATTTTACAATTCGAATTAAATAAACAGCTAAAAAGAATTTCCTCTATCAAACCTGGTAAATTTTCATATTTCAATTAGCATAAAATTGAAATATTTATGGAATGATAGAATTAAATTATTCTTTTCATATGTTTATAGTAACAAGCTATATTATCTTTAACCCAAAATTTTAATCATGGGAAGACCTTCCACCAAACCAAAAGACCTAAGAGACGGATATTATATAGAAGTCAGAAATAAAAATAAGAAAACTGGTGTTAAAATCCGTAGAGATACCAAGGAACAACTCCTACTTGCTATTGAAGAATATAAAGAAAGTAAGGATGTTGTAGTTTTAGGTAAATCTAAAAACGGAAAAATGATGGAAATTCCAGACCTTTAGTTTGACAATAGTTTTTTAATGGCCAATGGATGAAATCTCGATATCTAAAAAGCTGGAAGAGCGAGTAAAAGAGCTTTCCTGTCTTTACGAGGTGTCTTCGGCCATTCGCAAACATTCAGATTCTATTTCCTTTACTCTTGAAGAAATATGCAGGATTACCCAACAAGCTTGGCTGTTCCCGCATAGCGCTGTCGTACAGTTAAAACTTGAAGATTACAGTATTCTAACTTCAGACCTGCCAGAAAAGAATATTTTTCAAGGGAGCGATATTCAGCTTTTCAATGAAAATAAAGGCTTTATAAAAGTTTATTACGATATCACGCAATTAGACAATGCTTATTTCCTGAATGAAGAACAGAAACTTCTGGATAAAATCGCAATTGAAATAAGCGAATTTTTTGAACGCAGGGAAATTTTAAGAAAAGAGAAACTTCTTAAAAGGAGCGCTGAGCGAAATGACCGACTCTCAATTCTAGGGGAAATCACAGCGGGAATAGCTCATGAACTTAATACGCCCCTAGGTAACATTCTTGGTTTTGCTGAACTGATAAAGTCCAGTACTAAAGAAAATCAAACTAAAAAAGACACTAATAAAATAATAAAGGCAGCGATCTATTCGCGGGAAATTGTCAAGAAGTTAATGTTTTTTGCTTGTGAAATGCCGCAACACAAAGAATTTATAAAGATCAAGCCTATAATAGATCAGACGCTTAATTTATTATCTCAAAATTTTCAAAAAGCCAATGTCCGCTATAATTTCGAGATAGACAATCCAGATATTGAACCACAGATAGATACCATACAATTTACACAGGTATTATTCAATCTCTTGATAAATGCCATTTATATTTCACCTGAAAAAAGTCAGATATCCTTAGAGGTTTCTAGTTTTGAAACTCATTTTATTCTGGAAATAAAAGATGAAGGTTCAGGCATTCCGGCAGATTTAAAATCTAAAATATTCGAACCCTTCTTTACAACTAAACCTGTTGGCGAAGGTTCGGGTTTAGGACTAAGTGTAGTTCATGGTATAATTAAAAGCCATCGTGGAGAAATTATTACTTTTGATAATAAACCTACAGGCACGGTATTTCAGATTAAATTACCTTTAAAAATGTAACCTATGGCGCTCAACAAAGCAAATATTCTCATTGTTGATGATGATTATGATATGCTTGAATTAGTGCAGCGTCAGCTTCAGGAACAAAATTTCCATTCTTATAAGGCCGCTTCGGTTGTAGAAGCTATCAATATTTTAAAATTTAATGCTGTAGATTTACTCATTACAGATCTTCAAATGCCTGGAATTAGTGGGATGGAGCTCATCAAATACGTAGATGAACATTTTCCTAAAGTTCCTAAATTAGTAATCACCGGATATCCTTCTGTAGATGGTGCTCTAAATGCCATGAAATCTGGTGTACTGGATTACCTGGTAAAGCCCTTTACCGCAGAAGAGCTCAAAAATTCTGTTGAAAAATCACTTCCAGATAAATTCCAAGGCTTAGAAAATAAAATTTCACGAGGCGATAAGCCGATGGTATATGCCGGCATTGTTGGCCAATCTGAAAAAATTGATGAGTTAATTGATCTCATTGAAAGGCTAAAGAATAATCGGGCAACCGTGCTAATTCAGGGTGAAAGCGGTACAGGAAAAGAATTGGTGGCTCGGGCCATTCACTATAAAGGATCTTTCGCCGCAAATCCTTTTATCGCAGTTAATTGTGGTGCAATTCCAGAAGAACTTCTGGAGTCTGAATTATTTGGATATAGAAAAGGAGCTTTTACCGGTGCAAATGAAAATCGACAAGGTTTCTTTCAGGCTGCAGCAGGCGGGACTATTTTTTTAGATGAAATTGGCACAGCTCCACTAACGGTACAAACCAGGTTGTTAAGAGTGCTTCAGGAAAAAGAAGTGCGACGCATAGGAGAACAAAAAGCTCAGAAAATAGAAATTCGCATCATTGCTGCTACTAATAGCGATCTACTACAGATGATAGAAAAGGGTAGTTTTCGGGAAGACCTTTATTACCGACTTAATGTAGTTAATATTAACACACCACCTCTGCGGGAACGTAAAGATGATATTCCATTGCTGGCAGAGAACTTCCTGAAGAAATATGCAGCAGAATATGCTAAACCCAAAATTGGATTTACTCCAAAAGCGCTGGAAATCTTAAAACGCTATGAGTGGCCCGGGAATGTACGGGAATTGGAAAATGCCGTTCAACGTGCCATTATAATGAGTGAACACACCATAGATATTCAACAAATACCTGATTATCTAAAATTTCCAACACCCAGCAAAAATGCTACTTTTAAGACTTTGCAGCAGGTAGAGAAAGAGCATATTTTAAAAATTATGTCCAGTGTAGATAATAATAAGACCAAGGCTGCGGAAATTCTTCAAATTGATCGAAAAACACTTCGTAAAAAGCTGCAATAATTGAATTTTTTGTAACGGTACTTTTCTCCCCTTCCGGGGCATTTCTCCCCGGCACAAAAACTAAACTTTAAAATTATTTAAAATTTAAAACATTTATAATCAATGTTTTAAATTCCAATTCTTGAATTTTATCAATCTCAGGCATAGCATTTGACTTTCTATAGGTAAGAAAATATAAATCTATGAAAAGATGAATTCGATTAAAGAAAAGGCAAAAGTTAGCATTCCAAATAAAAAGCATCACAACGGTGTAACCCAGGAGATGCTTAAAGGCCTATGTTTTAACTGCGACCATCGCAAAATCTGTACCTGGAAGGAGGACAGAAAAGCACTTTGTGAACACTTTCAATAAAAATAATGATAAATACAAAAAAAGTAATTAAGCAGTCTATGTATGAAACCGTAATGAACCAGTTCAATAATACGGCCGATATCATAGATCTAAATCCTAATATTAGAAAAATACTAGGGATTACAAATAATGAAATCATCGTTCATTTTCCTGTGAAAATGGATAATGGTAACGTAGAGGTTTTTACAGGCTACCGCGTGCAACATAATAACGCTTTAGGACCGTACAAAGGCGGTTTACGTTATCATGACACCGTAGATATAGACGCTGCTAAGGCGCTAGCTATGTGGATGACCTGGAAAACCTCCCTGGCGGGGCTGCCTTTTGGGGGTGCAAAAGGTGGAATCAAGATAGATCCTCGAAAATTTTCCGATTCAGAATTGGAACGTATCACCAGACGTTTCACCTATGCTTTGGGAGAAAATATAGGTCCTGAGCATGATATTCCAGCTCCAGATGTAAATACCAATCCGCAGACGATGGCTTGGATTGTAGACACTTTTATGTCTACTATATCCTCATCAGAACGTTCTCATAATCAGCATGTAGTAACTGGAAAACCAGTAGGAACCGGAGGTTTGGAAGGAAGAGATCGGGCAACAGGATTTGGAGTTTACCTCAGTATCAAACTGTTATTAGAGACAAGAAATCAAACTTTAAAAGATAAAAAATTTATAGTCCAGGGCTTTGGTAATGTTGGGTATTGGGCATCTCACTTTTTAACTCAAGATGGCGCGAAGTTAATTGCAGTGCAGGATGCTCATGCCTCATTATACAATGCTAAGGGTATAGACACTGAAGCTCTGGTACAACATTGCGAGCCAAGAAAAGGTTCAATTCAGGGGTTTGATGGTGCAACTGAAATGAATGCCGATGAATTTTTCGGTTTGGACTGCGATATAGTAATCCCTGCAGCTTTAGGAAATCAAATAACTGCAGAAAATGCATTTAAAATTAAAGCTACTGTGGTTGCTGAAGGTGCCAACGGACCTACAGATAAAGAAGGAGAGCAAATGCTTCTGGAAAACGGAGTGACAATTATTCCTGATATATTCTGCAACTCCGGAGGGGTGATTGGAAGTTATTTTGAATGGTTACAGAATAGAAATGGTGAATTATGGCAGTTGGATGAAGTCATGGCGAAAATTCAGAAGAAACTTACCGAGAACTTCCATAAAATTCATGCTGAAGTAAATAAGCGGGACGTAGACTGGAGAACAGCGGCTTTTATTCTAGCCATATCCAGAGTGGAGACCGCCTACAAACAAAGAGGAATTTTTCCATAGTTATTGTTGAATTAAAGAAAATTGAAATGAGATACGGAGAATTAATTATAGAAAAAAAGGAATATGATTTTTTAAAGCAAATTATGTCGCTGGCAAAATATCACAAAGACACTTCTTATAAAGCCTCCATTTATAAACTGAATGAAGAATTAAAGGATGCTAGGATTTTAACCAATAGTGAAATGCCTTTAGATGTGATAAGATTGAATTCCCTGGTGACCATAGAAACACCTTATGCCGTTGAAAGGACTTATCAAATCGTCACGCCGGAAAAAGGAGATATTCGGAAAAATAAGATTTCAGTCCTCGCTCCTATGGGATTGGCATTATTTGGCTATGCTCAGGGAGATAATATCACATGGACATTTCCACTAGGCGAAAGCTACATAAAAATTAAAGAGGTAAAACAAATTGAAACAGAAATAATGAAAATGAAATATGATCACAAACATTCAAGAACATCATAACGAAGAGGAAATTCAACTAGTTAGGTTTCAAAGTGAGGTTGTTTACTGGAAAGGAGAATTAGCATTTATATCGCAGGAGATTAAATTTTATTTAGACCTATTAAATTCTTCTCTAATTCTTAAAACAAATGCAAACTATATTGATGCTAATTATCTTTCAAATCAATTTTTCGACTTGCAAGAAACGAATGATCTGCACCTGAAAAGTTGTGAAGGTTTTCAGCATCAATTAATGGGGCAAAATGAATGTGATCAAATTGAGTGTGATCATGCATTTATAACGGCTCACCTCCTGTTACGTTCAAAAATTGAAAAACATATAATTGAAGTTAGGGATATCAAACAATCAGCTTTTATTTACCTGAAGGATGGTATAGAAAAATTTATTAAATAATACAAAAGCATTTATTAATTCAACCGGATAGTTCAGACTATACTATCTCTAAGATGGTTTATTGAGGGTTAAGTTTCAGCAAAAACTGTCTAGCTATCCGGTTTTTAATTTAGAAATCATGGAAAATAATATTTACAAAAGTCTTGGAATATTAGCCGCAGTAATTATTAGTAGATCCTTGTATATGCACCAGGAATTTTACGCTAATATTTGGTTTGAAAATCAACTGAAGATCATCTTTTTAGGTTTAATATTTTTGGCGCTTATAGTAATGGTAATCAGATTTCAAAATTTCGAGAAAGTAAAAGACAAATAAACGATTCTTTGTCCGTAAAGCATCCTAAACTGAAGAATGGCATCATTCTGTCCCGATAACTATCTGGATTGTTTCAGAATCTCAGTTTAATATAAATCAATGGGGTATTGAGACTCTGAAATAATTTCAGGGTAACGAAAGAACGATTAGGATGGATAACGGATATACATCTAAACGATCATATTTATTCTTATTTTTTGCTTTCCAGCACATTCTTCAATACAATGGCGTGATTATGTTCTTTGTCCCTGGCAGCATATAATAAGCTTAGACGGTGTTCTTCCGCAATTTCTCTAATGGCTTTTACTTTATCCTTTTTATCTTTTAATTCGTCCTTATATCTTTTAGAGAACTCCTCAAACTTATCAGGATCATGATCAAACCATTTTCTAAGCTCTTCACTGGGTGCAATATCTTTATTCCAATCGTCCAGTTTTGCATCTTCCTTGGAAACACCACGAGGCCATAACCGGTCAATTAAAATTCTATGACCATCCTGATCGTAGGCTTCCTCATATATTCGTTTTATTCTGATACTTTTCATAGTTCGCTTTTTCTTGTTTCAAATTGATTAATTTTTTGGCAATTTTCGAAAAATTGATTTTTCACATATAGTAATTAAATTAGCAGATTTCATATTTTGCCAATACAATCAAGTTAGCCATAATATAAGTCCAATCATTTTGAAAATAAAAAATAAAAGGCGGTTAATCACTTATTTAAATATACTGGATTAACCTTTAAAGATCAATCCTTTTGTATTCAGCCGAACCTTCTTTTTATGGGCACTTCTTGGAATTTTAGGAGGATTAATTTCAAGTTTTTACTGGATTATTCTTGAACATTTTACTCATATTCTAGCCATTTTTGAAGGAATATGGGTGATCCCGGTAATGGCAATTTCGGGACTTCTAGCCGGACTGGTCATACATTTTATCGGCGATCCCGGTGAAATTCATCTTATAGTAAATAATATACGTTTCAATAAAGGGAAATTAGATCCACGAAACAATCCCTCAATGATCTTATCTTCCTTGCTTTGCGTAGCATCCGGAGGAAGTTTGGGTCCTGAAGCTCCGCTAGTACAGGTTACAGGTTCTACAGGTACATGGATGGGGAAAATCTTAAGATTAAAAGGAGAAGAATTACGCTCTCTTAGTATCGCAGGTATGGCATCGGGATTTACAGCTTTGTTTGGCGCACCTTTAGGCGGAAGTCTTTTTTCTCTGGAAATTCTCCATCATAAACATGCTGTTGAATATTATAAAGCCATTATACCTGCCTTTGTCGCCAGTTCTTTTAGCTATATTATTTTCGCATTTATAATCCATCTGGGCATTGGACCTATTTGGGATTTACCTACGTATTCTTTTACCAATCAATTCGATTTTGCTTACGCCTTAGTATATGGAGTAGCCGGAACAGCCATAGCCTGGCTGTTTATATTTTGCACTAAATTTTTGAAAAAGATATTTGAAGCGGTTGAATTAAAAATCTATTTTAAGACGCTAATTGGTGGTCTGCTTTTAGGGGTTATCTCCTATTATTTCCCGATCACAAGATATTTTGGCCATCATGAAATCAATGAACTTCTTGGTAACAATTATCAACTCATGATGCTATTTGCAATTCTAATGTTCAAAATTTTGGCAATCGCAGTTACAGTAACATCAGGATGGAGAGGTGGCTTTATCATACCCTTATTTTTCGTCGGTGCCACTTTAGGGTTAATTATAAATAATCTTTTTCCTGAAACCAATTTATCTTTGGCTATTGTGGCGTCTATGGCTGCTATTAATTCCTGTGTTACCAGGACTCCTATGAGTACAACCATTTTACTTGCCACACTTACTGGTTTTGATTATTTCATCCCTATTCTATTTGCAAGTTTGGTTGGATATTTTTTCGCTCCCAAAATACCATTTATCCATAGTCAGATTAGAAGAACAGAATAATAAATGAGCTCCTCTAACCCATTTTCATACAATTGATACTAAGAATTTTTCAAATTTTTTCATTTATCCTTATACAAAAATCTCCCACTATAACCCCGATCTATTCTGAAACCTTCTATTAAAAAAGTATATTTGATATAAAGAGTCACCTGCAAGCTGAAAAATTCATATTCATTAAAAAATTGGAAAAATGAGAAATATAGGTTTTACTATAATTATGGTTTTTATAACCTTAATAGGTTGTAAAACAGATAAATCAAAACCTGAAAATCAAAATAATCGCGAAAAAGAAATTAAATCTGATACGCTGACAAAGCATTTAAAACCGTTCAAAAAAGAATTACCCACCATTGGTCTTTTAATGTATAATGGAGTTCTACAAAGTGAAGTGATAGCTACCTCTGATGTATTCGCAAAACCGACAGAAGATGAAAAACAAATTTTTAATGTGATTACCATTGCCGAAACGGAAAATCCCATAATAACTGAAGAAGGAATAAAAATTGTACCTGATTACACCTTTGAAAATTGTCCGGAATTAGAAGCCCTTTTCGTTCCAAGTGCCTATGACATGTATGCTCAGGTACATAATGATAATATCATCAATTTTATTAGAGAAAAGAATAAAGAAACTAAATATACCGTAAGCAATTGTGCAGGCGCGCAATTAATTGGAAAATCTGGGATTGCAGATGGTCATAAAATTGTGACCTGGATAGGTGGTGGAGAAGAACTTCAAAAGACGTATCCAGAATTGAAAGTTCAAAACGATAGTTTAGTGACCTACGTGAAAGATGGAAAATTCCTGTCGTCAAATGGAAATTTAGCGAGTTACATCTCAGCATTAAACTTAGTGGAGATAATGACCAGTGCTGAACATAGAAAATTTGTAGAATCTTACTTATACCTTGACCGACTTAAAAACTGGGAAGAGTAAGTCTTTTTCTATCGATCTCAGCTATCTTAAAATATCGTGTTTATACCAAAAATCTTGATTTGATAATTAGGACATCAAGGACTCTGCGAAACAAATAAAATAAAATCTACACTATACAAGTTCCTTTTAGCATTATTGAGAAAGAGCATTCAAACTAAAAATTCAGGCTTATAATGGTGCCTCCTTCTAAGTTGTTATTAACCTGAATCTTTCCACCATGCAGCGTCATAATTTGCTTAGATAAACTCAATCCTATCCCGCTTCCCTCCTTTTTTGTGGTGTAAAATGGCACAAAAATATCTTCCATAATTTCCTCGGGAATACCTGTTCCATTATCAGATACCCTTATAAATATTCTACCGTCCAGTTTTTTTTCTGCTGAAATTTGAACCTTCGCACGTGTATTATCTTCGCAAGATTCTACAGCATTTAAAATAAGATTTATCAGCACCTGTTCCATCAGGTAAGAATCAATTTCAACTTCCAGTTCTTCATTTTGTAAATAGAAACTCAGTTCAGCGTTTTTACCATTGAGAAGTGGTTGCATGAGGTGTTTTATATTGCTGAACAGATCTTTTAAGAGTACCAGTTCCAGGTTCAAATTAGTGACTTTATTCAGACTACGATAGGTTTTGGCAAATTTCAACAAGCCTTCACTCCTTGTTTCGATACTAGAAAGACCGGCGTCAAGATCTTCAATTTCAAGCTGATTTTCTTGTGGATTCTCCTGATGCATTTTCACCTGAAATTTTAAGGTATTGGCGAGTGAAGAAATCGGCGCAATGGAATTCATAATTTCATGGGTCATTACGCTCAACAATTTTTTCCAGGCATCAGCTTCTGTTTTATTCAGGGTATCTTCAATATTATGAAGCACAATGAGTTTGAAGCTTTTGTTCTCTATCTGAAAAACACTGTTGGAAAGCAAGACCTTGCTATTTTCCTTATGAACTTTAATATCTACAGCGGTGGGTTTTGAATACGTAGTGTCAAAAAGTAAATGATAAACTTCCGGATTCCTGCTAATGACAAATTTGATGTTTTTAAATGACGAAAAATCTAATGTATTTTGAAAAGATTCGTTTGCCCAAAGCACTTTTCCGCTTTCAATTTCATAGGCCAGAATCCCAATATCTACCAGTTCCAGTATCTTCTGAAGGTAAAGATACTGGGTTTCCTTCTCAGAATTCATTTCTCTTACCGTGCGGTTCACAGTATTAAACCCGGCATAAAGACGCCTAATATCATTAGATTTATTTTCTTCCAGATATCTACGAGAAAAATCCCTGTATTTAACCGATTCGAAAAAGTCGTCCATTACTTCAAATCGTCGGCTTAGAAACCGAAAGAATTCATAGATCAGAATGATAACAAGAAATAGAAAAATCCCCACTGCGATAAAAAAGCTTTTGAGGATGCTAAATACCAGTCCGGTTAAGGCTAGCATCAAGATCAAAATCCTGATTAGGATACCACCATGATAGCTTTTAAAGATCATATTTCTCTAATCTACGGTATAATGCTGCCCTCGTAATTCCCAGTTCTTTGGCAGATTTGGATATATTTCCCTTATTCTTATCGATCACTTTTAAAATGGTGTTTTTCTCTACTGTTTCCAGGCGCATATCATCAATTTCCGTAGAAATTGAGTTATTTTCAATTGCTGAAAAAGAAAGGTCCGTTTCTTTAAGCAAGGTGCTATCAGCCATAATTACCGTTCGTTCGATAACAAATTGCAATTCTCTAACATTCCCGGGGAAACTATGATTTTTGAGCTTTTTAAGAAAAGAGGGATCTAGTTTAAATGGGCCTTTGGAATATTTTTCAGAATAAAAATCCAAAAAATGCTTTGTTAATAAGGTGATATCGGTTCCACGCACCCGCAACGGAGGCATGGTAAGATCTACCGTGTTTATTCTATAAATAAGGTCTTTTCTGAATTTTGATTCATCTGAAAGTTCTGAAATATCAAGATTGGTCGCACAAATCAACCGAATATCGATTGGAATCACCTCATTGGAACCAAGTGGAGTAATATGCCTATTCTGAAGCACTGTTAATAATCGAGCCTGCTGTCTTAGACTGATATTTCCAATTTCATCCAGGAATAGCGTGCCGCCCTGCGCAGCCTCAAACCTTCCCATACGATCTTCACGAGCATCGGTAAAAGCGCCTTTCTTATATCCAAATAATTCACTTTCAAATAAAGTAGAAGTCAGGGCTCCTACATCCACCTTCACAAAAGCTTTCGACTTACGCTGAGAATTCTCGTGGATCGCTTTTGCAATCAAATCTTTCCCAGTACCGTTTTCTCCAAGAATAAGGATATTGGCATCTGTAGGCGATACCTTTTTCACTTTAGCAAAAACCTGCTGAAGCTCTTCACTCTCCCCTATTATTTTTGTTCCTGCTACACTGGGTTTTATAGATTTCGAGCCCTGTTTTTTACGATTCTGGAGCATGTCCTTAATCGATTCTATCACCTTTTGATTCTGCCACGGTTTTACGATAAAATCAGAAGCTCCTTCTTTTAAAGACCTTATTGCCAGATCGATATCACCATAAGCGGTGATTAAAATCACATCGGTTTCAGGTGCCGTCTCCTTGACCTTATTCAGCCAGAAAATCCCTTCATTCCCGGTATTCACCAGTCCGTTGAAGTTCATGTCTAAAATTATAACGTCAAATTTATTCCCGGATAGCAGAGAGTTTAAATTCTCGGGATTCTTTTCTATAGTAATTTCAGTAACAAAAGGTTTCAGCAGCAAACGTAGCGCAGTTAGCACATCTGCATCGTCATCTATAACCAGTATTTTAGCATCTTTGAGCTGCATAGACACAATATTACAATTTATTAGTGCCTCTTCTGAATTTCAAAAGCAGAAATATTTGTAACGATAATAGTGTATTACAAGCGAACAGCTAGTGTCCGAAAACGAACACTTTTAAATCAACCAAAATATTTAAATTATTGAATATCAATGATTTGCATTTCCGGCATTATATTGATAGTACTATAAGCGGAAACAATATTATTTATGGATATACCTCTTAAAAAGAAACGCTTTACTCCTAAAAAAATCGCAATCATCGCCGGTTCTGTGCTTATTATCGCACTTATACTATTTGTAATCCTTTCCTCTACCGGGAACTCCAAGTTGAATGTTGAAAAAGAACGGATTACCATAAGTGAGGTCAAAAATGGCAATTTTCAGGAGAATATTCCGGTCAACGGGGTGGTATTACCTATAAAAACTATTTATCTGGATGCGATGGAAGGAGGGCGAGTTGAAGAGAAGTTTGTCGAAGATGGTACCATGATGAAAAAGGGAGAGCCTATTATAAGATTATCTAATACAGATCTTGAATTGAGCCTGGTAAATCAGGAAACCCAGGTTTATAATCTGCTAACTCAGATGCAGATTTCACAGAATGCTGCGAGACAGAATACGATTAATAAAAGGAACAATTTTACAGACGTTGAGAATAATCTTATTGAAGCCAGACGTAAATACGAACTGAACAAAAAGCTTTACGAGAAAGGTGCCGTTGGGAGACAGGATTATATGGAATCTGAGAATAATTATAATTATCAGCAAGAAAAACATCAGCTGGCAAGAGAAGTATTGGAACAGGATTCTCTTTCCAGTAAGCAGGAAACACAGCAAGCTCGTGAATCTTATGAGCGTACCAGGAAAGCATTGGAATTAATGCGTAGAAAAGTGGGTGATCTTGTGGTAAAAGCGCCGGTAGATGGGCAGCTTACCGCACTGGATGCTGAAATTGGACAATCCAAGCAGAAAGGGGAACGTTTGGGACAAATTGATGTGATCAGTGGTTATAAGGTGAGAGCAGAAATTGATGAACATTATATATCAAGAATTTTTAACGGGCAACGTGGCGCTTTTAGTTTTAATGGTGAGGAATATGAATTGGAAATTAAAAAAGTGTATACCCAGGTTTCTAATGGACGATTCCAGGTAGATATGCATTTTGTAGAAGGGGTGCCCGAAAATATTCGTCGAGGGCAGAGCCTTCAAATCAAACTGGCTTTGAGCCAGGAAAAAGAAGCAGTCTTAGTTTCTAAAGGAGGTTTTTTTCAGCAAACCGGCGGAAACTGGATATTTAAAGTTTCTGAAGATGGTGAAACTGCCTATAAAACACCTATTCGTTTAGGAAGTCAGAATACCGAATATTATGAGGTCTTAGAAGGAATTAAACCTGGAGAGCAAGTAATTACATCAAGCTATTCCAATTTTGGGGATATTGAGGAGTTGGTTTTGAATTGAGCACCTCCCCGACCCTTCCGACCGCTGTTGCGGACACCTTCTCTGGGAAGGATTAAAATATATAAAGACTGCCACGTTTTACGAAAAAGTAAAACTCGCAGTGACAAAATTGAAAAAACTAAATACTTACAAAAGATGATAAAAATCACCAACCTGGAAAAATATTATAAGACGGAAGAGGTACAAACCATCGCGCTTAACAAACTTTCTTTTGAAGTAAAAGAAGGCGAATTTGCCGCCATCATGGGGCCTTCGGGCTGCGGAAAATCTACCTTACTAAATATCCTGGGGTTACTTGATGATCCTGATGGTGGAAGTTACCTCTTTAACGGAACCGAGGTTGCAGGTTATAATGAACGCCAGAGAGCAAAATTGAGAAAACATAATATCGGTTTCGTTTTTCAGAGTTTTAACCTCATCGATGAACTTAGTGTTTTTGAAAATGTAGAGCTACCATTAATCTATACCGGGGTAAAACCAGCAGAAAGAAAAGAACGAGTTCATGAAGTATTAGAAAAAATGCAGATCATGCATAGAAGAAAACACTTTCCGCAGCAATTATCGGGAGGGCAACAGCAGCGTGTCGCAGTCGCACGGGCAGTTGTTAATAATCCTAAACTCATATTAGCCGATGAGCCAACCGGAAATCTGGATAGCAGTAACGGAAATGAAGTTATGGATCTTTTAACCGAACTCAACGAAGCGGGAACCACCATCATCATGGTTACCCACAGTGAACACGACGCAAAATTCAGCCATCGAATCATCAGGATGCTGGACGGACAGAAAGTGACAGAGAATCTGCTTGCCGAATTTAAAAGTTAAGAAGGGTCATTCATCTCCCGATAGCTATCGGGACAAAAAACGAAAGTCATGTTTAGGAATTATTTTAAAATTGCGTTTAGAAGTCTAAAAAAGCAATCCTTTTTTACCCTAATTAATACATTAGGGCTTGCCATAGGCATGGCTGGTAGTTTGTTAATTGCGCTCTACATTTATGAAGAGCTGCATTATGACAACATGTTCGCAGATGCAGACCGTATTTACAGGATAGATATGGAAATTAAATTTGGTGGTGCAGAGATGAAAAGCGGTGAAACATCACCACCAATGGCTGCAACCTTAGAAAAAGATTTTCCGGAGGTTGAAAATACTGTTCGGTTTAGAAGTCTAGGGAGTAATCTCTTTAGAAGCAGAGATAAAACCACCAATATTAAAGAGCTTTCGACGACCTATGTGGATTCTACCTTTTTCAGCATGTTCGGGCTTGAACTTATTCATGGCGATGAAGAATCGGCGTTGAAAGAAACCAATACGCTGGTTATGACCAGAACAGCTGCAGAAAATCATTTTGGTAGTGTAGATGTTGTTGGAAAGAGTGTTTTAGTGAATAATGAAGAGACCTATATAGTTACTGGTGTAATGGAGGATCTTCCTGATAACTCCTTTCTAAAGGATTACAGCATATTTATGGCAATGGCTGGAAATGTAGCCTCTCGGGAAAATATTTGGGGTAGTCACAATTACTACACCTTTGTTAAGCTATCACCAGAGACCCGTCTCGATAATTTTCAGCTACAACTAGATGGGTTGTTAGAAAAGTATGTGCTCCCCTGGGCTCAAAAAACCTTTCCAGGTATGACCAAAGAATCTTTTGCTGCATCTGGAAATTACATCAGGTATCACACCATAGCATTGACGGATATTCATCTTTATTCTGAAAATCAAAATGAAATGGGTACGAAAGGAACGATCCAAAACGTATATATTCTATCATTCATTGGGCTCTTCCTTATTTTTCTGGCATGCGTGAATTTCATGAATCTATCCACTGCGCATTCCCTAAAAAGATCCAAAGAAGTAGGAATACGCAAGACACTTGGATCCAATAGGCTTCAGTTAATAGTGCAATTCCTAACAGAATCCGGACTAGTTACTTTTACTTCAATGATTCTAGCCATAATAATAGCATTTATTGCATTACCTTTTTTCAATGATCTGGCTGGCAGGAGTATTAGTATCCCTTTTACAGAACCTTTGTTCTATGTTACGATTTTATTCATCACGATACTGCTAGGACTTTTTTCCGGGAGTTATCCAGCCTTTGTCATATCCAGATTTATTCCGGTGGATACACTTAAGGGGAATGGACTAAAGAAAGGTAGCAAGTGGAATATTAGAAGCATGCTCGTTATATTTCAGTTTGGGGTTGCAGTATTTCTGATTGTTGGAACCTTGGTGGTTTTTCAGCAATTAGAGTTTATACAAAACAAGGATCTTGGTTTTGACAAAGAACAGGTTTTGGTAATCAATGACACGTATGCCGCTGGACAGCAGCTTGATATTTTAAAACAGGATATTCTAAATTTGAGCGCCGTCAAAAGCGCTACAGTGAGTAGTTTCATGCCTACTCCATCTGTGCGATCTAACAGTACCTTTTTTAAGGAAACTGCCATGGATCAGCAATATGCCATCCAGATGCAGACATGGGATGTAGATGACGATTATTTGAATACGCTAAATCTGCAGTTGATTGCCGGTCGCGATTTCAACAATCAATCTGCTGCAGATTCTACCGCCGTCATTATCAATGAATCGGCACTAGTTCCTCTAGGTCTTAGTGCAAAGGATGCTATTGGTAAAAGAATCACCCAGGAAGTTGAACGTGAAAATCCTGAATTTTTTCATGTCATAGGCGTTATTAGCGACTTTCATTTTGAATCCTTGCGAGAAAATGTAGGTGCACTGGGACTATTCATGGACAAATCTACAGGATCTATGGCCATTAAGTTGAAAACAGATGATTTTGCAAGTGTTATTGCTAGCATAGAAAGCATTTGGGAAAAGAGAGCTCCTGGCCAGCCTTTCAATTATCGTTTTATGGATGACGCATTTGAAGCCTCCTACAAAGAGGAGCGTCGTCTGGGTAGTATCTTTATGGTTTTTACAAGCTTATCCATTTTTATCGCCTGTCTTGGCCTTTTTGGTCTGGCAGCATTTAATGCCCAAAATAGAACCAAAGAAATAGGAGTCCGTAAGGTTTTAGGAGCCAGTGTGGGTCAGATTACTATTGGGTTGACCACGGACTTTCTAAAACTGGTAACCGTAGCTACTTTAATTGCATTGCCAATTGGCTGGTATTTTATGAATATCTGGTTGCAAGATTTTTCATATCGCATACAGATTGGTTGGGAAATAATGGTCTTTTCAGCATTATTAGTCATAACCGTTGCTATAATAACAGTAAGCTATCAAAGTATCAAAGCGGCACTAGCCAATCCAGTAAAAAGTTTAAGAACAGAATAATTATGTTTAGAAATTATCTAAAAATCGCATGGCGAAGCCTTTGGAAAGAGAAGACCTTTACTTTTCTAAATGTCTTCGGACTTTCAGTTGCCTTTGGAGCAGCGATCCTGCTTTCCATTTACTCACTTTTTGAACTCTCTTTTAATAAGTTTCACGAACATGGAGATAATATCTTCCAGGTGTACCATACAGAATATACTCCGAAAGGGCCTGAAGCTGGAGTTGCTAATCCATTGCCATTTGCGAACGCGCTTAAAGAGGAAGTTCCCGGTGTGGAAAAGATCACTCGTTTTAATGGCGGTGGCGTGCTAGCTAGTATTGGCGAAAATCAAGTTCGCTTACAGTCAGCTTTTGTTGATCCGGAATTCTTTTCAATTTTCACTTTTCCGGTTTTGAAAGGAGATAAAAATCCGGTTTCCGGTAAATCTGAAATCGCTCTTACCGAAAAAGCGGCCAGAATACTTTTTGGCGATGAGGAAGCTCTGGGGAAAAATGTCGATATTTTTATTGATGAACAGGAAGTTCCGTTTACAGTAACTTCTATCATAAAAAACATCCCCCAGGAAAGCAATATTTCTTTCGATATCGCCCTTAATTTTAAGAGTCAGTCTCATCATGCCTATGGAAGGAATATAGGCCGATGGGATAATTCCAATCATGAAGTCTATATGCAACTGGCAGAAGGGATTTCCCCTACTCAATTTGAAAAATCTACCCGGGATTTTTCAAAACTGCATTATGCTGATGCATTTATAAATGCAAAAAGGGATGGAGCCCAACCCGGGGAGAATGGACAATATATTCAGCAGCGACTGCTATCTGTGAAAGATTTAAATTTTGTAAAAATAGAAAATGGTTTAGCTGCTCCCAATAGAACATATCCTTATCTAATCTTAGGCATCGCTTTCCTTATATTATTCATTGCAAGCATCAATTTCATTAATATGAATATCGCCAAAAGTTCACAACGTTTACGTGAAATTGGAATGCGTAAAACCCTTGGTGCCAGAAAAACTCAATTATTCTTTCAATTTTGGGGAGAAAGCATCCTGGTTTTCCTAGGTGCGATGTTTTTAGGATTATTAATAGCATATCTTTTGTTAGAACCTTTTCAAAGCCTTTTTAATACCCGTGCTTCCTATGAAAATGTGATTAGTTTCCGGAATATAATCAGTTTTATCTCTGCAGTTGCATTTATAACATTTATCGCCGGTGGTTATCCCGCCATGCTATTAAGTAAACTTGGTACTTTAAAAGCTTTAAAAGGAAAAATCAATTTGAATGGTGGCAACCGGGTGAGAAACACGTTGATTGTAGTTCAATTTAGCATAGCGATACTCCTGATTAGTGGAACGCTGGTACTCTGGAATCAGCTTCAATACATGCAGAATAAAGACCTTGGATTTAATAAGGAACAGGTGATCTCTTTTCCGCTAAATGGTAAAAAAGATGATTTCCGTGCCATGCAATTGCTTAGAAACGAATTAAACGATACACCAGGAATTAAAAGTATCACTGCTGCTAATAACATTCTGGGAATAGGAAAAGACCACAACACTACTACCAGTATTATGGGATTCGAACATAAGGGAAAAGTGGTCAAAACAAATTTATTGATGGTGGATCACGACTATCCTGAAACCGTAGGCCTGGAACTGCTTTCTGGCAGAAGCTTTAAAAAGTCTTATCCTTCAGATAGCCTCTCCATTGTTATCAATGAAGCCATGGCCAAAGAATTAAACGAAAAAGATATTTTGAATTCCAGTATTATTCTAGACGATAGCATTCGTTATTCAATAATAGGAATCGTGAAAGATTATAATTTTCAGTCGATGGATAAAGAAATTGAACCTTTGACGCTATTTCTAAAGCCCCTTTGGAATTTGCGTTATGCCTTTGTAAGTGTAGCTCCCCAGAATCTTACAAACTCCTTTAATGATGTTAAAAATGCCTGGAATAAAATAGAACCTAATGCTGAATTTATGGGTTCTTTCCTTGATGAAAATATAGACCGCACACTGGAACGAGAACGAAATATGACCACAATGATCACCAGCGGATCGGTGATCGCTATCATCTTAAGCTGTGTTGGTCTTTTTGCCATTTCTCTTCTTGTAGTTTCTCAACGCAGAAAAGAAATTGGAATTCGGAAAGTGGTGGGTGCCAGTGCTTCCAGAATTACCGTGATGCTCACTTCAGATTTCCTGAAATTGGTTGGAATTGCCTTTTTAATTGCGACACCTATTGCCTGGTTTTTTAGTGATAAATGGTTGCAAGGCTATCCATACCGAATGGATTTAAATATCTGGATTTTTATAAGTGCCGGAGTTCTTGCCTTTATTATCGCCATTTTAACCATAAGCTTTAGAACAATACGTGCTGCTATACAAAATCCTGTTAAAAGCTTAAGAACA
Organism: Christiangramia forsetii KT0803; assembly: GCF_000060345.1. Classification (NCBI taxonomy): domain Bacteria; kingdom Pseudomonadati; phylum Bacteroidota; class Flavobacteriia; order Flavobacteriales; family Flavobacteriaceae; genus Christiangramia; species Christiangramia forsetii. The sequence continues at coordinate 796,717 of NC_008571.1, read as the reverse complement.
GAATAATTATGATTAGACATTATTTTAAAATAGCATTAAGAAACCTAAGGAAAAATAAACTTTACAGCATTATTAATATTGGAGGTCTTTGTCTCGGTTTAACTGCATGTATTCTCATAATGTTCTACGTTTCACATGAACACAGCTATGATAAATTTCATGCAGATTCAACCAGGATTTTTCAATTAGAAGGCATGACAAAATTTAGAGATCAAACCATTTATATGCAAAATTTTAGTCCGGTTGTTGCTGGAGCTATGGTTGAAAAATCTCCTTGGGTAGAAGCTGGACTAAGAATAAATTACGAATACAAGCCACTTATAGTAAAGACGGTAGAGGAAACACCGCAAAGTTTTTCGGAATCCAACTTCTTCTATACCGATCAGAATTTCTTTAATTTCTTTTCTTTTAATCTTCTTCAGGGAAATAAAGAAACGGTATTAATTAGACCATTCAGTGTGGTCATTTCCGAAGATATCGCAAAAAAATACTTTGGAAATAGCGATCCTATAGGAAAGAAACTTGAGGTTTTAAAAGATAGTACGTATCAATTTCAGATAACCGGAATAGTAGAGAATAGTCCGTCGAATTCTAGTATTAAAAGCGGATTAATTACTTCCATTGCTACCATGGAAAAAATGAAGGAGCATGAACGCAACTTTAGTTCTCAGATTTTTCAGGGTGGGTCCTTTGCCACTTTCCTGAAACTAGATAATGCCGAAAATTTAAAAGCTGTTAGTAAAACCGCACAAATTTTAAGTAAGCAGGCAAATACACAATCAAAGGATGAATATTTACTGGAAGCTTTTGGAGACAAACATTTAAAATCCAGAAAAGACATCGGAATAAAATATCTGGATGTATTTCCTTTAGTTGCAATTTTAGTTTTACTGCTTGCATTAATCAATTATATGAGCCTTACTACTGCAAGAGCAGACTCCAGAGCAAAAGAAGTTGGGGTGAGGAAGGTAAATGGTGCCAATAAGAAGCATATCGCGCTACAATTTTATATGGAATCTGCCCTGTATGTTAGCCTATCTTTTATTCTAGCTGGAATCTTAAGCTATTTTCTTGAAAAACCATTTTTTAATTTGATGGATATTGAGATAGACGGAGCCTTTTTTTTCCATCCAGTATTTTTGGCAATTTTGGGTTTTATCTATTTGATCACGATTCTATTAGCTGGCATATACCCTTCTTTAGTAATGACATCGTTTAAACCTATTGAAAATTTCAGAAAGAAATCTCAGGAGAAGTTTGGTGGAAACATGGTTAGAAAAATTTGTGCCACTGTTCAGTTTACAATAGCTGTCGTTTTAATAATTGGTGGATTTATCATTAAACAACAAATGGAATATCTAAAGACATTAAATACGGGCTTAGATCGTTCTGAAATTTTAATGGTACCCCTTCAAAAAAGTATTAGAGATAATTCTCAGGCCTTTAGAAATAAAATTGAAAAAATTCCAGGAGTAAGGAATACAGCTATATCTAATAATCAGATATATGATGGGTACGATATATTCTATGCTTCTGCAAAGAATACAGAATCTGTAGCCCTGCCTTTAATGCAGGTAGATGATAACTTCCTGAATATCCTGGATGTAAAATGGAAATTAGAACCCGCAAATGATAAATTGATAACGGCAGCCAAGAAAATAGTAATAAATGAAACTGCAATTGGAAAATTCAACCTTAGCAAGGATCCCAGGGGAGAATTTATAGAGTTAGCAGGAAGTAAGCAAGAAATCGTAGGCGTGGTAAAAGATTTCAACTATGCATCCCTCGAAAATCCCATAGATGCGCTTGGACTGAAAATATCAAAGCGAAATGAATTTTCAGGAACAGGGTGCTTGTACATTAAATACAGTAATAGGGACAATTTACCGGAGCTGATTTCAAATATAGCCGGTAGTTATAAAAAATATGATTCTGAAGCACCCTTTGATTATCAATTTATGGATGATAAATTCAACGCTCTTTTCAAATCTGAAGAACGTCTATCAAGAATGTTCAGTTTATTTATCATTCTCACAATTATCATTGCGGGACTTGGACTTTTAGGCCTCGCCACCTTTTCTGCACAGCAAAGAGTAAAAGAAATTGGGGTTAGAAAAATTTTAGGTGCAAGTGTTTTCCAGATCACTACTTTACTTTCAAAAGATTTTATAAAACTAACTGCTTTAGCAGTATTAATTGCCTCGCCTGTGGCATGGTTTCTCGCTAATGAATGGCTTCAGGGTTTTGCTTATCAAACTAAAATTGAATGGCCGGTATTTTTTCTATCTGGTGTATTTGCTGTATCACTCGCTTTATTTATAGTCTGTTTCCAGGCCATTAGAGCAGCCAGGGCAAATCCTGTGAAAAATTTAAGAACAGAATAAACCATCATCAAAGAAATTCATCATGATCAAAAACTATCTAAAAACAGGCTGGAGAAATATCCTTAAAGACAAAGGTATTTTTTCTATTAATATCACCGGATTGGCGATAGGCATAGCTTCCTGCCTGTTGATCATGCTCTTTGTCACAGATGAACTTAGTTATGATCGTTTCCACGAAAAAGCAGAACGAATTGTTAGGGTTGTTTTTAAGGCAAATGTAAACGGGGAAGAAATGAAAGAAGCTGTGGTGATGGCTCCCGTGGCTCAGGCACTTAAAAACGATCTTCCCGAAGTTACCAAATCTACCCGACTTGCAAAATCACACAACAATCGCATAGAATATAATGGAACCTATTTCGGACAAAGCAGTCTTGCCTATGTAGACCCAAACTTTTTTGAAATATTTAGCTTCCCAATTATTCAGGGTGTTAAAAATAGAGCCCTGGATAAACCAAATACGGTAGTCATCTCCAAATCTTTTGCTGAAAACACTTTTGGAAATATAGATCCTATCGGTAAAACCCTGAAGGTAACCAACAGAGATGAAAACCTTACAATTACCGGTGTCATAGAAGATATGCCAAAGAATTCCCATTTCCATTTTGATCTTTTGGTTTCTACTTTAGGGTACGCACAGGCTAAAAAAACAAGTTGGATGGAATCTGATTTTTTCACCTATCTGGTTTTACAAAAAGATACACGAATTGAAACTGTAGAAGCTAAACTTCCGGCAATTTCTGAAAAATATATGGGTCCACAGATAAAGGACGCGCTGGGAATGACCTACACGGAGTTTACCCAAGACAACAAAATTGGTCTTTTCCTGCAACCTCTAACAGATATTCATTTATATTCCGATTTTTCTGATGCCACTATCCTTGAACAAGGAGGCGATATCAAATATGTTTATATTTTTAGTGCAATCGCGATTTTTATGCTAATCATCGCTTGTATTAATTTTATGAATCTGGCGACTGCTTCGGCCACAAAAAGAGCAAAGGAAGTTGGCATTAGAAAAGTGCTTGGTTCTAATAAAAAGCAACTTATTTACCAGTTTTTAGCAGAGTCCTTTATCGCTACTTTTCTTGCTGCTTTTCTGGCTTTACTACTGGTTTCGCTTTCACTTCCTTTTTTCAATCTACTTGCTGGGAAAGAACTAAATTTTCAATATTTGCTTTCTCCTGAAATAATACTGGCTTTTTTCAGTCTTATCTTTTTTATTGGATTTCTAGCCGGTGGATATCCGGCATTTTACCTTTCTTCCTTCAATCCTTTAAACGCATTAAAATCTAAATTTTCCGGAAGCGGGAAAAATTCAGGACTTAGAAGCGGATTGGTAATTTTTCAGTTTGTGATTTCCGCGGGGCTTATCCTCTCGACACTGGTAGTCAAAGAGCAAATGGATTTTATTCAGGATAAGGCATTAGGCTATGAGAAAGATCAACTTTTAGTAGTTAGAAATTCTTATTTATTGGGCAATAATGAAGATAACTATATAGACCAGGTTAAAAATAATCCGCTGGTGGAAAACCTGACCCATTCAGCATTTGTTCCTGCAGGGGAAAGCGATAATGAAGTTGGGGGGATCTTTAAAAACAACGAATTTCAGCGTAGAATGTCATTTTACAATATTGATGAAAACTATATTCCCACCATGGGTATGGAGTTACTGGAAGGAAGAAATTTTTCTAAGGATTTTGGAGCGGAATCCGATAAAGTGATCCTCAACCAAAAAGCTATCGAAATTCTCGGTTTTGACAAAGATCCAATTGGAAATACTTTTCAGCGTGATACTCATGACGGACTAAAAACAATGACGGTTATAGGGGTTATTAAAAACTTCAATTTTAAATCTTTGCATCAGGAAATCGAGCCACTTATTTTAAAGTATAATCCCTACGGCGGTATTATCATCCGTTCAAAAGTTGCCGATATGTCCGTCCTTATTGAAAATCTCAATGATAATTGGAATAACTACAATGTAAAAGAAGGCTTTAACTACAGTATTTTGGACGATGCCTACAATCATACCTATTTGAAAGAACGAAAAATGGGAACTATTCTTAGCCTTTTCGCTTTACTAACAATTATTGTTGCCTGTCTTGGACTATTTGGACTGGTGACCTTTACTGCAGAACAACGTTTTAAAGAAATTGGGATTAGAAAAGTGCTTGGTTCTTCTGCAACACAGATTGTTACGCTTCTTTCGAAAGATTTTTTAAAGCTTGTAGGACTGTCATTTTTAATCGCCTTCCCGCTTAGTTATTTTTTAATGAATAAATGGTTACAGGATTTTGCATATCGCACCAGTATTCACTGGTGGCTTTACCTCATGGCTGCAGTTGTAACCATGGGAATTGCCTTTTTGACCATTGGCATAAAAAGCTATAAAGCTGCCAGTGTAAACCCCATAAAAAGTTTAAAAACAGAATAAAACAATATTTATGAAAAAATCAATTCTAACTCAAAACAAAATGCTAATCACTTTGATCATAAGCGTCCTGAACTTTAGTTTTTCTAATGCGCAATCTAAAACTATTGAAGTATCTCCGTTTAAGGAAGTAATCGTCAGCCCGTATATCGAGGTAGTTTTTAAACAATCAGATCAGGAATCTGTGGTGATCGAAAAATCGAGCGTCGAAACTGAGAAGATCAATATAGAAGTTGATAAAAAAACACTCCATATTTACCTGGACGATGCAAAAGTGGTTGCAAAGGAAGAAGAGGTTATGATCAACGGAATTGAACAGGATCGTTCAATTTACAATGGAACCGAAGCAACTATTACCGTTTATTATAGAAATCTGGAAGAGGTAGAAATTCGGAGTGAAGAGATGATCAATTTTGCAGATGCGATACAAACTGAAGATTTTGATCTGGATATTTATGGTTCTGCAAAAGTTTATCTTGAAAGTATTACTGCGGAAGATTTTAAGGTAGCCATGTATGGCGAAAGCTATTTGGAAATCAAAGATGGAAATGTAGATTTTCAGCGTTATCGCTGCTATGGGAAAAGTGAGGTGAGTGCAGTAGATCTTCAATCTGCTGAAACTAAAATTGCCGCTTATGGCAACAATCATATTGTGGTAAATGTTTCAGAAAAACTAAAAGTCTCGGCATTTGGGGAAGCCAGAATTCAGTATAAAGGAAACGCAAAAGTCAACAACGGACTCAAAATAGGAGAAACTGTCATTCAAAAAATAGATTAAAACCTGAAAATCATTCATTCATGTTTAAAAATTTCATCAAAATATCCTGGCGAAAAATAAAGTCAGATAAAACATTCTCATTCATCAATATTCTGGGACTATCTATTGGTCTTACTATTACGATCCTGCTTTTTCTATTTGTGATGCAGGAGCGTAGTTTCGATAAAATGTATGCGAATAAAGATCGTATTTATCGGGCTTTGCTGAACACGACGGAAAAATCGAATAAGGAGATATGGTCTACCGTTCCTGCGGCTTTGAGCCCGAATGCAAAAACAGAGATCCCGGAAATAGAAAATTCAGCCAGGCTCTGGGATCATAACTTTGGCAGTACTGCCTTTATTGAAGCCGAAAATGAGCAGTATGTAGAGCCAAAAATGTATTATGCGGATGCTACTTTCTTTGATATATTTCAAATTGAATTTATTTCCGGAAATCCCGCCACCGCATTAGTACGCCCAAATACCATTACTTTATCAGAAACTACCGCGAAAAAATATTTTGGAACCCGCAATGCTTTAGGCAAAATATTGAAAGTAGATAATGATATGGCAATGGAAGTTACCGGTGTATATAAAGACTTTCCTATAAATTCCAGTTTTGAGGGCGAGTTGATCGCATCGTTCAGCTCTGTGGGATTTTATGAAAATCCATCCTGGAGCAACGCAAGTTTTGAAACCTTTTTTCTACTGAATAAAGGTTCAAAAATGGCAAATGTTGAAAAGAAAATTTCCATTCTGCTAGACAAAAAAGTTGAAAAGGAATATCAATGGTACACCTTAAGTCTACAACCACTGGAAAAAATACATCTGTATTCTACGAAAATTGAAAAAGGGAATTCCTCAAAAATAGGAAGCATCGATGAAGTTCGAAACTTCAGCCTGCTGGCTATTTTAATTTTATTGATCGCCTGTATTAATTATATGAATCTGGCTACGGCACGATCACAGAAAAGCACCAAAGATGTTGGCATTAACAAAACACTTGGAGCTTCAGGAAAGGTATTGATCTTCAGGTTTTTTATTGAAACGGGATTTGTAACCCTGATAGCAATCGTACTGGCTATTATTTTAAGTCTTATTTCGATTCCTCTCTTCGAATCTGTTACGGGAACCGTATTGAGTTATAGTGCGCTTACCTCGCTTCCATTTATTGTAGCAATTTTTATTATCTGGCTGGTTACGACACTTGTTGCCGGCTCATTCCCTGCATTATATTTATCTAAATTTTCTCCAATGGAAGTCATGAAATCTTCCAAAGAAAACGGAAGTTTTTCTACAGTGCTAAGAAAAGGATTGGTGATCGTTCAATTTTCAGCATCGGTTATTTTGATCATTAGTGTGCTGGTAATTTATAATCAGCTTCATTTCATTCAGAATAAAGATCTGGGATATAATCCGGAAAATATACTGGCTGTTTCTACCTCGGCAGTAAAGAAAGATAGTGATAAAGAATCCCTGATAAAGCGCTTTAGACAACTTCCCGAAGTTTCCAGTGCGACGATGGCACAGGGTTATCCGGGATTGAGTGTAAGTGGTCGTTCTCTATATAAGAATATAAATTCTGAAGAGAGTATTAACATTCAAACCAATAGAAGCGGAGACGGGATTAGTGATGTGCTGCAACTAAAGTTCCTTGCCGGAAACGGACTTCCTAAAAACAAACAGGAAGGAGATAGTATTGTAGATGTGGTTCTAAACAAAAAAGCCGTAGACTACCTTGGTATTAGTCCACAGGAAGCGATTGGAAAAAATGTTAGCATGCAATTAGGAACGAATGCTTACGTGGTGGGTGTGGTAGACAATTTCAATTTTTCCTCCCTGCATTCGCCCATTGGCGCTTATGCCTTTAACAATGGCAGGGAACCGCTACGCTATTTACTTATTCGGTTTAATAGCGCTAACATGGCTACCTCGCTAGCTAAATTCGAAAATACCTTTAATGAAATTGTGCCTTCATCTGCATTCGATTATTCCTTTTTAGATAAAAATGTAGAGCAAATGTATGCTTCGGAACGTAGAACTGCCGAGATCGCTCTGATTTTTGCCGGACTGGCAATTTTTGTAGCCTGCCTTGGTTTGTTCGGACTTGCGGCATTTATGGCAGAACAACGAACCAAAGAGATTGGCGTTCGAAAAGTTCTGGGCGCAAGTATTGCGAGCATTACCAGATTGCTATCCAAAGACTTCATTAAACTAGTTTTGGCAGCCCTGGTATTTGCCTTTCCACTTGCGTATTGGATGACAGAAAAATGGCTTCAGGAATTTGCTTATCGCATAGCAATAGACTGGCAGATATTTGTCTTTGCAGGGATAATTGCCATATTCATCGCTTTTGTTACCGTAAGTTTCCAGGCGATTAAAGCGGCTGTTTCAAATCCTATAAATTCCTTAAGAAACGATTAGTGTACTCTTTAGAAAGGGAAATAAATAATATTAAAAAAAAGCTGAAACAAGTTCAGACCGACATAAATAAAAATTAAAACATGCTTAAACTAAATCATATCTATAAATGGGTAAAATCAGGTGGAAAGAGAATTTTTCTACTGAATGACCTAAGTCTAAACGTTGAAGAAGGAGAGTTTCTATCCATAATGGGGCCTTCGGGTTCTGGTAAATCTACTCTGCTAAATGTCATTGCCATGTTAGATGAATTTAATGAAGGTGAATATTTTTTTGAAGACCAGCCTATCCACGAGCTGAAATCGAAAAAACGAACCGAAATTTTCAACCAAAACATCGGTTTTATTTTCCAGGCTTATCACCTGCTGGATGATTTGACGGTTTATGAAAATATTGAAACTCCCCTACTTTACAAAAAAGTCAAAAGTTCAGAAAGAAAGGCTTTGGTGGCTGATATTCTGGACCGTTTCAATATTGTAGGAAAGAAAGATCTTTTTCCGCATCAGCTAAGTGGCGGTCAGCAACAATTAGTTGGTATTGCACGAGCTTTGATCATCAAACCTAAACTTATCCTTGCCGATGAGCCTACCGGAAACCTTAATTCTAAGCAAAGCGATGAGATCATGCAGCTTTTTAAAAAATTGAATCAGGAAGGGGTTACTATTATCCAGGCTTCACATTCAGAAAGTAATGCCGCTTATGGCTCACGAATCATCAACCTTCTGGACGGAAGCGTTGAAAAATCATAAAAATATATTTTTCTAACTGCGCTCACAACTTTGCTTTGTCATCCTGAGCGCAGTCGAAGGATAGGCAAATAGTGCTCCTAAAAATCTTAAAAAGACATTCATTAAAAATTTAAATTTTGAAAACATTCATCATCATCACATCATTCTTCTTTTCCCTGCAACTCTTTTCCCAGAAAATTTCTTCGGAAAAATTATCGCTAGAAGAAAGTATCGAGATCGCATTAAAAAACAACATAAACTTAAAAAGATCGCAATTACAGGCAGAAACCGCCGCACTTACTTTTAAAGGAACGCGTTCTGAAGTTCTTCCTAGTCTAAATGGCAGATTTAATTATGGAGTTAACAATGGCCGGAGTATTGATCCGTTTACAAATGATTTTATAGATCAAAAATTGAATTTCAGCAATGCTGGTCTTAATTTGGATACACAAATATTCAACGGCTTCGAACTTAGAAATTCCATTCAAAGAGACCGGTTTAATATGAAAGCTTCGGAAGCTCAAGCTGAGGCTGAGCGCCAGCAGCTAATCCTTGATGTTACATTAGCATATTTTCAAGTTCTTAATAATCAGGATCTTATGGAATTGGCTAAATTCAGATTGGAAAGTACCAGGCAGCAAACCGATAGACTAGAAACCTTGAATGAAGAAGGACAGGGAAATCCGGCAGACTATACCGATATAAAAGGACAGGTTAATAATGACCAATCTAGCGTCGTGGATGCCAAAAACAACCTCTATCAATCTAAACTTGAACTGGCTCAACTCCTCAATTTAGATTCTGAAATAAATATAGAGGAATTTCAAGTTTCCCCAGAACTAGAAAAATATCGTTTATCTGCGGAGGAAACTTACGAAGCCTCCCTCGAGAATCTTGCTACCTTTAAAGCCAGGCGTTTAAGAATACAGGCTGCAGAAGAAGATATAGCAGTATCCCGTTCTCTTTTTGCCCCAAATATTTCTTTATTTGCCCAATTAAATACTAACTATTCCAGTGTTGCCAGGTTATTCAATGAAACAGGCACCCAAATTGTAGAAACCGGACAATTTATTACTGTAGATGAAGTGACCTACCCGGTAAGAACGAATCAAAGTCAGTTTGGAGAGGAAAAAATATCGTATTCAGATCAGTTTGAGAATAATCTTAATTCAGTCATAGGGGTTGCAGTGGATATTCCTATTTTTAATGGTTTCAGGGCAAAGAGGAATGTTCAGCTTAAAAAGATTGAACTGGAAGATGCTGAACTGGAACTGGAAAATACAAAAACTCAATTTTTGCAGGCCATCAAAAGAGCCCATAGTGATATGGAAGCCGCTTATGAAAACTATTTTATCCTCCAGGATCAGGTAGAAGCCTATGAGCAATCTTACGAAGTAAACGAGATCAGGTTTACAAATGGAGTCTCAAATATTGTGGAATATATTATAAGTAAAAACAATTTAGACCGGGCCAGAATAAATCTGGCTAATGCCAAATACGAGTATTTAATAAGGATAAAAGTGTTGGATTATTACAAGGGTGATGTTTAACCTTTTAATACTACATCGCTATACAATAAAACTGTAGAGGTTCTTAGTGAAGTGCATATAATTTTAAAGTTATCTTCACTTAGCCCTTTTATAAGTTCGAGTGCAGTCGAGAACTATTGGGCAAGTGATTTTAAGTTTCGACTTCGCTCAACCTGACATTCAATGATCTAATAAATGTTTGAACGTGAAACAACCTATATAAAACTAATTCACCGCATGAGATTTGATTGTCAATCTATCCATATGCTTTGAAAAATTTTACTATAAACCTTTTTAACAAGATCAGAATAAGATAACCATACTTCTCATGAAAAGAATAAATCCGTATAAAGAAATTAACGAAGCGCTATCCTCTCTTGATAATGGTGGTAGATTCTATAACATCTTAGCAAAATCAAATGATGGTATAATAACTCAGTCTGAATTAGGGAAAATTGGTGGTGTATTTAATGACAAGCAAAAAGTCATCCTTTTTCTAGAAATGTCTATGATCTCATTGAAAGATGAAGAAAAACAGGAAATACTTTCAAAATTAGATGAAGAATTAAAACAAACATATCTAAAATATAAGCCACAAAATTTATTGCCATCTAAAGCGAATGAAAATGGAGTAATTGCTTCAAACGCTATATTAACCGGAGTTCCAAAATTAATAGACAATAAATCTGATTTCAATGGATTTATAATGGTACCGATAATGGCAGGAAAAGTAATGTCTTTTATAATGATCCCAATGATAGATAATTATGATGTTTATGAATTGCGGGACGAGAAAACTTCGGAAACCTTCATAATCGCACATTCAAGGGGTTCAGAAAAACTACCAAGCGAAAAGATAATTATTGCTGGATTACTAAAGGAGCTTAAGTCAGAAAAAGATGAAAACAGTGAAGCTGTGAAATTTCTGGAAGTAAACTATTATATTTCAAATTAGATCTAACAAAATTTGGTCAAAGCCTACAAATAAGTCTTCCTTTTTCCAATAATTCTATAACCCGAGGTCGCTATGCAAAATTTAAATCAAGCTTTGAAATACTTAAAAAAACACCTTCTGACTTTACTTTTTATTTCAGTTTTAATTGGTTGTAATCACAAGAAAAATCTAAAAACTTCAGAAGAAAATGAAGTTTCAAAATTCACTCAGAAACAGCAAGATTCGCTCATTGAAGTTCATCTTAAAAATGGAGCCTGGGCGCATGATACTTATTCGCAAGAGTGGCAAAAAGAAATTGATAAAGGTTTAAAAAAAGATTCCACCGTAGCCTATTTCTGGCAACAAAAAGCGATGCCACTGTTTAAACAAAGTAAATATGAGCTCGGGATGCCTTTTATTGATAAAGCCGTAAAGTACAATCCGAAAAGATGGCAGGATTACAGGGCATTTATAAAATGTATATTTTCAAAACAATACAAAGATGCAATTGTAGATTTTAGAAATTATCAGGATCAATATGGCTATGGATTTGTTATGGATCATTCTTACAATTTTTACATTGCCTTGAGTTATTTGCAGCTTAATGAATTTGAGAAAGCAGAGGGAATTTTTGAAAAAGATTATCATAAAACCATACAGGAAAACAAAGAAGGCTGGTTACACCACTTAGATCTTTTTTATTATGGAATTAGCAAGTATGAACAGAAAAAATATGAGGAAGCTTTAGAATTATTTGATAAGGCACTGGAGATCTACCCCCAATTTTCGGATGTTCAATATTACAAGGCTAAAATTCTTTATAAGCTTGGGAAACCAAACGAAGGGCAAAGTATATATAAAGATGCCAAAGAGAATGCAGATAAAGGATATTCTATTAATGAAGATAATGCTATATATGAAAGATATCCTTATCAAGTTAGATGGCCTTAAGACGCTATAGATTTCCTAAAAGATCATATTCCTCTATTATTTTAACTTGAAAATAACTAGAGCTAATTCCGAGTACAATTAGGGACTATAACTTACTCACTGAGTATCTCCTCATTTATTCGAGTTCGGCAGTTATTATTTTATAATAAATAAAATCAAAAAAGCCCGTAAACATAATGTTTACGGGCTTTTTTAGGAGAAGGAGGAGCTATCCAACTTTTACTTTTCATAAGCTTTTTTTAATATACCTACCGGATTTAGCTTCTTTGGCCAAACCTTATATTATCTGTTTTTTACCAATCCTAAAGATTTAAAAATATATTAGGAAATTTAATGGAGTTTTTCATATTAGTTATTTATCAAAACAGCCCCACCCTCTGGCAAAAGTTCAAGAGTCACTAATCCATTTTCATTTATTTTAATTTCACTATTTCCGGCTGAACCATCTTTCTTATCGAATATCATCTGAACCTTTTGCCCCGTTAGCATGGGAAGTTCAATTTCAAGTTTTTTAGCTTTCTTTTCGCCATTGACGGCTGAGATGTACCATTTTTCATCTTTTCTTCGAGCCAACACAACCTCCTTTTCAGGAGTACCAGAAATAAATAACGTTTCATCCCATGTCGTGGGAACATTTTTCAGAAAGTCTAACACAAACTCAGGTTGCTCTTCGAGATTATTTGGAGTAAGTCCGAAATGCTGAATAGGTGAAAAATACAACACGGAAGTCGCCAATTCAAAAGCGTCTGTTGTAGATCGAATCGTTCCGTTTTCCTGATCCTGGGATAAGCGGTCGTTCAGAAAAACAGGGGCAAAATCCATGGCACCCACAGCATTTCTGGTAAAAGGTAAGAGCGTAGCATTCAAAGCATGCTTATCCAGCGCTTCCTGTCTGAATATCAAATTTTCTGAGGCCAGGACTGCTTCTGAGGAGACGAAATTCGGAAACATACGCTGCCATCCTCTAGACAGGGTACAGCCGTGAAATGTTACTCCAAGACCATATTCATTGGCATCCGTCAGAATATCTTCATAAAGCTGCATCGTTGGCTGCTTATCCCCTCCAAAAAAGTCAACTTTTATTCCTTTTACCCCGAGATCCTGCATCCACTTCATCTCCTTTTTCCTTTCAGCTGAAATATGCATTTTATCCTGCGGGGTCTGCGGCGCATTATTCCAGTATCCGTTGGAATTATACCACAAAAGTGTCTTTACATTTTTAGAATCGGCATAATTAATCAGCTCTTCCATTCTTTCGTAACCGATATTCCTATCCCAATTGGCATCTATAAGAATATATTCAAATTCAAGATCTGCAGCGAGATCGATAAATTTAACCTGGTCATCATAATTCATACTATCATCCTGCCATACGATCCAGCTCCAGGATGCTTTCCCCATTTTATATTCTTCTGAAGCATTATAGAGCGGCTTCACTACATCGAACATCACTGTAGATTCCACGATCGGTTTCAAGGTTTTTCCTATAGTGATCGTGCGCCATGGAGTTTGAGCCGGTAGGGCCATGGATGGGAATGTATCTCCTATTCCATTATTCTCTCCTTCCTGAGGAAATTCTAAACTGTACAATCCTTCTGTGGAACCTTCACCTAATCTCGAACCTACATATTGTCCATGGACTCCAGTCTCAGATAGTAATAACCACCCCTGTTCTCCTAATCTGAATAAAGCTGGAAAAGTATAGCCAACTCCGTATTGAGAAGGTTTTTCCATAGCCTCGTTCAAGGTATATTCCTCTTCATAGCTTGGTTTGGTATTTTCCCAACCTATCATTGGTATGGATTGCGGAGAAATATAGGTTGTTGCATCATCAGGAAGATTAAATCCTGTAGTTTCTTCATGGATCCGGATCTTAGTCTGCTGATTACCTCCAATAACTCTATAGGAAAAAGCAACATCATTATCGCTAATGCTGAAGATCACTTTTAGCGTATCCCTATTCTGATTGGTAAAAGTGCTTATTAGTTCATTAGCCTTATAATCGATCTGGCTAATTTTAGCCCTATCCATCTGGTAAGTTTCTGAAACAGCATCGACCTCACTGGAAATAAAATTCAAATTTTCAGAAAAATCACCAATCGAGGTCTTCATACCTAATGGTGATTCTTCGAGAAAAACCTTATCTCCAAGCTGAATTTGATACAAAGGACTTCCATTTTCATTCAATTTTAATATAACCTCCAGGTTAGCGTCCGGACTTTTAGCAGAACTTAGCGTTTGCGCAAACAGGTTTACCGATAAAAGCAAACTAGATAAGATCAACAAAAATTGAATTTGATTTATTCGCATAATTTCAGATTTATTAAGAGATGATAGACGCTGTGTTTATTTTACTTGCGTCTCATTACTTTTTCACAGGCTTTGATAATGGCCTCAGAATTCAGGCCATACTTATCCATCAATTGCTCCGGAGTACCGCTTTCCCCGAAAGTATCCTGGGTAGCGACGAATTCCTGAGGAGTAGGCAGATGCTGAGACAGAGTTCTGGAAACACTTTCACCAAGACCTCCAAGAAAATTATGTTCTTCAGCAGTAACTACACAGCCTGTCTTTTTAGCCGATTTCAGAATTGCTTCCTCATCTAAAGGTTTTATCGTATGAATATTAAGCACCTCTGCATTGATTCCTTTTTCAGCTAATTCTTCTGCAGCCTGAATAGCTTCCCAAACCAAATGACCGGTAGCAATGATGGTTACATCTATTCCCTCATATAATTTAACTGCCTTTCCAATCTCAAACTTTTGATCTTCCGCAGTAAAATTAGCAACTTTGGGTCTTCCAAATCTTAGGTAAACCGGTCCGTCATGTTCAGCAACAGCGATAGTAGCAGCTTTCGTCTGGTTATAATCGCAGGTGCAGATTACCGTCATTCCCGGTAACATTTTCATAAGTCCCAGATCTTCCAGGATTTGGTGCGTTGCTCCATCTTCTCCCAAAGTAACTCCAGAGTGGGAAGCACAAATCTTTACGTTCTTTCCTGAATAAGCAATACTTTGTCTTATTTGATCGTACACCCTTCCGGTAGCAAAATTGGCAAAGGTTCCCGCAAACGGAATCTTTCCTCCAATGGTGAGGCCGGCAGCCATTCCCATCATATTTGCCTCTGCTATTCCAACCTGGAAGAACCTTTCCGGGTTTTCATCAATAAAATCCTGCATTTTTAAAGACCCTATTAGATCTGCGCAAAGTGCCACTACATTTGGATTATTTCTACCAAGTTCGGTTAGGCCATCACCAAATCCCGAGCGGGTATCTTTTTTTCCTGAATCTGTATATTTTTCCATCATACAATTTTAATAGTCACCGAGTGTTTCGGGATTTTGAGATAATGCTTTTTCCAGTTGTTCATCATTGGGAGCTTTACCGTGCCATGCATGCGTATGCATCATAAAATCTACTCCATGTCCCATAACGGTATGCATTAAAATACATACCGGTTTTCCTTTTCCGGTTCTGTTTTTCGCTTCCTTTAATCCATCTATTACTTGCTGAAGATCATTTCCATTTTTAATCTCCATTACATCCCAGCCAAAAGCTTCAAATTTTGCTCTTAAATTCCCCATAGGTAAAACTTTATCCGTGCTGCCATCTATTTGCTGTCCATTAAGATCTACTGTAGAAATAATATTATCCACGCCGTTACCGGCAGCATACATGATGGCTTCCCAGTTCTGACCTTCCTGCAATTCTCCATCACCATGAAGTGAATAGACTAAATGTGAATCCTTATTCAGCTTTTTGGCCTGGGCAACACCTAGCGCCACGCTCATTCCCTGTCCCAGTGAACCTGAAGCAATTCGTATTCCCGGCAGACCTTCATGAGTAGTAGGATGTCCCTGTAAACGGGAATCAATAAGCCTGAATGTACTTAATTCTTCTACCGGAAAATATCCGCTTCGGGCAAGAACACTATAAAATATAGGTGAAATATGACCGTTTGAAAGAAAGAAAACATCTTCATCTTTTCCGTCCATATTAAAATCAACATCATGTTCCATGATTTCCTGATACAAAGCCGTAAAAAATTCGGTACATCCAAGAGAACCTCCAGGATGACCGGAATTTACCTTATGTACCATTCGTAAAATATCCCGTCTTACCTGAGTAGCAAAATCCTGTAATTCTTTTACTTCCATAACTTATAGATTGAACGATTTCGCATCCTCAAGGAATTTCTCCAGTCCGCTATCGGTTAGAGGATGTTTTAAAAGGCCATCAATTGAAGATAACGGCCCCGTCATCACATTTGCCCCCAGTTTAGCACAATTCACTACGTGCATGGTATGCCTGATAGAGGCTGCCAGGATCTCTGTTGAGAAATTATAATTATCATAGATCAATCTGATATCAGCAATAAGCTGAAGCCCATCTGTAGAAATATCGTCTAATCTTCCCAGGAATGGAGAAACATAAGAAGCCCCTGCTTTCGCAGCTAATAATGCCTGTCCCGCAGAAAAAACCAAAGTACAGTTCGTACGAATATTATTATCTGAAAAATATTTAATGGCTTTAATACCATCTTTGATCATAGGAACTTTCACTACGATCTGTTTATGTAAGCTGGCGAGCTCCTCTCCTTCTTTAACGATCTGATCAAAATCTGTGGCTACCACTTCAGCAGAAACATCTCCTTCTACAATCTCGCAAATCTTTTTATAATGATCCAGAATGTTTTCCTTTCCGGTAATACCTTCTTTAGCCATTAAAGATGGGTTTGTTGTTACTCCATCTAGAACTCCAAGGTCCTGGGCTTCCTGAATCTGATCAAGATTTGCTGTGTCTATAAAAAATTTCATAATTATTCTCCGTTAAAAAATATCATTACTCCAGCTACAATAATTACAATTACGATAGATACCGCAATATCAACCCAATTGTAGCTTACTTTATTATTTTTCTTTTCTTCTTCAGTTATGGTCTGGTAGGTCATATTCTCAACTTTATCATACGCAGGTGCCTTAGATAAGAAGCTTACTGCTACTATAAGGATTACACAGAAAAGGAAGAACCAGGATGCAAAATACAGGAAGTTCATATCTCCAAATGCAAACAGAATTCCATTCGGGTCTAAAGAATCTTTGATCAATTCCATGAAAATTCTTAGTGCTGCGACTACCAATCCTGTTACTAGTGTAACGAATGCTCCTTTTGCATTGATCCTTTTTGAGAAAATCCCTAAAAGAAATACAGCTGTTATTGGAGGTGCGATATAAGACTGAACACTTTGCAGGTATTCGTACAACACTCCTGAAATATTGGCCATAATAGGAATCCAGGCGATACCAATAAGTACAATAAATACGGTTGCGATTTGACCAGTTTGCACCAGTTTTTTCTCCGGTGTATTCGGTCTCAGTTTTTTATAAATATCAACAGTAAATAAGGTTGAGCAGGAATTAAATACAGATGCTAATGAACTCATTAAGGCTGCCAGCAATCCTGCTGCAACAAGTCCGCGTAAACCTGAAGGAAGTAAATTACTCATCAATACAGGGAATGCCTCATCTGGAGAGTCCCAATGTAGTTCTCCTCTCATTTTAAGAGTCAACGCGATAATACCAGGAATTAAGAATAAAAATACAGGTAATAATTTCAATAATGCTCCAAAGATAGTACCTCTACGTCCTTCTTTTATATTCCTTGCGGTAAGTGCTCTTTGAACGATATATTGATCTGTACACCAGTACCAGATACCGGTAATCGTACTTGCAATTAATAACGGAGCCCATGGAAAGTTGGGATCACTCATTGGTCTCCACATATCAAGATATTCAGGACCAACGGTTTCCGTCATACTTGCCCAACCTCCTACTTCATCAAGGCCGATAAAAGTCAAAGCTGCCGCACCAATAACCAGGATAATTGCCTGAAGTGTTTCAGTATAAACTACTGCACGCATTCCTCCTAGTACGGTATATATTCCAGTTAAAATCACAGTTCCTAAAGCACCGGTCCAGAAGTCAATTCCTAGAAGCGCTGATACTACAATACCTCCGGCATATATTGTTACGGAGATTTTTGTGAGTACATAGGCCGCAATAGAAAATATGGAAAGTACCCATCTTGATCTTGCATCAAAGCGTTTTTCAAGAAATTCCGGCATTGTAAAAACCCCGGCACGGGCATAGAATGGAAGGAAAACCCAACCCAAGATCAAGACAACCCACGCTTGAATTTCATAAATAAGCATCGGTAATTTATCCCCGGCTCCGGCTCCGGCAAGTCCAACCACATGTTCAGATCCAATATTGGAAGCGAAGATCGAAGCTCCTACTACAAACCAGCCCACATTTCTACCTGCTAGAAAATAGTCTTCTGTATTAGAATTCTTTTTTCTGATCACCCAAATGGCGATTCCGGCTAGTATGGCAAAGTAAATGGATATAGCAATCCAGTCGAAAGTATCTAATGTTTGCATATTATTTTACTGAAAATTTATAAGAAGTTTCTGAAGTATATTTCTCTTCCGGTTCTAGTACTGTCGAAGAGAAATTTTCCTGATTTGGTGAATCCGGATAATGTTGTGTTTCCATACAGAATCCAGTACGTTTTTCATAGGTCCCTCCGCCCGATGCAGGAAGACTTCCATCCAGGAAATTCCCGATATAGAACTGAAGTGCCGGCTCATTGGTATAAACTTCCATAAATCTACCGCTATCAGGCTCATAAGCAGAGGCTGCGAAACGTTTACCGCTATCCTGCCCGTTCAAAACCCAGCAATGATCAAATCCCGGTCCTCTGTCCAGTTGCTCATTAGAACCTTCCAACTCCAGTCCTTTTGCAATGGTAGTTGGTTCAGAAAAATCAAAAGGAGTTCCTTTCACAGGCTTTAATTCACCGGTAGGAATTAATGTTTTATCTACTGGCAGGAATTCATCTGCATTGATCTCTACTACATGATCCAGTATCTTTTTACTAAAATCCCCGGAAAGATTAAAATATGAATGTTGTGTTAGGTTTACAATCGTCTTTTTATCGGTAGTAGCTTCGTATTTAATATCTAATTCGTTATCTGAATTCAATGTATAGGTCACCGTCGTTTTTAAATTACCAGGAAATCCACCTTCACCATCCTTACTTGTATAGCTGAGCTCCAAGGTTGCGGTATTCCCTTCAGTGCTGGATGCAACATCCCAAACCACTTTATCAAATCCTTTCTCTCCTCCATGCAAACTATTTGGTCCGTCATTGGTATCAAGATTATATTCCTTACCATCCAGGGTGAATTTTCCGCCTGCTATTCGGTTGCCATAACGACCTATGATCGCACCAAAATATGGACTACCATCCTCATAATCCTTAATATTATCAAACCCCAGCACAACATTTTCGTAATCGCCATTTTTATTGGGAACCTTTAGAGAAGTTATGATCCCTCCATAGCTGATGACACTCATTTCAAGTCCTGAAGCGTTTGAGATCGTATAGTGTTCTACCGATTTACCATCAGCAGTTTCACCAAAATTGCTTTGCTCGATATTCATTTTTGTTTCATCTTTATCTACTTCCTGCTGTTCAGATGCGGAAAGGTTTTCAGAATCACTTCCTTTATTGGCATCCTTACATTGAATTAAGATCAGTGCAAAAGCCAGACAAAAAAATCGAAGCGGTTTATAGAGTTTTTTCATAATTAAAGATTTATGGTTTTACATTCCGTGCTGGAACAAATGGTAATAAGCTTCATTGGCATTTAGGGTATCCTTGAACTGACGAACCGATGTATTATCATCAATCACCAGCAATTCAATACCGGCTATATCTGCAAAATCTTCCAGGAACTCTGTTGATAAAGCTTGCGTATATACAGTGTGATGGGCTCCACCGGCAAGGATCCATGCGGTTACCGCTGTATCCATATCCGGTTTTGGATCCCATAGTACACGGGCAACCGGTAAATTTGGAAGATCTGCCTCCGGTTCTACCGCTTCCACTTCATTAACGATCAACCTGAAACGAGTTCCCATATCTACCAAAGAAGCATTTAAAGCTTTACCTTTTGGAGAATTAAAAACCAGTCTCACCGGATCTTCCTTTCCTCCAATTCCAAGTGGATGTACTTCACAGGTTGGTTTTGAATCTGCAATTGATGGGCAGATCTCCAGCATGTGTGAACCTAATACGTAATCTTTTCCTTCTGTAAAATGATTGGTATAATCTTCCATGAAAGAAGTTCCACCTTCCATGCCCTGTGCCATTACCTTCATAGCTCTTAGTAAAGCTGCGGTTTTCCAGTCACCTTCAGCACCAAAACCATAACCATCTGCCATTAATCTTTGTACAGCCAGACCCGGTAATTGTTTAAGAGCGCCCAAATTTTCAAAAGTGTCTGTAAATGCCATAAATCCACCTTCTTCCAGAAAAGCTCGCAGGCCAAGTTCTATCTTTGCCGCATCAACCAAAGATTGTCTTTGATCTCCACCATCTTTTAAAGCATCGGTAAGATCATAATCCTTTTCATACTTTTTTAAAAGCGAGTTTACCTCATCATCTGAAACTTTATCGATATGCTGGGTGACATCTGAAGAATCATAAGCATTTACCTCAACCCCGAATTTTATCTGGGCAGCTACTTTATCACCTTCGGTTACCGCAACCTGGCGCATATTATCACCAATACGGGCAACCTTTATATGCTGTAGTTCATCCCAACCCAGAGCGACACGTTGCCAGTTACCTACTTTTTTCTGAGTAACTTCAGTTTTCCAATGACCAACGATCACCTTGCGTTTTTTACGCATTCTGGACATTATAAAACCAAACTCCCTGTCTCCGTGCGCAGACTGATTCAGATTCATAAAATCCATATCGATCTTACTCCATGGGATCTCAGCGTTAAATTGTGTATGAAAATGACAAATAGGTTTTTTAATGATACTCAGCCCTTTGATCCACATTTTCGCAGGGGAAAAAGTATGCATCCATAAAATCACTCCAATACAGGAGCTACTATTGTTAGCATCCAGCATCACCTTAGTGATCTCATCTGATGATTTTACCGTGTCTTGATGGATAAGTTTAACCGGAACATTGTCAGAACCGTTAAGCCCTTCTACGATCTCTTTTGAATTATTGGCAACCTGTCTCAAAGTTTCCTCTCCGTAGAGATGCTGACTTCCGGTTATAAACCAAACCTCTTTATTTTCAAAATTTGTCATTTCAATCTAAATTATAATTGATTAATTCTGACCGTAATAGGCATCTTTGCCATGCTTACGCTCATAATGTTTCTTTATTAATGAATCTTTTAATCTTGGAGCTTCAGGATTTATCTGAAGGGTGAGATAAGCCATTTCGGCCACCGCTTCCAGCACTTTGCTATGGTATACTGCTTTGGCAGCATCTTTACCCCAGGTAAAGGGACCGTGGTTCCCGATCAATACCATTGGTACTTCTTCGTATGAAATTCCCTTTTTCTCAAAGCAATCCAATATTTGAATTCCAGTATTATGCTCGTAATTTCCTTCGATTAAATCGTCCCTCATCGGAGCCGCACAGGGGATATCCTCGGTAAGATGATCTGCATGTGTAGTCCCGAAAATTGGAATGTCTTTCTGGCTTTGTGCCCAGGCTACAGAATAAGTGGCATGCGTATGCGCTATCCCACCAATATTTTTCCAATTCTTATAGAGATAAGCATGGGTTTTAGTATCTGAAGAAGGTCTCATCTCACCTTCAATCACATTATTATCAAAATCGAGAATTACAATATCTTCAGGTTTTAAGTCTTTGTATGGAACTCCGCTTGGTTTGATAGCAAAAACCTCTTTTTCACGATCTACCGCGCTTACATTTCCGAAGGTATAGATCACCAAACCTAATGCATTAAGTTGCATATTGGCGTCGTAACATTCCTTTTTCAAATCTTTATACTGCGAACTCATTTTGCTTATTTTTTTGGGTGATTTTATTCTCTACAAAATCGGCTAGTTCTCTGTACTCGGCCATGTACTTTTTAAGCTCTTTAACTTTCTCCGGTTGAGGGTGATATTCAGCTTCGAACGGACTTCCCAGTTTTTTACTGGCTTCAATGGTATTGGGATACAATCCCGCGGCTACTGCTGCATAGATCGCCGCACCAAGGGCAGGAGCTTCATCTGAAGATGCTACCTTGATAGGCATATCCAATGTATTGGCCAGTGTTTGCATAATGAAGGCCGATTTTCTCGCTACGCCGCCAATCCCGATCACATTATTAATTTTCACTCCTTCAGACTCAAAACGATCTACGATCATTTTAGAGCCAAAACAGATCGAATTCACCAGGGCATTGAAAATATGTGGTGCTTTAGTTCCCAGTGAAAGGTTTGTAATAGCACTTTTTAATTCCTGATTTGCATCTGGAGTTCTACGCCCGTTGACCCAATCGAGCGCAATAGGCATACTTTCTGAAAGATCCAGTTTTTCAGCCTGAGCAGTTAATTTTGGAATGAAATTATCTTCTACTTCTTCTCTCAATTTCTTCTTCTGCTCTTCTGCAAGTATTTCTGAATCGTAAACAAGATTTTCAAGTGGCCAGCTAAGTACATCTTTAAACCAGGCCAGAACGTCGCCAAATGCAGACTGACCTGCTTCAAGACCGATCATTCCCGGAATCACAGAACCATCAACCTGTCCGCAGATTCCTTTTACGGTATTTTTTCCGATTTCTTCATTTCGAGCAACCATAATGTCGCAGGTAGAAGTACCCATTACACGAACTAAAGAATGTTCGTCTATTTTTGCTCCAACAGCTCCGGCATGTGCATCAAAGGTTCCAACTGAGATTATACATTCTGTAGAAAGACCTAATTTTCCGGCCCATTCTTTACTTAAATTTCCGGCAACCTCATCTGAGGTATATGTCTTTTCGTATAAGCGATCTTTTAACTCAGCGAGATAAGGATCCAGCTGCGATAAAAAATCTTTGGAAGGCAATCCACCCCAGCTCTCGTGCCACATTGCTTTGTGACCGGCGGCACAACGGCTTCTCTTAAAACTTTCAAGATCACTGCCACCAATTAGAATATAGGTCATTAGATCACAGTGCTCCATCCATGACCAGGCGGCATTCTTTACTTTTTCGTCCTCCCTGGCAATGTGCAGGATCTTGGCCCAGAACCATTCAGAAGAATAGATACCTCCTTCATATTTCGTGTAATCCTCTCCTTCCCAGCTTCGGGCAAGATGGTTGATCTCGTTCGCTTCATTGATGGAGGTATGATCTTTCCATAACACCATCATGGCGTTTGGATTCTCTTCAAAGCCTTCGGTCAAAGCAAGGGCTTTACCATCTTTATTTACCGGTACCGGAGAAGAACCGGTCGTATCTATACAGATCGCTTTGACTGAATTGCCCTCTACTCCTGTTTTTTGAAGAACAGATTTTATCGTTTTCTCCAGACCTTCAATATGATCCAGAGGATGCTGTCTAAACTGATTTATAGAAGGCTCACAATATTTATCTTCTTTCCATCTTTTGTATAAATGAGTTGAAGAAGCTTCTTCTTTTCCAGAATCTATATTTACCAGAACGGCACGTACCGAATCGGACCCATAATCCAAACCAATTACATAATTACTCATTTCAAAATCTTTGATTTCAAATATATCATTTTATAAGTGTATAAAAAACACTTATATATAAATTATCTTTAATTTCATCACATTTAATGAATAAGGTTCCAGTGAAGCCTCAACTTTTCCTGATTTCGCCTGAATATTTTCTTCTGAAGGCACAATATTATTTGAACACTCAAAAGAACATTTATCATGCAAATTGATATTCAGCAATATCTCTTCAGATTCAGCAGAATTCTTTAATTTCTTCTTCCCTATTAATTTCATTAACAGATTTATCTTTTTAATAAAGTTCAAAAACCGGTCTTCCATTATCATCAAATTTTACTTCCATCATTCTTGCATGACGATTAGGATCGTATAAAGGATCTGCCTTAATTTCTTCTAACGGTCTTTTATCTGTAGCAGGTATCATTTTTGGATCTCCAACTGCCTTTTCGTAATCTCTCGCGTGATAAATCATTAATGGATCACCATTTTCATCGACGGTAAAGGAATTATGTCCCGGACCATAAATATTTTTTTCTTCATTAGTTTTTAAGACTGGATATCTTGACTTTGTCCAGGAATTTCTATCCAATAAATCAGCATCTTCGTCGGCTTCCATCATACCCATACTATAAGAAGCACCGGTGGCACTTGCTGAAAACGTTATATAAATTTTGCCCTGGTTTTTAATCACCGCCGGTCCTTCATTTACCCAAAAAACAGTACGTTCCCAATCGTAATCTGGCGTGGTTAGCATAAACTGAACTGTTTTTAGCTTTATAGGCGACTCCATTTCAGCTAAATACAGATTAGAAGACGCGAATTGTCCCCCAGTTTTTTCCGCCCAACAGAAATAGCGTTCGCCATTATGCTCAAAGACAGTTCCGTCTAAAGAAAAATCGGTAAAGCTTCTGGGATCATTGTCTGCTGCCTGCATCATTCCAAGCTCCACCCACTCATCCTTTAATGGATCTTTACCTTTAAGCTCCAACACATAAGGTCTCAACTTCCATATATCGTCCTCTTCACTAGCGGCAAAATATACATACCACTTTCCGTCTAAATAATGAATTTCAGGTGCCCAGATGTGACGACTCATCGGTCCGCTTTCGTGCTTTTCCCAAACTTTAACGGGCTCTGCATTTTGCAACCCCTCAATGGTCTTTGCCCGTCTTATTTCAATAGCATCGTATGTTGGAACAGAACCAGTAAAATAATAGTAACCGTCTGTATGCTTGTAGATAAAAGGATCTGCGCGTTGTAGCACAATGGGTTCATTTGACTTTGTGGCATCTTTAACCTTAGACGCATCCTCTTGCGCATTTAGTTGCGAAGAATTAGCCACTGCCAGTAAAGAAAAAACCACAAGTACCAGTTTTATTAATCTTTTTGCTTTCATCGTGAGTTTGTTTGTTTTTAATTATTTATTATTTCAAAGGAGCCACAATTAGCCATCCAATACCCCAGGATAACAGCACATCTACCTCATCATTATCAGGCAAGTCACCAATGCCATTTTTTAACAGGAAGCCTCCATTTTCTTCTTGCTTTAAAAATTTATTTCATTGGTTCTACGGTTGGCCAGCCATTTACCCATTCTATTTCTTTAATTCCAAGTTTTGGAGCACCTTCATCGCTGGCATCGTACGCATGGAAAAACATATAATCTTTCCCTTCAAAAGTGTACACGCTATTATGCCCTGCTCCATACCAGTTCTCATTGCCCTTAAGCACCAGGGTGCCTCCTCCTTCATTAAGAGGTTTTCCTGACTTATCTACATAAGGCCCGGTGGCATTCTTTGATCTTCCCACCACCACTTTATAAGTACTTTTCTCTCCCCGGCAACAAAGATCCCAGGATAGGAACTGGTAATACCAGTCGTCTTTTTTGAATATAAAAGGTGCTTCAAGAGCTGCATCTCCCGGATCTTTATTATCCAATTCAAATGAACGTTCCCTTCTGGCAATGCTTCTCCATTCTTCTGGTTTAGCTATTTCAGTAAGGTTTTCCGCCAGTTTTACCATTTTCAAACCATTCCAGAACGATCCAAAAGACATCCATGGCGTTCCATTATCATCATAAATAATATTAGGATCAATAGCATTCCACATATCCCTGTCTGGCACTGACTGAACAACAATTCCATGATCTACCCACTTATAATTATCGTTTTCAGGATCCAGGGTTTTATTAGTAACCACTCCAATGGCAGAAGTATTTTTAGCAAAAGCAGAAACTGAATAATACAAATACCAGGTATCTTCTTTTTTGATAATATCCGGTGCCCAGATATGATTACCAAAATCTGGCACTACTGAATCTGTCCATTCCGGTTTTTCATTAAAAACGGCCTCAGCGCGTTCCCAATTTTCAAGATCTTTAGAAGTATATACTCCAATGCCTTTTCCGGTATTAAAAAGGTAATAGGTATTTCCTTCTTTCGCGACCACCGGATCATGCACCCGAATATTGTAAGTATCCTGAGCGTAAAGGTTTACAGCACTAATCATTATGATAACTGTCAAAAAAATTAATTTTAGTTTAAAATTTTTCATCAGTCCTCTAGTTTTGTAATTCCTTTTGAAGTCATTTGTACTTTTTTCAAAGTACCATCAGGATTATAATATAGCCTGTCTATACTCACAGACCTTCTAAAGCTCCCCCCATTAGGCGAAATACCACCGGTATGATAAATGAAATATGGAGTGCCTTTAAAGTCTATTATTGCCTGGTGATTTGTATTCGAATTTCCTGCTATTTCATTCAGAATACCTTTATATTCCCAGGGCCCTCCAATAGATTTGCTCATGGCGTAAGCAGTTTTTTCGGGAAATCCATAAGCATAGGTTAGATAATACCAATCCCCTTTTTTGTGTAGCCATGGAGCTTCTGTGAAATTGGGTAAATCCATCGTATTTATAGGTCCGTCCAGCTCGATCATGTTATCCTTCAATTTGGCCCAGTAAAGAGCTGTATTCCCCCAATAAAGATAAGCCTGGCCATTCTCCTCGATCCAAACCGTAGGATCAATATCGTCCCAACGAATATCGGTATATTCCGTGGTCATATCATTGGTGATAAGTGCTTCTCCCAGTGCATCCTTAAACGGGCCAACAGGACTATCAGCTACTGCAACCCCTATTGCTTTTCCCGGATGTTCCTCATTGTGTTCCACGGAAACATACCAGTAAAATTTCCCGTCTCTCTCGATTACCTGAGCTGCCCAGGCATCTGCGATCGCCCACTTAAAATCTGAAACTTTCAAAGGCACCGGATGTTCTTTCCAGTTCACCATATCTGCAGAAGAATATACCAGCCAGTCGTTCATTTTATAAAAATGAAGATCATTAGGCGCCTCATCATGCCCGGTATATAAATAAACAGAGTCATTGTGAACAAGTGCTGCAGGATCTGCAGTAAATTTATCGGTGATTATCGGGTTATTAAACTTCTCGCCCTGGCCAAAACCATTGTAACCAAGAAGCGCAATTATGCCATATAGGAGTGTCTTTTTCATTATTTAATTTTCATTAATCTCACTTCATAAATTCCGGCAGTCCGGGAATTTTCCTTAGCCTGGAATTTGATAGTGAATTCATTGTTCTTTTTTTCTATTAATTTCTTCGGAAGGATATAATCTCTTGTAAAGTATGTATCTCCTTTTTCCCCTTTCAGCTTTTCTTCCCCAATAAGAATATCGTCTATTAGGATATTGAAATTTCTGTCTTTATCGTTTCCGTAATAAGTTATACGGACTTTTCCCGCTTCATTATTTTCGTCTTTCAGCACGTAACTAAACCAACCCGAAGCATCGCGCCAATGTTTTTCCCCGTTGATGCCGCTATTTGAATTTTCTGTTTTTATAAAATGATCAGATTCTGGTTGTTGTTCACCCGGAGCGACCTGGTCTATGGTAAGGGCGGCAATTTTTTGTTCTTCCAGTTCATTTTTCTGCCTTTCCTGCTGAAGTTGCTTCAAACTCTCCGGCGTTTCCAGAGGTAAATAAATAACATATCGGGAATCATGGATCTGGTAAAAAGGTTCAAAGGTCAGAGATGTAAATTTTTCAGGATACAGAATATCCTTCGTTTTAAACTTTAATTCACCCTCTTCTTTAGAAATGTAATTTACCAGATCAGCATTCTTAGTATCTGCTAAGAAAATTGGTGTCTCAGACAAAGGAATTTTCTTTCCAGCTGCTATATGGCCTCCCCGGCTGGCATCTGCAAATAGACCTTCCATATATTCATTTCCGGTTTTAGCTCCAAGCACCAACGGACCATATTTAAGGGCAAAATTGTTAGATCCATCTGGCAGACCTACACTACTGATATTCATAGGAATTTGAAGCTCAATTTCATCACCATCAGTCCATTCTCTTTTGATCGAGACATAGGAACCTGGTTCGTTGTTGAGTTCAACTTTTTCCTGATTCACCAAAATATTAAATCCTTTAGCCCAGGTTGGATACCTAAGCATCAATGTAAATTCTTCGACTTCTTTAAGATTTATAGATATTTTAGAAGTCTCCTCGTTTGGAAACTCCGTTTTCTGGGTAAGCTTAAGACCTTTCTCTTCCCAGTTTAAGATGGAAGGAATAAAGAGATTTACATAAAGTTCATTTTCAGTATGAGCGTAAATAAACTCATTATACTTCCCGTGATTTTCCAAGCCAGAACCAACACAACACCAAAAACTTGTTTCCGGCTGCGAATACACACGGTAGTGACCGGGTCGCATGGGTGTGAAATAGACAAAACCGCCTTTTTCAGGATGCTGGGAAGAAAGAATATGATTATAAAGCGCCTGCTCGTAATAATCCACATATTTTTCATTAGCTTCCGTAAGGAATAATTTTTCACTGAGCTTCAGCATATTATAGGTATTGCAGGTTTCAGGTCCCTGTACACTACTCATCATCGTTGAAAAATCATCTTTTGGATGAAAATGTTCCCTAACGCTATTTCCTCCAATGGCAACACTTCTCTCATTAACCACGTTGTCCCAAAAAAAACTAGCTGCATCGCGATATTCCCTGTTATCATTTAAGGCCGCTATTGTCTGAAAACCGATCACCTTTGGAATTTGTGTATTAGCGTGCATGCCGGTAAGAACATCCTGATCATCTTCTAAAGGCTTTAGAAGTTCTTTCTGTGAGAATGCATAGGCCAAATCAAGGTATTTTTTTTCGCCGGTAATTTCATACACATCTGCAAAGGTCTCGTTGAGGCCACCATATTCAGAAATTAGTAATTCCTGTATCTGTTCTTCGGAAAGATCTGAAGTAACCTCAAGCATCCAATCGCTAAGATCGATTAGCATAGTTTTAGCTCTTTCGATTCCGGCGATCTGATAAGCATCTCTAAGTCCCGCATAGGTTTTATGAATATTGTAAAGTGGAACCCAGCGATCATTCAGACTAAAGCTTCCCGCGTTTATATTTCCTTCAGAAATCTGTTGCCAAAGCTCTTTACTATCCGGTACCCCACCGATATATCCTACATTAGCCTGCTGAACTTTTTGTAGTTCATCCAGCATGTAATTTAGCCTTTCCAGCACCTCTTGATTTCCGGTGGCAGCATACATTAGGGAAAGCGCTGTAAGGTAATGCCCTCCAATATGCCCGTCCAGCCCGGTGTTTTCCCAATTGGGATAACTTTCCACTTTAGTTTCTAAACCGGCTTCCTTGAGGAAAGGCGCGAGTAAACGATCTGGATCCAATTTCAGAATATATTCAAGATCCACCAGCATGGCGTCCCTAAATGGACTATCCAGCAACTGCACATCTTCATGTGGAAATAATTTCAGCTTTGCTTGCTGAGCAGATCCCCAAATAGGGATCATAGAAAGCATAAGCAATAAAGCTGCTGAAAGATTATTCCTGAAAATTGCAGTTCCCATACTCATTTTCTAGTCTACTTTTTTACCCCAGATAGATGCTCCGGAAGAAGCAATTCCTGCATAGGTTAAAGTTTCCTCACGTGGAGATGCTTCCCAATCCCAGGCAGTATCCACAATAAAATCATTCCCGTTTATAGTTAATATTCCGGAATCTGCATCCAAAGACCAGGTACCATCAAGACCTCCACCCAAACTGTTGTCTGCCCTGAAGATAACATCATAAGATGTTTGCATGCTGCGATATTGATATTCCAGCGTAATCCCTTCCCAGGTCCCAACAATTTCAGCTTTAGTAATTTCAGTATCAGGTACTCCAGCATAACGTTCTGGAGCAACAAGTGGCCAACCATCCTGAGTCCAGTAAATCTCTCTAATTTGTCCCATCATTACTGCATTGGAGACATTTATACCCGCTACGTTTTCAGGAAGCCTCCCCTGGGAAGAATAGAACCATTTTCCTGTATCAGGATTTTGAAAAACGGAAGGATGAGAAATACCTACCCAACCTGTATGACCATCAAATTTATATGGATGTGTAAGTATAGGATAAGCTTCAGCTCCTTCAGTAACATTTCCACCATCAATACCATAATATGGACCTGTAATGTTTTGAGAACGTACCACTCGGGTATTGTATGCAACAGAAAGTTCATCATATGCCTGAAATAGATAGTAAAAACCTGTTTCTTGATTATAAATTATTTCCGGAGCTTCAAGTCCCTGCCAGCGATTACTACCAACATTTCCTCTACCTGCTATACGTACCCCATAATCTTCCAGCGCTTCTAATTTAGATGGCTTCCCAGTAGAAGGATCTACCTGTACAGCAGAAATCCCTGAATGCCAGGAGCCATAAATTAACCATTGCTCTCCCTCTGGAGTAACCACAAAAGAAGGATCTATAGCGTTGAATTTAAAATAACCACTCCAATCGTTTCCATTGTCTCTAAGGTAAGTTTCTTCACCATCGGCAATGGAGCTTATTACCATTCCTTTATCTTCCCAATTTCCGGAAGAAAGGTCATTAGATTCAGCTAAGCCGATAAAAGCACGTTCTGTCCAGGAAGAATTAGGGTCGTTGCCGATGATAGGATTTGTTACTACTACACTATAATACAATCTAAACTTATCATCTACTTTGGTTACATGAGGTGCCCAAAATCCATAATTCGGATTTTCTATAGGTGGCAATGAAGGATCCATATCAGCTCTCATGCTATTTAAGGAATCCTTGATCCAGGATGGGGCCTCAGGAAATACAGCTCCTTTAAATTCCCAGTTTATAAGATCTTTAGATCTGCGATACGGATAATGCCCGTGACCTTCATGTGCATTTCCATAAGACGCATCTGTTTGATACATATAATAATACTCTCCGTCTTTAACCACGGTAGGATCGTGTACATTGGCCAGATTCCACTGTGATCTTTCACTCCATGAAGCTATAGAAGTGTAATCATCCTTGTATGTAGGACCTACAAAAGAATTTGTTTCAGGTTCTTCTTTTTCTTCTTCAATTACTTCCTGCTCTTCCTCACTAACAGGTTCATCCTTACTACAAGCAGTTCCCGTAAGAAGTAAAGTATATATCATACTTCCCAATATTCCCTTGTATAATAGTCTAAGCTTTTTCATATTATATTAGATTTCTTTCAACACCACTACTGAAAATGGAGGAAGAGTAACATCAATTTTACCATTTCTGCTATCAAAGTCAGTGAATTCCTCCGGAGTTATGATATCGGGATTTTCAAAAGTATTGTGATCCTGGAGTTTACCACTCTTTAAAATTTCTCCTTTCATTTTCCCAGCTTTTAAAGCCCCTAAATCAATTTCAACAGTATTTCTCTTTTTTGAATCAATATTTACAAGAGAAATATTCATTTTATCCTTCTCGCTTTTGGACGCTGAAACCGAAATTGCCGGTAAGGATTCCCCATTATAGGTATAATCTAATCCGCTAAGTTTTACCGGGATCAAGGTAGCATCATGATGTACGGTGTACATTTTCATAACATGATAGGTAGGCGTAAGTAACATTTGTTCATCCTTGGTTAAAGCTACTGCCTGAAGAACATTTACCGTTTGCGCAAGGTTTGCCATTTTCACCCGGTCACTATGATTGTTGAATATATTCAATGTAGCTCCCGCGATCATCGCATCACGCATGGTATTTTGCTGGTATAGAAACCCAGGGTTTGTCCCCTCTTCTACATTATACCATCCACCCCATTCATCTACAATAAGATCTATTTCATGATTGGGATCATACTTATCCATGATCTCAAGATGTTTAATGATAAGCTCTTCCATACGAAGTGCTTTTTTCATAGTCTTGAAATACTGGTCTTCTGTGAATTCTACTGCGGGGCCTTTGTCATTCCATTCAATTACAGAATAAGAATGCAAGGCAACGCCTTCAATAAGGTTTTTGGGTATATCCCGCATTAAGACTTCTGTCCAGTGATAATCATCCTCACTGGCACCTGAAGCAATCCTGTAAAGACCACCAGAGTTACTCCAGTCGCCCATAAACGTCGCATACTGTCGGTACAGGTTTGCATAGAATTCCGGCGTCATATTTCCTCCACAACCCCACATTTCATTTCCTACGCCCCAGTATTTTACATTCCAGGGTTTTTCTCTTCCATTTTCTCTACGGAGTTTTGCCATTGGGCTTACTCCGTCATGGTTTACATATTGCACCCAATCTGCCAGTTCTTTAACTTCTCCACTTCCAACATTTCCTGCCAGATATGGTTCCGCTCCCAGTTCTTCACACAGATTAAGGAAATTATGGGTTCCAAAGCTATTATCCTCTGTAACGCCGCCCCACCACGTATTTACTATACTTGGCCTGTCTTCTTGTGGCCCAATGCCATCCATCCAGTGATAGGTATCAGCGAAACATCCTCCAGGCCATCTCAAATTTGGGATTTGAATATCTCTTAATGCCTGGATTATATCGTTACGAACTCCATCGGTATTAGGAATTGAACTATCAGGTCCTACATAAATACCATCATAAATCGAACGGCCAAGATGCTCTGCAAAATGCCCGTAAATATGTCGACTGATTGTAGGAGCATCATCAGTATTTTCAAGTGTTATGGTACTTTTTTCCTGAGCTTTAACCGAAGACAGGATCATTATAAATGCTATTATTATATAGCTGTTTAAGTGCTGTTTCATTTTATTGGTATCTTTTAATGAAAATTATGTCCCCCAGAAGGTTTCCGGAGGACATAAAGGCTAAATCAACTAATTTGCTGAGTTTGGTTCTGCATTAGGATTTACATCCAATTCTGATTGTGGGATAGGAAAATATTCCTTGCCCGGTCTCCAGCTTTCAAACTCACTGTCTCGCTCTCTAAGTAATGCAAGTTTCTCGTCTTCATATAACCAACCCCATCTTCTGATATCATGCCATCTTATACTCTCTATCGACAATTCTAAAGCACGCTCGTGTGCTAGTTGATCTCTCATTTCCTCTTGAGATAAATTTGGTTTAGTTTCTTCCAAATCCGGTAAATTGGCTCTGTTTCTTACCTGGTTAATATACTGATAGGCTTCCTGGGTCTGTCCCGTTTCATTTAAAGCTTCAGCATACATTAGTAGAACATCAGAATATCTCATAAGTCGATAATTAATTTCTGAAAGTTCATTACCCCCCTGGCTTTCACTTTCAAACCCATATCCATCATGAGTATATTTACGTGGATAGATAGCCTCCTCTGCGTGCGGCCATTCTACCCCGCCATAAACTGTAGTAGAATTTGCTTCAGGCTCAAAAGAAGCAATAGAAATCAATAGTCTTGGATCTACATTATCATTCTCTGTCTCCTCCTCTTTATATTCATTATATATCCAACGTGTTGGTAAAAAATCGGAGTAACCAAAACCATCCTGAGCATAAGTATGCCCTACAGAAGAAACCTGCATCCAGGCATTTTGAGGTTCTCCTCCATAGTTTTTCACCGATCCACCCACCTGGTCTGGGGTAGCAAATTGAACTTCAAAAAGAGATTCTGCATTGTTTTCAGAAAAAGGACTAAAGTTATCTGCATAATTTTCCATTAGCGAATAAACATTTACTTCCGGCCCTTCAATCAATTTTCTAAATTCTTCAGCAGCTGAGCTCCACTCTTGTCTGTAGAGATATGCTTTACCTAGAAATCCTGTTGCAGCACCTTTTGTAGCTCTACCAACCTGACCTCGATCTGGTCCTGATACTGCTTGATAATCTATAGGCAACAATTCCTGAGCTTGGGTAAAATCTGAAACAATTTGCGCCCACAATACTTCTTCCGTAGCAGTAGGTTGATAATAATCTTCTGCACCCTGTGCTGGGGTAAGAATCACAGGAACCTTTTGATAGTTGATAGCAAGATGGAAATAAGCTAAACCTCTTAAAAAATGTGCCTGACCTAATACACGTTGTTTAAGATCTTCGTCCATTTCAATATCCGGTACATTCTTTAACACCTGATTAGTTCTAAAAACTTGCTGATAATATGCTTCCCACATCCATCTTATTGGACCTGAAGTTGGGAGAATTGTGAAATTAGATATCTGCATAAGATCTGGCCATGGAGAATCTCCTCTAAAATCATCAGCCCTGCCATCTGTTAACGCAGGGGTCATCCTCATGTAATAACCATCATTTATAAGAGGAGTATAAGCGGCATTTACACCCGCTACCGCTTGTTCTTCATTAGACCAGTATTCTACAGCTGTCATACTGTTGGGATTTGTTAAATCCAGCTCATCTTCACAGCCTGCAAGTATTAGCAAGCCAACAGAGAAAAGTAAATATTTCTTTATTTTCATAATATTTGTTTTTTAAAATGATACATCAACACCTAACATAAATGTTCTGGGTCTGGGGTAAGTTCCGTTATCAAAACCTGGCTCTAAGATTCCTGAGTTAAAATCAGGATTATAACCTTTATAGTATTGGAACGTATGTAGGTTTTGCACAGTTCCATAAACACGCAATGAATTTAAAGAGTTACCAAAAAGATCTTCTGGCAAAGAATACCCAAGAGAAATTGTGTTAATTCTAAGATAATCCCCTTTTTGTAGCCAACCTGGCCTGTTCGAATCCCTTGCATTTCCATTTGGATCGTCTGCTACAACACGAGGAATATCTGTATCAGTATTTTCTGGGGTCCACCTATTTAATATATCTTCATGGGCATTTATATATCCAGTTGAAAGCATTAGAGAACGATATAACCTACTGTTTATGTAATAACCTGCTGCTCCCGAAGTAAAGAGTGTAAAATCAAATCTTTTGTAGTTTGCAGTAAAATTTAAACCATAAGTTACGCTTGGAAGAGCACTTCCTAAAAAGGTTCGATCATCAGCATTGATTTCACCATCTCCACTTAAATCTCTAAACCTTACATCTCCAGGTGCAGCACCAGGTTGAAAGGCATGTTCATCAATTTCAGCCTGCGTTTGAAAAATACCGTCGTATACAAAGCCGAAATGCTCACCGACTTCTCTTCCTACCTGAGTTCTTGAACCTGCCCCGGATATAGGTTCCTGATTACCACCAAGAGCCAATACTTCATTATTTATAGTACTTACGTTTGCAGATAAATCGAAGTTAAAATCTTCACTATTATTATGATGATAAGTTACCTCAGCTTCAAAACCTGAATTTCGAATACTTCCGGCATTTACCAACGGATTTACATTAACTGAACCGGTAGACCAGGGAATTGGTACTCCAACTAGAATATCTACAGTTTCTCTTTCGTAATAATCAAGAGTAACATCGATTTTTCGACTAAAAAGCGTGGCATCTAAACCAATATCAAGAGAGGTTGTAGTTTCCCAAACTATATCTTCTGAAACCACACTGGTTTGAAGACCTCCGAGCACCCTATCTAAATTGAAGTTGTATGGTATGTTCCTGTTAATTACGGCTTGATAAAGATAATCGCCAATATTTTGATTTCCGAGCTCTCCATAACTTGCTCTAAGCTTTAAGTTACTTACAACATCTTCTGAAACATTGAAAAATTCTTCATTATTAATTCTCCATCCAAGAGCTAAAGATGGAAATGTTCCCCATCTGTTTTCTTCCTTAAACCTGGAAGATCCGTCCCTTCTTACTGTCGCTGTTAACAGATATCTATCATCAAAATTATAATTCAGTCTTCCAAAATAAGATGCCAGGGAACTTTCAATCTCCTGTCCTCCTACTGTTTGATTAACTCCATTTGAAAGAACTGGATAATACGGTTTTGGTAAATCTTCAGAATGAGCACTCCTTAAAACTGTTGTATTCTTCTGAAAGGTTTGTCCCAAAACAATATCGAAAGTATGTTGTCCCAAACTGGTGTTATAGTTTAATGTATTCTCTACAAGTCCTACAGTGTAAATAGCCGAATTGTCATCTAAAAGAGACTTTCCAGATCCAAAGAAATAGCCCATTTCGAATTCTGGTACGAAAGAAAAACTTCTCACGTGGGTTTTATCATAACTGGTATTCAGCTTATATGTTAATTGATGATCCTCATTATCAATAATTTTAAACTCTGGGTTTATTATCGCAAAAATCCTGTCGACCTCCACGTTGTTTGTGAACAGACTATTAATCCCCGGTACGTTTAAAACAATTTCCTGATGAATTTCCGATGAAGTTCCTGCATAACCACCTTCATTTTCGGGATCATAAACTCCCAAAGTAGGAATAGCATTTACAAGGTCATTAATAAGTGGAGGACGACCTCCAGTTAAAACATCACCTCTAAAAGTCAAAGAATTCTCGAAACTATGAGTATAATATAAAGAAGGAGATATTTTAAATCTGCCTTTCTCCATTACTGTATTAATTCTTCCTGAATATCTTTCATAATCCGGCCCGTTACCTACGAAAACTCCTTCATTCTTAAAGTAATCAAGAGAAGCATTATAAGTGATATTCTCTCCTCCTCCTGAAAGGCCAATATTATGATTCTGTCGGCTTCCACTTTTAAGCCCAACAGATTGCCAGTCTGTATCAATATTATCAACATAAAGATCTGAACTTGGATCATTGCCAGGTATTAAAGGCTGCCCCGCATTCATCCTCTTTTCATTTGAAATCATTTGATAATCTTCCCTACCTAATACAGGAATTCTTTGTGCTACCTCGTCTATACCGTAATATCCACTATACTGGATCTGTAAAGGAGTGTTCTTTGTACCTTGTTTAGTAGTAATTATCACTACCCCATTTGCCGCCCTGGATCCATAAATAGCACCCGCAGAAGCATCTTTAAGAACCTGAATGGTCTCAATATCGTTGGGGTTAAAATCCCTAATTGAAGTTCCTACCGGTACACCATCAACGATATATAGAGGTTGGCTATCACCGAATGTAGACACTCCTCTAATTCTTACATTTGCACCAGCTCCAGGTTGCCCGTCAGCAGTTACAGTAACTCCGGCAGTTCTACCCTGCAAAAGTTGAGAAACATCACTATTAGAAACCTTTTGAACCTCATCGGCATCGAGAACGCTAACCGCGCCCGTAAGATCAGATTTACGTTGTGTACCATACCCTACAACAACTACGTCATCTAATGTTTCGAGATTATTTACCATTGTAATATCAACGGTACTGCGACCGTTAATCTCAATTTCCTGTTCTTCAAATCCTAAATAAGAAAAAAGGAGTACGGCATCTTGAGCAACATCAATTGAATATTCTCCATTCATATTGGTGACCACCCCATTGGTGGTACCTTCTTCTATGACATTAACCCCCATAAGTGGAAGTTCATCTCCCGATGATTTTACCACACCGGTCACGGTATTTTGGGCAAAACTTGAAAAACCAATAAATGCTATTAGAAAGCATAAGTAGCGAAATCGGTTTCGCTTTAGTGTTTTTGTTCTCATAATTTCACAATTCAATTAGATAAGTGTTTTATTTACACTTCCAAATTAATTAAACATTTTATAAAAAAACAAGAATTATTTTACATTTATTTAACTTTAAGCCTCTGATAAATAAAAGATTCCAATTAATTAAGTTATAAATGTTCTTACAACACTTATCTGCGTTGATTTAAGCCTAAAATTTTATATTTGCTAAATGATTAATAATTATTCTTCAGAAGATAAAGCTCTACTTGCCGTTGACTGTATAATTTTTGGGTTTGACAAGGAAGAATTAAAAATTCTTCTTATAAAAAGAGATTTTGCACCAGAAAAAGGAAAATGGTCATTAATGGGCGGATTCCTTAAGAAACATGAAAATTTAGATCAGGCCGCAGACAGAATTCTAAAAACATTGACGGGAATTAATAATGTCTTTTTAGAGCAGCTCCATAGTTATAGCAAGGTAGATCGGGATCCAGCGGAAAGAACTATATCTGTAGCTTATTACGCTTTAATAAATATTGAAGATCACAATGAAGAGCTAACGGAACAATTTTCAGCGCAATGGTTTAGTATATCTGAAGCCCCTAATCTGATCTTTGACCATGATATTATGGTTAAACACGCTATTAGCAGGCTACGATATAAAACTTCAAAGGAACCTTTGGGGTTTGAATTATTACCCCCAAAATTTACCATGAAGCAATTACAAAAACTTTACGAATCAATTCTGAACGAAAAACTTGATAAAAGAAATTTCATCAATAAAATTAATGTCATGGACATTCTGATAAAATTGGATGAAAAGGATATGAATTCTTCTAGAAAAGGTTCTTTTCTATACATGTTTGATGAAAATAAATATAAAACAAAAAAGGCTGAAGGATTTTCATTTCGACTTTAAGCCTTTTT
The DNA here is from genome assembly GCF_000060345.1 of Christiangramia forsetii KT0803. Lineage (NCBI taxonomy): Bacteria > Pseudomonadati > Bacteroidota > Flavobacteriia > Flavobacteriales > Flavobacteriaceae > Christiangramia > Christiangramia forsetii. The sequence goes on along the minus strand of NC_008571.1, from coordinate 758,320 downwards.
TCTCTTTTCCAGAATTCAATTGCTAATCATGTCATGTGAAATTTCTATATAATAAAAGATAAAGGCCAGAAAATTCGAACCTTAATTAAAAATATCTTTATTTTTAATACCTCCTAATTCATCAGGAATAAAATACTACTACTCTACCTCCGTCTTCAATTCTATTCAGTTCGTTATCGTTTACGATAAATATAATCTCTTCCGCTACAAATTCCATTTATCCTTCCCACGGTTATTTAAACATTTCTCCCGACCATCACTGTAATTCCCTTTTTTGTAATGCAAAATACCATGAATTAGAAGTTAGTCCAGACTGCATAAGCCAGTCGTGCCTCCTTTTTATAAGTCTACCCTAATTCTATTTCCCGAAATTATATAAGCATCAAAAAAGGTAACTGTAATGGCTCTACGGGAAGTAAGTTTTAAAATAGAAATCATGAAATCGTATCAAATCCATAAAACTGAAGCGGAAAATAAATAATTCATTTATTTTTTTTTCAATCATGAGTACACTTAGAAACAAATTACAGTTAATCGGACACGTGGGAAACAATCCTAAAATCAAGAACCTTGAAAGTGGCAAAAAAGCAGCTAGTTTCTCCATTGCTACCAATGAATTCTATAAAGATTTAAAAGGCGAAAAAGTACAGAACACCCAATGACATGCTATTGTTTCCTGGGGAAAAACTGCGGAAATCTTCTGACTTCCAGATCTTATGAAACCAAGGAAGGTGAAAAACGCTATGTTACCGAAGTTGTAGCCAATAAAATTCTGCTACCGGGTAGAACAGATGGATCAACCTCAAAAATGCTTCACCAGAATCTTTCAATATAAAGATAATAGCCTTTAGGTCCCAATTTAGAGGAGTTAGAAATGTAGAATTCTTACTCTATAGACTAACCAATATTTTTGCATAAACACAACAATTAGGCTTGATCCATAAAAAAAGCCCGCAAACATAATATTTACGGGCTTTTAGTGGAATTTGATCAATTCCCAGCGGAGAAAGAGGAACTATCCAAATTCTCATTTTTATAGCATTTACAGGGCTTCAAACGTCCCTTAAAATTTACTGACCCCGAATTAGCCCCTTTTTAACAAAAGTTTGTGAGTTTTGGGATATTTATGCGAGCCCAGTATATAAGTCTGCATAAATGAGTTCAAATTAAATTATTTTAGATCAGATTATAGTAAACTTTTGAGTAAAGTACCAATTTTTAGTGTTTTTCTCGAAAGTTTGCTAAAGGTGAGCCATTCAACTATATTAAGTCGAGAGTAAGCAAAAGACCACTATAATAGTAATTTTAATGGTTTATAGGGTATTTTTACCACTATAAAGGTAATTTTAGAAAGATACCTTCTCTTCCAAAATCGTGATTAAATCAGCATCGTAATATTTGTAAATGTCTCGAATATTCAAGACTTCAATTTTCGAGTAATATTTTGAGCCTGTATGCTTCTTAATTTGGTCTAAATGTTTCTTTTCCATCACATAGACTTTGTCTGCCCATTCTAACAAATCTTCAGTCAGCTCAGTTGTTCCTTCTTTTCTACAAATTTTGATATTGGTGCCTGCACTTTTAAAGTTGTATTCAGGATGCTTTTCAGCAAAATAGTCTTCGGCCGTTTTTGAGCGTTGTTTGTTTGCGGAGCAGATGAACAGCGTTTTCATATAAAATTGATACTTATAGTCCTTATGGCAATGCTTTGGCAAAATTAAAAATTTTTATAGTAGAATAACGAGATAATTACCGTAAAATGGTATCTTTCTCGAAAATTTACTTTTAAGTGGATATTTCAGACTATATAAAGCAACTACAATCCTTTGAGGAATACTCGTTTTCTTGGGATGAACTTGTAAAAAAGTGTCATAAAACTGATACTGCTTTAAAGCGAGAGCTTTCACGTTTGGTAGCCAAAAAGGAAATTGTAAACTTAAGAAAAGGGTTTTATTTAATCATTCCACCAAGATATTCCAAACAAGAACAGCTACCTGTGCAGTTATTTGCACATAAGCTTTTTGACTATTTGGATAGTAATTATTACTTAGGCTTTTATTCTGCTGCAAAGTTTCACGGCGCAGGACATCAACAAGTGCAACGGGAATATGTAATGACAGATAAGTCATTCCCTGATATTAAAAAATCATCGATAGATATTCATTTTTTTACAACTTCAAAATGGCCAACAAAAAACATTTTAGAGAAAAAATCGGATGCAGGTATTTTTAAAATTTCAAGTCCAGCGCTAACAACTGTAGATTTAATCCATCATCAAACCAAGTTGGGTGGTATCAATAGAATGTTAGCTATTCTCGAAGAACTGTCAGAAGAAATAAACGTTCAAGATATAGAAGATTTACTTAGTTGGTATCCTCACAAAAGCACCTTACAACGTTTGGGCTTTTTGCTAGAAGACGAACTACAAGTTGAATCGAATTTGTACGAACCCATAAAAGAGTACTTAAAGACATCAAAATACTATCCAGTGTTATTGAGTCCAAAATCAAAAGAGAGACCTGGAGCCATTCATAATAATTGGAAAGTGGATGTGAATATAAAAATAGAGAGCGATTTATGATACCCAAGCCCTACATAGCGAAATGGCAAGAACAAGCACCTTGGAAACAGTTTTATCAAGTAGAACAAGACCTTGTCATTAGTCGAGCATTGGTAGAAATTTTCTCAGATGAATTCTTAAATGAAAACTTAGCCTTTAGAGGCGGTACCGCCCTTCACAAATTGTATTTGAATCCAGCACCGAGATATTCTGAAGATATAGATTTGGTCCAAATAAAACCAGGTCCTATAAAACCAATAATGCAACGTCTAAATGAAGTAATCACATTTTTTGAAGAACCAAGAAAAACACAAGTTAAAGGACACGGAGCAAAAGCACTATATCGTTTCACTTCTGAATATGAAGGAATTAGATTGCGCTTAAAATTGGAAATCAACTGTAAAGAGCATTTTAACGTATTGCCTTGGGTAGAAATTCCTTTTGAAGTAAAAAACGATTGGTTTACAGGGAAAGCCAATATCCGAACTTATAATATCAATGAATTACTGGGAACCAAATTAAGAGCCTTATACCAGCGTAGCAAGGGAAGGGATTTATTCGACTTGGATTATTCCAGATTGCATATAGAATTGGACATAGACCAGATCATTAAATGTTTTAAGGAGTACACAACATTTTCAACAGGAAATAGACCGCCAGGTCAAAAAGAGTTTTTAATGAATATTGAAGAAAAAGAACAAGATCCCAATTTTACAGGAGATATGGAAGCCTTATTACGACCGGAAATTAAATATGACCAAGAAGAAGCGTTTCAATGGCTGAAAACTGTAATTCTTGAGAAACTATAACAAAATAAAAATATCATATTCACTTAAAGTGAAAAATTGAATGGCCAAAGAAAACCAAATAGAACAACAATTCATCAACCAACTGGTAGCGCAAAAATATACGTACCGTTCTGGTATAATTGATAGAAAAACGCTAGAGCTTAATTTCAGAGAAAAGTTTGAGGCTCTTAATCGAGTGCGATTGTCAGATAACGAATTTATACGCTTAAGAGAAGAAATCATCACACCTGATGTTTTTCTCGCTTCCAAAAAATTACGTGAGCGTCAATATTTCCAGCGAGAGGACGGAACGCCTCTTCATTATATGCTTGTTAATCTCAAGGATTGGTGTAAAAATGATTTTGAAGTCATAAGTCAATTAAAAATCAACACCGAGAACAGTAACCAAAGATATGATGTGATTCTATTGCTGAACGGTTTGCCATTAGTGCAAATTGAGCTTAAAAAACTTGATATATCGCCGCGAAAAGCAATGCAGCAAATTATTGATTATAAGAATGAGCCAGGAAACGGCTATGGCAATACGCTGCTTTGTTTTATGCAGTTGTTTATAGTAAGCAACAGAACAAATACCTACTATTTTTCCAATAACAAGAATAAACACTTCGCCTTTAATGCCGATGAGCAATTTTTGCCTATTTATCAATTAGCCGACCCTGATAATAAGAAGATAACACATATAGAGCCATTTACACAGAAGTTTCTTGAAAAGTGTACTCTGGGCGAAATGATAAGCAAGTATATGGTGCTCGTGGAAAGTGAGCAAAAAATATTAGTAATGCGCCCATATCAAATTTATGCGGTTAAGGCTATCGTTGATTCCATTGAACAATACAGAGGTAATGGCTACATTTGGCACACTACGGGAAGTGGAAAAACACTCACATCTTTTAAAGCGGCGACTTTACTTAAGGGCAATAACGATATTCACAAATGTTTGTTTGTGGTAGATCGTAAGGATTTGGATAGGCAAACCCGAGAAGAGTTCAATAAGTTTCAAGAAGGCAGTGTAGAAGAGAATACGAATACCGAAACGCTGGTACGGCGACTTTTATCTGATGATTATACGGATAAAGTAATAGTTACTACAATCCAGAAACTTGGCTTGGCACTTGACGGCACGCAAACACGTAATTATAAAGAACGTTTAGAACCCTTGAGTGATAAGCGGATGATATTCATTTTTGATGAGTGCCACCGGTCGCAGTTCGGTGAAAATCATAGAGCCATTAAGGATTTCTTCCCTAATTCCCAATTATTTGGATTTACAGGCACACCTATTTTTGAAGAGAATGCCACTTATAAAATTCGCGAAGGAGAATTTGAAACCTATAAAACCACGAAATCGGTATTTGAGAATGAATTGCCCAAATACACAATCACACACGCCATAGAGGATAAAAACGTACTACGTTTTCATATTGACTATTTTAAGGGCGAGGGCAAACACCAAGCGAAACCTGGTGAGGCATTAGCACAACAAGCCGTCGTAGATGCAATCATTAAAAAACACGACAGGGCAACCAACAATCGTCGCTTTAATGCTGTTCTGGCAACCAGTTCTATAAACGATGCCATTACATATTATCGTTTGTTAAAAAACAAACAAAAACAACTAGCGGAGGAAGATCCAGATTACAACGCTTTCCAAATTACCGCTGTCTTTTCGCCACCCGCACAATTAATAGCAAAAGATGGTAACCAGCAAAGTCAAAAGAATGCTGCCGACATCAGACAACTGCAAGAAGATTTAGACACTGAACGGGAAGACAACAAGCACAATCCTGAAGAAAAGAAAAGGGCTTTGGAAGAAATAATTGCAGACTATAACAAACAATTTAAAACACACCATACCATCAATGAGTTTGACTTGTATTACCAAGATGTACAACAACGCATCAAAGACCAGAAGTATGACAACAAGACTCTTCCAAAAGACAAAAAAATAGATATTACCATCGTGGTAGATATGTTGCTCACAGGTTTTGACTCAAAATATCTCAATACGCTGTATGTTGATAAAAACTTGAAATATCACGGCCTGATTCAGGCGTTTTCCAGAACCAATCGGGTTTTGAATGACACTAAACCTTATGGGAATATATTGGATTTCCGTTCGCAGCAGGACTCGGTAAATCAAGCCATTACTTTGTTCTCAGGAGAGGATAAAGACCGCGCCGTAAAAATCTGGATGGTAGAACCTGCACCTGTAGTTATAGAACAATATCAAGAAGCCGTGGCGGCATTGGGCGAGTTTATGAAAGAACATAATTTAGTGAATGAACCTCAAGAAGTTTACAACCTTAAAGGTGATGCGGCGCGTATAGCCTTTGTGAAGAGTTTTAAAAAGGTACAAAAGCTTAAGACCGAGCTAGACCAGTATACAGACCTGAACGACGAGCAGCAAGAAGTTATAGAGGAGATTTTGCCTACTGAAAAATTACAGGAGTTTAGGAGCAGCTATATAGAAACTGCAAAGCAACTTCGTGAGATACAGCAAAAACAAGGCGATGATGCACCATCCGAGATACAGGAACTAGACTTTGAGTTTGTACTCTTTAGTAGTGCGATAATAGACTATGATTATATAATGAGTTTGATTGCGGACAGCACCCAGCAAAAACCCAATAAGCAGAAAATGAGCCGGGAACAGATTATTAATTTGCTAAAATCACATTCAAATTTGATGGATGAGGAAGAAGATTTTTCAGATTTTATTAATCAAGTTGATTGGAGCGTAGGGCAAACCGTCGAAGAGCTTAAAAATAACTTTGAAACATTTAAAACTGAAAAACACGAAAAAGAATTGGCAACAATCGCCCGTAAAAATGGATTAGAAACCAAACATCTTAAAACCTTTGTTGCAGTCATTATGGAAAGAATGATTTTTGATGGTGAACACCTGACTGATCTTTTAGAACCACTTGAATTGGGCTGGAAAGAACGCCGTAAGCGGGAATTACAATTAATGGAAGACCTTGTGCCCCAATTAAAAAAACAGGCCGAAGGCCGTGAAATTTCTGGACTACAGCCTTATGAATAAGATAAAAAATAAATTAGTGCCAGAGCTAAGATTTCCTGCATTTGAAGATGATGGGGAATGGGATTACTTTTATGGTAATAAGCTATTCAAAACAGTCTCAAATAAAAATCATAACTCAGAACTACCCATCCTAGCTATTACCCAAGATCAAGGAGCCATTCCAAGAGAGGAAATCAATTATCACGTGTCCGTATCTAAAAAAAGTGTTGAAGGCTATAAAGTTGTTGAAGTAGGTGATTTTATTATTAGTCTAAGATCATTTCAAGGGGGTATAGAATATTCGAATCATTTAGGAATATGTAGCCCAGCATACATAATTTTGAGAAGGAAGAAAAAAAATTTACTGAATCTTTTTTACAAACAATATTTTAAAACAGATGTGTTTATATCCCATCTAAATAAAAATCTTGAAGGCATTCGAGATGGGAAAATGGTAAGTTATAAACAATTTTCAGAAATTAAAATACCCCAACCGCAAACCCAAGAACAACAAAAAATTGCAGATTGTATAGCCTCGCTTGATGAGTTAATTCTCGGATTTATTGAGAAGTTGGAAGCCTTAAAACGTCATAAAAGAGGTCTGATGCAAAATCTGTTTCCGCAGGATGGGCTAAACGTTCCTAACTATCGGTTTGCAGAGTTTAAAAATGATAAGGAGTGGGAAAAAACTACCCTTGGAAAGATTACGAACGTTATATCTAACAAAAATAAAGACAACAAAAATTTACCAGTTTATTCGATAAATAATAAGGACGGTTTTTTGCCACAATCTGAACAATTTGATGATATGAATAGTAAACGAAGAGGCTATGACATATCATTATATAAAATAATTGAAAAAAATACTTTTGCGTATAATCCAGCCAGGATTAACGTTGGTTCTATAGGCTATTCCGGAAATTTGAACAATATTCTAATTAGTTCTTTATATGTGTGCTTCAAAACGGAAAATATCGTAGATGACAAATTTTTAAATCAATATTTGGAAACACCGTACTTCTTGAAGTTAGTTAACAGAAATACTGAAGGAGGCATTAGAAGCTATTTGTTTTATAAAAATTTTTCAAAAATCACCATATCTCTACCATCTATGCAAGAACAGCAAAAAATAGCCACTTGCCTCACATCGATGGATGATTTGATTTCTGCTCAACAAAACAAAATAGCTCAAATAGAACAACATAAAAAGGGCTTATTACAGGGTTTGTTCCCTAAAGTGAACTAGAAGTATGAAAAACTCGAAAGAAATAGCTAAAGAGCTTTACGAATTAGAACATAAAATTTGTTTGATTTATGCTTTTAACGCTACTGGTAAAACGCAGTTATCCGTCGGGTATAAAAATTATACCAAGGCTCAAAATGGGGGCCGACATACTGGAGTATATTATAATGCTTACAGCGAAGATTTATTTGTTTGGGATAATGATGAAGAGCATCAAAATGAAAATGTGAAGCTGGGTATAAAGGGTAGTTCTCTCAATACGCATCACTCACTATTGCTCGATACCCCAATTTTGATAGAAAAGTTATCACTATATAATCCAAATTATATTTTTGAATTAAATCTATATGAAGATGGCAATAGGGAGAAAGGCATTGCGTCCATTTCTTTTTACGAAGATGAGAATAAGGGAATACCAATTAAAATTTCAAGAGGACAAGAAAAAATCTTTATTTGGTGCTTTTATTTGGCACTATTTGATGTTGAGACATTTACTGGTGATGGAGAACAAGATGCCCATTTATTCATTGATGACCCAGTATCAAGTATGGATGAGAACAATATATATTTAACAACTGAATCTATCATTAATCTAATTGATGGTGTTTTTCCAAACAAGAAAGTTATCATTACTACACACCATATTGGGTTATTCTCAATTCTTGCAAATAGGTTCACTAAAGGTGAAAAATCCAAAATATTTGAAAGTCAAACTAAAACTTATTTATTACAAAAGGACATCAATACTGGTGAGTTGAGCTTGAATGAAAAAAATGGAGTATTTCTATTCCATTTGCATCTATTAAAAACGTTAGAAGATGCAATAAATGATGAGCTCTTTGTTTATCATTTTGCACTTTTAAGACAATTACTTGAACATATTGCCTCGTTTCTGGGAAGACCACGTATAGGATATGTTTTAAATCAAATTGGAATGGAAGATGCTAGTATGGTGTCAGATAAAATAAACTCACTTTCACACCAGGATGTATATAGAACGAAGTCAAATCTAATGTCTGATAAAGATATCCCACTATTCGAAGAGATTTTCAGTAAGATAATTGAAAAATATCGATTTAAATATTAATTATAATGAGTAAGAAACAACAAGATAAATTAGGAAAAACCCTCTGGGGTATAGCAAATAAGTTACGTGGCGCGATGAATGCAGATGCTTTTCGAGACTATATGCTCTCTTTTCTGTTTTTACGATACTTATCTCACAACTATGAAGAGTCGGCAAAAAAAGAACTTGGTAAAGATTATCCAAAAAGTTCGTCAAAAGATACACGTCCAGACTTTGTAGTACCACCACCATTGGAAATTTGGTACGAGGATAATGAAGAGGATATTATTGAGTTTGAAAAGCAAATGCAAAGAAAAGTACATTATGTAATCAAACCCAAGTATTTGTGGAGCAATATTACTGAATTAGCGCGTACGCATCATCCTGATTTACTGAAAACCATAGAGAAAGGTTTTCGTCATATCGAGGAAGAATCATTTGAGAGTACGTTTCACGGACTGTTTTCTGAAATAAATTTGAATTCGGAAAAGCTAGGAAAATCGGAAAAAGAAAGAAATGATAAATTGTGTACTATCATTCAAAAAATTGCCGAAGGTATAGCCGAATTTTCCACCGACATCGATACGTTAGGTGATGCTTACGAATATTTGATTGGCAAGTTTGCAGCTGGTTCTGGTAAAAAAGCAGGGGAATTTTATACACCGCAAGAAGTTTCTTCTGTTCTCTCTCAAATTGTAACATTGGATGCTCAAAAACCAGACCATACAAGCGGTCCAAAAGACAAATTAAACAATGTGCTGGATTTTGCCTGTGGATCGGGTAGTTTATTATTAAATGTACGCAGACGTATTAAAGACAACGGTGGAAGAATCGGTAAAATTTATGGACAAGAGAATAATATCACTACCTACAATCTGGCGCGTATGAATATGCTCTTACACGGTATGAAAGATACCGAGTTTGAGATATTCCACGGTGACACCTTAAAAAACCAATGGGATATTTTAAATGAAATGAATCCTTCCAAGAAAGTAGAGTTTGATGCTATTGTGGCAAATCCACCTTTCAGTTTACGTTGGGAGCCTACCGAAACTTTAGGAGAAGATTTTAGGTTCAAGAGCTATGGTTTAGCACCAAAGAGCGCAGCTGATTTCGCTTTTTTACTTCACGGCTTCCATTTTTTAAGCCAGAATGGAACAATGGCAATCATCTTACCACACGGTGTATTATTCCGTAGTGGTGCAGAGGAGCGAATTCGTACCAAATTACTTAAAGATGGAAATGTTGATACCGTGATTGGGTTGCCTGCTAACCTATTCTATTCAACAGGAATTCCAGTATGTATTTTGGTCATAAAGAAATGCAAACGTGAAAGTGATGTATTATTCATAAACGCATCAGCAGAGGGCAACTACAAAAAATCAAAAAATCAAAATGAACTTCGTAAATCTGATATTAAAAATATCATTGAGACCTACAAATCACGACCAAAAAAAATAGAGCGTTATGCCCGTAGAGTTTCAATGGATGAAATTGAAGATAATGGCTACAACCTTAATATCTCGCGATACGTTAGCACAGCAGAAGCTGAAGAGCAAATAAACCTTGAAGAGGTTCACAAAGAATTAATGGATATAGAGGAGAGAATAGCCTTAAGTACAAAAGAACACAACAAATTTTTGAAAGAGCTAGGGCTTAAAGAAATATAGGATAACGTTCATCTTGAGAGATACAATAAAATCATTTGTCAAAAAAAATTCTCTAGAATTCCACCGTTATAATTCCTGGCAACATTGTTATGAGGCTTTTGGGAAGGATAATTTAGATACAGATACACTAGCACTTCATTTAGGTTTTTACCTAGCAAGTTGGGGTATGTATAGGGGCTCTAGCCAACTGCTTCAAAATGATTACAAGGTTCACTTAGAACCTGTAAATATTCTTAATAGCTATAAGCATTTGAGATGTAACCAAAATTATGAAATTACATTATTTAATTTACCTAAGATATTAGAATTAATTAAGGAGCTATCGATTTACTACGATAAAAAACACAATATTACCCCGACAGACACCCTTATAAGCAAAATAATTTTAGGAACGTTAGGATGCCTACCAGCTTATGATCGATTTTTTATCGATGGGGTCAAGCAATTAGAGCTAAAATCTACTACCCTAAAAGAAAAAAGTCTTAGAGAACTCTTTAAGTTTATTGAGTCCAATGAAGAGGAACTTAAAAACCTTAAAACTATATACCCACAATACACTCAGATGAAATTTATTGATATGTATTTCTGGCAGCTTGGATTTGATATTAGTAAGAGGAAAATAATTTAGAAACTTTTTATTGCCAAATAAACTATCAAACATATTATTATGAGCCGAATAGAATTCCTAATCGGCTCATAAAACCAAATTAGTATAGTAATTACAAACCGTTCCACCCCATTCCTCTGCATTTCGCAAAAGGCTTTATTCCGAGAAGAGAGGTTCACTACACCATCTTGAACCCTATCGCAGAAAAAACGATAGCGTTCGCCTGGCAAAAAGATTACCACAACCTCTTTCTACACAAAGTTTAAAATTCTGCCCGAGACGAACTGCATAACCGTTCGCTCACCCATTCGACTACGCTCAGGGCAGGCTTCACTTTTATAAGTTCTTACTCAGTCATAATTTTATTATTGGTTACCGAAAAGGTAACGGCGATGGCGCTATGGGAAGTAAGTGATTAAGATTGAATTGAACGCTAACCTGTATCATTTTGCCATAAATAAATTCGGTAATTATATAGTTACATAGAATTCAATATAAAAAGAAAAGGAAAACGCTCAAGATATAATAAGTATGTGTGTAAATGCCATTATGTCAACTAATTGAACCCAATTGACATCTTAAATTATTAGCTTAGCTTTTTGACGTAACGTATTTATAATCTGAATAAAAAAATCCGCAACGTTTCAAATTACTTTTTAATAATACAATAAAAGTGGAGAACATATTTCTTAAAAAAAGAGTTATTTATTAGGATTATCGTATACAAGCTTTTTAGATTTAGGAAAGAAGTTCGAAATCCCGAAATGAAATGAAGGTTGAAGAGCAAGAGGACAACACGCGTTGCGGTGTTGTGTGTCTAAATTCCATAGTAAATAACTGATAAACAGTGATTTAATTTAGTTTCGTTCTCCCTTTCGACCTTGGGTAAATGACAATGATAGGATAGTCCGCTTGGGAAGCCCCATAAACAGGTATGACCACTATCCTAGTGGCAACAGAAAAATGAAGTTTCTATACTAAACTAAGAATTGGTCCATTTCAGGAACGACCGGAAAAGAAGTAATTGACCAAAAAAAATGGAGCCGTTCAGTAACGGCTCCATTTTAATATATATTTTAGAATTTATTTTTCTTTCATCAGCTTTTCCAGATAAGTAATTTTTTCCTGTTCGGCCTTTAATAGGCGTTCGTATAGTTTTTTATTTTCTTCGTAAACCTCTACTAACTTTTCAATGGGATTGAAATTAGGCTGAAAACAAAGTAGGGAAGAGTTATCGTGATTCGTAACAGTATTGCCGATAATATTAAAGATGGCTTCATCGGAAAAACTCTCTATTCCTTCTTTGGTGACTCCGAGCACTTTTGCAATTTGATTTAATTTATCGTCCTCGACCTTCTCGGACTGCTCTATCTTTGATACGGCCTGTTGACTGATTCCCAGTTCCTCCGCCAAGGTTTCCTGCTTCATCCCCCGAAGTTCCCTGATGCGTCCAATCTTTCTACCGATATGGTTCGGTTTCACTGCTTTTTCCATATATCAAATATATGATTTTTCATACAATCCGTAACGGGTAAAAAACAATTAACATGCGGTAAAGTACAAACGGTGCTGGTTCGGTACTTGACAGCTTTGCTGTTTATTTATCTAAAACAGCATATCATGGAAACGGTGACACCCAAAAAATTCCCAAAGGGGGATAAAATCCTCGCACTGCTAAAGAAAGCGGTCCCCTTGCATTCGGTATACGTTATCGGTATCCTGACCGAGCGGAGCGAACGGAAGGTCTACCTGCCACCGTCATCCGAGGTGCCACGGAAATCGGTCACCTATACCCTCTTGGTCATCGGCCATAAGGCCCCGGCAAGAAACCTACAGGACTTTATGGACGGACTGAACGCTAAATTGAAAGGAAGTTGTAAGGTGTACGTCATTTTCCATACCCTTTCCAATCTCCTTAAAAGATTGAACATAGGGGACAATTTTTTGAACCGTATCGTTTCCGGGGCACCTTGTATGTTCGAGAAGGACGACATGGTATCCGAATCGGGCAAAATGAGCTTATACTTCCATGAAACACTATATGAGCAGTTCCGCAAAGCATGGCGAGATCGTATGGAACGGGCGGAGTATCTCCTTTCGACCGTCGGCATCATCGCTGTCAACTACGATGCCGTTTCCCAGATGGCGATAATGCATTTTGCGATGGAGCAGGTATGCCTTGGCCTTTTGAACATCTTTTGGGAATATTCCCCGAACCATTATACCCTGTCCTATCTGTTCCATTTATGTGGTCTCTTTACCGATTTGCCCCAAAGGGTATTTTCCCGGACAACGTTCGGGCTACAGCGCCAATTTTATATGCTCTGCAATGCGCACCATATCATGCGCTTCAAGGGCAAGATCGATTTTTCGTCCACCGACGTGGACAAGGCCCTTAACCGTTGTGAACGGTTCTACGATGAAGCCGTCAACTTGGGAGAGATACAGCTGGGGCATCTAAAGGAAGTCCATTGCAAGTTTTCCATTTAGGATTGTTCAGCGTCCCATATCCGGGACAGCCCTCGGTACGCATGCGTACCAAAAATTGACCAACAGCGTCCCGAGACCAGGCCAAAATTTGGTACCTTCTTATAAACTTAAAAGAAAAACAAAATAAACGGCCAAGCCCTTTTTACGAATTTTAAGTTTTATTTTTTTGAGGGAAAACAAACGTTCCGCTGGTGAAGGAAAAAATACGGGTACCACCGGTGAAAAATTCTCTACACTGAGCGGAGGGTTAAGATCAGGTTCGTTGGGAAGGGTCTTAAAATAAAACAGGAAGAAATCAGGCCAATTTCTGGCCAGTACGATAATCTGCTAAAATACAACCGTATAGGTAAATACTATGGGATGCCTCTCTAGTAGCTTATTTAAATTTTGATCGTAAAATTGCCATATCCTTACTCACTTTCATATCCAAAATCTTGGCATAATGCTGAGTCGTCTTAAGGTTGGTATGTCCCAGCATTTTACTTACAGATTCTATGGGAACTCCGTTCGTAAGGGTCACCGTGGTTGCAAAGGTATGTCTAGCAAGATGAAAGGTCAGGTTCTTGGAAATGCCAGCCAAGTTTGCAATCTCTTTGATATACGCATTCATTTTTTGATTACTTAGGACAGGTAACACCAAATCTTTTTCTTTCAGCAGCTCATTATCTTTATATTTCTCAATGATTGTTTTAGCAATGGGTAATATCGGGATATTACTTCTGGTATCGGTTTTGGAGCGTTTTGTTTTTACCCATTCCTCACCGTCTGCACCAACGCTAATATCACCTCTATTCAGTTTTTTAACATCGGCATACGCCAGACCGGTAAAGCAACAGAAAATAAAAATATCCCGAACTTGGTCTAAACGTTCCATTTTCAGATGGAGATCTATGATTTTTTGAATTTCTTCTTCCGTCAAAAACTCGCGCTCAACAATCTTAAGTTTACCTTTCCAATGTAAGAAGGGATCTTTATCGATCCAATCGTTTGCGTGTGCAATGCGAATTATCTTTTTGAAATTGGTGATATACTTGATGGCAGAGTTATGTGCGCACTTACGAGTTGTTTTAAGATAGTATTCAAGCCCTGTGATGAATTTATGGTCAACATCTTGAACAGGAATATCATTTTTATTGTATTTCTGCTTTACAAAAGCTGCTACGTGTTTTTTACAAGTGCGATAACGCTCGGCGGTTCCGGTGGCGAAATCTTTCCCGATGAGACTTTCCACTTTATCGTTGTGCTCCTGAAATATTTCTAAGAGCATTTTTTGAGTTTTATCTTTTCCTAAAAGTGCATCCCGAAGACTTGATGCTGAATAAGCTATATTTTCTCGTTCAAAATTCTGCTGAATGGAATAAATCTTATTCTTTACAACACTCAAATACTTATTGATTTCTTGAGCTTCGGGGGAATTACCAAGTGCAAGTTGGGTTCGGGAGTTCCACCAGCCTAACTTAATTTTGCGATGGACGCTGAATTCGCACCGACGTCCGTCAAGCGTTATTCTCAGGAAGATAGTGGTCTTTCCTGATGCGTTTACTTTACTTTTTTTAATAAAAAATAAGAGTGAAAGTGGGAGTGACATAATTTTTAGTGCATCGATGTCCACCAATATAATAAAAAATATTAACTTTAAAATTAAGTTAAGTTACTTAATTACAGTTGTTTATGTCTCTCTGGTGGACCTTTTAAAAAAGATACTACCTCCACCGAATTAGCCCCTTTTAGATTGCTATTATTTGATATAAAATGAAATCAACTAAAATGAAAAACCCTGTAAATCATTGATTTACAGGGTTTTTGGTGCCTATTGTAGGTCTTTCAGCGGAGAAAGAGGGATTCGAACCCCCGGAGGTGTGACCCTCAACAGTTTTCAAGACTGCCGCATTCGACCACTCTGCCATTTCTCCTGAGTGCCTCATCAGCTATTTGCTGAATGCGGGTGCAAATATAACAAGCTTTTTTAATTTATAACAACTAATTTTCCATCTTTTTTGAAGTAATTTTTATTGCTTTAGCAATCAGCAGGTTTCGGTTATTTAATTTCAGTATTCTCATTCTCCCTCAATATATCCACATCACAATTAAACCATTCCACATCTCTCTAGTCTATATTTATGAATCTCTTATAATTAATTAATATCAAAACCGCTATATTGGCGGGAGTTATTTAAAAACTAAATATTATTATGAAAAAAATTTTGCTTTTCGCCATTCCAGCCCTGCTTACGGCATGTGGTGCCCAAAATAAAAATATCGAAAATGCAGATCCTATGGAATATGCCAATACCATTACTGCAGATGAATTAAAAGAACACTTATATACTTTCGCCAGTGATGAGTATGAAGGAAGAAACACCGGGGAACCAGGTCAGAAAAAAGCGGCTGAATATATTGTAAATGAATATAAAAGTTTAGGTATTAAAGCACCTAAAGGTATGAACAATTACTTCCAAGTAATTCCTACCGAGTATTTCAAAGGAAAACTAAAAGCTTCTGAAAATGTACTGGGCTTTATAGAAGGAAGCGAAAAGCCTGAAGAGGTGATCGTAATTTCTTCGCATTATGATCACGTTGGGATAGGTAAAGAAGGTGATATTTACAATGGTGCAGATGACGGTGGTTCTGGCCCTATGGCTCTTCTGGAAATTGCAGAAGCATTCACCAAGGCTAAAAAAGCCGGTTATACTCCAAAAAGATCTATTCTGTTATTTCATATTACAGGAGAGGAAAAAGGTTTGTTAGGTTCTAAATATTATACTGAAAATCCTATTATTCCCCTGGAAAATACTGTTGCTAACCTCAATATGGATATGATTGGTCGTATAGATCCTGCACATGAAGGTAACGACAACTATGTTTACTTAATTGGAAGTGACATGTTGAGTACAGAACTTCATGAATTAAGCGAAGAAGTGAATAATAAGTATATGAATATGGATCTCGATTATAAATATAATGATGAAAATGATCCTAACAGATTTTATTATAGAAGTGACCATTATAACTTCGCAAAAAATAATATTCCTGTAATATTTTATTTCAACGGGGTGCATGCAGATTACCATAAGCCTACCGACACTGCTGAAAAAATCAGCTATTCAGCTTTGGAAAAAAGAGCTAAGCTTGCTTTTTTAACTGCCTGGGAAATCGCTAACCGTGATACCAGACTTGTAGTTGATAAAGCTGAAGATAATTCTGCAAAGTAAACTATACAATCTTTTAATAATTAAGAGCCTCGTTTTAAACGGGGCTTTTTTAGTTATTATTTCAGAGTATGTAGGTCAAGATTTATAGATAAAGAGAGATTTTTCAATCCCGGTGCTTCTTCGAAATGAACAAATCCAGTTTTGAAAGAAAGTTGAAATTTCATATTTCTACCTTAAAATTGACAGTCTTCAGAATTGTGCGGTTATCATTCAACTAAAAACAGAGTTCAATTTTACTTGTCATCTCGACCAAAGGGAGGTATCTCCTGGTAAATCGTATTACCCAATAGGTTTCTCCTCGGCTATGCTCCTTTTGAAATAACATAAATCATTCAAAATGATAATTTTCAATTATTCATTATCAATTATAAACTAATTTTTGTCTTCCAGCAAGGGCACAAATCTAAAAGCTCCAAACTCGTTTTTATCAAATTCCTTGGCAGATTTTCTAATGAATAAAGTCATCGTTTGCACATCGGTTCCTACGGGAATTACCAGCCTGCCCCCTACTTTTAACTGACTCAAAAGGTCTCTTGGAACTTCTGGCGCTCCCGCTGTGACTATAATTTTATCGTAAGGCGCATACTCGGGAATTCCCTTATAACCATCACCAAAACTCAGGTATTTAGGTCTGTAACCAAGTTTTGAAAGAAAACTTTTCGTTTTTTTATAGAGCTCACGCTGGCGCTCAATACTATATACTTTAGCACCTAGCAGACAGAGAACCGCGGTTTGATATCCGCTTCCGGTACCAACTTCCAAAACTTTTTCCCCTTTTTTAATCTCTAAAAGTTCAGACTGAAAAGCCACTGTATAGGGTTGGGAAATTGTTTGATCTGCTGCGATAGGAAAAGCTTTATCCTGATAGGCATGATCTTCAAAACTACTGTCCATAAAAAGATGTCGCGGGATATTTCCTATAGCGCCAAGCACCTTCTCATCGGTAATCCCCTTTTTTTTCACGGTTTTTACCAACTGCTGTCTTTTCCCCTGATGTCTGTAAGTATCCTTCAACTTTTCTGTGCTTTAATCAGGCATAAAATTAGGCAAAGCATGTGATTTATCCCAAGCAAATGCCGTCCGGGATTTGGCCTAATTTTATAAAGTATTTAATATCAAAATGCTATTTTTGTGAAAAATGCAAAAATATGCTGAAAGCAGGAGTCCTGGGTGCAGGTCATTTGGGAAAAATTCATCTAAAACTTTTAAAGCAGTCTGAAGAATATGAGCTTATCGGTTTTTACGACGCAGATAAAAAGAATGCTGAAAAAGTAGCTAAAGAATTTGGCTATAAGATGTATGAAAATCTGGATGAATTAATTGCTGAGGCAGATATGATAGATGTGGTCACTCCTACTCTGGCGCATTTTGACGTCGCAAAAAAGGTCATTTCTGCAGGCAAACATCTTTTTATTGAGAAACCTATCACCAATACTTACGAGGAGGCTGAAGAACTCATTAAACTTACTAAAGAACATGGTGTAAAAGGTCAGGTAGGTCATGTAGAAAGATTTAACCCGGCGTTTCAGGCGGTTGCAGATCGTATTGAAAACCCTATGTTCATCGAAGCACATAGACTTGCAGAATTTAACCCCCGTGGCACCGATGTTCCCGTTGTATTAGACCTGATGATCCACGATATAGATGCTGTACTGAGTGTGGTGAAATCAAAAGTGGTTAAGATCAATGCCAGCGGAGTTTCAGTAATTAGTGACACTCCAGATATTGCCAATGCGAGGATTGAATTTGAGAATGGTTGTGTTGCCAATTTAACAGCAAGCCGAATCTCTATGAAGAACATGAGAAAATCAAGGTTCTTTCAGCGTGACGCCTATATTTCAGTAGATTTTCTGGAGAAAAAATGCGAGGTGGTGAAGATGAAAGATGCGCCTGAAAATCCTGATGAGTATGCTATGGTGCTTCAAAATGCTGAAGGAATTAAAAAACAAATCTATTTTGACAATCCTGATGTTTCTGCAAATAATGCCATTCTAGAGGAATTGGAAAGTTTTGCCGATGCTATCAATAATGATAAAGAACCTGTAGTAACGATGCAGCAGGCTGCGAATGCCCTCAAAGTTGCGAACCGGGTAATTGCTAATTTTAATGTATAATTCGAATTCTAAGGCTTTCATTAAATAGTTTGTCAAGCTGAACTTGTTTCAGCTTCTAAGAGATCCTGAAACAAGTTCAGGATGACGGCTCAGGAAAGTCTTCCTAAAAAAAATACAAAATGAAGAATATTTCAGTTATAGGTGCCGGGACCATGGGGAACGGTATAGCTCATACATTCGCTCAAAGCGGATTCAAAGTTCAATTGATCGATATTTCAGAAGAAAGTCTGAAAAAAGGGATCGATACCATTTCTAAGAATCTTGATCGTATGGTGTCTAAAGAAAAGATCAGCGAAGATCAGAAAAAATCTACCTTGGATAATATCTCTACCCATACCGATATTTCTGAAGCAGTTGGAAATGCAGATCTTGTGGTAGAAGCGGCTACTGAAAACACAGAATTAAAACTGAAGATCTTTAGACACCTGGATCAGCAAACATCAGCAGATACAATCTTAGCTTCAAACACCTCCTCTATTTCTATTACCCAGATTGCTTCTGTAGTTTCAAATCCAGAGCGAGTGATCGGGATGCATTTCATGAATCCTGTACCAATCATGAAATTGGTGGAGATTATTCGTGGTTATAACACCACAGATGAAGTGACCAATAAAATTATGGAGCTTTCAGAAAAGCTGAATAAAGTTCCGGTAGAAGTGAACGATTACCCGGGGTTTGTTGCCAACAGGATTTTAATGCCGATGATCAACGAGGCTATAGAAACACTTTACAATGGCGTGGCAGGGGTTTATGAAATAGATACCGTTATGAAACTGGGAATGGCCCATCCAATGGGACCTCTTCAACTTGCAGATTTTATTGGGCTGGACGTTTGTCATTCCATTCTTGAAGTCATGTACAACGGATTTAAAAATCCGAAGTATGCGCCTTGCCCGCTATTAACAAATATGGTTAGAGCCGGAAAGATTGGCGTTAAGTCTGGAGAAGGTTTTTATGACTATTCTGAAAGTAGAAAAGCAGAGAAGGTTTCTGCTCAGTTTAGTAGTAAATAGTATTGAGTAGTTAATATTGAGATTTCTCTCTTCGGCCGAAACGACTGAGAAATCTCATCCTTTTGAGATCCATAAAAATTTGACAAAAATACTTCCATTTAAAGCCGTAAGACCTACCCGTGAATATGCAGGCCTGGTTGCTTCACGTTCGTATGAAGATTATGGCGATGATGAATTAAAGGCACAATTAGAATATAATCCTTATTCATTCTTACATATCATAAATCCCGGATACAAATTTCAGCATGAAATTGGCGGAGAAAAACGCTTTGGGATGGTTAAGAACCGATATCTGGAATTTAAGGAAGATCATATTTTTAAACAGGACGATGAGCCCTGTTATTATATCTATAAAATCCAGACAAGGGAAGCTTCCTGTTGCGGGATTATTGCCGCTGCAAGTGCAGAAGATTATGGAAGGGATGTGATTCGCCGTCATGAAGATACTATTGCGCACCGGGAGGAGCTTTTCAAGGATTACCTGAAGGTGGTAGGTTTTAATACAGAACCTGTATTGCTTACCTATCCAGATGATACTACCATCAATGAATTACTGAATGAAAGAATGAAATCCAGACCGGAATATGAGTTTGCGACTTCAAATAAAGAAACTCATTCCCTGTGGCTTATTGATGACAATGAAAATATTAAAAAGATAAAAGCCCGGTTTGAAACGATGGAAAAGATCTATATCGCAGATGGCCATCATAGAAGTGCTTCTTCGTGGTTGCTGGCCAAGGAAAGCAAAGAGAGTAATCCCAGGCATACCGGTAAAGAAGCATATAACTTTTTTATGAGTTATCTAATTTCTGAAAGTAACTTGAGAATATTTGAGTTTAGCAGGCTTATTAAAGACCTGAACGGGCATTCTAAAGAAGAATTTTTAATCCTGCTAGATGAATGGTTTCGAATTGAAAACCGTGGTTTCGAAATTTACAGACCTTCCAAAAAGCATCATTTCAATATGTACCTGGATGGGGAGTTCTATTCTCTTTACCTGAGAAAGACCAACTATAAATTTACCAATTCCCTGAGCGAACTGGATTCATATATTTTGTATGAAAAGATCTTAAAACCAGTCCTTGGTATCGAAGATCTCAGGAATGATAATCGCATCTCGTACATTCATGGCCGTAATGATCTTATTGAATTGAAAACCCGGGTAGATAATGGAGAATTTGAAGTTGGCTTTGGAATGTTACCTGCAGAAATTGAAGAAATAAAACAAATTGCAGATGAAAATTTAACTATGCCGCCAAAAAGTACTTATATTGAACCTAAATTGCGAAGCGGTCTTACTATTTATGAATTCTGAACTTTGCAATTCTAACCACCGTTACCCTACTGTTATTTTTAATCCTTAATTTAAAATCAAAATAAAGGATGAGTATTTCTAAGAATATTGAAAAATATATCAATGAGCTGCCTGAAAGTGTAAAGCTCGTTGCCATTTCTAAAACCAAACCTAACGAAGATCTTATGGAGGCTTATAATGCCGGCCAAAGAATTTTTGGGGAGAACAAGATCCAGGAAATGACCGATAAATGGGAAGAACTTCCCAAGGATATTCAATGGCATATGGTTGGCCATACCCAAAGAAACAAGGTGAAGTACATGGCGCCTTATGTAAATCTTATACACGCGGTAGATAGCTTAAAGCTTCTGAAGGAGATCAACAAAAGAGCCAGGCAAAACGAGCGGACTATAGACTGCCTGCTTCAGATAAAGATCGCTGAGGAAGATTCTAAATTTGGGTTAGATTCTGAAGAAGCAAATGAAATTCTGAAATCGGAAGCTTATTCAAAAATGGAACATGTAAACATCATCGGGCTTATGGGGATGGCAACCTTTACAGATGATGAAGAACAGGTAAAATCAGAATTTAACTATCTGAAGTCAGTTTTTGATAAATTCAAAGAACAATATCCAGAACTTAAAGAGCTTTCTATGGGCATGAGCGGTGATTATCAAGTTGCTGTCGCCTGCGGAACAACCATGGTGCGAATTGGAAGTAGTATATTTGGCGCAAGAAATTATAATTAACGAAGTAAAGCGAATTTGTACGCAATATTAGACATAGAGACTACGGGTGGCAAATACAATGAAGAAGGGATCACCGAAATTGCAATTTATAAGTTTGATGGTCAGAAAGTTGTAGACCAGTTTATAAGTCTTGTAAATCCTGAACAACCTATCCAGCCGTTCGTTGTGAATTTAACCGGGATCAACAACGATATGCTTAAAAATGCACCTAAATTTTACGAGGTGGCAAAACGCATTGTAGAGATCACCGAAGACTGCATCCTTGTAGCCCATAACGCCAAATTTGATTATCGAATTCTGCGTACGGAATTCCGCCGACTAGGTTTTGAATATGAAAGAAAGAGCCTTTGCACGGTAGAACTTTCCAAAAAATTAATTCCAGGACTGCCCTCTTATAGTTTAGGAAAACTGGTGAGGTCACTGGGAATTCCATTAAGTGATCGTCATCGTGCTGCCGGAGATGCGCAGGCAACCATCAAACTATTTAAAATGTTGCTGGCCAAAGATGTTGAAAAAGACATCATGAAAGAGCATGTAAGAAAAGAACCCAAACGTAATCTCGATACCAAGCTCGTTTTTATACTCGAGGAACTACCTTCTGAAACTGGAGTCTATTATTTTCATGATGAGAATAGCGAAATCATCTATGTAGGAAAATCCAGGAATATTAGGAAAAGGGTTAATCAACATTTTACCAATGACAATCCTAAATCCAGGGAAATGCAGAAGAAGGTTGCTTCGGTTTCTTATGAGCTTACGGGCAACGAACTCATTGCGTTGTTAAAAGAAAATCAGGAAATAAAAGAACTAAAACCTCGTTATAATCGAGCTCTGAAAAGAGATATCTTTAGCCATGCACTTTATCAGTTCACCGATGATGATGGATATATCAATCTTAAAATTGGTCGTGCCAACAAAACGAAGAAAAACATTACCACGTTTAGCTCGTTAAGATCAGCTAAAAATTCTCTCGAAAAGTGGGTTACCGAATTTGAACTCTGCGAACGCCTGGCCGGTTTACATGGCGGAACCGGGAATTGTTTTGCCTATACTATAAAAAGTTGCCACGGTGCCTGTATTGGAGAAGAGCCGCCTATATCATATAATGAAAGAGTGAATAAATTAATAGATCGTCACTCTTACAACAATCAAAATATGTTGCTTATCGGGCGCGGGCGTGAAGTAGACGAAAAAAGTGCTTTGCTAATTGAAGATGGAGATTTTAAAGGTACCGGCTATTTTAATCTTAACCACCAAATTAACAACCTGGATATAATACGTTCTATTATCACTCCCATGGATAATAACAGGGACGCCCAGCATATTATTCAGAGTTTTTTACGCAAAAAACATCACTTTAAAATTATTCAATTATCTATTCATGAATAAGCTTACCTGCACCATCTTTCTCCTATTTTCTTTTTTATTAAACGCGCAGAAACCAGTTTTTTACACAAAGGCAATTATTCCTTCTAATAGCGATCTCGAGACCACTTTTTACACCAAAGATTCCCTGGCCAATGCGGCCTATCTTTTTGAAGAAGGATTTAGTGAAATTGACGAAAAACGAAATTATGACCTTGTAACCAGGTATACGGCTAAAATTAAGATTTATAATAAAGAAGGACTCGATGAAGCCAATATCACAATTCCATTAAGAAAAAGTGAGCGTGATAAGGAACGGGTGCTCAATTTAAAAGCTTCCACCTATAATCTGGAAAATGGCAAAAAGGTAAAGCAAAACCTGAATCCTGATAATGTATATACAGAGGAATTTGAAAATTATAATCTGAAAAAGTTCACATTCCCAGATGTTAAACCGGGATCTGTTTTGGTTTATTCTTACGAATTGGTTTCTCCTTTCATATTTGATTTTACAACTTGGGAATTTCAGGCCTATATTCCTAAGGCATATTCAAAATTCACAGCCAAAATTCCTGCTAATTATGAATATTATACTACCAAACGAGGTTCTTTAAAATTAAAAACCAATGATGCCAGGGTTATTAAAGAATGTTTTCAGTTTGGTTCCAGTACTACCCCTGCAGATTGTGTTGAGACGGTATTTGAAATGGAGGATATCCCCGCTTTTAAACCAGAAAAATTTTTAACTGCTGAAAGGAATTATATAAGCAGGATCGAGTATGAACTAAAACAAATCACACGCCTTGATGGATATGTAGAAAAATACACAAAAGACTGGGAAGATGTAGATAAGGAACTGGAATTAGACAGAAATATAGGACGACAGTTAAAAAAAGATCGCCTGGTAGACGACTTGTTACCTGAAGCGATTAGTTCTTTACCTAATAATATTGAAAAGGCACAGCAGATCTACAAGTACGTTCAGGATGAATTCAACTGGAATGAAGAATATAATCTTTACAAAGACATGAACATAAGGGATGTTCTTGATGAGAAAACAGGAAGTGTTCTGGAAATTAATAGCGTTTTACATAACCTTTTTACTTCTGAAGGCTTTGAGGTTTTACCTGTCATGTCTGCCACGAGGAATAAAGGATTTCCTTCGAAGGTTCATCCGGTACTGAGTGATTTCAATTATTTCTTTATTCAGCTAAACCTGAATGGCGACAAATACGTATTGGATGCTACCGAGAAAAATCTCGATTTTGGTCGTTTACCGTACAGAGCTTTAAACGGATATGCCAGGCTCATCGATTTTGATAAGGGCAGTTCCTGGATAGATATTGAACCGAAAGACTACTCAAGATTTATATATAAAGATTCTATAAACATCAAACCAGATGGAAGTTCTGATGGTTTCTCCCTCCAGATCGCCGATGGTTACCATGCCCTGAGCTACAGAAACAATATTGACGATCTTGATAATAATGAAGTCTTCAATAAATTGTCTAACCCCATAGAATCAACACATTTAGACAACACCAGCATTTTTAACAAGCATGATCACTCTAAAAATCTAGAGATAAAATATTCATTAAATAATGGCAGTCAGAAAATAAATGATAAGATCTACTTCAATCCATTTAGTTTTAAATTTTTTGATGAAAATCCATTTAAGCAGGAAAATCGTTCCTACCCAATAGACTTTGGATATAAAGACGCATATGTTTACTCTGCAATAATTGAAATTCCCGAAGGATTTAAAGTTACCGAATTACCTGAAACAAGAAATCTAAAAATTCAGGGGAATGCTGCTAACCTGATGCTTTCAGCAGGACAAACCGGGGACAGAACCATCAGTGTACAATGCAGGTTGACTTTCAAACACGCTGTTTATCCACCAGAATATTATGAAGCACTAAAACAGTTTTTTGATAAAATCATTGAAGTTCAAACACAATCTTTAATAGTACTCGAAGAAAATAGTTAAATTTGATAATCCCATTTATTTCAATTTGAAGGAGAACGACAAACCAATCCCGACCTGGAAACACAAACTTCATGAAGTAATTTATGAAGCAGATACGCCTGCTGGTAAATTCTTTGATATCGCTATTCTGGTGGTTATCATTATTAGTGTGGCCCTGGTAATGATGGAAAGTGTTTCCTGGATGTTGCTAAAATATTCCTGGGAATTTTATGTAGCTGAATGGATTATTACCGGAATATTTACTGTGGAATATATTCTAAGGCTCATTGCGATTAACAAACCTAAACGATATATTTTTAGTTTTTATGGAATTGTTGACCTTCTTTCTACTTTACCAAGCTATATAGGTTTCATTTTTGGGGGTGCCAACCTACTTTTTGCAATCAGGGCTTTAAGACTTCTCAGGGTTTTCCGAATTTTGAAAGTCACAAGATATATTGGGGAATCACGAAAATTGATTTCTGCACTAAAAAATAGCAAAGCCAAAATTCTGGTTTTTCTCTTCGCTGTTCTAATTATCTGTGTTATTGCCGGCACCCTAATGCATCTTGTTGAAGGTAGCGGTGCGGGATTTGATAATATCCCTCTAAGCATCTACTGGTGCATCGTAACACTCACTACCGTTGGTTTTGGCGATATTGCACCTGTTACCCCTTTGGGACGCCTTATAGCCTCTCTAATCATGATTACGGGTTATGGAATTATCGCAGTACCTACCGGAATTGTAAGTGCAGAATTTAGCAAGGCTGTAGATAAACCTATTAATAATACTCAGGCCTGCCCAAATTGCAATGAAGGAAGACATCTTGATGATGCCGAATTCTGTCATAACTGCGGATACAAATTAAATGTCTAATTATCTTATTAATATAATTGGACCCACCGCCATTGGAAAAACATCGCTTTCCATAAAAGTAGCCAGGCATTTTATTACTGAAATTATTTCAGCCGATTCCAGACAGTTTTTTAAGGAAATGAAGATTGGTACGGCAGTTCCGGATAAAGATGAACTAGCAGCCGCCACCCATCATTTTATTCAGCATATCTCTATAGCAGATGCGTACTCTGTAGGAGATTTTGAAAAAGACGCCATTCTGAAGCTAAAAGAGCTTTTTAACAAGCATAAAGTAGCGGTAATGGTTGGTGGCAGCGGACTCTATATAAAAGCAATTACTGAAGGTCTTGACGATTTTCCAAAGGTGGATCCTGAAATTAGAAGAAACCTCAACCAACATCTGGAAGAAGATGGAATTGACTGGTTGCAGAAAAAACTTTATGTCCTGGATCCAGAGTATTATAAAACTGCCGATGTCATGAATCCGCATCGTCTTATCAGAGCTTTAGAAATTTGTATCGAAACAGGAAAACCTTTCTCTTCGTTTCTAAACCAGAAAAAACCTGAACGTAACTTTAAAAATATCACTATAGGCTTGATGGCAGATAGGGAAATGATCTATGATCGCATTAATAAGCGGGTAGATCTAATGATCCGGAATGGGTTGATCGAAGAAGCCAGGGAACTTTATCCACAAAAAGAATTAAACGCATTGAATACGGTTGGTTATAAAGAATTATTCAGCTTTTTTGATGGAAAGACAGATCTGGAAACGGCAATTTCAGAAATTAAAAAGAATACCCGCAGATTTGCCAAAAGACAACTCACCTGGTTTAGAAAAGATCCTGAAATTAAATGGTTTGAGTTTGATGAAAATTCAAAAAATATCTTTGATTATATTGAATCAAAGATTAATACTTAAAGATAAATCTTTTAGTCAGCGTTTCTTCGTTGGTCACAATTTTCAGAATATATACACCTTCCTGTAAAGGCCTAATATTCATGGCGTATTCTAAAATAGTACTCTCAAAATCTTTCGCTGCGATAAATCTACCGCGATTATCAAAAACTTCTATTCTTGAAATGCTAATATCTGCAGGTGTTGCAATTTTGAAATTTCCGTTGTTTGGATTAGGGTAAATAAAGATATATTCCGATCCTTCTAGAATAGGATCCTCACAAACACCCGTAGTATCAATCACCGTAATTGTCGCGGTTGCCGAAGAGGTATTTCCACTGCTATCTTCAGCCAGAACCTGCACTATATTAGAACCTAATTCTTTACAGGAAAAAGTAGATTTACTCAGCGTATAAGAAACCTCGGAATCACAATTATCAAAAGACCCGCTGTCTATATCCTCAAAATCAATGGATGCGGTAGCCTGATTATTAAGCTCTATACTAATATCGTTTAATTGGAGTACCGGTGCGATTTTATCTTGAATGATCACCTGGATATCGCAAAAGCCTTCTTCCCCATCCTTCTCATAACTCAATCTCACGGCGTTCACCCCTATATCGTCACAGGTAAATTCCTCTTTTGAAATACTGAAAGTGACTCCGGCTGTATTTCCACTATAAAGTTCACTGGCCTGTATACCCACCACCGCATTTTCATCCAGCCCTATGGTTAGAGTCTCTAAACATTCAAAGTTAAAACCATTTTTAGGCAAAATATTTACAATTACGGTAGCAGGTTCAGACTCAAATACTCCATCGCTTGCAGTATAAGTAAAACTGGCAGTCCCCACAAATCCAGGTTCTGGCACATAGGTAAAAGAACCATCAGGATCAAAAACAAACTCGCCCTGACCAGGAGTACCGCTGGTCACTCTGGAAGTGAGCGAATCTCCATTTACATCAAAATCATTTTCAAGGATTCCTGGTGCTGATACAATCAGCTCTTCACCTTGTAAGATAGTATATTCATCATCTACAGCAACAGGACGAACATTTCCCTGTGTTTCTTCTATCACATTAATAGTCACGGTGGCCACTCCTTCACCCTCACCGTCAGTAGCATAATAGGTGAATGTATCCTGCCCCTCAAAATCAGGATTAGGAATATAGACAAAAGATCCATCCTGATTTAAAGTCAGGGTTCCGTTTGAAGGTTCCTGTTCTACAATTGCACTCAGCGAATCACCGTTAGGATCTGAATCGTTTGCTAAAACCCCTGGAGCATCGACACTAAGCGTAGTGTTTATAAGGGTAATATACATGTCGTCCAGCACCACTGGTGGCTGATATTCTTCGGTATGAGTAAGGTTAATGGTAAAAGAGCAAACTGTTTCATTCCCATTATTATCGGTCACTTTTAGTGTTACCGGAACTTCGTCTTCTTCAATATAAGTAGTACCAGGTTCTGGGGTTTGTTCAAATTCAAGTTCTGAAGATGGGGTGCAATTATCACTAATATCGAAAATACTCGAATAATCTGGCAGCTTATATTCTCCCGGAAATTGGTAAAAAACCTGAAGTGTCTCCTGCGGACAATTAATCACAGGTTTTACCTGTTCGTTAATATCCACATTCACGGTGCACGAACCATTTACTGGTCCCGTATAGGTTACTATAACGGGAATCTGACCGGTTATATCTTCACAACCAAAAGTTCCCCTGCTTAATGTAAAAGCATAGTTGTTCAGTTCTGAAGCGTCCCCGGTAATATTCAATAAGTCTTCAGGTTCTATGGTTCTTATATCATCTGCACCCAGCCTAAAACTAATGGAATTTTTACATTCAAAAGGTTTTTCTGGGATATCTTCAAAATTTACCATGAAACTACAACTGGTCTCATTGTTAGAACTATCTGTAACCGTAATTGTTACTTGGGTGCTTTCGGTTTCAATAGATCCTACATTTGGAAATTGATCAATTTTAGCGATAAAACAATTATCATCATATATTGCCTGCAGTGCATAATTTGGAAGACTAAACTCCCCATTTTCATCTGGAGTAACAAACTGATCTCCGGGACAGATAATTGTGGGCGCCATATTATCCTGAGCGATTAATCGAACTTCACAGGTATCTATTTGATCTTCAAATTTTGCAGTAATTGTTAATATTGTGGAACCGTTTATTTCAAATCCTGGTGCAATACTTTGGCTAATTTCAGCACCTTCAATATTTGTTTCTATTATTGATTCAATATCAGGAGTGAGATAACTGCAATTAGTATCTACTTCAATAGTTTGCTCTCCCGGACAGTTAAGAATTTGAAGTTCGGTTTCTTTATAAAATTCTATATTGAAACTACATCCACTTTGATTTTCATTTTCGTCTGTTACTGTAAATTCAACAATGGTATCGTTATTAATTACGGTACCCGGTGTTGGTTCCTGACTATATTCAAAAATAGTAGAGCAGTTATCTGAAATTTGTAATTCTGAATAATAGTCTTCCACCACATATTCCTTTGTATCAGTATAAGGAACGCTAATCGTGGGCGGACAATTAACGCTCGGCGGTGTTTGATCTTCAAGGTTTACGGGAAAATTACATGCTCCAACTTCTTCCGCTCCATCAAAAACAGTAATAGTTATATTAAGAATATTTCCATTTCTAACCGAGCTTTGCTCCAAAACCGGTTCATTTTTAAAAGCTTGAAAATTAGTGACTCTTTCCCGATAATCGGGATCCTCAAATTCGCAGTTTTCATCAAGTTCTATAACCGTTCTTTGCTCTGGATCTGGACAGGTAAAAGTAGGTTCCTGCTCTTCCTGAAGAGTTAACTGAAAATCACAGTTAGTAGCATTCTGTTCAGCATCTTCAACTGTTAAAATTATTGTCTGGCTGCTAAATATAATCTCACCTTCTGCAGGATTTTGAGTAATTAACAAATTTCCAGTAGTAGTACAATTATCGCTAGCTTGGATCTGGTTAGTGAAATCTGGGACTTCATAACCTTCTTCGGGATCGTAAGTTTCGGTTATATCTTGCGGACAATCGACAATTTCAGGATCTTCGGTATCTTCTACAGTTATCGTAAAACTACAGGTAACAGGATCGTTGACCCTATCATCTGCCTGAAAAATAATAGTGGTTACTCCTACCGGAAATTCATCTCCTGAATTCAAATCTGTTTCATCTATTCTTTCTACGGAAACATCTCTATTTTCATCGGTAGCAGTTGGAGTGGCAAAAGTGACCACCGCACCACATTCACCGGGATCATTATTTTCCACAATATTTGAAGGGCAATTCTCAAAAACAGGGGGAATATCTTCTTCTTGGTCGATAATAACCTGAAAGATACAAGCTTCTGATTCATTACCACTGTCGTCTATTGCGATAATTGAAACTTCTGTGGTTTCTGTTATTGATGTATTTTCTGGTGGATCCTGAATAAATTCAAGATCATCATCACAATTATCTGTAAACTCAGGTAAGTTGGTATAATCTTGTAATATAAAAGCACCATTGCTTATACTTTCTTCTTGATCTTCTGTACAAGAAACTAGGACGGGCACTTCCGTATCATAACCTGGAGAACGTTGATATGCTTCCAAATCAAAATCAATGCTAATATCAGGGATTCTTTGACCAAAAAAACTAGTAATCCTTCCCTCAAAAATAGTATTGTTTACATATAAAGTTCCGCAATTTGAAATAGCAAGGTCTACTGGAAAATCAATTCGTGATGAAATTTTTGATCGAAAAGTATTATTGGGATTATAAACATTAATATTGAATATATTGTTTTCAATTCCCTCTTTAATAATTTCAAAAACTTCATAAAATTCATCAACATCATCGGTGGCTTCCAAAACTCTTGCTAAATTTATATCATCACCGAAATCTGCAACAAAAATATTATCAAACTTATCAATAACAATACTTCCCGGTGATCCAATTTCATTTCCATTAATTTCTCCAATTTGAGTAGGATTAAAACTATCATCAAATTCTAAAATCTTAATACTTGCGTTGTTGTTTTGCCCCAGTTCTGCCATATACAGATTACCCTGGCTATCAACAGCTAATCTGTAAGGGGAATTTAAGAGAGTTCCCTGAACATTGTCAAATTCATTTATTAGATTGTTCTTATAACTTCCTACTGCATCCTTTCTAAAAATTTTTATCGAACTTGGTCTTGGAGGATCAGCATTTCCGATATAATGATCTGCCACATAAAGATTATCTTCTTTATCAAAAGTTAGTCCAGTGGGGCCTTTAAAGCGATTTGCTCCAGATGAACCATAATCGCCATTACCTAATTCCTCATTAGGTAGATAAACTCCTTGTGGAGAATAGACTCTAATAAACCTCCTATTACTTTCATTGGTTGCAACAAAAAATTTTCCTTCGCTATTAATAGCAAAATCTAAGGGATTACTTAAACGATTATTTTGGTTTGGAATAAAATCAATTAAGCCATCATTATCTCCAACTCTTTTAATTCCGTTACCAAAAGTCAAAACAAATCGTTCTCCTTCTGGATTTGTATCTACAGAAATTATTAATCTATCAAGTTTAGCTTGAGGATTAAATGCATCTGCTATAGTTACTGTAAAGAAATCTAAATTTCTAGAATTAGGGGCATCATGTGTGTAGTTGGGTTCCTGCCCAAAACCATTTAGAAAAAAAAAGAGAAACAGGAATAAAAAAGCGCAGGTCTTCTTAAGAGAAGAAGTCCTCAAATTACATATTTCGGCTGCACTTATCAAATTTGGGCATTTTATGGAATGCCGTAAAGATAGGTATTGTAAGAAAACCGATCTTAATATTATGCTAAGATTACGGTTTTTGACTCTCAAAGAGTCTGGAAAGTAAGTTTAACCGGGAAAATTATACGAGATAGGCTACCGCATCATGGAGAGAACCATGATGCAGTAAATCCCGGAAACTGAAAAATTTACTATGCTCCGCTTTCTTCCTTGTTCTTCACTACAAGTCTGAAACCTTCACCGTGGATATTCAAGATCTCCACATTTTCGTCTTTTTTCAGGTATTTTCTAAGTTTAGCGATATACACGTCCATACTTCTGGAAGTGAAATAATTATCATCTCTCCAGATCTTGGTAAGCGCCAATTCTCTTGGCATTAGATCATTCTCGTGTAATGCCAGTAATCTCAATAATTCATTCTCTTTAGGAGATAGTTTTTGCGGCTCCTCATCTCTAAAAGTAAGAAACCTCAGTTTTGAATTCAGGTGGAAATCACCAATCTCAAATTCAAATTGTTTAGAGTCTGCCACGCTATCTGTAGCTTTACGCTGCATGATCGCCTTGATCTTCATTAAAAGAACTTCACTATCAAAAGGTTTATTAAGGTAATCATCTGCACCCACCTTGTATCCTTTCAATACGTCTTCTTTCATCGCTTTCGCTGTAAGGAAGATGATCGGGATTTCTTCGTTCTTTTCACGAATTTCTTTGGCTAATGTAAATCCATCCTTATAAGGCATCATTACATCAAGAATACAAAGATCAAAATCGTCTTTTTTAAACTTTTCAAATCCTTCCATTCCGTTCTTGGCGTGTGTTACCTCGTAATCATTCATTGCCAGGTAATCTTTTAGGACCGTTCCAAAGTTTGGATCATCCTCTACTAATAAAATTTTCTTGTTTTCAGTTTCCATATGTTTAAGATATTAGTGGTAGTTTAATTATAAAAGTACTTCCTTTTGCCTTTTCGCTAGTAACAGTGATTTCAGCATGATGGTCTTCTACTATCTGGCGTGCATACGCCAAACCTAGTCCATGACCTTTTACATTATGAATATCGCCTGTATGCTCACGATAAAATTTTTCAAATATTTTTTTCTGAACCAGTTTAGTCATTCCAACTCCCTGATCCCTTATTTCACAAATAATATAATTCTTTACATTCGTGGTGTAAATATCAATTTTAGGAGCCTCTTCAGAATATTTTACAGCATTATCAAGAATATTTACGATCACATTGGTAAAATGATCCTGATTCGCCAATACTGAAGAGCGCAATGCTCCAAAATGTGTTTGCACATACCCGCCACGATCTTCCACAATTAATTCAACATGCGAAACAGCATCATTAATAATATCATGTAACTGATGTCTTTCCTTCTTAAGATCCAGTTCATTTTTTTCCAATTTAGAGATTCTTAAAACGTTCTCTACCTGGGCGTGCATTCTTTTATTTTCATCCCTTATCATCTGCAGATAACGAGAAACTTTAGACCTGTCTTCTATGACCTTTGGGTTCTTAATCGCATCCAGTGCCAGATTAATGGTTGCAATGGGAGTTTTAAACTCATGCGTCATATTATTAATAAAGTCTGTTTTTATCTGTGATATCTGTCTTTGTTTGATTAGTTGCGAAAGTGCACTTGAATATGCGATCACAATGATCAAAGTAAAAATGATAGACAGTGAAGCCATTAAAATTACAGATGACAAAACTTCCTCTTTCTTATCTGTAAAATTAACCAGCAACTGGTAACCACTATTTCCTGCGTTATTCATAAACAAAGGAACAGCATAGGTAGCCGGATGGTTCAGGCTAAAATTATCAGAATATACATTTGTGGCTATAGAATTATGATATACCCCAAACTCAAAAGCTGACTCAAGATTTCTTTCTTCCAGCTCCTTACCTATCAGTTCATTTATAACCTCTTCAGAAACCCTTTTATGAAGCGGTAGTCGCACTACTAATTCTGAAATGGCAGAACGCAGAATATCTTTTTCTACCTCTTCCATTCTTGAAAGCCTCTCAATATGCTCTATTCGTTGTCTCGCACTTAAATTATCACCGTCCAGTTGATTGTTCCTAACAATATCTGTAACCCGCTTATTAATCATTTTAGTAAACTGAATACTATCCTGGGCGAATTGCAAGAATCCCGAAGAAACTTTATAATCTTCTTCTAAAATTGTTTCAGAATTGAAATAGGTTTCATTCCTGTTTTCATCTCTACTGGTATAAAAATATTCGGTTAATGTTCTGTCGCTAAGTTTACTATTTAGACTATCAGTATTCTTGAATTGAAAATAATAATTTTCAAATTCCTGATTCTCAATTTCCTGAGAAACACTTAATAAAACCTGCTTTGCATTATAAGAAAATTGCTCCTCTCTATCGTCAATAGTGCTCTTAATCCAATATCCCTGCACGAAAATAATGCCGATTAACGACAAGCTCATTAGCGCAACGAGAAGGACAAAAAGCTTCTTATTCATGCGGTCAAAAGTAAGATTTTAACATTTAGAGCTTAAAGTGTTTAACCAAATGTTAACAAAACTTCTAGCAATTTTTGCCTGCTTTTAAGATTTCATCATGAATATGCTCAACCTGTAGTTTTGTTTCAGCTAATTCTTCATTATTTATTAGGAAGTCGGCCATTTGAGATTTTCTTTCATCGCTCCATTGATTGTCCATACGCTCCTCAATTTCCTTTACAGAACTATCATCACGTTTTTGAAGTCTTTGAATTCTTATCTCTTTTGGAGCAGTTACCAGAATATTAAAATCGCACTTCTCGTAACCTCCTGTTTCAAATAAAATCGCGGCTTCATAGATTACATATTCTGAAGATTGCGTTTCAAGCCAATTCTTAAAATCTGCTTCCACGGCGGGATGTATAATATTATTCAGTTTTGAAAGTTGTTCTTTATCGTTGAAGACTTTCGAAGCGATAAATTTTCGATCAGGATGATCACCCCTGTAGGCACTCTCTCCAAAAAAGGCGATGATTTTCTTACGAATTTCAGAAGAGGTATTCATTAATCTTTTCCCTGCTTCGTCAGCGATATATACGGGAATATTCAATTCTTTAAAAAAACCGGCAACCGTAGTTTTACCGCTACCTATTCCTCCTGTAAGACCTACTATTTTCATCGCTTGATAACAAATTGGATCCTACGTTCATTTAATCTAATGCTATTAATAAACCCGGGTTTTTCAACAATCTGCGCGATCATATAATCATCTCCTTTCTTAATATCCTGATAATTGCAAATAACTCTAAAGTCTGCGGCGCTGACATTTTCAAACTGTTTCAAATTTACCTGATAATAAACAATTACGGTTTTTGGAAAATAGGCAAGATTTAAATTATTGGGTACGTTTTCCACTTCAATGGCAATCTCTACGCTACCTTCAGTAAACTTCTCTACCTCCTGGGTGAATTTCACACTGTTTTCGTAAAAGCTTAACTGGCCGTAGCCAGAAGTATCAATCCCTATGTTGCCATCAAGATTCGTATTAACCTTATTAAGCCTGATAGATTGCGTTGGCACACTCACCAAACTATCAATTATTTTTTCCGGACCGCTCACTTTAACGGAATCGGGGGTTAACTTTACCGCCTTATCAGCAGAATAACCTACGGCATAATTCACTTCTATATTAGGAATCACCTTTAGCATTTTCTCCTTTTTGAATTGAAATGGCACCACGATCTCTTCCTGGATAATTCTGGAATTTTCAAAATCTATCTTTAGTTGCTCCTCTATTTCTGAAAGGTGATTTTGCAGGGTATATACTAACTCTTTATCGGTTTCCTTGGCTTTAGAAAGATCTACCTTTAACTGCGGATTGAATATTTTGTAATAATAAATATTGAATCCATTATCCTGCAATTGCAGATCAACATGCTTTGGACGTTCATCTGAAATACTTTTATCTAAAGGGGTATTAATATAATTTACGGGGATTTCAATTAGCTGCGTATAGGTTTTAGAGAATTGCACCAGCACCCACACTATGGCAGAGAAAATCAGAAAAAAACTGAATGTTTTTACACTGGATTTTTTAAATCTTGGTTTTCTACGCACCGACATCTTTTTTAAAAAATAATTGTGGAAACTCTTTTTCTGGCTGCCTGTTCATAATTTCTGTTTTTATTGTAGAAATTAAAAATCCAATTCCATAACCAGAAAACTGAACAAATACAGCTCTTATTGCGAGTAACCCAATATAAATACTTTTATTTTTTATCGCAGCATCTATGCCAATAATTAAAAAATAAATTAAATAACAGCTAATAAAGAACCAGGTTCCCGTAAACGTCATGAGGCTGGAAAATAAGAATCCCAGCATAAAAAGTGTGGGAAACCAGTAAGTGATCTTTCCAGAACCTGGATGCCATTTATTTAAAATAGGTCTCACTAAGCCAAATTTATTAACCTGCGTGTAGAATTTATCCCAGTCTATTCTGCGTTTATGAAATACTTTAGCTTCAGGAATTAAGCATATTTTAAACCCGGCGTCTTTCAGCCGGAGGCTTAGATCAGGATCTTCACCGGGATGTATCTGTCCAAAACCTTTACTGGCCTCAAAAGCCTCTTTGCTAATTCCCATATTAAAACTGCGAGGTTGAAACCCCTTACTCGATCCGCCTCTTATTCCACCGGTGGTAAAAAATGAAGTCATGGTATAATCTATAGCTTTCTGAATATCGCTAAAGGAAGAGTGGGCCGCATCCGGGCCTCCAAAGCAGTCACAGTAGTCGTTCGCAAGGAAATTATGGACTTCTTTCAGATAATTTTCCGGCAGGATCACATCAGAATCCAGGATAAGATAATAATCGGCTTTTGCCTTTTTCATCCCGTAATTCCGGGAATCGCCGGGTCCTGAATTAGACTTATAATAATAACTGATATTGAGATCTTCAGAAAACTGCCTTACCACTTCATTAGATCTTATACTAGAACCGTCTTCTACAATTACGATTTCAAAAGATCTAATTGAAATTAGCTTCCTCATACTTTCCAGCAACTCCCTGATCTCATCGGGACGGTTATAAACCGGAACTATAAAGGAATACTCTGGTTTCATGGAATAAGGTTATCAAAGAAACTGTTGAAATCTATTTAATCGAAGTCGATAGTCACATACCGCAAAATGTCAGATTGAGCTTGTCGAAAGCTATTCGTATAGATAAAAAAACTTCGACAGGCTCAGTTTGACAGATAAAAGGCATAAGAACTAGAATTTCTCAATGCCTATGAATTCAAATAATTACTCTTCGTCTTTTGTAAATGCTTCCATCACTTCCTGGCTCACTCCCGTATTCGAGAATCCACCATCATGGAAAAGATTTTGCAAAGTCACTTTTTTAGTAAGATCTGAGAATAATGTAAGGGTATAGTTCGCACATTCTTCAGCGGTAGCATTTCCAAGTGGAGACATCTTTTCAGCGAAAGCGATAAAACCATCAAAACCTTTAACCCCCTGCCCTGCAGTAGTAGGTGTTGGCGACTGGGAAATGGTATTTACTCTTACTTTTTTATCTTTTCCGAAGAAATATCCGAAACTACGTGCAATGGACTCCAAATATGCTTTATTATCTGCCATATCGTTGTAGTCTGGAAAAACTCTCTGAGCAGCCATATAACTTAGTGCTACAATACTTCCCCACTCATTCATCGCGTCCTTTTTGTAAAGAACCTGCATGGTTTTGTGAAAAGAAACGGCAGAAACATCCCAGCCTTTTGTAGTGTAATCGTAGTTCATATCTGTATAATGATTTCCTTTTCTCACGTTTACAGACATCCCAATAGAATGAAGTACGAAGTCAATTTTTCCTCCAAGGATCTCCACTGCCTTTTCTACAAGGTTTTCAAGATCTTCAACCTTGGTTGCATCAGCCGGAATGATTTCAGATCCGGTCTTTTCAGCCAGGTTTTTGATACTTCCCATTCTCATGGCGATAGGTGCATTTGTTAGAACAAATGTTCCTCCTTCTTCATGAACTTTTTCAGCAGTTTTCCAGGCGATCGAATTTTCATCCAATGCTCCGAAAATTATTCCTCTTTTACCTTTAAGCAGGTTATATGACATGTAATTTATATTTTGTGGTTGTTAAGCTTGTAAATATAATAAAGTTGTTGGAATTCAGTTGGCAGTATTCAGTATTCAGTATTCAGTATTCAGTATTCAGTATTCAGTATTCAGTATTCAGAAAATAAAATTTAAATCGTAAATTAGAAAGTTTTCTTTAAAACTTCTCACTTCTCACTTCTCACTTCTCACTTCTCACTTCTCACTTCTCACTTCTCACTAATTAAGCAAAGCCTTCGCATGAGCCCTCGCCGAATCGCTTTTCGTGTTCCCGCCCAGCATAAGCGCTAACTCTTCTATTCGCTCATTTTCTTCAAGCTTTACAATTTTAGTTTGAGTAGCAACCTCATTATCTTCTTTAAAGATCTTGAAATGAGTGGCTCCTTTTCCAGCTATCTGAGGCAGGTGGGTTATTGCAATTACCTGCATATTATTCCCCATTTTATTAAGGATCTCTCCCATCTTCTTGGCAATCTCTCCGGAAACCCCTGTATCTATCTCATCAAAAATAATCGTGGGCAAATTACTCTGAGCAGCAAGTATACTTTTTACAGCAAGCATAATCCGTGATAATTCTCCTCCTGAGGCAGCCTTTTTTATTTCTTTAAAGCTTCCTCCTTTGTTGGCTGCCAGGTACCATTCCAATTTATCGCGACCATTAGAAAGAAATTCGGTTCCCTGCGCCAATTCTATATTTAATCGTGCATTTGGCATACCCAGATCTTTTAAAATCTGCTCGGTTTGTTCAATAAATGCAGGAATTATCTTTTCTCTATTTTGATGAAGCTTATCGGCGGTTTCGCCAAGAATCTCCTCATGTTCTTTAATAACCGACTGAATTTCAGTTAGGGCAGATTCAGCATTTTCGGTGACCGAAACTTTTTGCTGAAGTGAACTGGTGATCTCCAGAAGTTCAGCAACATTTTCAGCATTATGTTTCTTCTGTAAATTATAGATTACCTGAAGTTTTTGATTTACAATTTCTAATTCTTCAGGATTAGCTTCCAGACTTTCGAGAGCATCGGTCATTTCAGCTTCAAGATCATCTAATTCTATGATCACACTCTGAATTCGCTCATGGAAATTTTCATAACTGGCAGAAAACTTAGTGATCTTGGATAAATTTGCTTTCATAGCCTTTAAACTCTCCAGACTACCGATTTCTTCTTGTTGCAGTAAATTGATCGTTGAGCTTAAATTTTCAGTAAGTTCTTCTACATTGTTTAATTCTTCATACCGCTGTTCCAATTCTTCCAGCATTCCATCTTTTAAATTGGCTTCTTCAAGTTCATTCAGCAAAAATAAATTGTAATCGTATTCTTTCGCTGCCTGGGACTGTTCTTCTTTAAGTTCTTCAAACCGATTCAGCAGCTGCTTATACTCTTTTAATTCTTTATGATACTGAAGAATAATAGCTTCATTTTTAGCAATGGTATCTATCACATTAAACTGATAATCGGCATTTCCAAGGCTCAGGGTTTCATGCTGACTATGAATATCTATAAGATAGGTTCCCAGTTTTTGAAGCGCGTTAATCTTAACCGGGGTATCATTAATAAAAGCTCGCGATTTTCCGGAAGGTAAGATCTCCCTTCTTATAATACTTTGCTGCTCATAATCCAGATCTTCCTTTTTAAAAAAACTCTCCAGTTTATAATTTGAAATACCAAAAGTTCCTTCAATTACGCATTTTTTATCGGTGTCCCGAATAGAACTAAAATCGGCCCTATCTCCCAGCAGAAGTCCTAAAGCACCTAGCATTATAGATTTACCTGCACCGGTCTCACCTGTTATAATTGTAAATCCCGGCTGAAGACCAATATTGATGTCCTCAATGAGTGCGTAATTTTTTATGGATAGAGATGTAAGCAAATTGGTTAAAATTTGTGCTAAATATACGTGAGAAAAAAATTGAAATCAACCTAAATACCTACTGAATATTTCTCCAGTTCCTGGCATATCTTGGCGCGATGTTATTTAAGGTTTCTATAAGCTCTGCGCTATCTTCTACAGGCGGTCCTCCGGAATAGATCGATGAAATTTCTTCTGCCTTGGAATCCAGGAATGTTCTTAACAGCAATGAATTGTTACGCCGATTATTCATCACTTCCAGGTCATTCAATGCTTCCAGAACCGTATTTTTTCCGGTCAGGACATCTTCGTGCATCACATCAAGACCTAAACGGTGATATTTATAAAGCGTAGTTCTATATTCTGCATACGTATTGGCAAGAAGATCGGTATTAAGCCTAAATCTTGAACGTTGGCCATCAGATCCTCTCCAGCCCTGGGAATTTCCTTGTTGCGCATTGGTTACTATCCTATTCGCTTCTTCATAATATTCAGTTCCACCTTCCGGAGAAAAAGTATCTGCATCCATCCCTAAAATGGTATAGACATAAAAGGATATTACTGAAACGAGATTAGACGTATATGTATTCTGGCTATAATTAAGAGGCTGATACTCCCTATAGCTAAAGCTAAGTTGTTCATCGTTGAAATTAAAAACGGGAGTGATCATAGAAGTGCCATAAACAGGTCTTGAAGATTGAACCTGAATGGTCCCATTAAAATTTTCTCCTTCAAAGCTATTAATGGTAATAAACATACTACAGCTAATACGCTCCTGATTTTGAAAATTTTGATCTGTCCAGGTAGTCTGATTCACAAACTCATTTAAAGCGCGCTCGAGGGTTTTAAAAACAGAAAGGTTCGTTTGTCCTGTCTGTTCAGCATTTACAATAATCTCACAATTAATTTGCTGTGCAGTACTTAGCTGCAATGCGGCAAAAATCATTATAAATGTAAATAGCTTACGCATCGAGTATTTCTATAATTTCCTTTAAAATATCTTCGGCAACTTCTTTCTTAGATTTAAGTTTAAAATCTTTCTGCCTATCAGGGTAAATAATACTAATTTTATTAGTATCGCTTTTAAAACCAGCTCCCTTATCGTTTAGTGAATTTAAAACAATAAAGTCAAGATTCTTCTTTTTTAGCTTTTTTCTGGCGTTTTCAATTTCATTGTTCGTCTCCAATGCAAAACCAACCAGCTTTTGATTTATCTTCTTTTCACCTAAACTTGCAAGAATATCCTCCGTTTTGGTCAATTCCAAAGTTAGGGAATCAGCATTCTTTTTAATCTTCTGATTTGCTACCGTTTTCGGTTTATAGTCGGCAACCGCAGCAGCAGAAATAAAAACATCAGCATTATCAAAATTTGAATGAGCTGCCTCGTACATTTCTTTTGTACTGGTCACCCTAATCAATTTTATCCCTTTTTCATCAATACTTAAATGAGTGGGACCGGATATTAAAGTAACTTCAGCACCGAGTTTCATTGCACTTTCAGCTATTTCATAACCCATTTTTCCACTGGAATGATTTCCTATAAAACGAACAGGATCTATAGCTTCGTATGTGGGTCCGGCCGTAATAAGGATCTTTTTTCCCCTTAATGGCAGATTTTCAGAATAAAAATTTTCAATAAATCGGATGATGCTTTCCGGCTCGGCCATTCTTCCTTCTCCATGCAAACCACTGGCAAGCTCTCCTTCTCCTGCAGGAATCATAATATTTTTATATTCCTGAAGTTTCTGAAAACTGTTTTTAGTGGAAGGATGCTTATACATATCCAGATCCATTGCCGGAGCAAAGAATACAGGACATTTAGCAGAAAGATACGTAGCCAGTAAAAAATTATCGCTATTACCCGACGCCATTTTAGAAAGTGTACTGGCGGTAGCAGGGGCTATAAGCATGAACTCGGCCCAAAGGCCGAGTTCAACATGATTATTCCATTTTGCATTTTCATCTTCCTCATCTGTAAATGAAGAAAAAACCTCATTCTTAGAAAGTGTGGAAAGTGTAAGCGGAGTGATAAATTCTTTAGCAGCAGGCGTCATAACAACTTTTACGCTGGCTCCTGCTTTTACAAATAAACGTACTAACGCGGCAGTTTTAAAAGCGGCAATACCACCGGTAATACCCAATAAAACATTCTTGCCTTTAAGTACAGACATATTTGAATTCAGATTCTATTCTTCGATATCTTCTTTTGTATTACGGTAGTAGATCTTGTCTTCTAACCACTCCTGGATTGCAAGCGACTGTGGCTTTGGCAATCTTTCGTAAAATTTAGAAACTTCGATCTGCTCCTTGTTCTCAAAGATCTCATCTAGAGAATCATTGTAAGTAGCAAATTCATCAAGCTTCTCCAGTAATTCTTTTTTTATCTCACCATTTATCTGGCCTGCCCTCTTAGCAACTATTGAGATCGCTTCATAAATATTTCCGGTTGGAGCGTCTACTCTATTCTTGTTAATAGTAGTAGTGTTTACCGGTGCATCAATTTTCTTAAAATCCATCATTCCTAAAATTAAAAATTCTGTAAGCTTTTATCAATCTCTGATAGAGCATCTTCCAATTGTGGAGTGTATTCCCCTTCAGGATAATATTTTTTGTACGATTTATAAAACTCCCTGGCTTCGTTCAGTCGTTCTTCCATTAAAACTTCAAAACTGTTAATGGCAAGT
This sequence comes from Christiangramia forsetii KT0803, assembly GCF_000060345.1. Taxonomy (NCBI): domain Bacteria; kingdom Pseudomonadati; phylum Bacteroidota; class Flavobacteriia; order Flavobacteriales; family Flavobacteriaceae; genus Christiangramia; species Christiangramia forsetii. The sequence goes on along the minus strand of NC_008571.1, from coordinate 715,974 downwards.
CTGTATGCTGAATCAAACCTGTAAAAATAAGCAGCTTCTCTAAACGGAGAGCCTGGATGATCTGCTATAAAGTTATTAAATGAAGCGATAGCCGCCTTGTAATATTCTGTATGATGATATTGCTTCGCAATCTCGTAATCTTTCTTTTCAAGCTTTACAAGCAATTCAGTTGCCATTTTATTAGCTTCTTCATTAAATTCTCCTTCCGGATATGTATTTAAATAAACCTGAAGTTCTTCAATCGCCTTATGTGTATCGGTTTGATCTAGATTATACTTTGGTGAACGATAAAAGTATGAGGATGCAGATTTATACCCGGCCTCTTCAGCTTTCTGGCTTTTTGGGTACAACTGCAAAAATCTATCAAATTGAAAAGGAGCATTAAAATAATCCCCTAACTGGTAATACGTATCTGCAAGTATAAAAACAATTCTTTCTCCCTGGGGCTTACCACGATATTCAGGCTCAATTTGCTCCAGTAATTTTAAAGCTTTTCTAAGCTTCTTATTACTATCCTCTTCCTTGCCTTCGTTATATAATTGCTCTGCCGCAGTATATTTTGGAGCAGTTTCTTCATTTTTAAGCAGCTTTTGATATTCACTACAGGATAGCGTCACCATAAGCAGACCTAAAACAAGAATTCCTTTTTTCATGATTCGTAAAAACATCTGGCAAAAATACATTTTTTGTTACTATAAAAAAAACTTTCCTAAACTACTCAAATAACCCTGTAATCAAGAGTTTATTGCAATCAAATACTACTTTTAGAAAATTTTCAATTAGAAATTATCTACAAAGCTGTTTATTTTACTTTGTAAAGTTTCGGTGGCTTCTACCAGAGGAAGTCTTAAAGTATTGCTGATGATTCCTTTTTTAGCAAGCAAGGTCTTAATTCCGGCAGGGTTTCCTTCGGCAAAGATAAATTCTATGGAAGGTGCTATTTTATAATGTAACTGGTAAGCTTCAGAAACTTTTCCTTCAAGGCCGGCTCTTACCATATTAGAAAACTCTTTTGGCAGGCCCTGGCCAATTACCGAAATCACGCCTTTTCCGCCGGCAAGCGTCATTGGCAAAGTGATCATATCATCGCCCGAAATCACCTTGAAATCATCCGGAACCAGGCTAATCATTTTCATCGCCTGTACAATATCCCCGGCAGCTTCCTTTACCCCTATCACATTTTTTAAATTTCTTGCGATCCTGTTTATAGTTTCAGGCAGCACATTTGAAGAAGTTCTACCAGGAACATTATAAAGAATTATAGGTAACGGAGATGCTTTAGAAATCGCTTCAAAATGACGATAAATACCTTCCTGTGTAGGTTTATTATAATATGGCGACACTGAAAGTATAGCGTCAAAACCATCAAGATCTGCTATTTGCAGCTCTTCAACCACGCCGGCTGTATTATTTCCTCCAACTCCAAGAACCAAAGGCAACTCCCCTGCATTTGCTTCCTTTACAACTTTCTTTATCAATTCTTTTTCATCTTGTGTAAGCGTTGCACTCTCGGCGGTTGTACCCAGTACCACAAGATATTCTATGCCATTTTCTATCTGATATTTCACCAGATTACTAAGGGCTTCTGTATCTATAGACAAATCCTCTTTAAATGGAGTAATAAGAGCTACTCCGGTTCCAACAAAGGCTTCCATCAATTATTCTTTTTTAAGATTTTTAAATATTTCAATACTTCCTGCTGAAAGACATTCATAGTATTTGCTTTAACCTCAACATCATAAATTCCATATTCATCGGGAGAATTTCCAATTTTGAATTTGACTTGGCTCTCAGCAGCCAGAAGTGATCCAACTCTATTCTTTTTTGAGAAATAGCAGATCAAAAAATCAAAGGGTTCTTTTGAAAAACTTCTTATTTCTTCCGCCTTGAAATTACCCGAAACAGAAACTTCTTTTGGGTCCAGGATTACCGCATCTATATCTTCTGAAATTTTATCAGGAGTTCCACAAACCACAATTTTAGGACATCCTTCTTTTGTTCCTATAAAATTATAAAGTGTTGTAAGCTCTTGATTAGAAGCAAAACTTTCAGCATCGATGATGATACCAGTCTTTCCCAAATTTCCTTCAAAAGAAAAAGCACTTTCAGCTAAAGATTTTCTAATCTTTTTCGAATAGATTATATTTTTCAAGTTTCCGGAGATCATCATCTAAATTAAGTGGCGCAAATGTAACTAATTTCTATCAGGAACAAAGAAGTTTACACGGCACTAAACATAGATGTATATTGGAATTTAACAGCTTTATTCTTTTTGTTAAATGTTGTAATTTTAAACAAGATTTATTAATCTGAGTTTCTTTTCTTCAGTAGCAAAAAACAGGAATGATAAAATTACCGCACTCATACCAAGAAAGTTATTCATAAGCAACACGCTGGTATCTGGAAAGTAAAACAGTGCCATGTCCCTTAAAATATCTGAGACCACGATTGCCATAACCAGGGTAATAAAGAAAACTGATTTTCTGGAATATGAATTCAAATAATATATGAGAGCTACAATTGCCAGGACTAACAGGTTGATATAATAGATAGAGTAAACACCAAATTCTATTATTCCAGCCATATAAATTTCTAACTCCTGTATATGTTGAACCACAAAATAAACGTTCAATCCTATTAATAGAAAAAAGAAAATCAGCATAAACTTATTTCCAGTTTCCCTTTTTGTATAATTTAAAGCTTCTCGTATGAGGAAAGAATAAGATAGCATACTGAAGAGATTCGAGATAAGATAAACAGAAGCCTCCTTTTCAAAAAACTTCAGCAATACTGCTAATACACTCAAGACTAAAAATCCGAATAGATTAATGTTTTTGAAATCGAGTTTACTGAAAAAAGCAAATACCGGTGGAACAAAAATTAAGATTTCAGATAAATGGATGAGCCATGAGATATTATTCAATACCGCAAACAGGTTAATAAAAATAAGAGGCAGACAGATTAAAAGGTATAACTGGCTATGCTTCATAAATTAGAAATGGGGCCGTAAATATATAAAAATTCACATATAATTATGATTTACTTAACTTATTACCATTTTAGCGTTAATAAAAACACTAAAAAGAGTAATTCACTTCGACATTTTTATATTTCAGTAAAACATTTACTGTATATCTATAAAGTATTCTGAATTGATAAAAGACGTTATCCTGATATGTTTCAGAATCTTTGAACACTCATAATCAAAATAATAACTTGTGATCCTGAAATAAATTCAGAGTGACGAAATACCTAGGAGGACAAAAATGGATATGCAGAAACATTTCTCTTTACAGACCTTCTGTAAACATACTGCGACTGCAATATTTAAACATAAAGAAGATTAGTTTTTTATATTTGCGGCATATTTCCAGACTATGAAATTTTCCAAATTGCTAATAATTGCACTTTCTGCAGTTATTCTCTCCTGCAAATCTGAACCTAAAGAAGTTGGAGAGATTAATACTGAACGTATTCCGGTAGATACAAATCTCAAAGAAGATGCTGAATTTTCAGAATTTATAAAACCTTATAAAGAACACCTCAACGCTACACTGGATTCAACGCTCGCATATAATCCTGATTTACTATCTAAAAATGATGGTGACCTCAACACAGCGATTGGAAACCTAATGGCAGACGCGGTTTTAATTCAGTCGAACCCGGTATTCAAGAAACGAACAGGAAAAAATATTCATATGGTACTGCTTAATCACGGCGGAATTCGTGCTGCGATCCCAGCCGGAAATGTGACCTCAAGAACGGCCTACCAGATAATGCCTTTTGAGAATGAAATTGTAATCGCCGAACTCACCGGTAAGAAAGTAAAAGAGATGTTGAAATATCTGGAAAAAGCTAAATCAGCTCATCCGGTAAGCGGAATCAAGATCCTTGCAAACAAAAATTACAAAACTATAAATGCCACTATTAACGAAAAAGAGATAGAAGATGATAACACCTATTTTATTGCTACTTCAGACTATCTCGTAAATGGTGGGGATAATATGGCTTTTTTCAATAATCCCGTGAATCTCTACAGAATAGATTATAAGATTAGAAATGCCATGATAGATTACTTCAAGAAAATAGATACAGTTCAAGCAAAAATAGACGACCGCTATATAAGAGATTAGATCATGAAAAGAAGAGACTTTATTCATAATACCGCAGCGGCTACAGCATTTTTAGGATTGGGCGGAGTTTCTGCCATGTCTTTTAAAGCTGAAACAAGAAAGCATATTACCATTCTGCATACCAACGATGTTCATAGTCATATTGAGCCTTTTGGGCCTGATGCCGGCAGAAATGCAAATCTTGGAGGAGTTGCCAGGCGAGCTACCTTGGTTGAAAGAATTAGAAAAGAAAACCCAAATACGCTCCTTTTGGATGCCGGGGATATCTTTCAAGGCACCCCGTATTTCAATTTTTATGGGGGTGAGCTGGAATTCAAATTAATGAGCATGCTGAAATATGACGCGGCTACCATTGGGAACCATGATTTTGATAATGGTACCAACGGACTTTATGCGCAACTACCACACGCTAAATTTCCATTTATAAGCTCCAATTATGATTTTAGTGATACCATCATGGACGGGCAGGTGAAAGATTACAAGACTTTTCAAAAAGACGGGGTGAAAATTGGAATTTTTGGTCTTGGTATTAAACTGGAAGGCCTGGTTGGAAAAAATCTCTATAAGGAAACCAAATACCTGGATCCTATTGAAATCGCTACCGATAAAGCCCGAATTTTAAAGGATGAAGAAAATTGTGATCTTGTGATATGTCTTTCCCATTTAGGCTATGAATATTCCAATAGCAACGAGGTTTCTGATGTTAAATTGGCGAAAACCACAGAAAATATCGATCTTATTATAGGTGGTCATACGCATACTTTTCTGAAGAAACCTCGCGTTGAAAAAAATAAAGTCGGAAAGAAGGTTCTCGTAAACCAGGTTGGTTGTTACGGACTTTATCTAGGCCGAATTGATTTCTATCTGGATTCAGAAAATAATATAGAAGCTGACGGAGTGAAAATTGCTATAAATTAGTGGTATCTTAAGCTGTTATCATATGGTTCTTGAGAAAGATATTTCTTAACATTTTGAAAAATTTTAATTAGAAGAAATCATCTTTTAATGTTTTATCATCTTGCTTTTTTGTCGGCCTACCGAAAATTTATCGATAAATTTAAAGCGAAAGAACCGTGAAATTTTAGGCTGTTTGAGCTATAAGAATCTATCTTTTAAATTAAATACCTATAGCGAGTTCCTAAAATTTAGGTTTCGAGTGAAAAATTTAGATCAATTTTCGTGAGCCTAGATTTTTTTGGTTACTTTTTTCATCGATGGAAAAAAATAACAAGGCGAGTTCTTTAGGACGATGCTGACTATAAACTTAAAAACTACTTTACCAGAAAATCAAAATAAGTAGCTGGATAAGGTTCCATATCATACGTATAATGCCACCATTCTTCAGAATAGGACCTGAAGCCATATTTTCGCATAGTAAGCCGTAAAATTTCTCGATTCTTCTTCTGTTGTTCTGAAATCTGCGAAGCATTATGATGAGAAATCTCTCCGAAGAAATCATAGGTTCCACCCATATCCACATTTTCACAATCACTCACCCCAATCATCGTTAAATCTATCGTACTTCCCCGGGAATGACCAGATTTAGTCGCTATATAGCCCAACTGAAAAAGATTCTTTTTGGCAATATCTGGATAAAAATCCTGTTTCATTAAGGTATCATCCTTATCCCTCGCCCACTCCATAAAATGGTTCACGGCACGTTGCGGTCTATAAGCATCAAAAACTTTCAACATAAAGTCTTTTTGAATAAGCTCTTTTTGAACTTTTGCCAGAGCCTTTGCAGCCGGTTTACTAATAATGGCTTGCTTAGCTTCATAACCGTCAATTGGTTTTCCCACAAAATTATGGCTCCCCGCATATCTAATCTCATATATGATGTCTGGGATCACCTCATCTATATAAACAAAACCTTCGGGTATTTCCTGGGCCTTTAAAGGACCAAATAATAAAAAAAGAAAGCTTATAGAAAATGACCATTTAAGATTATGCATATTTTAATATTATTCCAGCATTTTTAAAAAGTCCTCTTCGCTTATAATTGAAGTCCCTAGCTTTTCTGCTTTCGCCAGCTTACTAGGCCCCATATTATCCCCTGCGACGAGGTAATTGGTTTTTGAAGAAATAGAGCTAGATAATTTTCCCCCATTATCTTCAATCATTTTCTTCAGGTCATTTCTAGAAACTTTTTCAAAGACTCCCGAAATCACAAAAGTATTTCCTTCCAGAATATTGGTTTGATTCGCCAGCTTTTCCGCAGAAATCTCTAACTGAATCCCATATTCTTTGAGTCTTTCAACATTTTCACGATTGGCTTCGATATTAAAGAACTCTACCACGCTCCAGGCAATACGCTCTCCAATTTCATCAATGTTTACAAGCTCTTCTTCAGAAGCTGCCATTAATGCCTCTATACTCTTAAAATGTTTTGCCAGTTTTTTAGCAACCGTTTCCCCAACATATCGTATTCCCAGCGCGAACAAGACTCTTTCAAACGGAATCTCTTTAGATCTTTCAATTCCGTTAATCAAATTTTCAGCAGATTTCTCTGCCATTCTTTCCAAAGGAAGTACCTCTTCTTTTTGAAGCTTATAAAGATCGGCATAGCTTTCTATCAAATCGGCATTTACCAGAAGTGCTACTGTTTCCCCGCCAAGCCCTTCAATATCCATCGCTTTTCGGGAAATATAATGCTGTATCCGGCCTATGATTTGCGGCGGACAACCATTTACATTCGGGCAATAATGTTGCGCTTCTCCATCCTTGCGTATTAATTCTGAATCACATTCGGGACAATTAGTAGCGTATTGGGTTGGGTTAGAATCGGGATCTCTTTTAGTAAAATCTACCCCCACGATTTTAGGGATGATCTCCCCTCCTTTTTCAACAAAAACGGTATCGCCTTCACGAACATCCAGCTTTTCAATTTGATCGGCATTATGCAAAGAAGCTCTTCTTACCACTGTTCCCGCCAGCTGTACCGCATCAAGATTTGCCACCGGGGTGATCGCCCCCGTTCTCCCAACCTGATAAGTAATCTTATTTAATTTTGTAGATTCCTGCTCTGCCTTAAATTTATAAGCAATCGCCCAACGCGGAGATTTGGCAGTATGTCCCAGTTCTTCCTGCTGATGAAAATTATTCACTTTCACCACGACCCCGTCAGTTTCATAAGGCAAATCGTGTCGATGCTCATCCCAGTAATTAATATAGTGCAGCACCTCTTCTATAGAATCTTTCAGTTCAGATTCGGCCGGAACTTTAAACCCCCATTTTCTTGCTTTTTCAAGGCCTTCAAACTGGGAAGCGACACCGGTATTCTCTCCGGTGATACTATATAAAAGACATTCTAAAGGTCTCCTGGCAACTTCAGCACTATCCTGCAATTTCAAACTTCCGGAAGCTGTATTTCTGGGATTTGCATAAGGCTCCTCTCCCATTTCCACTCTTTCCGCATTCATCTTCGCAAATCCTTCATAAGGCAGGACAATCTCCCCCCTGATGTCAAACTTATGAGGGAATTCATCTTTTAACTTTAACGGGACAGACCTTATAGTTTTTATATTGTTAGTAACATCATCTCCCTGAAATCCGTCTCCACGTGTAACTGCCCGTTTCAAAATTCCATTTTCATAGGTAAGACTAATAGATGCGCCATCATACTTTAACTCGCATACATATTGAATTTTTCCTTCTACGATCTTTTTAAGCCTGGCTTCCCATTCTTCCAGTTCTTCTTTTGAATAAGAATTTGAAAGCGAATACATCCTGTTTTCATGAACTACGGTTTCAAAATTCTTAGTAACCGCACCACCCACTCTTCGCGTTGGAGAGTTGTCATCTTCAAACTCAGGATATTTTTCTTCCAGCTCCTGAAGTTCCTTCAGTTTTATATCAAATTCATAATCACTAATCTGAGGTTTATCCAGTACATAATAATTATAATTATGTTGCTGGAGTTCCTCTCGAAGTCCCCGAATTTTCTTTTCAACTTCCATGTAGTCTACTGGTATTTATATTTCTGAAATTTTCAGCTCATCGTTGCTGAATGTCAACTGAAATGTTTTAGAATCATGTTCAAATTCCATTTCAAAATCTGAAGCATAGGCCTCGTCCCCGGTAGGAAACCAGTCTTTTTCCTCTTTATTGATAGTGATAATTAGTCCAGAATCCTCCCCGATGGCACAAAATTTTTCAAAGTCCCCATCAAACTGGTTCAACCCACAATCAAATTTCAGTTTTTCAAATTTCTCCTTAATATTATTAGTGGCAAGTCCTATTTCTGCAAGTCCCACTATATTTGAAGAATCAAAAATGGCAGATTCTGGCTTGCTAAAATTCCTTCTGGAAATAAATTCCATAATATTTTGATCTTCATCATAGAAATAAACCGACATCGCCTGCCAGTTACTAAAATCTATAATCTTCTTATCATTGAATTTCTGAATAGCTCTTTTCCCATCAAACCAGGCCAAGGCTTCCTCTTCCTGCCTATCTGGGATATGAAAGGCTATATGATAAGGAGTCGCGTTTTCTTTATACTGAAATTTTAAAATGGAATATCCCGCCTGAATTTCGAAACTATCTTTAGAAGAACTTTTAACCTCAAAATTAAGCTGATCCCTATAGAATTTTAATTGTGCTTCTATATTGCAACTGTATACGGTAAGCCTGTTAATTTTCATGATCAGGTTTGGTTTTTAATCATCCATTTTGGAACCGGTTTTGACTCAAAACTTCTCATTTTTTCCAAAAGATCTTCAAAATTATCTGAAATCAGTAAAATATCGAGGTTATCCTGTTTCAAAAGACCTTTTGCTGTCATTTTATTTAGCATATTTATTAGATCATCATAAAATCCATTGATATTCAATAATCCAATTGGCTTTCTATGCAATCCCAGCTGCGCCCAGGTCACGATCTCAAAAAGCTCTTCAAAAGTACCGAAACCGCCCGGTAGCGAAATAAACGCATCGCTCAATTCATTCATGGTGAGCTTTCGTTCATGCATATCTTGAGTTGTAATTAGTTTATCCAGTCCCGTATGCACTACTTCCTTGGTCTTAAGAAAATCAGGAATAACACCTGTTGCTTTTCCTCCATGCTCCATCGCTCCTTTAGCCACCTGTCCCATCAAGCCAAGTTTACTTCCTCCGTAGACCAACCTGATGTCATTTTCAGCCATTTTCTTACCCACGGTATAAGCATTATCAAATATCTCCCTATCATTCCCATCACTACTGGCGCAGAAAACGGCCAGATTCTTAATAGGCTTTAGTTTTTTACTCATCATTTATTGCTTCGTTGCTTTTAACATGCGGTAATGTCCAAAAATATCCTTTTTGAGTTCCGTTTCAAAACCGAATTGCTGCACCAAAGATTTTGTTTCTTCTGCCAGGTATTGATTGATCTCAAAGTATAAACAACCAGCAGGATTCAGCGATTTCACAGCAAGTTCAGCAATTTTTTTATAAAATATCAGCGCATTCTCATCCTCCACATACAAGGCCAATTTTGGCTCATGATCCAGTACATTTTGATGCATTTCCTTTTTCTCCAACTCCCTAACATAGGGCGGATTTGAAACAATAATATCGAACTGCCCTTCTAATTCTTCTGCTTCCAGAATATTTAGTTTCCTGAATAATACATCGGCAGCATTCAATTTCGCATTTCTTTTAGCAATTAATAAAGCTTCAGAAGAAATATCAAAAGAAGAAACTTTTGCATCTTCCAATTCTTTAGCTAAACTTATGGGAATACAACCGCTACCGGTACCAATATCAAGGATCTTAAGTTCTTGCCCGGTACTTCTATGATCTGAAATTATCCATTCTACCAGTTCCTCAGTTTCCGGCCGTGGAATCAGCACACTTTTGTTAACCAGAAATTTTCTTGTGAAAAACTCTGTATTCCCCGTTATATATTGAATAGGCTCATGCTTTTTCAATCTATTTAATGCAGATTCGAACTTTGTTTGCTCTTCCTTAGAAATTTCCTGAGTAGGATTTAAAGCAATATCAACTTTTTGCATTCCGAGATATTCTTCAGTCAGAATATAAAAGAATGACATGATCTCGGTGGAAGGAAACTCCCCCTCCAATTGCACACTAAATTGTTTTTTTAACTGAGAAATTCGCATTGAAATTGTTGTGGTTCCTCTAAGGTTTAAAGATCTCTTACCATAAAAACCGTGCAATTGTAATGCCCGGTATTACCAAGTGGTTTTTCAATGACCTCAAAGTTATTTTTATGATATAGTTTTCTGGCATTTTCCATATAAGGCAGGGTCTCTATATAGCATTTTTTGAATCCCTGTTCCCTGCCAAAATCCATACACTGGTTAATCATTTTCATACCAATCCCCCTGCCCCGAGCTTCCGGAAGAAAATACATCTTCTGAAGTTCACAGATGGTTTCTTCTTCTCCGGTTAAAGGTGCTATTCCCGCACTACCGATGATTTTTGAATTTTCTTCAACTACATAGTAAACTTTTTTTTCACCTTCATAGGTTCTGGTCATATCATCCAGGGCCTTGTCTTCATACGCGGTTCCTACTTTGGGAACCCCCATTTCAACAAGGACGCTTCTAACTAATTCTTTAACCTGCTGATTGTCTTCGGGTTTAATCTCCCGAATTTTCCATGTGTTCATTCTGCCTAATTAATTCTATTTTTGTGCTGTGAATATACACGAAAAATACATAAAACGCTGTATAGAATTGGCGCAAAACGGGCTTGGAACTACCTATCCCAACCCAATGGTGGGCAGTGTGATTGTATATAAAAATAAGATAATTGGCGAAGGCTGGCACAAAAAAGCCGGAGAGCCTCATGCAGAGGTAAATGCGATTAATTCGGTAAAAGACCAATCGCTTCTAAAACACGCCATTATTTATGTAAGCCTTGAACCCTGTAGCCATTTTGGAAAAACCCCTCCCTGCAGCGATCTAATTATTGCTAAAGGCATTAAAAAAGTGATTATAGGCACAATGGACCCGTTCGCTAAAGTTGCCGGCCGCGGAATTAAAAAACTAATGGATGCCGGGTGTGAAGTAAATGTTGGGATCCTGGAAGAAGAATGCCTGGAACTAAACAAGCGTTTTTTTACTTTTCAGAAGAAACAACGTCCTTATATTATTCTTAAATGGGCTCAAACCCAGGATGGTTTTATCGCTCCGGAGAAAAAAGATAAGAAGAGACCCGTGTGGATCACCAATAAATATTCGGGACAGCTGGTTCATAAATGGCGCAGTGAAGAAACCGCTATTTTGGTTGGAACCAATACCGTTATTGAAGATAACCCTTCTTTGAATGTTAGAAAATGGACCGGCAGTAATCCTGTTAGAATCATTATAGATCAGAACTTAAAAATCTCCAAGGATCATTCAGTTCTCGACGAAAAACAAAAAACAGTAGTTCTTTGTAAAAAGAAAACTACCGGTTCAGAAGATGGAAATATAATCTTTGAGGAAATCGAATTTTCAGAAAATATTTCACAGGAGATCTGCGATGTATTGCACAAATACGACTTACAGTCGGTTATTATTGAAGGTGGTAGTAACACCCTTCAGCAATTTATAAAAGCTGGTCTTTGGGATGAAGCCAGGGTCCTTACCGGAAGCTCTTATTTTCAGTCAGGAGTAAAAGCTCCCGAAATTTCCGGAATCCCGGTGGCTGAAAAGAATATTTCCGGCGACCTTTTAAAAATTTACAAAAATGATTAAAGCGATACTATTTGATTTTGGTGATGTCTTTATAAATCTTGATAAAGAAGGCACCAATAAAAAATTAAAGGAAATGAATATTAAGGATTTTCCGGAATCTCTTGTTGCAAAAAATCGTGATTATGAGCAGGGATTTGTTACCTCAGATGAGATCTCAGACCATTATCGCACAGAATTTCCAGCCTTAGAAAAAGAAGATTTTATCCGGTCCTGGAATGCTATGCTACTCGATTTTCCCGAATATCGATTTAAATTCATTCAAAAGCTGGCTGAAGAAAAGGATTATGAACTCATATTATTAAGCAACACGAATGAGAATCATATAAAACACATCCAAAGTCAGGTTCCCTTTTTTGAAGATTTCAAAAAGTGTTTTGACGCGTTTTATCTTTCCCATGAGATGGGAATGCGCAAACCCAACGTGGAAATTTTTGAATATATCCTTAATCAACACAACCTAAAAGCTGAAAACTGCCTGTTTATAGATGATACTTTAGAAAATACCGAAGCTGCCAACAAACTTGGTTTTCATACCTGGAATATTGAACCTACACGAGAAGATGTGATAGATCTTTTTACTACTAAAAAAGAGCTATTTTGATCTACCTGCTGCTTAGTGTATTATCGTCTACAATCATTTTTGTTGTTTTTAGATTGTACAAAAAATTCGGTGTCAACACTCTGCAGGCCATTGTGGTAAATTATTTTATAGCCTGTACTGTTGGATTTTTCGGTTATATAGAGGGTTCAGATTTCACAGAGGTCCCAGGTGAAAGTTGGTTTCCGGGAGCTTTGATGCTAGGCTTTCTATTTATCGCGGTATTTAATCTTGCGGCTATTACCACCCAAAAAAGCGGACTCTCTGTAGTTGCTGTAGCCACCAAAATGTCTGTAGCCATACCCGTGCTCTTCGGAATATTTTTATATAATGAAAATACCGGCGTACTTAAAATTATTGGGATTTTCCTGGCGCTTGTTGCTGTTTATCTGACTTCGATTAAAACCGAACAAGGAATCAGTATCAAAACAGAAAACCTAATCTTTCCGCTACTTGTTTTCCTGGGAAGCGGAATTATAGATACCAGTTTAAAATACCTTGAAACAAGTTATGTTTCCGAAACCGACGTGGGCCTCTTTTCATCAACAATCTTTGCCACTGCCGGGGCGATTGGTATCCTGGTTTTGCTTTACCAGGCAATTAAGGGAACACTAAAATTTAGTTACAAAAATATTCTCGGTGGGATCGCCCTGGGAATTCCCAATTATTATTCCATCTATTTTTTAGTCATGGCGCTAAGGAGTAATGGTTTTGACAGCTCTACGATCTTTACCATGAATCATGTAGCTATTGTAACCCTATCAACCCTGGTTGGTATTCTACTGTTCAAAGAAAAATTAATTAAGAAGAACTGGATAGGGCTGGCCCTGGCAGTGATTAGTATAATTCTTGTAGCAAATTCGGCCATATGAAAGATACCTATCAAAGTATAACTAAACCATCTCCCGAGGTTCTTTTTAAAGACAGAAATTCAAAATTTTTCGGCTATGCGTTTCCAATTAAAACGGAAGAAGAGGCTAATACGCATTTAGAAGAGTTAAGGGCTAAACATCATAAAGCAAGGCATTGGTGTTATGCCTGGCAAATAGGCAAAGAAGACTTTCAATATCGAGCCAATGATGACGGTGAACCCTCAAATTCTGCCGGAATGCCTATTTATGGACAAATACAATCTTTTGATGTTACCAATATTCTCATTGTGGTGGTTAGATATTTTGGTGGGGTAAAACTAGGCGTTGGCGGACTTATAAACGCCTATAAAACTGCCGCGCAAATGGCACTGGAATCCTCTGATATTCTAAAAAGAACAATCGACGAGATTTTTATTGTGAAATTTGATTACCCTGAAATGAATAAGGTAATGCAGGTAATTAAAAAAAACAACCTGAATGTAATTGATCAAAAACTGGAAATAGATTGTAAGATTTTTATTGCAGTAAGAAAAAAAGATGCCGATGACATCTATTCCAAATTTGATAACACCTATAAAGTAGAAATTTCTAAACTCGAAGATTAATCTTTCAATTTATCCAGAACATACTTAGGGCAACGTATAGGTTTCCTCGTTTTAGAATCCATAAAAACCAGTGTAGAAGATGCTGAAGTCACCTTTTCACCACGTTCATTGAAGATCAAATAGTCAAATATAATTTTAACATTTGGCGTATTCCGTAATCGCGTTTCGATCTTCAGATTTTCATCAAAAGTAATAGGTCTGTGATATTTTAAATTTAATTCGAATACCGGCAACATTATCCCTTCCTCTTCCATATTTTTGTAGGAGATCCCTAAAGATTCAAGCCAGTCAATTCGGGCTATTTCCAGGTATTGCGGGTAATTTCCGTGATACACTACGCCCATCTGGTCGGTTTCGGCATATCGGACTTTAACAAAAGTTTCGTGTGATTTCATAGCAAAAAAATAGCCTTTCTGGGAAAGGTTTTTTATATTCAGGCTCGGAAGTAAGTATGCATAAATTTTTCTTAAAATTCAACCCCTAAATGGTTTTTTTTTTACATTTTTTGTTCACATATTTGTTCCGCTCAAGTTGGAGAACTAAGTTTTTCTGGCTGCCAATAGAACTTACTACTAATCAAAATTAACGTTTAACTAATAATGTCAAAAACTGCGCAATCGGTTTGGAATAACTGTCTGTCATTTATTCAGGATAACATTACACCTCAAGCATACAAAACATGGTTTGAACCTATCCAAGCAGTGAAACTTACAGATTGTGCCCTAAGCATACAGGTGCCATCTAAGTTTTTCTATGAGTGGTTGGAAGAACATTATGTTAAACTATTAAAAGTATCACTTACCCGTGAACTTGGTGAAAAAGCTAAGTTGGTATATGTGATCAAAATGGAGAATACTTACGGCAACAAACTTCCTTTTACTGAAAAGATCCCTAGTACCCAAAGAGCACAAATGACTTCTCAGGAGGTAGACGTTCCCATTAAGAATAAAAGTCCGGAGCTGAAAAATCCTTTTATCATTCCTGGTATCAGAAATGTAAAAATTGAATCTCAGCTAAACCCCAATTATAATTTTGACAATTTCCTTGAAGGAGAATCAAATAGATTAGCGAGATCGGCAGGATTAGCAGTAGCTAACAAGCCCGGAGGAACGTCATTTAACCCACTTTTAATATTCGGAGGCGTTGGACTTGGAAAAACACATCTTGCTCACGCTATTGGGGTTGAAATTAAAGATAAGTATCCGGAAAAAACAGTTTTATACATTTCCGCAGAAAAATTTACTCAACAATATATCGAGTCTGTAAAGAAGAATAATAGGAATGACTTTATTCATTTCTACCAGATTATTGATGTATTGGTAGTAGATGACATCCAGTTACTATCTGGCAAGGCAGGAACACAGGATGTATTTTTCCACATCTTTAACCACCTGCATCAAAACGGAAAACAGGTTATATTAACCAGTGATAAAGCTCCTGTAGATATGCAGGACATTGAACAACGTCTACTTTCAAGATTTAAATGGGGACTTTCTGCTGAATTACAGCATCCTGATTTTGAAACTCGGGTTTCAATAATAAAAAGTAAACTGTATCGCGATGGCGTTGAAATGCCTGAAGATATTGTAGAATTCCTTGCTAATAACATCAAAACAAACATCAGGGAACTGGAAGGAGCCATTATTTCTCTTATCGCCCACTCCTCTTTCAACAAGAAAGATATTACTTTGGATCTTGCTAAAAAGATCGTTGATAACTACGTGAAAAATACCAAACGCGAGGTTTCCATAGATTATATCCAGAAAGTGGTGAGTGATTATTTCCAGATGGATGTAGACACACTACAGTCTAAAACTAGGAAAAGGCATATTGTACAGGCAAGACAACTGGCGATGTTCTTTGCTAAGAAATTTACCAAGGCATCTCTGGCAAGCATTGGCTCTCAAATTGGAAGCCGTGATCACGCCACTGTATTACATGCCTGCAAGACGGTAGATAATTTAGCCTCTACAGATAAGCAATTCAAAAAATTTGTTGAAGACCTCAGCAAGAAGCTCACCTTATAAATTACACTTTATGAAAACCAGGGTATTGATGGTGTGCCTCGGCAATATTTGCAGATCACCACTGGCCGAAGGTATTCTAAAATCTAAGGTAGATTCCAATAAAGTATTTGTAGATTCTGCAGGTACTGGAAGCTGGCATATTGGATCGGAACCTGATAAAAGATCTATCGCAACCGCAAAGAGATATGATTTAAACATTACCGATCAGCGTGGTAGACAATTTTCAAAAAAAGATTTTAAGGATTTCGATTATATCTTCACCATGGATAATTCCAATTTTAAAGATGTAATGTCCCTGGCTGAAACTGATGAAGATCGTCATAAAGTTCATTTAATCCTTGAGGAAATTTTTCCTGCGGAAAATGTTGATGTCCCAGACCCTTACCACGGAGGAGAACAGGGATTTGAAAATGTATATCAGATGCTTAATGAAGCCTGTGAACAGATTGCAGAAAAACTGGAAAACGGAACTCTATGACATCCGGCAATAAAGATTACGGCAAACTTTATCTTATTCCGGTTAGTTTAGGTGATTCAAATCCTGAAAAAGTTTTCCCTCCCATGAATTCCAGAATTATAGATGGAATTGAAGATTTTATTGTGGAAAATGAAAAATCTGCCAGAAGATTTATAAAGCAAATACTTCCAGAAAAATCACAACAAAGTTTAAAATTAAAGACTTTAAATAAATTCACAGAAGAATCTGAGATTCCAACATTCCTGAATGCAGCCAAAGACGGGAAAAATATTGGGCTGCTAAGTGAAGCCGGCTGTCCCGGAGTAGCAGATCCCGGTGCCGAAATTGTAAAGCTCGCACATCGATACAATATACAGGTAGTGCCACTAATAGGTCCATCTTCTATTTTACTAGCAATGATGGCTAGCGGGATGAATGGTCAAAGTTTTACTTTTCACGGATATTTACCTATAGATAAAAAGGATAGAAAGCACGAAATAAAACAGTTGGAAAGAATTTCTACGGAAAAGAATCAGGCGCAAATATTTATTGAAACTCCGTATAGAAATATGAAGTTTTTAGAAGATCTTATCCAAAACCTTCATCCTACTACCAGGATCTGTGTGGCCTGTGACCTGACTTTAGAATCTGAATTCATTAAAACAGCCACTGCTTCAGAATGGAAAAATATAAAAGCCGACCTTCATAAAAGACCGGCTATATTTATTATTCAGAGAGATCTTTAAACTGAAAGTTTATCAAAATCTACCCTGGAATTCTTTTCTGTCTTAACAAAAGAAACATCATAACCTCCAAAACGTTTCATATAAGTCTTGATGGTAGTCCCAAATGCATCGCTAAATGCCTGGGCTCCCCAACTTCGAAGATATTTCTTAACACTCCCCGGTCCCGCCAGATGTGCCGCTGCCAAAATTCCCGATTCGGTAATTTCAACTCCATTAATAGTTTTCCCAACAAAGCGCTTAATATCTCTTTGAAGGATCCACTTATTTCTTGAAGCATTCGCATAAAATGCGGCTTCCTGCAGCGCAGGTGAATTAAGAAATCCCATGGAATCATAAACCCCAACGAGCTTTAAGGTTCCCTTACCAAACTGGTATTTTCCAAGATAACCATACTCATTGATCGACTTGTAATCTCCTCTTGATTCTTTAAAAGCAAGTGCTTCTTTAAAACCAACATAAGATTTACCTAGAAAAGGTGATGTATGTGAAATTTCAAAATCTGGAATTAATTCATCCCTTAAATCTGCAACCGTATAATTCAGGTCCAGATCGTAAGTGGAATATTCTTCCAGATCTAAATTTGCAGCTTTCTTAGTTGAAAAACTAAAAAAAATAGAGCCCGCTGCAAGAGGCAAGATTGAAAATTTTGCAATTTTCTTTCTCATCGTTTTGGTTTTTGAAAGGTTACTGGCAGACCTATTTTATAAATCAAACCCCTTTCATATTCGCGGCGCAAATGTATAACAATTTTTAATAATTTGACTTACAGGCTGTTAAACCTTTTTTAAAGTTATTGCTCTTTTAACTTAATAATAACTTCCTGATAATCAAAATATTAAATATTCTTAAAATTTTTTTGTTTGTCCGTTAGTATCCTAAACTGAAAAATAGCGTCCTTCTGTCCCGATAACTATCGGGATTATTTCAGAATCTCAGTTTAATGTAAATCAATGTAAAATTTAGACCCTGAAATAAATTCAGGATGACGAAAGAACGATTAAAAAGGAAGACGGATATACATGAAAAAAAAGTGTACTTATCTTTTAATTCCCTGCTTGTTGATCCAGCGTACATATTCCTGCTTATTTCGGTTATGCTGAGCAAGGGTTTTAGCAAATTTGTGATATCCGAAATTTTGCACATCAGCTACGAAATAATAAAAATCATGATCCTCATAATTTAATACCGCATCGATAGAAGAAATGTCCGGCATCGCAATTGGTCCCGGAGGAAGTTGTTTATACTTATACGTATTATATGGAGAGTCTAGTTCAAGATCTTTATAAAGCACTCTTTTTATGATCGTATCAAAATTACCGGTTTTCTCCTTGATAGCATAGATTACCGTAGGATCTGCATCCAGTTTCCATCCATTTTTGTGACGATTCATATAAACTCCCGCAACCTTTGGCCGCTCATCAACCTTAGCGGTCTCCTTCTGAACAATTGAAGCCACAGTAATTACTTCTTTGGGAGTTAAACCTATCTCTTCTGCTTTTTTACGTCTGTTCTCATTCCAGAATCTGTCATATTCCGTTTTCATTCTTGCACGGAATTCTTCGGCAGAGGTATTCCAGTAAAATTCATACTGGTTTGGAATATATAGATTTAAAGCATTTTTTCCATCCAAACCATTCGCTGCAAGAAAATCTACATTATTAAAAGATTCTAATAATTGAACACTATCGGCTTCTATTTGCGTAGAAATTCTCCCTGCAAGATCCTCAAGTCTCTCCTGATTATTAAAAACTACCTTAACCGGAGTATTGCCGCTTCTAAGACGATCTACCAGTTCGTTATTGTTCATTCCACTCTTCAGAATATATCTTCCTGCTTTCACCCTATTCGCATAACCTTTCTTTTCAGCTACCAGAGAAAAAGACTCCAGGTCTTTTACCAGTGGTCGCAAGGAATCTATAACAGTTTGAAAGTTTGCTCCTGTTGGGATATACACAATTTCCTCTTTTGCATCAAAATCTGTATTTGAGGAGAATATGCTGTTATAAACGTAATAACCAAATATTCCAAAGGCTATCAAGCCAATAATTACGATTGCTATAAGTATTTTTCTAATGTACATTGCTAACTAATTGATAAAGCCATTCATCCTTAAATTCACCATTAAACAGCGTCCAGTCCTTTTTTAGACCTACTTTTCTAAATCCGTTGTTTTCAAAAACCTTTTTACTATCCTCATTATTCGCGGTTACATTAGCATATACCTGGTGCAGACCTAAATGGGTAAAACAATAATCGCAAAGCAAGGATAAACTTTCTGAACCGAAACCTTTTTTTCTATCTTTTTTATTTGCGATCAAAATTCCGATAGCCGCACGTTTATCGCGAGGCTCCAGATCATACACGTCAATTAAACCCACCTGCCTGCCTCTTTTGGTACAGATCACTAATCTTAATTGCTTAATATCATAAATATCACGGTGAGCATTTTCGATATATTGCCTTATTAAGAACTTTGAATATGGAGATTGCGTAGAGCTTATTTCCCAGAAATCTTCGTTATTTTCAATTTCATGAACAAAGTCTAAATCTTCAGGCTCCAGGGCACGTAGATATACTTTATCGCCTTTTAAAGTTAACATACAATTTCTCCTTTAAAAACGAATTCAGCTGGTCCTGATAGCCAAACATCAGAAAAGCCCTTTTCGGTTTCCTTAAAACTTACCGATAGTTTTCCCCCGGGTGTTACTAGTTTTACCTTATTAGAATTCGTTTTAGAAGATTTAAATGCAGCCAAAGCAACTGCAGTCACTCCTGTTCCGCAGGAAAGCGTCTCATCTTCTACCCCTCTTTCATAGGTCCTTACTGAGAAAGTATCTTTAGCAATGGCTTCTACAAAATTTACATTAGTACCGTTATTAGCTTTATATCTCTCGGAATATCTAATTGCTGAACCTTCCTTTTTAATATCAACCTTATTTACATTTTCAGTAAATAAAATATGATGAGGAGAACCGGTATCAAGGAAAATAAAATCTTCATTTTCTGAAATACTTTCCACATTCTGCATTTTCAGACTTACTACATCTCCTTCTATAGATGCTTTATGAACACCATCTATTGCTGTAAATCTTGCAGAATCCTTTATAATGCCCAAAAAATTAGCAAAAGCGACCAGACATCTGCCTCCATTCCCGCACATACTACTTTCGTTCCCATCAGCATTGAAATAAACCATTTTAAAGTCGTCTTCGGGATCTTCTGAATTCTCCAGAAGTATCAGTCCGTCAGCACCTATGCCAAATTTACGATCACACAGGTGGTTTATTAATTTGGTATCATTTTTGGATACTTCCTTATCCCGATTATCGATCATTACAAAGTCATTCCCGGTACCCTGATATTTATAAAATTTCAGTTTCATAGGTCGTTTTAAAGTGGCACAAATATACAATTTTGAAGAGGAATTTCGAGGTGTTAAATGGTCGTTAATTTATGTAATCAGCATAATAATATGGTGATTAGAAATGTTTATTAATTAAATAATATCCGAAAATGAAAAAAATAGCGACTTTACTATTTGTTTCTGTCCTTGGTGGAGCAATAACACTAGGGAGCTACAAATTGTTCCTTGAAGAAGAATCTAACCAATTCTTACCTCAGGATAATACCGAA
This sequence comes from Christiangramia forsetii KT0803, assembly GCF_000060345.1. NCBI lineage: Bacteria > Pseudomonadati > Bacteroidota > Flavobacteriia > Flavobacteriales > Flavobacteriaceae > Christiangramia > Christiangramia forsetii. The sequence goes on along the minus strand of NC_008571.1, from coordinate 695,219 downwards.
AATTCATTTATTCCTGTGAACAAGTCCCATTCATACGGAACCAATGTTGATTTTACCGAAGCTGCTGAAAAAACAGTGCACGCTGTAGTCCATGTTAAAAATGTGGCAGTTTTTAAGGGTGGCCCACGTAGTATATGGGAGCAAACTCCTTATGGAAATAATGGCGGAAGAGCCCTACAGGGAGCCGGTTCCGGAGTTATTATCACACCAGACGGCTATATAGTCACCAACAACCATGTAATAGATGGCGCCAGTGAAATTGAAGTGACGCTTAATGATAACAAGAACTACAAAGCTGAAGTAATTGGTAGTGACCCTATCTCAGATATTGCCCTTATTAAGATTGATACCGAAGAAGAATTGGAATACATTCCTTTCGGGAATTCAGACAATATGGAATTAGGGGAATGGGTGTTGGCTGTAGGAAATCCATTTAATTTAAAATCGACAGTTACTGCCGGAATTATCAGTGCCAAAGCGAGAGACCTTAATGTTCGTGATAATTCACCGCAATCTTTCATTCAAACCGATGCTGCCATCAACCCTGGCAACAGTGGGGGTGCATTGGTGAACATCAATGGTGAGCTTATAGGTATTAATACTGCAATTAGTTCTCCCAGCGGAAGCTATATTGGCTATGCATTTGCGGTCCCTTCTAATAACGCCCGTAAAATTGTTGAAGATATCATGGAGTTTGGAGATGTACAACAGGGAATTCTGGGAATTAGAGGTGGAAGCATTAATAATGACCTCATAAAAGAATTTGACCTTAATACCTCCCAGGGAGTGATGGTAGGCCAGGTTACCCCTGGAAGTGGTGCCGAAAAATCCGGAATTCGTCAAAATGATATCATTAAAAAAATTGATAATATTGACATTAATAAGTTTTCAGATCTAACGGGATATATCAATTCAAAAAGACCCGGCGACGAGGTAAATGTAAAATTGCTTCGTAACGGAAAAGAAAAAGAAGTAAGTGTAAAGCTTACGAAATTAGATACCCTCGAAGTATCAGTGCTCGGTCTTGAAGTTGCGAATGCTTCTGCTGAAGAACTGGAAGCTTATAAAGCCCCAAACGGAGTAAGGATTAACCGGACTTTAAATAAAGACCTCCCTTCTTCTGAACTTGTTGGAGGTATTATTGCTGAAATAAACAATCAGAAAGTTTCTTCAATTCGTGATGTTGAAGAGATCATGCAAAGTAGAACAAAATCTAATTCTATTGTAATTACTTATTACAACCAGAAAGGTGAAAAGCAGCGTATGATCTGGAGATAATTTATGTTATACCCAATAAAACTGAACCCTCCCGTTAAGGAGGGTTTTTTTATGCATAAAACTTTTACGAAAACGTTTGAAATCTATACTTTTGCCGAAAATTTATAACAACACAACTTAACATGGACTTTAATAAAGTTTACGAAAAAGAGCTTTCTTTTCAGGCAGATCGTCGAAAGGCAACCGTAGAATTCATCAATATCGTTAGTGATCTATGGTACGACAAATCTATTGAGCTGGTACTTTTTAGAAATCAGATGATTAATAGAAATGTAAGTGACATTTTAGATCTTCATGAATATGCGGGAGAATTTGTTGGAAAACCAATTTCGATCTTTGACTCTGTAGAAATTGCAAAAGCAATTCAGGATCTAAATTTACCTCCTGCAAAACTTGACATAGGAAAACTAACCTATGAATATCATTTAGATGGCCAGCCTCACAGTAATGCCATGGCTTTTGTTTCAAATAAACTTAGCGACGCTAAAGAAACTGAAGCTGTTACTCCAAAAGACGTAATTCTTTATGGTTTTGGTCGTATTGGGAGACTGGTTGCTCGTGAACTTATGACTAGAACCGGAAAAGGAAATCAGCTCAGACTTCGTGCTGTAGTTACAAGAGGTAAAGTAGACCAGAGTGTTTTAGAAAAAAGAGCATCCCTTTTAAAGAGCGATTCAGTTCATGGTCCATTTAGCGGTACAGTAACTATAGACGAGAAAAATTCGGCCTTGATCATAAATGGAACTACCGTCCATATGATTTCTGCTAATCAGCCGGAAGATATTGATTATACTAAATACGGGATTAATAATGCACTGGTTATAGATAATACCGGAGCTTTTAGAGATAAGGAAGCTCTAAGCAGGCACCTTTCCTCTAAAGGGGCAGCTAAGGTGTTGCTTACCGCTCCCGGAAAAGGAGTTCCCAATATCGTTCATGGAGTTAATCAAAAAGAACACAATCCTGATGAGATTGATATTTTTTCTGCCGCTTCCTGCACCACTAATGCTATTACCCCGGTTCTAAAAGCTGTTCAGGATTCTTTAGGTGTTGTACATGGACACCTGGAAACTATTCATGCATATACCAATGACCAGAACCTGGTTGATAACATGCATAACAAATACAGAAGAGGTCGTGCTGCTGCTTTAAATATGGTTATTACTGAAACTGGAGCTGGAAAGGCAGTTTCAAAAGCACTTCCTGTTTTTGAAGGAAAATTGACTTCTAACGCTATTAGAGTCCCGGTACCAAACGGTTCTCTGGCAATTTTGAATCTGGAAGTTGAAAAAGAGACAAGTCTTGAAGATGTGAATACGCTTCTTAAGAAATATGCTCTGGAAGGAGAATTGGTAGAACAAATTCAATATTCTATAGACAATGAGTTGGTATCATCAGATATCATTGGCTCTTCAGCACCTGCTATTTATGATAGTAACGCTACGATAGTATCTGCCGACGGAAAAAATGTAATACTATATATATGGTATGATAATGAATATGGATATAGTCACCAGGTAATAAGACTTGCAAAGTATATTGCCAAAGTAAGAAGGTACACCTATTACTAGGATCATATTTTTTTTTAATAAAAAGACCTGTCCAATCCGGCAGGTTTTTTTATTTTTGCACCACTTTAAAAATAGAAGAAACTGATTCAAAACTATTTGAAATTTACAATTAGCGAAATTCTTTCCCGAAAATCTGAAATATACTAACACCAACATTCGCTCGTTGTTTTTAATGAACCAAACAAAATCAATCCCCAGGAAAATGAGTAACAAAATTTACATTGTCGCTGTATTTGTTGTTGTAAGTGTATTTCAGATGAATGCCCAAACAGACAGCCTTAAGACGGAAAGCCCTATTCAGGATGAGTTTTCAGCATTAATTCAGGAATCAAATAATTATCAGGGCTACAAGGTAGTAGACTATGACAAGCTGATAGAATTGAGAAATACTACCAGAAGTTATATTACTGAATTAAAAGAAGAGATCGTTGTTCAGAAAAATACCGTAGATCAGCAAAACGATGAGATACAGAAATTAAAATCTGATCTTGCTGCTACACAGGAAGATTTCAATAGAGTTTCAGAAGAGAAAGATGCTTTGATGTTTCTTGGAATGCCTTTTTCTAAAGGCGGCTATAAAGCTATGATGTGGGGAATTGTTGGAGTTTTGATTGCACTTCTACTCATTATATTCTTCAGGTATAAGAGCTCCCATTCAGCAACCCGTGATGCTCAGCAAAAATTAGATGAAACCGAAAAAGAATTTGACGCTTATCGCACCAAAGCTCTTGAAAAAGAACAACGCCTTGGGAGAATGCTTCAGGATGAAAAAAACAAAGCTAGCGGTAGTGGTACACCATAATTAATCTTAGCTAATTCATTAGGTTTAATTTTTCAATTCTTAAAAATGCGTATTGATATAATCACGGTTGTTCCAGATATTCTAAAAAGTCCATTTGAAGCTTCAATTCTTCAAAGAGCCATAGAAAAAGGACTTGTAGAAATCCATCTTCATAATTTACGTGATTATACTACCGATAATTATAAGCAAATTGACGATTATCAATTTGGTGGTGGCGCCGGTATGGTCATGATGATCGAGCCAATTGATAAATGTATTTCAGAGCTAAAGTCTGAAAGGGAGTATAATGAAGTAATCTACATGACTCCAGACGGTGCGACTTTAAATCAAAAGACAGCCAATAGCCTAAGTCTTTCTGAAAATATCATTATTCTATGCGGGCATTATAAAGGAGTAGATCAAAGAGTACGAGATCAATTTATCACGAAAGAAATTTCTATAGGTGATTACGTACTTTCCGGAGGAGAACTGGGAGCCGCCGTTTTATGTGATTCAATTATAAGGTTAATCCCGGGAGTATTAGGAAATGAAACTTCTGCATTAACAGATTCATTTCAGGACAATTTACTTGCTCCACCTGTCTATACCAGACCTTCCGAATATAAAGGCTGGGAAGTACCATCCATACTAACTTCGGGGAATCTCCCTAAAATTGAAGAATGGCGTGAAAACCAGGCTTACGAAAGAACAAAGAAATTAAGACCGGACCTTTTAGACGACGAGTAATTTTTTCTCTAACAGGCTTGTACAATAATATAAATTGATTAATTTTGCACTCATTCTAAAATAACCTCTGGCGATCATCGTGAATGTTGTTTTGGATTTTTACTTTAAACTATCAAAAATGGAATCGTTAGTAAAATACGTTCAGGACGAATTTGTAGACAGAAAAGACCTACCTGAATTTTCTGCAGGAGACACAATTACTGTTTATTACGAAATTAAAGAGGGTCAGAAGACCAGAACTCAGTTCTTTAGAGGAGTTGTAATCCAAAAAAGAGGAACAGGTTCTTCGCAAACTTTTACAATTAGAAAGATGAGTGGTACTGTTGGAGTGGAAAGAATTTTCCCTATCAATCTTCCTGCGATCCAGAAAATTGAGATCAACAAAAAAGGTAGTGTAAGAAGAGCTAGAATTTTCTACTTTAGAGGTCTTACCGGTAAGAAAGCTCGTATTAAAGAAGCGATTAGAAAATAATTATTCTTTATCATACAATCTAAAAGCTCCAATTTATTGGGGCTTTTTTTATGGAATAAATCAAAGCTAACCAGGTTTTAAAACGTTAAAAGGTTTCTATAAAAAAAGTATTCTCACTATATTTAATATGAAATATCGTAGTAATTAAAATGACACAAGAATTTTAAGTTAAGTCGATATTCATGTAAAGCAAGTTCTTTACATTTTGGCTTTCATCTTCTATATAACACCTATGTTTTGAATTATCAAAATGAGTTTGAAAGATAAAAGCCAGTTGGATTCCGTTTTAAATCCTTTAGAATGGAATTATTTGAGGCAGTAAACACCAAAAAGCTTAAAATGCTTTTATCATCAGAGTGATAATTTACTGTTTTCTGAAGCCATTTCATTTTAGTAATTAAGATGAAATGGCTTTTTTATGTCAATTTTTATGATTTCTTAACAGGGGAGAAACCCTTTAAACTTAGGATAAAAGACGCAAATACTGTATATTGCGCATGAGATAACGCCCTGGTAAATCCGGGGTTTTCTTTGAATATATTGCAACCAAAAATTTAAAAAATGTCACAGAAAGAAAAAATAATTTATACAAAAACAGATGAAGCTCCAATGCTGGCAACTTATTCGTTCCTGCCAATTATTGAAGCTTTTACAAAAGCTGCAGGCGTAAGTCTTGAAACCCGTGATATTTCATTAGCCGGTAGAATCCTATCTCAATTCCCAGATTACCTAAATGAAGATCAAAAAGTTAAAGATGATCTAGCTGAATTAGGGGAGCTGGCAAAAAAACCAGAAGCTAATATTATAAAACTTCCAAATATCAGTGCTTCCGTTCCCCAGTTGAAAAATGCAATTTCTGAATTACAATCTAAAGGATTTCAGATTCCAGATTATCCGGATGAACCTTCTAATGATAAAGAAAAAGAAGTTCAGTCGCGCTATGATAAAATAAAGGGTAGTGCCGTAAACCCGGTGCTTAGAGAAGGGAATTCAGACAGGCGTGCCCCTAAAGCGGTTAAGAATTTTGCAAAGAAAAATCCGCATAGAATGGGTGAATGGAGTTCAGACTCTAAAACCCATGTCGCTACTATGAGTGAAGGTGATTTTAGAACTAACGAAAAATCTTTAACTCTTAGCAGCGATGATACTTTAAAAATCGAATTTACTTCAGAGAGTGGAGATAAAAAGGTTCTTAAAGACAATTTGAAAGTATTAAACAAAGAAGTTGTGGATGCTACGGTAATGAGCAAAAAGGCGCTTCTTAATTTTCTTCGTAAAGAAGTTAAAGATGCAAAAGAAAAGGATGTTCTTTTCTCTTTGCATATGAAAGCAACCATGATGAAGGTTTCAGATCCTATTATCTTTGGTCATGCGGTAGAAGTATTCTTTGAAGATGTTTTTCAAAAATATGGCGAAGAGCTTGAAAAAGCAGGAGCCGATCAGAACAGCGGACTAGGAGATGTGCTAAAAGCGATTGAAAGTTTACCGTCAGATAAAAAAGAAGAAATTAAAGCTGCGATTTCAAAAGATCTTAAAGATGGTCCAGATATCGCCATGGTAAATTCAGATGAAGGGACTACCAATCTTCATGTGCCTAGTGATGTTATTATTGATGCTTCCATGCCTGCAATGATTAGAACTTCAGGCCAAATGTGGAATGCTGAAGGTAAAACACAGGATACCAAAGCAGTAATTCCAGACAGTTCTTACGCCGGTCTTTACCAAGCTACTATAGATTTTTGTAAAGAACACGGTGCTTTTGATCCTACAACGATGGGAACTGTTCCTAACGTTGGATTAATGGCTCAAAAAGCTGAAGAATACGGTTCTCATGATAAAACCTTTGAAATTTCAGGAAACGGAACAGTAAAAGTGATCAATTCAAAAGGAGATACTATTCTTGAACATAATGTTGAAAAAGGTGATATCTGGAGAATGTGCCAGGTAAAAGATGCACCTGTTCAGGATTGGATCAAATTAGCAGTTTCTAGGGCTAGAGCTACGAAGATGCCAACAATTTTCTGGTTAGATAAAGAAAGAGCTCATGATGCTGAACTAATTAAAAAACTGGATCAATATCTTCCGGAACATGATACCGAAGGTTTAGAGATCAAGATCATGGCTCCTACTGAAGCAACAAAATATACTTTGGAAAGAGTAAAAGATGGTAAAGACACCATTTCTGTTACAGGAAATGTATTAAGGGATTATCTTACTGACCTCTTCCCTATTCTGGAATTAGGAACCAGTGCGAAAATGCTTTCTATCGTTCCATTGATGAATGGTGGTGGACTGTTTGAAACTGGTGCAGGTGGATCTGCCCCAAAACACGTTCAGCAATTTGTGAAAGAAGGCCACTTAAGATGGGATTCACTTGGTGAGTTTCTTGCTTTGGCAGTTTCACTGGAACATCTTGGAAATAAGTATGATAACGCTAAGGCAATCACGCTTTCAGAAGCTCTTGATGAAGCAACTGAAAGATTTCTGAATGAAGGTAGATCTCCATCCAGAAAAGTGAACGAGCTGGATAACAGAGGTAGTCATTTTTATCTTGCATTGTATTGGGCTGAAGCGCTTTCAACACAAACCAGTAGTAAAGACCTAAATATCTATTTTGGGAAAATTGCTAAAATGATGGAAGATAATCAGGAAAAAATCCTTCAGGACTTGTTAGATGCTCAGGGATCTCCTGTAGATATAGGAGGATACTACGAGCCGGAAGAGGAGCTTACGAAAAAAGCAATGCGTCCAAGCACAAAATTAAATGAGATTTTGGCTACAAACCCATAATCGAATTTAAAATATACAGTAGTAAAAAGCCCTGTTTTAACGGGGCTTTTTTTATTTAGCCATTTTTACAATTTGAGCTCTTTCCATAAACATATCCTGTAGCCTTTTCATTTTCGGTTCCATCTTTTCAGCAAACACGAGATACTGACATTTATTGATGCTCATCGGAATTCTAACAACATCATCAATAAGTCCTGGTTTAGAAAGAAATTCAGCATCTTCAAGTATAAAAAGTTGTAACTGCCCTAAATGAATCCCTGTCATGGAGAATAATTTACTTAACCTTTTTGGAGTAGCAATTACAATATCTACCCCATAATAGATATCATCTTTTTGATCGTCTATATTCTGCTCTTCATAAGCACAATAAATTCGCAAATCCATCTCTCTGGTAAACTCCTTAAATTTTTGCTCCAATTCTAAAGCGGCCTCCTTGTCTTTTACATAGATAAGTGCTCTAGGGGAATCTTCGAAGGCTTCAGAATTTAATTTCTGAATTACACTTATGATCATAGCAGTAGTTTTACCACTATCTTCTGGAGCCAGTAAATACAGGTCTGCACCACTTTTTATCTTAGGAAGAATTTTTTTCTGAAAAGCTGTAGGGCTTTCATAGCCTAAACGCTCAATAGCTTCTTTGAGAAGAGGGTTTAATTTTTTAAAGGACATAAGAGATCATTAGGATTTACGAAACAAAGGTCGCATTTTAAAATTTGACAAGCCTCAAACTTTTCGATAAAGCTAAATCGAAATAGTTTAATCTTTCGTTAAACAGCTCCGGAAATTAGACCAGAAACCCCTGTTTACTGAAATTTGCCAAATGCTGCCAAATACTTCAGAAAGAAACAAGAAACAGGAATATATTATCCTGTTAGTTTTAGGTACCATGATCGCTTTGGGACCGTTTTCTATAGACGCATATCTACCTGGTTTTGAAAATATCGCGAAAGATTTTAATACCAGCATAAGCCAGATTGGAATAACCTTAACCAGTTATTTTATTGGAATATCCATAGGTCAATTAGCTTATGGCCCAATCATGGATAAATATGGTCGAAAAAAGCCATTATTAATTGGTCTCTTATTGTATCTACTTTCAGCATTAAGCTGTATGTATTCACCAAATTTGGAATGGCTTATAATTTCAAGATTTTTTCTAGCCGTAGGTGCAGCCGCCGGAATGGTAGCTGCAAAAGCAATCGTACGCGATATTTTTCCCGTTAATGAGGTTGCAGGAGCTATTTCTGTTTTAATGCTAATTATGGGCGGAGCGCCTATCATTGCGCCAACAGTAGGAAGTTTTATTATCGATTCTTTTGGGTGGAAAACAATCTTTTTATTTCTGGCCGTTTTCTCGGCATTAATGATCATTAGTGTTTCCAGGTTCTTACCAGAAAGTATAATCCCTGATAGAAAAGTAGATCTAAAGCCAAAACAGGTAGCAATAAAGTATTTTGGAATACTTACACATCCAAAATTCATGAATTTTGCCTTCGCTGGTAGCTTTGCCATAGGAGCTATGTTTGCTTATATATCAGACGCACCTAAACTTTTTATGGGAAACTTTGGCCTGACTCAAAAGGAATTTGGAATTTTATTCGGGTTAAATGCCGCAGGCCTTATTCTGGGAAGCCAGATAAACCGACTGTTTCTAAGAAAATATTCTACATTCCAGATTACGCTTTTTAATAGTGTAATTCTGGTAGTACTATCATTGCTTTTCCTTGTAAATTCATTTTTTGAATTTGGTTTTATTACCACGGTAGTTCTCTTATTTCTCATGTTATTTTTACTGGGATTTCAAAATCCGAATACTACAGCCTTATCATTAGAACCATTTGAAAAAAAAGCGGGTCGTGCATCTGCCTTAATAGGCAGTCTAAAAATGATCTTAGGTGCACTAACATCATTTATAATTAGCTTATTTCATTCATCAAGTGCAATTCCGCTGGCAATCATTCTTTCAACCTGTCTATTTATAAGTTCCTTACTCCTATTTAGTTTTGCCCGGAAAGAGAAGCAAAGTCTGCATCTAAGTGAAGCTTAAACTTTTTTATTAGCCTACTTAATTCTATTTTTGAATAAAAAATTGAAAACCCGCTATTTAGCATTTCTGCTAATATCTATACTTTTCCACCTCCAGACGATTGGCCAGGAATTATACACTCTTAACGGCACCATTACCGATGTTTCCAGTAATGAGACTTTGATCGGTGTTAATTTAATCATTCCTGAAGCTGAGACCGGTGTGGTTACTAACGATTATGGTTATTATTCTATTAAATTGCCAAAAGGGGAATATCAAATTCAAATTTCATACATCGGCTATCAGAGCGTACAACAAACAATCCTTTTGGATGAAAATAAGAAATTGAATTTCCAGCTTTCGGAAGCTTCAGAAAGTTTGGACGAAGTACTCATTACAAGTGATTTTGAAGGTTTGAATATTAGAAAACCTGAAATGAGTGTAAATAAGCTTTCGATAAACACTATTCAGAATTTACCCGTGGTTTTTGGAGAAGTAGACGTGGTAAGATCACTCCTACTATTACCAGGAGTTTCCAATGCCGGCGAAGGTTCTTCTGGTTTTAATGTTCGTGGTGGCGCGGTAGATCAAAATCTCATTCTTCTGGATGAAGCTACAATTTTCAATTCTTCCCATTTATTCGGATTATTTTCAGTCTTCAATCCTGATGCCATAAAAGATCTAAAATTATATAAAGGAGGCATTCCTGCAGAATACGGCGGAAGGGTTTCTTCTGTGCTGGACATTTATCAAAGGGACGGAAATAGTAAAGAGTTTAAAATGCAAGGTGGAATTGGAGCAATTTCTAGCCGACTTCTGGCCGAAGGCCCTATTGTAAAAGATAAAGGTTCGTTCCTTGTAGGCGCAAGAAGCTCTTATGCCCATTTATTTTTGAAATTAACCGATAATGACAATTCTGCTTATTTCTATGATCTTAATACAAAATTAAGTTACAAACTGGATGACAGTAATAAGTTGTTGCTTTCAGGATATTTTGGAAGGGATGTTTTCAATATTAGTCAGAATTTTGAAAATACTTATGGAAATACGGTTGTCAATCTGCGTTGGAATCATATATTTTCAGATAATATTTTCAGTAATCTTTCAGCCATTTATAGTGATTATTATTATGGTTTGAATCTGAATTTTGTAGGTTTTAATTGGGATAGCGGTATTAAAAATTTCAATTTAAAATATGATTTTAACCATTACATCAATGAAAAATTTCAGTTGAAGTATGGAATTCAAAATACGTATTATGAGTTCAATCCCGGAGAAATTGAGCCTATTGATGAAAATTCCGGGATTAACTATTTCAAACTATCCAATAAATATGCTTTTGAAAATGCAGTATATATTTCTGCGGAACATCAACTGAGCGATAAATTTTCTGCGGAATATGGTTTGCGATTAAGTAATTTTTTTCGACTAGGTCAGGATGAAGTCAATTCCTATGAAAATAATGATCCTGTAGCTTATAATCCTGAAAGAGGTATCTATAGTGAAGCAGAAATAATCGAAACCAATACTGTTTCTAAAAGCGAAGTTTTAAAAGCCTATAATAATTTTGAACCTCGTATTGCAGTTGCTTATGCGCTGAATGATGACCAATCTATTAAAGCTAGCTATAATAGGATGTCACAATATCTCCACCTTATTTCAAATACCAGTTCTCCCACTCCATTAGATGTTTGGGCTCCAAGCGGCCAGTATATAAAACCGCAAATATTGGATCAATATGCAATTGGATATTTCAGGAATTTTAAAGAAAAAATTTATTCCCTTGAAGTAGAAAGCTTCTATAAACATATAGATAATAGAATAGACTATATAGATGGCGCTAATTTAATCGCCAACACTGCTATTGAGAGAGTAGTTCTTAATGGGGAATCAAGAGCTTATGGAATAGAATTCCTACTTCGAAAAAATACAGGGAAATTAACCGGCTGGCTGGGTTATACATTATCCAGATCTGAGCAACGTACCCCTGGAAGAACACCTTTGGAATCTGGAATAAATAATGGAGAATGGTATCTTACCAATTATGATAAAACCCATGACCTAAGTATTACCGGGAGTTATAAATTAAATAAGAAATGGCAATTTAATGCCAACTTCATATTTCAAACCGGTCTAGCTACCACCTATCCTACTGCCCAATATGAACACCAGGGGGTCACGGTCCCTGTTTATGGTGCGAGAAATGCCAACCGGTTACCTGAATATCATCGTTTAGATCTATCGGCAACCTTAACCCCTAAATCTAATAAAAACACTAAGCTTAGCTCTTCCTGGAATTTTGGAATCTACAATGTATATAACAGGCAAAATGCCTATTCCATTAGTTTTAGAGAAAATTCAGACACCAATCAAAACGAAGCCGTGAGGTTATCGCTTTTTGGAATAATACCCTCTATAACCTATAATTTCAAATTTTAGATGAAAACATATCTTAAATTTATAGTTCTTCTTTCTTCTTTGATTTTAATATCCTGCGAAGAAGTTGTGAGCATTCCTTTAGAAGAAAGCGAGCCACGCCTGGTAATTGATGCCTCTATAGAATGGTTTAAAGGAACAGAGGGAAATAATCAAATAATTAAAATTTCGAGAACCTCTTCTTTCTATGAGGAAAACACCGAGAGTATTGAAGATGCACAGGTACGTATTTTTTCTGAAAACGGGACGGAGTTTAAATTCCTGCATCAACAGGATGGCATCTATATCAATAATAATTTTCAACCCGTACTGAACGGGACCTATGAATTAGAGGTGAATCTGGATGGTGAACTCTATACTGCGACAGAAACTCTAATTCCGGTAACCAGCTTGGATTATATTGAACAATTAGAAAATGGTGGTTTCGCAGGTGATGAAATCGAAATAAAGGCTTTTTATACAGATCCTGTGAGTACAGAGGACTATTATTTATTTGAATTTATTGATGAAGATATAAGCCTTGAAATCTATGAAGATGAATTTACGAATGGAAATCAAATTTTTGGTTATTATTCTACGGAAGACATTGAACCAGATGATGAAATTGAAATTCAGATACAGGGGATATCAAAAAGCTACTATGAATTTCTATTTATATTACGCTCTCAACTGGGCACCGAAGGAGGTGGTCCTTTTGAAACGATGCCGGCAACAGTAAAAGGAAATATTATAAATAAAACAAATCCAGATAACTATCCGTTTGGATACTTCAGGCTATCTGAAGTAGATTCCACCTTATATATTGTAGAATAAGATGAAACATACAAACAAGAAAGTATTATCAAAAGGTATCAAATATCTGGCGGCAGCACTTCCGCTAGTTATGATTGGTCCTTCTGTTCTTTATAGCGCTTTTAATAATCAGGATAAAGATTTATATATCCTCATATTAATTTTGGGTATTATCGCCACGTTTGCAGCAATCTTTCTAATGTTTAAAGGAATAATTACCATTGTAAAATCAATGTTTGACTAAGCTCAGTAGATTTTCATTTGATATTTTCCTGGCTGTAAAATAATCCCGGACCGTCACAAGCCCACCAACTACTCAGAAGTATTTTCCCGTCATCAGAAATATAAAGGTTTTCCTCTAAGTTACCGGTGCAGTTTCCAATGATACTGCTCTCAGTATTATGTTGAAGTAAATAATTCTGTATATCATCAATCTCTCTGGTTTCATAAGTTCCTTTTGCTATCAACGTTTCTCCATCCTGCACTCTAGTTTTTATGAAAGTATTATCGCTTCTGAAGATATAATATTCCTGCCATTGCATATCCTCCCCCGTAGCTTCAGAACCAGCGAGCATTCCTGTCATTTTAAATAAGTTCCATTTTGGAGGATAATTACTAATTGAAAGATCTTCCGTTTCCAATGGAATAGAATCATCTGAACAAGAAATCAAAAAGAGACTAATAATAAGGAATAAGTAAACCTTCATAAGAATTGTATTTTAGTATTCATGAATATAGATGCTAAAAACTCTAAATGGTTGCGCTATGATTTCATTTTAAGGCATAAAAAAACCCTTTATCATTTAAGATAAAGGGTTTTCAAGAAGAAGGCGGCGACATACTCTCCCACAATACAGCAGTACCATCTGCGCTAACGGGCTTAACTACTCTGTTCGGGATGGGAAGAGGTGAGCCCCGTTGCTATAGCCACCTTAAAAGGTAAGTTATAAGCGTCGAGCTTAAAACTGTTCTAATTGCTTAGAACAAATATCGTTAACATATATAAGAAACAAAAAATAAGAAGAATTCGTAATACACTTATAAAATAAGCATTTGGCGGCTCTGAGGTTTTGCGGCCTCAGAGCCATCGCGCATCAAGCTTTACGGATTATTAGTACTACTCGGCTATGACATTACTGCCTTTACACCTATAGCCTATCAACGTGGTAGTCTCCCACGGTCCTTTAAAGAAATCTCATCTTGTGGTGGGTTTCGCGCTTATATGCTTTCAGCGCTTATCCCTTCCGAACGTAGCTACTCTGCAGTGCTCCTGGCGGAACAACAGATACACCAGAGGTTCGTCCAATCCGGTCCTCTCGTACTAGGATCAGGTCCACTCAAATTTCTAACGCCCACTGTAGATAGAGACCGAACTGTCTCACGACGTTCTGAACCCAGCTCGCGTGCCACTTTAATGGGCGAACAGCCCAACCCTTGGGACCTTCTCCAGCCCCAGGATGTGACGAGCCGACATCGAGGTGCCAAACCCCCCCGTCGATGTGAGCTCTTGGGGGAGATCAGCCTGTTATCCCCGGCGTACCTTTTATCCTTTGAGCGATGACCCTTCCATGCGGTGTCACCGGATCACTATGCTCTACTTTCGTACCTGATCGACCTGTATGTCTCTCAGTCAAGCTCCCTTTTGCCATTGCACTCTACGCACGGTTACCAAGCGTGCTGAGGGAACCTTTAGAAGCCTCCGTTACTCTTTTGGAGGCGACCACCCCAGTCAAACTACCCACCAAGCACTGTCCTTCCATTGGAAGTTAGGCTCTAAACAAGTAAAGGGTAGTATTTCAACAACGACTCCACCACACCTGGCGATGCAGCTTCAAAGTCTCCTACCTATCCTACACATCACTTGTTCAAAGTCAATACTAAGCTATAGTAAAGGTGCACGGGGTCTTTTCGTCCCACAGCGGGTAATCGGCATCTTCACCGATACTACAATTTCACCGAGCTCATGGCTGAGACAGTATCCAGATCGTTGCACCATTCGTGCAGGTCGGAACTTACCCGACAAGGAATTTCGCTACCTTAGGACCGTTATAGTTACGGCCGCCGTTTACTGGGGCTTCAGTTCAATGCTTCGCCGAAGCTAACATCTCCCCTTAACCTTCCAGCACCGGGCAGGTGTCAGGCCCTATACGTCATCTTTCGATTTAGCAGAGCCCTGTGTTTTTGATAAACAGTCGCCTGGATCTTTTCACTGCGGCCCCCCCATAAGGGGGGCGACCCTTCTCCCGAAGTTACGGGCCAATTTTGCCTAGTTCCTTAGCCATGAATCTCTCGAGCACCTTAGAATTCTCATCCCAACTACCTGTGTCGGTTTAGGGTACGGGTTGCCTCCACTCGCTTTTCTTGGAAGTCGCTCCTCTGGATTATCACGCCGGCCGTAGCTTTTGTGTACTATCGGGGTGTTACCACTCCCTTCAACGTACTATTCCGTCAGTACGCACCAAATTTACGCCTCCGTCCGCTTTAACGTGGGGCAAGTAGCAGAATATTAACTGCTTGTCCATCGACTACCCCTTTCGGGTTCGCCTTAGGTCCCGACTAACCCTCAGCTGATTAGCATAGCTGAGGAAACCTTAGTCTTTCGGTGTGCGGGTTTCTCGCCCGCATTATCGTTACTTATGCCTACATTTTCTTTTGTAACCAATCCAGCAAGCCTCGCGACTCACCTTCATCTCTGTTACAATGCTCCCCTACCACTCTCAGTAAACTGAAAGTCCATAGCTTCGGTAATATGTTTATGCCCGATTATTATCCATGCCGAACCGCTCGACTAGTGAGCTGTTACGCACTCTTTAAATGAATGGCTGCTTCCAAGCCAACATCCTAGCTGTCTGGGCAGTTCAACCGCGTTTCTTCAACTTAACATATATTTTGGGACCTTAGCTGATGGTCTGGGTTCTTTCCCTCTCGGACATGGACCTTAGCACCCATGCCCTCACTGATATGAATCATTTTATAGCATTCGGAGTTTGTCAGGAATTGGTAGGCGGTGAAGCCCCCGCATCCAATCAGTAGCTCTACCTCTATAAAACTATCTATATCGCTGCACCTAAATGCATTTCGGGGAGTACGAGCTATTTCCGAGTTTGATTGGCCTTTCACCCCTACCCTCAGGTCATCCCAAGACTTTTCAACGTCAACGGGTTCGGTCCTCCACTATGTGTTACCACAGCTTCAACCTGCCCAAGGGTAGATCACACGGTTTCGCGTCTACCACTACCAACTAAAACGCCCTATTCAGACTCGCTTTCGCTACGGCTCCACAGCTGAACTGCTTAACCTTGCTGGCAACGGTAACTCGTAGGCTCATTATGCAAAAGGCACGCCGTCACCCCACGAAGGGGCTCCGACCGCTTGTAAGCGTATGGTTTCAGGATCTATTTCACTCCCTTATTCAGGGTTCTTTTCACCTTTCCCTCACGGTACTGGTTCACTATCGGTCTCTCAGGAGTATTTAGCCTTGGCGGATGGTCCCGCCGGATTCATACAGGGTTTCACGTGCCCCGCACTACTCAGGATACTGCTATGCTTTATACGAAGTTTTCTATACCGGGCTGTCACCGTCTATGGCCAAGCTTTCCAACTTGTTCTAATTCCTTGTACAAACAATGTTACAGTCCTACAACCCCAATAAGTCCGTAAACTCATTGGTTTGGGCTACTGCGCGTTCGCTCGCCGCTACTAGCGCAATCACTATTGTTTTCTCTTCCTCCGGGTACTTAGATGTTTCAGTTCTCCGGGTTTGCCTCCTTGCGGATACTATACCTTCAGTATAGTGGGTTGCCCCATTCGGATATTCGCGGATCAATTTGTATGTGCCAATCCCCACGACTTTTCGCAGCTTATCACGTCCTTCTTCGCCTCTGAGAGCCTAGGCATTCCCCATACGCCCTTATCTAGCTTGTATGCGCTTTGCTTAATGCTCTAATCTATTTTGATTGCTCAAAACAGAAGTATTATAATGTATTACTTAATATTAAATATTTCTATCTAATAGTGTTCTCGTATTCTTTGTTTCTCAATATGTCAATGAACTTTTTTCCTGTCTAACGATAAAACCTCGATGATCTTACAAACTAAAAAGCTTTCGCTCCCTGGTTGTTTGTAAAAACTATGCCCGTTCTATCTCTAGGAATCGTGGAGAATATCGGAGTCGAACCGATGACCTCCTGCGTGCAAGGCAGGCGCTCTAGCCAGCTGAGCTAATCCCCCATTTTTGAATTCCGAGTTTAGAATTCAGAATTTAGAATTAGAATTCCTTAGCTTCTAGAATTTCCTTTTAATTTATTTCAAATGAACTTCAGTCTCTCAAGCTTAACTTTAAACTTTTCAACCTGTAACTTTAAACTCGCGCTTTGCGCGGTCGTAGTCTCAGGCAGACTCGAACTGCCGACCTCTACATTATCAGTGTAGCGCTCTAACCAGCTGAGCTATGAGACTGTCCATAAAACAGTTCCAAGTTCAAAGTTTTAAAGTTCAAAGTTTTTCAACTCTTCACTTTTCACTTTTCGCTCTTCACTATTTTTAATCGAATTGACGATAAGAATCAAGACCAAATTGGCCTCTGAACTTCCCTTACTAATTGTCGCTTGTCACTAGGTGACAAAGCTCTAGAAAGGAGGTGTTCCAGCCGCACCTTCCGGTACGGCTACCTTGTTACGACTTAGCCCCAGTTACCAGTTTTACCCTAGGCCGCTCCTTACGGTGACGGACTTCAGGTACCCCCAGCTTCCATGGCTTGACGGGCGGTGTGTACAAGGCCCGGGAACGTATTCACCGCATCATGGCTGATATGCGATTACTAGCGATTCCAGCTTCACGCAGTCGAGTTGCAGACTGCGATCCGAACTGTGATAGGGTTTGAAGATTCGCATCCCCTCGCGGGGTAGCTGCCCTCTGTCCCTACCATTGTAGCACGTGTGTGGCCCAGGACGTAAGGGCCGTGATGATTTGACGTCATCCCCACCTTCCTCGCGGTTTGCACCGGCAGTCTGGCTAGAGTTCCCGACATTACTCGCTGGCAACTAACCACAGGGGTTGCGCTCGTTATAGGACTTAACCTGACACCTCACGGCACGAGCTGACGACAACCATGCAGCACCTTGCAATCTGTCCGAAGAAAAGTCTGTTTCCAGACCTGTCAGACTGCATTTAAGCCCTGGTAAGGTTCCTCGCGTATCATCGAATTAAACCACATGCTCCACCGCTTGTGCGGGCCCCCGTCAATTCCTTTGAGTTTCATTCTTGCGAACGTACTCCCCAGGTGGGTTACTTATCACTTTCGCTTAACCACCCAGCCCTCAATTAGGCCGGACAGCTAGTAACCATCGTTTACGGCGTAGACTACCAGGGTATCTAATCCTGTTCGCTACCTACGCTTTCGTCCCTCAGCGTCAATATATTATTAGTGATCTGCCTTCGCAATAGGTGTTCTAAGTAATATCTATGCATTTCACCGCTACACTACTTATTCCAACCACTTCATAATAATTCAAGAACAACAGTATCAATGGCAATTCTACAGTTGAGCTGCAGACTTTCACCACTGACTTATTATTCCGCCTACGGACCCTTTAAACCCAATGATTCCGGATAACGCTTGGACCCTCCGTATTACCGCGGCTGCTGGCACGGAGTTAGCCGGTCCTTATTCATACGGTACCGTCAAGCATCTACACGTAGATGTGGTTCTTCCCGTATAAAAGCAGTTTACAACCCATAGGGCCGTCTTCCTGCACGCGGCATGGCTGGATCAGAGTTGCCTCCATTGTCCAATATTCCTCACTGCTGCCTCCCGTAGGAGTCTGGTCCGTGTCTCAGTACCAGTGTGGGGGATCTCCCTCTCAGGACCCCTACCTATCGCTGTCTTGGTAAGCCGTTACCTTACCAACTAACTAATAGGACGCATACTCATCTTTAAGCCATAAATGTTTAATTATAATCCCAGGTGAAATCATAATACTATGGGGTATTAATCCACGTTTCCATGGGCTATTCCCCGCTTAAAGGCAGATTGTATACGCGTTACGCACCCGTGCGCCACTCGTCAGCGGATTGCAAGCAATCCCTGTTACCGTTCGACTTGCATGTGTTAGGCCTGCCGCTAGCGTTCATCCTGAGCCAGGATCAAACTCTTCATCGTTAAATCTTATATATATTCAACAACTACTAAAGAAATTGCTCAGTATGACTTTTTCTAGTCTTAATTCTTATACACTTGATTATAAAATATAAATACTCTATAATCCTTGTCAATTCAATATATCAATGAACTTCGATCAATTATCAATGAGCAGTTATCAATTAACAATCCTAAAATTGCCTGATGATCATTGCTTATTGTTTATTGATCATTGTCTAGTTAAAACCCAAGGATTCGAACCTCTACTCTCGCCCCGTTCGGCGGTCTCTTTTAATCTCAATCTGTAATTTTTGAACGTGTGCTCTCTCTCAAAGCGGGTGCAAATATACAATGCTTTTTCTTTACCAACCAAAACTTTTTTGATAAAAATTTTAGTTTCTTTTTAAAGACTTCAGCAGCAATTCCCTAACCCCCCTTTCTCTGAATGAACATCACTTCGTTTCCAAAGCGGGTGCAAATATAAAACGACTTCTGCTCTCCAACCAAATAAAAAACAATCTTTTTTTTAGTTAATTTTTGAAGTCCTTTCCTATCGTATACCCCATTCTCATTACTGTCAGTGAACATCTCGCTCGTTTTGTAAGCGGCTGCAAATATACACCAACTTCTTTCTTCCTGCCAAATAAATAATTAGATTTTTTTAAGAAAAAATCATCTTCAAAGCTAACAGCCTGCTCATCATATATTTCAGCTTCAAAAAAAATCTAAAAATTAATTAGGTGATGATTCAAAAAAACAAGATTTGAAACACCATATACTATAAGGTATTCTATAATTATACAATAAAGTCACCTATATACATATATGTATTGTGCAACCAAACTCAACACCTTATCTTTGTGACTTCGTAAAAATGAATAAAATGATCAAGATTACTCTCCCAGATGGAAGTATTAAAGAGTTTGAAAAAGGAACCACTCCCATGGACGTGGCTAAAAGTATAAGTGAAGGTTTAGCCCGAAACGTAATTTCGGCTAAATTCAATAATGAAACGGTTGAAGTTTCTACGCCCTTAAATACAGATGGTGATCTTGTTTTATTTACATGGAGCAATGACGAAGGCAAGAAAGCATTCTGGCATTCTACTTCTCACGTGATGGCGCAGGCTATTCAGGATCTTTTTCCTGGAGCAAAACTTACCATTGGACCTGCCATTGAACGAGGTTTCTATTATGATGTAGATTTTGGTGAGCAAAAGATCTCAGATAATGACTTCAAAAGAATTGAAGATCGAATGCTGGAGATAGCCCGCGGAAAACATGATTTTCAATTAAGAGAAGCATCCAAAGACGATGCACTTAATTTTTACAAGAAAGAAAATAATCAATTTAAGGTTGAACTTATAGAGAACCTTCAGGATGGTGAGATCACTTTTTGTGATCACGACACTTTTACTGATTTATGTCGTGGAGGACATATTCCGAATACCGGTATTATAAAAGCGGTAAAATTAATGAGCGTTGCTGGTGCCTACTGGCGAGGTGATGAAAAAAATCCACAACTTACAAGAGTTTACGGAATTTCTTTTCCGAAGCAAAAAGAATTAAAAGAATATCTTGAGCTATTAGAAGAAGCAAAAAAGAGAGATCATAGAAAATTAGGAAAAGAATTAGAACTTTTTACTTTTTCACAAAAAGTTGGGCAGGGATTACCATTATGGCTACCTAAAGGAGCTGCTTTAAGAGAACGACTCGAGAACTTCCTCAAAAAGGCGCAGAAAAAAGCTGGATACGAGATGGTAGTAAGTCCGCATATTGGTAGTAAAGAACTATATGTAACTTCAGGCCACTATGCTAAATATGGAGAAGATAGTTTTCAACCAATAAGCACCCCTAATGAAGGTGAGGAATTTATGCTTAAACCCATGAACTGTCCACATCATTGTGAAATGTACAATGCATCTTCATGGAGCTACAGGGATTTACCTAAGAGATTTGCTGAATTTGGTACCGTTTACAGATATGAACAAAGTGGTGAACTTCATGGTTTAACAAGGGTACGTGGATTTACTCAGGATGACGCACACATATTCTGTATGCCTGAACAATTGGATGAGGAATTCAAAAAAGTAATTGATCTTACCTTATATGTATTCTCTTCTTTAGGATTTGAAGATTTTACCGCACAGGTTTCTTTAAGAGATCCTGATAATAAGGAAAAATATATAGGTTCTGATGATGCTTGGGAGAAAGCAGAATCTGCCATTATCAATGCAGCAGATGAAAAGGGACTCAACTATGTAGTTGAAACAGGTGAAGCAGCATTCTACGGTCCAAAATTAGACTTCATGGTAAAAGATGCTTTGGGTAGAAGCTGGCAATTAGGAACTATTCAGGTAGATTACAATTTACCGGAACGTTTTGACCTGACATATAAAGGAAGTGACAATGAGTCACATCGCCCTGTAATGATTCACAGAGCACCTTTTGGTAGTATGGAGCGCTTTATAGCAATTCTTCTGGAGCATACCGGTGGGAATTTCCCCCTATGGCTAATGCCTGAGCAGGCTATTATTCTATCACTCAGTGAGAAATATGAAAAATACTCACAAAAAGTTTTAACTTTGCTTGAAAATAACGAAATTCGCGCCCTTGCTGACAATAGAAATGAAACCATAGGCAAGAAGATTAGAGAAGCAGAAGTTAACAAATACCCTTATATGCTTATAGTTGGGGAACAGGAAGCCAAAGATGGTACGATTTCTGTTCGTAAACATAGCGAAGGTGATTTAGGTACCATGAAAATAGAAGATTTCGCTAATTTGATTAATACAGAAATCGATAGTACCTTAAAGCCTTTTAAAACGGAAGTTTAATTTAAATTTTGAGCCATAGCAATACGTAGAAGAAAACCGAACAGATTCGGCCGACAAAAAGAAGCAGAACACAGGATCAACGAAAAAATTAGATCTGAAGAAGTACGTCTGGTTGGTGATAATGTAGAAATGGATGTATATCCAACCAAGAAAGCCCTGTCTATTGCACAGGAATTAGGTTTGGATCTTGTTGAAATTTCTCCAAATGCAAAGCCTCCAGTTGTGAAGGCCATGGATTACAAAAAGTTTCTTTATGAACAAAAGAAACGAGAAAAAGCCATGAAAGCCAAAGCCAGTAAAGTGGTGGTAAAGGAAATTCGATTTGGTCCCAATACAGATGACCATGATTACGAGTTTAAAAAACGTAATGCTGAAAAATTCCTTAAAGATGGCGCTAAGCTAAAAGCCTTTGTGTTCTTTAAAGGACGTTCTATCGTATTTAAAGATAAAGGAGAAATTCTGCTTTTAAGACTTGCCCAGGATTTAGAGGAGCATGGAAAAGTAGAACAAATGCCTAAGTTGGAAGGAAAACGTATGACTATGTTTTTATCTCCAACTAAGAAATCGAAATAAAGAGAATAAGAGAGTTAATTATAAAAAGAGGACAGCAATGCCTAAGATGAAAACGAAATCCAGTGCCAAGAAGCGTTTTAAGCTAACAGGTACAGGTAAGATTAAAAGAAAGCACGCGTTTAAGAGTCATATCTTAACAAAGAAGTCTAAGAAACGTAAGCTTGCCTTAACTCATAGTACATTAGTACACGATGCAGATAAGGACAATGTCAAACTTCAATTACGTTTAAAGTAAATTGGAGCTCTTGAGGTTTTAATAAATTATTTAACCATGGAGTCGGGCAACACTTCGACTGCGCTCAGTGCGAAAGTTAGAAATTCAAGTTAAAAGTGTCGATAATCGACCGCCTGCTACAAAAAAATGTAACATATGCCAAGATCAGTAAACTCAGTTGCCAAAAGGGCACGTAGAAAAAAAGTTTTAAAGCAAGCAAAAGGATATTTCGGGCGTCGTAAAAACGTTTGGACTGTCGCTAAAAATGCGGTTGATAAAGCGATGCTTTATGCATACAGAGACCGTAAAGCTAAGAAACGTAACTTCCGTTCTTTATGGATTATGCGTATTAACGCTGCAGCCAGACAGGAAGGATTATCTTATTCTCAATTTATGGGGAAACTCAAAACCAGTGATATTGGATTGAACCGTAAGGTTCTTGCCGATTTGGCGATGAATAGCCCGGAAGCTTTTAAAGCAATTGTAGAAAAAGTAAAATAAACAATTATACTCTCTTATATAAAAATCCTGCCTTTTGGCGGGATTTTTTGTTTTTATTCCCCAAATGCTGTGAGCACCAGTTTTCTAGAACTACCATGATCCCTATGCTCACATAGATAAATTCCCTGCCAGGTGCCAAGATTTAATTTGCCATGAGTAATTGGAATCTGGATTGAAGTTCCCGTTAAAGACGATTTGATATGCGCTGGCATATCATCGGGTCCTTCAGTAGTATGTTTATAGTAAGATTGATTTTCGGGAACCATATTATCAAAATGACTTCTGAAATCCTCCCGAACTGTAGGATCTGCATTTTCATTGATCGCAAGACCAGCAGAAGTATGTTTAATAAACACCTGAAGCATCCCTATATCGATATCTTCGATTTCTGAAAATTGATCAACAATCTCTTCTGTTATCAGATGAAAACCCCTGGGACGGGGTCTAAGTCTTATTTCGGTTTGATAAAATTCCATTTCCATTTCTTATTTTGTAAAATGAGCTATTTTAAAAGCTAAATATGAATATCATAATATTGCCATGGAGATATCCTAGAAAATTGAATTTCGCAAAGGCTTTTAAAACATATAGTATAACGAGTTTTTCAAAAAATAGTGTAAGCAGTGCTGATTTCTTTTCGAATCAGGTCTTTTGTTCTTTTTTCTTAGCTGCCGGAAAAAGTATATTATTCAGAATAAGCCTATAGCCTGGAGAATTCGGATGTAATTCCAATTCAGTTTTTGGATCTCCTACTCTATGCTGATAGTCCTCAGGATCGTGACCTCCATAAAATGTAAAAAACCCCTTTCCTTTAATTCCATGAATATATCGTGCTTCCCCATTCAGCTTACTTTCTCCCATAGTTAGCACTCCTGCTTTTACTGTACTGGGATCGTAACTGGTTGTCTGACCCATAAAACCTTTTACTAATCTCGTGTGATTTTGAGTTAGCATCGTAGGCACGACATCCCATTTTGCTGAATAATCCATTAGCGTAAAATAATCACTCTCTTTTTGAATTTGCCTTTTAGCCGTCATATCTATACTTGAAAATTCATAGACCATCGGACTTCTTTCTAGCTCAAAATTGGTAAAAGCAAAGGTTTTATTAAAATCAATTTTAGCCTGATATCCTGGCTCACTAGGATCCCCGTCAAACATAGCTTCAGCAATATCAACACCTTCCGCAGCCAAAGCAATATCAAAACTATCTGTGGCACTACACATTGCAAACATAAATCCCCCTCCAACTACATAATTCCTTATCTTTAAAGCTACAGCCAATTTTTCTTCTGAAACTTTAGAATAACCCAGTTGTTGAGCTAATTGTTCTGCTTCCCGTTTTTCTTCAATATACCAGGGAGTCGTTCTAAACGTTCTATAAAATTTTCCGTATTGACCCGTGAAATCCTCATGATGTAAATGCAGCCAATCGTAAAGCACTAAAGCATCATTAAGTACTTCTTTATCGTAGATTGTTTGATACGGGATCTCGGCATATTTAAGAACCATCGTAACCGCATCATCCCAGGGTTTATTTCCAGTAGGACTATAAACTGCAATTTTAGGAGCTTTTTCAAGTGCCACAGATTCCATATTTTTAGAAGGACTGCTTATCTCTTCCAGAATATTTGCAGCCATATTATCACTTATAACTTCAAAATCTACTCCTCGAATCTGGCATTCCTTCCGAAGTTTATCTGAATCTGTAATAAGAAATGACCCCCCTCGGTAATTCAAAAGCCAGTTAACTGAAAGCTGATTTTCCAGGGAATAATAGACTATTCCATAAGCTTTTAAGTGATTTCCCTGAGTATCTTCATCCATTGGAATTAGAATCTTCGCAGCAAAAATCTGAGAACTAAGTAGCATAAAAAAAGAAAGCAGCAAAGTACCTTTATATACTTTACTGCTTTTAATATTGGTAGATATAACCTCTTTTTTAGCTGAAATCAGCTGCTTAAATTTAGAACGGAACGTCGTTATCATCATCATCACTATTCATTGAGCTCCCAAAAGCCTCATCGGCGCTTGGATTGGGTAAATTAAAGTTTCCAAAATCATTATCTCCATCACCGCTATTCATGCTCGATGGAATTTCAGAAGGGAAATTAAAGTCTTCTAAATTATCAAATTTACCGAGTTCCCCAATGAATTTTAGCCTGATATTTTCCAAACCACCGTTACGGTGTTTCGCTACAATAAATTCTCCCTGTCCCTGAGTTGGTGTTCTTTCTTCATCATCCCACTCTTCAATTTTATAATATTCAGGACGGTAAATAAACGAAACAATATCTGCATCCTGCTCAATCGCCCCGGATTCCCTAAGATCAGAAAGTAAAGGTCGCTTACTCCCTCCACGGGTTTCTACGGCACGCGAAAGCTGGGAAAGTGCAATTACCGGAATTCCAAGTTCCTTGGCCAGAGCTTTCAGGTTTCGCGAAATTGTTGAAATTTCCTGTTCCCTGTTTCCTCCCCCTTTTTGACTTCCTCCAGCCGTCATCAACTGCAAATAATCAACAACAATCATTTTAATACCGTGTTGTGAAGCAAGTCGACGAGCTTTTGCACGTAAATCGAATATAGAGAGTGAAGGAGTATCATCAATAAATAAAGGAGCTTTTTCAAGATCTTTTACTTTCACATTCAGTTGTTCCCACTCATGTTGCTCTAATTTACCAGTCCTAAGTTTTTCAGAAGAAAGACCTGTTTCAGAAGAAATCAATCGGGTGATCAACTGTACAGAGGACATCTCCAGAGAGAAAAACGCAACCGGAATTCCCTGATCTACAGCAATATTTCGTGCCATAGATAGCGTAAGGGCTGTTTTACCCATACCAGGACGAGCTGCCACAATAATTAAATCTGAAGGCTGCCAGCCCGAAGTTAGTTCGTCCAGTTTATCAAAACCGGATGGCACTCCACTAAGTCCTTCTTTATTGGAAATCTCCTGAATTTTCTTTTTCGCCTGAATCACCAAACTCTGGGCAGTCTCAGTGGAACGTTTGATATTTCCCTGGGTTACCTCATAAAGTTTTGATTCAGCCGAATCCAATAGATCAAAAACATCGGTTCCTTCATCAAAAGCTTCTTCAATAATTTCATTTGAAATTTTGATTAAGCTCCGTTGAATATATTTCTGTAAGATAATACGCGCATGAAACTCAATATGCGCCGAACTTGATACCTTTTGTGTAAGTTGAATAAGGTAATAGTCCCCTCCAACTTTATCAAAAACCTTTTCTTTCTTAAGTTGGTTAGAAACGGTTAATAAGTCAATTGCCTCAGATGCATCGAATAATTTTTTAATAGCATCATAGATAAGCTTGTGGCTGTTTTTATAAAATGCTTCAGGAATAAGAATATCAATAATTTCATCTACCCCTTTTTTATCAATCATCATGGCTCCAAGCACAACCTCTTCTAAATCAACTGCTTGAGGCGGAACTTTTCCTTTTTCAAGACTTACTACATTTGATTTTTTGTAGGTGATATTTTGGGGCGAGGTGATTTTTTCCATAAAACGAAAATAATTAATTTGTTAAGATAACCTTAATAAAATCGACCTAAGTTACTTAACAGGTAATGAACAATCTACCTGTTAATAAGTAAGTTTTTCTGTTAATAAGATAAAAAAATCCGGATTTTAATGCCCGGATTTTATAACGATGTCGTATAAATAAAGAGTTTAGCCTTTAAACACTCCCATGTCTAAATATTTACCCATTCTCTTTTCGACTAATTCGGCTTGTGATAAGTTTTTGAATTCAGAATAAGCATTGGAAATTGAAGATTTTACCGTATTAAAAATCTCTTCTCTATTCGTATGTGCCCCTCCTAGAGGTTCTTTAACAATCTCATCTATCAACTTCTGCTTTTTCATATCTGTCGCAGTTAATTTGAGGGCTTCCGCAGCTCTTTCTTTGTATTCCCAACTTCTCCATAAAATGGAAGAACAGGATTCAGGAGAGATCACCGAGTACCAGGTATTTTCCAGCATCATCACTTTATCTCCTACACCAATTCCCAGAGCACCTCCACTGGCACCTTCACCAATTATAACTACAAAAATTGGCACTTTAAGGCGTGTCATTTCAAGAATATTTCGAGCGATTGCTTCTCCCTGTCCTCGTTCTTCAGCTTCAAGACCGGGATAAGCTCCTGGTGTATCTACAAAACAAACTACAGGAACTCCAAACTTTTCAGCAGATTTCATCAATCTAAGCGCTTTTCTATAGCCTTCAGGATTTGCCATCCCAAAGTTTCTATACTGTCTTGTCTTTGTATTATATCCTTTTTGCTGACCAACGAACATAAAACTCTGATCATCGATCTTACCAAGACCTCCAATCATCGCTTTATCGTCTTTAACATTCCTATCACCGTGAAGCTCCAGAAATGTGTCTCCACAAATCGCGTTAATATAATCTAAGGTATATGGTCTGTTAGGATGTCTAGAAAGCTGAACTCTTTGCCACGGCGTAAGGTTCTTGTAGATCTCCTTCTTCTTTTCTTTTAATTTCTTCTCGATCTGCTTACAGGTGGCAGTTACGTCAACCTCGCTCTCTTCTCCAATATTACATGCTTTAGAGTACTGTTCTTCAAGCTCTTTAATAGGTTCTTCAAAATCTAAATATTCCATACTGCTTATGGTAATTATTTTTTATAGCTTACAAATATAACAACTTTGAAAGGATAGCTTTCCCCGTTGAAGTTTAAATTTTCAAGGAATTTGAGACTTAGCGTTTGGCGCGGAACAACAAGACAACTGCAAGAACACCGAAAACAATATTCGGGAACCAAACGGCGATCAATGGTGAAAAAGTAGATTGCTCCGCCATAGTACCAAATACTTTATCAAAGAATATAAATATGAACGCCAAAGTAATTCCTACTGCCAGATTCACTCCCATCCCTCCCCTTCTTTTAAAGGAAGCAACGGCAACCGCAATAATTGTTAAGATAAATGCTGAAATTGGAATACTCCAACGTTTATAAGCAACTACTAAATATCTATTAATATTCCCAGAACCTCTGCGTCGCTCTTTTTCAATAAACTCGTTGAGCTCAGTGTAATTAAGAGTTTCTGCAATGTATGATTCAGGAGTAAGTTCATCAAATTCAAAAGGTAAAATAGTATCCAGCGACCTCATAAACATAATGCTGTCTTCCTCTTTCCCTATAATTCGTTTATCTACCCTGGAAAGTTTATAAAGACTGTCTTCTTCACTATATCTCAAATTGGAAGCACTTATCTTAAATTTTAGCTCATTGCCTTCAAAATGCTCCAAAGTAAAATTCCTGGCAGATTTCGATTTCGGCTGAAAATGACTTGCATAGATATATTCATTATCATTAATCTGCCTGTAAACATCACTGGTTTCCTGGGTTTGTTCTCCCCGCTTCAGGTATTGATATTTGAATTCATTAAAACCTTTGCTCGCCTGAGGAGCCAGGTACATAGCTAAGACTAGAGCACTTATACAAACAATAGTTGCCCCAATAAGATAAGGCCTTAAAAAGCGATAGAAGGAAACTCCACTACTTAGAAATGCAACAATTTCGGTATTCATCGCTAACTTGGAAGTAAACCAAATCACAGATAAGAATAAGAAAATTGGAAAAAGTAGATTCGCAAAATAGATAGTAAAATCCAGGTAATAATAAGCCACTTCAATGAACGGAACTTCATTCTCCAGTATTTTATCGATCTTTTCAGCAAGATTAACGGTAATACCAATAGGAATGAATAGCACCAACATCATCGTGAAGGTTCCTAAATATCTTTTAAGTATGTACCAATCGAGAATCTTCAAATTCTAGAATTAAAGTCGTTTATCCATTTGTTTCACCATTTTATCTTTCCAAGGGGTAAAATCTCCAGCTAAGATATGTTTTCTAGCCTCTCTTACCAACCAAAGATAAAAGCTCAGGTTATGGATACTAGCAATTTGCCTGCCAAGCATTTCATTAACGCTAAACAAATGTCTCACGTATGCTTTGGAATATTCTGAATCTACAAAACTAACGCCTTCCGGATCTATTGGAGAAAAATCGTCTTCCCACTTCTTATTTTTGATATTGATGGTTCCATGCGCCGTAAACAACATTCCATTTCTACCATTTCTGGTAGGCATCACGCAATCAAACATATCGATTCCCAGGGCAATATTTTCTAATATATTAATCGGTGTTCCAACTCCCATTAGATAACGAGGTTTGTCTTCCGGTAGAATTTCAGTAACAACTTCAGTCATCGCATACATTTCTTCAGCAGGTTCACCTACTGAAAGTCCGCCGATGGCATTTCCTTCAGCTCCGGCATTTGCAATATACTCTGCCGATTGTTTTCTAAGATCTTTATAGGTGCTTCCCTGGACTATCGGAAAAAATGTTTGTTTATAATCATAAATTTCCGGTGTTTTCTCCAAATGATTGATACATCTATCCAGCCAACGATGCGTCATATGCATCGACCTTTTTGCATAATTATAATCGCATGGATAAGGAGTACATTCGTCAAAGGCCATGATAATATCAGCACCAATAGTTCTTTGGATTTCCATCACATTTTCAGGAGTGAACGTGTGATAAGAACCATCTATATGAGATTTAAACTTTACCCCTTCTTCTTTTATCTTTCTTCTTGCTGAAAGCGAATACACCTGGTAACCACCGCTATCGGTAAGAATATTACGATCCCAGTTCATGAACTTATGAAGTCCTCCCGCTTTTCTCAAAATATCGGTTTGCGGTCTTAAATAAAGGTGATAGGTGTTTCCAAGAATAATATCAGGATTAATATCTTCCTTCAGTTCTCTTTGATGAATTCCTTTAACGGAAGCCACTGTACCCACCGGCATAAAAATAGGAGTTTCAATTACTCCGTGATCTGTAGTTATTTTTCCTGCGCGTGCTTTACTACCGGCATCGGTAGATAAAAGTTCAAAATCCATAGTTCAATTTAATCGGTGCAAAGATACTCAAGTAAATATCAAATAGAAGTGCAATTATAAGTTAAGGCTGTTAGTATTTTCAATAAAAAGTTAATAACTGGGCATTAGTTACTTTGCCAAAGCTTTTTAAAAAGTTATTTTTGCGCCAATAAAACAACACAATTTAAAATGCCAGACATCAACGAATTACAAGATTTTGCTACCCAGGTTCGAAGGGATATTTTAAGGCAGGTTCATAAAGTAAATTCCGGACATCCGGGAGGTTCTTTAGGCTGTACGGAGTTTTTTACTGCGCTGTATCAGGAAGTTATGGATCACAACACCAACTTTGATATGGACGGAAAAGAGGAAGATTTATTCTTTCTTTCTAACGGACATATCTCTCCTGTTTTTTATAGCGTACTCGCCCGTAGTGGATACTTTCCTGTGGAAGAATTGAATACTTTTCGTTTAATTGATTCCAGGTTACAAGGTCATCCAACTACCCATGAAGGCTTACCGGGAATAAGAATCGCATCGGGATCTTTAGGACAGGGAATGAGTGTTGCTCTCGGGGCTGCTCAAACCAAAAAGCTGAATAAAGACAAGCATATTGTTTATACCCTACACGGGGATGGCGAGCTACAGGAAGGTCAGAACTGGGAAGCAATTATGTATGCTGCCGGTAATAAAATAGACAATATTATTTCAACGGTAGATTTGAACGGTCAGCAGATTGATGGAAGTACCGAGAATGTTCTTCCATTAGGAAATCTTAAGGCTAAATTTGAAGCTTTTGGATGGGATGTAATGGAAGTTGAAGATGGCAACGATTTACAACAAGTTATTGATGGTTTAAAAGAGGCAAAAAGCAGAACCGGTAAAGGAAAACCGGTTTGTATTTTAATGAATACGGTAATGGGTAATGGAGTAGATTTTATGATGCACACACACGCATGGCATGGTAAAGCTCCTAACGATGAACAATTGGAAAAAGGACTCTCTCAAAATCCTGAAACCCTGGGAGATTATTAATCAGCCGCACTATTCATTATTATCAAAATTTAGAAGACCATGAAAGAATATAAAAATACAGGAAGTAAAGATACACGTTCAGGTTTTGGAGCTGGTTTAACCGAGTTAGGTAAAACCAACGAAAATGTAGTGGCACTTTGTGCCGACCTTACCGGATCTCTAAAAATGGATGAATTTAAAGCAAATCATCCAGAAAGATTTTTCCAGGTAGGTATAGCTGAAGCAAATATGATTGGGATGGCTGCCGGAATGACCATTGGCGGAAAAATTCCTTTTACCGGAACTTTTGCGAACTTTTCTACCGGAAGAGTTTATGATCAAATTCGCCAGAGTGTGGCATATTCAGGAAAGAATGTGAAAATTTGTGCAAGTCACGCCGGAGTTACCTTGGGAGAAGACGGAGCGACGCACCAAATTCTTGAAGATCTAGGCTTGATGAAAATGTTACCAGGAATGACGGTTATCAATACTTGTGATTTCAATCAGACAAAAGCAGCTACACTGGCCATCGCAGAACATGATGGGCCGGTTTACCTTAGATTTGGAAGACCAAAAGTAGCTAATTTCACTCCTGAAGATCAGAAGTTTGAAATAGGTAAAGCAGTGAAACTTTATGAAGGTAGCGATGTAACTATTATTGCTACAGGTCACTTAGTATGGGAGGCTATCCAGGCTGCTGTTGAATTGAATGAAAAAGGAATTAGTGCAGAAGTAATAAATATACATACGATCAAGCCACTTGATGAAGAAGCGATTATTGCTTCAGCAGAGAAAACTGGTTGCGTGGTGACTGCTGAGGAGCATAATTTTCTTGGTGGATTAGGAGAAAGTGTTTCCAGAACTCTGGCCGAAAATCATCCTACTCCCCAGGAGTTTGTTGCTACTCAGGATACTTTTGGTGAAAGCGGAACTCCGGCTCAATTGATGGATAAATACGGTTTGAATGCAGCAGCGATAATAAAAGCAACTGAAAAAGTTTTAAAACGCAAATAACATTCTAAGAACCAATATTATAAAGGCCTTTCAGAACATTTACTGAAAGGCTTTTTTAATTTAATGAAAATAAACATCAGTTAAACAACGTTATATTTGCTGAACAATAAATCAGAATGACATGAAAAAATTAATGATACTGGCGTTTATTTTTACAGGATTAGGCGTATCTGCCCAAAACACCAGTTTTGGTTTAAAAGGTGGATTGAACTATGGCGCAACCGGAGAATACCAGTCTGTAGGTGATTTAACCAGTGACGTGGCCTCATCTTTTGAGGATGGTGAAAACAAGACCGGTTTCCATGCCGGATTATTTGCACAGTTTGAGCTATTAGGTATTTTTATTCAGCCGGAAATATTATATACAGAACTTAATACAGAATATTCTGCCTTCGATTATAAGCTAAGTAAAATTGATGCTCCGGTATTAGTTGGGCTTAATGTTCTTGGTCCGTTAAACATTAAAGCAGGTCCATCTTTTCAGTATATTCTGAAAAATGAACTTGAAAACACGCAGTTAACAATTGGCGATGTAGAAAAAGATATCACTGTGGGTTATCAGCTTGGCGCAGGATTAGATTTGGGTAAATTAGGTTTTGATGTTAGATATGAAGGAGCTTTTTCAGAAAACACTGCTTTTGGTTTAGGAGAAACTGCCGAAGAAAACTTTAGTGTAGATTCCAGACCTTCACAATGGATATTTAGTGTTTCTTATGCACTATAAATAAGCAAAAAGCTTTTAAAATACAAAACCCGGAAATTCCGGGTTTTTTTATATTCTAATTTGCGACCTGACTAATAAATTTGATTCGGTAGAGCCTCAATTCCTCATCATCATAATCCCCATCAAATTCCTCCATCGCTTCATCGATCTTATCGGTTTCTGCTTCCAGAAAGTAATCGTGAATTTCTTCCTGCTGATCTTCATCCAGAATATCATCCAGCCAATAATCTATATTCAGTTTTGTTCCACTATAAACAATCGCTTCCATCTCCTTGACAAAATCTGGCATAGACATGCCTTTAGCAGAGGCAATATCTGTTAATGGTAATTTTCTGTCTACATTCTGAATAATATAAAGTTTCAGAGAACTATTAGCTCCTGTTGATTTTACGACAAAATCATCTGGTCTTACAATATCATTATCCTCTACGTATCGCGCAATAAGTTCAACGAATTCATTTCCATATTTCTTAGCTTTCCCTTCTCCTACTCCATGAATATTACTTAACTCATCAATATTAACAGGATATTTTAAGGCCATATCCTCTAAAGAAGGATCTTGAAATATGACAAATGGAGGCAAATCCTTTTTCTTTGCAACCTTCTTTCTTAACTCCTTCAGCATTTTCACCAATTGGGCATCTACAGAAGCTCCTCCCTTATCGGCTTTAGTCACTGCCTCTTCTGTAGCAGCGTTATATATATGATCTTCCGTCATCATATAGGAAACAGGATTCTGAAGATAGTTTCTCCCCTTTTCTGTGATCTTTACAACACCGTAAGTTTCAATATCTTTTTTAAGAAAACCGCTTACCAGTGCCTGACGTGTAAGGGCCATCCAGTAATTTGACTCTTGATGAGACCCTTTACCAAATAAGGGATGTTCATCTGTTTTATGAGAAAGAATGAGAGCATTAGATTTACCTATCAAGGTTTTTACTACCTCCTTAGATTTATAAAGCTCATTGGTTTCTTTAACCATTCTTAATAAAAGTTCAAGATCCTCTTTCGCTTCAACCTGTTTTTTAGGGTAACGAACATTATCATCCATATCGGCCCCATCTCCAGTTTCAGAACTAAATTCCTCTCCAAAATAATGAAGGATAAATTTTCTCCTGGAAACCGAAGTTTCAGCATAGGCAACCACTTCCTGAAGTAAGGCATGACCAATTTCCTGTTCAGCAACAGGTTTACCGCTCATGAATTTCTCCAGTTTCTCTATATCCTTGTAAGAATAAAAAGCGAGGCAATGTCCTTCTCCTCCATCTCTACCGGCACGACCAGTTTCCTGATAATAACTTTCAATACTTTTCGGGATATCATGATGAATCACGAAACGAACATCGGGTTTATCTATCCCCATCCCAAAAGCGATGGTTGCCACAACCACATCTATATCTTCCATCAAGAACATATCTTGATGTTTTGATCTTTTTTTCGCATCCAAACCGGCGTGATATGGAACTGCTTTTATCCCATTCACCTGAAGAGTTTGTGCTAATTCCTCCACTTTTTTCCGGCTCAAACAATAAATAATTCCAGATTTTCCATCATTCTGCTTTACAAAACGAGTAATATCTGCTTCAATATTTTTTGTTTTCGGCCTTACTTCATAATAAAGATTAGGTCGATTAAAACTTGCTTTAAAAGTTTTGGCATCGGTAATACCTAAATTCTTCAGAATATCTTCCTGCACCTTAGGAGTTGCAGTAGCCGTTAAACCAATAACAGGAATATTATCGCCAATCCTTTTCAGAATATTACGAAGGTTTCGGTATTCAGGTCTAAAGTCATGCCCCCATTCACTGATACAGTGAGCCTCATCTACGGCAAGAAAAGCAATAGTCTGATTTTTAAGAAAATCGACATAATCTTCCTTGGTAAGTGATTCCGGAGCTACATAAAGCAATTTACAGATACCATTACTGATATCATCCTTTACCTGTTTAACTTCAGTTTTATTTAAAGAGGAGTTGAGAACATGAGCCACGCCATGTTCTGAGGAAATACTACGTATAGCATCTACCTGATTCTTCATTAAAGCTATAAGGGGCGATACTACAATAGCAGTACCGTCTGATATAAGCGCAGGGAGTTGGTAACATAGTGATTTACCTCCGCCAGTTGGCATTACCACAAACGTGTCTTTTCCATTCACGATACTGGTAATCACTTCTTCCTGAAGCCCCTTAAACTGACTAAATCCAAAGTACCTCTTAAGTTCTTTGTGTAAATCAATTTCGGTCAAACCCATTCAATTGTGTTACAATTTTACATACATTTGCATTACTAAATATACATATTTCTTTAGTACCTGCAATTCTTAATTTAATCTAATTTGAAACTTAGCGATCAAATCATTTCTACTGCAAAAGAAACCATTTCCAACGAAGCAGATGCAATTGCCAACCTCGAAAATTTCATTGATGAAGAGTTTACCAAAGCTGTTGAAATCATCTATAAATCTGAAGGTCGTGTTGTCGTAACCGGAATTGGAAAAAGTGCCATTATTGCCAATAAAATAGTTGCTACTTTAAATTCTACAGGAACACCTTCCATATTCATGCATGCTGCAGATGCCATTCATGGAGATTTGGGAATCGTTCAAAATGATGATATTGTTATTTGTATTTCCAAAAGTGGGACTAGTCCTGAAATTCAGGTTTTGGTTCCTTTAATTAAAAATTTCAATAATACTTTAATTGCTCTTACGGGGAATAGAGAGTCTTTTCTTGGTAAAGAAGCAGATTTTGTACTGAATTGTTATGTAGAAAAGGAAGCCTGCCCTAATAATCTGGCTCCTACTACTAGTACTACTGCTCAAATGGTGATTGGTGATGCGCTTGCCGTATGCTTATTGAATCTACGAGGATTTAGTAGTAAAGATTTTGCAAAATATCATCCCGGAGGATCACTAGGTAAAAAACTTTATTTACGCGTGAGTGATATAACTTCACAAAATATGATTCCTCAGGTTTCTCCAGATACAGACGTGGCAAATGCAATCATTGAGATTTCTGAAAAAATGCTTGGGGTTACTGCAGTTCTGGAGAATGATGAAATTGTAGGTATCATTACAGACGGAGATATTCGTAGGATGCTGAAAGATCATCAGGAAATTAAAGGTCTTAAGGCTAAAGATATTATGAGTGAAAATCCAAAGACCATAGAACAGGATACCCTGGCGGTGGAAGCTTTAGATGTTTTAGAAAAACATCAGATCTCGCAATTGCTGGCAGTGGAGAATGGAAAATATGCGGGTGTGGTTCATATACATAATTTAATAAGAGAAGGAATTTTATAATGGAAAAAATAGCCCCCCAGGAAGAACCTGGTAATGAGATGTCTTTTTTAGACCATCTGGAAGATTTAAGATGGCACTTAATTAGAGCTGTTCTTGCAGTAGTTATCGCCGGTGGAATAGCATTTATATTAAAAGGATTTATTTTTGATGTACTGCTTTTCGGACCCTCTAAAGGCGATTTTTTTTCTTATAAAGTACTATGCCGGCTTTCTGGAATGTTTGGAATAGATGGTGGATTTTGTGATCCTGAAATGCCTTTTGGAATACAAAGTAGAACTATGGGTGGGCAATTCTCTGCCCATATCTGGACCTCTGTTACCGCCGGATTTATTATTGCGTTCCCTTATGTAATTTATGAGTTCTGGAAATTTGTGGCCCCCGCCATGCATAGTAATGAACGTAAACATGCCAAAGGATTTATTTTTGTAACGTCATTTTTATTCTTTCTAGGGGTGCTATTTGGTTACTATGTAGTTACTCCATTATCCATAAACTTCCTGGGAAAATACCAGGTAAGTGATGTGGTCCTCAACGAATTTGATTTGGGTAGTTACATAAGCTTGGTAAGAGCATCTGTTCTTGCGAGCGGATTAATATTTGAACTACCAATTGTAATTTACTTCCTTACCAAAGTTGGAGTGGTGACACCTCAATTTCTTAGAACTTATAGAAAATATGCTTTAGTAATTGTCTTGATTCTTTCAGCTATAATTACTCCGCCAGATATTGTAAGTCAAATTATTGTTGCAATCCCAGTATTGATCCTTTATGAAGTTAGCATCGTTATTTCCAGGATCATGTATAAAAAAGAAGAAGAAAAATTAAAAAATTAAGCTATGATTAATGAGGTTGACGAATTTAATTCGTACCGGGCTAAAATGAACGATAAAATTTTATCTGAGAACAATAAAGTTCTTAAAAGGATATTTAATCTTGACACCAATGCTTTTGCTGAAGGGGCATTAGACAAAAAAACCAAAGAATTACTAGGTCTCGTGGCCTCTACGGTGCTTAGATGTGACGATTGTGTAAAATATCATCTTGAGGCCAGTCACAAAGAAGGTATTAGTAGAGAAGAAGTAATGGAAACTTTAAGCATAGGAACTCTTATTGGAGGAACTATTGTAATACCGCATCTAAGAAGGGCTTTTGAATACTGGGAAGCTTTGGAAGATGCCAAATAATTACGGTATAGTTTCTGTGCTATCAGAAATGTAAATTGAGAATATGAAATTACGTGCTGAAAAACTTGTTAAGACCTATAAAGGAAGGGATGTTGTAAAAGGCATTTCTGTAGAAGTGAATCAGGGAGAGATCGTGGGACTTTTAGGACCCAATGGTGCCGGAAAAACCACTTCTTTCTACATGATTGTAGGTCTTATCAAACCAAATAAAGGTGATATCATTCTGGATAAACAGAATATCACGAAATACCCGATGTATAAAAGAGCTCAGCACGGAATTGGATACCTCGCCCAGGAAGCTTCTGTCTTCAGAAAATTGAGTATTGAGGATAATATTATGAGTGTTCTGGAACTTACCAGCCTTTCCAAAAAGGAAAGAGTCATGAAAATGGAATCTCTTATTGAGGAATTTGGATTAAATCACATTCGAAAAAATCGTGGGGATCTTTTGAGTGGTGGTGAACGAAGAAGAACAGAAATTGCGAGAGCTTTAGCTACAGATCCTAATTTTATTCTGCTGGATGAACCCTTTGCCGGAGTAGACCCGGTAGCCGTTGAGGATATTCAGCGTATTGTCGCCCAGTTAAAAGATAAAAATATCGGGATTCTAATTACCGACCATAATGTACAGGAGACCCTGGCAATTACAGATAGAACTTACCTGATGTTTGAAGGAAGCATCCTTAAACATGGTATGCCTGAAGAACTCGCCGAAGACGAAATGGTACGTAAGGTTTACCTTGGGCAGAATTTTGAGCTTAGAAAGAAGAAGTTATTCACTTAGGTAGCTGTACTTCTATTCGAAATAATCGATAGCAATACGTATAGCAAAAGAATTACCGGAATTGCTATAAACTTCAGGAATATTATTAATAGTACACAGCTGATAATAAAGAAATATCTCAGTTTATTTTCCTTGAAACCCCAATCTGAAAATTTTAATGCGAATAATGGAAGTTCTGCATTCAGCAAATAACAGCTCACCAAAGTTAAACCTACTAGAAACCATTCATTTAACAAGAGACCGGAAATAAACGGCCCCGGTTGATAGGTTAAAATTAAAGGTAAACTTAGAATTAACAAGGCATTGGCCGGAGTAGGCAGTCCAATAAAAGAATCTGTTTGTCTTTCATCAACATTGAATTTTGCTAACCTGTAGGCCGAAGCTAGTATGATAAGCAAACCTATAAGGGCGAAAGGCTTTAATTGAATATCGAATACAGACGAATTCCAATCAGATCCCAATCCTCCAGCTGCCGGTAGTGCTTTAGTCAATAATTGATACATCACTATTCCGGGAACTACTCCACTCGTTACAACATCGGCAAGTGAATCCAACTGAAGCCCCACTTCACTCTTTACATCGAGCAGTCGTGCAGCAAGTCCGTCGAAAAAATCAAAAAATATGCCAGCAGCTACAAATATCGCCGCAAGCACTAAGTTTCCTTTTACGGCAAAGATGACGGCTAAACTGCCGCTAAATAAATTCAAAAGAGTTATTAAATTGGGGATATGTCTTTTAAGGCCCATTGATTGGTTTTTGTTAGAATTTACTAAACTACTATTTTGAATTTAAAAATTTCTAAAAATTTCTTTAATCTAGATTCAATTAGA
Organism: Christiangramia forsetii KT0803; assembly: GCF_000060345.1. Lineage (NCBI taxonomy): Bacteria > Pseudomonadati > Bacteroidota > Flavobacteriia > Flavobacteriales > Flavobacteriaceae > Christiangramia > Christiangramia forsetii. The sequence goes on along the minus strand of NC_008571.1, from coordinate 656,274 downwards.
ATTTCGAGTGATAGATTTCTTCCTTTGGTTGAAAAGACCGAAGCATGATTCTTTTATCATTTCGACGAAGCGTAGCGCAGGAGAAATCTCTAATTATATAGGAGTAAAAAACAGGTCTCTCCCTTTGGTAGAGATGACAACTGCAAAATAAAGTAGTATGTCCTATTAAATGTTAAACCATGAATTTTAAATCTTGAATTATATTCTCCAGAAGTTTGCTATTTTTGAACAGACCTGAATGCTATGAAAAATATTATATATGGACTCATAAGTGGAATTTTACTCGCTATATCCTGGCCCACCTATGGATTTCCGCTTTTCATATTTTTTGCTTTTATCCCCCTACTCATTGCAGAGTTCAACATTAGAAATCATTCTAAAAGCTGGATAAAACTAAAAGTTTTTGGTGTTTCCTACCTCAGCTTCTTTATTTGGAATTTAATAACAACCTATTGGATATATTTTTCAACTCCCTTTGGAGGAGTCTTTGCCATTCTTGCAAACTCCTTATTGATGTCTGTAGTTTTCTTAATATATCACATAGTAGCCAAAAGAACCGGCTTTAGTGCAGCTTCGGCGTTTCTTATAAGTCTATGGATGATATTCGAAAGAGTGCATCTAAACTGGGATTTTTCCTGGCCCTGGTTAAATTTAGGAAATGTTTTTTCTGAATATATAAGCTGGGTACAATGGTATGAATTTACCGGAACATTTGGCGGCACTCTTTGGGTGTGGCTGGTTAATATTGCGGTTTTCAAGGCTATACTTCAATTTAGGGAGTTTCGTGAAAAAGCTATTATTTATCGTTCAGTTGTAAAAATCTCTTTGCTTATATTACTGCCTATAGGTTTATCATTGTTTCTGTATTATAATTACGAAGAACCAGGAGAGAAACTGAACGTAGTGATTTTACAACCAAATATTAATCCTTATACTGAAAAATACAATACTACAGATACACGTATTGGAGATCTATTAATAGAATTAAGTAAAGAATCGGTTACAGATTCTACAGATATTGTAATAGCTCCGGAAACTGTTTTTGCTGATGGCACACAGCTTTCAAATTTTGAAAATTCAGAAGCAGTCTATTTTGGAAACCAAATTAGCAGAATTCACGCAAATCTCAGTTTTTTGGGAGGTCTGAGTATGTTTGACCGTTTTAGTGATCCCGATAAAGTTAGAAGTCAATCAAATAAGATTGCCCCTAATGACTGGTATGACGATTACAATTCAGCTTTTCTGGTTCAGAATTCTTCAGATAGCACCCAATTATATCATAAATCAAAGCTCGTGGTAGGAGTAGAAAACTTTCCTTATCAGGATATTTTAAAGCCTATTCTAGGGGATATCATGATAGATCTTGGCGGTACTGTAGCGATGAAAACCACCCAGGAAAATCGGGAAGTACTATGGCTAAGTGATAATACTGGAGCAGCTCCCATTATTTGTTATGAATCTGTATACGGGGAATATGTTACCGGATATGTAGAAAATGGTGCAGGCTTCCTAAGTATTATAACGAATGATGCCTGGTGGAAAGATACAGAAGGTCATAGACAACATCTAAGCTATGCGCGACTACGTGCAGTTGAAAATAGAAGGTTTGTTGCCAGAAGTGCTAATACGGGAATTTCGGCTATTATTAATTCCAGAGGAGATATTGAAAAAAGTCTGGGATATGAAAAGAAAGGAACCATTGTAGGACAGGTGGGAATCCAGCATGAGAAAACCTTCTATGTAAAATATGGCGATTATCTTCCAAGAATTGCCCAGTTTCTAGCCTTGTTTATCTTTCTCTTTTCTGTAGTGAAATTCAAGAGAAAAAGACCAGCGTGAGAAGTGAGATAAGCTGTTCATTTATGAATCGTTTCTCAAACTTTTTAAAGCATCTTTCCAACTTAATTTTCAAAAAGGTGCACAGAGGAAGGTTGAATTGGAAATTTTTGTACAATCTTTTTTGAAAGTCACTGCCCGTTAATGAATTGACCTACGCAATCTCAATTTCCCACTGATTACTGTTAACTAAATACTGTCCACTGAACTATTGTCCTCTAAAAAATATAACCGTACTAAGTGTCTTTAGAAGAATACTCAAGTCCAGGAATATTCCCCGATGTTTTATGTAGTAAAGATCGTATTGCAACTTTTCCAAACTGTCTTCATAGCAATCTCCATAATTAGCCATCACCTGGGCCCAGCCGGTTAAACCAGGTTTAATGATATGCCTGGTCTCATAAAATGGAATAAGCTTGGAAAGATCCTTTACAAAAACCGGCCTTTCGGGACGTGGACCAATCAAGCTCATTTCGCCTTTTAAAACATTATAAAACTGCGGAATTTCGTCAATTCTGGATCTCCTTAGAAACATCCCGAATTTAGTAATCCTATAATCGTTTTTTTGAGCGTATTGTGGACCTAAAGCTTCAGCATCTTTGGTCATAGTTCTCAACTTCAAAATATTGAAGACAACTCCATTTTTCCCAATCCTTTCCTGAGTGAAGAAAAATCGACCCCGGTTCGCAAAAAGATTTCCTATAATGATAAATGGACTAATAAGTATTCCGAAGAGAATTCCTATCACTGCAACGATGATATCAAAAACTCTAAAAGCCAGTATGTAAAATTTATTTTGATTGCTTCGGCTAAAAGGAAAATATCTATAAAAATCTTTATCTACATTCTGAACCGGAATTCTTCTGGTAATTTCTTCATAAACCTGAGTATAATCCCGAATGGGAAAGCCTTGTTTCAGCAATTCATTTAACTGATTGTATAAATTAAACATCAAACCTTTTTGATAGGCACTGGCTACAACAATTTCATTAATGTGGTTTTCCTTGATAGCAGCTTGTAATTCTTCCACTTCAAAATGTAAAAGATCGCTCCTGTCGAAGTCTGTTTTTAATTTATGATCGGTATTTATATAGCCAACAACAAAATAGTTAGGATCGGATTTTTGGAGTGCTTCTGCGATTAATTTAATGTCAAACGAATCTCCAACTACCAGAACTCTCTTATAAAACCTGGGAGAGGATATAAGATTGATATAAAGAAACCTCCAAATTAGCAATGATCCTGCTACCGATAGAAAAAAGAATAATATTTGTAAACGATTTTCAGGTAGACTTGGAGTGAAAAATGGAGTAAGCATGTAAAAAAGCACTGTCAAGCTCGTAGTTAACAATACATTTTTTAGTACACTGTCAAAGCGATCTGCCTTTTGAAGATCATAGAGTTCAAAAACACTGGCAAATAAATTTAAATAGGCCAAAAATAATAGAGTCCAACTCCAATTATCAGCATCTATTCTAAAGTAATCAAATTTAAAAATGATTCCTACAACTGCTAAAGTCAGCAGAACACCAAGCATATCAAAAAGACGTAAAAGAATTTTACGTTCCGAAATTTCGAAATGAAATAGGGGTTTCTGAGACATTACAGGTTAGGTTTTCGCTCGGGTTAAATATATAATTTTTAACCTAGTAATTCTATCCAAGCTTGCTTTACATCTGTCCAGTCAAATTTTTCGGCAGTTAACCTACCCTTATAACTAAGCTTTTCGGCAAGTTTTGGATGCTCCAGTAGTTTTTTTATAGCGTTTACCATTTCCCGGGAATCCTGTGGCTTCACTAAAAGTCCATTTTCTTCATCAGAAATTAAATAAGGGATTCCTCCTACATTGGTAGATACAACAGGTAATCCTAATGCCATTGCTTCAATAACACTAACTGGGGTATTATCTATTAAGGTCGTATTGATAAAAATATCATACTCCTTAGACAATTTCGTCCATTCAGGTTTAGTTAACTTTCCTTTAAATCTAATATTCAGATTTCTATCCTCAGAAATTTGTTTTATTTTTTCTAAACTTCCGTCCTTTTCAGGCCCAACCATACAGACCTCAGCATCAGGGTAAAATTTCAAAAGCTCGTCAAATATCTCCAGGACGATCTGGGGATTATAAATTTTATTAAATGCTCGCACCCATAGTATTCCGGGCTTCAGAGATCGTCTTTCTTTGAAATTATAAAAAGAAAGGTCAATTGAATTTGGTATAAAAACCATATTTCTAAACTGGAACTTTTGAAGTTTATCCTTCAGAAAATTTGATGGAACCACATTTGCTTTGGCATTTCTAAATACATTCAGAATTCCTTCCGAAGAATTATTAAAACGTTCTTCTAAATTCCCACCATGAAGTATAAAAATATATGGGGTTCTAAAAAGCCGACACAATTTAGCACTCAAAACAGCATACCAGAAATTGGAGGTACTATACGTATCAATCAAAACCAGATCAAAATTCCTCTTTAGAATGACCTGGCTTAACATATGTAATAGCCTTAACGGTTTATTTTTTACAGACGATACTGATTCAACGGTATATCCTTCGGCTGCAAGTAAAGGTAAAAGTGTATCTATGCTGGTAGGGGAGAAACCATGCTTCTCTAATTTATTTCCTAAATAGAGAATTTTTTTCATTAATTAAGCACTTCGTTCCACTGTTCTTTTATATTATTCCAGTCGAAAGATTCCACTTTATTTCTGGCATTTGCACATAATACTTCTCCTTTTTCAGGATTTTCAATGATTTTTGAAATTTCCTTTACCATAGCCTCTTCATCTTCTTCGGGAACCAGAAGGCCATCATACTCATTTTTAATCAGTATTGGCATCCCTCCCACATCGGTACTGATGATAGTCAGTCCCAGGCTCATTGCTTCAATTACACTTATGGGAGTGTTATCTACTGAAGTGGTATTAATAAAAAAATCATAATTGGTAGAAAGCTGTGCCCAGTGCTTCTTTTTGAGTTTTCCTGTAAATCTTACATCAAGATTATATTTTCTGGCCAGTTTTTTACAGGATGCCATCGTACCATCTTTTTCAGGACCTACCATACATAAACTTGCATCGGGATATACTTTTTGTAATTTACCTAAAACATTCAAAGCCATTAATGGATTATAACGTTCTTGAAAACGTCTAACCCACAATAATTTTGGTCTGAATTCCTTCCGTTGCTTAAAGGGATATTTATCAGTTCTAATGGCATTAGGGATAATCTGCGTATTTTCAAATCCATAAGACTGAAAAATGTCATAGAGAAATTTAGAGGGCGCTATATTTACTTTCGCTTTTCCAAATAAACTCTGACTGAACTTTCTGGAATTTTCCAATCTGTCCGGTAAATTTCCCCCATGAAGTATTGGAATATATTCCAGGTTAAACATTTCACAGGTCTTTCCTACGAGGTAAGCGTAATAGAAGTTCATTGCACCGTAGGTATCTATTAGAACGATATCAGTCGAATCTTTATACTTAGCGATTAATCCAAGCATCTCTGCCAGTCTCAAAGCTTTATTACTCCTGGTAGAGGCAGTTTTCACTTTATATCCCTCCTTCCGCAACATTTTACTGAAAAAAGAAATATAAGTTACTGTAAAACTATTGACCTGCAAGTCGTTTCCTATGTACAGGATTCTTTTTTTCATCTACTATATATAATAATGCAAGTCCGTATACAAAAGCTGGTAAAGCAATACGCATTGCAGAATGGTTTATAGTCATAAACCAGAAAACAACAAATGCTAAAAAATAATAGTTATTTTTAAACTTAAACCAGAATGTTATCGGTACAAATATAAGAATACATAAGGCAAATACACCTAAAATTCCATGTTCCGCTAACAACCTGCTCAACTCATTATGGCTGGCTATCCCTATTCCTAACTGTTCTTCCCTATATTCTTTTCCTTTACCAACGCCTATGCCGGTAATTGGATGATGATAAAAAGCAGTTAATTCTGTTTCTATAAGTTCTGCTCTTCCAGTAGTAATATCCTCTTCCATCTGCCCCATGGCATTTCGATTTGTGTAGCGATTTCCAATTAACCCTCCTGTTTCTAATGAACTAAACATCCAAACAGAGGTAAATATTAGAATCACCCCAATAATTTTAAAATTTAAACTCCTTATCATTTTACCATTTTGTTTGAAATAGTAAAACATTAGAAAAGCCATAACAGATAAAATGGCTGTAACAATTCCACCCCGAGAGAAGCTAACAACACCTCTATATCCTACCATTAACAATAAAACGGCATCAATTATATTTATTTTTAGATTTTTGATAGTAAATAACCTGGTACTTAAAAGAAATACTGCAAGTCCCATGATGGTTGAAATTTGATTAGGTCCAAATCCTCCAGTAGCGGCATAATTCCCAGAAAAACTTATCATCGCTTCATCAAGACTAGGAGTATAGAATAAGAGGTAAACAGCTTGAGATATAACTGGCATCAATAACATTAACAATACCCGCTGAAAATCCTCTTTCTTTATCTTCTTGTAATAACAGTATAAAGCGGAAACTCCCAGGCAAACGGGACCAGCAAGATTAAATGCCACTTGTTTTCTAAATTCAAAATCATAACTCATGGTAAAGGTAACCATAACGACACCTGGAAAAAGGATAAGCAAATAGATCCAAAAAGGTACAGTTTTAGAACTGGCTCCTTTAAAAAACATTCCAATTACAAGAAAAATTATTACCGCATATTTACCAGTCTCATAAAAAATTACTGCGCTGGTCTGTCTAAAGAAAACTTCTCCTCCTGCAAGATAAGCAGCTGCCATCAAGGCCTCATTACCTTTATTTTTTCTGTCTACAATGATAAAAAGAAAAGAAACTATAATCCCAATCAAAATAATCTTGGCCAGAAATGGGAATAAATAAATAAGAAATCCATATCCAAAATGCAGTAGTAGCATCCTGATATAAAAATGATTATTTATATAATTACTATTTAACATAGCTGTTCTAAAAATTTGAAGTAGCAGGGAATAATGCTTTTTTCTGAATGAAACTGATTTATACGGATATTCAAACTATTGGAATCCATTATCCTTTTTTTGTCATCATCAAGATATAGCCTCAAAGCATGAGCTAGTTCCTTTGGCTTCTTGGGAGAAACTAATATCCCATGATTCCCTATAACTTGCCGGCATTCACCCACATCTGTACAAACTACTGCCAATCCTGCATCTCCATATTCCAGCAATGCTAAAGGTAGACCTTCAGACAAAGATGACAGTACTCCTATATCTCCTTGAGCCAACCAGTGAGAGATATTTTCTTTCTCTCCATAATAATATATAAAAGCTGTAGAATTAAATTTCTTTATAAGTTCAAAGGAATATTGATCTCCATATTCTTTTCCAAACAAATGAAGAGAAACATTATGTGTCTGAACAACTAATCCAAAAGCTTCAAGTAAGGAATAATGATCTTTTTGTTGACGAAGATTAGCAACACATATAATTTTTAATTCAGAGCTTCCCTTAAGTTGAGTATAAGATAAATTTTTATTGTTATTTTCTTTTATATAATTATTAAGAAATATAACATTTTTACAATAGAGCTTCCCCTTGGCCCAATCCCTTAATCTTTTATTTACCGAAATAACACCATCGAATTTTCCCGAAAAGTACTTTAAAGGAAAAAGATCTCTTTTATTCAAAAACTCGCTCTCACCGTAATGATCGTGCCAGATAAGTTTAACATTATTTCTCAGTAACTTATAAACTACAGCAATAAACCAAGAGGTGCCATGTGCATGTATTATTTCAATTCTGTTTCTCTTAATGTATTCGTCAAATCTTAGAAATGCATTCCAATCAATAGTCCTTTTTTTTCTCAGATAATAATAATCAACTTTCTTATTCAATAAAGTTTTGAAGGCTCCTTCCTGTCTAGTAACAATTAAATAGGAATCATGTCCTAGTTCGGATAATGAATTGGCATAATTAACTGCCATTCTCTCCGCTCCACCAGGATTTAGAGTATCTATTAGCTGCAAGATCTTCATAGTAGTTTTTTGATTTCAGCCCTGAATTTTTCCAAAGTATAAAATTGAGACCATTCCTGAGCATTGATTGAAATTTTATGAAGTGCTGACTTATCGGAAATAACCTGAATAAGTTCTTTCACAGCTATATCAATATCAGGATCAATTAAGATTCCCCTGTTACCTTCCCCTAGCATCCACGGAATACATGAGACTGAACAGGCAACTGGAATACACCCAAAGAACATCGCTTCTGCCAATGCTTTAGGCCAACCTTCGCTCTTTGAAGGTAAGATGGAAAAATGTGAATTTTTATAAGCGTCCATAATCGCCTGAGCATTTTGATTCCCGTGCAATATTATTATTCTTTCCAATTTATGTTCTATAATGTAATTTTGAACAGTATCTTTCATCGTTCCCGTTCCGAATATATCCAACGAGACTTTGCATCCACTTTGAATTAGAGCATGGATTATCTTAACTGCCAACAAAGGCCTTTTGCCTTCAGAAAGTACTCCTATAAAGACAAATCTATGCGGAGTTGAAAAATCTTTCAAATATGCTTCTCTATAAGATTCTAAATAACTTGCAGTGAAAAAGGGAATTATATTATGGCCCTGGTTTGCCCATTCTCCATATACCAAAACTTTTGCTTTTTGCGTTAAAAATTGATTTTTTAAAATCCATCTTTGAAATCGATATGTCCAGGGTTGTTCACTATTCGGATCCCAATTTCCCGCATATTTTATGGTCTTAGGCTTTCCAGGAAAGAGTATCTGAACCAATGCTGCCAACAAACCTATATTACCAGGACATCTAATGTGTATATGATCTGTTTTATGCATCGCCCGGTAAATTGCTAAGAAAATAACAGGAATTCTAGTAATGGAGCGAGTTGTATTTTTTAAAGAAGTAAAATTAATTGCTTTAATAGACTTGAATTTCAAATCTTTTCTGTCATATTCAGCATCTATGGTATCATTTCTCTTTTTTAGTGGAGCAACAATCAATATTTCATCTACAAACTCAAACCAAATATTCATTTCTTTTACATACGGAGCATAGGAAAAATAAATTTTCCCTTTCTGAAAATGTTCGGCATGGGTAAATACGGCAAAATGCATTAGTTCGATTTAAGTTGCATAAGCATTGTTAAGTGCATACATTTAAACATATGGCTATCACTCTGTCTGGACTTTTCCCAATCTATTGTATGCCACTTCTTGCCAATTGTTTCTTTTTTATGCTTACCAATAGGTAGAAGGTTGATTAAAAACAACCACTTAGTTTTACCTAATATCGCACGCCTCTCCACTATTTCAAATTCATTAGAATATTTATGGTAAACTTTTCTGGAAAAAGGCCACTCCCAATCCTTGTCAGTTTGGAAGGGCCTATACAATGTTCTTACCAACTTAATTGGTAAACTTGTAGTAAGGGGATCATAGCTTATTATTCTCCCTCCAGGTTTTAATTTCTGTTTTAGCTTCTGGATTAATTCCTCTGTATTTCTAAAATGATGCAGTACACCATAAGCATATATTAGATCAAAATCTTTTTCATTAAATTCGGAAGAAAGAAAATCAACAGAAAATACTTCAGCATTGGGTATTGAGTTTAATCGCCGGCGCAGCATTATTATAGCTTTTTCACTAAGATCTATACCTACGTATTTTTTTGAATTTTTCGCCATATAGTAAGACAATGAATTCCCCTCATAGCAACCAAGGTCTAAAACTTTCTTTTCTGTTAGATCCCCTAGCCAACTCAAATGCAAATCATATATCTCCTTTTCAAGACCTATATTTTTCCTAAACGCGTTTAAAGTTTTATTCCTAAAGTAATACCAAACTTTGGTGACAAAATTTTTTTCTTTATTATCGTAGAAAGCTTTTTGCTTACTATTAATATCCTTCATTTCATCCATACAATAGCTTTCGGTTGAATTTATCTGAACACAAAGTTATGAAGGTCGTACAAGTTATATTTAATAGATGATATCCAGGTTAGGTTTTTTTTACCAGGTTTAATTTCATCGCCATCATAGACTAAATAATACTCTTCGTTTAAGTTATTAACATTCAGATGGTGCATACCTCTACCAAACCATTCAATTGATTCAGATTTATATAATTGTCTGGAAATTATCTTTTCAAACTTATTTTTCTTTAATTTATACAAGGAAACACCAGTACCATAACCTTCCTGATTATTCTGAAAAGGTAAATACCACTCCTTCCCAACTGAAAAAAAACTTCCTCCAGGTCTAATTTCATTTCCCTTCTTTGATCTAAAAGCCTTGTCTCTTCTCCAATTTCCAAAAAGTGAGTCTGCTTTAAAAACCTGCTGGTTCCAGTTGTCATCAATACCTGTAATTAAATTTAAAGTATCACTTAAAAGGATAGCAGGATCCTTTAATTTGACATTTTTTATTAAGGTGTCAGAAACCTTCCATTCGAAAGGAAAATTAACCGCCTTATACAGAATTACCTGATTAATTGCTGCGGATTCTGGAAGAATATAATAATTCTTCCCATATTTAAATATTTGTGGAAAGGATAAATGAAAATTTTCATCAATCACATTCCCCTTGTAAATATAGTTCAAACCATCATTCGATTGAAGAAGACCAATTTTTGCCGGCCCCTGCTCCAATTGATGCTCAAAAAATATATAATAAATACCATTCTCATAAATGAGAAAAGGATCGGCTAAAAATCTCGTCTGAAATTTTGTGATCCTATTAAGGGAATCATGGCTAATCAAATTATTTTGTGAGGGAGTTATTTTTTGAAGAGGATCATCAATAGCTCTAAAACCAATAGACCAACCGTTGCTTGCTGGTACAATAAAAGGGTATCTATAATTGAAAATAACCAGGATTATGAGAAAGATCCCCATTAAAAAAAGAAATGATTGGATCCACTTTCTCATTCTTATATTTCTCTTGGTTTATTAATAGCCAAACTTATCCAGCCTATGAATCTACCGAGGGAGTCCATCAGTGATTTTTCCTTTTCGTTCGTATTTAAAATATTACTCAGTCTTATTAAAATCAAAAGTAGGGTAATTGCATTCCATTTTAGAACACTTTTGAAATTCGGGTTAGGATTTTTAATCTTCCACACATAAAATCCATTTCGCACTACCATTTTGCCATATTTAAAATAATCTGGCCTTCCCCCTTCCTCATGCAGATGCTCTACCCTCGCTGCTGTATTTACAAACATTTCTCCTATACTGGAAGCTCGAAGGCAAAAATCCATATCTTCATATAAACCGTAGCCCTCAAAATAATTTGAAAAACTTAATTCTTCAAAAATTTCCTTTTTATAAGATGATACACCTCCCATAAAAAATTCCACCGGATAAATATTACCCGTGGGTGGAAGGAAACTTATAGAAAGACCATGAGAAAAAGAAGGCATAAAACCTGGTGGTTTATCTGATAATAAATTTAGCTTCTTACGAACAAGATTTCTAAGGCCAAGTTTTCTCACAAAACCATCTTTTGAGAATTCATCAAATGTAACTTTATGTTTGTTATCAAGTTTAGTCCAATTGGTTTCATTTACAATCATACCTCCCACGGCGATGGCTTTAGGACGGAGATGATACGTATTTATTAGATTTTCAAAGTAACCTTTGTCCAGAACTATATCATCATCAAGGAAACAGACTATCTCAGCCTCGGAAGCCAGTTTACTGATCCCATAATTTCTTTGCCTTGTTAATCCTCTATCATTTTCTTTAACTCTGAAATAAGTAAGATTTCTATACTTTCTCGCCTGAATTAATTTTTTGGTATTATCCTCTAAAGAGCCATCAACAATTAAAATCTCGTTAGGATAAAGACTTTGTTCCGCTACCGAATCCATTAATCTTTCTAGCGACTCAGATCTTTGATAAGTACAAACAACAAGACTAAAATTAAATGATTTAATATGTTCTAGCATTTGATAATTTTAATTAATTGCCTTAAGACCGAGGTAATTTATCACTTAACTGCTCACTCAAATCCCACCTTCTTTTCATCAGTTGAATATATTTCAATGGGTTTCTGAGCTTTTGTTTTTTATAGAATTTCAGAAAAAGGCTCACCTTATATCCCCTGATCATTTCCGAAGAATAGTATTTTTTCACCAACCACATCATTGTTGGTGAAGGCTTAGGCTCTAAACTGGAATTAGCCCATTTCGCTTTTAGAGTATCCCTAAAACCACCACTACCTGCCTTCAAATGTATAATTTTAACCTCTGGTTGATAGATAATATCACAACCATGGGATCTTAATTGTAATCCAAAATCAATGTCCTCACCAAAACCGAATTCAAGAGCCTCTGAAAACTGACATTTTAAAGCATGTGAAGATCTTACAATAGAAGTACCTGAACCAAAAGCTGCCCATTGTTTAATCTTTTCAAAATAGATTTCTTCGCCCGGCTGGATACAATTTAGATTAAGAGCACAAATATTTAGTCGATGTAACTCTTCTAAAGCTTTTTCTATAACATTTTCAGTAAGGCGTATATCATCATCTGCAAAAAAAACCCAGTCGCTGGTTACTTGTTGCATGGCCAGATTTCTTGCATTACACGCCCCTGTATGATGAATCAAACGATGAACTATTTCAAATGGCCAATCTTCTTTATATAGAAAATCTAATTGTGTTTTGGAATTGAGATCGGGTTCTTGTTCAATTATTATCAGTTTTGAAGGTAGATGTGTTTGTGCTTTTAGATCAAGTACTACCTGTCTCAAATACTCAGGCCTGCCTATAGTTGGAATTAATATATCTATGGTATCTCTTAAACTTTCGGTTTTTTCAAATGCTAGAGTTAAATCTGAAAGGTCAATTGTCTTACGAAACCAGGATCTCTTAAAGTGACTTTTAAAAAATGACCAAAATGGCAATTGTCTTTCATATTTAATAAAGCAGAATAATAAAACAAATAACCATTCATTTTTATAATGTTGGGATACAAAATTAAATAGCAAGGATATGGATGCCCGGCTTTCTAAAGTAGTTTGATAATTTTCTTTAATTAAATCAGGTTCGTTATAACAGAAAAGCGAATTCTGCTGTCCAACTTTGGCGATAGAATTAAGGAGGTATCCAAAATTTTTAATATCCTGAAATATCGATTTAAATTTGAGCGCTGTTTGAGTTTTGATACCCCCAACGTCTGTACTCATTCGCCAGGTTGGATATCTAACAGTATGATCCGGATTTACAAAAGGAAACTGATCTATATAACCTATGGAATCTGGAAAGAATTTGGACTCAATAGGATAAGAAGCCATTATGAGATCATGATGAAAAATAGTATGCAAATCATCGCTTAGCACCATATCTATTTTTTCATCTATCCAAATGACCAACTCATCAGGGAATCTTTCGCAAATTTCCCAAAAACAAAGAATCAAATTTGTATTCAGAACCTGGATTTGCTCTCCATCCTTGACAACAGAACTTACAGTTTTAGTATTTATATGTTTTAAATAGATCAATTATTCAGGTATTTATCCAAAACTGAATTATAATATGCAATATTCCTTTCTGCGACCACATCAGAGGAGAAATCATCTAAAACTTTTATTCTTGCATTAGCTCCCATCTCTTTACTTAGGTCTGGATTTCCAAGAAGTTCAATGATCCTTTCAGCATACAGCTGGTGATTCTCAGGTGACACAGTAAATCCAGTTTTGCCATCAATCATTACTTCCTTTGCCCATCCAATATTGGAGGTCACTAGAGCCTTTTCCATCGCCATCGCCTCCAGCCAGGTCATAGGAAGGGCTTCTGCAAAACTAGGTAACACTACAACTACAGCTTCTTTTATATATGTTTTAACCTCATCATAAGAAACTGCACCTATATATTTCACTTTTTGCTTAGCATTCTCTATTAGTTTCTCCTGAAAAATTTCCAAAGTAGATCTTTTTTCAAAAATATCAGGCACATCTTTTCCAATAAGAATTAATTCAGCATCTGGAAGAACAGAGTTTACATGGTTAAAAATATGGGCAAGTTCTAAAACCCCTTTTTTTCGAATAAGCGTACCAAAATATAATATTCGATTAGGAACAGGTTTTTCTACTGAAGGTCCAAATTCGTCAATTCTAATACTATTGGGAATGATTTTAATATGCCTTTTCAAACCAAGAATTTCATTGGTCTTCCTGGCAGTAAATGCACTAACAGATACCAGTGAGTCAGCAGATTTTAAAGCTTTTTTCTCAAAAAAGCGATTCTTTGGCTTTTGTTGTCTTCCATCCAGTTCGCAAAAATATGCATCACTACCATTCATACGTATTACCACCGGGCAGCTTATATTCATTAATGCTGTGATCCCCGTCCAGTCTGGGGCCTCAATTATCTGGATGTTTTTGTCACTAATAAGTTTATTTATAAATCTTTGGATATATTTTCTATAAAAGAACCAACCTCCCCAAAAATAGCTTTTCTGTTTTATAAGATAAAAATGAATCCCGCTTTCTTCAAAATTCGATTCCTCCTTTTGGCCGTATATTATCAAGCTTACCTCTTCTCCTTTTCTTACAAGGGATTCTGCGAGATTCTTAATACTTGTACCCAAACCTCCTGAAGCATTACAAAGCTGGTGTGGATATTCTGGAGTTAAGAAAGCTACGTGCATATTATAATAAGCTATCTAATTGATCAACTATTTGTTTTGATGCATTCTTTTCAGCATGCATATTATTGATTCTATAGAACCAGTCTTGAGCATTGGATACAACAACTTCTGGATTTTCCAGTGCATTTTTAATAATTAAAGGTATATCAGATTTATCATTTATCCAGTAAACGGAATTTCTATCGGGCATAGACTTAAAATGAGTATATAAATAAACCTCCCTGATGTCTTTTTTCAATTCCGTGAGAGAAGGTAGATAATTCAGGTAAGCACAAGGCTTTCCCTTGGCAACATAATCAAAGACCATAGAGGAACCTACGTTTATCACCATAAAACTGTACTCTATAATGTTAGTTTGTAAATTAAGGTCATCTATTGTAGGGATAGCATGATTCCAGGAACCACCTCCGTTAGTCCAAACCGGATTAATAGAGACAATAAGATCTGTATATTTTTGTAATATCTTATTGTAACGATCAGAAAAATCTACCGGACATCTTCTAAATATTATTCCCAGATTATATCCCTTTTGATTTAATTTTTTTACTTCTTCAGCTATATCCTTCAAAAAATATTCATCGTGGGGAGATGTGGTAATGTCATCCCCGGAAAAACATAGATATTGTTTTTCTTTATCCAATCCATACATATCAAAAAACTCGTCCTTTTCCAGAATAACCGATCTGTCCTTATGAATCTCGAATTGAGGGCTACCCGTGATTTTAATTTGATCGGATTTTATATCTGGATAATATTGAAGCAATTCTTTCTTCATATATTCACTCCAGACAAAATAATAATCAGTATCAAGTACCTTAGTTGCCTTAGGAAGATTATCCCAGGAAAAAATAAAACAGGAAGTAGATATACCAAGATCCTGAGCTGCAGTCACAGGTGATATCGCATGTACCGGCCTTTGATTTGTACAAAATACTACATCAGGTTTCTCTTGTTTCAATATTTCCATACAGGATTTATAATAGCCTGTTTTTCTTTCAGAATCGTTCATCTTCCGCCTTAATTTCACCAAACCAGTTTCTGAATTATATCTTCTGATCAGGATACTAAGAATAAAGTTCTTCACCTTATTTTTAAAGCCTTTACTCGAGACTGGAAATTTATATTTTTCATATACCGGATCATTAAATTTACTTTTAAATAGATCCAACTCTATAAGAATTTTAGCGCGTTTTAAAAGATCTGTGCATGCTGATGGCTTAGGAACTAGTTTTATCTCACTATGCCCTATCCCTTTTAGATCAAAAGGGGTCATATTTAAAAACATTAATTGCCATCCTGCTTTTTTCGCTTCCTCCGGAAATTTTGTATGTACAAAATTCCTTATACCTACTCCATCAGGGATTATTACTAAAAGTTTTTTTGATCTCAAATTCAGGTTTGGTTTGTCCAACTCTTCAAATATAGAAAACTAAGTAGTTTTCTGAATATCGGAAGCTATAAGACTTGTGTTTATCCATTGCCAGATAAAAAAACTATTGGCTTTTGATCCATTTTTATATTGTTCCCATTCTTTTTGGATCATATCATGATCAAACCAGCTTTGAAAAACCGAGCTCTCCAGGTTTGCAAAACTTTCATTTACAAAAGCAACCAGATCCTTCCCTAACCATTCCCTTTGTGGAGTTTGTAGTGCTCTTTTGGGAGCTTCTGAAATTTTATTCGGCACAAATTCCTTAATAATTTCACGTAATAAATACTTATGTGTTTTTCCATTAATCTTCATATTGTCCGGAATAGAAAATGCCAGTTCTACCAATCTATAATCAAGAAAAGGCTCTCTTAGCTCTGTACTATAAGACATAGAAATACGATCGTTGAATCTCAATGCCCTTGGCAGTTTGGTATAAAACAGATCACGATATTGCGAATTTTGTAAACGAGAGTTAAAAGGTGTTGGATACTCTGATTTTTTGGCAAGATTCGCAAAATCACTTTTAAGGACATTTGGTTTAAAGGAGCTGGAATTTCCGGTACCCTGCACTACCGAATCATGTTGAGAATTATAATAATCATATCCCGCCCATTGTTCATCCATTCCCTGACCATCCATTAAAACCTTAAGTCTTGCCTGGTTTGCCATTTTAAAAATTTTTGAATAGGCTATGGTGGGGATACCGCCAAAAGGCTCCTCCTGACCATCACTCAATAATTTTGCATATTCGGGTACTTCAACAGCACTGAATTTCACCTTTTCTAAAGGATTTCCGGTTTGTCTTATCATACTTTCTACCCACGGCAATTCATCATAACGTTCAGCACCCGTATAGAATGTAAAAGCTCTTGTTCTTTTACTACTGTTATAATCATTAACCAGGGCAAGCAACAAAGAACTGTCTATACCTCCACTAATATTGAATCCAACCTCAACATCTGCCCGAAACCTTAACTTAATTGAATCAATAAGCAATTCCCGGTATTTCTCTTTAATTTGGGCTGTTGAGAAATTATTTGGAATATTCCCGATCTGCTCAGCAAAATCATACCATTTATCAATAGACAGGGTGGAATTCTCATATTCAATAAAATGGCCACCAGGTAATTGATTTATATCTTTATAAAAAGTTTCTGAAGGAGAGCCATAAGAACCAAAACAAAAATAATTAGCCCATACACTTTCATTGGGGCCTACAGATTTTACGTAGCGAATAGCTTTTATTTCGCTCGCAAAAAGAAATTTGTTACTGATATTGCTATAATAAAAAGGTTTCACCCCGAAACGATCACGAGCCGCAAAAAGTTTTTTCTCCTTACTGTCCCAGATGGCAAAAGCAAACATACCATTCAGTCTTTTCAGGCAACTTTTCCCGTAGAGAATATAAGATGCCAGTAAAACTTCGGTGTCTGAACTGGTTCTGAAAGTATATCTTGCGCCTATTTCTCTTCTTAATTCTTGATAGTTGTATATCTCTCCATTAAAACTTAGGTGGTAACGGCCTGTGGGATCCGTCAAAGGCTGATCCGCTTCATGCGAAAGATCAATGATTGAAAGACGATTATGTCCTAAAACAGCAAATCCCTTATCTTTATATATTCCCCTGGCATCAGGACCACGATGCGCTATGGAGAGAAGCATTTCTTCAACCTCAGACTCCTGAATTCCATTTCCGATAATTCCGGCGATCCCACACATTAATTTCTTTTTTTCAATATTTCTTCGGCTTTCTTCCAGTCTTCCATGGTATCCAAATTCACATAATCCTGAGCGCTTACATCGATAAAACCTATATTATCACCAAGAAGAGAATTAGAATTTAAAATAACCTCAGTCTTTGTAATATAAATAGCGCCATCACGATGATAGGTCTTAGGAAGATCCTGCCTTCTAGTAATAGGAGTAGATTCTCCGGTGGCTATCTTTAGGACCCCATCATGAGCTTCAAAAGCCCAGTGGGGGTTAAATTCTGCAGGTATTTCTCGAACACTTATTACAGAATCATAATCGCCATCAATAAATTTTTCGATAGCTTCATCAATTAAAGTATCTCTTCTAAAAGGTGTTGTAGTTTGCAAGAGGCAAACCGCTTCAAAGTTTTCATCCTGATCAGCATAAAATTTTAAAGCATGTTTTAAAACATCCAGGCTGGGAGTGGCATCCCTTGATAGATCGCCAGGCCGAACAAATGGAACTTCAAGTCCTAAACTCTTTGCAACTTCTATGATGCCTGAATCTTCTGAACTGAGAATTAATTTGGATAAATATCTAGATCTCTTCCCAGAATCAATAGTATACTTTAATAGGGGCTGCCCACCCAATTTCTTAATATTTTTTCGGGGAATGCCTTTGCTTCCTCCCCTAGCTGGAATTAAACCGAGTATTCTCATTAATAGGTGATGGTTTTTGATGAACACAGATCTACAGAAGCGAGTATATTAGCTATCTTCTTTCCGGATTCTCCATTTCCATAAATCGAAGATATTTCAAAATGGTCAATTTTTGAGATCTCTTCTATCGCAGCAAGTATTTTCATTCGGTCATAATCAAGATCAGTAACATTATTTGCACGTAGTCTTCTATTCTGCCGGTTTCCAATATTGATCACCGGCAGACCAAGATAACTGGATTCTCTAATTCCCACACTGGAGTTACCAATAAGAAGCTTTGAAAATTTAAGTAAGCGTAAAAAATCCAGAGGTTCCATATTTTTAAAAAAATGGATGTTTTCCGGATCATTCTGCTCCCGGTAAGTACGAATACCATTGGAAGTCCCATCAGATCCGGCATCAACATTAGGCCAAAACCAGAATGTTGGCAAACCACTTTTATGTACAGCTTTTAAAGTTTCTTCTATATGCGCTCTTGAACTTTCATATTCAGTTGTAACCGGATGTTGCATCACCACCAGGTAACCTTTTTTCCAGTCAATATTTTTACCTACTCCACCGTATTTCTGAAGAGGATCAAAATTTAGCTCTATTTCGCTTTCAATCTGTTTAACCAGGTCAATTGATGGGCATCCGGTGTTAATCACTTTAGCCGGTTCCTCTCCCAACTTAATAACCCGATCCCTGGCATCTTCACTGGAAACAAAATGCAAATCGGCTAATTTGGTATTGGCATGCCTTACTTTTTCATCAATATTTCCGGTTACCTCTCCCCCCTGAATATGAATTAAAGGTATATTTTGGTAAGCTGCCGCAATAGAGGTGGCAATAGTTTCAAAACGATCAGCAATGGTAATCACTGCATCCGGTTTTAAATTATAAAATACATTTGTAAGCTCCATTAGGCCTATCCCAGTAGTTTTAGCCATCGTAGTTGGATTTTCTCCTTCAAGCACCATATATACCTTCGCAGAAGCCTCAAATCCGTCTTTCTGGATAAAATCTGCGGCATTGCCATAGCGATCCAGCAAGGCTGAACCTGCTATCACTAGCTGTAACTCCAGATCTGGATGCCCTTTTATGGCCTGCAAGGCAGATTTGATCCTACTATAGGATGGGCGTGCGGTAACAACTACACAGATCTTTCTTTTATTTTGCATTAAACCAATTTTCGAAATTGAAAGTGAATTTTCGCCGAAATTTTTAATATCACCCAATAGAGATTTTGTTTTAAATTGGGATTTACAAAAATTATTTTTAATCCTCCCTGAAAATGATCTGACGATCTATTGGAATAAGAATTGTTTTTCTTACTTGTTATCGAATGTACAAATTTTGAACCAGAGAAAATATTTTTAAGAAGCTGAGTCTGGTCTTTTCTATCCCCTTCAATAATTATAATGGCATTATTTTTTAGGTTTTTTTGTAAAGATTTGAGATCTGATTCTTTACCGTCAATAATGATCAGATCAAAACATATATCTTCCGGTATTTCCTGCATTGAATGGTAAACTTTTAATTTTTTGAAATCCTTCCCTATATTTTTTGGAAGCTGATTTAAACAAAAATCATTTCTCTCCGTTCCATAAACTTCCGGATAATAATTATTTGAAAACGCTTTTAGGATAGAATCTGAAATTGTTCCTATCCCAAGTCCTACCTCCAAAATTCTTTCAGGTCTAAATATTTTAATGATCTTTAATACTCTGCTTAAAGCATATTCACTACATATATACTGGCTGCCTTCAGCAGAAGAAAATTTTCGATATTGCTTACTGGCAATTTTATTTATTATCATGGCAAATTATTCGGCCAAATGGGACCAGGTTAGAAAGTCAAATCTATTTATATCATTAGCAATTTTTTTTCCTATCACTTGGTCAAATTGTGAAGCATCAATTCCATATTCTTTAGGTTTTTTAGCCTCAAGATGCTCGAATTTTATGATCTCTCCTTTACGCAAATCTTTATTTACGGCAAGTGATTTTTCAAAAATTTGCTTTAAGCCTGAATATTTCGAATTATCGGCCTTACTTACAGGTTCATTCAAGGCCGTAGATATATTTCTAATTGCAGCCACCAGCATTCTAATTTCACTTAATTCAAGTGAAGAAGAAACATCCGGCCCAAAACTTTTACGACTAAAAACAGCATGAAATTCAAGAATTTCAGCACCCATGGCAGTAGCGGCGATACAAGTTTCTATTTTTGATGAATGGTCTGAATATCCTACTTTTACCTTATAGCGCTGCTTTAATTCCTGAATTACATTAAGACCATAGTTTGCAGGTGTTGTTGGGTAGGAGGTGGTACATTGTAAAAGAGAAAAGCTTATTTTTCTTTCCCTTAAAAAGCTCACCGTAGCATCAAGCTCATCAAAAGAGCTCATTCCTGAAGAAATAATAACTTGTTTACCGGTTTTAGCTATTTTTTCCAGAAGAAGAAAATTATTCACTTCCCCTGAACCAATTTTATAACGCTTAACCCCAACTTCCTCCAATAGATCTACCGCAGCATTGCTAAAAGGCGAAGCCAGAAACTCCACATTGTTATCTTCACAGGTCTTTTTTATTAATTTCCATTCATCAGTACTAAACTCCATTCGTTTCCAGTAGTCAAACCTGGTTTTATCCTGTTCAGAAAATTTAATTCGGAAAGGTTCAAGAATACTGCTTTCCGCCTCGGCAATATGTACCTGGAATTTAACTGCATCAACCCCTGCCTCAGCAAGTGCACCTATATAAGATAGAGCCATACCAAGACTACCTTCATGTGCCTGACCAACCTCAGCGATTACTAACATACGTTATACTTTTAAAATAATATTGATTGCACCCGCCATTAACTCCTCATCTGTAAAGCCTTTGAAATCCTGATGTAAACTCAGAGCTTTAAATTTGTGATAATAATTAGAATCCTTATCAGGCACCTCATAGGTATGATGAACAATTTCAAAACCCAAGTTATTAAATATCTCTAAATATTGAGGTAATCTCAGTCTATTGTGATAGTCGAATCTGGTGTGTTTCTTTTGCCATTCCACATTTGAATACTGTAAAAAATCCTGAAGAGAAAGTTTTTTGTCAACATAGGCACGGTGATCACCCGGAGAAATAAGGTGTACAATGTGTGCTCCTGATCTTAATTCCCTTTTAAACTTTAAGTGCATGGATTTAATAGTTTCCGGTTTCACATGCTCCAATACAAAGCGGGAGAAAATCAAATCACTATCTGTGAGTTTATGATCTAAAATATCTGAATCAGGAAAATAATTAATTGCTTCGGGAAGTGAGTAAGCCGACTCTTTCACCTTCCTGATCTCTAATTCATATTCTTCCGAAAAAGCCTCATTTAACTTTTCGATATTTTTCCTTTGGTAATGACTGTTAAGGTCAAAAGTTTCAACTTTTTTTGCTTTTCCGAAATACCGGAAAAAATAAGGCATCAACGGTAACCAACCAGATCCTATTTCTGTTAGAACCTTATCCTTAATTTTTATTTCGTGTTCCTGGGTAATAAACTGAAATGTTCGGAACGTATTATGGGCAGACCTAATTTTAAAACCCAGATCCTCATTACTGAGTAACCTCTGTACCCGGTGATAGACCTGATCTCCCTGTTTTTTAGGCAGCACCTCTAAAAACCGAAAAAGAAAACTCTTAAATTTTAGTTTTAGGGACATATTTTTGACTAAGAAAATTTTAAAGCGATCTCTATTTGGAAATCTTCTTTATTAATCTTTATAGAATAAGGTATAGTTCGATAAAATGAAATAAGATGCAATAATACCTTATCGTTCACCTCCTTTAATGTATAGTAATCGGGTACTTTTTTACCTAAAAGTCTTTTCATCTTAAACTTTAAAGTATTTTCATAAGGATCTATAATAAACCTTATTTTAATGATTCCCTGCTTAAAACAGGGTAATTGTCCGAATAAAACATCTTCTACCTGTCTCTTTTCATTCGAGACCTTCATAAATAATTCAGCCTCTTCCAGTTGATCAAAATCTTCTTTGTTTAGTATCCAACCCCAATTCTCGTTATTGACCTTCGTTACTCGATTATCCAGAGCATATTTGAGATGTTGATGATTTATTGGAAGTATTCCTGTTATCTGAAGTTCAGAAGTTAACCTCACCTGCTCCCTACTTTGATACGAAGAGTGCCATTGATGTAATAATAGCAGTTCGTCCTCAAAAAATTTAACCACATACCCCGCATTTTTTAATCTTACATGCATATCGGTATCTTCAGCTCCCCAAAAATGGTAGAATTCATCAAAACCTTGAAGCTGCTGTAAGAGTTTAACTGGAAACATACTTAAACCTGTCGCTTCATCATTGCTTAAACGATACTGTTTGAATTCTTGAAACTGCAAATCTTTCTTACTTTCTTTAGGATTCAAATAGCCTACCTGAAAATAAATTGTTCTTTGAGTTTTCATAAGACTTGATGCAGTTTCAACAAACCGGGAATGAAAAATAACATCCACATCTGCAACAAAACAAAAGTCGGTTTTTAAACTTTTGATCACTGAATTTAGAGCTCTACTCTTATTCCAGGGCTGGAATTGAGTATGGTAGTATCGGTAGGTGATAAAAGAATAATTAAGGCATAAAGTTTTTATCTCTGCCGCCAGATTGGGAGTTGAACCATAATCTATAAAGTAAACTTCAAAGTGTTTATTTGTCTGGTTTAAAAGAGAATCGAATGATCGTTCTAACCTTTTTGAATCTCTGTTACGATATGGGAATAATATTGAAAGCATTATCAGTTAAAAATCTTTTTTAATTTTAATTTTTGACGATATAACATATTCTTAATCATATAAAAATAGATTTCTGAATCTATTTGTTTCATTTCTTTTATAACTCTAATTAACTCTCGGTCCAGCGTCAACTTTTTCTTTTTTGACAATAGCCATCCAATATATTCCTTCTTGTTTTTTCTAAATTTATCAAGATCGAAAACTTTTGCATAACATTCCAATTTCCCTAGTATTTCTAATGTCAGCATTGTTCTTTGACATTTATAGCACTCAGAACAGTTTATTTCATCTCTCCCTTCTATATAAGGATGAGTGCATACATCAAGATGTTCGTAAGTTTGAGTGAATTCTGAAATTAGTTTGGTTCTGTCTATTCTCGAGTATTTAAGTGCGCTTACGAAAAAAGTGGTTGATTCTGTAGATAGGTTCGGAATTATTAGCATATCTAAATCTGCTATTTCCTTGTTATTAAAAGCAAAATGATCGAAACGAGTACCAGAGGAATAATAATAATTCTTAAATAATTTCTGCAAAAGAAGTGCACAGGAAATTGTTCTAAGATTATAGGTTTCCTGAAATTTCATCTGTAAAATCTCACTAAGATTAGAATCTACTGTAATAACTTCCCGGTTAACCTTCTCGGCAAACTGAGATACATTAATAAATCTTTCGCTGAAAATTTTCCTTGCTTTATCTCCTCCCTTGTCACCGTGGGAGCCAACATTAAAAAAGGTGAAATATTCAATCAGGTATGGACTTACTTCATCATTATGATCAAAATAGGTGGCAAAAGAATCGATTCCGCAGGACAAGCCGGTGCCTGCCGTATTAGCTACATTAAAATCTGAAGTACTTAAGGAAGAAGGGATAACTTTTATCCTTTTATAATTAGGATTAACTAAACAGAACGCATCGATCAAATAATGGTTCAAACTATAAAAAAGCCTGGCTGATATAGGACCTTCTAATTTGAGATCATGACCTGTTTTGAGACCTAAAAATAATAATCCAACAACAAAGGCATCAACTTGTTCAACGACTAGATATTCTTTATAATTACTTGAAAAAGAATACCATAATTTTTTCTTACCACCTTCAATTTCAAAGTCAACTGATAATATGACCTTATCATCTTTTTCTTCCAATTTGGGTTTACTAATGATTATCATTTTATCTTATCAGCTGTTTTTCTATGGATCTATACTGCTTTAGCACCTGATTCTTGATATAATCCCTATCTAAGAAGGGTTTAATTCGCTCGGTATTATGTCTTATAGCCTTTTTCATGAACGCTGGATCATTAATTGCTCTTGATATTAAATCTCCAATTTCCTTATAATCTTCAGGATCATCAATTAAAAATCCATTTTTCTCATGAGCTATTAATTCGGAGGTGGCCCCACCCGGATCTGATTGAATAGGAAACGAATTCATGATGATCGCCTCAAGTAGAGTATTAGGCAGACCATCTGAAATACTATTTCCAACTGAGATTCTTGAATTGCCCATCAATTTTAAAACCGCCGTCTGAGTAAGGTTATACTTAACTTCAAAATTATCCCACTCCAGCAATCCACTTTTTTTGGCAAATTCAAAAACTTCTTTATTTGCACCATATACTGTGATTCTGTATTCCTTTAATTCAGATTTAATACTCATTAAGCCTTCGAGCACCCTATTACATCGACCCAATTTACCTTGATATCCTTTTATTATTATTCCCTTGCGCTCTTCAAAAGTAGAAATGAAATTTTCATATTCCTCTAATTTATAGCCACCGCCCGTAGGATTAGTTCCTAAATACCTACCCTTAAATCCAAAATCCTTGGCTAATAAATAATCTCGAGAACAGTCAGCAAACATATAATCAATTTCAGGTAGGGTTTCTTTTATATTCTTCAAATCTTCATCGAAATTTTGCCTGTAGAACAAATCATTTCCCCATGCAGAATATACCCATTTAATCTCTGGGAAATTTCGCATTACTGGCAAAATAGAGAAAGTAGCAGACTGTAGAACAAAAGAATGAACAATTTCTGGCTTAATTTCCTTAATTTTTTCTTCCAGAATAGATTTCAGATCCCTTTGGTTAAACTTATTCAGAAATTTATTTAGACCAGGAGCCTTAGATTTCAATAAATACCTTCCGGGGTAATTCCATCTATTACGCCACCCAACCGTCTGTTCTATAAAATCTATACTTTTCACATAGGTATTCGAATCAAATACATC
This sequence comes from Christiangramia forsetii KT0803, assembly GCF_000060345.1. Lineage (NCBI taxonomy): Bacteria > Pseudomonadati > Bacteroidota > Flavobacteriia > Flavobacteriales > Flavobacteriaceae > Christiangramia > Christiangramia forsetii. The sequence continues at coordinate 630,917 of NC_008571.1, read as the reverse complement.
TATCCAATATACTTCATGATTGGTATCCCTCAATTGTTCTGCCCATCTGAAAAAATGAATTGAAAACATAGATACCATTAGTATTTTCATAAAGTAAATTCAAAATTAGGTTATCACTAGGTCTTTTACATCCAAAAAAACCATAGTTAAAGTATTAAAAGCTAAAATAAATTAAAATGTTAGCTTTGGTTAAAATAAGAAAATAAATGATCAACATATTTAAAATCGGCCATTTACCCTATACGCCCTTTGATCAAAATTTTTCTAAGGACGACCTTTTTTATTTGAATAAAAAAAGAATAAAAATAACTAGGAATAAGGATAATGCAGATATTTTTATTGCTGGAAATCACAAAAGTCTTAAAAGGTTTATTTTAAAAAATCCCAGTCGAAAAAATTATCTTATCTGGGCTCAGGAACCCAGGTTTTCAACCACCAGTTCCTCTACTTATTACCCTTTTTTTATTTTTCCTAAAGTACATGTAATGAATATCTATACCGGCGATGTTTTTGTAAACAATGTGACTTATCAGGAAAAGAGGTTTAAAAATAATTCTAAACTTGATCTGCTAAATAGGGACTTTGAAATTTCAAATAAAAAAGTAGCAGCTTTAATGTCTTATTATAATGGGGGGAAAACAAGTAAAGTAATTGTGGACGGAAATAATATTGATCTTATTAGAAAAAGGTCAGATATAGCTCAATACCTCTTATCTGAAAATATGATAGATATTTATGGTCAGGGCTGGCCTAAAAGTATATCTATTGAAGATTCAAGGTTTACTGATAGGCATAGTAGAAAGAAAGATATTTTAAAGAACTTTAACTTTAATCTTTGCTTTGAAAACACGGTTTATCCTAAATATATAACCGAAAAAATTTGGGAAAGCATTGAAAATTATTGTCTCCCCATCTATTACGGCGGGTCAAAAAGCTCGATCTATGAGGTTTTTCCTAAAAGAAGTTTTATAGATTATTCAGAAATTGAAAGTCCTAGAAAGCTTATGGAACTTATTAAAAACATATCAAAGGAAGAATTCATTGAACGATTGAATATTTGTCTGTTAGTCTACAATTCATTCTGTGAAAAACCGGATGAATATTGGCAGTGTACTAGGGAAACTAAGCTTGACAATATAGTTAAAAGGTGTAATTTAATGACTAACACTCAATTTAAATGAAAGCCTTTTAGTGATAATCAAGACTAGTAGTGTTCCAATATTCTATTTAATCTTATACGAAAATTTTCTTCCGAAAAATAACTGTTAAATGGTAAATATTTTTGTCCTTTATTCATCAATCCTTCATCGATCAAACATTTTAATTTGACCTTGATTTCATCTTTACTGGTGCAACTTGCTATATACTTATCATCATCAATTATGAAACGTAATTCACTTCTAGGAGGAGATAATATTATCACTGCTTTCTCTAATGAAGCTAAAAACGGAGCTTTTCCAACTAAAATATTACTATGAGGACTACAGTTTTCCAGAATAACCTGAATATCTGATTCCATCTTTTGCTCATATGAAGACTCATTAAAATATATAGTTTCTAGAAAAACTATATTCTTACATTCAGCATATTTTAGTTTTAGCCTCTTAGAGTGTTTTCCTTTTATTCTAAGTATAAATTCAGTATCCTTTAAAAAAGAAGAGTGTTCTGTAATCAGCTGAGAATATGCATCTAGTAGTATATCTAAATTTCTTCCTAATTGAACGACGCCATGATAACTAATAACAAGGTTTTTTTTCCTTTTTCTAGCAGCCTGACTTTTTATTTCTTCGAAAACCTCATTGTCAAACTGATGAGGCAATGTGAAAAATTTTTTATTTGAACCATATAAATGTTCCATATCTTCTGACAGAAGTTTTGCCGGACTTATACATATTCTAGCATCTTGTACAATTTTCCACATTTGTTTAAGCCTGTATAATTCTAAGTTTGATAAAGTCTTATCAGATCCAGTATCCCAAAAAATAGGATATGGGTCATGAAAATTGACAATGGCTTTTTTGAGAATAGGCAAATCATAACAAGCTAAAACTGTTTCGTAGCCTTGTCCTGAACTCCGAATAAAAACATAATCGTATTTTTCATGCTTTATTTTTTTTATATATTTCCTATACTTGTTAACTAAGCTTTTTTCAACTAATGAGATTTTAAAAACTCTCCAAAAAATCCAGTTAATCCATATTATAAGTGGATTTATTCTTCTATTAATTATATATTCATTAATAGAATCTACAGGTAATAATTGTAACAAATCATTACTTTCATAATTCTTAAAATACTCTAGGTCAATTTTTGCGTTTGGGTAGGCCTTTTTTAAGTAAGAAATAAATGATCTAGAGACTATACCTTCACTGGTACCTGAAATCCTAAGATCCTGAACAACTATTAAAAAATTCATACTTTATTTGGAATTAAAAATTCAATTGCCTTTTATTTATCTAAAGAATTTTTTAAAAAAAATTATATATCCCATAAACCTATGATGGATACAATTCACTTTGGTAAACTCCCAAAAAAAGAACAGCCTTTTTTTATCATTTAAATAAGTCTTTTCCAGTTTTTGAAATAATATCCTCCGTTCTTTAATATTGAAATTATCTGCTCTAACTTTGAGTAAATATAGATAGAATCTAAAGGAAGCTTCATTTTTATCAATTAAATTCGAATTCAAACTGGTAATATTAGAACCACTGTTTCTAAAGTACACTACTGCATCATTTATAGAATATATACTTCCAAATTTTGAGCATTCTAAAATAGCAAGATCATCTGCATGCCACCCCAAAGGAAAATTTTTAAATTGAACTGCCTCAATAGTATTTCTTTTAAATATATATTCACTCAAAGAGCTTCTGGTATCTCCCCTAAACTTTCTAAAGAGAAATTCAATACTATTTTCAATACGATGATGTGTAAAAATATGCGAAGTGGCATTACCATTTCTATCTATTTTTTGAGAAGCAAACCTCATAACATCAAAAACCTCATATTCTAATTCTTTGAAAGAATTATAGAAAGAGTCAACACAACCAGATGAGATTTTATCATCATCCCCAAGGATCATAATCCAGGTTTCCTGATTTATAAGCTCAATACATCGTCTCCACTGATTTACTAATGAGATTTTCCCGAGATTATTTTCAAATTTTTTATAAGTTATGTTCAACTTACCTTCAAACTCATCAATAAGAGCATGAGGATCCTCAGGACTATTATCGTTTCCTATGTATAAATTAAAATTCTGGTTGGTTTGATTGTATAAGGACTTAAGACATTCTTCAAAAAATTGAATTTTAAAATAAGGTATTACTATTGCCAGTTTTTTATTCATTTAGCTTTCTTAAAACCCCATCTTAATCCAAACTTTCCGGAAGAAATTCTCAATTTTATATGATTTTGAATTCTTCATTGCTCGAATTTGATTTTGGGAATAAAGACTTTTTTTATAATATCTCTGAACGAACTTTTTTAATAATTTCTCATATTCTTCTACACTAAGATTATTTTTAAGAATTTCAAGTGCGCTCATATGATCCTCAAACATATTCAGCGAATGCGTCATACTCCCATTATGTACTCTATAAATAACAAGGGGCTTATCCACAAAAAATACCTGTGGCTCTTTTTTAAATAAATTAACCCACATTACCCAATCTTCCTTTGACCTTAATTTTTCTGAAAATCGAAAATCATTGAAAAGATTACGTTCAAATAATCCACAATGAATTGGAATAGAGAAATTTTCATCCCATTTATAAAGAATCTGGTCAAATTTAAAATCAATTGTTTTAAAATCAACGTAAGCCGGTAGAAACCTTTGCTTTTTATCATTGAAAATCATGAAATCAGAGATTATAATACAACTCTCCTGATCCATATTACCAAGCTTTCTAAGAGAATAATCAATTTTTTCAGGTTTCAAAATATCGTCACTATCCAGAAACTGGATAAATTTCCCACTAGCTTTATCCAAACCCCTATTTCTAGCAGCACTAAGACCACAATTATTCTGTGTTATTAATATATCAATATTGGTTATTAGACTATTAATAATAGTTTTTGTTTCCTGGTCTGAACCATCATCCACTACTATTATTTCAATATTCTGATAAGTTTGATTTACTGCAGAATTTATAGCCTCAATTATATACTGAGTATTATTATAACATGGTATAATGATAGAGACTAAAGGATTGGTCATTCAACTAAAATATTCTTGAGTAATTAAGGTTACTTTCTATATATCTAATTTCTTAAAAGAATTGCGATACTTTTTAAAGGATATAATAAAAAATTACCTAGTCTATAAGTTCTTGTATTCTTAATTTTTAATTTTTCTTTTTCACATTTTTCCATTCTTGAAACTAACTGAACTATCATATTTTCATAATTGTCCTTAAAAACATCCCCATGCTTTAAATAGATATATTTTAATAATTCATATCTATAAATATCATCTGCCCGATTATTTCTTGAATTGGGTTTTAATCTATAATTGAATAGAAATTCCTCAATAATTGTTACTTCCCATCCTGCTTTAGTTACCGAAATATTAAAATCCCAATCCTCATAACCTTTCAACAAATTTTCATCGTAACCTGAAACTTCTTCCCAACATTCTTTCCTATACATTGAACTAGCCAAGGCATTATTTTCCTGCAAGAAATCTCCTGATTTTCCGCCAGCTGGTTTAATTTCTCCCTCAATACCATTTTCAGAAAAATAATAAGCATATGAGCTTACCAAACCTACTTTAGGCGATTTCCTGAGAACTTCTATAGACTTCCTAATAAATGTAGGTTGAAAAAAATCATCTGCATCTAAAGTGAGAATAAAATCTCCGTTTGCAATCGAGATACCCCTATTTCTAGCTGCACTGGGTCCTGAATTTTCCTGTGTTACAATCGCTAAATTATCATTTTTGAGCTCTTTCAGAACATTCTTTGTTTTATTATTTGAACCATCGTCAATGATAATTATCTCTATATTTTCATATGTCTGTTTAAATATCGAATCAACTGCCTCTTGAATATACAGATAATCATTATAACAAGGAATAACTACTGAAACTAACGGATCTTCCATTTATTCACAATTAATTATTTAATAAAAAGTTACTTCTCGGTTTCCCTTCTTCCAACAGATTATTTTCTAGATCATGATTTGAACCTTCATCCACAATTATTACCTCTTTGATCTCTATATGATTGAGAAAAGCTGAATCTATACTTTTCTAAATTTACAGTTGATCATTATAACAGGGGTATACCAATAAAAAATCTTTCTTCTATCAAAGGTTTTTCTATTCATTAATTACATACGTATCCATGACGGAGGTAATAAATCTAATGATTTTTGTTCCTGATCTATATCGGCAAACCATTTTTTTGGGGCTATAACATTCTTTTCCGAGTTGTTATTAAGCCAGGCTGCCCACCAACTAAATGAACTATTCGCAATAATATTGTGATCACATAAGCTCATTAAATACATATCTTTCCAACTATTTTCATGCAAATTACCCGTCACAAAAACTTTCTCATTAGGCAAATCTTTGAATTCATCTCGAACCCACGAAATATCATCTGAGAAGAATACTATATTGAATTCTTTTACTATGTCCAAAAAGTAAGTAATTGCATTTTTGTAGTACTCAAGAGAGCAATTACCGTGAAATTCTTTGGTTTTTTTATTTTCTACATAATCCCCTCTCCTGATATGTACAGAAACAGATGTTTTCTCAAGAATTTTACTTTTAATTTCTTCATTCCCCACACCAAGATTTTCGTAAGGAAATTCGAACCATTGTCTTATTTTACTTTCTACTCCAATAAAATATTTATAACTCTGAAAATATCCTTTTAAGTATATTGGTGTTTTTTTGTTAAATAAATCCGCATCAAACCTATAGGACTTCTCTTTAAAAATTTTAGGATAATTCAGTCCCAATTTTCTACTTACTCTGTTTTTGAAAGAAAGATTTTTGAAATTTACCATTCCATTTTCAGTTCCCATTTTATATGAAATATCAAAAATTCCAAGAGAAAAATATCTTGGAAAATCCTTTAAGTTTTGAGAAATTTCTTTATAAAAATTAGTGTCAACTAACAGTACTGAGCTATTTTTTTCAGCTAATAATTTTGCAACTGCAAATTGAAACATTTGATTTCCTAAACCTCCCATAATTTCGACTATTACAGGGTTTTTATTACTCATATACTTACTATTCTTTTTAGTCCTTAAAATTCCTGTTTATAGATTTTCAAATTAACCTGAATGGTTTAAAATATCTCTCCCAATACCTTTGGCTAATGATTTTCTATTTTAGTTTTTTCCAATTATTATTTATGAAATTCCTCTTAATCGATATTTAAAACAAGAAAGAAAAGCTGTCTAATAAATGAAAAATAGAATTTAAATTAGCAGCTATGCTATCCTAACAAATGGGAGTACTTCATTATTATAGGCACTAATCCTTTCATATTATAATCATTTAAAAAATAGCTTCCCAAGAGACTTTATTTTGGGCAAATTTGAACACTTGGAAATATAAGTCTGCCTTACTGAGTCAGAAAGTTCAAGATAATCCTCCTCATTTAATCGGACTAGATTTTTCGCCTCTTCCACCATTTCATCAAACTCGTTCACTATTAAATCTGTATGATCTCCTAATCGTTCTTTCATAGCACCCACATCAAAGGATAGGACCGGAACTCCAGCTGCCATTGCTTCGAGTCCTGTTAAAGGTCCTGTCTCAAATTTTGATGTAATTAGAAAAAAGGAAATATTCTTATAAAATAAATGAGTATTTGATGGAGAAATATTTCTTTTTAATAATGTTATATTATTCCCTAAGCCATAATCTTCTATTAATTTTTCTAATTCTAGAACGTAGTTATTATCCCCATCTCCCTGAATAATTAGATTAGGATTAAAACCACCTAAAGTTAAATTATATATAAGTGTAATTGCAAGTTCGATCCTTTTCTCCCTAGAAAACCTGGATAATAAACCAAATGTAAAGGACCTGTTTGACTTAGATTGCAATAGTCGTTTTTCATTGGCTATTATTATATCCTGTACCATTATATTATTACTATCAAGCATAGTTGTAAAAAGATCCTTATGCCTATTGCTCATTACAATATTCCATTTGATAGCACTCAGATACTCTCTCTTCATCACTTCAAAATCCTGTTCCTCTATCATTGTATATTTCACCAAGCATTTTGCATGATCAAAATTTCTAAATATTGGGAAATAATATTTTTGAGAAGGTGATGTAAGAACATAGATATAATCAAATCGCTTTAAACGCTGAAGCTTCCAATATACATCCTCTATAAATGAATACTTTAATTTAAAAACTCGTCTTAAAAATGTATTAATTTTTTTTACGCCTGGTTTTTTAAAGAATTCAGGATAGGTTGTAAAGTTTATATTTTGATCTACAATGAGATCTTGAAAATTTTGTAACTCCGGTTTGTATGGAGAGAATATTTCAATTTTTTCAAACTTACCTGAGTCTGCAAGTTCTTGTGCAGTGGTAAGTGTTTCAATTTCCGTTCCTCCAACGCTTATTAAAAATGGAGTAGTTATTAATAATTTCATTATATAATTTCAATCCCTAATCTAAATTTCGGAATATTTCTTTCGATAAGCAAAATGTGATGATCCTACAAATTTAAACCTTAAGAAATCTTTTAACCCAATTTAAAATTTCTTTAATAATCCAAGCCTTACTAATAAATTTATTTTTCGGGATTTTTTTAGATTTTCCACTACAAATTTGAGATTATTTAACTCTTCAACCTCTTTTAGAAAAGCCTTAAAATGATTTTGAAGTACCTTTTCTCTTTCTTTAAGAATTAATGATTCATTTTCTGCTAATGCACTTATCCCTTCTGAATTGACAATGCTTAATTGATGATCAACTTTTTTATAAGTACAGTTTTCTTTGAATAAGGATAGGATAAAAAATTTCCAATCAGATACAATTTTTAAACTTTCATCATAACGACCTACCTGCTGAAATAGTTCTTTTCGAATAAAAACCGATTGATGACATAGAGTTCCATATAATAAATCTGAAAATCGTAATTCGTCTGGATACTCTATTAGATTAAGATGATCATTTTCATCTACAAACACATTAAAATAAATAATCGCTTCACCGGTTAAGTGCTCAAAACTATTTTCAAGTACATTATTAGCACTAAAAACATCACCACTATTTAAAAATAATAAGTATTGGCCAGTAGAGATTTCAATCCCCTTATTCATGGCATTATATATACCTTTATCAGGCTCACTCACCCAGTAATCTATCTTGTCATCATGACTTTCAATTAATTCTTTGCTGCCATCTTTAGAACCTCCATCAATAACTATGAATTCAAATGTCTTCCAGGTTTGTTCAAAGACACTTTTCAAAGTCTTCTCCATACCCTTAACATCATTAAGGTTTACCGTAATAATAGATATTAATGGTGTTTTAGACATTCAACTTAGAAATTTTTTGCGATACACTTTGCTAATTCCCTCTTGCAGCTTTATACTATATTTCCAACCCAAATTTTCTATTAAAGAAACATCGAGTAGTTTTCTTGGTGTACCATCAGGTTTATCTGTGTTCCAAACAAGCTTCCCTTCAAAATTGGTTATCTCCTTAATAAGTTCAGCAAGTTCTTTGATGGAAATATCCTTCCCAGTGCCAACATTCACACTAATATTACCTTCGAAAGTCAACATTAAATGATAGCAGGCTTCCGCCAGATCGTCTACATGTAAAAACTCTCTTCTGGGTTTTCCACTACCCCACAATTCGACAGGCTCACTGTGGCCGGTTCTTTCTAAATTAATTTTTGCCTCGTGAAATTTACGCAATAAGGCAGGAAGCACATGAGATTCTTTAAGATCGTAGTTATCATTAGGGCCATATAAATTGGTAGGCATTACCGAAATAAAGTTGCAGCCATACTGCCGGTTATAGTTTTCACACATTTTCACCCCGGCTATCTTAGCAATCGCATAAGGCTCGTTGGTAGGTTCCAGCTTTCCACTAAGCAGGTACTCCTCCTTTATTGGCTGTGGAGCTAATTTTGGATAGATACAGGAGGAAGCCAGAAATAAAAGTTTTTTTACTCTATGAACGTAACTCTGATGAATCACGTTATTTTGTATCATTAGGTTTTCATAAAGAAATTGCGCCCTGTAGGTATTATTAGCTTCAATCCCTCCTACTTTCGCGGCGGCTAAGAAAACATATTCCGGTTTTTCGTTTTGGAAAAAATCTTCCACGCCTTGCTGATCAGTAAGGTTCAGCTCTTTTGAAGTCCTTAAAACCAGATTGGTAAAACCTTCTGCTTCCAGCTTGCGCACCAAGGCCGAGCCCACCATTCCGCGGTGCCCTGCTACGTATATTTTAGAATCCTTCTCCATTAAATTAGAATCCTTTTGTGCCAATAAAAAAAACTGCCATGGTCGGACTTCATGTCTATTTATTTTTTTTTGGATTTTGCCGGGTATCAAAAATTCTTACGACATAAATTTTTGTTTTCCCTTTTCGATAGGTGATTTTACAATGAGGGATTGTTAGTCTTCTATACGGATATTTTAAATGAGCAAAATCCTTATCTACTTCTCCCAATTCAGTAAAATCGTATTCGGAATATTCCAATGTTTCCAAAAGTTCAAAAATTTCCTCAATGATTTCCTGTGCTTTGCCAGGCCCGTATAAATTTGAATTGAAAGATTTTACTTTTTCTAAATCTTTTATTGCGCGTGAAGTTATTTCTACCGGTTTTATTAACCTGCTCAAGAGCCAAGCATTTTTTTCGCTTCCCTTATACTATAAGTTCTTCCGGCGATAATATCTTCCTCCCCTTCTAAAATCATTTTATCTTTTTCCAATTGCTCCATATAAGCTTTGGCCATTTCATAAAACATTTTCACGAATTTGGCATCCCCACTATCTACAATTTTATGAAGCTCCTGTTTTATTTCCGTTGTGCTCATAACTGTATTTTATAAGTCTTGTAAAGATACAAATTTGTTCCGATAGCGTTTGAACTGTAAGCCTCCTCTTTTCTTTCTACTCTAACCTCTTTCCTCTTTCTAATCTGTTAGCCCTATATACAACTTCATAAATTCTGAACCAAATGTTCACTAATAACCTCCTGCTACAGTCGCTAACTTGCACATTTCGACTGCGCTCAATGTGACGAAACTCTTTGCTCCCCACTCATCGTTTTAATTTCTTACGCAGTTTTTATAGAATTAATACTTCTTATTCTTTTTTATTCCCTCTCCCGTCTCTTTACTATCCACTTTCCTCTTTTCACTCATTTCACTCTTCACTCCTCACTCCTCACTCCTCACTCTTCACTCTTCACTCCTAACTCCTCACTATTCATTATAATCAAGCGTATCATGTCCACCTTCCCTTAGATATTTCTCTTTCTGAAAGAGTTTAAGATCGGCTAGCACCATTTCTTTTACGAGGTCTGCAAGACTGTATTTTGGAGACCAGCCTAGTTTTTCCCTGCACTTAGATGCATCCCCTATTAGCAGGTCTACTTCGGTTGGCCGGTGATAATCAGGATCTATTTTTAGCACACACTTTCCTTCCTCAAGCTGAAATTCAGGATTGGAACAGGAGGCTATAATTGCGATTTCCTCGATTCCCAGGCCTTCAAACCTAAGTCTAATTCCAAATTCAGAAAATGCCATTTTCACGAAATCTCTCACCGAAGTAGTAATTCCTGTGGCGATCACGTAATCATCAGGCTTTTCCTGTTGTAACATTAACCACATAGCCTTTATATAATCTTTAGCGTGGCCCCAATCCCGGCGGGCATCAAGATTTCCTAAGTAAAGGGTATTCTGCATCCCTAAAGCTATTCGAGCTGCTGCACGCGTGATCTTTCTGGTTACAAAGGTTTCCCCTCTTAAAGGAGATTCATGATTAAATAGAATGCCGTTACAGGCAAACATATTATAAGCTTCCCGGTAATTTACTGTGATCCAGTAGCCATATAATTTTGCAACACCATAAGGACTGCGTGGATAAAAAGGAGTTTTTTCATTCTGCGGCACTTCCTGAACTTTCCCATATAACTCTGAGGTGGAGGCCTGATAGATTTTTGTTTTTTCAGTAAGTCCAAGCAAACGCACCGCTTCAAGAATTCTCAGCGTTCCTAATCCATCAACATTCCCGGTATATTCCGGGGTTTCAAAACTCACTTTTACATGAGACATCGCACCCAGGTTATAGATCTCATCAGGTTGTACTTCCTGAATTATGCGTGTAAGATTCATAGAATCGCTTAAGTCGCCATAATGCAGTTTAAACTTAATATGTTTTTCATGAGGGTCCTGGTAGAGATGGTCAACCCTATCTGTATTAAACGAGGAACTCCTTCTTTTAATACCATGAACTTCGTAGCCTTTATCCAGAAGAAATTCTGCCAGGTAAGCTCCATCCTGACCTGTAATTCCGGTAATCAGTGCTTTTTTAATTTTACTAAAATCATTCATACTTAAGTGTTTAATAAAGTTTCATAGACTTTATTAATTTTTAACCCTGCATTATTAAATCTTAATTTCTCTGCCTGAATTTTTATTCTAGCTAAATTAAGATCTCTATAATGATCATCACCCCAAATTTTATTTATTTTTCGAGCCATATCCTTTACATCCAGAGGGTCAAATGTGAACTTATCATCTTTGATAGTTTCTGGTAACGAAGTTACGTTAGAACAAATCACTGGTACGTTCAATAATATGCTTTCCATAAGCGGGAAGCTTCCGGCTTCATATAAAGTTGGAACTATAACAGCACGACAAGTCTTATATAATTTCAACAATTCTTCATCTGAAACAATACCCAAAAATCTTACCTGATTTGAAAGATGATTTTCTTTAATCATAGGCAAAATGTTAATATTAAAATTTTCTATCAAATTACCCGTGCAAATTAATTGGATTTCAGGATCATTAAGATACTTTATAGCTTCTAGCAATTTTAAATGATTTTTATGTTTCCAAGTTGAAGCAGGGTATAATATAAACTTTGAAGGAAGCTTGTACTTCTCTTGAAGTTTAACAAAATCTATATTCTCAATTTTTTCAAACCATAATTTTTGCATATCCAGTAATATTGTATGCACCTTGTCTTCTTGTTTATTAAAATATTTAAGAATGTCCTTTTTTACATGATTATAACTTACAATTACAGCATCTGCTTCGTCAATTGCTTTTTTGTAATTAACAGCACGCTGGGCTCTTTGTGCAGAAGTAAAGAATTCAGGAAAGTGTAATTCCTGTACATCGTGTAATGTGGTAATACTTTTTACACTATCTTTCTTTACATTAATCTGGAAGGGACTATGTATGATGTCAATATCGAAAGTTTTTACCAACCAATCATATATATCTTCCTTATAAAATTTCCTTTTGATTTTAAACCGTCGAAAAAGTTTATTTAAAAATATTTGGAAAAATGTTTCTCCACGTAAGTATAATAAATTTGGAGGTTTGGGATGATGGAAATTAGGATATTTATTAATTATTTCAATAATGATTGGATCAGGATTATGACAAAAAATAAAAAACTCATGGGACAAATTACTTTCCGCTAGAATTTTTATCAAGGCTATAGAATATTGATAAACACCGCCATATGCCTTATCTATTTGTGGAATGTTTATTAATATGTTACTCATTTTATCATTATACTAAAAGATTAATTTTTTATCGGAAATTTTTAATATAAATATTAATACGATTGAAAAATGAGACGTATAATTTCCACTATCTATCTCTTTTTAAATTTTCGATAATCAATTTGTAGTCATTAATTGATTTTATGATATAACCTTTAAATGTTGCATAAGGTAAAGGAGGGTAATTCATGGCTCTAATAAATCTTTCAATTTTATCCTCTGACCATTCGGGATTAATTTCTCCGTCAAAAGGACATCCTCTTTTATAATATTCCAACGAATTATTTTGAGAAATACCTTTATCGCCGTCTAAAACTGCATTAATTACTTCTTTAAAATATTCTGCAGCTCTGAACATTATTCTGTGATAAAGTGTGATTTGAGTATCCCATTCTTCAATTAGTATTTCTTTTTGAAGAATAATATTTCCACTATCAATACCACTATCTATATAATGAAAAGTAAAACCAACTTTTTTTTCATTATTAATCATCGCCCAGGTAATACTACTACAACCTCTATATTTTGGGAGTAGTGATGGATGTAAGTTAAAAATTTTTCCATCTACAGCCGCAATTACATTTTCTTCAATGATATATCTATAATAAATGCTGCAAATTAAATTAGGTTTAAACGGTAAATTGGTAAGTGCTATTTTTTCTGTAGTACAATTTATATTTAATTTTTCGCATAATTGAAGAAGACTATTAATGTGTGGGGGATTCTCATGAGTATATACAAAAACCTCATAATTTAAGTTCAGTAGCTCTTTTAATACTTTACACCCAATCCAATTATATCCACATAATACTACCCTCATATCATTTAAAAATCTTAAGAAGATCAATAATTTCCTTTACATTTTCTTTACTCAAACCAGGGTAACTTGGTAAATTAATTCCTCTTCTTGCTAAATTTTCAGCAATCTGGTGTTTTTCATATTTTTGAGAATAAATTGGCATGGTATGTACCGGATAAAACATTGGACGTGTCTCAACTCCATGATTAATTAAAAATTCCTTTAACGCTTCTCGGTCCAATCCGTGGGGTATTAAGATAGTACACATCCAAAAAGAATTCTCGCATTCCTCAGCTTTTTCCTGTAGAATAAACCCAGAATCCTCAAAACCGTATTTATACCAGCCAGCAATTTGTTTCTTTTTTTTCAGGATATTATCAATTTGTTCCAATTGCGCCAAACCGATAGCAGCACAAATATTCGTCATCCGATAATTATAACCAATGGCATCATGCCAGTATTCCCTATATTTAGCAAGACCCTGACCTTTTAAATGAACAAGTCTATCGTATAAAGTTTTGTCATTGGTAACCACCATTCCCCCTTCGCCTGTTGTAATAGTTTTATTTCCATAAAAGCTAAATGTTGCAACATCTCCAAAAACCCCAACATGCTTACCTTTATATTTCGAGCCTATAGCTTCTGCACAATCTTCAATTAGGAACAAGCTGTACTCATTACATACCTTTACAAGTCTCTCCATCTCACAGGGGTGACCATATAAGTGAACGCATAAAACAGCTTTGGTTTTAGAGGTGATTTTAGCTATAACATCTTCAGGATCAATTTGCCAGGTTGTTTCTAAAGAATCAACAAAAACAGGTTTTGCACCGGTGTAGGTTATAGCATTTACTGAGGCGACATAAGTAAGCGTAGGCACAATTACTTCATCCCCTTCTCCTATGCCCAGTGCTTCAAGAGCAAGATGCAAGGCTACTGTGCCATTGCAAACTCCGGTTGCATGATTAGAACCTATGTATTTTGCAAAATCCTTTTCAAATTTGTCAATAAACTTACCTTTACCCGAGATCCAGGTAGAATCTAAACATTCATTCACATATTTTTTCTCATTACCATTTAAACTGGGCTGGTAAACCGGGTATTTTAATTCTCCCATTATATTTTTTCTATCTGGTTAGTTTCTGTATTATAAATGGGCAAATCCCTTATTACCTCAATTCTGTCTCCTGCTCTTTTATAATTTAAATTCCCGTTTGCATCTCTAGACTCTCGAAATCTAGATTCTATATATCCAGTTTCAGAATTCAAAATTTTTAAATCCTTACAAAATCCTTTTTTTACAAAATATGCATTGTTACCGGCACTATTACTACCAATAAAATCATATCCTTTCATTTGTCCTAGATCGCATAAAGCTTTTAAAGAAGCACCTGCATATAAACCACTATAATGTGCTTTAAATCTATAAAAATCATCTGAATAAGGAACAGTAATAGCTCTCTCACTACCAAATACACTGTTATATTCAACAATCATTATAATAGGATCTACAACCTCTAAAGCTTTCCAGATCCAGTAATCATTCCCATCAATATCAATATGCAATAACCCAATTTCACCTTGGATACCTTCCTCTTTGATTAATTCATTGATATTCTCAGCGGTTATAAAGCCAGCTTTGATCCTCAAATCATGTTTCCAAAATATTTCATCCTGCCTGATTTTAGAAATATTTTGTTGGCTACCGTCCATAACTAAACCAGACCAATTATCATTAATTAATAAAAACCTTGTATTAGCTTCCTGATAATCCTCAACCCCAAACTCTACAAATGTTTTATTTTCAATTGAAAGATAGTTAATAAGATATTGAATGATTCCATCGTCTCCCCACTGAGAAAAAACCTTAAACTCAGCATCGCTCAAGGTTTTTATATTTTTTTCTTTTAATAATGATGACCAAATTTTACCGTTTTGGATTAAACTATTAGAAAGCAAAATTTTAGTTTGGCTACAATTAGAATCAACTATCTGTATATTACTAAAAACAAGGTTCTGAAAAGCTTTTTTAAATTTTTTAAGCATCATGATACATATAAATTTGAAAAAATTATCTCGTAATTTTTAATAATTTTGCTATCAACTTTTTAATGATATCTGGTATAAATCTTCTAATAAGAATATTGTTTTGTTCTATAATTCCGTATACTTTTTCTGTAAGATATTTATCAGCTTTTTTATTTACCTCAATGTTTTTAGGATGCCTTATTAATCCAACATTCTTTGTGGGAACTTTTGAAAGAGGAGTATAATCAATAGTGTGGGTCGCTTCTTCACCGAATCCAATATTGGAAACTAGATTCACATTTGGCAAAGCTACCATTCCCTTATTATACCAGATTGCAAATAACCATTGATAATCCCAAGTATCAATTTTATTTTGATAAACTTCATCAAAAATTTGATACCAATAAGATTGAAAATTTCTTCTCTTATCTATCCTCTTGATTAATTTTTGCTTTTTAAATTTATCTAAATCCTTCAATTTATAGTCATATCTATTCCAAGCTCTTCGCCAGGTAGCCCAACCCCATATAAATCCATAATTTGAAAAGTAATAAGACGCCTCTCCTCTTTGAATACCATCTTGAAAATTATTACCACTAATGGCATAGACTTGATCTTCATGCTTATACCTCTCCAATAATATTTTACAAAAACCAAAAAAACTATGATTTGGTAAGCAATCATCTTCCAAGATGATACCCATCTCGACATTCTCAAAAAACCAGTCTATTGCTCCAGAAACAGCTTTACCGCATCCTAAATTCTTGTTCCTGAATAAAGTTTTTATCTCACAATCCCAATCTACACTATTCAAAACTATCTCTCTCACTTTTCTGCATTTATCAATATCATCTTCAAAACCTACTCGTGGCCCATCAGCTGCAATAAACAAAAATTTTGGTTTTTGTTTTTTAATCTCTTTGAAAACTCTAACTGTAACATCAGGACGATTAAAAACAATAAATAAAATTGGAGTTTCAAACATTTTTATGAATTGCTAACAGATTTTGAAATTTAAAAATTTCATTTACAGAATTGTAATTAATTATTGGATCAATATGATTTTCCATTAATCTATAAATTTTATATTCGCTAAGTAAATTATAAAAATCTTTAAGAAATACTCGGGAAATAATATTCATCTCATTAAATTCAAATTGGATAATTTTAATTTTACCTTCTTTAATCATATTTTGCCCCCCTTTTAGTACTTCAATCTCATTGCCTTCAGTGTCTATTTTCAAAAAATCAATAAAATTTATGTTATGATCCCGACAAAAGTCATCCAAACAAATCAGTTCTATTAGAATAGATTTGAGTTTATTAGTTGTATGAATATCTTTGAAAACATCTTTATAAATACTTGCATGCTCACTATCCAATTCATCTGAATAAGTATAGAGTGTCTTAGTTACTTTTTCATTACCAAAACCAATTTGAAAACATTTAATCTGTCTATAATTAGCAATGTTATGTTTTAATTTTTTATAAGAATTTTTGTTTGGCTCGAAAGAATAAATAGTAGAATTCGGAAATGCTTGAGCTAAATTTTGGCTGTAACTCCCTGAATTTGCACCAACGTCAAATAGAATATTAGTCTCTTTTTTAGAAAAATATTCAGGCAGTATATTATGAATTAAGTTCCTTTCTCCACTAATAATATCGTTTTGATAGTTTAAAATACCAATATTATTATACGCAAAAGTCAAAGGATCTCTATCAAGACTTCGAAATAAAAATCTCAAAAATTTATCTTTCCGTTTATTATTTGTAAATAGCCGACATGTAATTTTTTTTACCAATGTTTCCAACATTAAATTATATTGTATTAATAGATGAAGAATAATTGATTAGAACAGTTTTACCATGCCAGCCTCTAGGATAATTTATTCCATTGGCGTAAAAAGAATCATCTTCAACAATAATTTCAGAACCCTCTTCTATCCAATCTTGTATTTCTCCGTCAGTCTCAAGATATAAATCCAATTTGTAATTAGATTTCGTTAAAGGAAATTTATTAATTTTAAAATTGATATAACCATCTCCAATTATTTTAAAATATTGATTAGTTCCCACTTCAGTTGAAAGTAGGATAAAGGTTTTGCCATCTTTTACAATTGCTAAACTTAATCTGCACTTTTGAAAAGAAAGTTTCTGAGGATTTTCAAAAAAGATTCTGAATGTAACTTGCTGTCCTGTTCTTAGTATACTTATCTTATTATCTTTTTTATCAAGAAAATGAATATCTACTATTTTCACCTCTCCCTTTCCTTTTCTTCTATCAGTTTCTCTTAATGATATTTCTTTATTAGGATTATAGGCATTTAGGTAATTATTGATTCCCTCGTAAGGATCCCCATTATAAGATATTTCTCCTTTATTCAACACAAGTAATCTATTACACAAGCTACTGATACTAGCCATATTATGGCTTACAAACAACACCGTCCTGCCTTCACCTGTAGAAAGGTCCTGCATCTTGCCAATTGCTTTTTTCTGGAATTCGGCATCTCCTACCGCCAGCACCTCATCTACCACTAAAATTTCCGGTTCTAAATGGGCTGCTACGGCAAAACCCAGTCTTACGGTCATCCCGCTACTATAACGTTTCACCGGGGTATCTATATATTTTTCGCAACCGGAGAAAGCGATGATCTCTTCCAGTTTATTTTTGATCTCCATCCTACTCATTCCCAACACTGCTCCATTCATAAATATATTCTCTCTACCGGTAAGTTCTGGATGAAAACCTGTTCCTATCTCTAAAAGAGAAGCAATACGGCCTTTCGTTCTTATACTTCCTGTAGTGGGTGAGGTCACCCTGGAAAGGAGTTTAAGCAAGGTAGATTTTCCAGCGCCGTTTTTACCAATGATCCCCAGTACTTCTCCCTGATTTACTTCAAAATTAATGTCCCGGAGTGCCCAGACATAATCTTCAGATGCCATGCTGCTGCGCTCATTAATCGCCCCAACCTTTAAAAAAGGATCTTCTTTACCCCTCACACCATACCACCATCTCTTAAGATCGTCTCCCAGGGTTCCGGTACCTACAGTACCAAGGCGATATTGCTTGGAAATATTTTCAGCCTTTAAAATTATATTCATAATATCAATAGTGTAATAATCTTCTATATTGTGGTGGAACCTTATTTCTCAAGACATTTATATTTTTGAAATAATTTCAATATATCGATAAAAATAGGGTTTAGGTGTTAAAAATAATGAATCTATTTAAAAGCATTTTGCCGGTAACAAGCTAAAGGACAATTAGCTTTTAAAAAGATTCATTTGTACCAGAATTCAGGCAGATTAATACTTTTAAAAGCCTTAACATTATCTCTGTCTAATGGGTGAGGCAACGAGGTTACTGCTCCTTCATTATTTATTCTATCCTTTCGCAAAAAGGTAAATTCAGCCGCTCCGGGCACCTCTACCCCTTCAATATTTCTAAACTCGCAACAATTATTGGGATGGATGTGAACACATTTATGATCTTTAAGTAACTTATCAAAAGCACTTTTTATATAATGGAAATGATATGGATACTCTATAGAGGTTAATCTATGAAACTCAATGACAATAATTCTAAATCGCCCCAAAATCTCAGCATTGATATTTTTCAAAATTTCATATTCATAGCCTTCCACATCCATCTGAAGTAGAAGGTCAGATTCTTCAGGAATATCAGTGGAGCGTAGCCAGTTTTCTAGTGTTATAAAATTTCGTCTATTTTTTGCTCCTATAAATTTTTTCAAAAAGTTGAAACGATCATCATCTATTACTGGAGAATTAACAGAGGCGTCTGCCATATAAATTTCCATACCCAGATTGGCACAAGCCAACTCAAAGTTGCTAGTTCTACCTACGCCGGGTGAAAAACATGCTTTAATATTAGAAACATCGTCTGGAATAAGATAACCGCCATCCCTGACCCCTCCTAACCTCATTAGAGGCTTATCTGTCTCTACCGGTCTTAAAGACCTAACAAAAGCTTCGATCTGTTCTTTAGAGGGTTTTGGGCAGATACGGGTTAAAAGAAAGTTTTTAGACTTTTTAATGAATTTCTTATAGTTCATTCAGTTTATTTATTTCGAAACTTTCAAAAGTTTTACCGAATCGGTTTTTTATAAACGATCAACTGACTTCTGGTTAAATATTCATTTAAAAAGAATGGAAGTTTTTTTTCGGCCTTTAAAGCCCATTTCCGAAATTTTATGTTACGATTTCCCCGGGGTATTAACCGATTAAATCTTTCAAGTGTCCCTACAGGAATTATATTTATTTGTTCAAAAAAAACTGCTCCTGCCTTTCTAAAATGCGAGGAACTAAAACTTCTATCTGGATGTGGATCATTTTCTTTCCATTCCGCAAATTCCTTTCCGTGAAATTTTGAAGGCCTACCCTTAACCGGAATATGCCATCTAATTTCATCAAGTATCCTGGAATTTACGGCAGGTTCGAAAAATCTCGCCTCTCCATTTTCCTTTAAAAGCCGGGTAGTTTCTCTCAAAAAATCCTTTTCTTCTGGGAGAGTTAAATGGTGTAGAAAAGCTTTTCCTATCACAAAATCAAAATTTTCGGACTCAAGCTCATTATTAAGAAAATCTCCGGCTATAAATTTTATTGGATATTTAAAGTTCCAGGAATTGTTCAGTTTTTGGATAATCTCTCCACTTGCCTCCGCAATATCATTGGCATATACCTTTGCCCCAAGTCCTGCCATAATAGCCGCATTTACACAATCACCACATCCCATTTCCATTACCATCTTACCCTCAAGTCTATCTTTGAAACCATCTTGATAAAGAGCATGCCAGCTGGTTTCTGTGGAAGATGCTCCTTTCAGAAATCCATCCAGGTCTTTTAACCAGATCAAAATATTCCGAATAGAATAATCGGCATAGAGTTTATTATAATGCTGCCGGTTCTTTTCTTTATTTTTTTCTGAGATCTCGTCCATAGGTTCTACACTAATTCGCCTTTCTTGAATGGACAATGCTCCAAAAGTCCCTTTTGCAATTCTTTTATTCGATTGTTAGCCGGTAAAGTTCTATTTTTTATAAAAAAGCCTAACATTTTTTCTATACTTATCCCGTCGTGATCATATGGTATATCATAATCTTCTATACCTACAGACCTAAAATAGTCTTTATATTTAATATTATCACCAAAAACAGCATCAGAGAACTGCATCCATAAAGCAGGAATTCCAAAAGCATGAGGCACAATGACTCCATGTAGTGAAGATGAAATGATCTTACTACAGGTCAGAATTTCATCGGTTGTATTTTCAACATCCAGCGTCATCATATTAATTACTCTAACTCCTTCCACATTTTGATATTTTGCTGAGATTTTTTCAAAATCCACATAATGTGGGATGATACCTAATTTATACTCTTTTTCAATCCTGGGAGAGTAAAGATCTGGCAACAAAATTGCGGGATCTCCATATACCTCCGGGCAGTCCAACCCCTGTTCTATTAAATATTTTCTGGTTTCCGGTCCTCTGACCGCATAAAACCTTGAATTTGCAATTTTATGCTTTCGATCCACAATACCACTACCCCACACTATACTATCGCTGGTCGCCTGGGCCAGAATACTTCCTATGGCAAGATAATGGGATTTGTTGAGTTTGTACCAGGCTTGTTTTTTTGGATGAACCCAATTAGCCTCCCTTTCCGATATTTTTTCGACAATATATTTAGATAACAAATCTCCATAATTCTCCCTTTTTTTACCCATTAAACGGGTTTCACTCCACCAGAAAAGAGGTATTTTTTTTGTTCCGGGCATTTGTCTATTATCAGTTATTCGTGGTTTACAGTATGTTGTTAGTGGTCTAAATAATAAATTCAATTTCTCAAGAATTCCGACTCTTCACCCTTCACTCCTCACTCTTTCACTCCTCACTCCTCACTCCTCACTCTTCACTCTTCACTCTTAAACCGTGTCTATAAAATTCTTTTCAGTCCTATTAAATATCACCAGACCAAAAAGAAATAAAACAATTGATAAGGTGAGCGTATAAAAGAAACCCGACCAGGTAAATATCCCGGTATCCAGGATCATATATCGAAAGCCTTCAATGATCTGGGTTAAAGGATTATATTTTACCACCCAGTCCCATTCTGGCATTTTCTCGGAAACTTCACTTAATGGGTAAGGCACCGCAGAAAAATACACCAGTAAAGAAGTGGCAAATCCTACTAAAACAGATAAATCCCGGTATTTAGTAGTAAGGGCAGAAATAGTCATCCCTAGTCCCAATCCTAATAAAGCCATCATTAGTACATATACCGGAAACAAGAACAGATTTGAGTTAGGGCTTATATCTGTCCCACTCCAGATCACATATAAATAGACTACAATTAATACCCCCATCTGAATTCCGAACTTAAAAAGGTTGGTGATCACGTTAGATAACGGCATAATAACTCTCGGGAAATAGACTTTTCCAAAAATACCTGCATTTGCCCTAAAAGTATCGGAGGTACCCGTAAAGCACTGGCTAAAATAATTCCACGCAGTAATTCCTGCCAGGTTAAAAAGAAATGGAGGGACATCCCCCGTTGGAATATTTGCAATATTATTAAAAACCAGCGTAAATGTTATTGCCGTAAACATGGGTTGTATAAAATACCATAAAGGTCCAAGAATGGTCTGCTTATAAACGGTAACTATATTACGCTTTACAAAAAGAATTAGCAAATCACGATATCGCCAGATCTCTTTAAAATTGAGCTCTATCAGCTTGCGCTTAGGAGTTATCTCATATAGCCAGTCAGATTCTTTCGCTTCGCTCATTACAATATATAGTGAAGAGTGAGGAGTGAAGGGTGAAGTGAGCTAAAAATCATATGCATTACTTCTTATTTAAATAATTTCTGAAACCAAGTAATAACTTACGAACTTCTATAACTGATTCAAAGATGTCATTTTCTTCATTAATATATTTTAACCTTATTGAAATTAATAATTGAGTTTCAATTTCGGCAATGGAGCCGATTGCCACATTTACAAAATAAAGCAGTTCTTTATCACCTTTTCGGGAAGCTCCCTCGGCTATATTTGAAGGAATAGACACTGATGCTCTCCTAAGCTGGTTTGTCAAACCATATATTTCTGAGGAAGGAAAATTGGAAGTGATTTTATAAATCTCTTCCACCAAATCCATACTTCTTTTCCAAACATCCAGATCTTTATGATTCATTTATTCTATTTCCATTTTTTCTTCACCCTTAACACTTCACCCTTAACTCCTCACCCCTCACTCTTCACTCTTCACTCTCCACTAGAATCATTCAAAATTCCTCATAAACTTTTTCCAGGAAGCTCTAATTTGAGATATTCTACTAGGTGCCGCTCCATAATATCCTTTTGCGTATTTATTGTATCCATAACCATAACCGTAGCCATAGCCATAACCATAACCATAACCATATTTAGCACTGTGTACAAAGTGGTTTAATACAAAGCTGATATTTTTAATTTCACCTTTGGCATATTTCTGATTGATAGTCTCTAACATTCCTCTTTTCGTGTAATCCTGTCTAATCATATATAGTGTTGCATCGGCATGTTTTACAAGGTTTAAAGCATCTGCGACCATCCCGATGGGCGGGGTATCTAAAATTATATAATCATATTCTTTTTTTAAGTCCAGGATCAAATCATCCATCTTCTTTGTAAGTAACAATTCAGATGGATTGGGAGGAACCGGGCCTGAAGTAATCACATCTAAATAAGGGATTTTGCTCTGTTGAATTATTTCTTCGGGTGTAGCCTGATCTATCAGATAATTTACTATCCCTAAATCATTGTTTAACTCAAAATCGTCAAAAATTTTCGGTTTTCTAAGATCTACTCCTACCAGCACAGTTTTCTTTTCACTAAGCGCGAAAACCGTGGCCAGGTTCATGGCACAAAAAGTTTTACCCTCACCTGATACAGAAGAAGTGATCATAACTGTTTTGGAGCCTGTAACCCCCTGCCTTTTGTACATAAATTGCAGGCTGGAGCGTAATCCTCGAAAACTTTCAGCAATAGACGACTTTGGAGAAGTAAAAACAGCCAGATTACCATCCGTTTTGTTTTTTCCAATAAGTCCTAAAATAGGAATTGGCGATAATCGTGTTATTTCCTGGGCATTATGCACATTGGTATTGAGAAATACTAAAAGAAAAACAAAAGTAAGTGGTATCAAGCCTCCCACCATCACCGCCATAACATAATTAAGTTGAGTATCAGGCCCAATTCTTCCGCCTCCGGTATCCTTAGCTTTATCAATCACTAAAACATCGCTTACATTCGCTGCTTTTATCAGGCCAGCTTCGCTGCGTTTTTCAAGAAACATATTATAGGTGCGCTCATTAATGGCGTATTTTCTTTGAATTTTGAGCAAATCCTGTTCTTCTTGGGGTAGTTTTCGTACCTCTTCTTCAAATCTGGAGATCTGGGAATTCACATCTCGTAATTCTGACCTTATAAGACCTTTAGAAGAACTAATATTCTCTAAAAGGATAGATTTTATCGAATTAATTTGACGATCTATATCATCGAATACCGGAGAGTTTTCTTTTAGGGTATATTGATAATTACTGCGCTCTTCTGCAAGTTGAATGATTTTAGATACACCAGAGGCTATGCTTCCTTCTGAAATTCCAGCTACTGAAGGAGCTGGAACATTGGAATAATCTTCTCTTGTTTGAAGATATTCTTCTAAATTATCATAATAAGCCAATTGCCTTCTAATAGTTTCCTTACGGGCATCGAGGTTGGACAATTTCCCTGTCAACTCTGAACTTTCCGCAGATATATCTAATATCGTATTGCTATTTCGAAAATTATTAAGCTCATCCTGAACCTCTTTCAATTGCTCCGCCTGCACCGCCAGACTACTATCTATAAAGCGAATTGTTTTGGTAGCAAATAGATTCTTACGCTCCAGCATATTTTTACTCAATACGGCGACTGAACCATTTAGGTAATCTACCAACCTGGACTTGTTTAGCCCAACCTGACTCAAATTTAATACTGAAGATCCATTAGACTGAGGCTGGATATTAACCCCGCGATACCTCCCTACTGCTCCATCAAAATTTAAAAAACTTATATAATACACTTTTCCGGGCTGTAATGAATTAGCAGTCCTTTCTAAATATCCGGTAAAAAATGGCAGACTTAAATATTCCCCTATTTTAAAGTTTCTGTCAAACTCCCTGGCCTCTACAGTTCTGTTGTCAGTTTCCTGGGTTAGGTAATTTGTTCTTGATAAATTAGCAGGAATTTGAGTTTTCAAATTAAATCTGAGCTCATCTATCATTTTTATTTGCAGGGTCACATTATTCGCCTGAAAAGAAGCACTGTCAGCAATAATCCTAAAAGGCGTTTTACCATAAGCATCTACCCGCTGATATTCCCCATCTTCTAAATAGTTTATATAGAATTGTAATTCTTGGACCACAGCTTCATTATGCGATCTCGACCTCAAAATGGTCATCGCGGTATTCACTTTATCTGAAGTCCCCCCCCAGTTAAAGGTTAAGCTGGTATTAGAAGTGAAAAATGGATTCTGATCATCTTTAATGGAGATGGTATTACCTAGTTGATAAACAGGGAGTTTACGTACATTATTATAATACGCTACCGCTAAACTGATTCCAACAGAAAGCAGAATTAGCTTCCAATAACTTATAACTTTCAGTATAAAACCCTTAAAATCAAAGGTGGAACCTACATCTGATATGTGATCATCTTCATGTGCCATTATCTCGTAGCTAAAAGAATTACAGAAGTGATTACTGAGATTACTGAAAAAACGGTAGTGAAGACACCCAAACCGGTGGTGCCTACTCCTAGAGCTTTTTGCGGTAAAGGATTTACCACGATCATATCATTGGGCTGAATATAATAATAAGGACTGCTTAAAGCATTGATATTGGTAACATCAATAGTATGCACTTCTTCTCCTTGTGGATATTGTCTGATTATTTGCACCTGTTCTCGATCTCCATATTCCGTAATTCCTCCGGCATTTGCGATGGCTTCCATAATCGTCACCTGTTCTTTATAAATGACCTGGCTACCCTGACCTATTTCTCCTAGAGTCGTATAACGTATTCCGGCAAGTTTTACAGTCACAAATATATTGGCCTCTTCCCTGAAATATTCTTCGAGTAATTTTTCTTCTATTTTTTCACGCACCTCTTTTTCGGTAAAGCCTAATACATTAATCTCTCCCATAGTAGGCACACGAATATTTCCATGATCATCTACGGTAAATCCATCAAAATAAACCGCTTCCTCTGTTGTGGCATTAGGGTTTGTTTCTCCCACCGGATTAAACATACCTACTAACTCTTGATCGAGAGCTTTAACTCTTATGCTTAAAAGATCACCTGTTTGTATACGGTAGGGTTTGCGCAAACGCTGAACCTGGATGATGCTATCTACCTCTTCTTCATATTCCTGAAGATAGGACATCTGCTTTGTAGATACACATGAGGTTAAGGCTAATATTGCAGCGAATAAAAACAAAAAGGATTTAAATCGCATAGAGGGCTTCACATTGTTTTAACAAATATAGTTTTTACGGGCAAATATCAAAACTTTAGGATGGAATTAAGTTTGGAGGGGTCGGGTTGGGATTGAAGGTGGGTAGTATTTTGTGGGTTGTTGGTTGTTGTCTGTTGTCTGTTGTCTGTTGTCTGTTGTCTGTTGTCTGTTGTCTGTTGTCTGTAAAGTTTATGAAAATTTCGTAAATTCTATTTTGTAATTCAATTTTGTTATTGTCATTTCGAAAGAGCATAGCGAAGTGAGAAATCTCTAATAATACCCGAACCGGCTCAAACAGAAAACATAAAATCAAAATGAACCTAACCCCTTAAGAGACTCTTCGTTTTACTCAGAGTTACAACTAACATTCATACATAGACTCCACAGAGAGAATCAGAACTCATAACAAACAACTGAGAACACATTACCTACAACTGTTAATTGATCATTGTCTATTGCTCATACTTCGACAGGCTCAGTATGGCAAAAAAGAAACAACGATTTTCAATTATCTATTTTCAATTATCAATTGGTAATTTCAAGTTCGTACTTTTGAACCCAGAACGGAAAATATACAACCGAGACCACAAACATGAATTACCTTTCAGTAGAAAATATAGCCAAATCTTACGGCGAACGCGGACTTTTTGAAAATATAAGCTTCGGAATCAATAAAGATCAAAAAGTTGGATTCGTAGCCAAGAACGGTACCGGGAAAACCAGCCTCTTAAATATTCTCGCCGGCACCGATTCTCCCGATGAAGGTCAGGTGATCTATCGTAACGATATTCGAGTTGCTTTTCTGTCGCAGGAGCCAGATCTGGATCCTGAACTAACTATAGAGCAAAGCATTTTTACCAGTGAGAACCCTACTCTTAAGGTAGTTGAGCAATATGAGAAAGCGCTTTTGAATCCTGAAGATGGCGATGCCCTTCAAAAAGCTATGGATGCGATGGAAGTTAATAATGCCTGGGATTTCGAAACAGAATTCAAACAAATTCTCTTTAAACTGAATCTGGAAGATTTGCAGGCCGTAGTAAAGAACCTTTCCGGAGGTCAGAAAAAACGTCTTGCCTTAGCCAGAATGTTATTAAAGAAACCAGATTTTATTATTCTGGATGAGCCTACCAACCATCTTGACCTGGATATGATAGAATGGCTGGAAGACTATTTCAAAAAACAGGATTTCACCATTTTTATGGTTACTCACGACCGGTATTTCCTGGAACGCGTTTGTAATGAGATTATAGAACTGGAAGATGGAAAACTTTATACTTATAAGGGTAACTATTCCTACTACCTCGATAAAAAAGAAGAAAGACATCAGCTCGAAGCGACCAATACCGATAAAGCTCAGCAGTTATATAAGAAAGAACTGGATTGGATGCGCCGTCAGCCCAAGGCTCGTACCACAAAATCCAAATCCCGAATCGAGGATTTTCATGAGATAAAACACAGGGCGAGTCAGAGACGACAGGATCATAAAGTTCAGCTGGAACTTAATATGGAGCGGCTGGGAAGTAAAATCGTAGAAGTTCATAATATTTCAAAAGAATTAGGTGGAAAGGAGTTGATAAATCATTTCAGCTATACTTTTCAGAAGGGCGAACGGCTGGGGATCATCGGAAAGAACGGAACCGGAAAGTCTACCTTTCTGAATATGCTTACCGGGAATATGAAATCGGATACCGGGAAAATAGTAATAGGCGAAACTGTCAAATTTGGCTACTATACTCAAAAAGGTATAAAAATAAAGCCTGGACAAAAAGTAGTGGAAGTCATTAAAGAATTTGGTGATTATATTCCGCTTAAAAAAGGACGGCAAATTTCGGCTGAACAACTCCTGGAACGATTTCTTTTCAGCAGAAAAAAACAATATGACTTTGTGGAAAAACTGAGCGGTGGTGAGAAAAAACGACTTTACCTCTGTACTGTTCTTATTCAGAATCCCAATTTTCTAATTCTGGATGAACCCACAAACGATCTTGATGTATTAACGCTTAATGTTCTGGAAAACTTTCTGATGGATTTTCCAGGCTGTATCATTGTGGTTTCTCACGACCGTTATTTTATGGATAAGATCACCGATCACCTATTTATTTTTGAAGGAAAAGGAGAAATCACCGATTTTCCAGGAAATTATACCGATTACAGGGAATACGAAGCTTCTAAGCCAAAAGCAGAAAAAACTGCTTTAAACGATTCCAATTCCAAGAAAGAAAAAAAGGAATACAAAGCTGATAGTTCCGGTCCTTCTTTAAGTTATAACGAAAAAAAGGAATTTAGTAAACTGGAAAAGGAAATCGCTAAGCTGGAAAAAAAGAAAGAAGAAGTGCAGCAGAAATTTTTAAAAGAATTAGAAGCTGATGAAATTGCTGAAAATTCCATGAAACTTAAGGAAATTGAAAACAATATCGAAACTAAAACGGAAAGATGGTTTGAGCTTCTTGAAAAGTTAGAGTCGTAGTTGTGAGTGAAAAGTGAAAAGTGAAAAGTGAAGAGTGAAGAGTGAAGAGTGAAGAGTGAAGAGTGAAGAGTGAAGAGTGAAGAGTGAAATAAGTTTGAAAAAATTATTCGCATACTACTCAAGATCAAAAAAATATTGGGACTATCTGTCAGACTGAGCCTGTCGAAGGCTGATAAATTAAAACTAGTATCAATCTAAGCGCAGACAAAGTATGAATTCTTCAGAAATACAAACCAATAATTCAAATCACAGCCTATTTTCTTAAGATTTCGTAATGCTGAACTAGTTTCAGCATCTTATTTTAGAATAAAATGTACTTTCAAATAACCTCCTATTTAAAATTCTTACTCAAAAGTCAAAACGAACATGGGCTCCACTCCCCTTTCGTGTATGACTTGGTGACTAACTGCTTTTATGATAAGAAAGATCACAAAGAATATCAGCTCATCAAAAACTTTCGCAGTGACCTTTTAAGGAATAAAAATATAATTGAAGTAACCGATTTTGGTGCTGGAAGCCGGGTATTCAAATCGAACCAGAGACCGGTATTTTCGGTGGCCAAAAATGCGGGGATTACGTTACATCGGGCAAAACTACTTTATCGTATCACTAATTATTTAGGCATAAGCAGTGCGTTAGAATTAGGTACTTCCCTGGGAATCGCCTCTTCCGCAATAGCTGCGAACAAAAAAACAAAGCTGATTAGCATCGAAGGTTGTAAGGAAACTGCAAAGGTCGCTAAAGAACAATTTGCAAAATATCAGCTAAATAATATACAGCTGATAAATGCTCAATTTGAAAACGCCCTTTCCCAGCTAAACTCCGATCTCAACAACAGACAACAGAAAACAGAAAACAGACAACTTCTAGCTCCGAACTCCGAATTCCAAACTGCCAGAAAATTCGATCTTATTTATTTTGACGGAAATCATCAAAAAGCAGCTACTCTAGATTATTTCGAAAATTTACTTCCAACCACTCACAATAATTCAGTCTTTATTTTTGATGATATCCACTGGTCCCAGGAAATGGAAGAAGCCTGGGAAGAAATTAAAGCTCATCCAGAAGTGACCGTAAGTATAGACACCTTTCAATGGGGATTGGTGTTTTTCAGGAAGCAACAGGTAAAGCAGGATTTTGCAATCAGAGTATAAAAGAACTGATAATAGAGTTTATTATTTCAAGTATTAAACTTTGAATTCCATTTAATGCCGATAATTGGTGGCATTCGAAAATTTAGCATAGAATTTGAAGTGAATGCTCCGTAAAATTTCAGGCTGTTTGAGCAAAGCGAGTTCCTGAAATTTAAGTGCTAAACGATAAATTTAGATAAAATATAGCCTGCCCTGAGCGCAGTCGAAGGGTAAGCCTAGATTTTGATTACGTCCGACGACCGAAGGGAGAGGAATGTAATTTCCATCAATGGAAAAAATGAACTGAACCACTCAATTACCAAATTTTTGTAACAAAAATCCTAATTTCACGTCTTACCATTGAAAAATAAGTCTGAATGAGCAAAGTAATAGAAATTCGTACGATCACGAGGGATTTCCCTCTGGGACAGGAAGTAGTTAAAGTTTTAAAAGGGATAGACCTGGACATAGATCGCGGAGAATATGTGGCCATTATGGGACCTTCAGGATCTGGAAAGTCTACTTTGATGAATCTTTTAGGTTGTTTAGACACTCCAACTTCCGGTTCCTATATATTGAACGGAAAAGATGCCAGCCAGATGAGTGACGATGAACTTGCCGAAATTAGAAATAAAGAGATCGGCTTTGTTTTTCAAACTTTTAACCTGCTTCCCAGAACTACTGCTCTGGATAATGTAGCCTTACCTATGATCTATGCCGGAGCTTCAAAATCTGAACGAGTTGAAAGGGCTGAAGATGTATTAAGAAGTGTAGGCCTTGGAGATAGAATGGATCACAAACCTAATCAGCTTTCTGGTGGTCAAAGACAGCGTGTAGCTGTTGGAAGGGCTTTGGTTAATAAACCCTCTATCATTCTTGCAGATGAGCCAACCGGAAACCTTGATTCTAAAACTTCTGTGGAGATCATGAAGCTTTTTGATCAAATTCATGCAGACGGAAATACGGTGATCCTGGTAACCCACGAAGAGGAGATTGCGGAACATGCGCACAGGATCATACGGCTTAAAGATGGAATGGTGGAAAGTGACGAAAGAAAAACAGTACTCAGTACTCAGTGAGCAGTGAGCAGTGAGCAGTGAGCAGTGAGCAGTGAGCAAAATTGAAATAACATTCGGGTTTCCATATTTAATTTGGAATATTTATTAATATACCTATAAATACTGTCAGACTGAGCGCAGTCGAAGGCCAGTCAATAAAAACTTTATAATAATCCTTATTTATTCCTCTTTGTGAGCAAAGTGGAACAAAGCGCAGCAACCTCAAGATTAGAACTTCGAGAAACTATCATACTCCACTACCCTGCGAACGCAGTAACGATAAGTTTGAAATTTCACTTTAAATATCTAATTCCCGACTATTAACTGCCAATCCCCAAACTTCTTTTGAACTTCAAAAAAATCTTTCTTACCTTGTATTTATTAAGACATTCACAATGATTGATTTAGACCAGGAAACCTGGATTTATCTTAGTATTATAGCCGTTTTTTTAGCTTACTTTCTTTGGAATTCACGCCGTAGTAAAAAGATTAAAAAAGAGCGAAAAAATAGAAACTTTAGGAGAAGGTATTTAGAAAGAAAGCAGGAGAGCGATAGCCAATAACCTGCCCCGCTGAACCCTGAGCCTGACGAAGGATCGAAGCGCCTTAAATCTTCTAAATTTGAAGATCCTCTTTAGTTTCAAGTCATTTCGACACGCAGCACAGCGAAATGAAAAACCTCATCATTATTTCCAAACATACTCCTACAATCCAGGACACAAAATCCCCCTTTTACCTGTCATTTCGATACGTAGCGTAGCGAAGTGAGAAATCTCACTATTTTTACTTACTTGAAATAGATTTCTCCCTTTGGTCGAAATGACTCAAGTACGAAAAGTAAAGACCCTGAAATAAATTAAAAATGGTAATTATAAAGGCGAAATATTTAAATTCAATAGTCCCTTTTTATGGCCTATCGAAAGTTTACTGTAAAATTTGAAGTGATAGCAACGTGAAATTTAAGACTGTTTGAGCTAATCAAATTCTTCTGCAAAATTGAATCCACAATGGCGAGTTTCTTAAATTTAGGTGCTGAACGATAAATTTAGATAAAGTTTCGTAAGCCTAGATTTTTTTGGTTCGTTTTTTCATCAATGGAAAAAATGAACAAGTATCTAGAAAAAACGTCAATTCCTACGTTAGATAAAACTTTTAATCATAGGTTTCAGGGTCACGTTCATTATTAATCGTCATGCTGTCCCGATGGCTATCGGGATATTTCAGCATCTCAAAAGGTAAACCACAACGAACACCTCTCACTGTCATTTCAATGCGTAATACAGCAAAAGGAGAAATCTCATCATTATTTTCAAACAATCCACCAATGGCTATTTGCTGAATCTTCGTTACATTTGGTAACATCCATATTATAGGAATCTGAAAAGGAAACACACACATGAAAATATACACGAAAACAGGTGACAAAGGAACAACTTCGTTATTCGGAGGTACACGCGTCCCTAAACATCATATAAGAATAGAAAGCTACGGAACCGTAGATGAGCTAAATTCACATATTGGTCTTCTAAGAGATCAGGATACAGATAAACAAACTAAAGAATTTCTTACTGAAATTCAGGATAGACTATTCACCATTGGTGCTATTCTAGCTACCGATCCTGAAAAAGCTACCTTGAAAAATGGAAAAGAACGTTTGAATATCCCTAAAGTTTCAGACGAGGATATTGAAAAACTGGAAAAAGGGATTGATAAAATGAATGAAGAACTACCGGAAATGACGCACTTCATTCTCCCTGGTGGTCACCAAAGCGTGTCATTCTGTCACATAGCACGCTGTGTGTGCCGTCGTGCTGAAAGACTTTCCAGTGCTTTATATGACATTGAAACCTTTGACGAAAAAGTTCTTATCTACTTAAACCGACTTTCAGACTACCTTTTTGTGCTGGCACGGAAGTTGTCTAAACAATTGCAAGCTGAAGAAATTCAATGGATTCCTAAGAAATCCTAATTACTTCTAATTTCACAAAAATCCTTTGCGAATATTGCAAATATTAGTGGAAATCATTATGTTCTTATCATTATTGTATAAATAATAGATTTTTTTCTTGGCTATTAAGGCAAAAAAATTATTTTTGCCAAAATTTAAAACCCGATTAATCAATGTATTGGACTTTAGAATTAGCATCCTATTTAAGTGATGCCCCATGGCCGGCAACAAAAGATGAGTTAATAGACTACGCAATTAGAACCGGAGCTCCATTAGAGGTAGTTGAAAATTTGCAGGCTATTGAGGATGAGGGAGACTCTTATGATTCTATTGAGGAGATCTGGCCGGATTATCCAACCGATGAAGATTACCTTTGGAATGAGGATGAATATTAAATTGACAACACGCAAAAATTAGGGAAAAGTCTCATTCATGAGGCTTTTTTTTTGCTTAAATTTGAACCCCTTAATAAATATGATTTGGAACTTTAATTATAATATTTAAGTTTTAAAAGATATCTGACATCCTGAGCCTGTCGAAGGGTGGATTTGGTTAAAAACAACAAATATATCTGCATATCATTATTAAGACTATAATTGAAAAAATAAAAAAACCAATATGAGTTTTTTAGATTCTGTATTAAAAGCGTTCGTAGGCGATAAGTCGAAAAAAGACGTAAAAGAAATACAACCCATAGTTAACAAAATAAAGGCTCTTGAGTCTGAATTTGAGGCTCTCAGCCTTGATGAACTCAGAGCTAAGACTTCCGAATTCAAAGCGAAGATCGCTGAAGCGACTAAAGAAGTTGAAGATAAGATTGTTGCCTTAAATAAGGAAGCAGATGAAATTGACGATATCACCCGAAAGGAAGATATCTATGCTGAAGTTGATGCACTAAAAGAGAAGTCTTATGAAATTTCTGAGGCTGTTCTTAACGATATCTTGCCAGAAGCTTTCGCGACCGTAAAGGAAACCGCGAAACGTTTTGTAAATAACACTCAACTAAAAGTAAAAGCTTCTTCCTTTGATAGAGAGATCTCTGCAGAGAAAGACTATGTTACTTTAGAAGACGACCATGCCATTTGGAGCAACTCCTGGGATGCTGCCGGTAAACCGGTAACCTGGGATATGGTACATTATGATGTCCAGCTTATTGGTGGTGTGGCCATGCACCAGGGTAAGATCGCTGAGATGCAAACCGGTGAAGGTAAAACCCTTGTGGCAACCCTTCCAATGTATTTAAATGCGCTTACTGGAAATGGTGTTCACCTGGTAACGGTTAATGATTACCTGGCTAAACGAGATAGTGCATGGATGGCTCCTATTTTCCAGTTTCATGGAATGAGTGTAGATTGTGTGGATTATCACCGTCCCAATTCCGCAGCACGTAGAAAAGCCTATAATGCTGATATCACCTACGGAACCAATAATGAATTTGGTTTTGACTATTTGAGGGATAATATGTCTCACGCTCCGGATGATCTTGTGCAAAGACCCCATAATTATGCAATCGTGGATGAGGTGGATTCGGTATTAGTAGATGATGCCCGTACTCCATTGATTATTTCCGGACCTGTTCCAAAAGGAGATACCCACGAATTTATGGAGCTGAAACCTGCAATTGCCAATATTGTAGAAGTTCAGCGTAAACATTTGGTAAAGGTACTTTCCGAAGCCAAAAAACTTATAAAAGAAGGTGATACCAAAGAAGGTGGATTTCAATTACTGAGAGTCTACCGTGGTTTGCCTAAAAATAAAGCATTAATTAAGTTCCTTAGTGAAGAAGGTATTAAACAGTTACTGCAGAAGACTGAGAATCATTACATGCAGGATAACAACCGTGAAATGCCTAAGGTTGATGCTGAATTATACTTTACTATTGAAGAAAAAAGCAACCAGATAGATCTTACCGATAAGGGAATTGAGTTTCTTTCCGGTAAAGATGAACCGGATTTCTTCGTGATGCCGGAAATTGGTATGGAGATCGCCAAGATCGAAAAAGAAGGTTTTCCTGCAGAAGAAGAAGCAGAGAAAAAAGAAGAGCTTTTCAGGGATTATAGTGTTAAGAGTGAGCGTATTCATACGCTTCGCCAGTTATTAAAATCTTATACCCTCTTCGAAAAGGATACGGAATATGTAGTGATCGATAATAAAGTAAAAATTGTTGATGAGCAGACAGGTCGTATCATGGAAGGTCGTCGTTACAGTGACGGTTTACACCAGGCAATCGAGGCGAAGGAAAATGTAAAGATCGAGGATGCTACCCAAACCTTCGCAACCGTAACCCTTCAGAATTACTTTAGAATGTACGGCAAACTGTCTGGTATGACGGGTACAGCGGTAACTGAAGCAGGTGAATTATGGGAGATCTATAAGCTGGATGTGGTTGAAATTCCTACCAATAGGCCAATCGCAAGAAATGACAAAGAAGATTTGGTTTATAAGACCAAAAGAGAAAAGTATAACGCTGTAATAGATCATGTGACCGATCTTTCCAATGCAGGAAGACCGGTGCTTATTGGTACAACTTCTGTTGAGATTTCTGAGCTTTTAAGCCGGATGCTGAAGCTTAGAAATGTCCCTCACAATGTTTTGAACGCGAAACGTCACAAACAGGAGGCAGATATTGTTGCTGAAGCGGGTAACTCAGGAATTGTAACCATTGCTACCAACATGGCAGGTCGTGGTACCGATATTAAGTTAAGTAAAGAAGTGAAGGAAGCTGGTGGTTTGGCCATTGTAGGTACCGAGCGTCATGATTCCAGACGTGTAGACCGTCAGTTAAGAGGTCGTGCCGGTCGGCAGGGTGATCCGGGAAGCTCGCAGTTCTATGTTTCCCTGGAAGATAACCTGATGCGTTTATTCGGCTCTGAAAGGATCGCCAAGCTTATGGACCGTATGGGTCTTGAAGAAGGTGAAGTGATTCAGCATTCTATGATTTCAAAATCAATCGAGAGAGCCCAGAAAAAAGTAGAGGAAAATAACTTTGGGGTTCGTAAAAGATTGCTGGAGTATGATGATGTAATGAATGCGCAAAGGGAAGTGATTTACAAGCGTCGTTACCATGCCTTATTCGGAGAAAGACTTAGAGTGGATCTTGCGAATATGATCTTTGATATTTCAGAATCTATTACTGAAACTAATAAAGCGGCGGAAGATTTCAAGAATTTTGAATTTGAACTGATCAGGAATTTCTCTATGAGTTCTCCGGTTTCAGAAGAAGAGTTCAAGAAAATGAATGCTCAGAAGCTAGCCGGTGAAGTATATAAGTCGGCTTACAAGCACTATGATGAAAAGATGTCTCATAATGCTGAACGTGCTTTCCCTGTAATCAAGCAGGTTCATGAGGATGAAAGAAATAATTTCGAAAGAATTTCAGTGCCATTTACAGATGGAACCAAAACGCTTAGTGTAGTTACCAATCTTGAAAAAGCTTATGAAACTGAAGGTAAACAACTAATCAAAGATTTCGAAAAGAATATTACCCTGGCCATTATTGATGACGCCTGGAAAACTCACCTGAGAAAAATGGATGAGTTAAAGCAAAGTGTTCAGCTGGCGGTGCATGAGCAAAAAGATCCATTATTGATCTATAAATTTGAGGCTTTTGAACTTTTTAAAGTAATGCTTGAAAATGTGAATAGAGATGTGATGTCTTTCCTTTTCAAAGGAGAAATTCCATCGACTGGCGCTCCAAGCATACATGAAGCACGCCAGACGAAGTCAAAAGAAAAGGTAGAAACCAGGAAGGAAGAAATTCCGAATATGGATGAAAGAGCTGCACAAAGCAGGGCTGCTGGAAATACTCAGCGTCAACAACCTGAAGTTACCGAAACTATCGTTAGAGATCGACCAAAAATCGGAAGAAATGATAAAGTCACTGTGAAAAATGTGATGAGTGGTGAGAGTAAAACAATGAAATTCAAACAGGCAATTCCGCTTCTGGACAAAGGAGATTGGGTGCTAGTTGAGGAATAGACATTCGACGGTAGACGGTAAACGGTAGTCGGTAGTCGGTAGTCGGTAGTCGGTAGTCGGTAGTCGGTAGTCGGTAGTCGGTAGTCGGTAGATAAAATTAAAAATCCTGAAGTGAATCGCTTCAGGATCTTTTTTATTTAGTCAATTTATTTCTCTAGTAACCTGTCATGCTGAACTCGTTTCAGCATCTTTACCGGAGACCCTGAAATAAATTACCATTCTCATATTTTTTAAATTTGGTAATTATGAAGCGAAATATTTAATTTCAACAGTCTCTTTTTATGACCTATCGAAAATTTATCGTAGAATTTGAAGTGAAAAGCACTGTGAAATTTTAGGCTGTTTGAGCGAAATAAATTCTTCAGTAAAGATGAATCTTTATAGCGAGTTCCTAAAATTTAGGTGCTAAACAATAAATTTAGATAAACTTTCGTAAGCCTAGATTTTTTTGGTTCGTTTTTTCATCAATGGAAAAAATGAACAAGCATCTTAAAAAATACGTCAATTCTCTACGCTAGATAATTTTTTAACACAGATCTCAGGGTGACGACGGTCGCCAAAAAAATTCCCCTTTGTCATGTTGAACTTGTTTCAGCATCTCTTGAAAGCAGACCCTGAAACAAGTTCAGGGTGACGCTATTTTAAAATCTACAACTAATACTCCTTATCCAAAAACCTTTTCAGAAAAGGAACCTGCAAGAAGAACAGCGCTACAAACGCAATGGCATACTGCATACTTCTTGAAAGATTGATTTCAGGCATATTTACTAAGTGAGGAAACTCAAAGCTGAGATCATTAAAAAGTGATATGTCAGCGTACAAATAAGATAGCCCGATCATAGAAAGGAGAAATATAGCCGTAATACTCGTCCATCCTGTTTTTGAAATTAGTGGCTCGTAAGGTTTGATCTCAGCATTCCTTGCCTCCACCGTTTTCATAATTCTACTCTTAAAACCTGCTGAAGGCTTATCAGTTACTGCTTCGTTCAGCAACTTCTTCATCAGCTCGTCTTCTCTGTCAAATTGCTTTTCCATTTCTATTAGATATTTCTGGTTTAATGTATCCTTCTAACAATGAAAATAATTTTTTCCGGCTACGATACAATTTAATTTTAATATTGTCTTCTGTAAGATCTGTCACTTTAACGATCTCTTTTACCGATTGTTCTTCTAAATAATATAAACTTATAATCGCCGCTTCGGTTTCTGGTAATTGAGAAATACAGTTTTTAATAATCTGGGTTCTTTCGGCACTTAACATGAATTCCAGTCCGTTTTCAATATGATTTAGAGTATCCTCAGTAACCTCTTCGTTAATTTCATAAGTCCTATGTCTTTTATTCATCTTAATTCTATCCAGGCTCTTGTGATAAACGATCCTGTATAACCAGGTGGAGAATTTCGAATCTCCACGAAAACTGGATAACGAATCATAAGCTTTAATAAAACTATCCTGGGCAACTTCTTCCGCTTCTTCAGTAACCTTTAAAATTCTAATCGCAATCGTAAAGACAAAATTTTGATAACGATCTACCAACTCCCCAAAGGCATTGGTATCGCCATTAAGGACCTTTTCAATTAAATACTGGTCGGTGTTTTTGATCATTATTACTTAAGACGACCACTTTTAGGGATCGGTTACAAAAAGTTTCTGAAATAAATTTACATTTTTTTGTAACCGGTTTGGATTTCCCAGCGTCATAATAGCAAACGAACATTATTTTCACATTAAAAATCAAAAATCATGGGATCAGAAGTCATTGTTTTACCTGTTATCTTCGGAACAGTTTTCGGTATATTTTATTTATACATTTCCGCCAGAAACCGGGAACGCCTAGCTCTTATTGATAAAGGCGCAGATGCAAGCATTTTTTATAGCAAAAAGAAACATGTTACGCCCGTATGGAAAGTGATTGTTTTGAATCTTGCCCTACTGCTTGCAGGAATTGGAATCGGTATTTTTATCGCGAACATGCTAACTATTAACATGGGAATTGATGAAGATGTCGCCTACCCCGGAACTATTTTCTTATTAGCAGGAATTGGATTATTTGCTGGCTTCTTTGCTACTAAAAAACTGAATAAAAACGCTTAGGTTTTATCACATTTCATCACAAGGCTGTCTAAAAGTTAATTTAGACAGCTTTTTTTGTTTGAAGAAATTAATAAAGGAATTTCACTAATTTTAATATTGCTAACCAATCAATCAAAACAATGAAAAAATTCTCAATCGAAATTAAGTGGGGAATTCTCTTTACAATAATTTCCTTAGTTTGGATGTTCCTGGAAAAAGGCCTGGGATGGCATGATGAAAATATCGCGCAACATGCGATCTATACCAACCTCTTTGCTATTGTAGCCATCGCTCTGTATGTAGTTGCCTTACTTGATAAACGAAAAAATTTCTATCAGGGTAAAATGACGTGGAGCCAGGGATTTATTTCAGGAATAGTAATAAGCATCGTTGTAGCAATATTCTCTCCATTAGCCCAGTACATCACACATGAGTTTATTACTCCGGATTATTTTGATAACATCATTGCATATTCAGTAGAAAGCGGTGCCATGACCAAAGCTGCTGCCGAAGAATATTTCAACCTTACTTCTTATATTATTCAGTCGTTCTTCTTTGCACTGGTGGTTGGGGTAGTTACTTCTGCTATTGTGGCGTTTTTTGTGAAGATGAAGTAGATTCTCATAGTGAGTTCTAGAAAATCTTTATAAGTTTCCGGAAGAGATTTCTCACTTCGCTACGCTACGTATCGAAATGACGCACAAATTAAATTCAGAATTAAAAGGTCATTTCGACCATAGGGAGAAATCTGTAATGAAAGAGTATTTTGTTTATATAACTACAAATCACAAGAAGACCGTTCTCTATGTTGGAGTAACCAATGATCTTGGAATAAGATTAAACCAGCATTACCAGGATAGTAAAATGAAGAAAGAATCATTCGCTGGCAAATACAATTGTTATCATTTGGTCTATTTCGAAAAGTATAATGATCCGAATGACGCGATACTTCGAGAAAAAGTTATTAAAAAGTGGAGAAGGGAGAAAAAGAACAAACTAATTCAAGAATTCAACTCCAATTGGCAGTTTTTAGAGAATGATATTTTATGAAAGAGATTTCTCACTTCGCTACGCTGCGTATCGAAATGACGCACAAATAAAATTGAGAATCAAAAAGGTCATTTCGATCATAGGGAGAAATCTAATTCCAAAAGTTTAAATTCGAAAACCTTCGACTAAATACCATACTGTTGAGATTTCTCACTTCGCTACGCTGCGTATCGAAATGACGCACAAATTAAATTCAGAATTAAAAGGTCATTTCGACCAAAGGGAGAAATCTCATAGAAGCTCCTATATTTTCAACAACAAACTAGGGTCCGGGCAGTTTTTTAGAAACATGTCCAGATCCTCTTTTTTAACTACCCCCGGGTAATCACCAATTTTGTCCTGCATATTTTCCATTATCTGAAAATGTAAATGTGGTGCATAATCCCCATTTTCATCAAAATCACCTAATTCAGCGATCTTGTCTCCGGCCTTTATCTCTGCCCCTACTTGTAGATTATCCAGTGATTTTCGGGAAAGATGACCGTAAAGTGTATAGAATTTTCTTTGATCTATCACATGCTCCAGAATAATAGTCGGGCCATAATCTCCAAAATTATCATTGTCTTTAAAACTATGGATTTTCCCATCTAACGGACTCACAATATCAGAAAAAGCTGGGACCCAGACGTCAAGACCAATATGGATATTGCGGTTGGCTTCGGTATTATTGAAAAGCTGACTTCGGTTATATAAAGTTCTTAGTTCATTATAACCGCCATAAGCGGCTTTCTTATCCCGGTTCTTAAGGAATTCAGAAATAAAAATGGAAAATGCTTCCGAAGAAGCCACCTCTAATTTTAGAAGATCCCGATTATTTTCAGAAAGATCTATATATGCGAAATCCTCTTGTTTATACTCCCCTCCTATAACCGGAGTAAAACCAGAGGTCAATTCATTTAAAAAATCAGAAAAACTTTGCATATCATTCGGCTTTGGGAAGCCAAATGTAATGGCTAGGTTTTAATTTATCAATACATCGCTAAAATTTGCTTTAATCGTAATGTTGGAATTCCCATCTCTTGATTTATTAAAACCGTTTAAGATCTCATTATCATAAGATTTTGTTGATTTCAACTTTAAGCCTGAAGGATGTTTAATAGAACTTTGCATCCCGTTGAAAGAAAAATTAAAGGCTGCATCTGGAATATTCAATTCAAGATCGCTATTTTCCAGGCTGATATTTAAGGTTTCAAATTCAGAACCCAGCTTATTAATATCCAATTTCCCAAAAGAACCGGTTAAAACCCCGGTTTTCTGAAGTTCATTGATCACCACATCACTGGAATTGGAATTTAACTTGATGCTCACGGCCTTGTCTATGCTGCAATTCTTTACAAATTCGGTAGAAAGTACCCCGTAGTCCCAGTAGGCGACCTTTACCGGGGTGTACGATGCTTTCACATTGGTATTCTTTCCTGAAATTCGATTAGCTGAAAGCCGACTGTGTGACAGATCGGCCTTCAGGTTTTTTATAGTACTTCCAAGTTTCAGTTCTCCGTGACGAACGTTAAGTTCCAGTTTCGCATCCTTTGGAATTTTAAGTTTAATGGTCCTTTTGGATTTCACTCCTTTTCCATCTTCCATGATAAAGACCCGATTTCCTCCATTTTCCATCTGGGCTTCAAATTGTTTCCCGAATTGTTCTCCCCAGGCTTCCATCTTCTTTCCGAAGTCTTCACCCCAGGCTTCCATATCTTTTTCAAAATCCTTGCCCCAGGCTTCCATTTTAACTTCATACTCCTTTTCCCATTTTTCAGAATTCTTTTCCACCTCTTTAGCCCACTTTTCCATTTTGACTTCATATTCCTTCCCGAATTTCTTCTCGAAATCTGCTTCCCATTTCTCCAGGTATTTATCACCATCCTTTTTGTAAGCGTCATAATCGAATTTCATTCCTTTCATATCTTCAGCAAATCCGGGGGGAAGCGGATTTTCAGCAATATTAGTCAGGATAGGACCCACCAGATTTTCCATTAAAGGACCAAGCATATCCGGTAATTCTTCTAATGCGGGTTGTAAATGAGACATCGCTAAATCTATCTCTCCCATATCCATAGTCCAATTGGAACCGCCGCCAGATTTGATCTTCACTCTTCCATTAGAGTCAGAAGTTTCCAGTT
Source organism: Christiangramia forsetii KT0803 (assembly GCF_000060345.1). Lineage (NCBI taxonomy): Bacteria > Pseudomonadati > Bacteroidota > Flavobacteriia > Flavobacteriales > Flavobacteriaceae > Christiangramia > Christiangramia forsetii. The sequence goes on along the minus strand of NC_008571.1, from coordinate 588,959 downwards.
TCCAGGAATTCAGCAATTTTTCAGTCATTTCCCTGTCACCGGTATCTCCTTCAAGATAGGCTTCAATTTGCACCTCGTTCCTGTCCCAGTTTTCGATGATGATATTGGTGTGACGGGAGTCAAGTTCTACATTAACATCTTGAGAAGTCTTATAGTTTTTGCTCAGTTTTTTTGTTTGAGCAAAACTTCCCACAGTGATAAAAAGCAGTGACAGTATCACGTATTTAAGCTTGATAGTTCTCATATCTGTTGTCTTTTGATTGTTTGATTTCGTTCAACTTTGTTTTTAATTTTTTAAGGAGATCCAGTCTTAGCTGTAAGTTCGCGATCATCGCCTCAACGGTTTCCTCATTTAAACCGGTTTCCTGAATTTCAGCATTTAATGCTATATATTCTTCACTCAGGGTTTCCAGCTTCTTCATAAATGCATCTATAAGTTCTTTGTTATCCGGAGTCATATCCAGTTTGGCCAGCTGAATATGTACACTCGCCATATAATAATCTTCTATCTTTTTAAATTCAGGAGAAACATCACTTAACCTGTAGTTGGTGTTTTCAACTTTTTCATCATTTACAGGCTCTTCAGCCGGAGTTTCGACAATCTGATTATCATTCTGTATAGGATCCTTTCCATTATTGAAAAAGAAAAAAGCACCTATCCCTAAAGCTACCACCAACATGGCTGCAATCTGAAAGAAATGTCTGTAACTATTCTTTTTCTTAACCGGAAGCTCTTTTTCAAGCCTGGCCTCAAACCTGTTTTGATGGCCTTTTCTAAGCTTTTCATTCTCCAACTGCTCCTCGTTTCGAAACATCTCTCTAATATCCTGTCCCATTGCTCAATGTTTTAAGTTCGTCCTGTAATTTCTTTTTTCCTCTATGCACCAGTGTTCTGGAAGCTACCTGGGTGATATTCAAAATTTCACTAATTTCTTCATGATCATAACCTTCTACCAGATATAGCATTAAAGGATATTTATATTTTTCAGGGAGATTTTCTATTTTCTTCTTTACCTCCTCTACGCTCACTCCATCTTCAATCTGCCAGTTTTCTTCATCTTCAACTGTTCCCAACATTTGCTCGTTAATGGCGACGAGTTCCAGCTTTTTTGCCTTCAGCTTGTCCAGACATTTATTAATAACGATTCGTTTAAGCCAGGCTCCAAAAGTGACCTCTCCGTTAAACTGATGTAATTTTTCAAAAGCTTTTATAAAAGCTTCCTGCATGGCATCTTCAGCCTCCATCGTATCTCTCATAAATCGTAATGCCACATAATACATCCCGTCACAATACTTGTTGTACAGCTGCAACTGAGCCCTGCGGCTATTCTGCTTACACGCATCTATTAACTTATGCTGTATCAATTTAATTGGTTTTTAATAGGTTAGTTCATTTTAAAGACGAGACTAAAAGTCACGTGTTGCAAAAATTCCGAAAAAAATTTCAAATTCATTTGATATTCATACATTTAATAGCAATAATTAGCATACTAACTAGTTATTGATAAACTTTTGAAAAGCTTATTTTAAAAACCCATGAGTAGAAATACTGGCCTTATACTAAAGATTGGCGGTGCGATAGTTTTTCTTTCGTTGATAATATTTTTTATTATTCGATATACTACAAAAGCACACAGTCCTGAAGATACAGTGACCTATGAACAGGATGGGCTCAAGTTAGAAGTATTTTATAACAGACCTTATAAAAAGGATAGAGCGATCTTCGGAAAACTTGTTCCCTATAATAAAGTCTGGAGAACAGGAGCAAATGAAGCTACCACTTTTGAAACAAATAAGGATATTCTAGTAGACGGAAGTATTCTGAATGCAGGAAAATATTCTTTATGGACTATCCCTATGGAAAACTCATGGAAAGTCATTTTCAATTCTAAAATGTATCCATGGGGAATAAACCTGGATAAAGAGGCATATAGAGATCCTAAATTTGATACTCTGGTTCTAGAAAGGCCAGTAGAAGAAATTGATACCAGGTTGGAACAATTTACTATTCTTTTTGAACAGAATGGTGAATTTGTGAATCTGGTTTTAGCCTGGGATAATACCAGCGTAAGTACTCCTTTAAAACAAAAAGAGGCACCCGCGGGCACCTCTTATATTCAATAATTTCAAACTTTTTTATTCGTCTAGAAGCAGGTTAAGAGTCACATCTATATTATCCCTAGTTGCTCTTGAATAAGGGCAAATCTCGTGTGCTTCGTTTACCAGCTTTTCACCGGTTTCAACATCAACTCCCGGAATATAAGAATCCAGAGTTGCTGAAAGCTGAAGGTTTCCCGAATCGGTTTTTCCAAGTTTAACAGTAGCGGTTACACTATAATCGCCAAGATCTACTTTGTGTTTTTCAGCGACCACTTCTAAAGCACTTCCATAACATGCCGAATATCCAGCAGCAAATAATTGCTCGGGGTTAGAATAATCTCCACCCGGACCTCCAAGACCTTCTGGTTTTTTGAGTTCCATATCTAGAATACCGTCTTCACTACGCGTGTGACCGTTACGGCCTCCATGTGTAGTTACTTTAGTTTTATATAAATTCTTCATTGCGTAAAATAATTTAAGTAATTTAGTTTGCTTCAATATACCAAGCATTTGATGATGCCTGAAACACGAATTCATAAATTTGTCATAAAAATTCAGCCCTATTTTGAGTAAAGAACAGCAAAAATCAGCCTTAAGCGAGTCTGGAAGTAAACCTGCTTCTGGCAATGTTAGCGCCGAATCTGCTAAAAAGATTAGAAATTTTAGAAAGAATAAATTTTCTGAAGAAGATCTCCTTCAAGATTTGCTAAAAGGAAATAAAACGGCCTTGGGAAGAGGGATCACTCTTATCGAGAGTAATCAGAAAACCCATCAAAAACAAGCTGAATTTCTTATTGAAGGTGCATTGCCACATGCTCAAAAATCAATTAGAATAGGAATTACAGGCGTACCCGGTGTAGGGAAAAGCACCTTTATTGAAAGTTTTGGTTCTTATCTTATAGACCAGGGAAAGAAAGTTGCAGTTCTTGCTGTAGATCCTAGCAGTTCTGTATCTCACGGAAGTATTCTTGGAGACAAAACCAGGATGGAGAATCTTGTAACCAAAGAAGAAGCTTTTATAAGACCTTCTCCCAGCGGCGATTCGCTTGGAGGTGTGGCCCGAAAAACCAGGGAAAGTATTATTCTCTGCGAAGCTGCCGGATTTGATGTAATCCTAATTGAAACCGTTGGTGTTGGGCAAAGTGAAACCACCGTACATAGCATGACAGATTTCTTTCTCTTATTAAAACTTGCCGGAGCCGGTGATGAATTGCAGGGAATAAAACGCGGAATTGTGGAGATGGCAGATGCTATTGTGATCAATAAAGCCGATGGGGAAAATCAAAACCCAGCCCGGGAAGCCAAGCTTGAATTTAACAGGGCGCTTCAGCTTTATCCAGCCAAAGAAAGCGAGTGGAAACCGGAAGTGAAATTATGTAGTGCGCTTTATAACGAAGGAGTATCAGACATCTGGAAAATGATCAACGATTTTAAATCTAAGGTTGATGAAAATGGTCATTTTCAGCATAATAGACTGGAACAAAATAAATTCTGGTTATACCAAACTATCAATGATTACCTCAAAAGCAGGTTTTATGATGCTCCTGAAATAAAGACAGCCTTAAAAGAACAATTACAGCTTATTGAAAATAATAAAACCACTGCCTTTGCCGCAGCAAAGCATTTATTAAGCCTGGCTTAGATCTTTTTGTTTCTCTACACTACACCGTTTCCAATAAAACAATAAAACGCCTTTTTATGTATTTGGTATAAGGCAAAAACCGTGAACAAGGGCTTAAAAAGGTTATACTTTCTGGTTAATTAGTACTTTTTAAAGCTTGCCTATATTTGCTAAAAATTAAATAATTGAGGTTTGTTTAAAACGGCCTACCGAAAATTTATTGTGAAATTTGAAGTGAAACAACCGTCAAATTTTAGGTTGTGTGAGCAAAACGAATTTATCTACATACAGAATCAAATGTAGCGAGTTCCTAAAATTTAGGTGGTAAACGATAAATTTAAATAAAGTTTCGTAAGCCTAGATTTTTTTGGTTACTTTTTTCATCAATGGAAAAAAGTAATAAAGAATATTTGTTTAGGAAAGTTTTAATCTTTCAGTAAGAAATTTTCTTAGAAAATGGAATAAAACTCCAAATATGGCACCTATCAGCATTCCTGTTATCACATCTCCCGGGTAATGCACTCCAAGATAAATTCGACTATAAGAAACAACTACTGCCCAAATAAGCAGAAATACAAATAGTTTAGGATAATGTTTTTTAAACAACAAACTCAGGAAAACTGCCACTCCGGTAGAATTCGCAGCATGGGCAGAGAAGTAACCAAATCTGCCGCATCTTTCAGCAACATAACGGGCATATTCCATAACTCCTTCCTGCCTGCAAGGTCTTGGTCTTTCAAATCCATGTTTGAAAAGATTGGCTAGCTGATCTGTTGTGGTTATCAGTAAAGTAACCACCACCATGGTGATTAAAGTGGGTTTCCAACCAAATTTTCGAAAAATCAGATATAGTAAAATTGCATAAAGCGGGATCGCCATCCATTTATCACTAATCGCGATCCACATCCAGTCCCATTGTTCTGAACCAAGATTATTCAGAAATAAAAAAAGTTCTCTGTCTAATTCGGCTAATTTCTCCATTTAATTGTCTTCGTATCGATTTACCTCACGGTCGTAAAATTCATTTGCCTGGGTGATCAGAGATTCTGCCTCACTGGAAAGTTCTTTTTCATCATCTTTATCAAAATCTTCTAACCACTCTACCTCATCATCTTTCAGATCAATAATAAAGCGAGGGAATTCTGTATGAATCACAAAAATTGATTCTGGCAAATCAGTATTATCACCTAATATAAATTTTGGAAGCTCCATATCTATCTTTTTATGCTATTAAAGTTTCTTTAGTTCTAATTAATTTTCGGCTTAAATAATTAAAGCGGAAATATAACAATATTGCAGAGGATGTCAAGCCTGCAAGTAATCCAAGCCAGATTCCCATACTCCCCAGTTGATCTGCCTGACCAAAATAGAAACTTACCGGAAAACCGATGATCCAATAAGAGATAAAGCAGATTACGGTAGGTATTTTCACATCCTGAAGTCCTCGCAACGCTCCAAGAATCACAACCTGTATGCCATCACTTAGCTGAAAAAGAGCAGCGATCACCAGCAACTGTGCGGCTAGTGAGATCACTTCCATATTATCTATATAGAAAACAGGTAAAATATCTTTCAACAGAATAAAAAGGATCGCAAACACAGCTTCAATTAAAAAGACCAGCAAAAAGATGGAATACCCAATCCTTCTTAATTCTTTATATTTCCTTAATCCAACCTGATTCCCGACACGTATTGTTGCGGTTACCCCGAGCCCTACTGCAATCATAAAGGTCATCGAAGCCAGGTTCAGTGCTATCTGATTTGCTGCCTGCGGATTAGTTCCCAGATTTCCGGCCAGGAAAATAGTTCCGGTAAAAATAGCAACTTCAAAAAGCATCTGTAGCGCGGTAGGAAAACCAAGTGAGAGTATTCTTTTGAAAATTGACCACTTGATCATTTCTCTTTTAGACCATTTGAAATACTCGATAAATTTAGATTTCCGGCGTAATATTTCCCAGACGAACCAGAGCATAAAGAACCGTGAAATCAATGTTCCCCAGGCAGCTCCTTCCAGCTCCAGTCTTGGAAAGAACCAGATCCCGTAAATCAATAAATAGTTAAAGACTACGTTTACCACATTAGCAAGAATCGTGGCATACATAGCGTATCTCGTTTGGGAAAGTCCGTCTGCGAACTGTTTAAAAGCCTGGAAAGCCATCAACGGTACCATTGAAAAAGCTACGATATTAAGATATGGAATTGCCAGATCTACCACTTCTTGTGGCTGATCTAAATAATATAGAATCGGCTTTGCAATTAACAGCAGTATAAAAAGTAGTAAACCATTAATGCTACTAAGAATAAGCCCATGATGAAAATAACTTCTTCCACCCTCAAGATCATCAGCTCCATCAGCTTCAGCAATTAAGGGAGTAATAGCAAACGAAAAGCCAATTCCCATAGACATTGCTATAAAAACCAGTGCATTTCCAAGAGAAACTGCCGCTAATGGAGCAGCCCCTAATTGTCCAATCATTAAATTATCTACCAAACCTACCATTACGTGACCCAACTGGCCAAGCATAACGGGATATGCGATATGAAGGTTCTTACTGAATTCTTTTGTGTAAGCTGAAAGCTGCAAAACTAAATTTTAAGTCTGCAAAGGTAGATGCTTTAAGTTTCTTTTAAAGCGATAATTAAATAAATTCTTTACTTCTGAAAGTTGTTAATCTGCTATTTCTACGGTCTCCTTATTAATATTATTAAAACCATAAGTATCTACAAGATACACTAATGAAGCCATCGTAGCTGCTCCTAATTCCAGTTCCCTTTTATTTACTTTATCAAAAGTATCGCTAGCGGCATGGTGATAATCGAAATAACGTTGAGAATCCGGTCTAAGTCCGGCAAGTACAGTGTTACCTCCTTCCAGCGGACCTATATCTGCACCACTCCCTCCTTGTTCAAAATAATGGATCAAATAAGGTTTGAACAGTTTCTTCCAGGAAAGCACTTTATTGAATTGAGCATCGTTTGCGGCAAAAGAAAATCCTCTGGGAGTAAATCCTCCGGCATCACTCTCTAAAGCGAAAACGTGCTCTTCATTTTTAGATTTAGCAACTTCAGCATATTTGTTCCCTCCGCGAAGACCGTTTTCCTCGTTCATAAAAAGTACCACACGCAAGGTTTTCTTCGGCTTATAACCTGTTTCTTTAAACAATCTCAAGACCTCCATAGACTGTACCACCCCGGCACCATCATCATGAGAACCGTCTCCTAGATCCCAGGAATCTAAGTGTCCACCAACTACCATGATCTGTTCCGGGTTTTGTGTACCTGTAATTTCTCCAATTACATTATAAGATTGAACATCTTCATGCAGCTCACAATTCATCTTTAAATAAAATTCCAGATCTTTCTGAACTTTCAAAATTCCGCTTAAATATTGCGCATCATTGGTTGAAATTGCTGCTGCGGGGATTCGCTTATTATTAGGAGTATCACCGTAACTCATAGAACCTGTGTGAGGAAAATCGTCCATTCTTAGATTCATAGACCTTACAATAACGCCCACCGCACCATATTTTACAGCTTCTTCAGCTCCGGAATAACGTTGATCTACACAACCACCATAAGCTTCAAAAGTCTGAATATGATCTGCTCGCATGGGCCTGTTATAGAATACAATCTTACCTTCAATATTTTCCCGGCCATATTCCTTCAACTGCTCTATTCCCTGTACTTCAATCACGTTTGCTTTGGTTCCTCCCGCGGGAGTTGCAATTGAACCTCCAAGCGCCGTAATATTCACATTTCTTGTTTCTCCCGGCCCTGTTTGCACGTATGCGAATTCTCTTTCTCCCCTTGTCCATTTTGGTACCATAACCGGTTGCAACCAAACCTTATCAAGACCCAGTTTTTCAAGTTCTGCTTTAGTATATTCTACGGCCTGTTGCGCACTATAGGAACCAGATAATCGCCCTCCTATCTCGTTTGATAAATGATCTAACCAATCATAGCTTTTCCCGTTGAGAAGAGACATGTCATAGATCTTTCTCATTTCCAGAGAATCTTTTGTAAAATTAGTTTGTCCGGAGACTATAATTCCAGAGAAGATCAAAATTAAAGAGAGATAAAAAGACTTCATAAAAAGATTGTTTGTCGCAAAATAACGGCATTTTTTTTAGTTCTGCGAAGCTTAAGTTTAATTCTTTTCGCTCTTTAGCTGCTCTCTATATTCATCAATATTTTTTTTGATTTTGGGATCCAGTTCAGGTTCCTTTACATCTTTGTATTTAATAAGTTCTGAAAATAAAGTTTTAGCTACCAGATATCTGGCCGTATCCTTATCATCTGCAGGAATAATATACCAGGGTGCATCATGAGTCGAAGTTTTATTTATCGCTTCCTGATAATATTTTTGATATTCGTCCCATAATTTTCGTTCCTTAAGATCGCCGGGGGAGAACTTCCAGTTTTTATTGGGTTTATCTAATCTTCTTAAAAGACGCTGCCTTTGCTCTTCTTTAGAAAGATGCAGAAAAAACTTAAATATGATGGTCCCATTTTCGGCGATATGCTGCTCAAAATCGCGAATTTGCTCGAATCTTTTTTCCCAGAAATCCTCTGTAATATCTGAAGTAGTGTTAATACCTGGAATGTTTTCATTTAGAATATATTCCGGATGCACTCTGGTTACCAAAACATTTTCGTAATGCGTTCTATTGAAAACACCAAATTTTCCGCGTTCTGGTAAAGCTATATAATGTCGCCATAGATAATCATGTTTCAGTTCTTTTTCTGAAGGTGTTTTAAAACTATGAACTACCACTCCCCGACTATTAAAATCTTTGAACACTTCCCTGATAAGACTATCTTTTCCCGCAGTATCGGTTCCCTGCAAACATATAAGCACTGAATATTTACCATGGGCATATAAAGTATCCTGCCAGTCTCCGAGATCTTTTCTTATCTCTTTCATTTCATCCTTGATCTTATCTTCAGATGCATTCAGGTCAAATTTGGTTTTGATATTCTTTAGTTGAATCTTTTCAGAAACTTTAAATTCTGAATGGTCTATTTTCTTCATAAAGTCTATATATCTCTGACTAAATATACAATCTTTATGAGAGTTAATTTTTTTATCTTCGCAGCAAATAATTTTTCAGCTTGGATAAACTAGAGAGAAAAGATATCATTGAGAAGGTTACGACACTTCTAAAAGAAATTCCTTCTTCTATGGATGTAGTAAAAGAAGGAGGCAATCGTGACGCAAGGTTTAGATATCTTGCTACCCATATGGTAGATAAGGCCATTCAAAAAGACGCGCTTATTGTTTCTGAAAACAAGCAGGGAATCGCAATCCTTTTTAAAACCAGTAAAAAGGAAGAAAGCTTCTGGAAAGATCTCTGGCCTGAACTAAAACTCGTTGCTAATGTTACGGGAATTAAAAATGCGTTGAATATCTTAAAAACTCAAAAATATATTAAGAATCAGCGTCCGCAGGAAGGAGAGTACTTATATTGCTGGTTTTGGGGAATTCTTAAAGATTTTCGTGGTGCAGATACCCAGGTAGGGAAAGAAATGAAGGATGTTTTCTTTAGAACTGCTCATGATAACGAACTGGAACTATATGCAGAAACCCGAGGAAGAACGAATGCAATTGTTTATCAACGGGTTGGTTTTGAACTTTTCCATGAATGGGATCACCCTAGTGGAGACACCATGTATTTTTTGAAATATGATCCTAAAAATCCGAGAAATAAAAGACCTTAAAACCTGCTTCCAAAAAGTTTTACATCTTCATCTGTGATCTGCTTACCTCCAAGAATAATTAAGCGTTCCACAACATTTCGTAGTTCCCTTACATTTCCACGCCACTCACTGTCCTGTAGCAGTGCTATAGCATCTTTGGTAAATTCTTTTTTATTAGTACCCTGTTCGCTGGCGATCTTTTCGCTGAAATAATCTACAAGTAGAGGAATGTCATCTTTTCTGTCTTTTAACGCCGGTACCTCAATAAGAATTACTGCCAGTCTATGGTACAGATCCTCCCTGAAATTATTCTCTTCAATTTCTTTTTTTAGATCTTTATTGGTAGCAGCTACAACTCTAACATCCACTTTAATATCTTTATCGCTACCAACTCTTGAAATCCTATTCTCTTGTAGTGCTCTTAAAACCTTTGCCTGGGCTGAAAGACTCATATCACCAATTTCATCTAGAAATATGGTTCCCTTATTTGCAGCTTCAAATTTCCCGGCCCTGTCTTTATTAGCTGATGTAAAAGCACCTTTCACATGACCAAATAATTCGCTTTCAATAAGTTCTGATGGAATAGCAGCACAATTCACTTCTACCATCGGCCCTTTAGAACGGTCACTTTTTTGATGTAGCCAGTGCGCCACCAGTTCTTTTCCGGTACCATTTGGTCCGGTAATAAGAACACGGGCATCGGTATGTGCAACTTTTTCAATCATATCCTTGATGGTATGAATCTCTTGAGATTCCCCTATCATTTGATAATTCTTGCTTACTTTTTTCTTTAATCTTGTATTTTCAACTACAAGCTCTTTTCGATCTAGAGCATTTCTTACTGTATTTAAAAGACGGTTTAGATCCGGCGGTTTTGAAATATAATCAAATGCTCCTATTTTCATAGTGTTTACAGCTGTATCAAGATCACCATGACCCGATATCATTACCACGGGAATTTCAGGTTTTATCTTTTTAACTGCCTCCAATACCTCAACACCATCCATCTTTGGCATTTTTATATCACAAAGGATAAGGTCAAAATCTTCATTTTTTACCAATTCCATTCCTTGGAGTCCATCTTCGGCATCTGTAACTTCATAGTTCTTGCTTTCTTCTGTAAGAATTTTGTTAAGTACCCTTCTAATGGATGCTTCGTCTTCTATTAATAAAATTTTTGCCATTATAGTATTGTAAATTTTAGTCCGCTTCTAGCGTAGAATGTATTTGTATCGTTTATAGTATAAACATCATTTTTATCTGCATCTCTAAACCTAATATCATTTATGATGGTGTGTCCTCCATATAAATAAAATTTCAAATGATCTGTAAGCTTGAATTCATATCCCAAACCACTTAAAAGAATAGTCATAGACATGCTTTCAGCTACCGGATTATTTTGAACTTCAGGAGTCGCATCAAAGTTCTTCTGAATATTGGAGAAAAATCCATCTAAAGTAGCAAACAACTGTACTTCATGTTTGTCATTAAAATAATACTTTAAATTGGATTTAGGAATACCCGCCATAAAAGACCAGTTCTCATCCCATCTTTTATAATAGTTCACAATAGGCAGAGGAAACGGGAAACCGGTAGTGGTAGAATACTGGAGTCCAAGAATTAGCCTCCAGGGCTCGTAATACCTATCGTCTTCTTTTATCTTAATAAAGTATAAGGCTCCTGTATAAATAAGGTCATCACTAAATATATCATTTTGGGAAAAATTAGAGGCGATCTTAAGACCTCCCTGAGCACCGAATCTCCATATATCATTCATTTTAAAGGTGTAACCTAGAGATGCTGTAAAACTTTGAAATCTATCCAGGTCGCTGGTAGCGAAAGGTACGGGATCATCATATTTAAATTGCACATTTCTATATTCTAGTCCCGGAATCAAATAGGAACCTTCTTTCTTCAGTGCTATTGGATATGCAACCTGTGCCCGTATTCTTCTAAAAGAGTTATCTGAATTTTTCTGCGGAAAATAGGTATACTCTAACCTGGCCAGATCTGTCGACTGGCAAAAAGCACTCAGACTAAAAAATAATAAAATTATTAAATACAGGCTTTTACGCATCTTCGTTAGATTCTTCGGGGTTCTGAATTTCTTTTGGATAGAACATATGTACATCCCTTTGTGGGAATGGAATGGTTATATTGTTCAATCTAAATCTATTATTGATCTTAAATCTCAACTCACTTTTTACTTTAGGATCTACAAAACTATCTGACACATAGAAATGCAGCCCGAAAAGCAATGCAGAATCCCCAAAATCCTCAAAAAGCACAAATGGCTCAGGTTTTTTTAAAATTCCTTTTTGTTCTCTCGCGCACTCTAAAAGGACTTCCCGCACCTTCTCTACATCACTCCCGTAAGCAACCCCAATTCTTACAACCTCCCGAGTTGTTTTATGGTTTTGAGTATAATTATAAACGGTGTCACTTATGAATTTATGATTTGGGATAATCATTACTTTATCATCCCTGGTCAAAGCCCGGGTTGTTCTTAGTTTGATCTCAAAAACCCTGGCCACACGTCCGTCCATCTCTATAACATCGCCTACCAGCAGAGATTTATCAAGAATAATAAAGATCCCTCCAATAACATCCTGAAATAATTCCTGTAAGGCAAGACCTAGTCCAACAAAAAGCGCTGCAGAAGCAGTTAAAAGAATAGTAACATCTACCCCGGTGGAACTCAAGGTTATTAATATCACCGTTAGGTAAACAAAGTATTTAATAAACTTAAATACACTTATAAACTTCATTTTATCCTCCTCCAGTAATTTGGAAGTGATAAACGATCTAATAAGTCTTAAAACAACACTTGTTACTAAAAATGTTAGTACAATTATAACAATAAGGCCTACCGTGATCTTAAGATCCTCGCTTCCTATATTGTAGCTAAATCCAGCATTCCAGATCTCTTTTATCAATCCCCAGATATCCTGCTCGATTACCTCAGTAACTTTCTCCTTTGTTGTTTGATCCTGCATACTTAATATTTAAGCCATTTATACAGTTCTTTATAGGTAGGTTTTTTACCATACATAAGTATTCCCACCCTGTAAATTTTAGCAGAAAGCCAGAGAACACCAAAGTTTGTAGCAATTAATATGCTTATTGATATTACAAGTTCCCACCAGGGCACTCCAAAAGGTATTCTCATTAACATTACAATTGGTGAGGTAAGCGGGACCATAGAGAATATAGTTGATACTGTGCCATGCGGATTTTCAACCACAGAAAAGAATCCAACATAAATCCCCAGAATTAAAGGTAAAATTATAGGAAACATGAATTGCTGAGTATCGGTTTCACTATCTACCGCCGCACCAATAGCTGCGTAAATAGCACTATATAAGAAATACCCGCCAATAAAATAAATTACAAAGAAAGCAAGCAGACTGGCATAAGGAAGTTTAAGTATATCAACCACAAGCTGATTTATCTCAGGCCTGGCTGCATTTTCTATAGCTACCGATGCCGGTGACTGAACTGCAGTGGGATCAATCCCCATAAATGACGAAACACCTAACAATAATACTGTTCCCAGGATTACCCAAACGGTAAATTGCGTGATACCCGCCAGTGACGTCCCAAGCACTTTACCAAGTAATAGCTGAAATGGCTTTACTGAAGAGACTATAATCTCTATAATGCGGTTAGTTTTTTCTTCAATTACACTACGCATTACCATATTTCCATAAATGATAATAAACATCATCAAGAGATATCCTGCCGCCCCACCGAAGAACATTTTGATATAATTTGACATTTTCGAGCTTCGTTCCCCTGCAAAATTCTGTATTTCAACGTTTACCTCGGCACGGGCCTTATCAATTTCTGAAACATCAATTCCTCTTGATATTAATTGTTCCCTGGTTAATTTATCTGAAATCGTCTTTTCAATATTTTCAATAGTAGCGAAACCCGGCGCATCTTTTCCAAAAAACTCGATATCCGCAGGTTTGCCAGTAACCGATTCTATATCTGAAATATGGATCAATCCGAAATATTCATTATCCAGTACTTCCTGTCTTGCTTCTTTTAGGCTTTTTTTGGAGTAATCTAAATACTGAACCTGTTTTCCATCTTTAAATTCTGCTGAAAACATCCCACTTTCATCATGAATCGCAATGATTTTTTGATCAGTACTATTAAGCATGCTTAGATAAGCGATCAGCAAAATCATACCTACAAATATCAACGGACTTAAAAAAGTCATGATAATGAAGGTTTTATTTTTAACTCGCGCCAGGTATTCCCGATTTATGATAAGTCTAAGATTACGCATTTTGTGTCACTGTTTTAATAAAGATATCGTTCACAGAAGGTATTACTTCTACAAAATGATTAATCCTGGCTCTGGTAAGCAAGAACTGGATAAGATCGTTCGACGACTCATTTTCTTTTAGTTTAATACTAAGCTTTAGATCATTCTGAATACTCTTAAACCGGGCGGGTCCAACCTGAAAGCGATCTTCCAGTTCCAGTCTTAATTTTGATTCATCCAGGGCATCCAAACCAACTTCAAAAGTATTTGCTTTATATTCCTTTTTAATTTCTGAAACCTTCCCGTCAAGCAGTTTATTAGATTTATGAATTAGAGCGATATAATCACACAATTCTTCCACACTTTCCATTCTGTGGGTCGAAAATAATATCGTGGCCCCATCATCCCTAAGTTTCAAGATCTCATCTTTTATGAGGTTGGCATTTACAGGATCAAAACCACTAAAGGGTTCGTCAAAAATTAGCAATTTAGGACTGTGTAGAACAGTAATGACAAATTGTACCTTTTGAGCCATTCCTTTAGAAAGCTCCTGGATTTTTTTATCCCACCAGCCTTCAATTTCCAATCTTTTAAACCAGTATTGAAGTCTTTCCTTCGCCTCAGCTTTAGACAAACCTTTAAGCCTGGCAAGATAGAGTGCCTGTTCCCCAACTTTCATAGATTTGTAAAGTCCCCGTTCTTCCGGAAGATATCCAATATGCGCAATATCGTCTGGGTGCAAGGGTTTCCCATCCAGATAGACCTTACCCTCATCGGGCATGGTGATTTGATTTATAATACGAAGTAACGTAGTTTTTCCTGCTCCATTAGGCCCCAAAAGACCAAAGATACTCTCTCTGGGAATATTTATTGAAACATTGTTTAGTGCAGTAAAATTTCCGAAGCGCTTGTAGATATTTTCCGCCACCAAAAGATTTTCCATATAGTCTATTGTAGAAGTGTTAAAGATATAGAAATAGAAAGAGAGTAGAAGTCTATTAAGAGGATTTTATAATTCATAAAATCGCTATAAAAACAAAACCCACCCTTAATAAATTAAGGATGGGAAAAAAATTGCTATGAAAAAGAAAAATTATCACTAAAAGATTTAGTGATTCTCAAATATATAAATTTTTTCTTAAAATTGGCTTTTTAAGAAAACATATCTTTAACTTTTTCAAAGAAGGATTTGTCGCTCTTTTCAGGATTTGGCTGAAAGTTCTCGTCATCAGCCATTCTTTCAAAAAATTCTTTTTGTTCTCTAGAGAGGGTTTTTGGAGTCCAGACATTCACGTGAACCAAAAGATCTCCTTTTCCGTAACCATTTATACTACTAATTCCTTTTCCTCTAAGTCTCAATATTTTACCAGACTGCACTCCTTCTTCGATCTTGATACGCACTTTACCCGTAACTGTATCAACTTCTTTTGAAGTCCCCAGTGCTGCTTCAGAGTAACTTATATAAAGATCGTAATGCAGATTATCACCTTCTCTTTGTAAACTTGCATGTTCTTTTTCCTCGATCGCTACCAGAAGATCTCCCGGAATTCCATTTCCCGGAGCATCGTTACCTTTTCCAGAAACCTTTAACTGCATTCCATCTTCAACACCCGGTGGTATTTTAATTGAAACGGTTTCTTCTTTCATTTCCAATCCCTGAGCATCTGCGCCATCAGGTTTTTTATCGATCATTTGCCCGCTTCCACCGCACGTAGTACATGGTGAAGCAGTTTGCATTCTACCAAGGATTGTATTTGTCACGCGAGTTACCTGGCCGGTACCATTACAGGTTGAACAGGTTTTATAAGATGTACCTGCTGCCTGAATTTTACGTTTAACTTTGATCTTTTTCTCACAACCATTAGCAATCTCTTCTAATGTGAGACTTACGCGTATTCTAAGATTACTTCCTTTAGCACGACGCTGACCGCCACCAAATCCTCCAAACCCAGAGAATCCACCTCCGCCGAAACCGCCGCCAAAAATATCACCGAATTGGCTGAATATGTCATCCATATTCATACCACCTCCGCCGCCAAAGCCACCACCATCAAATGCCTGGTGACCAAAACGATCGTATTTAGCTCTTTTTTCCTGATTTCCTAAAACTTCATATGCTTCCGCTGATTTTTTAAACATATCCTCTGCTCCAGAATCCCCCGGATTCTTATCCGGATGATACTTTAAAGCTTTTTTCCTATATGCTTTCTTAATTTCAGTAGCCGAAGCGTCCTTACTTAAGCCTAATATTTCGTAATAATCTTCTTTCATGTTGGGTTTTTACAAATTTTGTAAAAGCGATTCTTATTTTCCTGTAACAACTTTAGGGTATCTTATAATTCTTTCCCCCAATTTATATCCAGGCTCTACGACATCAACAATCTTGCCTTTAAGTTTATCTGAAGGCGCAGGTATTTGGGTAATAGCTTCGTGAATTTCAGAATCAAAGTCTGATCCCTGCTCCACTTCTATACGCTCGAGCCCTTTAGCTTTGAGGGTTTCCTTTAATTTATTATGAATTAATTCTATCCCTACCAAAAGGTTTTCATCACCAGATTTTCTCAATTCATTCATGGCTCTGTCAAAATCATCCAGTATAGGTAACATGGCAGACATGACTTCCTGATTGGCAGTTTTAAACAATTCCAGTCTTTCTTTCGAAGTACGTCTCTTATAATTCTCAAATTCAGCAAAAAGTCGAAGAAATTTATCCTTCTCTTTTTGAACATCTTCCATCAAACGTTCTTCTTCAGTAAGCTCATCTACATTTACTTCCGGTTGTTCATCATCATTCTCATCATTCCCGTCTACTTCATCTATGGCTTTATCCATCGCCTCTTCAACCTGGTCTTTCACCTCTTTATGATCGTCTTTACTTTTATCTTCTTTTCGGCTCATTATTTTAATTTTTCTTTCATGCACTTCAAGTCAAATTCGTTGCCAATTCCCATAAAATGTCAAAATGTCACAAGATATTTTTAATAAAATTTTATGAACCGCTGAATGTATTTCCTTTTACTTTTGCGCCGAACTTTAAAAATCATTATAATGAAAAGATTTTTTTTAAATGCATTCGTAATTGCAGGTCTTGGACTAGCCGTTACTGGATGTAAAAACGATAATAAAGAAGCTAATACTACAGATGCTAAAGAAGCTGCAACTGCTGAAGCTGAAGCAATGAAATTCACGGTAGATACTGCATCTTCTGTAATCGAGTGGAAAGGTGAAAAACCAACCGGAACTCATACTGGTACTATTAAAGTAGCTAACGGTTCTTTTATGGCTAACGATAGTGTTGTTGAAAGTGGAACTTTTGTAATCAACATGAAGTCTATCGAAGTTACAGATCTTGAAGGTGAAGAGAAATCTAACCTTGAAGCTCACTTAAAAGGAACTGTTGAAGGTAAAGAAGGTGACTTCTTTAATGTTACCGAATTCCCTGAAGCTACCTTTGAAGTTACTGGAATTACTGAGGAAGAAGGCCAGTCTATGCTGCAAGGTAATCTTACTATGAAAGAAGAAACTAAAAATATCGCTTTCCCGGTAAGTATTTCCAGAGATGGTGAGAGTATTGAAATTACCAGTGAAGAATTTTCTATAGACCGTACAAAATGGAATGTGAACTATGGTTCTAAATCTGTATTTGATGGCCTTGGTGATAAATTCATCAATGATGAAATCACTTTAAAAATAAACCTGAAAGCTAAGAAAGCTTAGTTACTTGTATTATATAATAAAAAAGGCTGCCAGTTTTGGCGGCCTTTTTTATTTTTAAGTGAGATCACCTAAGGCTCTGGACAAATTAGTATAACTAAAATTATAACCGGCACTTTCAATCTTTTTACTACTGACTAACTGACTTGATAATACAATTTGTGACATTTCTCCAAGCAAAGCCTTTAAGGCGAGGGGAGGTACATTGGGCAACCAAACCGATTTACCCATCTTTTTAGCCAGATCTTTTGTGAGTTCTTTATTGGTAGCCGGGTTTGGAGCTACTGCGTTATATATCCCAGTTAAGTCATTTTGAATTGCAAAAAGAAATATTCCTGCAAGATCGTCTAGGTGAATCCAGGATTGCCATTGCTTCCCACTGCCCAGGGCCGCTCCCATATTAATTGAGATAGGCTTTTTGATTTTTTCTAACATGCCGCCATTTTCAGCCAGTACAAGTCCCACTCGTATTTTAGCCACATCCAGCCCTAGGCTTTCAAATTTATCTGCAGCGGCCTCCCATTTTTCTACCACTTCACCTACGAAATTATCTGCTACAACATTATCATCTTCAAAATATAGTTTTTCAAGAGAACTTGGATAAACTCCGATTGCACTGGCAGATATGAAATTCTCTACCTGATGAGAGTTTTCACTTAATGTTTTATGAAGTAAAGCAGCTGTATCCGTTCTGCTTTTAATAATAGTCTTTTTATAAGAATTAGACCAGGGTTCGGCAATGCTGGCTCCAGCGAGATGTACTATAACATGAACATCCTTTATACAATCTTTTTCTATTTCATCATTTTTTGGATCCCAGTAAAATCCCTGATAATCTTCTTTATTTTCAATCTTTGATTTACTAGTGGTAAGGTAATTAACTTTTATTCCTTCTTCACGGCATAAACTACTAAGTTTAGAGCCAATCAATCCTGTAGCACCTGTTATTAATACCCGCATATTTTTTCTTATTAAGATACATAAGACGAAGCGAGTGCGCCTTTTTTTATAAGAGGTTTAACGACGTTCCGGTTAATTTTTAACAGCTCTTAACATCTCTCGTTTTCCCGGAGGCCCCGGAAGTTTCTGAACTTCAAAGCCAGATGCGATCATTGCTCTTCTTACACTTCCTTTTGCAGCATAGGTAACTAAGACCCCATTTTTATTCAATGCTCTATACATAAGATTAAAAATTTCTTCTGTCCATAGTTCAGGCTGAACTCTTGCTCCAAACGCATCAAAATAAATGAGATTATAAAGTTCATCATCAGCAATCTCATGAAATTTTTTCTTCACTTTCGTTAAAGAAAAATTATTTGAAATTGAAAATGACTTTTCCCATTCAGTTTTATGAAGTTTTATAAAAAGGTCTGCTTTTTCTTGAGCCTGGGAAGCTTCAGGATAGTTCAATAATTTAATTTCTTCGGCTGGAACCGGATAGGCTTCCACTCCGGTATAATTGATCTTTAAGTTTAATTTTTCAGCTTCTAATGCAGTCAGGAAAGCATTAAGACCCGTACCAAAACCAATCTCCAGGATTGCAAGTTCACTGGTATTATTGATCTCAAGAAAATGATGCAGCCCCATTTTCAGAAATACATGCCGAGCTTCCTGAACTGCTCCATGTTTGGAATGATATTGTTCATCCCACTCTGGTAAGTGAATCGTAACCGAACCATCGTCGGTTTTTATAATTTTTCGTTCCAATTATTTTTTAATTAAGACACCATCGGCTATAAACCCAAAACTTTTCTCAGGCTCACGAATAGCAACTATTTCATCTATAGATTTCCCTGCATCTTCAGCGAAATGCTTTTGATCTTCTACTGAAGTCATTTCAACAAAAGCTCTTCCACGCACAATAACTTCTTTCCCTATAATATCCTTCGGAACAAAAAATCCGTAATCTTTAAATTTCACCCTAACATCGTCTACTCCCGGCAGCTCTAAAACCATCCAGCAGCCTTTAGCCTGACAAACGCTATTAATCGTAGTACTAAATTTCTCATTTATAGTATCACCACTTCGCAAGCTTTCAAATTTCTCTAGCATGATCGAGGATGAAAAACTACCCCGGGGACTTATTTCTGCTCCAAAAGATTCATATTCGCTTTGTTCCTGCCCTTCCTTCACAAACCCCTTCTTATTATTTTCCTTGCTTTGATTACAGGAAATCCCACAAAAAAGGACGAAAAGGAATATTATCTTTTTCATAATTACGAATCTAAAAAACGCGTTAGACCTCAAATTTACCAAAACTTTAGATTTTGATTCTGCTTTTAATTAGGTAAATTTGTAAACTTATACTTTAACCTAAAAAATCTAACATCAATGATAGATATACAAAGAGCTCCCAAATCTAAAATAAGTGAAACTAATTTTGATAATCTGGTTTTCGGGCAGGTCTTTTCAGATCATATGATGGAGTGCGATTATAAGAATGGGGAATGGCAAAAACCTGTCATTAAGCCTTATGGCCCACTTTCTTTAGAGCCTTCAGCTCGTGTTTTTCATTACGGGCAGGCCGTATTTGAAGGGATGAAAGCTTATAAAGACGAAGATGATAAAATCTGGCTTTTTAGACCAGATAAAAATTTTGAAAGAATAAACAAATCCAGTGAACGCTTGGCAATCCCTGAGTTTCCAAAAGAATACTTTTTCAAGGCTTTAGAAGAATTACTCAAAATTGATAAAGACTGGATCAAAAAAGGATTTGGAAATAGTCTTTATCTAAGACCTTTTGTGATTGCTACAGAAGCAGGTGTATCAGCTTCGGCTGCCAAGGAATATAAGTTTATGATCATTTGTTCTCCAGCACAATCTTATTATAGTGGAGAAGTGAGGGTTAAGTTTTCTGAAAAGTATAGTCGTGCAGCAGACGGAGGGGTTGGTTTTGCTAAAGCAGCCGGTAACTACGGTGCTCAGTTTTATCCAACAAACCTTGCCAAAGAAGAAGGTTTTCAACAAATAATCTGGACTGATGCTAACACCCATGATTACCTGGAAGAAGCAGGAACCATGAATGTTTTCTTTAGAATTGGTGACAAACTGGTTACTGCCCCCACGAATGACAGAATTCTGGATGGAGTAACAAGAAGATGTGTATTAACACTTGCCGAAGAATTTAATATTGAAACGGAAGTGAGAAGAGTAAGCGTTCAGGAAATCCTGGAAGCTGCCGAAAATGGAGAACTTAAGGAAATGTTTGGTTCTGGAACTGCAACGGTAATTAACCCAATTGCTGGTTTTGGTTATAAAAATGAGAAATTTGAATTGCCAAAAATTGAAGATTCTTATGCTAAGTTTTTTAAAGATAAACTGATGAAAATTCAATATAACCAGGCTGAAGATAAATTTGGCTGGAGATACGAAGTGAAATAATTCATATTACAAAAACACAAACAACCCCGGCCAAAACCGGGGTTGTTTGTTTTAGATACTATCCAAATGAAATTATATTTCAACCAAATATTCCAAATCCACGCATTCTTCTAATCTACTCTTCAAGTATTTTCTTAATCTCCGGTTTAAAATAATTCGGTCCCTTTAGCACCTTTCCGTCTTCACGATAGATAGGTTTTCCATCTGCGCCTAGTTTACTCATATTACTAGATTGTATTTCATCAAATACCTCTTCTATTTTGTATTGCATTCCATGTTCTATAATAGTTCCGCAGAGGATATACAGCATATCTCCAAGAGCATCTGCCACTTCAGTAAGATCACTATTATTGGCAGCTTCGAGATATTCTTCATTTTCTTCTTTCATCAAATTAAATCTCAGCATATTCTTAGCTTCTCCAAGATTGGCAACTGGTTTTTCCTGTATACCTAATCCAAATGCCGAATGAAATTCTTTTACAGCAGCAATTCTTTTCTTCATATTAATTCAAGCTTTAAAAAGTTAACTTTGCATAAAAATAATTAAAATGTTTTCTACAGGACAACTAATCTTCGCAGGACTATTTCTTATTTCCTTTATAATTATAATAATCTTTAGTTATAGAAAAGACACCAAACTCCATAAAAAATATTACAAAGGAAGTTTGTTCGTCTTAATTGGATTTATACTTTTTATAGTGCTCTTATTTTTTATTAAAACCAAGCTTAATCATTAGTTCCATAGGGATTAACTTATGCCTGATTTCTTAATTTAATTATATTAGCACAACCTAATCGCAACCAAACATGAAAATATTTAAATACCTCTTATTCTTAATCCTGATTTTTATAATAGGAGCATCCATATATATCGCGACAAAAGACGGCAAATTCCAGGTGGAGCAAAAGCTAATGATGGAAGCCCCTCAGGAGGTTATATTTAATGAAGTAAACGATTTCACTACCTGGAAAAACTGGGAACCATGGTCTCAGAAAACTGATGACATGATCGTTGAATATGGCGAAAAAACCAGCGGAGAAGGTGCCTCGTACTCCTGGCAGAGTGACGAATTGGGAGAAGGAAATATGACAACAACAAAAGCCAACCCACATAACAGTCTAGAACAAGAAATAACCTTTGTAACTCCTTTTGGTGAATCCACAAGCGAGGTCTACTGGGAATTTGAACCTCAGGGCGATAGTACTCTTGTAACCTGGGGAATGATCGGAGAACAAAGCTTTATGGAAAAAGCGGCTTTTATATTCCAGGATGAAAGCCTGGCTGAAATGATGCAACCCATGTTCGCTACTGGCTTAGATAATCTTCAGGAAGAGATTACCGTGAAAATGAATAGTTATTCAATTAATATTGATGGTATAACTAACCATGGAGGCGGCTACTATATGTATATAACCACAGCCAGTAAAATAAGCCAGATTAGTGAGAGAATGCAAAAAATGATTAGTGAGGTTGGTAATTTTATGTCAACCAACAATATCGAGAAAGTTGGAAAACCTTTTGTACTCTATAATGAATGGAATGAAAGTCAGGGTTCCGCTATTTATTCTGCTGCCTATTTCACACCTAGTGAAGTTATAACTACCGCCGAGAGTAGTGTGTTAAATGGATTCATGCCTAACCAGCGTACTTTAAAGACTACCTTAAAAGGAGATTACGAGAACCTTAAAGAAGCATGGGATTCTTCATATTCATATCTGGAGAAAAACGGCTTAAGAGCAGATGAGAACGCCAAAGTATTTGAAGTGTATTTAACTGGTCCTAATGACAACGCTAATCCTGCAGAATGGATCACTAATATTTATATCCCCCTTGAGCAGGTAATAGCTGATAGTGATGATTAAAAACCTTCTTCTTGTGTTTATTGGAGGTGGACTGGGTAGTAGCTTTAGGTTTATTATTAGTAAATATCTAAATGTCTCCTCCCTGATTCCTTACGGAACCTTTCTGGTAAATATTCTTGGAAGTTTATTATTGGGCTTGATTTTGGGGTGGGCAATGAAATCTAACAGCCTAAATAGCCCCATTAACTTAATGCTGGGCGTAGGCTTTTGTGGAGGCTTCACTACATTCTCTACATTTTCCTTTGAAAATTACTCCTTAATAAAGACCGGAGATTTTTTAAGTTTTTCAGTTTATTTCTTTGGGAGTATAATTTTAGGAATTCTGGCGGTCTTAGCCGGAATTTTCATCTCAAAGTTCTTTTAGCCTAAATCATCTAATACAAAATTCATAACTATTGTTATTTTTAAATAAACACCCCTAAATTTTTAGGGGTGTTTATTTTTTATATCATAAAAATTGAATAATACCCCTTTAAATTAAGGGGTATGTTTCATTAATAATATACATTTAACTAATTCTTAATAGATAATTATGAAAAAAATTGAAGCAATCATTCGAAAATCTGAATTCGATGAAACCAAAGAAGCCCTTCATAGTATAGGGGTCACTTTTTTTAGTTACTGGGATGTTACAGGTGTTGGCAATGAGAAAGTAGGTCATGTATATCGCGGCGTAAGCTATAGCACTGCCGATATTCAAAGAAGGTATCTGTCTATTGTTGTCACCGATTCATTTGTAGAAAAGACGGTAGAGACTCTTCTCAAAGCTGCCCACACAGGTAAAGTTGGTGATGGAAAGATCTTTATTCTGCCCGTAGAAGAAGCTTACCGTATTAGAACCAAAGAAAAAGGCGGGGAATCCCTTGAATAACTTAATAAAGAATAATTAACGATTAAAAAATTATGGAAGGACTACTAACTATAAATAACGTATGGATGATGATCTGTACCGGCCTGGTGTTTTTTATGCACCTCGGTTTCGCATTATTGGAAATAGGTTTAACAAGACAAAAAAATACAATTAATATATTATTCAAAAACCTCTTCATTATTACCATGGGGCTTCTTCTTTATTGCCTCTTAGGTTTTAATCTTATGTACCCGGGAGAATTTAATGGTTTTATAGGTTTTGCAGGTTTCGGATTAAGTAGTCCACTTGTAGACGGAAGCCTTGATCTCGCTTACAATGAAGGATATACTTACTGGACAGATTTTTTATTCCAGGGCATGTTTGCGGCAACTGCAGCCACCATTGTATCTGGTGCTGTCGCTGAAAGAATGAAGCTTAACAGCTTTATGATTTTCGTAATCTTATATGTTGGAATTGTATACCCAATTGCCGGTTCCTGGAAATGGGGAGGCGGATTTCTTGACGAAATGGGATTCTATGATTTTGCTGGCTCTACCCTGGTACATTCTGTTGGCGGATGGGCAGCACTGGTTGCTATATGGCTATTAGGTGCCAGGATCGGGAAATTTAAAGATGGAAAGATTGGAGCTTTTCCAGGTCATAATATGCCTTTTGCAACTGCGGGTGTAATAATCCTATGGTTAGGATGGTTTGGATTTAATGGTGGCTCTGTACTTTCTGCAGATCCCGAATTAACCTCCCTAACGCTTGTTACAACCTGTCTTGCAGCTGCTTCCGGTGGAGTATCTTCTTTTCTTGTCTCTACAATAATGTATAAAAACTACGATATCACCATGTTTCTAAACGGAATTTTAGGTGGACTTGTTGGTATCACCGCAGGAGCAGACCAGATGTCTCCAACAGATGCCATTCTTATTGGAGCAATCGCAGGAGCAATTATTGTTTTTGGGGTAGCGCTTATAGATAAAATAAGACTGGACGATCCTGTTGGGGCCGTTGCGGTTCATTTGATATGCGGAATTTGGGGAACCTTAGCCGTTGGTCTCTTCGGAAAACTTGCCGGTTTTGATCAATTTATCAATCAGCTTATAGGAGTTGCCTGTTACGCAGCCATATGCATAGTTGGATCCTTTATTATTTTCTATTTACTGAAAATAACCATAGGTATAAGGGTGTCAGCCAAAGAAGAAACTGAAGGTCTCGATATGCATGAACATGGTATGGATGCTTATCCTGATTTCGGTCTAAATCAACATTAAAAATTAAGTTTGGTTAAACAAAAAACGGAGCGTTCCTCCAAACGCTCCGTATAACATAATCACTTTATAATTCAGGATCAATAAGAGATCAACCGAGTCACTAAACTATTAGCTAAATCAAATTATTAATCAATTTTATTATGAAAGTAATTACATCATCAAAATTAGTGAAATTTATCATTTTACTAACGGTCACCCTCACAACTTCTACACTTATTGCTCAGGAAGAAGAGGAAGGAACCCCTAATTTCACAATAAGCGGTAGCGTTGATGCCTATTTCAGAACCAATTTCAACGGGCTAAATAAGTCTGAAGAAATTGTGGGAGGGGATGAAGTGTCTTTTACACCCGCAGCCCCTGCCTCATCATTTGCCAATGACCCGGGATTTGCCATCGGTATGGCTAATGTTATTCTGGGATATGAGGATGATAAAGTTGGCTTTTTAGCCGATCTGGTATTTGGCCCAAGAGGAGAGGATGTGGTATTTCTTTCGCAGCCATCCACAAATATTGTAAATCAACTTTATGCTTATTACAAGGTGAACGACAATTTAAAATTTACGCTAGGTAACTGGAATACATTTTTAGGATATGAGGTAATCTCTCCAGTTGCAAATTTCAATTATTCTACCTCTTATATGTTCTCTTATGGACCTTTTTCCCATACAGGATTAAAAGCTGATTTTAGTTTTGACAATAACTGGACGGGTATGCTGGCTGTGATGAACCCTACAGATTATACGGAATTTAATCCTATTGGAAAATATTCTTTTGGAGCTCAGTTAGGATACGCAAATGCCTCCGGAAGTGCTTATCTGAACCTGATTTATGGAGAACAGTCTCTTTCTGACGACGCATTATTTCAAATTGATCTTACTACCGGATGGGATCTTACCGAAACTTTCTACTTAGGATTTAATGGAACCTATCAGGATACAGACGGAGTTGGATTCTATGGTGCAGCAATCTATCCGCAAATAGCCTTATCTGAAAGTTTTGATTTGGGTCTTAGAGCAGAATACTTTAAGGAACTGGAAGATGGTGGCCCTGTCTATGGTGCAGATGTAAGATCTCTGGATTTTACATTAACAGGAAGTTATATTATAGGCGGTTTGATCTTAAAACCAGAACTACGACTTGATAGTATTTCTGAAGACGTATTTTTAGATCAGGATCTGCAATCTACAGATAATTTATCATCGTTTGTTCTTGCAGCTATTTACGCATTCTAATCAATTATTTTTAAAAGACTTTACACCGGCAAGTATTTCTATATCCAAATCGTTTTCCTTCGGTGGGATAGGACAGGAATATTTGCCGTTATAAGCACAATAAGGATTATAGGCCTTATTAAAATCTAAAATCACCTCTTTAGATTCAGGAATTCTAAAATCGATATATCTACCACCTCCATAAGTGCTTATTCCATTGGTAAGATCTGTAATAGGCAAAAACAGGTAATCAAAATATTCCGGATCCTGGGTTAACTCCTGGTTCTGATATAAATTCAGCTTAAAACCCCTCTCTTTTAACGTGAAATATAGCTCCCCGTATTTTACATAGATCGGCATCCTGTCGGTACTCGTCCTCATTGCAAAAGGGGATTCAGCCGGTGTCCTCACAAATTCTGCCATTACAATATATTCCGGGTTAATTTCAAAAAACTCAAGTCCGCTGAAATTTTTTAAATCTTTTTCTTCTAGTGGAGATTCTTCAGAATTTGCATACTCCTCATTCAGTTCTTTTTGAAATTCCTTTGAACTGGCAGTAAGATCAATTTCCTGAGCTTCAGTTATATTTAAACTGAATAAAAAAATAAAAAGGCAAAAACATGAAAATTTGATTCTATACATGAGTTCATTTTATCAGACCATCAAAATTAATAATTAAAACAGGCAAAATTTAATTTAATTTTGAGAGCTCAATACAAGACGTGCAGAAATTATTTAAGTCATATTTAGAATCCTTTGGAGGTTTAAGAAAAGAGATCTGGCTATTATCCCTTATAACCCTTATTAACAGGGCAGGAACTATGGTTATCCCATTTCTATCCCTCTATCTCACAAAAAGTAAAGGATTTAGCCTGAATGAAGTTGCATAGATACTTACATTTTTTGGCCTGGGATCTGTCACCGGATCCTGGCTTGGAGGTAAACTTACCGATAAGATAGGTCATTATAGAACAATGGCCTTAAGCCTCATTCTATCTTCTGTATTATTTGTACTCCTGCAATTCCCTTCTACTTTCTGGTCTATCTGTATAGGAATTTACCTGGTTATGAGCGCTGCAGATATTTTTAGACCTGCAGTTTTCGTGGCGATTAGTGCTTATAGCAAGCCTGAAAACCGAACCAGATCTGTCACGCTAATACGACTTGCTATAAATCTCGGATTTTCTGCAGGACCCGTGGCCGGGGGCTTTATTATTGCAACCGCTGGTTACAATGGACTTTTCTGGATTGACGGTTTAACCTGTCTTGCAGCAGGAATACTCTTACTCAGACTTTTACATCCTAAGCGAGCCAAAGAAGAACACGATGATATCATAGTACAGGCTAAAACGGCAATGAGCGATAAATTATATCTACTATTCATCGTAGCTATGATGATCTTTGGATTCATTTTTATTCAGTATTTCTCTACAATGCCGCTAATCTACGCTAATCATCATAATCTTGATGAATTGGAAATTGGACTTTTGCTAGGGTTGAATGGGTTAACCATTTTTCTGCTCGAAATGCCCCTTATAAAGTTTATGGAAAATAAGAGGTTTACTGCAATTAGTTATGTGATCCTTGGAACGCTGCTTTCCGGATTAAGTTTTCTGGTCATCAATTTAACCGACTGGGTTGGAGTTCTCGTAGTTGGGATGCTTTTAGTTACCATTGGAGAAATGATTGGGTTTCCATTTTCTAATAGCTTTGCGTTAAACAGATCTGACGGAAAGAAAAGAGGTTCTTATATGGCACTTTACAGTATAGCTTTTTCTGTAAGCCATATTTTTGGCCATAACTCAGGGATGCAACTTATAGATAATTTCGGTTTTAAATTCACGTGGTACACTATGTTGGCCCTGGCACTGGTTGCCTGCACGCTACTTTTTATTTTAAAAAGCTTGCTGAAAAAAGAATCGGTTTAATTCTCCTCAACATTATCACTGTAGAATTTAGATTCTCCAAGGTATTTCTTTACAATCTGATTATATTCCGATGAAAACTGTAGATCTAAGGCCCCATCTATACTGTAAAGAGATTCCATATCTGAATATCCCGTTTTGAGTAGATCTTCCAAATAAAGTAAAGCAGATTCATAATCACCATCACTACCCGCTAGAGAAATTATTTTGAAATATGCTTCAGGATCATTCTTATTAATAGCTGTTCTAAGCACACTAATAAAAATTTTAGTATCAATAGGAACATCGGCTTTTAGAATATTATCAAACTCACGCTTGGATACAAAATCGAGATATCCATGAAGACGATAGGCCGTATTTGCTTTGACATCATTAGAACTATCTTTTAGCTTTTGGAGCTCATCAACCTGATAAGCCCACCAGCCTATATTCTGAAAATTGACGGTCATAATATCATTAATCAATAAATATTCATATTCGGCCTGCTGTTCCTTTTCAAAAGAAGTAGCTTCTCTGAAATCCCTTCTTTGAGATTTGAAACCGTCTGTTTTTTTTATAGCTTTTACACGTTCTTTAATATCATCTTCAAAACCAAAATCTTCATATTTCTCTTCCATCCTATCCAACTTCTGTGAAGCAGTAAAATAATTACGAGTTCTACGCAGAGTCTCGGTATAAGCAACTTCATTCTCATAAAGCTTTTGAATAAAATCCTGATCCTTTGTGCGAAGCCCTTTTTTAATAGCTTCAATGGTAAAGCCGGAGATCGCATTAGATATGACTGAAGAACCGGGCCACTCATCTTCTTTTCCGTCAAAATAATAAATATCTGTAGTAAAATTAATATCGTCGTAAAACCTCAAATAAGATTCCATTTCATAAACCATATAGTCTTTATTCCCTACTATACCAATAAACATATAGGGGTTCTTTTTATCAAGATAATCTGGATTCACAAATGAATTTCCAATAGCCATAACTCCCGCCATCTGCTTATATAATAACGGTAAAGCAGAGCCAACCTGTGCACCTTCACCCATCCCTGCTGTATAAACCATTGCCGGATCTATGGGAAATGAATTTAAAACTTCATTCATCATGGATCTTGCAGTACTAATGATTGTATCTATAGGTTTAGATTTAAGATTAATATTTGAAGAGGCTATAAGATATTTTTGGTCTTCTGCAGCTGCTCTAAATAAATTTGCAGTGGTTGCTCCCCTACCCTTTGGATCAAAAACAAAAATAACAGGCCATTTTTTCTCGGGAGAATAATCTGATGGGGTATAAAGCGCATAGGTATCAGAAATTCCAGCTGCTATAGGTAACGAATCTGTGACTCCCCCCTTTACAACTCTAAACTCCTGTGAGGATAAATTAGTACAAATTAAGATGGTGAAAACTGCTAGTAGAAGTCTTTTCATAATTTAAATAATAAGCTTAAATATAGGAATTGCATCATAAATTATTCCATAAAAAAACCCGAAGTCAAAACTCCGGGTTCATTACCAATTATATTATAATAGGTTTATTATTTTTTTACTGGCTGATATTTCATTCCTGGCTTATCAGGGAAGAACAATTTAGCCATTAAAGAAATTACCAGTAAGTCCGCAAAAATCAAGAACATTACTCGAATCACCTCAATACCGTCAAAAGACAATCCGGTGAATCCAACAACTCCTGTAACCAATGCTAAAACTAAAAATAATAAGGTTTTCTTTTTCATGATTTCTTTAACTTTCTTTGATACAAATTTAAGTACAGATTAGACGTGTTATTCATAAGAAAATTACAATTAATTTGATTTTAACTAAAAAAAAATTAGTTGGTAATTAGGTGTTAATATCAGGATGAAAAATTGCCGATTTTAACATCTAATCCAGCAAATTTGATGTTTCAAAAATCAAAGGAAAGCACCTTATAAGATCAAGCTTTAGAAATCACCTATACGCTGTTTAATTGGAGCATCTTCTATTACATTAGAAAGTATAATATGCGTTCTTGTCTCTCCGTAAGTAATTAGTCGGTCAATAAGTTTTTCAAGATGCATCTGGTCATGAAGTATCACCTCCATAATTATATTTTCATTTCCAGTAATACGATAGCAATTAATGACCTCTTTAAATGTCTTAACTGTTTCAAGAAATGCTTTTAATCTTCCCGTAAAAGCCCTGAGTGTAATCACTGCTCTTAATTGATACCCCGTCTTCTGAGGAGAAATATTTACTTTATAGGAATTGATTATGCCGGAATCTTCCATTTTCTTGACTCTTTCTGCAACTGCCGGAGAAGTAAGACCAACTTTTCTTCCTATTTCTGAAAAGGAGATTCTTGCATTTTTCTGAAGTTCTTCGAGGATCTTCCAGTTTAATTTATCTATAGACATTATTAAAGTATATTATAAATTCTTATTTAATATTTAAAGATAATTATATTTTTTACTTTAAATATTAAATATATTAACTCGTATTTGATATTAATTTAGAGGTGAATTTAAACAGCTATGAAATATTTTTCTGAAAGTGCAGAGCATCCTCGACAAGCCTTATATACAAAGGCTCGCGAGATCATGCAGATTTCTAAACATATTTCGGATTATTTAGTTCCTGATCTGGCTGTATTGAATGAGAATGGAAACGAAGACAAATCTGTTTATTTTACAGGAGATATTATACGCTATTCCAATTCCCTTATTCCGAATATCACGAAAGCGGAAAATGAATTTTTTCAGGAAGCCAGAACTCAATATATCATAGCGGTAGGACGCCTAACCGACAGACTATCCATGAATTGCGAAAAACTCGAGTTCACCAATAGTAATGGCCGTGAGTTTGTGGGGCTTCTTAGAAGAGAAATTAAAAAGTTCAGAAAGCTTCAACAAGTCTGGAGGTTAACCTTATAATTGGTTTCTAATTCCAAATAGTTTTCTAAATACCTTTTTTAATTTCATTTTTATTTATTTTTTGAGAAGTAGAATTATATTATAGAAATCAGAATAAACTTCAACCTTAATGTTACAATCTGCCTGATAATTTTCCACTCGACTTCAAATCTGGATTTCGAAATATTACAATATAATTTCTAAACCTTTATCCCATCGATTGCTATGTATTACATCTTGATTGATAATTCACTATCTTTGCTGCCAACTTCACCGGGAAATTTAAAAATTGAAGTTCAACTTTAGTTATTAAAAAATGAGTGATCATTGGAAAACGCATCCTAATTTTGAGGGTCTACAGATTAAAGCGGATGGATCTAAAATAAAATACAAAGGAAAATTACTTAATATCAAGATCCACAAGGGTAAAACAGGGAAACTGATGAAAAAGGTTAGTTTTAACCGTTCTCAATATTCAGTTCCTAAATTAATACTCGAAACATATGGTGAACCGATGCCGGAAGGGCGCCATTATGCTACCTACAAAGATGGAAATATAGAAAACCTACATCCGGACAATCTTTATTGGAACAAAACTCATATAATTACCAAAGAAAGAAAGTTCGAGAATGATCTTAAATCAAGTAAGCTAACTAAAGATCAAACTTATTCAGCATTTGTAAGCCACTCAAAAGGAATTCCTATTTCTAAAATAGCTGAGAATTATAAAGTGTCAGATATGACAGTTTACCGCGCGATTCAACGTTTAAAAAGAAAAATTGAGAATAATAATTAAGTTTTCAGAAGTTTGAAACCGGTCATCCTGAATTTATTCCAGGATCCTAACCAATAAATTTCAGCATTAATTAGAAGCTGAAACAAGTTCAGCTTGACGAAATATAAACTCTTTAGATAGCTTCCTGGCTTTCAGAATTCAGGTGTTCATTTATAACCCGATTTTAATTCTGGCTCTTAAGAAATTTTTTGTTTTATAAGAGATTCCTCACTCCGCTATCGCTTCGTTCTGAATGACAAATTTCGGAAATCAGCTCTTAGCTACACCAGTACGCTCATCGAGATAAATAATTCGACCTCAGGTAAGCTTTTTCGCCCAATAAATATATCCATTTTCGAAAAAAGGAGCCAGGTTGCGCTGTCCCTATCTTAATAACCATTTGACCTATCCTATCGTTCAATAATAAAAAACCCCACAGATTTTTAAAATCTGTGAGGTTTAAATTAAACTATCACTCTCTATAAAATTTTTGTTTTCCCTAAAGATTCTTTAAAAAAAAATTAGATCCCGATTACGCTGCGCTCATCGGGAGATACATGTGAATAGCTATAAGTATGAGATCCTGAAAATAAATTTCAGGATAAGCAGCCTGCACGGCTTTTCATTCATTTCATTCTGAAAAGCCGGCGATCTGCTTACATATTTCTTCTGTACTGTCCTCCTACTTCAAATAAAGCATAGGTAATCTGCCCCAGGGAGCACACTTTGGTAGCTTCCATCAATTCTTCGAAAAGATTCTCATTATTTACCGCAGCTTTTTTAATCTTCTCCAGAGTTGCATCAGCCTTAGATTCTTTTGCCTTATGCAAGGTCTCTAAAGTTTTAATCTGATGTTCCTTTTCTTCTTCTGTAGCCCTAATCACCTCACCCGGAGTAACTGTTGGAGATCCGGTAGAACTCAAAAATGTATTTACCCCGATAATCGGATAATCCCCATTATGTTTTAAAGTTTCATAATAAAGACTTTCCTCCTGGATCTTACCACGCTGGTACATAGTTTCCATCGCTCCAAGAACCCCTCCTCTTTCAGTAATTCTATCAAATTCAGTAAGTACAGCTTCTTCTACAAGATCTGTAAGTTCTTCAATAATAAATGAACCCTGAATTGGATTCTCATTCTTGGTAAGACCTAACTCTTTATTGATAATAAGCTGAATAGCCATCGCTCTTCTTACGGAAGCCTCGGTAGGAGTTGTAATCGCCTCGTCATACGCATTTGTATGCAAGGAATTACAGTTGTCATAGATCGCATAAAGCGCCTGAAGTGTGGTTCTTATATCGTTAAAATCGAT
This sequence comes from Christiangramia forsetii KT0803, assembly GCF_000060345.1. Lineage (NCBI taxonomy): Bacteria > Pseudomonadati > Bacteroidota > Flavobacteriia > Flavobacteriales > Flavobacteriaceae > Christiangramia > Christiangramia forsetii. The sequence goes on along the minus strand of NC_008571.1, from coordinate 556,069 downwards.
TTCCTGCGCATGTAAAGATCTTCCTGAAGTCTGAATATGATATTTCAGCATTTGAGCCCGGGAATTCGCCCCATATTTATGCTTCAATGCTTTAGACCAGATTCTCCTGGCAACACGGCCAATTACCGCATATTCCGGATCTACCCCGTTGGAAAAGAAGAATGATAAATTCGGACCGAATTTGTTGATATCCATTCCGCGGCTTAAATAGTATTCTACATAGGTAAAGCCATTAGCTAAAGTAAATGCTAACTGAGTAATTGGATTTGCACCTGCTTCCGCAATATGATATCCTGAAATTGAAACGGAATAGAAGTTCCTTACTTTTTCTTCAATGAAATATTCCTGAACATCCCCCATTAATCTCAAGGCAAATTCAGTAGAGAAAATACAGGTGTTCTGCGCCTGATCTTCTTTTAAAATATCTGCCTGCACGGTTCCACGAACCACATTTATGGTTTCAATTTTTATCTTTTCATAAACATCCTTCGGTAAAATCTGGTCCCCAGTCAAACCTAAAAGCATCAATCCAAGACCATCGTTTCCTTCCGGAAGCTCTCCTTTATAAGAGGGACGATCTATATCATTGTTGTCATAAAGCTCTTTTAGCTTTGCTTCCACTTTATCTTCAAGTCCGTTTTCTTTAATGTACTTTTCACAATTCTGATCTATGGCTGCATTCATAAAAAATCCAAGTAACATTGGCGCAGGACCGTTTATGGTCATACTAACCGAAGTCATCGCATCTGCAAGATCAAAACCTGAATATAATTTCTTCGCGTCATCCAGGCAACAAATTGAAACCCCGGAATTACCAATTTTTCCGTGGATATCCGGCCTGTGATCCGGATCGTTTCCGTAAAGCGTTACCGAATCGAATGCTGTAGAAAGACGTTTCGCAGGCAAGCCTTTACTTACATAATGAAAACGCCTGTTTGTTCTTTCCGGTCCGCCTTCGCCTGCAAACATTCTTGTTGGATCTTCTCCTGTTCTTTTGAAAGGATAAAGTCCTGCGGTATACGGAAATTCTCCCGGCACATTCTCCTGAAGACACCACAAAAGAATATCTCCCCAGGCCTTATATTTTGGTAAGGCTACTTTTGGAATCTGGGTATGAGAAAGTGATTCTGTATGAGTATCGATCTTGATCTCTTTATCGCGCACCTTAAAACTATAAACGGGTTCCCTGTATTTGGTCACTTTATCGTTCCAGGCCAGGATCATTTCCCAGTTGTACGGATCAAGATCCATCTTGGTCTTATCAAATTCAGCAAAAAGCAATTTTAAAAAATCGTGATTATCGTCATTCTGAACTTGTTCCATGATCTCATCTGCATCCAGGCCATTTTTGTCAAGATAAGACGTCTCGACTGCGCTCGACGTAATATTAGCTACAGAAAGTATGGTCTTATAAATTCCGTAAAGCCTTTGGGCAACATCCACCTGAGCATTTGCTTTTTCATCATAACCTCTATTATTTTCAGCGATTTCAGAAAGATAACGAGTACGTTTTGGTGGAATCACAAAGATCTTTTCGCTCATTTCTTCGGAAATTTCGAAAGTCGAGGAAAGTCCGGATTTGGTCTTTTCATCCACTTCATCCATGATGCTTTTATAAAGCGTATTCATCCCGGGATCATTGAACTGTGAGGCGATAGTCCCGAAAACAGGAAGTGTTTCAGCATCTGAATGCCATAATTGGTGATTACGCTGATATTGCTTTTTCACATCTCTTAACGCATCCTGAGCTCCACGTTTATCGAATTTATTGATTGCCACTAAATCGGCAAAATCAAGCATATCAATTTTCTCCAGCTGTGTAGCTGCACCAAATTCAGGAGTCATCACATATAGAGAAACATCTGAATGATCTAAAATTTCGGTATCACTCTGTCCAATTCCTGATGTTTCCAGAATAATTAGATCGTAATTAGCCGCTTTAAGTACATCTACGGCCTCCGCCACATATTTCGAAAGGGCCAAATTCGCCTGTCTTGTTGCCAGAGAGCGCATATACACACGCTCGTGATTAATAGAATTCATTCGAATTCTATCTCCCAAAAGAGCGCCTCCGGTTTTTTTCTTAGAAGGATCTACGGAAACTATTCCAATATGTTTATCCGGGAAATCAACCAGGAAGCGACGAACAAGTTCATCTACCAGGCTGGACTTACCTGAACCACCAGTACCGGTAATACCCAACACAGGTGGATTTTGGGTTTTAAAAGATTCTTTATCGAAGAAATTTTTAAATTCCTCATGCCTGTTTTCTGCAAGAGAAATAAGTCTTGAAATTGTATTTACATTTTTATTCTTCAAGTTTTCCTGAACTTTTTCAGGCTCCTGTAAAGATGGAACTTCATTATCAACCCTCTTGATCATATCGTTGATCATGCCCTGCAGTCCCATTTCTCTACCATCATCTGGGGCATAAATACGATCTATCCCATAATCCATCAATTCTTTGATCTCATCTGGCAGGATTACTCCGCCTCCACCACCAAAGATCTTGATGTGTCCGGCACCTTTCTCATTGAGTAGATCATACATATATTTAAAATACTCGGTATGCCCGCCTTGATAAGAAGTCATTGCAATGGCCTGAGCATCTTCCTGAATTGCACAATTCACAACCTCTTCCACACTACGGTCATGGCCAAGGTGAATTACCTCAACACCGGTTGCCTGAATAATTCGGCGCATGATGTTAATCGCGGCATCATGCCCGTCAAATAGGGAAGCGGCGGTTACAATTCTTATTTTATTTTCAGGTTTATAAGGATTTTGTTGTTCCATTTCTAATTCTAAGTATTTTTTGGAGCTGCAATTTACGAAAATTGTAAAAGTTAGCCGCCTTCTTTGAGGATAGTATAAAATTAATCGAATGCCAATCTAACTAGTTGGAAATGTTTAATTTTAGTCTGCAAAATATGTTGCATGCCAAAACTTACATTGCTTATCCATTGCCCGGATACTTCCGGGATTATAGCCGCAGTCACCTCCTTTTTTCATCAGCGTAAAGGTAATATAATCTATATAGACCAATATGTGGACTTAGAAAATCAAACCTTTTTTATGCGCCTGGAATGCGAATTTAATCATCAGATAAGTTTTGATGATGTCAAAGCGCATTTCAAAAAGGATCTTGGTAATCCCTATAAAATGTCCTGGCATATGTTCGGAGCTGAATCTAAGCTAAAAATGGCCATTTTAGTATCTAAGTATGATCATTGTTTATATGACATTTTAGGAAGGTACAGATCTGGTGAACTTAATGTGATTATTCCGTTAATTCTAAGTAATCATAAAGATTTAGAACCCGTGGCTAAAAGTTTCAATATTCCTTTCTACCATATCCCGGTATTAAAAGATAAAAAGGAAGAAGCTGAAACCCAGCAACTGGAATTGTTGAAAAAGGAAAATATAGATTTTATCGTTCTGGCTCGTTATATGCAAATTATCTCCGGAAATCTGATCAAAAGATTTCCCAACCAGATTATTAATATTCACCATTCCTTTCTACCAGCTTTTGCCGGAGCGAAACCATATCATTTTGCTTATAAAAGAGGAGTGAAAATAATTGGCGCAACCAGCCATTATGTGACTGATGAATTGGATGCAGGACCTATTATTGAACAAGATATTACCAGAATTTCTCATAGCCATTCGGTAAAGGACCTCATCTTAAAAGGAAGAGATCTGGAAAAAATAGTTCTTGCCAGGGGAATCAAACTACACCTGGAAAGAAAAACACTTGTGTATAATAACAGGACGGTTGTTTTTACTTAATTCCAGCTTATAAACCTTTTAAGTTTTAGTATTATTATAACTATTCATAAGAAATACTTTTAATTGGAGAGTCTATATTTGAAAAAACTACTCAAAATGAAAAAGATCATCGCTTTTGCCAGTATTCTCGTATTAACTTCCTGTGCTGAATTACAGCAAATTGCCTCTCAATTACCGCAGGAATACGGAGTAAGCAATTCTGAAATTAACTCCGGTCTAAAGCAGGCTTTACAATTTGGTATTGACAAAGAAGTAACGAACCTGGCTAAAGAAAATGGTTTTTTTAGTAATGAATTGGTAAGGATTAGCCTCCCTCCGGAACTTCAGAAAGTTGATAAAACCTTGCGGGATGTTGGTTTAGACGCTTTAGCAGATGAAGGCCTAAAAGTTCTTAACCGAGCTGCAGAAGACGCTGTGAGCGAAGCTATACCGGTTTTTGCAGATGCAGTAACAAAAATAACTTTTGCTGATGCAAGAAATATTTTACTAGGTTCTGATGATGCTGCAACCCAATATCTTTCAGGTAGAACCCAGCAGGAACTGTATACCAGGTTCAATCCTATTATTAGCAATTCTCTGGATAAGGTTGGTGCAACTCAGGTATGGAAAAATATTATTCAGAAATACAATTCGTTGCCAATCACTTCAAATGTAAATCCAGATCTTCCAGATTATGTAACAAATGAAGCACTTGACGGAGTTTTTGTGATGATCGCACAAGAAGAAAAAGATATAAGAAATACCTTATCTGCCAGGACTACAGATCTTTTACAAAAAGTATTTGCGCTTCAGGATAAATAATATTTTTCTTACAATATTTAATTTTTTAACAGTTATTGCTAAGAATCGCTTCTTTTTTACAATAAGCTTAACTGCTTTTTATAACATTCTAAGCTAATGCTACCTTAAGTTTGTAATGTGAAAATGATTTAATGTCGAATTAGAGAATACAAAACTCCCTATGTTTAGAATCTTTGAAAATAAAACCAGAGAAGAGCTCTTATGCAGCAAATATTCAAGGTTGATGCATCGAGCTTATAAAATCGCTTTAATTGATAAAGAGAAAAGTGATCAATTAAATAATAGAGCCAGAAAAATTTTAGCCGAGTTACGAAGAATGAATTGCGATATGATCGAGGCTAAACGTGAAACTGCTTGAAATAATCCATTGCTTCCAATAGCCGGCTTCCATACCAGCTAAAATATTCCCCATCCACTATTTTCACCTTACCGGCAAATTTTTCAAATTTTGCTCTATGTTCTTCCTTAAAAGGAAAAGGTTCTGATGATAATAAACAAAGATCAACACGAAAGGCTTTTAATTCCTGTAGATTAGTTTCCGGATATCTCTCCTTTTTATAAACATTCCTGAAATTGTTCAACTTCAACATCTCATTTATAAAAGTTTTATTTCCAGCAACCATCAATGGTTCATTCCAGATAAAATAGGCGACATCCTGTATTGGAGAATTAGCGACTAACTCCCTTAAAGAATTCTCTTTTTTTTCTATAGAACTGACAAGTGTTTTTGCCAGGGATGAACAATTAAAGATCTTACCATATTGTTCTATAAGACTGTATGAATCAGTTAGGCTGGCCACATCAGATACATGAACCGGTGCGATTTTCTCCAGTTCCTCTACCATTTCTTTTGTGTTTTCTTCTTTATTACAAAGAATAATATCGGGTTCCAGCTCCCTAACTTTCCTAAAGTTCACCTTCTTGGTTCCCCCAACACTCTTTTTAACCCGCTTTAGATATGTTGGATGTACACAGAAATGAGTGATTCCAACAATAGATTTCTCCAAACCAAGATCAACAAGAAGTTCTGTCTGGCTGGGGACAAGAGAAATAATTTTCTTTGGAGTTTCTTTCAGTTCAATTGTTCTTCCTAACTGATCCTGAATCTGCATAATATGAAGTTATAGTTTTTCGAGTTCCGAAGCCATTTGATTTTGCATAGCTTCCGCCTTAGCGCCTGCAATTTCTGCAAAATTTGAGGAATCTGAAGCGTAAATAATTTTTCTGGAGGAGTTTATAAGTAGTCCCACGTTTTTGGTCATACCATATTTACAAACTTCTTCCAGGCTACCACCTTGTGCTCCAACACCCGGTACCAACAGGAAATTCTCCGGAATAATTTTTCTTATTTCGGCCAGATATTCAGCTTTGGTAGCGCCAACTACATACATTAGGTTTTCAGAATTCTGCCAGTTCTTTGAAGTTTCAATAACCTTTTTATAAAGTTCTTTATCGCCTGTTTTCAAAGTCTGAAAATCAAAGGCACCTTCATTAGAAGTCAAAGCCAGTAAAATGGTATGTTTATTAGTGAACTCAAGAAATGGCTCCACAGAATCCTTCCCCATATAAGGCGCTACCGTAATAGAATCGAAGCCGAGATCCTCAAAAAAAGCTTTGGCATACATTCGCGAAGTATTCCCAATATCACCACGCTTTGCATCTGCAATTGTGTACAGATCTGGATATTCAGCATGCAAATATTCTATTGTTTTTTTCAGTGCTTTCCAGCCATCAACACCAATAGCTTCATAAAATGCAATATTTGGCTTGTAGGCTACACAATATTGATGGGTAGCATCAATAATCGCCTTATTAAAACTGAAAACAGGATCTTTTTCTGAAAGTAAATACGTGGGTATCTTATCAAGATCGGTATCTAAACCCACACATAGAAAGGATTGCTTTTTAAGTATTTGTTCGGTAAGCTCCTGTGATGTCATGTTATCAGTTATCAGTTATCAGTTATCAGTTATCAGTTATCAGTTATCAGTTATCAGTTATCAGTTATCAGTTATCAGTTATCAGTTATCAGTTATCAGAAAATAAAATTTTAATCATAGCCCAGAAAACTTTGTTCACAACTTTTCACTCTTCACTCTTCACTCTTCACTCTTCACTCTTCACTCTTCACTCTTCACTCTTCACTCTTCACTCTTCACTCTTCACTCTTCACTCTCCACTTTTCACTTTTCACTTTACTAAATAGTATCTGAATTCTCTTTTAACTTTTCTGTATTTTCAGCGAGTTGTAACTCATCGATAATCTTCTGAATATCCCCGTTAATGATATTAGAAAGGTCGTACAGCGTTAGGTTTATACGGTGATCGGTAACACGGCTTTGCGCATAGTTATAGGTCCTGATCTTCGCACTACGGTCTCCACTGGAAACCATGCTATTTCTCTTGGCCGCATCTGCTTCCATCTTTTTAGCAAGTTCCATTTCGTACAATCTTGAACGAAGTACTCGAAATGCCTTTTCCTTGTTCTTATGCTGCGATTTTTGATCCTGACACTGTGCTACCAGACCTGTTGGCTCATGGGTAAGCCTTACTGCAGAATAGGTTGTGTTTACCGACTGTCCGCCAGGTCCTGAAGAACAGAAGTAATCTATTCTCACCTCTTTTGGATCTATCTCCACGTCAAATTCTTCAGCTTCCGGTAAAACCATCACAGTTGCTGCGGAGGTATGAACACGCCCCTGAGTTTCGGTTTGAGGAACACGTTGTACCCGATGCACACCGGCTTCAAACTTCATGGTGCCATAAACATCATCTCCAGAAACTTCAAATATCATCTCCTTGAATCCTCCACTGGTTCCTTCGCTAAAATCAACAATATTATGACTCCAACCTCTACCTTCAACATATTTGGTATACATACGGTATAGGTCACCCGCAAAAATACTTGCTTCATCCCCTCCTGTACCGGCACGAATCTCCATCACGATATTCTTTCCATCTTCAGGATCTTTAGGAATAAGCATCATCCTTATCTTATCTTCAAGTGCTGGAAGTTGGCCCTTAGCCTCATCTAGCTGAAGCTTTGCCATTTCAGTCATTTCAGGATCACTTCCGTCTGAAATGATCTCTTCAGCTTCCTGAATATTATCAGTGATACTGATATATTTTTCACGCTCGTCCATCAAAGCCCGAAGGTCCTTATATTCTTTATTTAATTCAATATATCGCTTCTGGTCTGATATTACATCCGGCTGAATAATCAAATCGTTCACCTCATCAAACCGTTGCTTTACGATATTAAGTCTCTCAATCATATAATACTACTGAATTTAGGATAGCAAATTTACGATAATTTGCCTGAAATTTTATAGAAAGCTTTAAAGGCTTTCTAATTCTGCAACAGGCTTGTGGCTTCTGGCAAAAGAAGCAAATTTTACAAGACCTGCAATCCCCAGAATATAGAAAAATCTATCAGGATAGTAAAATTCATAAAATTCCAGATAATACGCAATAAATGAGGTAATATCAGAAAACACCAGAAAGAGCGTCGCCGCGGTAAAATAAAAGGAAGTTGTATCAGAATATCTGTTACTATAAGAGATCGCAGTGATTACCATAGTGATCATCGAGATTCCGTATGCATAGAAAAGAATATTCAAGCCGGGGTACATATATTGGTACGGAATCATATCTACCAATAGATAAAGCATTCCGAGATTCAGAAAAAAAACAACGATAAATAAAATTTTCTGAAATAAATTAGTTTGCAGATTTTTCAACTCCGGCGTGACCACAAAGACCAATAGCAGATAAGCAGAAATTCTCACAAGAAAAGTTCCGGCATTGGTAAGTGGATCTTCATAATTAAATAATCCTAAATCTGAGATTAACAGGAGAAAAAATGCTGCCAACATTCTTTTGCTAAATGTTCCCTGCCAAACTAAAACAATAAAGAGAACAAAAGTACTTATTAAACGGGCCCAGCGGCTTAATTCCAGATCATATGCGAAAATGATATAGAAATTAGCTACTAGCAATATGGCAATGATTGCTGATAGAAATGACTTGGGCAAAATCTTAGTTCTTTTGGTTGTAGCAAACATACGAAACACTTTACAATATGGTTTTCATAAGATTGCCTTACAAAGTAACGATTTCTATCCAATTGGCAGTTCTATAGAATTATGACAATTCCACTGGGTTTTAATATTTTCCTTAAATTCACTTTTATGAGGCTTTTAATGAAACTTGCTTTTAGAACAAAACTCACATTTCTTTTTTACAGAAAATTGATTATTAGTTCATTTGGACTGAGTGTTCTTCTTAGTCTCTTGCGTTATCCTATAGAAGCAATCTTGTGTATCAAGATATTTTTGATAGGCTTAATTTTTATGTATTATCAATTTATAGAATCTAAAGACCAATTGCTTTTTTATAAGAATTTCGGACTTACCCCAGTCGCCATATTCGGGTATTGCCTGTTCTTTGATTTTTTATTGAACATTATAATTTTTAAAATCAGCAAACTTGTTTTATGATCTTTGAACTGGATAATGTTGAATTAAGTTATAAGGATAAACAAATTCTCTACGGAATATATTTAAAAGCGGAAACCGGTAAAATAACGGGTATCTTAGGAAGTAATGGTTGTGGTAAAACCAGTCTGTTAAAAATTTTCTTCGGAAACCTGGCCTGCACCAATAAACTAATTCGAATAGATAAAAAAGCTACCTTAAAAAAACTTTATTCCATAAAAAAAGTAAAGCTATTGTCTCAAACCGATTTTCTGCCAAATACCATTAAACTCAGTAAGTTATTCAGAATTTATGGTGTTTCCTGGCAGAGTATTGTAGAGAAATTTCCAAGTTTCAAAAAATATCATAATTACACCCTTGCCCAATTATCTGGCGGTGAGCGAAGGCTTATCGCTATCTGGTTAAGCATTAAATCTGAGGGTGATCTTGTTCTGCTGGATGAACCTTTTACACATTTAACTCCACTGTATATAGAAATCATTAAAAAAGAACTGCTACTGGAAAAAGAAAATAAAGCAATTATTATAACCGATCATCTATATAACGATCTAATTGAAATCACAGATACTCTATATTTTATTAAGGATGGCTGTTCCAGATTTATAGAGGATTCTTCCGAACTTCAGCAATTAGGATATATTAGCCTCTGAACCAGTAATTTTTTGCGTGGAACCAAACGCCAGCAGAAAACTTATTGCAATAATATTTGCCAGCCTATCTAAATAATAAAATTCTTCAAAATCCAGATAGTAGGCATTATAAAAGAAAATATCAGAGAGTATTAATCCAAAAGAAACGATCACCAGGTAAAAACCAGCTTTGTTCGCATATCTATTTAAGTACGACATACTAACTGCAGCAATTGCTAAAGAAGTAATCCCCAACAAATAAAATAAGATTATGAATATTGGATTCTGATCGCTTTTCGGCAAAGATTTCGCCATTTCATGCAGAAGGTAGATATCTATAGTTATTATAAAAATTGAGATTAGGACAGTAAACAGGTTCAATTTCAACTTTGAAAGGGAAGGCGCTATCAACAGGATAATATTGAGATAGGCCAGAATTCTTACTGTATAAATTATTTTCTTTAAAAAGGGAATTTCGTAATACACAAGCAGCCCATCACAGAGGGCAAGTAGTAAAAAAATAAATAACAGGCGATAATTTGAGAAGTATTTTAAGATATAAATGAGCAGAAAGAGAAAGGTTGCTCCAAATCTAAACCACCTGTCTACATACTCATCCAGAAAATATATAGCCAGAAAATTGGCAGCGATAAGAAAACCCATCAAAAGGTTTAGCCAGAATTTCATTAGAACATTGCTATTAAACTATCAATCCTGTAAATGAAACTCTAAAATTCCAATTAAAAAGGTTAATTAAAAATTTTATTTAACGGTATTCAAAATTCCCGTGAGTACTTTTTATTGTCAGCTTTTTAGTTTCTGAAGCTTCTACTCTACCAATAATTTTCGCGTCTACATTAAAGGACTTTGAAATTTGGATAATTTCAGTAGCAATACTTTCATCTACATAAAGTTCCATACGATGTCCCATATTAAAAACCTGGTACATTTCCTTCCAATCTGTTTTACTTTCCTGTTGGATGAGTTTAAATAAAGGAGGAGTTTCAAAGAGATCATCTTTGATAATATGATTCTTATCTACGAAATGAAGAATTTTTGTTTGAGCTCCACCGCTACAATGCACCATTCCGTCAATTTTTTCACTCCCAATCTTACTCAGGATCTTTTTAACGATGGGTGCATACGTCCTGGTTGGAGAAAGCACCAGTTTACCGGCATCTACCGGACTGTTTTCCACCGAATCGGTAAGTTTTTTAGTTCCGGAATACACCAATTCCTCGGGAATTGAACTATCGAAACTTTCCGGAAATTTTTCAGCTAGAATCTTTGAGAAAACATCGTGACGAGCAGAAGTCAATCCGTTACTACCCATCCCACCGTTATATTCCCTTTCATAAGATGCCTGACCAGAGGAGGATAAGCCTACGATTACGTTCCCCGGCTTAATATTCGCATTATCGATCACTCTGTTTCTAGGCATTCTCGCTGTAACCGTAGAATCTACTATAATAGTTCTAACAAGATCACCAACATCTGCAGTTTCACCACCGGTAGAATGAATTTCAACCCCAAAATCTTTTAATTCTGAAATCAATTCTTCTGTTCCATTAATAATTGCAGAAATGACTTCCCCCGGAATAAGGTTCTTATTTCTGCCAATGGTAGAAGAAAGCAGAATATTATCTGTCGCACCCACACAAAGTAGATCATCTATATTCATAATAAGAGCGTCCTGAGCAATTCCTTTCCAAACAGAAATATTCCCGGTTTCTTTCCAGTACATGTAGGCTAAAGAAGATTTCGTGCCGGCACCATCGGCATGCATAATCAAACAATGATCTTCGCTGCCTGTTAAGTGATCTGGAACGATCTTACAAAAAGCCTTTGGAAAAAGACCTTTATCTACATTTTTAATCGCATTATGCACATCTTCTTTCCCTGCAGAAACACCTCTTCCAGAATATCGCTTACTTACTTCTTTGCTCATGACTTTTACTTAGAGTTTTCAAAGATAATTAGTTTAAACACTTCTGATAAAAAATCAGGTATTTTTAAATATAAAAAGCCACGTTTTTAGCGTGGCTTTTTTTCGAAATTCAGTTTAACAAGAATTACTTCGTAAAAAGCAACTCTCTGTATTTAGCCAATGGCCAAAGTTCATCATCAACTAATAATTCCAGTTTATCACAATGGTATCTTATTTCTTCAAAATAAGGTTTCACATTATCACAATAAGAAAATGCTTTTTTCTCTGCATCATCTTCAATCTTATTAGCAACTTTACGAGCTTCGATCATTGCGTTTACATTAGAATTGATTCCGGCGATATGAGCAGAAATACTTTCTATAATCTCCAGTTGCTCCTTGGCATGTCTGGTAAAATCTTCGGCGTAGATCTCCTTAAGTCCGCGTACGTTTTCAATTAAAAGATTTTGATAGCGTACCGCTGTTGGGATCACATGATTCCTCGCAATATCTCCAATAATTCGACCTTCAATCTGGATCCTCATGGTGTACTCCTCAAGTTCAATCTCGTGACGAGCTTCAACTTCCACCTTGTTCATTACTCCAAGCTCTTCATATAATTTAAAAGCTTTTTTGCTAACCTGGGCTTTTAGTGCCTGTGGAGTTGTACGGTTATTACTCAAACCACGCTTCTCTGCTTCTTTCTCCCAGGCTTCTCCATAACCATCACCCTCAAATCTAATTTTCTTGGATTTCTTGATGTATTCTCTAAGAACATTGAAGATAGCATCATCCTTTTTCATTTTCTTATCCTTAATAAGCTTATCTACTTCAACTTTAAAATCTTTAAGTTGTTTAGCAACGATACTATTAAGTACTGTCATCGCATTTGCACAATTGGCAAGAGAACCTACTGCACGAAATTCAAATTTATTTCCGGTAAAGGCAAAAGAAGAAGTACGGTTTCTATCTGTATTATCACGAAGAATTTCCGGAATCTTACCAACTACATTTAACTTAAGGTCTGTTTTCTCTTGTGGAGAAAGTTTGCCATCAGTAACTTTTTCAAGTTCATCCAGTACTTTCGTTAATTGAGAACCAATGAAAACTGAAATAATAGCTGGTGGAGCTTCATTTGCCCCTAAACGATGGTCGTTAGATGCACTAGCGATACATGCCCTCAATAATTCTTCATTATCATAAACCGCTTTAATCGTGTTTATAAAAAAAGTAAGAAACTGCAGGTTTTTCATTGGAGTTGAACCTGGAGAAAGCAAATTTGTACCCGTATCTGTTGCTAAAGACCAGTTATTATGCTTACCACTACCATTGATTCCGGCAAATGGCTTTTCATGCATTAACACACTCAAATGATGTCTTTCCCCAACTTTCTTCATCACATCCATTATCAAGGAATTGTGATCTACCGCCAGGTTTGCCTCTTCGAATATAGGTGCCAGCTCAAACTGATTTGGCGCTACTTCGTTGTGACGTGTTTTTACAGGTATACCCAATTTCATACATTCTATCTCAAGATCCATCATAAAGGCGATAGCTCTTGAAGGAATTGATCCGAAGTAATGATCGTCTAATTGTTGTCCTTTTGCAGGAGAATGCCCAAGTAGCGTTCTTCCTGTAAGAGTTATATCTGGTCTTGAAGCTACAAGAGCAGAATCAATAAGAAAGTATTCCTGCTCCCATCCAAGAGTAGCATTTACTTTCTTTACATTTTTATCAAAATATTTTACAACATTCGTAGCTGCACTATCAATAGACTGAAGTGCTCTTAATAATGGAGTCTTATTATCCAGTGCTTCTCCAGTATATGAAACAAATATCGTTGGAATACACAGGGTTGTTCCCCATATAAAAGCAGGAGAAGTTGGATCCCATGCAGTATAACCACGAGCTTCAAAAGTATTTCTTATTCCTCCACTAGGAAAACTGGAAGCATCCGGTTCCTGTTGTACTAACTGGCCACCGCCAAATTTTTCAATCGCAAGACCATCGCCCAAGGGCTCAAAGAAAGAATCATGTTTTTCTGCAGTAGTTCCTGTTAATGGCTGGAACCAGTGAGTATAATGAGTAACTCCTTTAGAAATAGCCCATTCTTTCATTCCGGTAGAAATATGATCGGCTACGTTACGGTCAATTTTCCTCCCCGTACGCATAGCTTCTGTCACATTCTCATAAGCCTCTTTGGTAAGAAACTGTCTCATTACCGTTTCATTAAAGACATTGCTTGAAAAGATCTCAGACCTTCTTGCAGGTTCTGTAATCTTAACTGGTTTTCTGTTTAGAGCTTCTTTTAAAGCTTGAAATCGTAAAGTTGACATATATACTGTAGTATTTAATTTTTAAAAATTCAAGTGACAAATTTAAAAAAATTTTTATTAACCTATCTAAATCAGGGGTCTTATAACAAATAAATGTGATATTATTAAAAACACCCCCTAATTTTTATGAGTTTTTAAATATAAGTTAAATAAAACCAAAATGATTCAGGAATAATTTGCGGCGTAATACTTCTATATTGAATTTTTATCCAACAAAAATCAGTAGAAATGATAAATAGCATCTCAAAAAACTGAATTACAATACTATATGATTACAAAACTGAAAAGAACCGTTTTTCAACTCTAAATATTCTTAAAAGTTGAATTACTAATGATAAAATACATTCTGCGAAAAACTGAAGATAATTTTAGAATTGGATATCCGGTTTTGTCCTATCGTTGTTTCGTCAACCTGAATTTATTTCAGGTTCTCAAGCAATCTTAATGATTCTTAGTTTTATGAGATTCTGAAACAATCCCGATAGTTATCGGGACAGAATGACGCCATTTATGATTTTATAGTACTTTCAGAATAATTTGAATTAAAAAGACATAATGAAAGTATTGGAAAGATCATAGACCATTTCAAACGCTACGTTTGTAAACTGATATTGAAAATCATCCGAAAAATAACTATCAGAAAAGTGAACCAGGCATATTAATACTGAAGGAAAAAATTATGAGTTTATATTTCCCAGTCTTATTTTAGGTAATGGTAAGCACGATAAAAACTGAATACCCCACAATTAAAGCGAAGCCCTCTTTTCTACCCATCTCAGACATCTTCGGGATTAAAAGCATTGGCAAAAGAATAAAAGCGATCCCCAACATCCAGAACATATCATTTGTAAGAATTGCTGATGATTGTACTACTATGGGTTTTACTAATGCTGTTAGTCCAAGTACAGAGGCTATATTGAAAATATTAGATCCTATTAAGTTTCCTAATGAAATTGCTTTCTCCTTTTTCATAGCGGCAATTAATGAAGCTGCAAGTTCAGGAACACTGGTGCCCACGGCGATGATCGTTACAGATACAACACGTTCGCTAATCCCTAACTGAGTTGCCAGGTCTACAGCTCCTTTCACCAAAAGTTCAGAACCACCCCAAAGTGCAAAAATTCCAATTAGAAGCCATATTGTCATTTTAAAGCCACGAACCTGGCGCAACGACTCATCTACTTCTTCAACAACCACCTTATCTTTTCGTCGCGAACGTTTAATTAATATAAAGAGATAAGCTGCCAGACCAAGCAGTAAGGCGCCACCTTCGATCCTTGATAATTCATTATTACTCAACAGAAAAAAGTAGAGGACAATAGAAAAAATCATCATTACCGGCCAGTTAATCCTGTAAAAATCCCGGTCTACCATCAACGGAGAAACCAATGCGGTCAACCCTAAAACCAAACCAATATTAGCAATGTTAGATCCTATTACATTTCCGAGGGAGATATCAGAAAAACCATCTACCGCAGCTTGCAAACTTACCAGCAATTCAGGAGCAGAAGTGGCAAAAGAAACTACCGTTAGTCCTATTACCATTCTGGAAATATTCAATTTAAGAGAAAGTGCTACCGATGATCGTACCAAAAACTCCCCTCCTATTACCAACAACACAAAACCTATGAGTAAGTAAACAATGCTCATAAAAATTAATTTTTAGCGAAGATAACATTAAACTTAAATCTAACGAATAGGAAAGGAAATTTGAATTAACTATAATTGTAGTTACATAATTTAAGGCATGGCCAAAGCACTACTATCCCGATCTCTATTTATTTTTTTTATACTTTTCTCTATTCCAACATTTGCCCAGTTAAAAATTTCCGGAAATGTTTATAACGCCAAAGATTCAACAGCTGTTTTTGGGGCTTCGGTTTATTTAGACGGTACCAGTATAGGAACTTCTACCCGCGATGATGGAAGATTCAGCTTAAACTTAAAGAAAAGTTTTCAAGCCAATATGATCATAAGCTCCATTGGTTTCGAACCAATTAAAATTGCTAACATCTCTCAATATTCAGGAAAAAGTTTTAAGGTTTATATTAAAGAAAAGAAGGAAAGTTTAGAGACCGTCTACCTAGAAGCTGATCCCTGGTCCAGAGAAAAAAAGTTAAGGATCTTTAGACAACAGTTTTTAGGAAGTGATCGCAGTGCCGATAATTGCAAAATACGTAACCAGGATGATTTAAACCTACGATATAGTCCTTCAAAGAATATTCTGTTTGCATCTGCCGATAAAGAGTTGATTATTGAAAATAGTGATTTGGGATATATAATAAATTATAACCTTGTTGATTTCAATGTACAATTTAAAACTGATGAAAACGAAAGAGAATGGCCGGTTTCAGTCTACTATGCGGGTACAAGCTACTTTAAGAATTAAGCAAGAAAATTCCCAATAGAATACTACGAAAGCGGAAACGAGCATATTTGGGATCCAGCTTACATTTTATGCGCTCTCTAAAAAATGGGGTTTTAGAAGATCAGGATTTTGAATTATATAGGGATCATAAAAATATTTTAAGAGAAGATATTTTCAAGTTAGATAGCTTATCTGATTATACACAGGTGGAACCACTAGGCAAATTTGTTAGAATTAGATATGATCGCCAGCATTGGAGTAAAATTGTTTTTGATAAAAATTTTATAATCGATGATTACGGAAACTTCTCTCCTACAACCGCTATGACTTTTAGTGGCTTCATGGGCTTTTCAAGAATCTCAAAAATGGTTCCTTTGAATTATCAAATCAATATTTAAACTATTTATGTAGTTTTAAAACTATTTTTTTCGTTATATTTGAAAACAAAAATTATAATATCTAATCTCTATGGAAAAATTAACCAATAAAGAGGAAGAAATCATGCGAGTTCTATGGGATCTGGAAAAAGCATTTGTCAAGGAAGTTATCCCTAAACTAAAAGATCAAAAATTACATTACAATACGGTTTCTACCATCATAAGAAATCTTGAAGAAAAGGGATATGTTTCGTACAAAGCCTTTGGCAAAACCCATCAGTACTTCCCTGTAGTAAGTAAAGAAAAGTACCGAAAGCAGTTTATGAATATGGCTACAAAACGGTTTTTCGACAATTCTTTTAAAAATGTGGTTTCTTATTTCGCAAAGGAGGAAAAAATAAGTGCCGACGAATTAAGGGAAATTCTAGACATTATTGAAAATGAAAAGAAATAATGGAAAGCTTCTTAATTTATATTTTAAAAGCATCTGCCCTGGTTGGAATTTTCTATCTGAGTTATTTATTTCTGCTCAAAAAGGAAACTACATTCCAGTTAAATAGAAGGTATTTGCTTTCTGGATTATTCACTGCAGCAATCCTACCTGCTATATATTTTACCAGAAAAGTATATATCCAGCAGGATCTACAATCTTATAGTTTTGTTGCAAATCCATCAGAGCTGTCTCAAATCCCAATAGAAACACCAATAGATTGGTGGCATATTGCAGGCGTGATCTATTTAATTATTACAGGTTTCTTCATCCTTCGTCTTACTCTTCAGCTAAGCGCTGTTTTAAGAATCCTCAAATCAAATAAATTTTATAAAAAGTCAGGTTTGAAATATCTGGAAATAGCTGAAAATCAATTACCCTTTTCGTTCTTCAATTACATAGTTTTTAATCCTGATAAACATTCCGGTAAAGATTTAGAACTTATTCTTGAGCACGAAAAAGTACATGCAAAGCAACTACACTCTGCAGACATTCTTTTTGTAAACTTCGTGAGTTGTATTCTATGGTTTAATCCGTTTGCCTGGTTATACAAGAAATCGGTTGAACAAAACCTGGAGTTTATTGCCGACCGGGAGACAGTAAACAATGCAACACAAATAAAAGAATATCAGCATGCGCTGGTAAAAGTCTCAATAGCCAATCTCAAACCGGCACTTACTAATCATTTTTATCAATCATTCATCAAAAAACGAATTCTTATGTTAAACAAAAAATCATCAAACCAAAGTCCGACCTGGAAATTAAGCCTGGTAATTCCTCTTATTCTCGCTTTTATGTTACTTTTCAATGTTAAGACGGAAGCACAGGTTGTATCACAAGAAAGAGCTCAGGAAAGTAATGAAGCGACTAAAGAACCTGAAGCTCGAGAGATGGCAGAAACCGAAATTGAAAAAAAGACTGAAACAGAAGAAGCTCCGGAAACTCCTGAAGAAATTGAAGTTGAAATAAAAGAATCTCCTGAAATTAGCCGATCTACAGTACGAACAACTCAAACTCACAAAATCCATCTTTCTGATCTTGGTAATAATCCTCTCTATTTACTGAATGGAAAAAGTATTGAGGCATCAAAACTCAAGAATAAATATATTGCCATAAACTCCAAATTTGAAATTCTTATTGGTGATAAAGCTGTAAACCGTTACGGTAAGGACGCTAAAAATGGTATTATTATCATACCCGACGCAAAGGTGATTAGGAATTTCAACAAAGAAATGAAAAATATCAAAAGTCGTGATGAATTTACTGGTAAGTATATCATGGTGGGAGATAATGGAAAACCAAATTTCATGAGCTTAAATTCTGGTAAGAGTACGGTCCGAGGCCAAGGTGCAATTACCCATAATAGTAATCTAAGAGTCTGGGAATCCAGGACTGAGTCTAATTCTGATAATGTATATGTTGTCGGAAAGAGAGGAACTGGTTCACTTTCTAATAAAAACGGGGGACTTTATAGAACCGAGAATTCGAAATCTATAGAATTTGAATCATCTGGAGATATGCCGATAATTAATTCTGACAAATCAAGGGTTAAGATCATCTCACAGAATGGAGGAGAGCCCATTTATATAATAAATGGTATTGCAGTTGATGAGAGTTTTGATTTAAATACCATCAGCCCTTCCGACATAAGCTCAATGATTGTTCTAAAAGGTGAAAATGCTACCGATAAGTATGGTAAAAAGGCTGAAAATGGAGCTATTCAAATTTTCACGAAAAGTTATGTTGGTAATGAAGAAAAAATATCAAAAGATCCACGATTTTATGCTATTTCCAGTAATACTTCTGATGTTAACCTTAAAGATATTGAGATGAAAATCGAAAAAAATCTTGGTATAAAAGTGAAGTTTTCGGGGATAGAAAGAAATGAGGGCGGAGAAATTACCAGTATTTCTATTTCAGGAGAGAAAGAAGGTCAAAACGTATCGTCCACACTTAATGATTCTGATGGATTAAGAACAATACTTATTGGTCTATCTAAAGATGGCGGAATCGTGATTAGCAACAAAGCTTCAAAAGGCCAGTTTTAATAGCAATTATCATAGGTGGGATTTCATCTGAATCTAATTTTTATTACATTTAGAGGAAATCCTGCAAATGAAGAAAAAATTTTTTAAAGCACTTTCCAAATTTAATAAGGCGGTTTTGCCTAGTTATTCCAAAAAAGGATTGGACCTTCAAAAGGCCAGTAAAGTTCAAATGGCTCTTATTGGATGGAAATTATGGGTTACAAAAAATGCTTTGGATTAAGAGTATTTAATTAAAGAACATACATCATACCCCTTCAGCTTATCTACACCCTTTAAAAATTCGAGTTCAACCAGGAAGTTACACTGAACGATCTCTCCACCACACTTTTCAATTAATTTACAGGTTGCAGCGGCAGTTCCTCCAGTGGCAAGTACATCATCATGCAGTAAAACCTTTTCTCCCTTTTTAATAGCATCTTCATGTATCTCTAAGGAATCACTTCCATATTCCAGATCATAATTTTCCTTATGAGTCCTGTGAGGTAGTTTTCCGGGCTTACGAACGGGTATGAATCCAGCATTTAACTTTTCTGCCAGCATTGTAGCGAAGAAAAAACCACGAGATTCTATTCCAACTACTTTATCAATTTTACCATGAGGTAAGTTTTTCATAAAAAGTTTTACGGCCAGTCGCATCGCTTCAGGATCTAGCAGAAGAGGAGTAATATCTTTATAACTTACTCCTTTTTTTGGAAAATCTGCTATTTCCCTCACATAAGATTTTAATTCCATCTATTACTTTTAAACAGTTACTGCATTATTCAGGTAATTTCGGAAAGGTAGCATTTCCTTATAAATTTCAATAAGCTGCTCTTGAAAATCATCATTTACAATTTCTTTATGGGTAAGGGAATGCATTACCGCAAAACTCTTATTTCTCAAAAGGTCTATATGCTCGTGATCCTTAGAATAAGCTTTTGGCGAAGTTTTTAATTTTTCATCCTCCATCAGCTCTCCAAAAGTATTTTTAAATGATTTTTTATTTAGGATCTTCTTAAATTTTTCACCGTTATAATCTATTGCAGCTCTAATACTATCAAGCATTTCCTTTTTAGGCTTGTATAATCCTCCAGCCACAAAACTTTCATTTATCCCTATATGAATGTAAAAATCACCTTTCCCTTTTTCCTTATCCAAACCAGCTCCAAAATGATCTTTATATACCGGCTTATTTGGATGAAAAAGAAGATTATTATTAATTCTATTAATCGCCTGTTTTCCTGTTGTTGGCGAGTAATCAGGATCTACCTTAGCTAATTTTATATCTAATTGATTTAGCCATTCTATATAGAAATCTCTTACTTCATAATATTCTTTTCTATGTTCATCCATCCATTCCTTATGGTTATTCTTATTGAGATCCCGTAGAAATCCAAACAATTTACAAAAGCTCATTTTTTATTTTTAAAGATATTAAACTGAATGGAATCTCGTAAAAATTGATTCGCGATAATTAAACCTAAGTTTTTGTGCTATACCCATTGTTTCTGAAAATCATTAAAGTATGAAAATTAAAAAATCTATGAGAAAATAACTATTCTGAAGTCCACTGTTTACTGTTAAAAGACAAGAAAAAAATTAGGGATTAATTTTACTTTTTGAAAAAAGAACCTTAATTAATAGTGAAATTTCAATTTCATATAAATTTAGCTGATTAATCACCAAAAACACAAACACCTGTTTATTAGACTTTTAAAATTAAATCTAATTGTTAAATTCACATTGAAATAATATGGCAGATAAAAAGGAAATACTATTTTTGCGAAAATTTAAAGTTTATTTAACACAACACAATCAAACATGAAACGACTATTACTACTATTTACAGTAGCAATTTTAAACATTGTAACAGCCGAAGCTCAGGTCACAACCGCTGAGATTAGTGGAGATGTTTTTTACGAAGGGGATACGCCACTTCCGGGAGCAAATGTTACAGCTGTTCACACACCTACTGGAACAACTTATGGAGCTGTCACCAATTTTGATGGAGGCTTTAACCTTTTAAACCTAAGAGTTGGCGGACCGTATAAAATTTCTGTAAGCTACGTTGGCTTCAAAACTTCTATATTGGAGGGAGTAGAATTAAATCTTGGACAAACCTACAACGTAGAAATTGAAATGGTTT
Source organism: Christiangramia forsetii KT0803 (assembly GCF_000060345.1). Taxonomy (NCBI): domain Bacteria; kingdom Pseudomonadati; phylum Bacteroidota; class Flavobacteriia; order Flavobacteriales; family Flavobacteriaceae; genus Christiangramia; species Christiangramia forsetii. The sequence continues at coordinate 534,684 of NC_008571.1, read as the reverse complement.
CTGATGCTACACAACTTGATGCTGTGGTGATTAATGCCTCTAAAAACCAGATAATCAATAGTGATCGTACTGGTGCTGAAACTAATGTAGGCAGAAGAGAATTAAAGACTTTACCTACCATATCAAGGTCGGCTTCAGATTTTTATAGATTAGAACCAACAGCTTCCAGTAATGGATCTTTTGGAGGTAGAAATGATCAATTCAATAACTTTAGCCTTGATGGATCAATTTTCAACAACCCATTTGGGCTTGATGCTGCAACACCCGGAGGGCAAACAAATGCGCAACCTGTTTCATTAGATGCCATAGACCAAATTCAGGTTTCTACAGCTCCATACGACGTCACTCAAGCTGGTTTTACTGGCGCTTCTGTGAACGCTGTAACTAAAAGCGGTACAAATGAAATTAAGGGAACAGTTTATGGTTTTTTCCGAAATGAAGATATGACTGGAGATAAAGTAGGAGGTGATGATATTGTCGTTCCAGACCTTAAGCAAGCGCAATATGGAGTTAGTATTGGTGCTCCAATTATTAAAAATAAACTATTTGTATTTGCAAATTTTGAAATGGATGACCGAGAAGACCTTGGTTCTAACTTTTTAGCAAATAGACCAGGCCTAACCGGGTCTAATGTTTCCAGAGTTACTGCTGAAGATCTTGATTATGTATCTAATCAATTATCTTCTTTAGGTTATGAAACCGGAGCATATGAAGGCTATACGCATGAAACAGGTTCTACAAAAGGAATTGTAAAATTAGACTGGAATATTAACCAAAAACATCGGTTAGCTTTCATTTATAATTTTCTTGATGCTTCAAGAGATCTTCCTGCAAACCCGGAAGCGATTGGGAGAAGAGGCCCAGACTTTACAACGCTTCAGTTTAGAAATTCTGGATATACCATCAATAATAAAATTAACTCCTGGTTAGTAGAATTAAACTCTAATTTTGGAAATAATATTTCGAATAAATTTCAGGCTGGTTATACTTTCTTTGATGACAGTCGTGATCCTTTCTCCGCTCCTGCTCCACCTATCAACATTCAGAAAAACGGAGTTAGATATATCGTTGCAGGTCATGAACCTTTCTCTATCAATAACAGATTAGAACAAAACGTTTACCAGATCACCAACAACTTAAACATTGTATCAGGTAATCATACCTTCACATTTGGTGGTAGTTTTGAGAGATTTGATTTTGATAACTCTTTCAACCTTGGAGCTTATGATTTTGCTGGAAATCCAGATCAAGGAACTGGTCCTGTTAGCACTTTCTTTGATGCTTTTACCAGCGTTAGAATAGATCCTAACAATCCTGGAGGTTCTTTTGAAGAAGGAATCAACAATGGGACTGTTGAAGCTGCTCTTAATAACGCACAAAACATTTTCGACTCCAATAATGCAAATGACAGTTGGGCTCTAGCTGAAACCAATGTTGGTCAACTTGCTTTTTATGCTCAGGATAAATGGAAAATTACAGATGATTTTACCTTTACTTATGGTCTTCGTGTAGATAAACCTCTATATTTTGATACTAAAGATAAAATCCAGGAAAATATAGACCGTCTTGCTGGTGGGACTTTCCCTGATGGCGATTACCAGCCAGGCATTACCTATTTTGATGAAGATGGAGATGAAGTAATGCTAAATAGTCTTGAACTTCCTTCTAACGACTTATTATGGTCACCAAGATTAGGGTTTAATTGGGATGTAATGGGTAACAACCAGCTGCAATTACGAGGAGGAACCGGAATATTTACAGGTAGACTTCCATTTGTATGGATAGGAAACCAGGTTGCTAATCCCGCCTTCTTCTTCTATCAAACTACTGCACCAGATTTTAAATTTCCACAGGTTTGGAGAAACAGTTTGGGAGCCGATTATAGATTTGAAAATGGTCTTGTAGCAACGACAGATATTATTTACACAAAAGACATCAATGGCCAGATGGTAAGAAATTACGGACTTTCAACACCATCTGGAACCTTAAATGGAGTTGACAGCCGTCCTGTTTATCTTGATAGTGACAGAGCCTTAAATGAATTTGGAGGAGTTACAAACGCATATGTATTTACTAATACAGATGTTGGATACTCTTTCAACTGGTCTGTTAAACTAGCTAAGAGTTTTGAAAAAGATTTTTATGCTAGTATAGCCTATAATTACCTGGAATCAGAAGATGCAAGTTCTATCGACGCTGAAATTTCAAGTGATGCATACGATAGAAATCCTGCGTTAGGGAATGTTAACAGAGCGGTAAGTACTCCTTCAAGATACGGCGACAAACATAGAATTGTTGGGCAGTTGAATAAAGTATTCAACTATGGAAAAGACAATCGTTGGAGTACTTCTATTGGTGCTTTTTATGAATATGCTCAGGGAGGCAGGTTCTCTTATACTTATTCAGGAGACATCAATAATGACGGATCTGTTTTGAATGATCTTATTTATATTCCTACTCAATCTGAACTTGAACAATATAGATTTACAGGAAGTTCAACTGAACAAGATGCGCAGAGACAGGCATTTGAGCAGTTTATTCAGCAAGACGATTACCTTAGTGATAAACGCGGCGAATATGCTGGGAAATATGATATTCTTAGCCCCTGGAAAGGTCGCTGGGACGTAAAAATACTTCAGGATTATAACTTCAAGGTTGGGGAAAAGACAAATACTATCCAGTTAAGTCTTGATATCCTTAATTTTGGCAACCTATTAAATTCTGATTGGGGAGTAATTGAAATTCCTGTGAATGACCAGCCAATTGGGGTAAGCATCGATGAGAATAATTCTCCTGTTTACACCTTTGGAGACCAAAATAGAACTTTTACCAATGATTTTAGCCTTCAATCAAGATGGCAGGCACAAGTTGGTTTACGCTATATTTTCTAATGTAACTCATCAGCCAAAAAGATTAAAGCAGCTTCAGAAAAGAAGCTGCTTTTTTTAATTGAGTTATAAAAGAATAACTTGATGAAATTCAGATAAAAATCTAAAACCTATTAATTTGAATAGCGTTTTTCAGCTAAATAAATCCCCGCTCTTTAGCCTGAAACACCAAATCTCTATCTGAACCATTTTCTACCTCAAACACAAGTCTCAGGTTACGCTTTCTACGTTCAATTCCTGCCTTTGAAAGTGGCAATATATTTGGTAACTCTTTCATTTTAGTACCAATTGAAATTTCATATAGTAATCTACGATCTGTATGATCTAACAGAGCTTCATCACTAATCTGCTTTCGCAACATTTTCAAAACAGTTTTACTATAAAAAGGTGGTTCTGAAAGAAGCACCTGGATAGCACATACCAACTCTGCCGGAGTAAGATCATTTTTTACAAGAAATCCATCTGGATCTATATTCTTCAGAATGCTATGAATCCTGTAATTATCATTAAACGTGGTAGCAACAACAAGTTTCTTTTTTGGATATTTTTTTCTCATCAAAATACCCAAATCTTCCCCTGATATTATTTTAAGATTTTTCCCTTTTGGGAGCCTAATATCAAGAAAAACAATATCAATTCTATCAAATGTATTGGGGTCTTCAATAATTTCGTGGGCCTCATCAATAGTCGTGGCGAATATTGTATTCAACTCTAAATCAGACTTAATGAACACTTCCTCCAAAGCCTGCTGATAAGCATTCGCTATTAATGGATGATCATCAATTATAAGAACTTTAAACTGTTTCATCTTTCAAGATCGCTATTTTAAAAATAAAGCTTGTTCCCTGCCCAGAAGATTTTAAATTCATATTTCCTCCTAATTTATGTACTCGAAACTTCATATTACTCAAACCTATACCTTTTTTCTTCTTTTTGATATCAAATCCCTGTCCATCATCTTCTATAGTTAGATACAAGAAATTTTGGGCCGAACGAAAAGTAACAAAAACATTTTTAGCTTTAGAATGTTTAATTGCATTTTGCAAACATTCCTGAACTAATCTATACAAATTGATCTTTACGTCATTAGATATTTGATCAAAATCAAAACTTTCCTCGAAGTGATAATTAAAGGAAATCTTTGAAATCTCGTTCTTTTCTTTAACCAATTGATCAATTAAATTATGAAAACTCTCAGATGAATCAGAAATATCTGTAGATAGATTATGGCTTATATTTCTAATGTCTTTCTCAATATTCTGAAGCTCCAGTAAGTAGTCATCTATTCTATTTGAATTAGCGTATGGTTTTAAAAAACCAAGCCCCATTCTAGTACCAAATAATCTTCCCAGAATACCATCGTGAAGATCCCCTGAAATTCGTTTTCGTTCCTCCTGACGCCCCTCTTCCAGTTTAGTTTGTTGATTTAGCAAAAGATTATAAATTCTTTCATTAGATTCCTGTTGTTCCTTTTGCAATCTTAATTTCTTGAACTTATTGTATTGTTCTCTATAATAATAAAGGAGAATTAATCCACAGGTAGTAATCAGTGCTGTTATAGAAATCCAGAATTTTTGCTGACTCAGCAATTCGGTTTCTTCAATATATTGATCTGTCTCATAACGAATACGCGCAAACTTGTTACGTATAGATCGCTCTTCTTTTAAAAGACTATCATTTATCGCAATAAACTCCTTCAAATATTCAGTAGAATTTATTCTATCAATTTCAGCTAATTCCTTTAGTGACCTCAATTCATATTTAGTACTTTTTATTGACTTGGATAAATATTTAGCCTCTTCAAGAAGCTGTATTGTTTTTACGGTATCACTAATTTTACTGAAATATTGAGCTCGGTTAATCTTACTAGCTATAATTCCTGTTTCGTGTTTTAAACTGTCTCGGATTTTTAAAACATAATCAGAAGTTTTTAAAAAATTATCATGCCTTCCTAATTTCAGCTCGGTAAATGATATATTTTCTAAAACAATTGCAAAAAGCTGAATATCCAGTTTTTTTAGGTCTTCAATTACTATAGCCCTTTTAAATTCAATCAGTGCCTGTCCAAAATGACCCATATTTTGATATACGAAACCTTTATTATTTAATGATTGGGCAATCAATTTTTTATCATTTATAGACTGCGCTATTTCTAATGCTCTTTCATGATATTTTAATGCCTGGCTATAATTTTCGAGTCCATTGGCCACTACTGCAAGATTATTATATGCCCTATATATCTGTTTTTTTTGATCTGCAGGTAAAATTTTGAGGGATTCTACGGTCGTTATTTCGCTCCCTAAGTAGTCCTTAACCTTTTCCTGTGAGATAGCCATATTCAGTAACATCTTACCAGCAAGGTCATTTTGTTCTTCTGATCTATATAATTTATAGGCTCTGTAGTAATTTAAGTAAGCACTATCTAATATGTTTCTCTTAGTAAAGAAAAAACCTAAATCCCAGTAAGAATCGGCTTCTATTTTCTTGAAATCGAAATTTTGAGATAATTTGCTCGTCCGTTTATTATAAAGTCTAAACTTAGTTGAGTCGTTCTCTAATAATAAATAATGGAGAGATAAATCTTGAAGCAGGTTTAACCTAACAGAATCTAATGTTATAGTTTTCAATAAACTATCCACCTCAAGCGGACCCAAGTTATTCTGAATTATATAAACCTTAATAGAATCAAAACTTTTTTGTGTAGATGTATCGATCTGTCTCTCCTCTGAACCTGAACAGGAAAAGACTAACATTGTAGCTAAGAGTATAAAAAATCTAATGCTGATAGAAATAATTTGTTATTCAGAAAGCTAAAATAAAAAACCCCGGAAAACCAGGGTTCGATATTATATTTATTCAAGTGTTAATCTTCTCCTCGATGCTCTTCATCATTTTGTTCATTCCCGGTGCCTACTGGATCTATATCATCAGAAACTTTTGTAATTATCTCCTGTTCAGGTAAAGCTTCCGGTTCACAGGAAATAAAAGCTGCGCTACATAAAACAATAGCGAATAAGATTTTAGTTTTGGTTATCATAGTTCAAGTTTTAGTTATAAATTAATGTTTAGACTTCATTTATTAAACGTTCTTCTTAAAGTTCTTTATCATGTTTAATAATGATATAAAATTCAAAATAGAAATTTAAAAATAAAGCATCCCAAATCTATAATCTAGTATTTAAGTAGACTATTCATAATGCTTACAAAATGTAAGCTAAAAACATACTTTAGAAGTTTTGGATTCAAGAGAATAAAAAAATGATGCCCAGAAGGTGCTCGTCATCCCATATAAAAGCTAAACCTACAAAAATTTAAATCATATGTTGATATTTTAGACTTACACTTTGTATGGTAAATTTTTAGATATTCAACAGGTATCAAACTAGTTTTGGCTTCATTAATAACCCAAAACAATACATTATGATTAAAAGATTTCTATTTTTATCTGTGATTGCTACTTCATTAAGCATCACTTCCTGCCAGAAAGAAGAAGCAGGAAACAAAGCAACCGTAGAAAATGATGTTGCAAAAGCCGACCAGGAATTAGTAGTAACAGATGCGGTTAGAGAAAAAGTGAAAGAACTTAATTTTAACTCTAAACATATTGAAGTTATTACGCAAAAAAATCTAAACGGTGAAAGCGAATCGGTTTTCCAAATTGAAGGAGATATTTTAATGAGTCAGGAGACTCTTTCAGAAATGGAACCTGGAGATATCACCAACAAGCAGTACCGCACCTACAACCTTGTAAGTAGCCCAAGAAACGTTAATGTTATTGGATACACCGGAGGCGCTGGACAGGGTTTAACGTCTAAGCAAAGATCTGCCCTACAACGTGCTGTAAATAATTATAATGCACTTAACATTGGACTTAATTTCACCCTAACTTTTGGAACCAATTATCAGGCTTACGATATTGTGGTTTACCAAACTCAAAATGGCCAGGCAGGTGGTGTAGCCGGCTTTCCAAGTAACGGAAATCCATATAAATTCATCCAAATTTACAGCGGAATGGAAAATTACAGCACCGCTACAAATGAGCACGTGATGACACATGAGATGGGTCACACTCTAGGAATGCGCCATACAGACTGGTTTAGCCGTCAGAGTTGTGGTCAGAGCGGAGAAAGTGCTAATCCTGATGGAGCTGTACATATTCCCGGAACCCCAACTGGATATGACTCCAACTCTGTAATGCTGTCTTGTTTCAGTTCTTCAGAATCTGGAAACTTTGGATACTATGATGAAGTTGCTTTGGAGTATCTATACTAATTCTCAAGTATTAAATTGTTAGAAAAGCCAAACTTAAAAAGGATGTCCCTACGACATCCTTTTTTTATTCTGAGGAATGATTCCTATTTTCGTCATACTACCTTTTAACCTTCCATTTTATACCGAAAGTAAATTTGGTTAATCTCAGGATTATTCAAATTTTATAGACTCTTAAAAGACTTATTTAAAATAAAAAGACGTGCAGTAGTGACTACAGATCTTTTTATTCTTGTGACCTTGCCAGGATTCAAACCTGGGTTACGTATCCTCTAACTGAAGGAGGTTATAAGATTTATATATAAGGTAACTTTTAGGCATCTTTAAATTTGAGCTTATATAAGTGTATATCACTTCAATTTGAAAAAAATACACGTTATTTTAGTTATAAGAAAACTCCGACAAGGTATGTTAAATTATAAGTTCATATGGAATGAGAAGTTTGATTTATTGCTCGGTTCTATAAATGTTGATATTTAAAGTTTATTTCTCAACTACTGATAATTAACATTTTGAAATTAGTCATCCTACTGTTCTATTAACTTTATACTTGAATGAAATATTTTAAATACGTACTCCAAAACCGTTAAATAACACCAGTCTGACGCCTACATAAAAAACCAAAATAGCGGTTAGAATTCGCAGTAATTTCAGGTCAAACTTTTTATTTGAAAGGTAAGAACCTATACTTCCGCCAAAAGCTACCCCGATAATTAGTTGTACTACCAGATGATAATCCAACCGAAAAGTTCCGGCTACTTTCAGGCCTACAACTCCCGCTATGGAATTCACCAGAATAAATACTGAAGCTAGCGAAGCTATTGTTCTGGGATCTTTCCATTTTAACAGGTTCAAAAACGGAGATAAAAATATACCGCCACCAATTCCGGAAATACCCGAAAGTAACCCAATGCTTCCTCCCAATGCAAACTTCTTCAGATATGAAAATTCCTGGGATTCAAGTTTACTATTTACAAATTTCAAGATCATAAAAATTCCTGCTAGTATCAGCGCACTTCCCAAAATCAGAAAAAATACAGTTTCAGATAATTTTACCATAGCACCCAGATAAGCCATGGGAAAACTAAAAATAAAAAAAGGCCAGATCAGTTTGGGCTTTAAGACGTTATTTTTTATGAATATAATTGTACCAATTGTGACCACACAAATATTCAAAATTAAGGCAGTTGACCGAATTTCGTAGAAGTCGGTTAAAAAAAGGCTCAAAATGGCCAGGTAACTGGATCCGCCGCCAAAACCAACCGAACTATAGAACAACGCGATAAAGAAAAAAATGACAGGCAAATATTCTAAGGGCATCCTATGAAATTAAATAACAATCAATTTGATCTCCTTTTTTTGCTGAAGTTTCAGCATCTATAAAAGCCAGAGCATTACCTTTTGCCATCGACTGTATCATCGAAGAACCCTGCCCATCCAGAATTTGAACATTATCGTTAATGACTTTCGCTTTTAGAAACGAAGGCCGATCTGATCTGTTTTCAAAATCATGACTTATGGAAAAAGAATATTTTGGTAATCCGCATTCTTGAAAACCACTGAATTTTTGAAGAAATGGTAACACATAGATATAAAAACAACTTAGCGAAGAGGCCGGGTTTCCTGGGAGTGCAAAAACAAATTTATTTTCTTTTCTTCCGAAAAACAATGGTTTCCCAGGTTTCTGAAACACTTTATAAAACTGCTCCTCTACTCCATTTTCTTCAAGCGCCTGTTTTACAAAATCATAGTCTCCTACTGAAATTCCGCCGGAAAGGATTAGAATATCAGTATTTTCAATAGATTTTTTTATTCCAGATTTTATGGATTCAAAATTGTCCTCGATCTGTAATCTATGTTGTACAGGAAATCCGAATTGCTCACATGCAACTGCCAGCGCATAGCTATTGGATTCGTAGATCTGTCCTTCCTTTTTAAATTTTCCGGGAGTAATCAGTTCATCCCCCGTGGTGATCAAATTGATGACCGGTTTTTTATAGACCTCTACTTTTTCAATTCCCAGGCTTGCTATCATCCCAATTCCTGCGGGAGTGATCGCATAACCTTTTTCAAAAACCAGCTGACCTTCTTCCAGTTGCCCACCTTTCCTCCGAATACTCTGCCCTTCTTTTGGTTGCTCCTCCAGGATCAATTTATCGCCATTTACTTTGGCCTTTTCCTGCATCATCACGGCGGTCGTGTTTTCTGGAACTTTTGCCCCGGTAAAGATCCGCACGGCCTCGCCTTCTTTCAAATCGATCTCACTTATGTTTCCAGCAGCAACTTCACCAACAATTTTATATTCTTGAATGATTCCGCATAAGGCATAACCATCCATCGCAGAATTATCGAAAGAAGGCATGGCGAAAGGCGCGACAAAATCTTCGGAAATGGAAAATCCAAGACAATTAATAAGTTTTCTAATTTCAGTTTTCAATTTAATATCCTGATCTTGAATGATCTTTATAGCCTCTTCAATTCTTACCATTATCCACCTATTGAGATCATTGAACGGTTATTTTCATAGTGATCGGCATCCATTTTTACATCCATCCCGTCACGGGAATATTTTTTGGTTTTGATCGCATTTATAATCAACTCTTCCATTTTCTCCCCATTCCGAAGTGGCGTAAGCAGATCGGTCTCAGAATTGGCAAAAAGACAGTTCTTCATCTTCCCGTCGGCCGTCACCCGAATACGATTGCATTCACTGCAAAATGGATTGGTGATCGTACTTACAATGGCAAAATTCCCCACATGTCCCGGAACTTTAAAATTGGTAGATGTACTATGTTTCGGGTTTTCCAGTTCCTTAATACTTCCAAACTTTTCAGAAATAGTATCCAGAATTTCCTGTTTCCCCACTCCTTTACTCCAGTCCCATTTATTACCTTTAAATGGCATGAATTCAATAAATTTAACGGTCAGGTTTTTATGTTTGGTGAGCTCAATAAAATCATTGATCTCTTTGTCATTCACAGTTTTGATGAGGACAATATTCAGCTTCACTTCCATATCCATTTCCAATGCCTGCTGAATATTTTTCCAGATACGATCAAAGTAATCACGCTTGGTAATAAAAACCGATCTTGCTTTATTCAAAGTATCCAGGCTAAGATTGATCTTTTTCAAACCTATCTTCTGAAAAAGTTCCAGGTATCTATCTAACATAATTCCGTTGGTGGTGATCTTTAAGGTCACACCCAGTTTTGCCAATTCCTCCACCAGGTATCCAAAATTCTTACGCACCAAGGGCTCGCCACCGGTTAGTCGAATCGTATCCACCCCCAAATCTCTGAATTTGGTAGCGAGTTCAATGATTTCTTCGATGGTCATTATACTGGATTTCTCCATCAGCTCGATCCCTTCCTCCGGCATACAGTAAAAACATCGAAGATTACACCTGTCGGTCAGGGAAATCCTGAGATAGGTATGTTTTCGTCCAAAATTATCTACTATTTGCTTTTTCTCTTCAATCATGTCTTTTTCCTTCTATCACTTTAAAAATGTGCAATACATGTGGAAATATCGCATCCATGCATTCTGCAGCTCCTTTCGTTGATCCCGGCAACGCTAGCACAACTTTGTCTTTTACAATCCCCGCAACAGATCTTGATAACATCGCATATGGCATGCGCTGCTGACCATAATTCCGCATTTGCTCCTCCACTCCTTTTAACCGAAGATCCAGTAACGATTCAATGGTTTCAGGCGTTACATCCCGTGGACCAACGCCCGTGCCACCGGTGAAAATAACCAACTCGGTCTCTGCTTTAATTAAGGCTGAAGTGATTTCTTCTGCTTCATCTGGAATGATGACCTTTTCAGCTTTAATACCTAATTCTTCCAATTTGGAAACGATCGCTTTCCCGGCTTTATCTTTTCCTTTTCCTTTGGAAATAGTATCTGAACACACCACTACTTTTGCAGTAAGCCCTTCGGCATCTATTTTATAAGAAGATTTTCCGCCCTTTTTCTGCTGAAGTTTGATCGTACCTATTTCGACATTCTTATCAATTGGTTTTAGCATGTCATAAATCGTCAAGGCCACGATACTGGCTCCATGCATTGCTTCAACCTCTACGCCTGTCTTGTAAATAGTTTTAACGGTCATAGAGATCTTGATCTCGTGTCCGTTGATCTCGTATTCAATTCCAGTATATTCTATAGGCATCGGATGGCAATCTGGTAAAAGATCTGGAGTTTTCTTAACCCCAAGTAAACCTGCAGCTTTAGCCATTTCAAATACATTCCCCTTCGGAACGCTGTTTCTCTGGATTGCCTTGATCGTTTCTTCGCTGGAAGTTCGTACGATTGCAATCGCGGTCGCTTCTCTCAACGTATTTATCTTATGGGTAATATCAACCATTATTTATTAACTTTCCATTGATGGGTTTCATCTTCAAAAATCTCTTTCCCGAAAATTGGCACATTAGCCTTGATCTCTTCTACAAAATAATTGCAGGCTTCTATGGCAATCTTTCTATGTGCCGAAGATGTAAATACAAAAAGACATATTTCCCCGGTTTTCACTTCGCCTAGACTATGATAGATATGCGCACAAGTAATATTAAATCTTAAAAAGGCCGCTTCTCTTATCTCATGAAAGACATTCTCTGCCATTTCCTCGTATGCTGAATAATGGATAGCGCTCACTGTTTTTCCATCAGTTTTATCTGCTCGAATCTGACCTAAAAAGATGCTATGCGCACCAATGTTAGTTTTAGACTGATGGTTCGCAATGGAAGTCGCAATCTTTTCTGGGGGAATTGCGCCCTGTACAAATACTTTTTTTGGTTTATTCTTATCCATATATTATTGTTTCTATCCCTCCTTCTACATTGTTTAGATTCTCGAAACCGTATTCGGCTTTCAATAGGTCTACTATTTTCTTACTTCGTTTACCAGACTGGCAAAAGACGAAAATCTCTTCTTCTTTCGGAATTTCCCAAAGTCTTTCATCTAGATCACTCATCGGTATTTGTATCACTTTTTCTGAAGTGATCTTGGGTTGCTCAAAAATTTCACGGATATCTAGATATAGTCTTGTATTGTCATTGATCTTACATTCAATTATCACCGGAATAATTCCACTTTCCCTGATCTTTTCGATTTCTTTTTCCCTTTTCTGAATATTCATAATTTGTTCTGAACCAATTAGCAAATTGGATATTTTCAGTTTTCCGGAAAGCAAATTTCCAACTCCTAATAGAATCTTTAAAACTTCCATCGCCTGAAGCATTCCAAAGATTCCTGGAACTACTCCCAGAACACCTGTGGCTTCACAACTCACATTGTTTCTGGTAGTCTTAGGAAAAAGACATCTATACGATGGTCCATTTTGATAATTAAAAACAGATAACTGACCTTCATTTTTATAGATCGAAGCATAAACCCAGGGTTTATTAGCTAAAATACAGGCATCATTGATAAGGTATTTGGTCTCAAAATTATCCGTTCCGTCAAGGATAAGATCATATTGACTAAAAAGCTTTTCTGCATTTTCAATACTCAGAGCTTCATCAATGGCAACTATTTCGATCTCACTATTTAATTGCTGCAGTTTTTCCTGACTAACCATAGCTTTCGATCTTCCAATATCATTCTCATTATATAAAACTTGGCGATGCAAATTGCTGATGGAAACTTTATCGTGATCCATCAATGCGATCTTTCCAATACCTGCTCCCACAAGATATTGTGCAGCAGGGCAACCAAGTCCGCCCACACCAATTATGAGCACACTGCTATTGCTGAGTTTTTCCTGTCCGGAATCTCCAACTTCATCTAAGGTTATTTGTCTGTCGTATCTCATTATCCTCCTGCGAATGGCGGCAAAAATGCTACTTCATCACCTTCTTTTAGTTCTGATTTCAAATTCAAATCCTGATTTATGGCAAGCTGAACAGCTTCAGGATCTTGAATTTTATATTTTTTTATTTGCTGATCTTTGAGATCGTATAAAGTGATTTGATCTGAAACATTCAGAACTTCTTCGGTTCTACCGGTAGCTTCTGCGATCATACCAAAATATCTTAAAGTGAGTTTCATTCTTCCATCTTCTTTAATAATTCCACATCATTCTTAGTATCCACATCAAAGTTCGCCTCATTTAATTTTAGAGTCTCATATTGAAACCCTTTCTTATAAATCATTTTTTTAGCTCCATGATCTCCTTTCAGTTTTTGTAAATCTGAAAATAAACTGCTTGAGAAAATCGCCGGAACTCCAATATCTCCATCATATTCTGAAAAAGTGGCACTGCTATTTTTATTTATCTGAAGGTCTATTAATTCTTGAATTTGTTCTTTTGATACCAATGCCTGATCTGAAAGCAGGATAAGTAAATGGTCTAATTTCTTTTCATTTTCCAAGGTTTTGGTTAAACCGAACTTTATACTGGAAGCCATTCCTTCTTCCCAGTTTTCATTCACAATTACTTTTACATTTCCCGGTTTAACCTGGGATCTGATTTTTTCTGCACTTGATCCAAGCACCAAAATATTTGAGTCAAAAGATAAAGAGTTAACCAGCTCCATCATACGCTGTAACAAAGCTTTTCCTTTAAACTCCACCAATTGCTTCGGAAACCCGAGTCTACTGGAAGCACCTGCTGCCAGGATCAAAACTCCTATTTTCTTATTCCCTATCAAAGCTGAATTTCTTTAAAGTGATTTTCTTTTTTATCGTGGATAGGAGTTTCCTTTTGCTTCAATGGCCTTGCGCTCTTGCCAGTCAAAACCGATTGAATCTCAGCTAAAATAGAAAGTCCGATCTCTGCAGGGGTTTCAGCTCCTATTTCCAATCCCACCGGAGCATGAATTTTGACCAACCGATCAGCATTTAACTCAAAACCTTCCTTGCGCAGGTCGGTCCGCATTCTTTCAAACTTCTTTCGTGGACCCAATATTCCGATATATGGAATTTCATTTTTATTCATTAATAATTTTAATACAGCCAGATCATAGTTGTAGTTATGACTCATCAAAACAAAACAAGTAAGGGCATCGATCCTGATATTCGATAAGGTTTCTTCAGGTTTAGAAACAATTACCTGGCAGGAACTGGCAAAACGTTCCTTATTTGCGTGAGTTGGGCGCCCATCGGTCACAATTACATCCCAACCAAGTAATTCAGTTTGCTGAGCCAGGATCTGCGCATCATTCCCGGCACCAACAAGTACTAACTTCACCGGTGGCTTATAATTCTGAATAAAAAAATGGTGGGTTTTGTCTTTAATAGAAATCTCAGCAAAGTGTGGTTTATCATTCTTAAGGCTCAATTCACCTTCTTTAATAATTAGATCCAGGACTTGCTTTTCAGGTTTTTCACCACTTAATTGTAAATCTTCATTGATGAAAAATTTCGTTCCCGGCTGATCCTGTGATTTATCTAAATTGAATTGTACTACGATCGCCAGTTTCTGATCCTTGGAAATAAGAGTTTTAAGTATTTCGCAAGGATTAAACTCATTCTTAAAATCTAAATATTCAAAAAGAACCTGAATGATCCCGTTACATCCTAATTGCGCTCCAATTAAGGCATCATCTTCCTCGCTAGTATCGTAAGTCACCAGTTTGTTTTTCTGCTGATGCATGGCATGAAGAGCTTTTCTTAGTGCATCTCCTTCCAGGCAGCCACCACTGATAGCTCCGGTAATATTGCCGAATTCATCAACCAACATTCTTGCTCCCGCTCTTCGGTAAGAAGAACCTTCAACATGGACCACCGTAGCTAAAACACTTTCGGTTCCAGCCCTTTTCAGAGTATTATATTGAGCGACAATCACATCCAATTCTCTCATGCGGTTGCGGTTTTAAGCTGTTCAATTGTTTTAGTAATTTCGGCAACTGCAAATTCTATATCTTCTAAACTCGTAAGTTTTCCAAGGCTTATGCGCAAAGATGCTAATGCCTGTTCTCCTGTTACACCCATCGCCAATAACACATGAGAAGGCTGGACAGTATTTGCCGTACAGGCTGAACCTCGTGAAACAGCGAGCATATTCAGTCTTCGAAATATCTGGCTTCCCTCGATATTTTTGAAGCTAATATTTGTGGTATTCGGTAATCGATTTGCTTCTTTTGAATTAATCTCCGCTCCTTCAATTTTTAATAAAAGTGTTTCCAATTTATTTCGCAATTCAAGTAATCTCCTGGAATCTGAATTCATTTCAAAAAAAACAATTTCAGCAGCTTTCCCAAAGCCCACGATAGCTGGGACATTCAGAGTTCCGGGACGTAAGCCCCGCTCCTGACCGCCACCAAATTCATGAGGATCCAAGTGTATCTTATTCTTCTTGGATATATATAGTGCGCCAACACCCTTAGGACCATAAATTTTATGCGATGAAAAAATTGCCATATCAATATTCAGATCCTTTAAATCAATCGGAATTTTCCCAACCGCCTGCGTAATATCGCTCATTATACAAACATTCTTAGCATGGGTTATCTGAGCAATTTTTTTAAGTGGATGAATAAACCCGGTTTCATTATTAGCCAGCATCAGGCAAACCAGGATTGTTTCAGCAGTAATCGAATTTTCCAGTTCCTTTAGATCGATATTTCCGTCTCCATCAACATTAAGATAAGTAATCTTAAAACCTCTATTTTCTAAAGCCCCCAATGTATCCAAAATCGCTTTATGTTCTGTTTTACAGCTAATAATATGATCCCCCTTATTTTTATTTTTTTGGCAAAACCCGAATAATGCAAGATTTGCAGCTTCTGTTGCTCCAGAAGTATAAGTAAGTTCTGTTGGCTTACAATTAGCCAACCTGGAAATCTGTTCTCTAGAATTTTCTACAGCTTCAGCTGCGTCCCATCCAAAAGCATGGTCACTACTTAGGTTTCCAAATTTTTCGGTAAAATATGGCAACATTTCTTTAACCACTCTAGGATCCACAGGTGTGCTGGCATTGTAATCCAGGTATATCTTCTTTTTAGCAGGCATTTAAGAAAGCGTTATGTATTTGTATATATATCGCATGGTAAATTTAATCAGGCAATAAATAATGACTAGCTTAAAAGCTATTTTAATAATTTAAGTAAATCCTGTCGACTTATTAGATCAGTAATTTCTTTTTCCAATCTGTCATATTCAGCTACTACTTCTAAACCATTAGCAGTAACTTCTGCTCCACCTCCGTGGGAACCTCCTTTTTTCAAAATCACCAATGGTTTTTCAGAATGCTGATTTAATCTTTGTATCAGATCCCATGCCTTTTTATAAGACATATTCATTACTACAGCAGCTTTTGATAGCGAGCCTTCCTTATGAATTTTTTTGATCAATTCATTGGGTCCAGGACCAAATAACTTTTCTCCTTCATCTTCTACCCAGCACTTTATGCGGATCTGCTTCATGAAAAAAAACTAAGTTTTCAATTCAGACTCTATAGTCTGTAACTCATTGATAAATGGCTGCTTGTAAAACCTCTTCCCAGTAGCTTTATAAAGCGCATTTGCCAAAGCTCCCTGAATGGGAGGAAATGGAGGCTCTCCTAATCCCGTGGGATCGATTCCATTGTCTACAAAATATACCTCTATACTTTTAGGAGCCTGTTTATGTCTAATTAATTTATAAGTATCAAAATTGCTTTGTTGCGGCTTCCCATCTTTAAAAGCCATTTCACTATAAAGTGCATGTCCAATCCCATCAATCGTTCCTCCTTCAACCATATTTTTGGCGGCATCGGGATTCACTACAATTCCACAGTCAACCGCACAGGTGACTTTATCTATTAGAGGCTCATTTCCTTCTACTGACATATCAAGGATTTGGGCAACGTAAGAATTGTGACAGTAATAGGCTGAAACTCCACGACTCAATGATGAATTTCCTTTATCCCAGCCTGACTTATCCCGAGCAAGTTCCAAAACTCCGGCATATCTTGCAGCATCGTAATCGTTTTCTTCCCCTACAGGATCTTTCTTTGCCCGATCCAGCATCTCCAATCTAAATTGAATAGGATCTTTGCCCATTTCTTCAGCCAGTTCATCTAAAAATGACTGTTCTGCACCCGCAATAAAATTTGAACGTGGCGCTCTAAACGCTCCTATAGATATATTGGAATTCAATGTCCAGCTTTCTGCTAAATAATTATCTATCGCACCTGCCGGAAAACGATTGGCAAATAATGGACTCTCAGGAATACCTCCCGCATTTATATGAAAAGCTGTAAGCTTATTATTTGCGTCAAGAGCAGCACGATAAGTTACATGATAGGCCGGACGGTATACTCCGTTGGTCATATCATCTTCACGAGAGTACACCAATTTAATAGGCTTACCCATTTTTTCTGAAATCACTGCTGCTTCTACTAAAAAGTGACCATAAAGTCTACGACCAAATCCGCCCCCCATTCGAGTCATTTGAACATCAATATCTTCAAGTTCTAAACCCAATCGTTTATTAATGCTTTTTTCAGCATATTCTGGGGTCTGAATTGGTCCTAATAATTCTGCCTTCCCTCCACTAACATCAGCAAAGAAGTTCATAGGCTCCATACAGTTATGCGCCAGAAAAGGACAGGTATACGAACGTTCAATTACTCGCGCTGCATTTTTAAAAGCTTTTTCTGGATCCCCATCTTTTCTTACTACTTCAGATTGTTTAGAACCTACATCGGCCATTAAAGTGGCATGAATATCGGTACTCTCTAATCCGCTTGCATCATCCATTCCCGCCGACTTCTCGAGAATTTCAATTTCCTTTGTGAGCTCAGGGTTTAAATCCCATTCTACTTTTAAGGCCTTTTTTGCCTGCATGACCTGCCAGGTAGTTTCTCCAACTAAAACTACCAATTTGGAAAAAGCGGCTACATCGCTCCATTCCTTCTCCATGTCTTCCGGGTAGGTATCTATGGTGAAAATATCTTTTATTCCTGGCATTTCTTTCACCTTCTCAGCATCCATAGTTTTGAACTCCATTCCAAAGGCAGGTGGCTGCACGATCATGGCGATAAGCATTCCGTCTTTATAAGTATCCAATCCATATAATGGCTGGCCGGTAACTATCTTTTTCGCATCCACATTTTTGCGAGAGGTACCAATTATTTTAAAATTATCATTATCCTTTAATTCAATCTCTTCGGGCACCTCTACCTGGGCGGCAGCTTTAGCAATATCTCCATATCCAATAGTTTTATCGCTGCCTTTATGCTTTATCACTCCGTTTTCTACGGAAAGCTCTGAAACAGGAACTTCCCATTGTTTTGCCGCAGCAATTAATAGCATTTTTCTTGCGGTTGCCCCGGCGGTTCTTAGTGATTCCCATCCCTGGCGAATAGACTGACTCCCACCTGCCAATTGCCTTGTAAAAACTTCGGTATTAAGTGGAGCTTGCTCCACAACCACATTATTCCAGTCTACATCCAGTTCTTCGGCTACGATCATAGGCATGGAAGTTTTCACGTTCTGACCGATTTCCGGATTTGGAGAATAAATAGTGACAATTCCATTATCTCCTATTTTCAAATATCCGTTTAGCTCAAACCATTCATCTGGCATTTGCATTGCCAGTTCTTCGCTGCCTTCTTCTGTTGGTCCTTTACATGCCATCCAGTTGAAACCAATGATTAATCCACCTCCAGCAACCGAAACACTTTTTATGAAAGACCTTCTTCCTATTCCTGTTTTTATTTTAGTCATCTCTATGTCTTTTTAATTTAACTGAAGCTTATACAATTTCAGTATTTGAGGCTTTCTTAATGGCGGCTTTAATTCTAGTATAGGTTCCACAGCGGCAAATATTACCATCCATGGCGTTCTCAATTTCCCTGTCACTAGGGCTTGGATTACGTTTCAACAATGCTGACGCAGACATGATCTGTCCTGCCTGGCAATACCCACATTGAGGCACATCTATTTCCAACCAGGCCTGCTGTACCGGATGGTCTCCATTTTCCGATAAACCTTCGATAGTAGTGATCTCATTATCGGCCGCCGAAGAAATTGGAAGTTGACACGATCTTACTGCAGAACCATTAAAATGAACAGTACAGGCCCCACATTGCGAAATTCCGCAGCCATATTTAGTGCCCACCAATTTTAAATGATCTCTTAAAATCCAAAGCAATGGAGTTGATGGATCTGCTTCTATAGTCTTTTCCTTCCCGTTGATTGTAATGTTGAATGTCGCCATGGTACACTGGATATATTTTTATTCTTTGAATTTAAGAAATTTTTTAGTTTAAACAGATAAAATGGCTTTTGAGAATAATAAATTTCTGAATGCCATTAAGTATAAATTTAAAAGTGGAAATTTTAAGATCATGATATTCATCATGAATCTATGTTTCTATTTGTTTTTCTATCGGTGCTTCTATTAGCTTTTCCGGAGTTATTGGAAGTGATCTCATTCTTTTTCCTGTAGCGTTAAAAATAGCATTGGCTATAGAGGCAGCTACACTGGTAATTCCCAATTCACCAATTCCTTTTACGCCCATTTTATTAGCAATCTTATCATCTTCTGGTAAAAAGATGACATCGATATTTGCCATATCCAGATTGACCGGTACATGGTAATCTGCTAAAGTACGGGTAATGAAGTTACCAAAATTAGGTTCTATTTTAGACTGTTCTGCTATTACCATGCCTGCACCCATAGTTAAGCCCCCAATAATTTGCCCGTATGCCGTTTTAGGATTTAAAATTTTTCCAGCTGAACCTACATTCACCATTCTTTTGATTTTCCACATTCCAGTATCCTTATCTACCCACACTTCTGTAAAATTTGCTCCAAAGGAAAACACCGAATGTTTTTTAAATTCCTCTGATGGTTCTGCAGTTCCGGTAGCCTCATATTTTGTAAGATCATTTCTTTTCAAAAGATCTCCAATTGAGACTTCTTCAGTTTCTGCAAGGTTTAATTTATTTTTTAATTCAGAAATTACATTTTCACATGCAGCCCTGGCTCCGTTGCAATAAGAAGCGGCACCCCAGGAGCCACCGGAGCCGGGTGTTTTGGGAAATTCTGAATCTCCTATCTCAACATTTACCTGCTCTACCCGTATGCCCAGATATTCAGAAACAGTTTGTGCAATGATTGTATACGATCCGGTACCAATATCTGTCGCATCCATTTTTATGGTTGCAGTAGGCTCTCCGCCAGCTAGTTCTATAATAACTTTAGCAGACGTCTTTTGATATGGTGCCTTTCTTGAAGCTGCACTTACCCCATGTCCTATCAACCAGTTTCCATTCGTATTGGTGCGAGGTTCCTTTTTTCGATTTTCCCAACCAAATTTTTCAGCCCCAATCCTTAAACATTCTACAAATAGTCTCGATGAAAAAGGCTTGTTTTCGCTTAGATCCGTTTGAGTATCATTTTTCACCCTGAATTCGATTGGATCCATATTCAATTTATAGGCCATCTCATCCATAGCGCATTCGAGCGCAAAACTGCCTGTAGCCTCACCAGGGGCCCTCATCGCAAAAGGGGTTTGCAGGTTCATAGGAATCAACCGATGCTTAATCGAATTATTTGCCACATTATATAACATTTTTGAAACGAATCCACAAGATTCCTGATACTGCTGAGTGGTACTCGTATGAGAGATCGTATCATGAGAAAGAGCCGTCAATTTTCCGTCTTTTTTTGCGCCTATACGCATTTTTTGCTCGTTAAATTGACGAAACCCGGTATTAGTAAACATCTGTTGCCTCGTCACCGTTGCTTGAACCGGTTTTCTAACCATTTGTGAGGCCATTGAAGCCATGACGACATGCCGTTCAATATTTAACTTTGAGCCAAACCCTCCTCCTACAAAAGCGGCAATAATTCTTACGTTCTCTTTGGGAATTTGAAAAGTATTTGCTAAAGCCGTAACATTAGCATCAATCATTTGCTGACTAGAATAAGCTGTTAATTTTCCATTATCCCAGGAAGCAATTACAGCATGAAGTTCCATGGGATGGTGATGTTCCATTGCTGTTGTATAAGTTTCTTCAACTTTAACATCTGCCTCGCTCATTCCCTGCTCTATATTTCCCCTGGAATAATCTGAAGACTCCGTTGGCTTATATGCCTTCGATTTGTTTTCTTCAAAATTAATGGCAGCATCATGATCCTTCTTATATTCAAATTTAACAAGCCTGGCAGCATGTTGAGCAATCTCAAAAGTTTCAGCTACTACGAAGCCAACATATTCTCCATAATAATGTACTTTATTAGTCTGTAAAACCGGTGCAATAACATCGGGCCAAAGCGGCGGCATTTCTTCTTCAAAAGTTTTTAATTTTTCTGCATTCTTATAGGTTATGACCTTAAGAACACCTGGTAGATTTTCAGCTTCAGAAGTATCTATAGACAGAATTTCGCCTTTAGCAATTGTACTATTGATCCCCTGCCCATAAACCTTATTTTCTACAGGGAATTCTGAAGCATATTTGGCCATCCCCGTAACCTTTAGATGACCTTCTACCCTATCAATAGCTTTACCTACTCCAGTTTCATTTAAAGTCTTCATAATATGTTTTCGTTTTAAGAGTAGATTAAATTTTTCTTTCAAAAGCTTGAGATAGTGCTCTGACTATCGCCTTTTTGCCCATCTCAACTTTATACTTATTATCTTCAAATGGTTTTGCCTCCCGCATAGCCAGATCAGCTGCTTTTTCAAAGTTTGTGAGGGTAGCCGCTTTTCCCGCCAAAAATTCCTCAGCTTTGGTCAATTTCCAGGGCTTATGAGCTACACCACCCATGGCAAGGCCTGTTTTCGTAATCGTTCCTCCTTTGATCTGTAAACCTACCGCAACTGAAATCAACGCAAAAGCATAACTTGAACGTTCACGAATTTTGAGATAATAATAGTGGTCTGAAAATACCGGATCAGAAAGATGTATAGCGGTGATCAATTCCCCGGGCTCCAGATTGTTATCCTTCTGAGGCTGATCCCCTGGTAACCTATGGAAATCTGAAAACGGTATCATCCTGGAATCACCGTTAGGCTTAAAAACTTCAACCTCTGCCCCTATTGCTGCCAATGCTACATTCATATCTGAAGGATTCACGGCGATACATTTATCACTATAACCAAAAATCGCATGTAATCCATTCATCCCATCTAGTGCTCCACATCCAGATCCTGGTTCCCGTTTATTACAGGGCATTGATGTTTCATAAAAATAGGGACATCGGGTACTTTGCAATAGGTTGCCTCCATTAGTAGCCATGTTCCTTATTTGTGCCGTAGCAGCGGAAAGCATTGCCATAGAAAGCAAAGGATATTTCTTTCTGATTTCCGGATGATTAGCGGTCTCAGAATTACTTAGTAAGGAACCTAAGGTGAGTCCGCCATTTTCGTTTGAAGTTATTTTTTTATAATCGAGTTTTTGCAGATCTATCAGCTGGTCTGGTCTTTCGACATCTTCCTTCATAAGGTCTACCAAATTGGTACCTCCACCAAGATAATGCGAGGTTTCTGTATATGCGTTTAAAGCCTGGTCTTTATTTTCAACGTCTGTATATGTAAATGGTCTCATAATTTTATTTTTTTGCTGATATCGATCTAGGCATTTTTAGCTTTTTCCATTTGCTCTTTCGTAGCAAACTCCCAGGTTGGCATCTCATCATCCCCAGAATGAACTTCCTTGAAAGCCTGAACGATATTATTGTAAGCACCGCAACGACAGATATTTCCAGACATTCTTTCTCGAATCTCTTCTTCTGAAAGCTTTAAATTATTTTTTACCGACTTAAAATCTTCTGTAACATAACTAGCTTCCCCATTTTTGGCTTCTTCTAAGAGAGCAACAGAAGAACAAATCTGCCCAGGAGTACAATAACCACACTGGAAACCATCATGTTTCAGAAATGCTTGTTGCAATGGATGTAGTTCGCTTCCGTTTGCCAGTCCTTCTACAGTAGTGATCTCTTTTTCTTCGCAGGTAGCTGCGAGGGTTAAGCAGGATAATTTCCGCTTCCCATCTATCAGTATGGTACAGGCCCCACATTGACCATGATCACAGCCTTTTTTAGTACCAGTAAGCGCAAGACGTTCTCTTAAAGCATCGAGTAAGGTGGTTCTAGAATCGATCGTCAATGGCTTTACTGTATTATTCACACGAAGATTTACCTTAATCTCATTCCATAAAACCTCAGGATTTTCGGGAAGGTCTTTCATTGTCTTCGCAAAAAGTTCTGAAGTAAAATAGGATGATGCCCATATACTTAAACTAGCAGCAGACATTTGTTTTAAAAACTTTCTTCTGTTTGTACCATTTAAACCAATTTGGTCGAAGATAAATTCCTCATCTTTGGTTAGATCATGGGAATCTAAATTCTCTCTCCATTTTTCAAGATCATTCATAATTTATTTATTAAAAGGAAGTATTGGATAAGATACTTTAATTGTACGTCTCATTCCGTTAGAGATATGTGAAAATTTAAGAATAATGAATTCTAGTGATCCTTATATAATTAATAAGTTGTTCTATTATCTATTAAATTTATCTTTGAAAATTGATCACGGAATTCCTTCAATTCTTCTTCGGAAAATTGAATATCAAGCGCTCCAAGATCTTCTTCTAGGTTATGGAGTTTGATTGTTCCTGGGACAGGGACTATAAACGGTTTTTGAGCCAATAACCAGGGGAGAAACCCCTGACACTTTAATATCTTAAAAAGCCATCAAACAAAAAAATAACTTTATAAATCTGCTTTTTGAAATATTCTCCTGTGCCTACACACCTATCAATTAATTAACTCGAGTTTCCTGAAAAATAAAAAGAGGAGCATAAAATAAGTCGTTAATTTTGAAATATCTAACTTCAAAATATACTTATTATGCTCCATAATAAGTTATTGCAATTTATTGTTTGATTGGCGATCTGCTAAAATAAATGAATCACAAAAAGCACAATAACTGGATATTCACCGATGACCAAATCATTACAACGGATTTGGTTTCTGCCCTTTATTTCCGGGGCAAGCAGTTCTTGACACTGGATTATATGCGCAGCACATTATCGAAGAGGTCATCAAAAAGAGTGATTTTACAAAACGCCTTTGCAAACTAAAAGAAACCTTGATGTTCATCCTTTTACGAATAGGCGGGATATTCAAATAATTGTTGTGAGATGGAATATATCATTGACTC
This sequence comes from Christiangramia forsetii KT0803, assembly GCF_000060345.1. NCBI lineage: Bacteria > Pseudomonadati > Bacteroidota > Flavobacteriia > Flavobacteriales > Flavobacteriaceae > Christiangramia > Christiangramia forsetii. The sequence goes on along the minus strand of NC_008571.1, from coordinate 510,426 downwards.
CTTCCCTGTCAAGGCTTGTCTTAATATAAGGATTAGCCGTTGCAAACTCTTCAAAGACGAGAAATACAGGGGCTACAATGGCTCCTAACGAGAATATTTTTATGGTGTTAAGGTGCAACTGCAGATGGCATTCCGGTGGAGATGTACCTGGTGGAAGATGCTGAGCACGACTCACAGATACTCATGAAGATGTACCATGACCTGCCATCAGAGAATTCCCTTTTCGGTGATAGTGGGTATACCAACTACGAGGTTGAGGATATATTCAGAGAGGCCGAACAAGCGGATCTGTAGATTAGTAGGAAATCAAATTTAAAGCGAAAGGATATTCCTGCCGTAGCCTTTACCAAAGAACATATGAGAAAAAGGATAGAAACAACCATCAGCCAGATCAGCGCATTGATGCCAAGACATATAAATGCTGTAACGTCTAACGGGTTTATCCTTAAACTCATCTTGTTCGTTATGGCATTTCAGGTTGATAAATGTATTTTAAAATAGGAAACTCGAGTTAATTAGATAAAGTCAAATCAACTATGCAGTTCAGCTTAAATTCTCTTCAAAAGATACCTAAGGTGTCTTTTAAAAATTTAGGTGTCTTCTAGTTATCATTTTAATTCAAATCATATCAAATGAATTGAAAGACCAAAACCTAAAAAACCGCGCTAATCCTAAGATTTGCGCGGTTTTGATAATAATTATTAATATTAAGAGTGACCTTGCCAGGATTCAAACCTGGAACCTCCTGAGCCGTAATCAGGTGCGCTATTCAGTTGCGCCACAAGGCCTTTTTTTAATTACTTTACTATCTTGCAAAGCGGGTGCAAATATATTGTTTATTTTAAAATCTGAAAAGTTTAAAAGGATTTTTTGGTCTAAATTATTTCTGCACTCAATCCAGCATCTAATAATTTGGAACATCTCGGCTTTAATTCTTTGTACGGGCCTGTTTTTACGGTGCACTTTCCTTTATAATGAACAAGAATAGAACATTGTTCTGCCTGCTCTGGAGTATGTTCACAAGCATATATTAATGTATCTATAACATGATCAAAAGTATTGTAATCATCATTGTACAATACAATTTCATTTTCTTTTTTGTCCTTGGTCTTTATTTCAACCTCTTCTAATACTTCTTCCTTAGTACTCATCTTCTAAAATTTCTCTTTCAACATGGCGCAAAGATACAAATAATGAGAAAAACGCTAGCGTGAAAACTTTGCTGCGATCCAATCACTCCTTTCGAAATTTTCCACAAAGTATAAGCCCAGTTTTTCACAAGCCTGTTTGATGGCGGGTAAATCTCCTATGTAAAATCCACTGAGAAATAAATCTCCTTTTGATTTTAAACATTTTTCGTAAATCGGTAAATCTCTTAGCAAAATATTAAGGTTAATATTTGCCAGGATTGTATCATATTCTCGTCCTTCAAGCAGTTCTGCTCCTCCCTCTTCCACATTAATATGCTCGCAATCATTTCTAGTAATGTTTTCAAGAGTATTTAAATAGCACCAGTTATCGATATCTATAGCATCAATTTGGTTCGCTCCTTTCAAAGCGGAAAGAATCGCAAGAACACCGGTACCGCATCCCATATCCAAAACGCTTTTCCCTTCCCAGCTATTTTTGAGGATATGCTGTATCATCATATGGGTGGTAGCATGATGCCCGGTCCCAAAAGACATTTTAGGTTCTATAACAATATCAAACTCGGTATCCGGCTTTTCATGAAAAGGGGCTCTAACACTACAAACCTCATCAACAAGAATAGGAGTGAAATTCTTTTCCCACTCTTCGTTCCAGTTTACTCGTTCTATTTCCTTTTGATCATAGGTGATCTTAAAATCTTCTGATTGGAGAATATGAACACCGGCAAAAATATCTTCTTCATATTCTTCTTCCGGAATATAAGCTGTGATGCCATCGTCATTTTCAACAAAGCTTTCAAATCCCAGGTAACCCAACTCGGCAATAAGAATCTCTGAAGCCGGCTGAACCGGATCTATTGTAAATTGAAATTCAAAGTAATTCCCAGCCATTTCTAAAATGAATTTACAATCTCCAGGAAGTCTACTGCATTGAGACTTGCTCCACCAATAAGGCCACCGTCTACATCTTCTTTTGCAAAAATCTCTTTGGCGTTGTTAGGTTTTACGCTACCACCGTATAATATTGAAGTAGCTTCTGCTACTTCTTTCCCTACATTTTTATTTAAAAGCTCCCTTACATGTTTATGCATTTCCTGAGCTTGTTCCGGACTTGCAGTTTCTCCGGTACCAATAGCCCAAACAGGCTCATAGGCAAGAATAATATTCTTCCAGACACTCTGAGGTAATTGAAAAAGACTTTCCTTTAATTGCTTTTCTACAAGATTAAAATGTTTCTCGCTTTTTCGATCTTCTAATTCTTCTCCAAAACAAAAGATCACCGTCATGTCATTCTCAATAGCAGCCTGTACTTTTTTAGCCAAAATATCATTGGTCTCATTAAAAAGAGCTCTTCGCTCACTATGTCCTATAATTACCGTAGTAACTCCAATACTTTTGAGCATACTTGCAGAAACTTCACCGGTAAATGCACCTTTCTCACTTTCATGCATATTTTGAGCAGCCACAATTACCGGAGTATCCTTAAGAGATTGAAACGTTGGATATAAATTTGTGAAAGATGGAGCAACCATTACCGTAGCCTCTGGTTCTTTAACCATTTGAAGTTTTAACTTCCCTAGAAGTTCTTGAGTTTCTGCCAGGTCATTGTTCATTTTCCAGTTTCCGGCAACTATATGATCTCTCATGATTTGAAATTTTGTTTTATACTTCATTTTTAGCTGATATTATCTAGATATCAGCACTCAAAACAAATATAAGTAAAGGAGGATTGATTGCATCTTAAACCAAAGCCAAACCTTGAAAATTTAGGGACTTTGTAAAAAGTAGCCTTGATTCTTTATAATTCGATATCCGAGGCGTCGAACCAGTGTTTTTTCTGCGTGATAGTTCCTTTTTCCAGGGTTAAAAAACCGGGATTTGAGCGAACTATAGTCTTTAAGGCGGTTTCATCGGTTTGATAGAAATCAAAGGTCAAATCGAATTCCTTTTTCAATTTATTCTGAAACTCTTCCCCGGAAGCTGTAAGACCTATAACACGATATCCCTTACTTCTGGCATTTTCACTTAGAGCTTTCACTGCTTCATAACCATCCTTTTCAGTTGAACGAAGATTATAAGCTACAATAAGCAAAACCTTTTCTGCCGAAAGAACCTCCTGGGTAATATCTCCCTCCTTACCTTCAATAACAAAATCATGAATTGGAGCCAAAGCATTCTCTCCAGATTGTGAAGTCTCTACGCCTAAAAACTCTCCATCTACCTGGGGATAACCTCCATTCGTTTTAATAATTTTTTCCTCTCCATCTATTTTAAACTTCCAGCTGTAAGTTACTTCAGCTTTTTCTGCACCTTGCGGTAACTGCATCTTTTCAGGAATATTATTCCCAATCTTATAAGGTCTAAAATCTAATACAGGAAGGTGCATCAATACATGATAGCAAAATGCAAAGCAAGCCATAAAGGAAGCAAAGATCACCCATTTATGATACTTCACAGGAAAAATGGGGTTGATAAACTTTTGATTAAAAAAGATGATTAGCACTAAAACAAGTAAGATAATATCCTTATAAAAAGATTCCCAGGGAGTAAGCGGAATTGCATCTCCAAAACATCCACAGTCTGTAACTTTATTAAAGTACGCCGAGTAGAAAGTGAGGAACGTGAAAAAGATGATCATGAGCAATAAGCTCCAGCTTGTAAATTTCCTGGCATAGCCAATAAGCAACATGATGCCTAAGACAAGTTCAAAAATCACAAGCAGGATCGCAATCACCAATGCAAAAGGAATTAGAAATGGAAGATCTAATACAGGTTCGCTAAAATATTCCTGAAGTTTATAGGAAAATCCAACAGGATCATTGAGTTTTATAAATCCCGAAAAAATAAAAAGAACTCCTACCAGAATCCTGGCGATATTTACAATTGCTTTCATCCTTACTTTATTTACTAATAGATTTTTCTTCAGCTTCACTGAAATGAATCATGGCAAACACTGAATAGTTGATCATATCCTGGTAATTAGCATCAATCCCTTCACTTACCAGCGTTTTACCTTTATTGTCTTCAATTTGCTTTACACGAAGTAATTTCTGAATAATAAGATCTGTAAGAGAGCTGATTCTCATATCACGCCAGGCTTCTCCATAATCATGATTCTTATTCATCATTAACTCCTTTGTTTCAGAAACCTTCTCGTCATACAACTTAATAGCTTCCTCAGGATTTAAATCGGGCTGAATCGCTATTCCCTTCTCCAGCTGAATAAGTGCCATCACCGAATAATTGATAATCCCGATAAATTCAGATTTTTCATCTTCGTCTACCTTACGCACTTCACTTTCCTGCAATTGACGAATTCGCTGAGCTTTTATAAAGATTTGATCGGTAAGCGAGGGCAGCCTTAAAATTCTCCAGGCACAGCCGTAATCTTTCATTTTAATTAGAAACAAACTGCGACAGCCTTCAATTACTGCGTCGTATTGTTTTGAGGTATCCTGCATGAAGTAGATGTAATTTCCGTAAATTTCGGGCAAATATTTCAGATAGTCAAAGTTATTTCTAAGCTACCAAAAAATCTAAAGAATCCCATGTTCATTAATTGTAAAGGCAAACTTCTAGATCTTTCAGAACCAAAAGTGATGGGAATTATGAATATTACCCCAGATTCTTTTTACAGCGGCAGTCGTACAAATACTGAAAAAGAGATCCTTTTAAATGCTGAAAAGATGCTAACGGATGGAGCTACTTTTCTTGATCTTGGCGCCTATAGCTCCAGACCTGGAGCCAAAGATATATCGGTTGAAGAAGAATTAAATCGAATGATCCCGGCAATTGAGCTCATTCTAAAAGACTTTCCGGAAGCTGTTCTTTCTATTGATACTTTTAGGGCTGAAGTTGCCGATAAATGTATTGATGCGGGAGCGGCGCTTATCAATGATATTTCCGCAGGGAAACTGGACGATAATATGCTCGCGACGATTGCCAAATATCAGGTGCCTTATATTATGATGCATATGAAGGGAACTCCGCAAACCATGAAAGACCTCAACCAATATGAAGATCTAACCACCGATGTTCTTTTTTATTTTTCAGAAAGAATTAAAGCGGCCAGAGAACTGGGGATTCATGATATTATTATAGATCCGGGTTTCGGTTTTGCCAAGAATATAGATCAGAATTTTGAACTTTTATCAAAACTCGAACTTCTTAAGAACATGGAATTACCGCTGTTAATGGGTGTCTCAAGAAAAAGTATGATATGGAAAAAACTGGATATTTCTGTAAATGATGCCTTGAATGGAACCAGCGTTCTTAATACAGCAGCCCTTTTAAAAGGAGCTAACATTTTACGGGTACATGACGTAAAAGAAGCTGTGGAATGCATCAAATTAACCCGTGAATTGATAAACTAATTTTAGATTTTCTATTTTTACATAAAATCCCCGCAATTTGGACATCATAGATCTTCGAATTCTCGATATCCTGGATATTGTTTTTGTAGCCCTTCTGCTCTACTACGTGTATAAACTTGTACGTGGAACTGCCGCTGTGAACATCTTTATTGGTATTGTAGTAATTTACCTCGTTTGGCTATTAACACAATTATTACAAATGGAGCTGCTAAGCAGCGTGCTTGGTGAATTTGTGGGCGTTGGTGTTTTCGCGCTAATTGTTGTTTTTCAGCAGGAAATTAGAAAATTCCTTCTAATGATAGGTTCTACAAATTTTACCCAGAAGGGCAGATTTTTCAGAAGTTTTAAATTTAGCAGGGATGATTTTGATTCAAAGATCGACGTAGATGCGATCATAGATGCCTGTGAAACCATGGGTAAAACCTATACCGGTGCTTTGATAGTAATTCAAAAAAATAATAAACTGGATTTTGTAAAGAATACGGGCGATAAAATGAAGATTGAGTTGAATCAACCAATCCTCGAATCAGTTTTTTTTAAAAATAGCCCGTTACATGATGGCGCGATGGTAATTGAAGAAAATAAGATTACCGCAACCAGGGTAATTTTACCCGTTTCAAACGATAGATCCATTCCGCTAAGATTCGGATTAAGACACCGCGCCGCAGTAGGAATCACTGAAAAAACCGATGCTTTGGCCCTGGTAGTAAGTGAAGAAACGGGACAAACTTCTTATATTAAAGATGGACAGTTTGTAATGTTTGAAACAATGGAGGAACTGAAAGATAGAATTAAGGAAGATCTTAGTTAAGACTTATAAATAAATTTATTCAAGATTAGTAGATAGTTTCATATTCAATTGTTTTTTTGATCTATGGAAGTCGAAACCTAAATGTATTTGACCAATAGTTCTCGACTGCGCTCAACCTGACAAAAGACTTGTTCTTACAACCTTCGTAAACAGTTTTATAACTTTAAAATTTTATGCACTTAGGTGCTGACGTCTGAAATTTATTTCAATTTTCACTTAAAAAAATAGCTCCAAAAGAATTTAAAAATCCTTCTGAAGCCGTTTTTTTCCTCCGTCAAGAATAATTTAATTAATTAGTTCCAATACTTGAACTTTGAATATTTATTCGAATTATTTCCTGAGCAGGTTGAACATTATTTTGATTGGCGGGGTCAACCAGTCTTACATTAGAATTAGAATCATCTGGTCCAGAATTTAAAGATGGCTGCCTAATTACCTGAAATAATCCTGCACCTGGATACTCATCTATTTCTGTTCCTACATCATAAAGAAATACTTGCGAGGTCTTATCTCCACTTATAGCAGTTCCATTTTCAAATAGCGCAATTCCTTCAGGCTTAAAAGCATAAAACCAATCATTACTCTGAATGAACATTGTAGCCAGTGACAAATTTTGTCCTTCAGAAGCAGTAAATGTAAATTGGTAACTATTTCCAGGAGTGATTGGTCCTGGGCTGGACGCACCTACAGGCGTATTAAAAGCTGCCGCCATAGTCACACCGTCCTTGCTATTTAAGGCGGAAACAAGCGTCATTGGTGTTCCGTCTTCAGCAATTCCTTCGAGACCCTCTGCAAAATCTGGTTCATTTATTTGATAAAGTGGCCGGGTACCCTGATCATGTAAAGCCCAGGCACCTGGAGACAAAGGAACTATTAAGCCTGTTGCTGCTTCAGTATCCTGAGCTAAGGCCATAGGAAAGCCATCTTCAGCAATATCTTCAACACCCTCAGCACTCGCTGCAAGCCCTGCATTAGCAGCAGCTTCACCTTCTACGAAAAATGGAGCAGCCATAGTATGTACCGCATAAACACCCGGTGATACTGGAACAGCAGCAGTAGTTCCATCGCCCAGCGCCGGAGTTGGAATCGTAGTAGAAGTCGATACGTTTTCTATCCTCACTCTAAATTTAGCATCAGCTGTATTTTCTATGGTTACTTTAATAACCTCATTTGCATCCGGAATAAAGTTTCCTGCTGCATCTTCGTTCGCAGTAATTTGGGTAACCACCCCATCTTCGTCCTCTCCCTGGTCTTCGGCATCGGCTTCCTGTTGAGGCTTTTGGTTTGGACCCCCGGTTATTTCATTTACTTCAGTTCCAGAATCCCAAATTAAAACCTGATCTGTTACATCTTCAGGGCCATTGGCTCCAATTGGTTCATTATCGTCACCATACAGGGAAATTCCTTCTTCATTAGGGGCGAAAAATAAATCATTAGATTGAACAAACATGGTCACAAATGAAAGCCTAGTACCTCCATCGTTTGGCAAAACTACCGGCCCGGCATCAATTTCAAATTCATAGGCATCGCCAGGAAATAATGGTGCTGGCTCATCGGCACTAACAGGAGTATTAAATACACCACTTTGAAATATAGGCTTTGGCTGAACCACATTTTCTATGGTAACCGTAAATTCCGCCATATTTTCATTTCCTTGAATATTATCGTCGTCATCTGAACATGCCGTAAAAATTAAGAACATGCTTAAAATTGGATACAGAAAATTTTTCATCATAATTGATTTAGATTAATAATTAGTCTAACTTTTTCCGAATGTCTTTAGTCGAAACAAAAATCAATCATTTCAATAATTGGCAAAATATTAAACATATCCACATCAATTAATTACAAAAAATGAATAATATGTATGTTTTAAAAGTAAACACTATTTATTAGTGAATTTTAAATCAGAAGTTTAGACAGAATTATTTACCCCCCATATTCCTTGCCTTTTTTTAAGCTATATGAGATAAATTCCAGCGTATAACAGAACATGAATTTTTGAAGCGTAGATGTGATTTAAAGCGCTTCCTCTTCCTTAAACTGCACTTCGTACAACTTCCTGTAGTAACCATCTGTTTTTTGAAGTAATTCTTTATGGTTACCAATTTCAACAATCTTACCTTCATCCATTACAATGATCTTATCTGCTTTTTTAATCGTGGCAAGACGGTGAGCAATCACGATAGACGTTCTACCTTCAGTAATCTTATCTGTAGCATCTTGAATAAGCTGTTCACTATAGGAATCTACGGAAGAGGTTGCTTCATCCAGAACAAGAATACTAGGATTACTAACATAAGCCCTTAAGAAGGAAATTAATTGGCGCTGACCAGAAGATAGCATGGCGCCCCTTTCCTTTACATTATAAGAATATCCTCCTGGAAGTGAGGTGATAAATTCATGTATCCCGATTTGTTTTGCAGCATTAATGACATCTTCATCTGAGATATCAGGATTATCAAGATTAATATTATTCATAACGGTATCTGCGAACAGGAAAACGTTCTGTAACACTACCGCTATTTGAGCTCTTAAAGATTTAAGCTTAATGTCTTTAATATCGGTATTATCTACTAAGATAGTACCACTATCAATTTCATAGAATCGGCTAAGCAGATTAATGATGGTTGATTTCCCAGCACCGGTAGCTCCAACAATGGCTACGGTTTCTCCAGGATTTACTTTAAAGGAAATTCCTTTTAAAACTTCTTCATCGTCCACATAGCTAAAACGAACATCTTTAAACTGGATATCTCCGTTAAAATTATCAATTTCAAGAGTTCCATTATCTTCAATATTTGCTTCGGTATCAATAATATCGAAAACACGATTGGCTGCAACCATTCCCATTTGCAGGGTATTGAATTTATCTGCGATTTGCCTCAGAGGCCTGAATAACATTTGAGACAGTTCAATAAAAGCTATAATAATACCTAATGACATATCATCACCGGCTACTACTCTTAAACCACCAAACCATACGATCAAACCAATAGTTATGGAAGTAGACATTTCAGCAATAGGAAAAAATATGGAGTTATACCATACCGTTTTCACCCATGCATTTCGGTGTTTATCGTTTATCTCTTTAAAATTGGCATATTCCGTCTTCTCTCTGGTAAAAAGCTGAACGATCTTCATCCCGGTAATACGCTCCTGAACAAAAGTATTTAAATTGGCTACCTGGGTTCTAACCTCTTCAAAAGCCAGTTTCATTTTCTTCTGAAATACACGTGTGGCATATATAATGAACGGAAGAATTGTTAGCACCAGCAAAGTTAATTCCCAGCTTTTATAAAACATTACTCCTACAACCACAAACATTTTAAGGAGATCACTTATGATCATAAACAATCCCTGACTAAAGATACTGGCAATAGTTTCAATATCACTCACCGCTCTGGTCACCAATCTACCCACAGCAGATTTATCGTAATACTTCATTCTAAAGCCAAGCATATGCTTAAAGAGCTTCACACGAATATCACGAACAACCTCCTGCCCCAGCCAGTTGGCATAATATATAAAACAGAACTGAAATAGGACCTCCAAAACCAGGACGCCCATCATTAGACTTACATAATAAATAAGGCTGTCAAAATCTGAAGGAATTAAAGCTTCATCTACAGTTTCCTGCAAAAGGATAGGCCTTAGAACTGCAAATAACGACATCAGAATTGCGGCGACTCCTACGAAATAAAATATTCGCTTATAGGGATTTGTATAACTAAGCAAACGCTTAAACAAATCCATATCGAACGCATTTCCAGTTTTTGATGCCATCTATTCTATTCTGATATTTTCAGGATACTTGATCCTTGTTAAGTATAATCCATGTGCTGGTACCGATGCTCCAGCCTTTCCCCTGTCTTCACTTTTTATAACCTCATGCATATAAGAAACAGGATGTTTATTTTGACCAATTTCAATAAGAGTTCCTACTACTGCACGAACCATATTTCTTAAAAATCTATCGGCAGTAATATGAAAAACCATTAAATTCCCCTCCATTCTCCATTCAGCTTCGTCAATTCTGCAATTATAGGTTCGTACGTCTGTTTTACTTTTAGAGAAACATTTGAAATTAGTGTACCCTCTCAAAGTAGCCGCCGCCATATTCATCTTCTCAATTTTAACTTCATGTTTCAGAAACCACGCTGATTCCCTATTAAAAGGATCTTTTTCCTGAATTAAATGATACTCATAGCTTCTGGACGTGGCGTCAAAACGTGCATGCACATTTTTGTTTACCGGAAATATATCTGAAATCGCAATATCTTTTGGAAGCATGGAATTCAACTTATACTTTAAAAGCTCTAAATCTAAAACCCTATCAACATCAAAATGAGCAAACATCTGCTTAGCGTGAACACCTGCATCTGTTCTTCCTGCTCCAACAATCTCTATAGTTGAACGTAATACCTTACTCAGATTTTTTTCAATAACCTCCTGAACACTAATAGAGTTCGGTTGAATTTGCCAACCATGATAGGCTTTTCCAAAATATGAGAGTTCTATAAAATACCTCAAGCTCCGCTTTATTTTTATATTAGCGAAATGCAAAGATAAGGCAATTATAGCAAGGAAAAAGTCTTTGCCGCACCATCCTTTGTTAAACGAATTTTAAAAATATCGAAATTTGAAAAAAATCCTTCTTCTTAGTGACACCCATTCACATATGGATAAACGCATTCTTCATTATGCTGAACAGGCTGATGAAATTTGGCATGCGGGAGATATTGGAAATCTTGAAGTTATTGATAAACTAGAGGCCATAAAACCACTCAAGGCTGTTTACGGCAATATTGATAATGCTGAAATTCGAAAAGAATTCCCATTAAACAATAGATTTATGTGTGAAGAAGTTGATGTATGGATCACTCATATTGGCGGATATCCCGGAAGGTATTCCCCTCCCATCAAGGATATCATTAAAAAAAATCCTCCGAAAATATTTATTTCGGGACATTCTCATATTTTAAAAGTGATGAATGATAAAAACCTGAATTTGCTTCATATGAATCCCGGTGCTGCCGGCAAACAAGGATTTCATCAAAAGAGAACTATGCTTAGATTTAAAATTAATGGGCAGGAGATTAGTGATCTTGAAGTTATTGAACTGGAATAATCAAAAAACCCGAAGCTTTCACTTCGGGTTTTTCACGCACTAATACTACTAAGATTATAGGCTTATCGTAATCGGTCAACAGATTTTACGAGATCTTCGTCCTTTTTGATGGCCTTATTGGCCAAAACAATAAAAACGATAGAAATAATAGGAAGAAACATCCCAATACCCTTCTCAGAAATATCTACTTCTCCAGGTAAAGTTAGAGACCAATAAACAAACACTCCTAGTAAAAAAAGGTTCAATATTATATTTAGACGCCCCAGCACAAACTGGAGTTTTCTATTTTTAAACATAAAGATACTTACCAAAGAAATCGCCGCAGAGCCTAAAAACATTCCAAAAGCAATTAGTTGCTCCTGGGCATGTACTTCTTCACCTGCTGAATTTATCCAGAGTGGAAATACGAAGATAAGACCTGCTGCCGTTATAATTGCTAAAAGTAAGTAAACTGTTTGTATTCTTTGAAGCATATTTATCGCAATTGCGGCACAAAAATAAAAGATTCTTTTTAGAATTGCTGCTTAAAAATTTAAAATAAAGTTGTATTATTGCAGGAACATTTCGTAACCCATTCAAATTTGGTTACTTAAGTCTCCAAAATTTTATTCTTCCACGAGGAGTTTTTAAAAACAATCCAAAAATATTATTTAAACGCATTCATGTTTGAAATTTCAGAATTAAAGGCTAAAAAGCTTCCTGAACTTAAGGAAATAGCTCAAACGCTTAACGTTCCAAAGTATAAGACTTTGAAAAAACTAGATTTGGTGTATCAGATTCTGGATTACCAGGCATCCAATCCTACGAAAGTAAAAGAAGTTATCACCGATAAGAAAGAGGAACCGCCCAAGGAAAAACCTAAAAGACCAGCAAAGGTTGGTAGTGAGAAGAAACCACCAAGGCAATCTTCCAACACTAGCACAAAACCTACTCAAGCTAAACCTTCAGGTAAAGATTCATCTTCTCATCCTTCTCAAAAAGATGATAAAAAGAATACTGCTCCAGATAAAAGCAGTAGAGACAGGAATCAAAACACTAAAAAAGATAGTCGCGGCAGAAACGATAACCGAAAGGAAAGTCGCAATGACAATCGCAACGAAAATCGTAGTGACAATCGCAACGATAACAGAAATGATAATCGTAACGATAACCGCAACGATCATAAAAAAAATAACGGGAATCGCGATAACAGAAACCGTTACCGCGAACCAGATTATGAATTTGATGCGATCATAGAAAGTGAAGGAGTACTGGATATTATGCAGGACAACTACGGTTTCCTAAGGTCTTCAGACTATAACTACCTTACTTCTCCAGATGACATTTATGTATCACAATCACAGATCAGGCTTTTTGGCCTTAAGACAGGTGATACGGTTCAGGGACAAATTAGACCACCTAAAGAAGGTGAGAAATATTTTCCTCTTATTAAGATAAATAAAATTAACGGACTTGATCCGCAGGTTGTAAGAGATCGTGTTTCTTTTGAACACCTTACACCGCTTTTCCCTAAGGATAAATTTAACCTTGCTGAAAAGCAAAGTTCAATTTCTACCAGGGTTATGGATCTTTTCGCTCCTATCGGAAAAGGGCAACGTGGAATGATCGTTTCTCAGCCGAAGACAGGTAAGACGATGTTACTTAAAGATATCGCCAATGCTATTGCAGCGAATCATCCTGAAGTTTATCAAATTGTACTGCTTATCGATGAGAGACCTGAAGAGGTTACCGATATGCAACGTAACGTAAAAGGTGAAGTAGTGGCTTCAACTTTTGATAAAGAAGCTCATGAGCACGTGAGAGTTGCGAATATCGTACTCGAAAAAGCCAAGCGATTGGTAGAATGTGGTCACGATGTGGTAATTCTTCTCGATTCTATTACAAGACTTGCAAGAGCTTATAACACCGTTCAGCCAGCCAGTGGTAAAGTATTAAGTGGTGGTGTAGATGCTAATGCTCTTCACAAACCTAAAAGATTCTTTGGTGCTGCCCGTAATATTGAGAACGGAGGTTCGTTATCTATTATAGCTACCGCACTTACTGAAACCGGTTCTAAGATGGATGAAGTGATCTTTGAAGAATTCAAAGGAACAGGGAACATGGAACTTCAGTTAGATAGAAGAATTTCTAACCGAAGAATATTCCCGGCAATTGATCTTGTTTCTTCAAGTACACGTAGAGATGATCTTTTACTTGATGATACCACGATTCAACGTATGTGGGTATTAAGAAAATATCTTGCAGATATGAATCCTATTGAAGCAATGGAATTCATTAATGATAAAATTAGGAATACTAGAAATAACGAAGAGTTTTTAATCTCCATGAATGGTTAAAAACACTGTAAATCCTACTTAATGAAGCCGGAAGTTCAATCTTCCGGCTTTTTATTTTTCTGAAATTAGGTTGAAAATAATATAAGCTGCTTTAGCTGCTAACCGATAACTTGCTCCATTTTGAGCGAGGCGAAAACCTTTCAATCAAAGAAATTTCTCAGTCGCTTCACTTCTCCGAAATGACAAATAAAAAATTGAGTAGTCATCCTGAACTTGTTTCAGGATCTAAAATTCAAACGAAAAAAAACCCAACATTTAAGGCTTTTAGAGCGGGAGACCGAATTCCCTTCTACGAAGTTTATAATGAACGAGGCCGAAATGATCAGGACAGGCTTCTCTCCCTTTATCCATTCTCCCAGTAAAATTCAGAAACAAAAAAAAGCTCCATCTTTTGATGAAGCTTTTAGAGCGGGAGACCGGGTTCGAACCGGCGACATTCAGCTTGGAAGGCTGACGCTCTACCAACTGAGCTACTCCCGCTTGCTTCTGCAAATATAATCTGAATCTTTTCCAAAATCCAAAAAATATCACAGCTTTTTTAAAAAATGATATCCTCTAATAATATATCCAAGATTCATATAAAACTTATGGGATCCAAAATTCTCTACATAGCTATTTAACTCCATAGTTTCACAATCTTTCGATTCAGCATATTGATGAATAAATGCCATGAGCGATCTTCCTAATCCCTTCCCCTGGTATTGTTCTTCAATATAAACATGATCTACTTCGCAAGATCTGCCGGCATAATGCCTGGTCATAAACCATAAGCCAAACACGCCAATCATTTTATCATCTCTATAAATCCCAAAACATTCATAATTTTGATCAAACATTTCCAGCAATCGCTCTTTTAGCAATTCCTCATGCGGTGGTTGTTCATGCAGTTTTTTCAGGTACGGTAAAACCAGTGCAAAATCTTCTTTTAAAATCTTGTTAAATGCCAGTTCCATGGTTCTGTTTTCTGCTAAAATAGTCATATTTTTAGCTACACTTAGAATAAAACAAACAAGCATAAATGGATTTAATGAAAAATAAAACCGGAAAGATTCAGGATTTAATCGATAATAAATTATTAGAGAAACGAAAGATCTACATGTGGGGCGAAGTAAGCGACAAGACCGCCAAATATGTAATTGACAGACTTGAATACCTTGATCTTGAAGGAGATGGTGAAATTCAGCTTTTTATTAATAGTCCGGGTGGATATGTTACTGATGGGTTTGCTATCTATGACACTATTATGAGCCTGGAATCTCCTGTTTCTACAATATGTACGGGACTGGCAGCATCTATGGGTTCTATACTTCTTTCCGCAGGAAAAAAAGGAAGAAGGTTTATCCAGCCACATGCTAAGGTTATGATCCACCAACCTAGTGGTGGAGCCAGAGGACAGGCTTCAAATATTGAAATCGCCGCAAATGAGATCTTAAAAACCAAACATTTAAGTGCTGAGATAATTGCTGAAAACTGTGGCCAGAGTGTTGATAAAGTACTAAAAGATTTTAATCGTGATTACTGGATGGATGCGGAAGAATCTATGGAATATGGAATTGTAGACGGTATTTTTAAAAAATAGTTATGGAGATAAAACACAAAGAAAGCGATAACCGCGGGATGTTCTATATTGAAAATGAGAAAGGTTTGATTGCTGAACTTACTTATAATAAGAATGAGAACGGTGTTCTAACGATAGATCATACCGAAGTGAAGCGTGAAATGGAAAACCAGGGAATTGGATCTCGTTTAATCAAGGAAAGTGTTGAATTTGCAAGGAAACACGATTTAAAAATTGATCCACTTTGCCCATTTGCTGAAGTCCAATTTGACCAGCATAAATCTTATGAAGATGTTCGAGCCTCCTAAGGCTTGAACACCTTCAACCAAATTTTCTTTATGCAACGCCCCATATTTATATTTGCCATTATTGGCCTGCTTCTTCTTTCCGCATGTAAAAACAATAAGGAAGAACCGGGTATAGAAGAGCGCAATGAAGTTGAAGAAATAACTTTTCTTACTGAAGCAGATAGGATTGAAGATTTTCTGGAAGATTTTGATACCGGAACAACGGAACTTTACAATGCAACTAAAGTATCTGATTTTTATAAAAAAAACGATTTTCAACCAATTTGGTCTAAGCGCGAATTGAGAGAAGATCTTTTTAGAAATATAGAAAATATTGAAGACGAAGGATTATTCTTTGAAGACTATCATGGGGAAAGACTTCAAAAATTACTAAGCTCTTTAGACACCAATGCTGAAGTAGATAATGACTTACTTGAATTACTTCTTACAGACTCTTACTTAAGACTTGCAAAAGATCTCGCCACGGGTAAATTAGACCCAACCAAAATTCATGAAATCTGGGGCACGCCGCTAAATACAATTGATGCTGAAAAGGTCCTGGAAAAGGCAATTTCAGAAGGAAATATTCATAAGAGTTTAGATTCTTTAAAACCAGACCATCTTGTATATCACCAATTAAAATCAGCTTTAAATAAGTTCAAGAAGAACGGGATTGAAGAAGGCCCAACTACAAAAATAAGTACCGGAAAGCTTATAAGACCGGGAGACAACAGCGACAGAATGCCTTCTATCGCCAAAAGACTTTCTGAGCTTGGGTATTTTAATGGAATTAGTGATTCTACAAACACGATCTACAATGAAGACATACAGAAGGCGGTAAAAGAATTTCAACTTGATCATGATCTTCAGGAAGATGCTCTTCTTGGCAGCACCACAATTTCAAATTTAAATTTAACCAGAAGAGATCGGTATCACCAGATTTTAGTGAACCTTGAAAGATGGAGGTGGTATCCAAAAAATTTAGGTAAACACTATATCATAGTAAATATTCCAGATTATGAATTAAGTGTTATAAAAGAGGAAGATACCATAAGAACTCACAAAATTATGGTGGGAACGGAGGTTAGAAAAACTCCTATCTTTTCAGATGAGATTGGCTATATTATATACAATCCCACCTGGACCATTCCTCCTACTATCAAAAAGAACGACGTGATCCCGGGAGCAAAAAAAGATATCGGGTATTTTCAGAAAAAGAATATTAAAATTTACGACAGCGAAGGGACTGACGTAGACCCGGCAAGTGTAGATTGGAATTCTTCTAAAGCCAGGGGATACACATATAGACAACCTGCCGGCCCAACGAATCCTCTAGGAATTGTAAAGATCATTTATCCTAATGAGTATCTTATTTATTTGCATGACACGCCCTCCAGAAGCTTGTTCGAGAAGAACGCCAGAGCCCAAAGTTCTGGTTGCGTTCGCGTCCAGGATGCTCTTGGCCTTGCAAAATATCTTTTAAGCGATCAGGATAGCTATGATGATGAAAAGATCGAAGAAATTCTGAAATCAGGAAAAACAACTCAAATTACTGTAAAGCAAAAAGTAAAAGTGCATCATTTCTATTGGACCGTCTATCAAAAAAAAGATGCCATCAAATTTATTGATGATATCTATAATTTGGATCAGAAAACCTGGGACTTATTAAAGCCCGAAGCCTGATTATACGTTTAGAAATTCTGAATTCTGTATATAACTTTCATCACTTTTATGGATATAAACTACCGACTTTCCTTTAATTTTATGGATAAGCTCTTTGGCGATCTTATTGGGAACAGCAGGACAGCCATAACTTCTGCCTAGTCTGCCAATTCTTTTAATAAAATCTGGTTCGGCATAATCTGCCCCGTGAATTACAACATAACGTTCACGAGCTTTGGAGTTAAAACCTTTTTCCATTCCATCAATAAACAGGGATAGTCCGTTTTTACCGTAATAAGTTTCACCCGTCACATAAAATCCCAGAGAACTCTGGTGGGAATTTACTTTATTAGAAAAGTTTTTAGCAAACTCTGCACCCGTGTTTTTACCGTGCGCTACATAGGTATTAAAAACAACCTCTTGAGTATCCATATTAAGAATCCACATTCGTTTCTTTTTCGAAGAAAGATTAAAATCAATTACCGTTAATAAAGGATTTGAAACTTTACCAGATTCATCTAATTTATTATAACCGCTAATAGCTTTTTCGAATACTGAAAGGTTCGGCATTGTAGAATTCTTCACCGAAAAAGTTTCATAAAGATCAGCGATCTTTTCTTTCAATGATTTTTTTACTTCAATTTCATTAGATAGTTCCGGGGCTACTTTAGACTCTTTAGAGTTGTTGATTTCAGTTGTACTGCTAAAAGCAAAAGAGAAAATTAATACTCCAACAACCGTAAGAATTCTGTACTTCATATAATATCTTTTTCTAATTTTTGTTAACGAAAACCAAAATCCCTGCCAACATACGAAAATTCAGAAGGAATTTTAAAAAAACCTAAACTTTAACAATTTAATCCTTACTGTAATCAAAATGAAGTATTTAAGCTTCGTCTCACTTGGTTTCATATAACGATTAGAACCATTGATTATTATATTTTTAGATAATTAAAATGTTAATTTTTTAATTATTTTTATCAGGGCAATTAAAGAGATTATGTTAAATTCTTTCACAGAGCCGGCCATCGCTAACTTCACACTTATATGAAATCAATAACATCAGGCATATAGATTGTTAATCAATTCACCTATTTCGCCATTTCAGAACCTCGGATATCTAATTTAACTAAATAGAAATATTGACGCTTTTGGTGAAATTGATTGATCCATATCGTTAGTTTTAATAAAACATTATAATGGGTATTTCCGGCATTACATTTAAATGTTTTTATCTTTAACCCCCAAACTATTTTAGTAGATGAATAAGAAGGTTCTTTTAATGATATTAGATGGGTGGGGAATTACTCAAAACGAGGAAGTTTCAGCTATTGCCAAGGCAAAAACACCATTTATTGATTCTCTATATGGCAAATTTCCGCATGCGACACTCAGGACAGATGGGATGAATGTTGGCCTTCCCGAAGGTCAAATGGGAAATAGTGAAGTTGGTCACATGAATCTTGGAGCCGGACGTATTGTTTACCAGGATCTGGTTAAAATAAATATGGCGGTTGAAAAAAATACTCTTATTGATGAACCGGTTTTAGAGGAAGCATTTAATTATGCTATCAAAAATGAAAAACCTATTCACTTCATGGGCCTTTTAAGTGATGGTGGAGTTCATTCACATATAAACCATCTTAAAGGGTTATTATCTGCTGCTGAAAAATTAGGAGTCAAAGATAAATATGTTCACGCCTTTACAGATGGCCGTGATGTAGATCCACATTCAGGAAAAGGTTTTGTTGAAGAACTTATTCCGCATCTCGAGAAAACAAATTCAAAACTAGCTTCTGTTATTGGCAGGTACTACGCCATGGATCGTGATAAACGGTGGGAACGCGTAAAACAAGCCTATGATCTCATTGTGAATGGAGAGGGAAATGAAACTACAGATGCTGTTTCTGCCATTCAGAATAGCTATGATAATGATATTAGCGATGAATTTATCAAACCGATTGTATTAACAGACAATCACGGGAATCCTGTTGCTAAACTAAGTGAGAAAGATGTTGTAATCTATTTCAATTTTAGAACCGATAGAGGAAGACAACTTACCCAAGCTCTTTCTCAGGATGATTTCCCGGAATATGATATGAAAAAACTTCCGTTGTATTACGTTACTATGACGAAGTATGATGACAGGTTTAAAAATGTAAATGTCATCTTTCAAAAATCTAACATCAAAGCTACCCTGGGGGAAGTACTTGAGTATGAAGGGAAAAAGCAAATTCGGATTGCTGAAACTGAAAAATACCCTCATGTAACATTTTTCTTTTCCGGAGGTCGTGAAGAACCTTTTGCCGGAGAAAAAAGGATTATGTGTAATTCTCCAAAAGTAGCAACTTACGATCTCCAGCCGGAGATGAGTGCTTTTGAACTAAAAGAAAAGATTGTTCCGGAAATTGAGAAAGAATCTGCAGATTTTATTTGTCTCAATTTTGCCAACCCGGACATGGTTGGACATACAGGAGATTTTGATGCCGCAGTTAAAGCCTGCGAAACAGTTGATACCTGCGCTAAAGAAGTAGCCGAAGCAGCCTTTGAAAAAGATTATTCAATAGTAATTATTGCCGATCACGGGAATAGTGAAGTAATGAAAAACCCCGATGGCAGTCCAAATACTGCCCATACAACCAATCCAGTTCCATTAATTTTGATGGATAAAGAAGTAAAAGCAATAAAAGATGGTAAGTTAGGCAATATTGCTCCGACTATTTTAAAACTCATGGGAATTACCCAACCAGATTTAATGACAGAAGACCCGTTAATTTAATTTTTATGAACAAACTTTTAATTTTACTCGCAGTGATCACGATAAGTTGTGGTAACACTGTAAATAAATCTACCAAGGAATCAAATACAGAAGATCAAACGTCAAAAACCGATATTCAGAAAGATATGTTACTAGGCGAATTCTATAAAGAGGATCTTATGAAAAAGCCTTTTTCAACCTGGTTTGAATCAAAATATGAAGAATTTACTCCCGATGCGGAATCAATGGAAACTATAAGTGAGAACATTGGTGATTACCAAATAAAGCTCCTTATGGGTACCTGGTGTGGTGATAGCAAAAGGGAAGTTCCCAAAATGCTAAAAATTCTTGATAAGGCAGGTTATAACTATAAGAATTTAGAGATGGTCGCTGTGGATTACGATAAAACAACTCCTTCAAAAATTGAAGAAGAATTGGATGTTCATCATGTACCTACCATCATTTTTTATAAGAATGGAAAAGAAGTTAACAGGTTTGTAGAATATGCCCAGGAAGAAAGTATTGAAGAAGATATTGCTAAAATCGTAAGCAAACAGGAGTACAAAAATTCTTACGCAGACTAAGTTAAAGCGCTGATTAATACTCAAATTAGAAAATATTAACTAATTTCGCATTATGCCCAATTCTCTTAGCATAGCAGTTGATTTCGACGGGACTATTGTAGAGAACAGATTCCCGGAAATTGGAAAACCTATACTTTTTGCCTTCGAATCTCTTCGGAAATTACAGGAGGAAGGTCACCGTCTTATCCTATGGACATACCGTAGTGGTAGAAGACTGGATGAAGCTGTAGATTTTTGTGAAAAGAATGGTCTTAAGTTCTATGCAATAAATAAAAGTTATCCTGAAGAGGATTACGATGAGACAATTAGCAGAAAAATCCTTGCAGATATTTTTATTGATGACCGTAATATCGGAGGATTAAAAGGTTGGGGAGAAGTTTTTCAAATGTTAAGCACAGAAAAGACCGGGACAGAAAAAAATAAAAAAAAGAGATCCGGTTTATTCGGGAGATTTTAATAAAGAATATGATTATACCAAAATCCAGAGAAGAGATAGAATTGATGCGCGAGAGTGCACTTATTGTGTCAAAGACCTTAGGTATGCTTGCGCCTGAAATTAAACCAGGAGTAACTACACTACAGCTGGATAAATTAGCAGAAGAGTTTATTAGGGACCACGGTGCAGTGCCAGGATTTCTTGGCTTATATGATTTCCCTAATTCACTCTGTATGAGTCCAAATGCCCAGGTAGTGCATGGAATACCCAATGACACTCCGCTTAAAGATGGCGATATTATCTCTATTGATTGTGGAGCGATTAAAAATGGATTCTATGGCGATCATGCCTATACTTTTGAAGTAGGAGAGGTTTCTCCTGAGGTAAAAAAACTACTTGAAGTAACTAAAGAATCCCTCTATGTGGGTATAAGTGAATTTAAAGCTGGAAACCGAGTTGGTGATGTTGGCTATGCAATTCAAAAATACACCGAAGATCATGGATATGGTGTGGTAAGAGAACTTGTGGGACATGGTTTAGGAAAAACCATGCACGAAGATCCGGAAATGCCAAACTATGGTAAACGAGGAAGGGGAAAGAAATTTGTTGAAGGTATGGTAGTAGCGATAGAACCTATGATCAACCTTGGAACTAAAAGAATCAAACAATTACCCGACGGCTGGACAATACTAACCGCTGATAATAAACCTAGTGCTCATTTTGAGCATGATGTTGCGCTTATAGACGGCAAACCCGAGTTGCTATCTACGTTTAAATACATTTATGAATCATTAAATATTAAAACCAAAGAAGAAGACAAATTTAGAGCAAAAGTTTATGATTAAAAGTTACAGACAGGAAATCTGGAAAACCCTACATAAAGATTCCTGGGAAGACCGCTTTAACTATGAAGTCTCAAATTTCGGAAGAATGATCAGTTATCTGAAAAATCCCGATGGAGATCTAATGAAAGGCGGAAAAGTAGGTGGATATTTAAACTTCGCGGTAAAATTGAAGAATGGAAAACACAAGACGTATTACATTCATCGCATTATTGCTGAAATGTTTTTAGAGAAAAAAGAAGGTGATCAGTACGTGATCCACAAGAATTTTGTGAAGAACGATAATCGCGTTTCTAATTTGGCCTGGGCCACCAAAGACGAATGGGTCCAACATCAATACAACAGTCCTAAAGTAAAGGAGAACAAGAAAAACAGGAAACTAAGAAAAGTTACCTCTTATTCAAAACTCACCTATGCCCAGGCTGTGATCCTAAAGAAAAAACTCTTAGATCCCGACAGAAAGACTCGAATTAGAGTGCTTGCAAAGCAATTTGGAGTTTCCGAAATGCAACTGTATCGCATTAAATCGGGTGAAAACTGGGGAGATATAGAAGTATAGAGAATGAGTAATCTTTTTAAACTGGCCTTGAATAAAATTCCCAGGCCTGTTCTTATTAGAATCAGTTACCTGGTAAGGCCGTTTTTAAAGATTTATTTAAAAGGCTCTATATATACCGATCCTATTGATGGGAGCGGATTTAGGAAATTTTTACCTTACGGCTACGAAAATCAACGGGAAAATGTGCTTTCCCCCTCTACCCTCTCATTAGAGAGACATAGACTCCTATGGCTTTATCTGAAAAATGAAACAGACTTTTTCAAGAAGAGATTGAAGGTTTTGCATTTTGCACCTGAACAGGCATTTTACAAGCGTTTTAGAAGGCTATCTAATTTAGATTATACGACCACAGATCTTAATTCTCCATTGGCTGATGTAAAAGCTGATATTTGTGATCTTCCGTTTGAAAATAAAAGCTTTGATTTTATTTTATGCAATCACGTTTTGGAGCATATCCCTAACGACAAGAAAGCAATGGAAGAATTATATCGTATTCTAAAACCTGGTGGAACCGCGATTTTACAGATTCCGCAGGAAATGGATAGAGCTCAAACTTTTCAGGATGATTCTATTATAGATCCCAAAGAACGTGCTAAAATCTTTGGTCAGTATGACCATGTTCGGGTTTATGGAAGGGATTACTTCGATAAATTACGTGCCGTTGGTTTTAAAGTGGAAGAAGCAGATTATACTTCAAAATTAAGCGAGGCTGAAATTGACAAATATCGTCTCGCCAAAGGGGAGATTATACCAGTATGCTATAAGTAATTATTCCAGAATAAGCTTTTGAAAACCGGAAGTATTAAAAACCTTTATTTGACCTTCTTTAGAAGAATAAAGAATATACGCCTCTACCCCATCCAGGTCTTTAAGCAACTTCCTGGTTTTATCAAACCCAAGTGCCATAAAAGCTGTTGCGTATCCATCTGCTAACATACAATTCTCAGCAATCACCGAGGCACTAAGCAAATTGCTTCTTTCAGCTTTTCCCGTTATTGGATTAATAGTATGTACAAATTTCTGCCCTGTCAAAGAATCGGTTCGATACTTTCTATAATTCCCGGAAGTCGCCATGGCAGCATTAGATAAAGTTACTTTAGCCTGAAAATTATCAGGTTTTCGTGTACCGCTTATATTATCAATCCCTACCACCCAGTCTGAATCACTCTTGAGGTTCTTTCCCGATGCCCTGAGTTCACCCCCAAGTTCGATAAGGTAATTTTCAACATTATTAGCTTCCAGATATTCTGCGATCACATCTATCGTATAGCCTTTGGCGATTGCATTAAAATCAAGATAAATAGCAGGATTATCTTTTAGAACCCTACCATCCTCATTTAACCTGATTTTATTGAAGCCCACTAAATTTCGTAGTGAATCCAATTTTATACTATCTATCTGCTTAACCGGCTTCTCAGGGCCAAATCCATATGCATTAACAAGAACTCCTACCGTAGGATCAAAGAAGCCGTTACTCTCCCTAAATATCTTATCTGAAGCATTAAATACCTTTACAAAGTGTTTATCTACTTTTACAGTAGAATCACCCCTATTGATTCGGGAAATATCAGATTTTGTAATATAAGTACTCATGGAAGAATTAATAGTATCCAAAATACTATCCAGCGATTTTTCAAAATCAATCTCCCGATCTGAAGTATACTTGACCATATAAGTTGTCCCTAAAGCTTCACCGGTGTAAATATGGCTTTCAACTTCAGATTTAGAATTACATGAAACGAGTACTAAAACTGATAGCAATAAAAATGTTATTCTTTTCATCTGTATAAAATGGTCGATTTTAATTAGCGGCATTCAGAATATTATCAGACCTCACAGGTTTTCGAAACCTGTGAGGTTTATTGGCGTAATTATAAACCTAAATTCATTACTGTAAAAAATATCCTAAAAAAGTTTTGATTAATCACAGGTTCACAAAATATTTATTCTGCATATAGACATTTAAAATTCTTTCCAACCAGAATAATTAACTACATAATCCTCATCACTCGTAATTGGCTTATCATAATCGCTTGAATTTGCCAGCCCAACACCGGCATAGAAAGTAAGTGCATTAAACTTTTCTGCATGTTCCTTAATATCTTTCATAAAGGCAGGATCAAAAGTATTGGGGTCATCTGGATATATAATAGCCCTTACGATCACAAAATGAAGTTTTGTCTCCTTTAGCGCGACAAATTGAGGGTTTCGTTTTAACTTACTATTCACACCCAGAAATTCGTATCCGTTATCTTCAAGATCCTTTCCAACGATATTCATCGCGAGATTGTGTAGTTCCTGTTCATCTAATTTCGGCATACGTTAAATATAAAGATTTGCTGATTGAAAATAAGTTTTCATGTGGCTAAACTTGTTTCAGCTTCTCAAATTAAAGCTCATAGAGATCCTGAAATATTAAGTGCTTTTAGAAGCCAAAATAACCAAATACAAAAAAATCCCGCCGAAGCGGGATTGTAATTTTTAACCTCCAAAGTCATCAAATCTAATATTCTCTGGTGGCATTCCGAAGTCCTCACCCATTTTTTGAACGGCTTTGTTCATCAATGGCGGTCCACAGAAATATAGTTCAATTTCTTCCGGCTCTTCATGATGTGATAAATAGTTATCTATCACTACCTGGTGAATAAATCCTACAAACCCATCCCCTTCATCATCCAGATTGGATTTTACTTTCCAGTTATCTTCTTCCGCTGGTTCAGAAAGTGCCAGGTAGAATTTAAAATTAGGGAAATCTCTTTCTAAAGCTCTAAAGTGTTCAGAATAGAACAATTCACGCTTAGATCTACCACCATACCAATATGTTACTTTTCTACCGGTCTTCAAGGTTCTGAACAGATGATACAGGTGAGATCTCATTGGTGCCATTCCGGCTCCACCACCTACATATAGCATTTCAGATTCACTTTCATTGATAAAGAATTCACCATAAGGTCCTGAAATAATCACTTTATCTCCTTTTTTCAAACTGAAAATATAAGAAGAAGCAACACCAGGATTTACATCCATCCATCCATCTTTTGCACGATCAAATGGTGGAGTCGCTATACGTACATTCAACATGATCTCACGTCCTTCAGCAGGATAAGAAGCCATAGAGTATGCTCTTTCCACAGTTTCCGGATTCTTCATTACTAGTGGCCATAATTTAAATTTATCCCACTCGGCTTGAAATTTATCTGGAGTTTCATGCTCTTCAGGGTGAGCAGTTATATCAAAGTCTTCAAATTTCACTTCCGTTTTAGGAATTTCAATTTGAATATATCCACCGGCCTTGTAATCCATTACTTCAGGAATCTCAACAACAAATTCCTTGATAAACGAAGCAACATTATAATTTCTAACTACCGTAGCATCCCATTTTTTAATTCCGAAGACTTCTTCAGGAATGGTGATTTTCATATCCTGCTTCACCTTTACCTGGCAACCAAGTCTCCAACCGTCTGCAATCTCTTTTCTGGTAAAGTGAGGCTCTTCAGTAGGTAGAATAGCTCCACCTCCATCTTGCACGATACACTTACACTGGATACAGGTTCCACCTCCACCACAGGCTGAAGGAAGGAAAAGTTTATTATCACCCAGAGTTGAAAGTAAGGTTCCACCAGAACCTACCTCGATATCTTTTTCATTATTAACATTGATAGTTACAGGACCTGACGGGGCCAGTTTTGCCTTCGCTCCTAATAGGATGGAAACCAACAATAAAATCAATATTAAGAATACTACTACACTTGCTATTATAACTGTCATAATCTTTCTTTTCGATTATAATTTAATTCCCATAAAACTCATAAAACCCAATGCCATTAACCCGGTAATGATAAATGTAATTCCCAGACCTTTTAAAGGCGCAGGAACGTTTGAGTAGGCAATTTTCTCTCTAATTGCGGCAATGGCAAGAATTGCCAGAAACCATCCAATTCCACTTCCCAGACCATACGTTACAGCCTCAGACATTCCGCTGAAATCCTTTTGCTGCATAAAAAGTGATCCTCCAAGGATCGCACAGTTTACCGCAATAAGAGGTAAGAATATACCAAGTGCCCCGTAAAGTGCCGGAGCGAACTTTTCAACGATCATCTCTACAAGTTGCACCATGGAAGCAATTACTGCAATAAACATGATAAAACTTAAGAAACTTAGATCTACATCTTTATAACTCTCCCCAAGCCAAACCAGGGCTCCAGGTTTTAATAAATAATTGTCCAGTAAAAAGTTAATTGGTACAGTAACAAGCAATACGAATATTACTGCAGCACCTAAACCAACAGCTGTTTTTACAGTTTTTGATACCGCCAGGTAGGAACACATTCCTAGGAAATAGGCGAAGATCATATTTTCAATGAAAATACTTCTTACAAATAGGTTAACTAATTCCATTTTTTAATTTTTTTTGGTTCAGCTATTAGTTTGCTTCAATTAGTTTACGGTTTCTTGCTCTTTGCACCCAGATAATCAAACCTACCACAATAAGCGCCATCGGAGACAATAACATAAGTCCGTTATTCTCATACCCCAGTGAATATAGTCCTGTAGATTCTGCCAACGTGGCTCCCTGATGACCAAGCACTTCAAATCCGAATAATTTCCCAGATCCTAATAGTTCTCTAAAAAAAGCTACAACAATAAGGATTAGCCCATATCCTGCAGCATTCCCAATTCCATCAAGAAAAGACTTATAAACTCCGTTACCCAAAGCGAAAGCTTCCAGACGCCCCATTACAATACAGTTTGTAATAATAAGACCAATGAAAACCGAAAGCTGCTTACTTACATCGTAAGCGTAAGCTTTCAATATCTGGTCTACCAGAATAACAAGAGATGCAACCACTACCAGCTGAACGATAATTCTAATTCTACTTGGAATTAGATTACGCAACATAGAAATGATCATGTTACTAAATGCCATTACCGCCATTACCGCAATAGCCATAACTACTGCAGGCTCTAATTGTACAGTAATTGCCAGTGCAGAACAAATACCAAGTACCTGTACCGTAATGGGGTTGTTATCATCTAAAGGATCTGATAATAATTTTCTATTCCCTTTGGAAAGAAAATGCTCTTTTTCTTCAGAATCTGAAAGAAAAAGGATCATTTCCTGTTTCTTCTCTTCCTCTTTAGCAGAGTTGTATTTTTTCTCTTTAGCCATAATTATTTTATTGCTACTTTAATATCCTTTTGCTTCTCGAAATAAGGTAAATAACGCTTTAACCTTTCTGAGATCATATCTGAAACTCCGTCACCGGTAATTGTCGCTCCTGAAATGGCATCAACTTTATTATCATCCTTATCGGAAGCATCAATGTTTCCTTTCACCACCGATACACCTACAAGATTACCGCTTCCATCAAAGATCTTTTCTTCCTCAAAAGCTTCTTTAAACCATTGTTTTGTAATTTCAGCACCAAGTCCTGGTGTTTCCCCAAGGTGGTCAAAAGTCGCTCCTTTAATTGTATTAATATCGTCCTCGATAGAAATGTATCCAAAGATAGCATTCCAAAGTCCGCTACCCCTTAATGGAACTATATAATATTTCTTTCCTTCCACTTCAGCAATATATAATGGATACGCCTGCTCATTCACATCTTTTTTCAGCTCTTTCGCAAGATCTACTTCAAAGGCATTTACAGATTCATCAACCTCTCCATTTTGATCGAGGGCCAATTCTTCAATAATATACTGGTCGTATAATTTCTGCGCACCAGGCCTGTCGGTTTCAATGCCCACAGTAGCAAGAATATTCTGCATTTTCTCCTGTCGCACATTCTCACGCTGCGTAGGTTGTAATGAAGTAGCAGTAAAAGCAAGTACTGACGCTACAACCACTACTAGAATCACGGCGAACATAAAAGTATAGCCGTTGCTGTTTGTTTTATTTACTGATTTTTCTTCCATAACTATGCTGTTTCTACCTGAGGATTAGCATTCTTAAGTCTTTTCTTTCTTCTGTTCACATTAGCCTGAACCACGTAGTGATCTATAGTTGGTGCGAATACATTCATTAAAAGAATTCCTAACATCACACCTTCAGGATATGCCGGGTTAAATACACGAATCATTACAGAGAGGAATCCAATAAGGAATCCATAGATCCATTTACCTTTCATGGTTTGAGCCGCCGAGACAGGATCTGTTGCCATAAAGACAATTCCAAATGCCAGTCCGCCAACAATTAAATGTAAGTACCATGGGAAGTTTGTTAAGGCATTTCCTTCAAGTCCCATGGACGGAAGCGCATTAAATATAAGACCCATAAGCGCAGCACCTATAAAAGCACTCAATATAATTCTCCAGCTTCCTACCTTAGTAAGCACAAGAATTAAAGCTCCGGCAAGGATACATATTACTGAAGTTTCAGCAATTGATCCCGGAATTACTCCTGAGAACATATTCATTGCAGAGTATGAAACTTCTGATCCTGAAGCCAGACTACCTAGAATAGTTTCTCCGGAAACAGCATCAACTTCAGATGCATTACTTACCCATACTGAGTTACCAGACATATAGGTAGGATATGCAAAAAATGCAAATGCCCTGGCGGTAAGCGCAGGATTCAGAATATTCATTCCGGTACCTCCAAATGCTTCTTTCCCAACAAGAACTGCAAATACTACAGATAAACCAACCATCCAAAGTGGGATATCTATAGGCATGATCATAGGGATAAGCAATCCTGTTACCAGGTAACCTTCATTCACTTCGTGACCTCTGAAAATTGCAAAGGCAAATTCAATACCTAAACCTACCCCGTAAGATACGGCGATCATTGGTAAGATCTTTAGAGCTCCGTGACCAATAGCTTCCCAAAAAGTAAAAGCTTCACCTAACTGGGTATAATATTGGTAACCACCATTCCACATTCCGAAGATAAGCGCCGGAACGAGGGCAAGAACCACTGTAATCATGGTTCTCTTAAGGTCTACCGCATCACGAATGTGCGCTCCTTTTTGTGTTGTATGATTAGGAGTAAAAAGGAAAGTATCCAGCGCGTTAACTGCGGGAGCATACTTTTCTAATTTTTGTCCTTTACTAAAAGGCTCCTTGATTTTATCTAATCGTTGTCTAATCCATTCCATAGTTCTTCAGCTTTTTAACCTACTTCGGTGATCATTAAATCCAGACCTAATCTAATTACTTCCTGAATCTCAATTTTAGATGTGTTCACATATTCCACTAACGCAAAATCTTCAGGAGCTACTTCATAAATCCCAAGATTTTCCATTTTCTCAATGTCACCTGCCATACAAGCTTTGATAAGCTGCATAGGGTATATATCCATTGGCAACACTTCTTCCATTTCTCCGGTTACCACTAAAGCACGCTCTTCACCATTAAGGTTGGTTGTGGGCGTAAACTTTCTTTTTGGAAATAACCAGGATAAAGAAGTGTGTGAGTTTGAGTGAATATGATTATAGGTAAATGGTAACCAACCAAACATTCTATAATTATTACCTTCAGGTATCAAAGTCACTTCGTTTTCAAAAAATCCAAGGTATTGATTATTGGAAAGCTGAGTTCCAGTCAATACATCTCCTGAAATAATTCTAACACTATCCGGAGCCTGACCAATAAGGTCTGAAACATTTGCTCCTATGGTAGTTTTATAATACTTTCTATCTTTTGCTTCACTTCCCGTAACAGCTACAGTTCTATCTGCACGATATTCACCGGTTAGAAAAACATTACCAATAATAGCAACATCTTCAACACCTACCGTCCAAACAAACTCTCCTCTGTTAATAGGATCTATCTTATGAATTTGCACACCCACATTTCCTGCAGGATGCTCTCCGTTAACATGATGTAATTCAACCCCCTGAATATTCTTCAGGTATTCTGCTGAACTATCATCTACAGAAACATGAACTTTTCCTGAAGTTAATTTTCCTAAAGCATTGATACCTTCCTGAAAAGCTTCAACTTTATCTTTTATGATAAAACCTTTATCAGCTGCAAGAGGTGCAGTAGTTACGGCAGAAATAAAAATAGCCTTTGGAGTGTCTTTAGGATCTGCAACAATATCGTAAGGTCGCTGATAAATAAAGGCACCACAACCACTTTCCAGAATTCGTTCCTGCACATCTCTAGCTTCAGCCTTAGATGCATCCAATTTACCAAAATCACGGTAAGCATCTTCGGTATCTGCCTCAATAATCACTTCAAGGATCTTTCTCTTATCTCCTCTTTTGATTTCTTTAAGAACACCGCTTACAGGTGTAGTAAAGCGAATTTCATCTGTATATTTTGAATAGAAAATCTCATCACCGGCAAGGAGTTTTGCCCCTTCTTTGACAACCATTTTAGGTACAACAGTGTGAAAATCTGGCGGTTTGATCGCGTAAGTCTTAGATCGTGGAGCTTTTACAAGCTCTTTTGCCGCCTCCCCTTCTAATCGTAGAGATAATCCTCTTTTAATTCGAATGTCTTTTGACATAGGATGGAGTGTATGTTAAAATTTTTAGTTTAAAGTCGTGCAAATTTATGAATTTTCACTCCATTTACCCCAATAATTACAAGAATTTTACTTTGATCAACTGTTAAATAAATTCATGAAAAAAGCTTATTTCTATTAACTTTGTTTATTATTATACTTTATGAAAGTTTTTCTATTCATCTTATTTTTAGCGACAACTCCAATTTCAGGCTTTTGCCAGATAGTTGAAGAGACTCCTCCCCCCTCCTTTATAAGAACTGTAATATTTGAAGGTGACTCTGTAGAAAATACCGGAAATCCGATTATTAGACTCGGTAGTAGAATCAACCTCAGTTTTGATGATATCATTGGTGATGAGGCCGATTATTATTACACCATAGAACATTATAATTTTGACTGGACTCCCAGCCAACTCTCAAAAAATGAGTACATAGAAGGTTTTGACGATGTTAGGATCACTCAGTACACAAATGCACTTAATACGCTACAGCCATTCACTCATTACAGGTTATCTATACCTAATAGTAATGTAAAGCGATTAAAAGTGTCGGGTAATTATCTTTTGAAAGTTTTCAATTCCAGCCGCGAACTTTTATTCTCCAGAAAATTTATGATCTATGAACCAATCGCGCAGGTTGGTGCTGAAATTAGAAGATCACGAGACCTGAACTTCATAGATGAGAAACAGGTTGTAAACTTCAGTATAAATTCACCCGATCTACTTTTGAAGAATCCCGATGAAAATGTAAAGGTAAGCCTGATTCAAAATTTTAATCAAAAACTTGCCATTAAAGATCTAAAGCCTCAATACACTATTGCAAACGAGCTTATTTATAGATATGATAGTGAATCTTCATTTTGGGGAGGGAATGAATTTTTGCAATTTGATAATAAGGAAATAAGAGTAACCACTTCAGATATTGCCAGTATAGAATTAGGGGAACTCTACCACCATTACCTCTTTCTGGATTTTACCAGGAAAAATGAACCTTATACCTATAACCCCGATATCAATGGTGGCTTTGTGATAAGAAATATACAGGCGCAAAATTCAGATATCGAAGCTGAGTATGTATGGATGCATTTTCGACTAAAGAATTATGATATAATAGAGGATAGTGAGATACACATATATGGTGGATTCAATAATTTTGAATTAGATAAAAGCACACTACTTACTTATAATGAAGAAAGCGGGTATTATGAAGGAGCACGTTTATTCAAACAGGGTTTCTACAATTACAAATATGTTCTTTTAAATAAAGACGGTAGCATTGATGACGGATTTATAAGCGGAAATTTTGATGAAACTGAAAATGTTTATACCATTTTAGTGTACTATCGCACCCCGGGAGCAAGATATGACCGTCTAATTGGGGTTGGATATGCTAATTCCAGGAATATTCGAAACTAATTCTTATTTCCAATGTTGGAAAAACATGAAAAGAGGGATGTGCTCTATAAATATCGGGGGAAAACCTGTTTAAATTGTGAACTTCCACTTGAGAAAAGCGATCATTTCTGCCCCAATTGTGGACAAAAAAATAGTACTCGAAAATTAAATTTCAGCGATTTTATAGTTGAATTTTTTTCCGGTCTATTTTCATATGATTCACGTCTTCAAAGAACATTACGGGTCTTATTATTTAAACCGGGACAAATATCTAAAGACTACATCAACGGAAAAAGAATGCGCTATGCTAATCCTTTTCGGTTTTATCTCAGCGCATCTATTATATTCTTTCTTATTGCCGGAATATCTGAAAGCTTTGAGGGTGTAAACCTGCAGGAACAGGATGAGAATTTTCAAAATGAAGTCGCAAAAATACAGCAGGACACCTTATTGCAATCTGAGCTTAATGAAATTCCCGCTTTAAAACAGAACAATATAAAATTAGACTCGCTTATAAAAAGTATTCCGAGTAAAAGGAAAGAAACAGAAGAGTCGTATAAAGATGTTTATCTAAGTCAGACTGAGCTAGACAGTACGAATTATATAAACCGTAACGCCACCAAGTTCACTATTTTCTATCGCTATTATAAAGCTTCTAACGAAATCTCTCCGGAAGCAGCAATGACTGAACTTCAATATGAAAAAACCAAATGGAATTACTGGCTTTATGAAAAATCTATAAAGTTTAACCTGATATACAATAATCCAAAAATCTTTGCAGATTACTTTATTAGTAAGCTGCCATTTATTATATTCTTTTACCTACCCGTTTTTGCATTATTTATATGGCTTCTTTACCTGAGGAGGTCTTTTAATTACATGGAGCATCTTGTATTCGCCTTTCATGTACAAACTACACTGTTCGTCCTTTATATTATTGGTTATTCTATAGATTATATTCTAAATTCTGATTGGGGAATTGCGCTTGCAAACACAGTTTTTATATTCTATTTATATAAATCTATGCGCAATTTTTATGGTCAGGGTCGTGTTAAAACGGTTTTAAAGTTCGTTTTATTGAACATAATATTTTTTACATTAGCTATAATAGCTGCAATTATAGCTCTAATTGTATCTTTTTCAATTTTTTAAGATGGTTCAGCAGGTTACAAAAGGCATAAAAATTTCAGTCGAAACTCAATTCGAAGGTATGTTCTATAAAAATTATAGAAGTCAGTTTGCCTTTGGATATAGGATCACCATAGAGAACCAAAGCAATGATTCGGTACAATTACAATCAAGATTCTGGCAAATAAAAGATGCTTTGAACAATACTCAGACTGTTTCTGGAGAAGGAGTCGTTGGCAAACAACCATTTTTAGAACCGGGAGAGCGACATACTTATAAGAGTGGTTGCTTGCTCACTGGCTCCTTCGGGGCTATGAGCGGCCACTACAATATGCTGAATTTAAGCACCTCCAATAACTTTAAGGTAAAGATCCCTTCGTTTAAGTTAAGCGCTCCTTATACATTGAACTGAAAATAATTTTCAGTCACTTCTTTAGTTTTAAGACTTTCATACCAAAATTTCAGTTCCTTCGTTGAATTTTGTATTTGCGTAATACTTTGTGTTTTCAGAAATCCTCGATCTATAATTAAACTAGATTGTTTATCACCTTCTCCGGCATTATGATGAAAATCAAGTAAACTTTCAGAAGAAAATCCTTTGGATTGTTTTAGATTTTTGAACCATTTGATCCGCAAAGCTTTCATCTCTTCAGAATATAATGGAGAAGAAGACCAGATATGATCTTTCATATCCAGCTTAGTTAGCCGTCGCCTTTTACCGTCCCATAAAAATTCAAAAAACACAAGGCCATTATGCCAATCGACCACAATCATCGTAAATGGTTCAATATCTTCGAGTTTATACTCCTTAAACATTTCCTTTAACTTGTTCCCTGCTAAGAAGTCCTTTACCACTATTCCTCTACTTTTTCGGTAATCTGGTTTTCTTACATGAGGTTTTTCTGAGCCATTCATAAGACACACGCAACGTAAATTCTCACTTACTCCAATCCAGGTACCTCCAGCTTTTTCATCTTTTGGAAAAAAAAGCTTTCTTTCTTTATAAATTTCCTTTTTAGGAGGAAGTGTATTTCTGCTTACGGCTTCGTCCCTGTTAGAGGTTAAAATAAAACCGTTCATAGAGTCTGGATGAGGAACCAACGTAATTGTGCACATATATAAAGGTCAAAATTTTAAGGAAAATTACGAAAAAAGTTAAGCTTTCGTGAAGTGGCTTCTTATCTTCTTCAAAACCGCTTTATTTTTCTACCTTTAGCGGAATTAAAAACAATCGAAAAAAAGCAAAATAATATTATGGGAAAAGGATTTTTTCACGTTCCTGTAGCTGTTAATGAGCCAGTTAAGAGTTACGAGCCAGGAAGCCCGGAAAGAGAAGAAGTATTACTTACTTACAAAGATTTATACAACGCCAATACAGAGGTTCCTCTGTATATTGGATCTAAAGAAATTAAAACAGGCGATACAAAAACCATCAACCCACCGCATGACCATAAACACGAAGTGGGAACTTACCATTTAGCTAAGAAGAAGCATGTTGAAGAAGCTATTGAAGCAGCTTTAGAAGCAAGAAAAAAATGGTCGAAACTGGAATGGGAACAGCGTGCCGCTATATTTTTAAAAGCTGCAGATCTTATCGCTGGCCCGTACAGACAAAAAATGAATGCTGCTACCATGATTGGGCAGTCAAAAAATGTTTATCAGGCTGAAATTGATGCGGCATGTGAAATCTGTGATTTTCTTCGTTTTAACGTAGAATATATGTCTCAGCTTTATAATGAGCAGCCAGAATCTTCTGATGGTGTATGGAATCGTGTAGAATACAGACCTTTAGAAGGTTTTGTTTACGCAATCACGCCCTTTAATTTTACTGCAATCGCAGGGAATTTACCTTCTAGTGCTGCTTTGATGGGAAATGTTGCGGTATGGAAACCGAGTGATAGCCAGATGCTATCTGCTCAGGTTCTTATGGAAGTATTTAAAGAAGCAGGAGTCCCTGATGGTGTAATTAACATGATCAATGGCGATCCAGAAATGGTTACGGATACCGTACTGGCAAGTCCAGATTTTGCCGGAATTCACTTTACGGGAAGTACAGATGTATTTAAAGGCATCTGGGCAAAAATTGGTAATAATATTCATAAATACAAAACTTATCCTCGAATTGTTGGAGAGACAGGAGGTAAAGATTTTATACTTGCTCACCCAACAGCAAAAGCTAAACAAGTTGCTACGGCAATTTCAAGAGGTGCCTTTGAGTATCAGGGGCAAAAATGTAGTGCCGCTTCTCGTGTGTACTTACCAAAAAGTCTTTGGCCAGAGATCAAAGAATTTGTGAAGGAAGATGTTGAATCCTTCAAAATGGGATCACCGGAAGATATGACTAATTTCATCAACGCTGTTATCCACGAAGGATCATTTGATAAATTGGCAAGCTATATAGATAAGGCTAAGAAAGATAAGGATGCAGAGATCGTAGTTGGTGGAAATTATGATAAATCTAAGGGTTACTTTATTGAACCAACGGTAATTCTTACTACAGATCCTCATTACACAACTATGGAAACCGAATTATTCGGTCCTGTGGTGACTATATATGTTTACGACGATAAGAACTTTGACGAAAAGAAATGGGTAGATATCTGCGAAACTGTAGATAACACCAGTATTTATGGTTTAACAGGAGCAATTTTATCTGGAGACCGTTATGCTGCTGCTCAGGCTACAGATTTACTTCAGAATGCTGCCGGGAATTTCTACATCAACGACAAACCGACAGGTGCTGTAGTAGGTCAACAACCTTTTGGCGGAGCAAGATCTAGTGGTACAAATGACAAAGCAGGATCTAAAATGAATCTTATGAGATGGATTTCGGCAAGATTGATCAAGGAAACTTTTGTTCCTGCAACGGATTATAGATACCCATTCATGGGAGAATAGTTAGTTTTTCTATTTAAATCAAAAAGCCGCTGTACTTACAGCGGCTTTTTTTATTCATTCAACTATTCACCTGATTAACAGTTCGATAGTAATTTCCTACTAATTTCAACGATTTTAATCGTTTTTTAACGAAATATTAGTTTTTATCCATATTTTTCACTTAAATTTATTAGCTAAATCACTTTCCCCCAATTAATTGTGACTTAGTAATTTTATTGCAACCCTACTATTTATTGCCCCACAAAGAGTACCCTACACGATTATTGTTTGTATTTAAACCTTGGCAACTATGGGTGAAAAATTACATGGATTATTCTTTTTATTAATACTTTTTCTACCGGTTTATATCTGGGGGCAATGCCCTGCGTCTGTTTCTATTTCTGCAGATACTGGTAATACTATTTGTGAGGGAACCACTGTAACCTATACCGTCACTCCAAATGGTGGTGCCGGAGCATTCACATATCAATGGAAAATTGATGGCGCAAATCAGGGAGCACCAACTACCACTAATACGTTTTCAAGATCAAATCTTACCAATGGTCAGGTGGTATCTGTAGAAGTTACGGATGCTAACGGTAGTACCTGTTCTGTTTCTAATAATGGTAGTCCTATTACCGTAAATCCTACCAGAACACCAACTGTTAATTTTAATGTTCCAGCAGGTACTCTTTGTACGGGAAATATAAAATTAACAGCTACTAACACAAATGCTGGTTCCAGTCCCACTTACCAGTGGTATGTGGATGGAAACCTTGAACAAAACTCCTCCTCCAAAGATTTTACATTTAATTATTCTACTGCTAAAAGTTTTTCAGTAAGAGTGGTTTTAAATAGCAGCTACATTTGTCCATCTACGCCTACCGTAGAGGTAACAAAAACTGTTACGACAACTTCCAATCCAACTATATCAACGACCGACCCCAATTTAAACGGAGCTTGTATAAATCAGCCAATCACGCCAATTATATATAATATAGGCGGAAGTGGAACCGGTGCAACCGTTAATGGACTTCCCCCAGGAGTCACTGGCTCTTTTAATAGTGGAACTTTCACCATTAGTGGCAGTCCTACAGCTTCAGGCGTATTCAATTATACTGTAAACACACAGGGACCTTGTACCAATGTCTCTGAAGGCGGAACCATAGAGGTTTTAAAAGATGCGACTATTTCCTTAACCTCCGGAAGTACCAATCAAACAGTATGTCAATCAGAAAACATAGAAAATATTGTGTATGCTATTGGTGAAACCGGCAATGATGCTAGCGTTTCAAATTTACCGACGGGTTTATCCGGCAGTTTTTCGGCAGGGAATTTTACGATTAGCGGTTCATCTGCACAAACCGGGACTTTTAACTATACCATATTTGCTACGGGTACCTGCGGAAACTCTTCTACACTGAATGGAACGATTATTATAAATGCAAATTTAACTCCGTCAGTATCTATTACCTCTTCAGAAGCAGACAATATTATTTGTGAAGGAACACAAGTAACGTTCACCGCCAATCCTATTAATGGGGGGAGCAATCCATCTTACCAGTGGAAAATAGGAAACACTAATTCCGGTACCAACAGTAACACCTTTATTACAACAGCTCTTGCCCTTGGTGACCAGGATATAAGTGTAATACTAACCTCAAATGAAACCTGTCTTACAGAGCAAACAGCAACCAGCAATATAATCACAACCACTGTAAACGAAAATCTAACTCCAGCAGTAAACATATCGGCCAGTGATAGTGATATAT
Organism: Christiangramia forsetii KT0803; assembly: GCF_000060345.1. Classification (NCBI taxonomy): domain Bacteria; kingdom Pseudomonadati; phylum Bacteroidota; class Flavobacteriia; order Flavobacteriales; family Flavobacteriaceae; genus Christiangramia; species Christiangramia forsetii. Next base: position 472,316 of record NC_008571.1, on the reverse strand, counting down.
GTCAGGGAGATGAAATTACGTTTACCGCCACTCCAACAAACGGTGGCAGCTCACCATTGTTTCAATGGAAGATAGGCAGTACAAATGTTGGTAGTAATAGCAATCAATTTAGCACCTCAGCTTTAACAAATGGCCAGGAGGTTTCGGTCATCATGACTTCCAATGAAACATGTTTAGCCTCAGTTTCAGCTACCAGTAATATTGTAACGGCTATCGTGAATCCTAATCTGACTCCTTCGGTTTCAATTGCTTCCAATGACAGTGATAATATTATATGTAGTGGTGGCGCTATTCAATTTACGGCAACACCTACAAATGGTGGAAATAGCCCTACCTATGAGTGGTTCATTAACGGTAGTTCTATAGGCAATAACAGTGCAACTTATTCCACAAGCTCATTGACTAATGGACAGACTGTTAAGGTAAGATTGACCTCCAACGAAGATTGTCTTGATATAAATACTGCAGAAAGCAATGAGATTACGGTGCAGGTTGATGGTTCGCTAAGTGGCATATTGCCTAGTTTTGACAATAGTGACCCAACTCATAACAGTTCTGCAATTTGCCCGGTCACCGAGCTTATTTACAAAATTAATCCTATTCCAGGTGCCCGCTCTTATAACTGGACTTATCCAGCCGGATGGACGGTAGTATCTCAAAATATTAATTTGATTACGCTCAAAGCTGGAGTCAATGCCCAAAGTGGAAACATTAGTGTTACTGCCGTGAATGACTGTGGCAACTCTAACACTCTAACCGAAAGCGTCTCTACAGGCACAGTGGTTCTTGTTAATGCCGGGCCAGATCAAAGTGTTTGTATCGGAACCAATCAAATAAACCTTGCTGGAGAAATAGGAGGTGTAATTACTAAGACCAAAGACTGGAGTTGGAGCGCAAGTGTTTCAGGCGGATCTTTCTCGAACGGTGGAAATAATCTAACCGGAACTTATATCATTCCGAATACTATTAAAAATAATGGAGGAACTGTAACTATAACAATTACCTCTATAGATCCAAGTGGTCCTTGTGATGCCAAGACAGATTCGATGGTACTTACTGTTTTGAAGAATGCCACAATTTCAAATCCAGCTAACAAAAATCAAACAGTATGTATTAATCAACCTATAGCCAATATAGATTTCAACATTACAGATGCCGGCACAGGAGCAACGGCAAGTGGCCTCCCTCCAGGAATAAATGGAAACTTTAACAGTGGAGTATTTACAGTTTCAGGATCTCCAACTCAATCCGGCACCTATGATTATACGGTAAATACAACAGGTTCGTGTACCTCGCAGCAAATCTCGCAAACAGGCACAATTACTGTTAATCCAAATAATACAATTGCAGACGCTGCTAATAAAGATCAAACTGTATGTATCAATCAGCTGCTCCAAGGTATTCAGTTTCCGGTTAATTCTACTGTTACTTCTGTAAACACAAGTGGTTTACCAACGGGGATAACTGGTAATATATCAAACGGTAATTTTATTCTAACCGGGACACCAACAGCCTCTGGTACTTTTGCATATTCGCTTAATACCGCAGGAACTTGCGAATCGGCTAGCACTAGTGGTGTTATTACTGTAACACCCGATGTCACAATCAGCGATCCGGTGAATAAAAATCAAACCGTCTGCATTAATACAGCGATTGATAATATTCAATTTGATATTTCCTCACCTGGCACCGAAGCTACGGTGAGCGGACTGCCCGATGGTTTATCAGGAACATTTTCTAACGGGATATTTACCATCTCGGGAGTTCCAACTGAAGCAAGCGCGGTCGCGGGTGACAATGGAATATTCAACTATTCTGTACAAACAGAAGGTGAATGTGTTCAGGTAACTGCCAATGGAACGATCACTATAATTCCAGATCCAACAGCAACTATTTCTTATCCTGAGAATATTTGCACCTCTATACCTGGTAGTATAAATGCAACCTTAGATGGCACAGGAGATTATAATGGAGGACTTTATAGTTCAACACCTGCCGGATTAACTATAAGCGCTAGTTCCGGGGCAATTACTCCGGCATCCAGCCAACCTGGGACCTATACAGTTTCTTATAAAGGCCCTGATACCTGTAATCCCGCTACTGCATCTGTTGAAATTACTATCAACCCAGAGCCATTTGTAGAGATAACTTATGGTGATCCTTTCTGTAATTCAGATTCGACTTTAAAAGAGCCAGTATTTAATAATGGTGTAGGAAATTATGAAAATGGGGTATTTTCTTCTTCGGAACCCGGAGGTCTAAGTATAGATTCTAGTACAGGGCAAATAAATGCTCAAACGAGCAGCCCTGGAACTTATGATGTTTTTTATACGATAGGAGAAGATTCCGGATGCAGTGAGATTCTTATAACTACTGAAGTCACTATTACACAAATACCTCAAATAATTATATCCTACCCCGAAACTATTTGTTCTTCAGAAACTTCGGTTGCGGTAAGTATTTTAGGAGAAGATGGAAATTATCAAAACGGTGTTTACTCTGGCACTAATGGTTTATCTATTGCTGCAGATGGCACTATTAACCCTTCTGCGAGTAATGCCGGACCTCACTCCGCAACTTACACAATTCCTACAGAGGCAGGCTGTGAGCAAGTAATTGCTACCGCTGATTTTATTATCAAAGAAGTTCCGCTAATTACTACAAATCCTGTAAATACGGGTGTTTGCTCAAATAGTCCTGCAGAATTTGAAGTGATTGCTACCGGGGATGATCTCAATTTCCAATGGTATAGAATTCTGGAAAATGGTACGGAAGAAATGATCGCTGGTGAAAATGCTGCAAAACTAAGTTTTACCAATGTTACTTCTGCAGATGCTTTGGGATACTATGTTACTGTATCTGGTGATGATTCCTGTGGTGAAGATACTTCTGAAATTGTGACGCTGAATGTAGATGAAGATATCATTATAACAGAACCTTCTGAAGATATTACCATATGTGAGGATACCCAGGATGAAATTAGTTTTCTGTTTATAGGACATGCAAATGGTGCGATACTGGATTTTAACTGGTATAAGGATGGTAATCTGGTAACAGCTCAAAATGGGAAAATAGCAATAAGCGTTACTGGTCCTGATGGCCCCAATGGTGAATACACCGGGGAATTGACAATTACCGATCCCCAATCTGGAGAAAATGGCGATTCTGGAGTATATTATGTTGTGGTAGATGGACCCGATTATTTTACTTGTCCGGAGGCTACTTCAAAGACTTTTACTTTCAGGGTCGAGCCCAGACCTGAGGCTCCTTCAGTGACAGACCGACAATACTGCCTGGAGGATAATGCAGGATCTTTGACCGCTACCGGGGAAGAAGGAAATGATATAAAATGGTATACTCTAAACGCTGGAGAATACACCTTTATAGGAAACGACATTCCAATTAATACCTCAACACCCACAACTTTTGAATACTATGCAACACAAACAAGACCAAATGGTTGCGAGAGTAATTTTTCAGAAGTATTGACTATAGAAATTCTCAATACGCCACCTCCAGTTTCTACTGAAACTATCGTTTTTGAATATTGCCATAATGAAGAAGGACTGGAATCTCTTATAGTGACTCCAGCGGATGGAGCAGAAATAAACTGGTATAATTCTATTGATGCTGAAAGTCCTATGGGATCAGCACCAACTCCTGCCACAGATGTTGTTGGCACAACTACCTATTATGTAAGCCAAACATTTGCAACAACAACTGGTTGTGAAAGCGATATTTCACCAGTAGAAGTAACAATTAAAGCTATACCTAATGTAGTAGTGGATATTGTAGGTGATGAGAATACCATCTGCCTTGGTAGTAGTGTTGATTTTACAGCAACCGGAGCTACCTCTTACACCTGGTATCTCGGAGAAACTGTATTACAAACTGGAGAAACCGCTAGTTATCAGGCTAGCCCAACAGTTTTGGGCGAAAATATCTATACGGTAGTGGGAACTACAAATGGCTGTACCAATACTTATAATATTTCTGTTTTTGTAGATGATAATTCAATCGCTGGCGGTTTGGATGCTCCAGAAAGGATATGTGTTTCAAATGGATCTGCAACCGTATCTTTGCAAAGTAAAATTGGAAATATTATTAAATGGGAATACAGTAATGCATCAACAGCTGATGTATGGACAGAGACAGCAGAAACAGATCTAAATGATTCCCGAACTTTTAATGGACTCACTGAAACCACCTCCTATAGAGTTACCGTTAAAAACGGTGTTTGTGAGGACGCAACTAGTGAAGCTACAGTGATCGTAGATCAGTTACCGGAGGGAGGAAAAGCACTCTGGACAACCAATAACGACCGCTTATTCCTTTCGTGTGAAAATCCAGCTTCGGGATATGCCTCCTCAATTACGCTATCAGGTTATTCAGGACAAATTGTTTCTTGGGAATATCGCGGTGTTTCAGACAACGCCTGGACCACTATAAACAATACTACTTCAACATTAACGAGAGACGAAGTTGAAAATGCTGTAAGTAACGAGAGTACCGCTTTTAGAGCCAAAATTGTGAATGGCTCCTGCGACACAGGAAATTATTCAGAAACTGCCATTATAAGTGTTATAGAGGCAGACATAAAACCAACGCCAGTAGAAGTTAATAAAGATGTTATATGTATAGGAGACCAGATAACTCTAAGTTCAGAAACTGGCTATAGTGCTGATGGCGGTAAATTTGACGGAGGTGCATTTGACAATGCCGGTATTAAAAATCACGGTTGGGACTTTACAAATCCAGATGGAAGTAAAAACGATTTTGATTCTGCTGCTAATAATGGCCGCGCAGATCACTGGCTAAGAATGAATCCCCACGGCAGTAACCCTGCTAATGAAAAAGTATATACTGCAAATCTATATCCAATTGCTAATCAAGGGCCCACCAATGGATCTATGGTTAATTTCAGAACCTTCTCTACTAATGCAGGAAATAAAGGCTTTGCTTTGGTCACAGGAAACAATGATTCTTATATGGAAACGCCGGTTTTCTCACTTGGTGGTTTAGACGAAGCTATATTAACCTGGGATCAGGCATACAATTTAACGGAGGGAGCCCGGATTAGAGTAGAAATATCCACCAATGGCGGCAGCACTTATGAAACTGTGGTTTTTGATACCATAGGAACTGCTACTAGTGGCAATTATAACAACTTTGGAGATCTTACTCCGGCACAACGACCACTAAATAAAATGGTGGTAGATCTGGGGGCATACCTGGGACAATCTAATTTAAGGATTCGTTTTAATTATGAAGGAACTATTGACGGGGATGTTTGGGCAGTAGATAATATAGAAGTACCTGAAGGCCCACAGGATATAATATTGCAATGGTATTATGATGATGATCTTACCGATCCAGACAGCTATCTCGAACCAATAGGCGAGGTAAATCAATATACTGTTAATTTTATACCTCGGAAAATTGGATGGAATGACTTTGAAGTGCAAACCAGGATTATCCTGGACAGTAACGGGAATGAGTGCCAGAGTATAGACAATTTCGAAACTATAAGGGTTTGGGCATTTGACAGATATACAACAAACGTAGAAACAGTAGTTGGCAGCTGCGGTAGCCTAACGGTTAAACTTGACGCTACTGTAACAGCAGAGTATCAAGCCAAAACAATTACAGAATATCCAACCTTAGATGGTTATGTGGGTAGCTGGAAGGTTGAAGATTCAGCTGGAAATGAAGTCACTGCTGGATTCACAATAATCAATCAGGATTCTGAAAGTTCCCTGGATCCATTGGAGAATCCAAGTGCAATATTCACAGCAGATAATTTGGGCGATTACAATTTTAAATGGATACTAACTCCTACTGCTGTAGATGAAAGCGATAATCTTTTGGTAAATTCTGAATGTCCGCCTGTTGAGAACACTAATAATGTTACTCTGGTTGATTGTACCACGTTAGATTTTGATGGTGATAATGATTATATCGATCTTGGAAATAATTATAATGGAAACTTCTTTGTTGAGGCATGGATTAGACCTTTTGACAGGGCACTTGATGATGGCTCTGGAAACACCAACGCATCTACTGGCGTAATATTTAGCACTGCGGGACTCGAGATTAGAATGGAAAATCTTCCTTCAGGAATTGTTAAAAATACCAGATGGTATCATATTGCCGTGGCAAATAATGGTGATATATGGGTAGATGGTGTTCCCTCCGGCAATATAGATATTAGTGCCTCCGGAATTAATAATACTAGTATTGGAGCCAGGTTTAACGCGAATACTAAAACCGCTTCAAATCATTTTTCGGGATGGATCGATGAATTAAGAATTTGGAATAACAATAATAAACCAGATCTTAAAGAAATCCGGTTTATGATGAATCAACGTATAAAACTTAATGATGCTGCCAGCGCAACTTCATTAGTAGAGGGAGAAGTAGTACCCAACCTTATTATTCCTGATGGTATCAGCAGTTATCATACCAGTGGTGCACATAACCTTGATCAGGATGGAGATACATTTTATAATCAAACCTGGGGTGATCTAGAGGGGTATTATAGATTGATTTCTGAAAATCCAGATCCAGCAGGACTTATATCATTTGCAGATAATTTAAAACCTAATGGCGGTTTTACTCCAGATCATTCTATTACTAAAGTACCAGGCAGACTTGTAAATATCACGACCGATCAAGAGAACACTTCCCCTACTCCTTATTTATCTGGATCTGATGGCAGCTGGGCAAATATAAATACCTGGGCCAGACCAGCTGTTTGGGACTATCCAAACAGCACTTATAATAATATTCAAATAGATTGGAATATCGCTAGAATCAATCATAATATTACAGCAGACAGTAAAGAAATTGTAATGCTTGGAATTCTTTCAGAAACTCCAGGACAGCTATTAACTGTAAACGGAGATGTACCAATTAGAATAACTCATTATCTTTTACTTGATGGTAATATGGATCTTGCTGGGGAATCTCAATTACTACAAGATCATGGTAGTATTTTGGCAAACGCAAGTCAAGGCTGGGCTGAAATAGATCAGCAGGGTAGAAAAATTTCTTATAATTATAATTATTGGACAAGTCCACATAGTAATCAAGGTTCTGATAATAACTCAGGATTTCTCTTAAATCAGGTATTAATGGATGGCACAAATCCTGCTACACCCAAGACCATCATTTTTAAAGATGGTTATTTCTCTGCAGATGGTGTTAAAACCAATCCAATTACGATAAGTAACGAATGGATCTGGGATTTTAGAGGTGGAAGAAATGATGATTACTCAGATTGGCTACATCTCGGTTCAGATTTTACAGAAATTGTTGGTGCAGGATATTCCATGAAAGGAACGGATGGTACAGCGGGTGTAAATGATGAACAAAATTATGTTTTCCGAGGCAAGCCTAATAATGGCAATATTCCTACTGGGGATTTGAATATTGTTAGCGGTAGAGACTTCCTTGTAGGAAATCCTTATCCGTCTGCAATTGACGGATTAAAATTCATCGACGATAATGCTGGGATTTTTAACGGAAGTTTATACTTCTGGGATCATTTCGCTGGTCGTACTCATATATTAAAAGAATATGTTGGAGGCTACGCTACCTGGAATCGATCCGGTGGCCTCAAAGCTATCTCAAATGACTGGCGTATCAATGAAGAAGGTGGAAATGGTTCATTAGAACCCGGAAGGTATATTCCTGTTGCGCAAGGATTTTTCATTTCTACTTTTAACGGAGGTAGCGGAGGAAATATTAATTTTAATAACACGCAAAGAGTATATGTGACAGAATCTGAGGCGCCATCTGGCGGTGACAACCCCTCCGTATTCCTTCAATATGAAGACAATACCATTAAAGCTAAGGTGACCGATCATAAATCAGAAACATCAGAGGATACCCGGTTAAAGATCAGGCTGAAATTTGAATCTCCTAAAAAATACCATAGACAGATACTGGTAACTATGGATGAAAATACCACCAATGGGTTTGACCTTGGTTATGATGCCCCGCTGATAGAAAATAACCTGGAAGACATGTACTGGTATTTTGAAGAAAGACCTTATGTGATTCAGGGAGTCCCTAATTTTGAAAAAGATCAGGTGTTACCTTTAGCTATCAAATCTAAAGAAGGGGGTGAATTTATAATCAAAATTGATAAGACTGAAAACTGGCCCTCTGGCAAAGAATTATATTTAAAAGATAATCTTTTAGACACAATACATAATATTATTAAAGAACCATATAAAAGCAAAACTGATGAATCTGGTGAAATTAAGGATAGATTTGAGATTGTCTTTTTTAAAGAACAAGCCCAAGATCCTGCTATTCCCAACCCTGATCCTGATGATATAGTAGATCCAGGTGATTTACCAAATATAGATGGGCTTGTAGGTATAAGCTACAGCACTTTTAGGAAACAGGTTAAGATTAGTAATTTTGACATGCTTGATGTATCAAAAGTTATGATCTTTGATATGGCAGGAAAACTAATTCAGCAATATGATGAAATACAAACAGAAAGAGAAATATTGCTGGGTATGAGACCCGTACGTTCTGGTGTATATATAATAAAAGTTTTCAGTGAAAAAGGAATTTCTGATAAAAAAGTAATTATTAAATAGTATAAATTAAAATCTACTTCCTTGATATAAAGTAGCTTATTACTGCATTTTTTTAGAATTTTAAAACCATTTATCGTTTTTATACGTACTTTTACCGATGATAATCTAGATTGGTAGCCTATGTATAAAATTACTTTTGGACCCCGAATCCATTATGTACTTACATTTATGCTTGTATTTTTAGCACTTTCCACATGGACAAGTGGTAAAATATATGCACAAGAGATTTCTATTACCGTAAACTCCAAGGTCAATCCTAATTGTCCAGATTCAAATGATGGCTCAATTAACATTTCGGTAAATGGAGGATCTGCTCCATATTCTTATAATTGGACCTCAGGTAATTATGCAGGAAGTACAAATGAAGATATCTCTAATTTACGCCAGGGTACTTACACGGTTACCGTAACCGATAGTTCTACTCCTACAGCTAAAACCGAATCAATAGACATAAGTCTTCAGGCAAATGATATAACGAAGCCTAATGTTTCTGTTAATAATATTTCAGTAGTGTTGAATTCGACTGGCACGGTTTCCATTAGTACAGATGAAATAGATAATGGATCCACAGATAATTGTGAAATAAATTCCAGATCCTTAAATAAAACAAATTTTAATTGCTCCAATCTTGGTGCTAATTCAGTTGTTTTAACAATTACAGATAATAGTGGTAATACTGCTAATGCGACTGCCACAGTCACCGTAGTAGATAATATTTCCCCGTCAATAAATGCTCCTGCAAATATTCAGGCAGATGCCGATTCAAACGATTGCAATGCTTCCAATGTCACTCTTGGAACACCTGCTACCGCTGATAATTGTGGAGCAGCTTCAGTAACTAACGATGCTCCTGCAGATTTTCCATTAGGGGAAACCACTGTAACCTGGACAGTAACAGACGATGCTGGAAATACAGCTACAGCTACTCAAAAAGTAATTGTAGCAGATAATACAAACCCAACCATTACAGCTCCTGCAAATATTCAGGCAGATACCGATTCAAACGATTGCAATGCCTCTAGTGTCACTTTAGGAGCACCTGCTACCGCTGATAATTGTGGAGTAGCTTCAATAACCAACGATGCTCCTGCAGATTTTCCATTAGGGGAAACCACTGTAACCTGGACGGTAACAGATGATGCTGGAAATACAGCTACAACTATTCAAAAAGTAATTGTAGCAGATAATACACACCCAATCATTACAGCTCCTGCAAATGTTCAGGCAAATACCGATTCAAACGATTGTAATGCCTCTAGTGTCACTTTAGGAACACCTGCTACCGCTGATAATTGTGGAGTAGCTTCAGTAACCAACGATGCTCCTGCAGATTTTCCGTTAGGAGAAACCACTGTAACCTGGACGGTAACAGATGATGCTGGAAATACAGCTACAACTACTCAAACTGTAATAATTTCCGATACTACAAAACCAATGATCACTGTTGGAACTGATATTGATGCTACCAATAATACAGGGATTTGTGAAGCTGGTTTGTCTATAGCTCCAGCTACGGCTACTGATAATTGTAATGTTGGATCACCTGTTGGCAGCAGATCTGATGGTCTGGGTCTGGACGAACCCTATCCTGTAGGAACTACCACAATCACTTGGAACGTAGCGGACGCTAACGGAAATATTGCCGATAGTGTAAATCAGCTTGTAACCGTTGAAGATAATGAGTCTCCGGAAATTCCTAATTTGGAAGATATAACCTGGGGTTGTTCATATACAGTAGAGGCTCCTATTGCCATAGATAATTGCACTGGAGAGGTAACCGCTACAACTACAGACGCACTTACCTATTCAAATGCTGGAACTTACACCATTAACTGGACATTTACAGATAATGCTGGTAACTCCTCTTCTACCACCCAAAATATTATAATTGATCCTGTTGTTGTTCAGACCACTAAAACTGATGTATTATGTAACGGTCTAGCAACCGGGGAAGTTCAAGCAACTGCAACAGGTGGCGTTGCCCCGCTCACCTACGACTGGGGAACTTTGGGTCCAGGCACTAAAAAAACAGATCTGCCTGCTGGGACTTATACTGTCACAGTTACAGACGCTAATGGATGTGAATCAGAACCTATATCTGTAATTATTAATGAACCAGACACGTTTATTGAAATAACCGATGTCATTACAACTTCTGGATGTTTGGGAGAAAATAATGGAACGGCGACAGTAAGCGCTCAAGGAGGTACCGGTGCCTACGCTTATCTTTGGGAAAATGGTCAAACCTCACAAACCGCTACCGATCTTGCACCCGGTACACATACGGTAACAATTACTGATGAAAATGGCTGCTCCAAGGATAGAGCGGTAACAGTATCTCAACCCACCGAACTTAAAATTACCGGATTTTTAACTACAGAAACTACTTCATTTGGATCTGCTACGGGAAGTGCTACCGTACAAGTAACAGGTGGATCACCAAATTATACTTTTGAGTGGGGCGGCGGCCCAAATGATATTAATCAAACAGATCAAACTGCACGAGAGCTACCAGCAGGTATATATACTGTAATAGTAACCGATGCTAATGGCTGTAAAACAAGTGGCGAGGTAGAAGTGGTAGATACGCTTGCGGCTAATATAGTTCCTATTTCACTTTGTAATGAGGGAGAATTAATTAGAACATCTACCTTTTCTGTGGAAAATGGAACTGCAATTGGCGGGACTGCTCCTTATAGTTATTCCTGGGATTTTGGAGAAAATGCCAATCCTGGCACCGGCTCTGGTGCAGATCCCATTGATGTTACTTATGGCAATATTGGAGATAAGCTTATTATATTAACTGTAACCGACTCAAAAGGAAGAACTTTTGAACAGCGCATTATACAATATGTAGGTGGATGTTTTGCCGATGATTGCGGTTCGAATGATTTGGGATTGGAAAACTATTTTATAGGTGATAGTCAGGAAAACGAAATTACCTCATCAAATTGCAGCTCTGTTGACGAAAAATTTATTTACATTAATTTCCCTACGAATGCCACAAGATATTCGCTTCAAATAGAATTAATATATTCTGTTGAGGATATTGAAACAGGAGAAATAAGCAATTATAAAGTTACAGACTGTTTCTTTAACAAAGATGATATTCCAAAAATTGCGCAAACCTTTTCTATTGATTACGAATGCGGGGATTTAGTAAAAGTGGAAGGTATCTACTTAACTTTTCAAAATAATAAAAATAGAACTTGTGGTACCACACAGGGAAATGGAAATAACCCTAAATGTTTTTCTACCAATAATGAGGCTACCGTTAGTTCTCCACTGTTTGGAGTAGCTTTCCCAAATGAACTCTTATGTAATGGATCCAATAATGGGAGTATTAATGTACGTGCATCTGGTGGTACAGGAAATTATACTTATGAACTTATTTCTGCTATAAATGGCACGGTGGTTTTAGGACCTCAGACTTCTAATGTATTTAATGAACTTGTGGGTGGAGCATATAAAGTCAATATATCAGATGGAGAAAACATCTTTACTACCAGGGATATCGAAATTGAGCAACCTGCTAATCCTCTAACATTAAATATAGATACACAAGAGGACGTGGTATGTTTTGGTGGGACCGGTGGAAGTGCTACAGTTTCTGCGAATGGAGGAACTCCTAATTCATCTGGCGATCCTTATATTTTTGTGTGGGATAATGGACAGACAGGCTCCACAGTTTCAAACCTTGCTGCAGGAGATTATGCAGTTAGAGTCATAGATGCCAACGGATGTGAAATTTCAACCACTCTTACCATTGAACAACCTGAAGAATTACTTGCAAATGCTGGTCCAGATCAAGTTCTAGGATGTGGCTTTAGCTCTACGCAGTTGAACGCAGAAGTAAATCTCGATGAAAATGACGAACCAGTTCCTGGGGCATGGACCATCGTTAACGGTCCAGCCGGGGGAAGTTTTGCTGATGCCACAATTCCTAATACCGTTTTCAATGGAAACCAGGGAACCTATACTCTAAGATGGAGCTTAGATTGTGGTAAATCTGATGATGCAAAAATTACTTTCACAAATTGCAGCACGCTGGATTTTGATGGTGTGGATGATCACGTGAATTTTGGAAATAATTATGGATTTACCGGAGGTGTGTTTACGGTGGAAGCCTGGATTAAACCAAAGTCTATAGATGGAACCAGAACTGTTCTATCCAAAAAAGATTTTGCGAACCCTGCTGGTGGGTTTGAGCTTATTATGAGCAATGGAGTTCCAAATTTCAAAGGGCTTGGGGTCTCAAGCTTTACCACTCACTCTATTAAGACAGATCGCTGGTATCATTTAGCGGTGTCTTTTGACGGGTCAACGGCCAAATTATATGTAGACGGAATACTTCTTGGATCTAAAACCGCTTCGAGTACCAGTTCTACATCAGCTCCATTTCTTTTAGGAGCTCTCTATGATTCAACTGCTCCCTATAATCCTAAAAACCTTTTTCACGGATGGATGGAAGAAGTGAGAATATGGTCCAAATCTTTAGATGTTGAAAATATCAGGTTATTGATGAATCAAAGGATAGTATCTAATAGTGGCAAGGTAAGAGGAGAAATTATACCTATAGATGCTACTAGCCTGTCTTGGACAGATTTACTAGGTTATTACAGACTTTTACCGGCAGAAATTTCTAATGGAGTAACCTTTGACATAGCAACTAATAAGATTAACGGAAAGCTTATTAATATTCAGACTACTCAGCAAAACACAGCACCTTTGCCTTATATATCTTCAAAAAATGGATCATGGAGAGAAAAATCTTCCTGGCTAAGACCAACTGTTTGGGATGTGCCCAATGCCAGGGGAATTAACAATGACACTATAAACTGGAATATTGCGATCAACTCTCATACACTAAATTCCAGTTATAAAGATATTAAACTCTTAGGATTAATATCGAATGCAGGTAGTGCCAGCAAATTAAATATGGAAGGATCTGTGAATCAACAGACTGGAAACGAGATTTATCTTAGTCACTATTTACAATTAAATGGGGTTATAGATTTGAATGGAGAATCACAGCTTGTACAACCTGAAGGTAGTATACTGGCAAATTCCAGTACGGGGTACCTGGATAGGGATCAACAGGGAACAGCAAATAGTTTTAATTATAATTATTGGACCTCTCCGGTTTCGCTTACCGGCTCGGGAAATAACTCAGGTTATGTTATAAAGAATATTCTACTGGATGGGACCAATCCTAATACACCAAAATCACTTGTTTTTGATTATCAATTTCACTGGGCAGATGGCAACTATTCGGGTAACAAACGAATAAGTTCCTACTGGCTTTACACATTCAAAGGAAATGCTAACGATTACAGTGAATGGCACCAATTTGGTGAAACAGAATTATTGGAACCTGGTATTGGTTATAGTATGAAAGGTACCACAGGATATGTGCCGGTAACCAACAAGCAAAATTACACATTCAGAGGTAAACCTAATAATGGAGATATTAGTGTTTCTATAGGTGGTATAGATCAAAACCTACTTACAGGGAACCCATATCCTTCAGCTATTGATGCTTCGATGTTCATAGGGGAAAATCTTGGTGGTTTTAATGGAAGTTTATATTTCTGGGATCATTTTGGGCCAGTTAATTCTCATATATTAGAAGAGTATGTAGGCGGCTATGCTGTTTATAATTTATCTGGAGGAATCGCATCTGCATCTTCAGTCGATTCCCGAATAAATCCTAATGGTGATATTAGTAAAAAAGATCCTCCCGGAAAATATATTCCCGTTGGACAAGCATTCTTTATAAGTTCTACCGGAGTTTCAAATCCTACACAAATCACTTATAGAAACCGATATAGAGCATTCGTTCCCGAATCTACTGATGATTCTCAATTCCATTCCCAGGAAAAGACAGGGAAGAAAGACGTATCTAATAAGTACACTAAAGATAATAGGTTTAAAATTAGATTAAAATTTGAGTCTCCAAAAGGATATCATAGACAAATTCTAGTTACGGCAGATGAAAATTCTTCTGGTGGTTTCGATTTAGGATATGACGCTCCTCTAATTGAGAATAACGTAGAGGATATGTACTGGATGATTGATGAAACTGAATTTGTAATTCAAGCTGTACCAGATTTCAATCTTGATCAGGTTTTGCCAATTGGAATAAAGATTTCCGAAGAAGGTGAGTATACCATCAAAATAGATGAACTGGAAAACATCAAAATGGAATTCAACGTTTACTTGAAAGACAAGTCCAACGATACCTATTTTAATTTAACTAAAGACGACTATAAAGCAACTGCTGAAGAATTAGGATATTTTAATGATCGTTATGAAATAGTTTTTAAAGAACCACAAACGGAAGAAGAAGAAGAAGAAGAAGAAGAAGAAGACATTGTTGACGAGAAACCAGAGGAGCTTGACGAGCTGCCGTTGATAGATTTACGATATATAAGAGATACAGATGAAATTGCGGTTCTTAATCCAGATCTTATGAATGTAGATCGTGTTGAGCTATTTAGCATTTCGGGACAATTGATAAAAACCTTCCAAGAGGTACCTACAGAAGAGTCAATTATGTTAAGTATAGACAGAAAGCTAAGTTCTGCAGTATATATAGTCAAAATGTATTCAGGTGAAGAATCCTACTCCAGGAAAGTAATTATCAGCAATTAGGCTAACCTTTATATTTCATCGGGAGATAAACTACCTTTTTTGTCTGAAAAAAGTCTTCCTCAAAATAATCTGAAAGCTCAAAGATCTTTGCTGTGCGATAATCTTTGAGTTCGTCAGATAAATCTCCTCCTTTTAAATATAGAATACCATTTTTCCTCTCATGTACATTCTCTTTGGCAATCTTCCCTTTAACCCACCTCACAAAGGTTGGCATCACTGCAACCGCTCTACTAACAATAAAATCATAATTCCCATTCAGCTCTTCCACTCTTTGATTGAAAGATGTGACATTTTCTAAGCCCAATCCTTCAGAAACTTCATCTACTACCTTAATCTTTTTACCAATAGAATCTACCAGGTGAAAAGCACTTTCGGGATGCATTATCGCCAGCGGAATTCCAGGAAAACCACCACCTGTACCTACATCCAGGATTTTTGAACCGGGATTAAAGCTTTGAACCTTCACAATTCCTAAAGAATGCAAAATATGCCTAAGGTAAAGTTCATCAATATCTTTTCTGGAAACCACATTGATCTTTAAATTCCAGTCTTTATATAATTCCTCTAATTTTTCAAATTTTGAAATTTGATCGTCGGTTAATGCCGGAAAGTATTTTTTAAGTAATTCCAAAGTCAAAATATTTTCTGCAAAAGTAATTATTTTTTATTGCTATTTTTTTTCAAAATCGGATAGATGGAGTTTATAAAATTTTAACTTTGAAACTTATCTCTAAATATCTGAGAAACACGCGCAAAAAAACTGTTGCATTAGGAATTAAAAAAATTAACATCATGCAAGAAAAATTATCAGATCGCATTAACTCAATGGCAACCTCTCAAACCCTCGCAATGGCTGCGAAGGCGCGTGAATTAAAAGCGGAAGGAAAAGACATTATTGGCCTCAGTCTTGGGGAACCAGATTTCAACACTCCAGACTTCATAAAAGAAGCTGCCATTCAAGCTATTAATGAAAATTACAATTCTTATACCCCGGTTGACGGATATGTAGAATTAAAAGATGCTGTCATTAATAAATTCAAAAGAGATAATAACCTAACCTATGATAGATCACAGATTGTAGTTTCAACAGGAGCCAAGCAATCTCTGGCGAATGTAGCAATGGTTGTGCTTAATCCCGGTGATGAAGTACTTCTACCCTGCCCTTACTGGGTTAGTTACGCTGAAATTGTAAAGTTAGCCGAAGGTGTTCCTGTGGAGGTTCCAACTTCCGTAGAAACAGATTTTAAAATTACTCCTGAACAACTTGAAGCGTCCATCACACCAAAAACTAAAATGATCTGGTATAGCTCACCCTGCAATCCAAGCGGGATGGTTTATAGTAAAGAAGAGCTTAGGGCATTGGCTGATGTTCTAAAGAAATATCCCGACATTATTATAGTAAGCGATGAAATATATGAGCATATTAATTTTGTAGGAGATCATGCTTCTATGGCCGGATTCGAAGATATGTATGACAGAACTGTCACCGTGAATGGAGTTTCAAAAGCTTTCGCCATGACAGGTTGGAGAATCGGCTATATTGGTGCGCCGTCATATATTGCCAGAGCCTGCAATAAGATGCAGGGACAAATTACCAGCGGGGCTAATTGTATAGCACAACGTGCTGTAATTACGGCTTTGGAAGCTCCTGTAAGTAAGATCAGTCATATGATCGATACTTTTAAAGGCCGAAGAAAACTGATCATTGATTTACTAAATGAAATAAAAGGTTTTGTAACCACAGAGCCTGAAGGTGCTTTTTATGTCTTTCCAAACGTTTCTTCTTTCTTCGGAAAAACGATCAAGGGACATAAAATTTCAAATGCAACCGATTTTAGTCTTTTTCTCCTTGAAGAAGCGAATGTTGCCACTGTAACGGGAGATGCATTTGGCAGTCCTGAATGTATAAGAATTTCTTATGCCGCTAGTGAAGATCAAATTAAAGAAGCTTTATCCAGAATCAAAAAAGCGCTTAGCTAATAAGTTATTGATTTTTTATCTATAGAATTGAAATTAAAAACCGGTTTACACCGGTTTTTTTTATCTATTTCTCCAGAAAAAAGGAGTAAGAATTATTAGAACAGTAAACAATTCCAATCTTCCTATAAGCATTAAGAACGCAGTCCACCATTTCCCAAAATCCGGAAGCATGTCAAAATTATTAACTGGGCTTAATCCGCCAAATGCCGGACCAATATTACCCAGAGAAGAAGCCGCTCCACCAATGGCTGTTTCAAAATCTAAACCTAAAGAAGCAAGAACTACCGCACCTATAATAAAAGACAGCATATAAAGAATAAAGAATCCCAGAATATTAAATACAATTTCTTTGCTAATAGATTTTCCGTTAAATCTTACCGGTAATATTGCATTTGGATGAAGCGTTCGCTTAAATTCTATAATCCCATTTTTAATCATAATGATATGACGCATCACTTTCACACCTCCGGCAGTTGAACCGGCAGAACCGCCTAGAAAAAATAGTCCGAAGTATAATATTGTTAAAAATGGCGTCCACATAGTATAATCGGCAGAGACAAATCCTGTAGTAGTAATCACCGTTAAAACCTGAAATAAAGAATGCCTAAATGCACTCTCTCCTGCCCCCCAAACCATAGGATGATCTATAGAAGAGATACTTACATCTGCTTGAAAATATACAATTAGTGCGGAAATTGCTGTAAAACCGGCAATAAAATATATATACCATTTAAATTCATCATCATGTAACACCTTACTAATCCTTCCTTTAAAGGCAAAATAACTTAAAACAAAATTACTCCCTGCCAGGAGCATAAATAATATAATGATATACTGAATTAAAGGATTATCATTCCAGTACGCCAGACTCGCATTCTTGGTGGAAAAACCTCCCGTAGAAAGTGTACTAAATGCATGATTTATAGCATCAAAAAATGTCATCCCTGCGGCCCACAACAAAATTGTTTCAGCTACGGTATAAGACACATAAATTAGCCAAAGCCTTTTCGCTGTATCTGTAATCCTGGGTTTTAACTTATCTGCACTTGGACCAGGAGACTCTGCAGTAAATAACTGCATCCCCCCTATTCCCAATAATGGCAGAATAGCGATCGCCAAAACGATAATCCCCATTCCCCCGATCCAGTGAGTCAGACTTCGCCAAAATAAAATTCCCTTGGGAATAGCCTCAATATCATTTAATATAGAAGCACCGGTAGTAGTATACCCGGACATTGTTTCGAAAAAAGCATTTGTAAAACCGGGTATAGACTCACTTATCAAATAGGGAAGAGATCCGCTTAGTGCCATAAATATCCACCCAAAAGTTACAATAATATAACCTTCCCGTTTTTTCACTTCTTTACTATGCCCTCTGGTAGTAAACATCAACAGAGTACCTATAAATAAAGTTATTAACGCTGCGGTAGAAATTTCGAGGGTTACTCCATCCCGATAAAACCAACTTACTAATGTTGCCAAAAGCATAAAGCCGCCATTACATAGCAGCAATAATCCCATTACATGAAGAATTATTTTATAATTCAGTCTGGGCATTACAAAAAGAGTTTTTCGACTTTATTGATGGAACGAGGAAGGCAACATACTACTATCCTATCGCCTGGTTTGATTAGAAAATCACCTAAGGCAATAAGACCATGTCCATCTCTGATTATACCACCAATAATCGCTGATCTTGGGAAATCCAGGTCTTTGATCTTTTTGTTGCTCACCTGAGATTTTGGTTTAACTATGAATTCCAGCAATTCGGCATTCATGTTATTTAATTTGGTCATAGCTACCACTTCTCCTTTTCTAACAAAACGGAAAATATTATTTGCTGCTAATAGCTTTTTATTAATTAAGGTATCAATTCCAATTGAATGACTTAATTGAAAATAATCCATATTCTCAACCAAAGAAATTGTTTTCTTAACGCTTTTAGATTTCGCCACCAGACAGGACATAATATTTGTTTCAGAATTTCCTGTCACAGCGATAAAAGCATCCATGTCGTAGATGTTTTCTTCCTCGAGTAACTCTACATTCCTGCCATCTCCATTAATGATTAGGGTTTCGGGAAGTTCATCTGCAAGTTCATAAGCTTTATCTCTATCCTTTTCTACCAGCTTAACTTTAAAATTATTTCGACATAAATCACGGGCGGTTTTCCTACCTATTTTACTTCCGCCCAACACCATTACGTTTTTGATCTCTTGTTTTACTTTACCCGTTAGTTTGTAAAGCTCCTCAACACCATTTTTTAAGGTAATAAAATAAACCTGATCTCCATCCTTGAACTGAGTATCACCTCTAGGAATGAGTGTATATTGTGTTCCAAATCTTTGAATGGCAATTGGCACAAAGTTTAATTCGGGAAAAATTTTTGCTGCTTCTTTAACAGTTTTACCAACAAAAGTAGCTGTTCTGGACAAACTTACTCCTATCATGGTTAAAGCTCCTTCTTCAAATTCATAGCTATCATTAAACGCGGATTGGTTCAGCAATAATTCTATTTCTCGAGAAGCAAGAGCTTCCGGCGAAATCAATTCATCTATTCCAAATCTTGTAAAGCCTAATTCGTCCTGATTTTCAAGGAATTCTGTATTAGAAATTCTGGCAATTGTTCTTTTTGCTCCTAGCTGTTTAGCCAACACACAAACGGTAATATTAGTAGCCTCACTTGAGGTAACACTAATCACCATATCAGTACGTTTTACCTGAGCATCTTTGAGAATTTTAATAGAACTCGCATCACCTTTTATAGTTCTAATATCCAAATGAGTATCTGCATAAGCAAGATTGTCTCTATTGGGGTCAATTAGCGTGATATCCTGAGATTCAAAGGAAAGTAATTTAGCTAAATGAAATCCTACTTCACCTGCTCCGGCGATAATTATTTTCATATAACAGCTTCAAATTGTGGAGGCAAAGTTAAGCTATTTTAGAGAAACGAAAAATCAGATTATAAAACATAAAATTTTATTGATTAACAAGGTATTTTAAGCATATCGGTTATCTTTGAAACAAATTTTCTCTATGAGTAAGAAGGTCACCCCATATAAGGATTCCAAACTCACTAAAAAGAAACAGGTTGAGCAGATGTTTGATAATATTTCAGACAATTATGATGGGCTTAACCGTGTAATTTCTCTTGGAACCGATGTGAGTTGGAGAAAGAAGGTAGTGGCCGCAGTTGCTGCCACTAATCCCAATAGTATTTTAGATATTGCCACAGGTACTGGGGATCTTGCTATTCAAATGGCTAATACCGGAGCGAAACGAATCGTTGGACTTGACCTGTCAGAAGGAATGCTGAAGGTAGGCCGAAAAAAGATAGCGGACAAGAATTTTGATGTGGAAATTGAAATGATCCAGGGAGATTCAGAAAATTTACCTTTTGAAAACAACTCATTTGATGCAATCACGGTGGCATTTGGAGTTAGAAATTTCGAAAATCTGGAAAAAGGTCTTGAAGAAATTTTTAGAGTTTTGAAACCAACCGGAATTTTTGTAGTATTGGAAACCTCGGTACCTAAGAAATTTCCCTACAAACAAGGCTACTGTTTTTATTCAAATTTGATTTTACCGGTTATTGGAAAAATTTTCTCAAAAGATAAGGATGCCTACTCTTATTTAAGTGAAAGTGCTGCAAATTTCCCATATGGGATTACTTTCAACAATATTTTATCCAAAATCGGGTTTATTAATGTGAAAGATCTGCCTCAAACATTTGGCGTTTCAACAATTTATATTGCCTCAAAGTAATACCATGAGAAAATTAATTGCGATAATTCTTATTGCTATTTGTCATCACACTGCACAAGCTCAGATATTTTCTGGAGAGCGTGTGTTAAATCAACAGAATTTTGACCAACAAAGATGGTCATGGGGATATTTTCTTGGATTCAATAGTTACGATTTTGATTTTGACTATAAGGACTATAATCCGAGTCCGGTAACTGGTCAAGATTTTGCGGTAGAGAAAAGAACGGGTTTTAATGTTGGCCTGGTTGGCAATTTAAAACTCAGCAACAACATAGACCTAAGACTGGAACCTGGGGTTAACTTCAACACCAGAGGTTTCCAGGCATTGAGGGCAGATGCGAATACCTACAGAGAAATTAGTTCTACATATGTTCATATCCCACTGCTTGTGAAGTTCAATGCAAATAGGCTAAATAACTTTAGACCTTTCGTCGTTGGTGGCTTATCAACCTCAATAAATCTAAGTAGTAACGAGAATAATCCCGATGATAATAGTGCCGGACAGTTTAGAATGACCACAAACTCTTATTATTACGAAATTGGTTTTGGAATTGACCTTTACCTCTATTATTTCAAGTTGTCACCATCTATAAGGGGCGTATTTGCTATTAACGATGAACTAATTAGAGATACTGATCCTAATAGCTTGTATACAGGAAATGTTGAAAAAATGTCTTCCAGGGCAATATTTATCAACTTTACTTTTCAATAATAGAACTTCTTCTAAATTCACTAAGAATAATAGATGTCGCAGTCGCAACATTTAAACTCTCTGTCTCCTGTATTTCACCAAATTGAGGGATGGTAATTTTATTAGAGATCAAAGCCTGGATTTCTTCGGAAATTCCATTAGCCTCATTCCCCATGACTATAAGGGCTTTATCAGGCTTTTTTTTTGAATAAATATTTTCTCCATTAAGCATGGTTCCAAAAACAGGAATATTCTTATGAGCCCCTAGGACATTAACCAAATCACTATAGAAAATTTCCACTCTGGTTAAAGAACCCATACTAGCTTGTACCACCTTGGGGTTATAGCAATCTACAGTATCAAGGGAACAAATAAGATTTTCAATCCCGAACCAATCACATAGTCTAATTATTGTTCCTAAATTTCCGGGATCTCTTACCCCATCCAACACTACCGTCAAATCTCCAATTTTGAGATCTCGCTTTACCGGAATTTTAAAAACTGCTAAAGCTTTCTGAGGAGTCTTTAGAAAACTTATCTTTTTTAATTCCTTTTGGTCTATTATATTCAAAAATTGTTGATGTTCTTCAAACTCTCCATCTACAACATAAAGAGAAACTAACTCAAAATCAGAATTTAGGAATTCCCGAACTCCTTTTAATCCTTCAACTACAAAGAGTTTATGTTTATTTCTAAACTTTTTTTGTGAAAGGCTTTTTATTAACTTAATCTGGCTTTTGCTAAGCATTAAAAAAATGTATTTTTGAGCCACTAAACGTCAATGTTTGAAACGGCTTTTCGCAAAAATATTATTATTTTTTTTAACTCTTGTCTTAATAATTAGCTGTAATGCCGTAAAAAGACTGGATGCTGATCAGCACCTTCTGGTTAAAAATGAAATTTTCAGCAACGGGGAGGATGTAAAAGACTCTAAAATATACAGCCAACTCTATCAAGAACCTAATACAAGTATACTGGGATTTCCATTAGGCCTTCATGTTTATAATCTTGCAAGACCAAATATTGACAGTATTCTTTCAGAGAAATTTTTAGAAAACGAAAAAAAGCAAAGAAAATTAATTAATCTGCTTTCAAAAAAGCAATTTGATCAATATCTATACTCTAAAGTTGAATTTAATCAGTGGTTACAGAGAACCGGGGAATCTCCTGTTATTATAAACAAAGAAGACACAAAAAAATCTGAAAACAGACTAAAATCCTGGTACTGGAACAACGGTTGGTTTAATGTAGAAACCGATTATAAGATAATTCCTATTGAGAATAAAGAAAAAAGAGCCAGGATAGAATATTATGTCACTCCGCATAAACCTTATATTTTAGACTCTATTAATACTGATATCACCTCCAAAGCTCTGGATTCTCTTTATCAATTATACAAAGCTGAAAGCGCTATAAAACCTGGGATTCAATACAATACCCTTGATTTTAATGAAGAGCGAGATCGACTTTCCCAATTATTCAGAAACAATGGAGTATATAATTTTGACCAGGAATATATAAGTTTCGATGCAGACACTGTAGACACCAACCACAAATTAAACACCACTCTTATTATTAAAAATGAACGGAATAATATTGGTGATAGTGTTTCAAGAGTTCCATTTAAAATCCATAAGATTAGTAAGGTCAATATTTTTACAGATTATGCGTATTCAAAACGAAATGAGGTTATAACAGATAGTGCCAGCCACAAGGGTTATTCTCTATATAGTTTTGACGAAATGCGTTATAAACCTGAAGCTATAAGTGACGCCATTTTCGTAAAACCGGGAAATACATATAGCGATATAGATAGAACAAGAACCTATAACAGACTAAACGCCCTGAGAGTTTTTAAATACCCTGATATTCAATACTCTTTAGATCCTGATGACAGCACAGCTACAGATTTGGTAACGAATATCTTTCTCACGCCACTGCCAAAATATTCCTTAGGTTTTGATTTTGATGTTTCTCAAAGTAATATTCAGGAATTTGGAATTGGATTTGGAGGATCATTTTTAATTAGAAATATATTCGGCGGACTCGAAAATTTAGAATTTTCAGGTCGGGGGAGCATCGCCTCATCAACAGATGCCGCCGGCAGTAATAATGACAACCGTTTTTTTGATATTACTGAAGTAGGCGCAGATATGAAACTTAGCCTGCCTAGAATATTTTTACCTCTCAATACCGAAAAAATAATCCCGAAATACATGTCCCCTTTTACCAATATGAGTCTTGGATTTAGCACCCAGAGAAATATTGGTTTGGATAAACAAACATTTTCAGGAATACTAAATTATGCCTGGAAACCTTCCAAAAGACTCTCAAACAGTTTTGATCTATTAAATATTCAGTATGTCCGTAATTTAAATACAGAGAACTACTTTAACGTATACCGAAATTCATTTGACGAATTGAATGACATCGCGCAGCGTAGTAATTTTGAATTCAACGATCCTGCAGGGGAACCTACGTTGGCTATTCCTAATGAAGCAGATGAATTTATAAATTATGTAGTTTCAGATGATTTCCCAAATACCGGATTAAATCAGGATGATTTTTTCAATGTACTAGATATATCTGAGCGTAAATTACGATTAACAGAAAACAATTTAATATTCGCCTCTAATTTCACTTATTTATGGAATACCAGAGAAAGCCTTTATGATAAGGAATTTTCAAGATTTCGTTTTAAAGTTGAAACAGCCGGGAATGTGCTTTCAGCATTATCTAATGTTTTTAATTATGAACAAAACGAACAGGGAAATAGTAAAGTTATTGGTGTCGCATATTCCCAATATATTAAAACAGAAGTCGATTTTATAAAACATTGGGATATTGGCAAGGATCAGATTTTTGCGGCCAGAGCTTTCGGAGGAATTGCAATACCATATGGAAATTCTAATAGTATCCCCATCACCAAGACATTTTTTGCAGGTGGGCCAAATGATAATCGCGCATGGCAGGCTTATGATCTGGGACCCGGAAGCAGTGGTAGTATTTTAGAGTTCAATGAAGCTAATATGAAACTTGCGTTTAATGGAGAATACCGGTTTGGCTTAATTGAAGATTTCAAAGGAGCCCTTTTTGTAGATGTCGGAAATATCTGGAACGTATTAGATTCAAGTACTTCTGAAGAATTTGTTTTTGAAGGATTGCAAGACTTGGAAGAACTTGCCATAGGAAGTGGTTTTGGCCTGAGATATGACTTTAACTTTTTCGTCTTAAGATTCGATATAGGTTTTAAAACGCACGATCCTGCAAGACCTAAGGGAGAACGCTGGTTTAAAGATTATAATTTCAACCATGCGGTTTATAACGTAGGTATTAATTATCCTTTCTAAGCCAGTTTATTTTCTTATTTTTGTATGCTTAATCAACAAAAGTTATGAGTCACAATATTAAACCAGGCGTAGCCACAGGAAAAGAAGTTCAGGAAATTTTTAATTATGCGAAGGAAAAAGGTTTTGCCCTTCCCGCAGTAAATGTAATTGGTTCCAGTAGTGTGAATGCTGTGCTGGAGACAGCTGCTGAATTAAAATCCCCTGTGATCATTCAGTTTTCTAATGGTGGAGCTCAGTTTAATGCAGGTAAAGGACTTTCTAACGATAATGAAAAAGCTGCCATAGCAGGAGGCGTTGCAGGTGCAAAACATGTGCATGAAATGGCGAAAGTATATGGTGCAACAGTAATAATGCATACCGACCATTGTGCTAAAAAACTACTTCCATGGATTGACGGATTGTTAGATGCGAGTGAAAAGCATTACGAGCAATTTGGTAAACCTCTGTATAGCTCTCATATGATAGATCTTTCAGAAGAATCATTGGAAGAGAACATAGAAATCTGTAAAAAGTATTTGAAGAGAATGTCTAAAATGGGCATGACTCTGGAAATTGAATTAGGAATTACTGGAGGTGAAGAAGATGGTGTGGATAATACGGATGTAGATTCATCAAAATTGTATACACAACCAGAAGAAGTTGCCTATGCATACGAAGAACTTAGCAAAGTAAGTGATCAATTCACGATTGCTGCAGCTTTTGGAAATGTACACGGGGTATATAAACCCGGAAATGTGAAATTGACTCCAAAAATTCTTAAGAATTCACAGGAATATATTACCAAGAAATATAACGTTGAAGAAAACCATATCGATTTTGTGTTTCATGGTGGAAGTGGATCTACCGTTGAAGAGATTCGTGAAGCGATTGGTTACGGTGTTATTAAAATGAACATTGATACCGATCTTCAGTATGCATTTCTTGAAGGAATTAGAGATTATATGGGTGACAAGAAAGACTATCTCGCAAATCAAATTGGAAACCCAGATGGTGACGATGTCCCTAACAAAAAATATTATGATCCTCGCAAATGGCTTCGTGAAGGAGAGCTTACTTTCAAGACTCGTTTAAAGAAAGCTTTTGAGGACTTGAACAATGTGAATACATTATAAAATAAACTAACAGCCTTTTTTTCTGAAAGGCTGTTTTTTATTGCCATAAAATTGAAAATCTGTAGGTAAAAATTGAACGAAATGGCTTGGTTTAAAAGAACACAAAAAGGAATCCAAACTCCAACAGAACACAAGAAAGATGTTCCAAAGGGTTTATGGTATAAATCACCAACAGGAAAAATTGTTGATGCTGAACAATTAGAGAGTAATTTTTATGTGAGCCCAGAGGATGGATATCATGTGAGGATTGGTAGTAATGAATACTTCAAAATTCTTTTTGACGATAACAAATATAAGGAGCTTGATAAAGGTATGACTTCTAAAGATCCACTGGATTTTGAAGATACCAAAAAGTATACTGACCGGTTAAAAGCTGCCCAGGAAAAAACAGGATTGAAAGATGCTGTGCGCTGTGCGGTTGGAAAATCTAAGGGTAATGATCTGGTAATTGCCTGTATGGATTTTAAATTTGTAGGGGGAAGTATGGGATCTGTAGTAGGTGAGAAAATTGCTCGCGCTGCAGATTACGCTTTAAAAAACAAGCTTCCTTTTATGATCATTTCTAAATCTGGAGGAGCTAGAATGCAGGAAGCAGCACTTTCTTTAATGCAATTGGCAAAAACTTCGGTTAAATTAGCTCAGCTAGCAGACGCTAAAATCCCTTACATATCTTTAGCTACAGATCCAACAACTGGAGGAACAACAGCTTCTTTCGCTATGTTAGGTGACATCAATATTTCTGAACCCGGCGCATTGATTGGGTTTGCGGGACCGCGTGTAGTAAAGGACACTACAGGAAAAGATCTTCCAAAAGATTTTCAAACCTCTGAATTTTTAAAAGAGAAAGGCTTTTTAGACTTCATTACCAAACGTTCTGAACTTAAAAATAAAATAAATCTTTACCTCGATCTTATTCAGAATCAACCGGTAAGAGCTTAATTAGCACAAAATAATAATAGCGGTTTAAATAGGTATTTTTTAAATTAGTAGTATCTTTGCCGCCTGACAGAAAAACTGTCCATACATAAAAATCATTTAAATAATATTGGAATGTATTTAACTAGTGAAAAAAAAGAAGAGATCTTCTCAAAGCATGGTAAAGGTAAAAACGATACCGGTTCTGCTGAAGGACAGATTGCATTGTTTACTCACCGAATTGCCCACTTATCAGAACACCTGAAAACAAATCGTAAAGATTATAATACAGAACGCTCTCTGGTAATGTTGGTTGGTAAAAGAAGAAGTCTACTAGACTATTTGATGAAAAAGGATATCATTAGGTATCGTGCCATCGTGAAGGAACTAGGATTAAGAAAATAATTTTCAGGGGGCTTTATGCCCCCTTTTTTTATATATAAATTTGTCCTGAATAAATTCAGGTTTTCAAAAATTGTCGCCCAAAGGGGTAGTTTTTCATTGGTCCACAAACAACTACACACAACACAGCCCGGCCGTCCGGATGGCGGAGACCTTTGTTTAACAAAAAGATCTGGTTGAAGTTATTCAGATCAAGAATTCAAAATTATTATGATTCCAAAAACATTTAAGGAGGTTATCGATCTTGGAGATGGAAGAGAAATCTCGATCGAAACCGGAAAATTAGCAAAACAAGCTCACGGTAGCGTTGTAGTGCAATCAGGAAAATGTATGTTGCTTTGTACCGTAGTTTCCAACTACGAACAAAAAGATTTACCTTTCTTACCATTAACGGTAGATTATCGCGAAAAATTTGCAGCAGCTGGTCGTTATCCCGGTGGTTTCTTCAAAAGAGAAGCAAGACCAAGTGATGGCGAAGTATTAACCATGCGTTTAGTAGATCGCGTTTTACGTCCATTATTCCCGAAAGATTATAGCGCAGAAACGCAGGTAATGATCCAATTGATGTCTCATGATGATGAGGTGATGCCAGAAGCTATGGCTGGTTTAGCAGCTTCTGCAGCCATTCAACTTTCAGACTTTCCATTTGAATGCGCAATTTCTGAAGCTAGAGTTGGTCGTGTTAATGGTGAGTTTATCATCAACCCAACTAGAGCGCAATTAGCTGAATCAGACATCGAAATGATGATTGGTGCCTCTGCAGATTCTGTAATGATGGTAGAAGGTGAAATGGACGAGATTTCTGAAGAGGACATGGTAGAAGCCATTAAGTTCGCTCATGAAGCTATTAAGGTTCAAATTGAAGCACAACATCGTTTAGCCGATGCTTTCGGTAGAAAAGAAGTTCGTGAATATGAAGATGCTCCTGAAAATGAAGATTTAGTGAAAAAGGTGCACGATATGGCTTATGATAAAGTCTATGCTGTGGCAAAAGCGGGTTCATCTAAAAAAGAGCGTACTGATGCATTTGCGAGCATTAAAGAAGAAGTAAAAGCATCATTCTCTGAAGAAGAATTAGAAGAATATGGCGACTTAGTGTCTGACTACTACAGAAAAGCTGAAAAAGCTGCCGTTCGCGACCTTACACTTAATGAAGGTATTCGTTTAGATGGCCGTAAGACTGACGAGGTTCGTGACATCTGGTGTGAAGTAGATTATTTACCATCGGTTCATGGGTCTTCGATTTTTACACGTGGCGAAACTCAAGCCTTAGCTACTGTAACTTTGGGAACTTCAAGAGATGCAAACCAAATAGATATGCCATCACACGAAGGTGAAGAGCGTTTCTATTTACATTATAACTTCCCTCCTTTTTGTACAGGTGAAGCCAGACCAATTCGTGGTACTTCCCGTCGTGAAGTAGGTCACGGTAACCTGGCGCAACGTGCACTAAAAGGAATGATTCCAGAGGAATGCCCTTATACTGTAAGAGTAGTTTCTGAAGTATTAGAATCTAACGGTTCTTCTTCTATGGCAACTGTTTGTGCAGGTACAATGGCATTGATGGATGCAGGGGTTCAAATGAAAAAACCAGTTTCTGGAATTGCAATGGGATTAATTTCTGATGGTGACTCCGGAAAATATGCAGTTTTATCTGACATTTTAGGTGATGAAGATCATTTAGGTGATATGGACTTTAAAGTCACAGGTACTGCCGATGGGATTACCGCTTGCCAAATGGACATCAAAGTTAAAGGATTATCTTACGAAATCTTAGTGAATGCCTTGAAACAAGCGCGTGACGGAAGATTACATATCTTAGAGAAATTGACCGATACTATCGCTCAACCTAATGCAGACGTGAAAGCATACGCACCCAAAATGATTACCAGAAGAATTCCTAATGAATTCATCGGTGCATTGATTGGACCTGGAGGAAAAGTGATTCAAGAATTACAAAAAGAAACCGGAACAACTATTGTAATTAATGAAGATCCGGTAACTGAAGAAGGAATTATAGAAATTCTTGGAACTGAGCAGGAAGGAATTGATAAGGTTATCGCTAAGATAGAATCTATCACTTTTAAGCCAGAAAAAGGAAGTGTTTACGAAGTAAAAGTGATCAAAGTTCTTGATTTTGGTGCTGTGGTAGAATATATGGATGCTCCGGGGAACGAAGTATTACTTCATATTTCTGAATTAGCATGGGAACGTACCAATGATGTGAACGATGTTCTTAAATTAGGTGATGTACTAGATGTTAAGTATTTTGGTCTTGATCCTAAAACAAGAAAAGATAAAGTTTCTAGAAAAGCTTTGATGGAAAAACCTGAAGGTTATAAAGAAAGAGCTCCTAGAGACAGAGATGACAAACGTGGATCTCGCGATAATAATCGTGGTAGAGATAACCGTGGTCGCGATAATCGTCGTGACGATAGAAAACCAAGAGAGAATAAAGACTAATTCTCCTTATATTTCAGAAAAAAGCCTGGCGAATGCCAGGCTTTTTTATTTTAAAATTTTTTGAAATTTTGAATATAAGTTACCGACTACCTTCTTAGCAATCCAAAAAATTAAAAGTTTTAGGATTAATTAATTTGCGTTAGGGATTGCAGCGGAAAGCCCACAGCGACTGGAAGGAGCGAGGACTTGAAGCGAAAAGCCCGGCACAAAGTGCAACGCCCAAAAAAATAAAATATAATTTTTGTAACATTAAGAGTACTTCTTACGTATAAATATATAGAAGAGCTATGCACAATTAAAATCCAAGAGAAGATAGATGAGACAACTCAAGATTACGAAGCAGGTTACCAATCGTGAAACCGCTTCGTTAGACAAGTATTTGCAAGAAATTGGAAAAGTAGACCTGATCACCGCTGATGAAGAGGTAGAATTGGCACAAAGAATTAAAGCTGGTGATGACCGTGCCCTGGAGAAACTAACCAAAGCGAACCTTCGTTTTGTGGTTTCTGTAGCAAAACAATATCAAAATCAAGGTTTAACCCTCCCCGATCTTATTAATGAGGGTAATTTAGGACTAATTAAAGCCGCGAAACGTTTCGATGAAACGCGTGGTTTTAAGTTTATATCTTATGCCGTATGGTGGATTCGTCAAAGCATCCTTCAGGCGTTAGCTGAACAATCCAGGATTGTGCGTTTACCGTTAAACAAAATTGGTTCTATTAATAAAATCAATAAGACTTTTGCTTTCTTAGAGCAGTCGCATGAGCGTCCGCCTAGTGCTGAGGAAATAGCGAAAGAGTTAGATATGACGATTAACGACGTTAAGGAATCTATGAAAAATTCCGGGCGTCACGTATCTATGGATGCTCCTCTGGTAGAAGGTGAGGATTCTAACCTCTATGATGTACTTAGATCTGGGGAATCCCCAAATCCTGACAAGGAGCTTCTGCATGAGTCGCTTAGAACAGAAATTGAGCGTGCTTTGGAAACCCTTACTCCGCGTGAAGCTGATGTAATCAGACTTTATTTTGGACTTGGAGATCAACATCCTATGACTTTGGAAGAAATTGGCGAGACTTTTGATCTAACTAGAGAAAGAGTACGTCAAATTAAGGAAAAAGCCATTAGAAGATTAAAACATACGTCAAGAAGTAAAATTTTAAAAACGTATCTTGGCTAAGATATTTAAAGCAACAACAGTTTAGTGATGGGAGTGATGACCCATTATGAAAATAACTGTTCGTTTTTTGATTGATGAATGACCCCGGAGTGATGACCGGGGTTTTTTCTATTAATACGTCATTACTAATTGATTTTCTGAAATCAATTTTTTAATTTTATAAAAGACCCTACGCTTACAACATGAAACCTAACCATTTATGAGATATGCTATTAGCTATGTAAGTACAGCATCAAAGGATCTGCAAGAAAATGAAATTCAAAGGATTCTTTATTCTTCTGAAGATCAAAATAATAAAGATAATATTACCGGTCTGCTATTATTTTCAGAAGGTAATTTTTTTCAGGTTATTGAAGGCAGAAAAGAAGATGTTACTGAACTTTATCGGAAAATTGAAAATGATCGCAGACATCACAATATAATTAAGCTTTTTCAAAAGCCTATTCACAACGAGTCATTTGATGGTTATAAATCTGATTTCATTTCAGAGGATGCCAAATATAATAGCGCTAGATTGAACAATTATGAAAAATATATTGAAGTACTAGACGAACCACTTCAAAGAGCTGTTTCAAACATTTTAAAAGCATTTATCATATAAGCCGGCAATGCATCATTTTCTTTTTATTTTTGCCCTAAACACAACACAATTATAATGAGCAACAAACTTATTGCCCCTTCAGTATTAGCCTCTGATTTCGGAAATCTACAACGAGATGTAGAAATGATCAATAATAGTGAAGCTGACTGGTTTCATATTGATATTATGGATGGAGTCTTTGTTCCAAATATATCTTTTGGGATGCCGGTGTTGAAAGCAATTTCTAAACATGCTAAAAAAACAATTGATGTTCATCTCATGATCGTAGATCCTGATAGATATATCAAAGAATTTGCCCAATTAGGAGCTAATATCCTTACAGTACATTATGAGGCTTGCACCCATCTGCACCGAACATTACAGGCTATTAAAGCTGAAGGCATGAAGGCTGGTGTTGCTATTAACCCACATACAAGTGTAGATCTTTTGAAAGATGTGATTAAAGATATCGACTTAGTTTGCATCATGAGTGTGAATCCCGGGTTTGGAGGTCAGAGTTTTATTGATAATACTTTTAGCAAAGTACAACGCTTAAAAGAAATAATCAAAATGAACAACGCCTCTACCTTAATTGAAATTGATGGTGGCGTTACAGATAAAAATGCTGCGGAACTTGCCAAAGCAGGTGCAGATGTGCTTGTTGCAGGTAGTTTTGTCTTTAAAACTGAAGACCAGCCACAAACCATAAAAAACTTAAAGAAAATTGCAAATTCCTGAAAACAAATACGATGTCGTAATTATTGGAGGTGGTCCAATAGGCATAGCCTGCGCTTTGGAAGCAGAAAAAAAGGGACTTTCATATATTGTTCTTGAGAAAGGATGTCTGGTTAACTCTCTGTTCCACTACCCTACCAATATGACTTTCTTTTCTACTTCAGAGAAACTGGAATTGGATAATATTCCATTTATTAGTAATAATCCAAAGCCAGGGAAACGAGAAGCTTTGGAGTATTACAGGAGGATTGCTACCACGAATGATATTAATATTCATTTATTCGAAAAAGTTACTAACATCAAATCTGCCGCCGATAATGTACATAATATTATTACTTCAAAAAATGAATACCAGGCAGAAAATGTAATTGTTGCAACAGGTTTTTATGATATTCCAAATTACCTTGGAGTTAAAGGGGAAGAATTGCCAAAAGTTTCTCATTACTACAATGATCCGCATTATTATGCCACCCAAAAAACTATCGTTGTTGGTGCCAGCAATTCTGCGGTAGATGCAGCATTAGAGATATATAGAAAAGGAGGAGATGTCACCATGATCGTTAGGAAACCTGAGATTGGTGATAGAGTAAAATACTGGGTAAGACCAGATATTATTAACCGTATTGAAGAAGGCAGCATTAAAGCTTATTTTAATTCCTCTTTAAGGGAGATAAAAGAGAATGAAGTGATTTTAGATACTCCTAATGGAGAAGAAATTATCGAAAATGATTTTACGCTCCTGCTCACTGGGTACAGACCCAATTTTGGCTTTCTACAAGATTTAGGAATAAAACTGTCAGAAGACGGTAAAAAAATTCCGCTTTATAATGAGAATACTATGGAGACTAATGTTCCGGGAATATTTCTCGCGGGAGTAATTTGTGGCGGTGTAGAAACCCATAAATGGTTTATCGAAAATTCCAGAATTCATGCAAAAATAATCATAAACCACCTTGATAAAAAACAGGATATATTAACTTCAACATAATGCATTAAAAAAAGCAATTTTAAAATACATTAAAATTGCTTTTCCCGGGGAGTGAAGAATATTTCTTATTCCATTAAAACAACAGAATTAGAGCCAATTCCTTTTCTCCTACCAATTATCTTTCCGTAAAACTCGAGATCTTCATTATTATTTTTAAAAGAGTAATCTACTTTTTTACCAATATCTGCTAAAGGAAAAGTATAAATTTCTATTTCTGGATATCCATCAAAATCTTCAGATTTATTCATCCCGATCTCAATAGTATTATTGGTATTATCATAGCTCACAAACTCCGCTAAAAAATTATGTCTCAAAAGATCAATACAATCTTGCGGTAACATTTTACATTCTTGACATTCAGAAATATATACTTTCACCAATTCCTGTAAAGAAGTTCTAAGTTGGTTAGAATTAAAATAAGCTGCCATAGGTTTATTATTTTTACTTGGAGGGCTAATTTATCAGATAAGTACTTTTAAATAAATTATTTGTGCAAGATTTAACGCTAAGGCTTAAAAAAAACAAAATTTCGATAGAACTACTATTATTTAAATAGATGACTTAGACTAAAAAATAAAATCCGGCCTGATACCGGATTTTATTCAAATTTATATATTTCTCTACCTTATTTTATTATAATCTGTTTTTCATAAGTTTTTCCTGAGCCTGTGGATAATTTACAAATATAGATTCCACTCATAAGGTTATCCCGATTAAAAGTCACCTGAATAACTTCGTTTGCATCTACTACCTGTGAATACAAGCTTCTTACAAGTTTTCCATTAAAATCATAGATCACAAGGTCTGCCCGTACTCTTTCTTTTAAACTGAAACGTATTTCAGTTGAATAACTCATTGGATTTGGTGCAACTCCAAGTGAATTCAGGATTTCCAATGATTCTGGCTCCAGATTCTGAACTTCAGTTTTTTCTGTTAACTCTACATTTTTATTATTCTTAACTCCCCCTTTTGGTTTATGGATTACTATAGAGCCGCCACTGAGCGAGGTTGCAAGATCTGAACTTTCTGCTTCTCCCCGCTGATTATCATAAAGCACAACGCTGTTGGAATTATTTCCCCATATCTTGATCCTAAATTCATCAGGAGCGTTTTCCCCATTGGTATTTCCATCTATGGCAATTACTCTAAATCTATGATTCCCAATTCCATTAACGGTTCCATAGCCTGTATAAGTGGCTTTTTTTCCTGATATTACCAAGCTCATGTCATCGTGTTCAAAGCTTGAAAAATGAAGGTCACCCGCTTTAAATTGGAAGTTGGTATGACCATCAACTTCGTTCACATTGTTCCTGCCATTTTTATACTTGGCGTTGAAACCGAAGTTCGCTCTTCCTGTAGCATCCGCATAACCCCCTCCCATAGCACCTACTGGCGAATCTATCCAGCCACCACCGGTTACAAAACCATCGGTAGGATCAAATATGACTATATACTCGTACTGAAGAGTTTGAATCTCGCCACAGGAATCTGTCACTTCTAGTTCTACTATATAAACTCCCGGCTCCGGAGTGAAACTTCCAGTAATAGTGTTTCCTTCTATACAATCCTCACAAGAATACGTATATATATCTACAACCGCATCATTCGTAATTAACCTCCAGGTTGCAGACTCCAAATTGTTATCTGTAAATTGAGCAGTTAAAGTTATTTCAGTTCCAACTTGAACAGGTCCTACAGGGCCACTAAGACTATTTATTACTGGAGCTTCATTCGTTACAGTTACTTTAAATTTACAAGCAGTTTGATTACCTGCAACATCTTTTACTGTCCAGGTAACTTCTGTTTCTCCTTCTTTAAATATAGCCCCTGCTAAAGTAGATGAGTTATTGTAATCATTAGAAGCAGTGGCACCTGAACAATTATCATCAAAGCTAGGATCAAATTCAGTACTTATAACTGTATAGGAACAAGTTCCCGCATCATTGGCTCTTGTTTGATTAGATGGACAGGTAATTGATGGATCAGTTTCATCCTGAGCGGTCAATACCACGGTAGCTGTATCTGTATTTCCAGCAGCATCCGTAGCGGTTACTTCAACATTAATCGTTTCTCCATCAATAGCAGTTACTACTGTTCCGGCTGTTGGAAGTTGGGTAATCGTTGTTCCAGCACAATTGTCGGTTGCAGATCCGGTCACATCCGGAACTACTATCGAACAATTCTCGCCAAGGATTACATCCTGATTGGCCGCTGCAGTTAGGATCGGATCAGTTTCATCCTGAGCGGTCAATACCACGGTAGCTGTATCTGTATTTCCGGCAGCATCTGTAGCGGTTACTCCAACATTGATTGTTTCTCCATCAATAGCAGTTACTATTGTTCCAGCTGTTGGAAGTTGGGTAAAAGTAGTGCCCGCACAATTGTCGGTTGCAGATCCGGTGACATCCGGAACTACTATCGAACAATTCTCGCCAAGGATTACATCCTGATTAGCCCCTGCAGTAAGTACCGGATCAGTTTCATCCTGAGCGGTCAATACAACTGAAGCGATATCCGTATTTCCAGCAGCATCAGTAGCTGTTACTTCAACCTCAATCGTCTCCCCATCAATGGCGGTTACTACTGTTCCGGCTGTTGGAAGTTGGGTAATCGTTGTTCCAGCACAATTGTCGGTTGCAGATCCGGTGACATCAGGAACTATTATAGAACAATTCTCACCAAGAACTACATCCTGATTAGCCCCTGCGGTAATTATCGGATCAGTTTCATCCTGAGCAGTCAATATCACAGTAGCTGTATCTGTATTTCCGGCAGCATCAGTAGCTGTTACTTCAACATTTACAGTCTCTCCATCAATGGTGCTTACTACTGTTCCGGCTGTTGGAAGTTGGGTAATCGTTGTTCCAGCACAATTGTCGGTTGCAGATCCGGTTACATCCGGAACTACTATCGAACAATTCTCACCAAGGATTACATCCTGATTAACGCCTGCGGTAAGGACAGGATCAGTTTCATCCTGGGCAGTCAGTATTACATTAGCAGTGTCTGTGTTTCCAGCAGCATCCGTAGCCGTTACTTCAACATTAATGGTTTCTCCATCAATGGCGGTCACTACTGTTCCGGCTGTTGGAAGTTGGGTAATAGTAGTGCCCTCGCAATTATCGGTTGCAGATCCGGTCACATCCGGAACTATTATAGAACAATTCTCGCCAAGGACAACCTCCTGGTTGGCACCTGCGTTAAGGACAGGATCAGTTTCATCCTGGGCAGTCAGTATTACATTAGCAGTGTCTGTATTTCCAGCAGCATCCGTAGCCGTTACTTCAACATTAATGGTTTCTCCATCAATGGCGGTTACTACTGTTCCGGCTATTGGAAGTTGGGTAATCGTTGTTCCAGCACAATTGTCGGTTGCAGATCCGGTGACATCCGGAACTACTATTGAACAATTCTCGCCAAGAATTACATCCTGGTTGGCCGCTGCAGTAAGTACAGGATCAGTTTCATCCTGAGCGGTCAATACCACGGTAGCTGTATCTGTGTTTCCAGCAGCATCCGTAGCGGTTACTTCAACATTGATTGTATCTCCGTCAATAGCGGTCACTACTGTTCCGGCTGTTGGAAGTTGGGTAATCGTTGTTCCAGCACAATTGTCGGTTGCAGATCCGGTTACATCCGGAACTACTATCGAACAATTCTCGCCAAGAATTACATCCTGATTAGCCCCTGCGGTAAGTATCGGATCAGTTTCATCCTGAGCAGTCAGTATTACACTAGCAGTGTCTGTGTTTCCAGCAGCATCCGTAGCCGTTACTTCAATATTAATGGTCTCTCCATCAATAGCAGTTACTACTGTTCCGGCTGTTGGAAGTTGGGTAATCGTTGTACCCACACAATTGTCGGTTGCAGATCCGGTGACATCAGGAACTACTATCGAACAATTCTCACCAAGAATTACATACTGATTTGCAGCTGCAGTAAGTACAGGATCAGTTTCATCCTGAGCGGTAAGTACTACTGTTGCTTCATCGGTATTTCCAGCGGCATCGGTAGCCGTTACTTCAATATTAATGATCTCTCCATCAATAGCAGTTACTACTGTTCCGGCTGTTGGAAGTTGGGTAAACGTTGTTCCAGCACAATTGTCGGTTGCAGATCCGGTTACATCCGGAACTATTATCGAGCAATTCTCGCCAAGGATTACATCCTGATTAGCCCCTGCAGTAAGTATCGGATCAGTTTCATCCTGAGCGGTCAATACCACAGAAGCGATATCGGTATTTCCGGCAGCATCTGTAGCGGTCACTTCAACATTAATCGTTTCTCCATCAATAGCAGTTACTATTGTTCCAGCTGTTGGAAGTTGGGTAATAGTAGTGCCCGCACAATTGTCGGTTGCAGATCCGGTGACATCCGGAACTACTATCGAACAATTCTCGCCAAGAACAACCTCCTGGTTGGCAGCTGCGGTAAGGACTGGATCAGTTTCGTCCTGAGCAGTCAGTATAACATTAACGGTATCTGTATTTCCAGCAGCATCCGTAGCCGTTACTTCAACATTAATGATCTCTCCATCAATAGCAGTCACCACTGTTCCGGCTGTTGGAAGTTGGGTAATCATTGTGCCCGCACAATTGTCGGTTGCAGATCCGGTGACATCAGGAACTATTATCGAACAATTCTCGCCAAGAACTACATCCTGGTTAGCGCCTGCGGTAAGGACAGGAGGGCCATCGTCGGTCACTGTCACCGCAAAACTCTCCTTATCATTCCCACAACTATTGCCAGCAGTAACAGTGACATTTGTTACTCCCACATTAAACAAAGACCCACTACCAGTTCCAGAAGTGCTATTCGTAACCGTAGCACCAGTAGTAGAATAAGTATAAGAAAAAGGTGGTGTTCCCGCTGTTGTTGAAACATTATAGCTAATTACTGAACCGCAACTATCAGCGGCACTATTGGAGATAATATTAGATGGCACATTTATTACTGGTACTGTGCAAGCAGTACCATCCACAATTAAAATAGCTAAAATAGTATCTCCATCCGAGGGTGAAATATTAAATTGATAAGAACCAGCTAATACTGCGCTTCCTACATTTAATGTAAGGGTGGAGTTGAGAACTATATTGGGATTTTGCTTTGGATAGTTCAAGGTTGAAGGAGAAAAACTGGCAGTCACCCCAGGCGGAAGACTATTAGCTGTTAGAGCTACTGAAAATGCATTTCCTGCACCATCTCTTTGAGCATTTATTAAAAACGTCACATTACCTCCTGTTCCGCTATTAACTGCACCATTTTGGCTACCAGCAGACAACACTACCGAATTCCCGTCCGTAAAATAAGTAAAAGCCTTCCTTCCTGTTGTTGCTCCTACCACCTCAACTTTAAAAGCCACACCTAAATGCCTTTCCAAAATTGGAAAATTGATAACAAAATTTCCATTTTCATCAACAGTTGTATCGTGATAGTCGTGAATGTGATCCACCACCGGGGCTTCATTAAAATGAACGTTGACAATAGAGTCCCCTGTCCAACCCTTTCCAGTAATAATTGCTGTCTCTCCGGGAGCATAGTCATCTTTATCTGATGTTACCGACTGCGCAACACCCATAAACACATTTAATAACAGGAAAAAACAAAGGAAAAAGAAACTCCTTATTTTACCCGTTTCAGGTAAATAATTCTTCATAATAGTTGGTTTTAGTTGAGAACTAGTTTTGAATATCTTTAGGGATAGATATCCATATGTAGGTAATTTGAGAAAAGGGAATTCGTTAACTATAATTTTCTAAAACACAGTGAATTAACAATTTTTTTAGATTTGTTTTAATTAAAAATATATTTTTTCGAAGAATTGCGAGTTTAAATCGACAAAAAACCTAATTCGGAAGTATCTAAATTACAGCAAAGATAATTTTATACTAATTTAGTATCAAAATGAGCCCTAAATTAAATACCTATCAAAGATTTAATACTAACCTTAAAAATAAATGAATATTGAACTTTGTTTTAGCCCCGGTTTGAAATTGTGATATTTCACCTCATACTTAATAAGTATCTATGAAGTAATAATGTATTTAAAATTATCCTGATTATGCCAGATTTTTTTTACAATCCAAAAAGGTTATATCTGTCTTCTTAATTAATTAGGTAAGATATTTAAAGACAATATATACGGCAAGCAAAACGCTTAGGCCCAAAACTATGTTACGGTAAAGGTTGCTATAATCCTGAATCATTTTCTTGGTTTTAATTGGTGCTATCAATTTAATCAGGTTTAAAAAGATTAAATACTAGGGTTTTCCCCTATTTTTAATGCAGACCATTTTTTCGTAAACCTGCTTAAAATATATTCGTTTATAAATAATTTCTAATTGAAGTATTTGAAAATACTGGCAATTCCATATTTTCGCCGTCCATAAATTTTAACCATATAACCGTCAGGTTACGGAAATCCATAAAAACTCTACGTCAAAATTTATAGCTTTGGATTATAATAGAATTGAACTAAGAGAAATAGTTTAGATTTCATGCCAGATCAAAAAGATAAGATAACTGAGTAGGGTCGGTTTGATTTATCTGATCTGGCATTTTTTATAAAATAAAAAATCGTAAAGCATTTAGCTTTACGATTTTTTCAGCTTTATCATTTCGCCGCGCGCATCCTGCAAAGCTCCGCTTTGAAAATAGTTCAATAAGAAAAAACGCTCAGGTGAGCCTGGTGTTTTCTAACTTCATCATAAGGATTCGCATAGCGCATCCTGCAAAGCTCCGCTTTGAAAATAGTTCAATAAGAAAAAACGCTCAAGCGAGCTTGGCGTTTTCTAACTTCATCATAAGGATTCGCATAGCGCATCCTGCAAAGCTCCGCTTTGAAAATAGTTCAATAAGAAAAAACGCTCAAGCGAGCTTGGCGTTTTTTCTTATTGAACTATTTATTCGTGACCCCGGCAGGATTCAAACCTGCAACCCTCAGAGCCGAAATCTGATGCGCTATTCAGTTGCGCCACGGGGCCGTTATCAGTTATCAGAAAATTAAATCGTTCCTAAAAAACCTTTTCTGACACTTCTCACTATTTACTCCTTACTTTTAACTTAACTCAATTTCTTTTTTACGATCATGGATATTGTTTTCCCATCAGCTTTACCAGCTAACTTTCCAGAGGCCATTCCCATTACTTTACCCATATCCTGCATTCCGGAAGCTCCGGTTTCAGCTATGATCTTTTCAACTTCAGCTTCAATTTCAGCTTCACTCATTTGCTCAGGTAGAAACTGCTCAATCACTGCAGCCTGCTCCAACTCCGGTTCAGCAAGATCTTCTCTCCCCTGCTCCTTATAGATTTGAGCGCTATCCTTACGCTGCTTTACCAATTTCTGTAAAAGTTTATTTTCTTC
Source organism: Christiangramia forsetii KT0803 (assembly GCF_000060345.1). NCBI lineage: Bacteria > Pseudomonadati > Bacteroidota > Flavobacteriia > Flavobacteriales > Flavobacteriaceae > Christiangramia > Christiangramia forsetii. The sequence continues at coordinate 431,518 of NC_008571.1, read as the reverse complement.
TTCTTCAGATAATCCATCTTTTGAAGATGATTCGGTATTAGCCAGTAAAATAGCTCCTTTAACAGCTCTTAATGCCTCAAGCTTAGTACTGTCTTTAGCTTTCATCGCGACCTTCATTTCGGCCATCACTTTTTCCTGTAAACTCATAACGCAAAAATTGTTGGTGCGAAGATAAAATTTTCTACTTGATTTCACCACTTATTTATCCTTTCAAAATTGAGTATATTCAAGGTCTTAAATGAAAAATTACAATGAAACGAATTTTATATTTCTTTTTTTTCATACTTATCTTTCAAAGTGCTGAAGCTCAGGAAAAATACATAGACAGTCTTTATAAGGTTCAAAAAGTTCAGACGGAAATTTATGCCGAAAAAGACAGTGAAAAACTGATCATTGACTTATATCAACCTTTAAATTCAGAAAAAGAAAGACCTCTGATCATCTTTATGCATGGTGGCGGATTTGCAGGAGGTAACCCAAAAAATCCTCAGGAAGTGAAATTTGCGAAACTGGCGGCCTCCAGAGGTTATGCCGTTGGACTTATATCCTATCGGCTTGTTAGAAAAGGAGAGAAAAATGGCTTTGGATGTGATTTTGAAGCTTCGGGAAAAATAAAAACTTTTCAATTTGCTGCGGATGATTTTATGGATGCTGTGAAATTCATGAAAGACAATGCTGAAAAGTTCAATATTGATTCGGATAAAATAATCGTGGGTGGAAGTAGCGCTGGTGCTGAAGGCGTTTTAAATGCAGTCTATAATCCAGACCTCATGTTCGATAATTCTGAAAAATATTCAGATGTTAAGATTTCTGCTGTGATTTCATTGGCCGGGGCTATCGCAGATGTGAGATATTTGAATAAAAAACAGGCAATTCCCGGAATCTTTTTTCATGGCACCGATGATAACCTGGTGCCCTATGCAACGGCGCCACACCATTACTGCGAAAACGCTGCACCGGGATATCTCATTCTGGACGGCTCTAAAACTATCGTTGAGAAACTTGAAGAACTTAATTCTTCCTACCTATTCTACAGTTTTCAGGATGCACGTCATGAGATCTCAGGAATGCCTTTTGAGTACTTACCAGATGTATTTAAATTCCTGAAACAGGTAGTTTTTGAAAAGAATAAAATTCAATCAAGCATATATAAATGAATAAATATTTCAAAATATTAAGCCTGGTTCTGGCAATTTTCAGCTTTTCAACAACCACTGCCCAGGAAAGTAAGTGGTATAAGGGAAACCTACACACACATTCTTACTGGAGTGACGGGGACGAGTTTCCAGAAATGATCATGGAATGGTACAAAGATCATGACTACCAATTTGTAGCATTATCAGACCATAATATTATTGCTGAAGGAGTAAAAGCTAAGATAATTCCGCAGGAGAAGATCTATCAGAAAGCCTTTAAAAAATACCTGAAAAAATATGGAAAAGACTGGATAAATTATCGAGAAACAACCAAGGGTATTCAGGTTCAGTTAAAAACCCTGAAAGAGTTCAAACCACTTTTCGAAGAGCCTGAAAAATTTATGATTTTCAAGGCAGAAGAAGTTACTTCTTATCTGGATGATAAAGCGGTACATATGGGAGCGATTAATATTGAGAATGTTATAGAACCACAAAAAGGCGCTACCATTGTCGAACTTATTCAGAATAATCTTGATGCTATAAAAGAGCATGAAAAGAAAATAGGCCGGCCGGTGTTGCAGCATCTTAACCATCCCAATTTCACCTATGCTATTACTGCCGAAGACATCAAACAAATTAATGGCGAGCGTTTTTTTGAAGTTTTTAATGGTCATCCATATGTAAATAATTACGGAGATAGTATTCATGACAGTACAGAGGAAATGTGGGATCAGGTAAATATTGCCTATCATTCTATGAAAAAACCTTTATTACTTGGAATTGCTACAGATGACAGCCATCATTACCACAAATTCGGATCAAAATGGAGTAATGCCGGAAGGGGCTGGGTGGTGGTAAAGTCCGAAACCCTCCATCCAACAAATATTATCGAGGCTATGGAAAGAGGAGATTTCTATGCCAGTACAGGCGTTGAACTTTTAGAATTAAAATTCGAGAATAACAAGCTTAGTATTGAAGTTCAGGCAGAAAATAATGTGAATTATGATATTCAGTTCATCGGAGTAAAAAAAGGTTCAACTAAAAGCGAAATATTTCAATCTATAAATGGAGCAAAAGCCTCTTATGAATTACCGGAAGACGTGATATTTGTAAGAGCAAAGATTGTCTCAGATAAGGAAAAAGAGAACCCATATCAAAAGGGAGATACTGAAGTAGCCTGGACACAACCTGTATCAAAAAAACAACCATGAAATTGTTGAAATATCTAGCATTCCTCCTATTCTTTATTGCTACAAAAACTGAGGCGCAAAGGTTGGTAAAAACCATCAATTCGGGATGGGAGTTCCATTTAGAGAATTCTGAAGAAATTAAAAAAATAAACATTCCGCATACCTGGAATGCAAAAGATGCTTTTATAGATAATAAAGAGTATTTCCGCGGAACAGGAATTTATGAAAAGCAATTAGTTGTCCCCGACCACTGGAATAAAAAAGCTGTTTTTATAAGATTTGAAGGAGCCAATCAAAAAACCAGTCTTTTTATAAATGATAAACTAGCCGGAACACATATTGGTGGTTATACCGCTTTTGTTTTTGAAATCACCAAATTTCTAAATGCTGGCAGTGCGAATTCTATCCGTATCGAAGTTGATAATAGTCATAATCCTGATATCCCTCCTTTGGAAGCCGATTTCAATTTTTACGGCGGAATATATCGCGATTTGGAATTAATTATTACCGGGAAAAGCCATTTTCAATTAGAAGGTGAGGCGGCCGGAAATCTACTTATTAAGACTCCTGAAGTCAATAAAGAAAACGCAAAAGTGGTATTTAATGGACAGGTTGCGAATTTTAATCAAAATTTAGACCTGAAAATTCAAATTACCGATCCTTCCGGTAATAAGGTTTCAGCTTATGATAAAACGCTAACCACCGAAGAATTTTCCATAGATTTCAGCATAGAAAATCCAGAATTATGGTCTCCAGATCATCCAGAACTTTACACTTTAGAGGCTAATCTCATAGATTCCGCATCGGGTGAAACACTGGATTCTTATTCTTCAAAATTTGGTTGCCGCTGGTTTAAAGCCGATCCTGAAAAAGGTTTTTTACTAAATGGAAAACCCATAAAACTTATTGGAGCCAATCGGCACCAGGATTTTGAAAATATGGGAAATGCTGTTCCTAATGCTATCCATCGAAAAGATTATCAGATGATAAAGGACATGGGTGCTAATTTTATAAGAACCGCCCACTATCCCCAGGATCCTGAAGTTTACCGTATTTGTGATGAACTTGGATTGCTCGTCTGGACAGAAGTTCCCGTAATAAATGATGTTACAGATTCTGAAGCATATCATCAAAACGCAATCGATATGCAGCGAGAGCAAATCCTACAACTCTACAACCACCCTTCCATCGTTTTCTGGGGATATATGAATGAAATTTTTATCAGACTTGTTTTTACTGGCGATATGAGTGAAGTAGATAAAAATGCAAAAATTAAAACCAGTGTTGCACTGGCAAAAAAACTGGAGGCCGAAACAAAAAAGCTGGATACTTCCAGATTAAGTGTAATGGCATTACATGAAAATGATCTTTATAACACTTCCGGCATTGCAGATATTCCCGATGTTATTGGCTGGAATCTTTATTTTGGATGGTATACCATGGGCCTTGAAAACCTTGGGAAATTCCTTGATGAACAACATAAGAAGTATCCTGAAAGACCGATTCTCATTTCAGAATATGGCCCTGGAAGTGATTCCAGAATCCAAACCAACGATCCAAAACCCTGGGATTATAGTGAAGCTTATCAGTTAAAGAGCCATGTGAGTTATTTAAATCAGGTTATTGAAAGAGATTATATGTTAGGAATGGCCGCATGGAATTTTGCCGATTTTGGTTCTTCGGGAAGGCAGGATAGCCGGCCGTATATAAATCAGAAAGGACTGGTGAATTTTAACCGGGAACCTAAAGATGTCTATTACTATTACAAAGCCAGGTTGACAGATAAAGACTTTGTATATATCGCCGGAAAAAATTTTGAGCACAGATTTATCAAAAAAGATCAGCCTGTTCTTATCAAAGTTTTTTCAAATGCTGAACAAGTTGAATTGACGATTAATGATACGCCAGGGAAAACCTCGGGAGTTATAGATAACATTGCCACTTTCAGCCTAAACCTGCCAGAAGGAAAGCATTTAATAAAAGCAGTTTCAGGAGATGCAACATTTCAGAGACATATTGAAGTAAGGTTCCGTGTAAACCTCATCAAGGATTTGAACAAAAATCCCATTACCATAAATGTAGGAAGCCATAGCGATTTTATTGATGAAGAAACCGGCGAGATCTGGATAGCTGACCAGGCATTTTCAGAAAATAATTTTGGATATATGGGAGGAGAAACGTTTCAACAATCCGAAAATAAATTCCAGGGAACTGCTGCAAATATCAAGCTGACTGCAAAAGAACCTGTTTATCAAACTATGAGACAAGGTCTAAACTCCTATAATTTTGAAGTGCCAGAAGGAACGTATAGAGTTTCATTGCTTATGACAGAACCAAATAGAGCTGCCTCCACTAATAATATTTACAACCTTGGATCTGACCAGAAAAACTTTTCAGAAGAGACAAGGGTTTTTGATATTTTGATAAATGAGCAGATGGTAGAAAATGACCTGAATCTCGCTGCAGATTATGGAGTTCTACAGGCGGTGGAACTTAATTACGAAATAGTCACTGAGGAAAATATAAAGATTGAATTCAGGAGTAAATCTGGCAAAACAATCCTTTCCGGAATTCGACTGGAGAAGCTATAAAAAAAGCCCCGGAGTAAAAATATACACCCGGGGCTAAATATATTATTCCTATATACAGGATTTCGTCACTCTGAACTTATTTCAGAGTCTCTATTATAGTGACTTATATTCTTATTAGATTCTGAAACAAGTTCAGAATAACGTCTTTTCTCAATTTACAATCTTTATAAGTTTTATTTTTTCAAGGTAAAAGAACCTTTAAAATCAGCATCTGAAGATCCTGCAATAAAGAAGTCAAATTCACCAGGTTCAGAAACATATTTTAAATCTGAATTATAAAATTTAAGATCTTCCGCGCTTATTTCAAAAGTCACAGTTTTGGACTCTCCTTTTTTCAGCATGATCTTTTTAAAACCTTTCAGTTCTTTGCCCGGAGGGGTAATACTTCTCACTTTATCGTGAATATAAAGCTGTACGGTTTCCTCTCCATCAAAATCACCAGTATTAGTAACGGTAGCGCTCAAACTCACAGTGGCGTTTGCTCCCAGTTCGTTTGAACTCGCCTTCACATCACTATATTCGAAATTCGTATAACTAAGTCCGTATCCAAATGCCAGTAACGGGGAATTTGGAGAATCAAGATAATTGGTCTTAAATTTCTGAAACTCTCCACTTTCAGGCTCCGGTCTTCCCGTAGTTTTCATTCGGTAATGAATAGGCACCTGTCCTACACTTCTAGGCCAGCTATTGGTTAATTTTCCTGAAGGGTTATAGTTCCCGAATAAAACGTCCCCAACGGCGTTCCCAGCCTCTACACCAGGATGCCAGATCTGCAAAATACTTACAGGAAGATCCATTTCTTCGGAAATATCCAAGGGTCTACCGCTCATTAGAACAAGCACCACTGGTTTTCCGGTATTGGCAAGTTCTCTAATTAATTTCTTCTGAGAATCTGGAATGGTAATATCTGTCCTACTCGCTGCTTCTCCACTCATTTCGGTAGCTTCCCCAACAACCGCAACGATCATTTCAGATTTTTTTGCCAGATCAAGAGCCTCCTTCAGTAGGGTTTCAGGAGACTCTTCAGAGATCTGTATACGTGGGCCAAAAACATTCACTTTTTTAGCAAATGTGCTGTCATCAGAGATATTTGCTCCTTTTGCATAATTAATAGTGGCATTTGGCGCAACATTCTTTAAACCTTCTAAAACAGGAATGGAAAGCGATGGATCTCCTGTAGGAGCCCAGGTTCCCAGCATATTATTCTTATTGTCGGCCAAAGGTCCTATCAAGGCGATATTCGAATTTTTAGCAAGCGGCAATGTATTTTCATGTTTCTTTAAAAGAACAAATGATCTCGTTGCAGCCTTTCTCGCAAAACTTCTGTTCTCTTCAGTAAGAATATCTTTTTCTGGTCTGCTTTCATCTGAATAACGATAAGGATCGTCAAGCAACCCTAGTTTATGCTTTGCTTCAAGAATTCTTCTAGCTGCAATGGTGATCTGCTCTTCGGAAACTTTACCTTCATCAACAGACTTTTTTAAGGTGGTAAGGAAACCTTCCCCAACCATATCCATATCCAGACCGGCATTAATTGCCAAAGCTGATACCGCCTGAAGATCACCCAATCCATGAGCGATCATTTCGTTTACTGAAGTATAATCTGAAACTACAAATCCGTCAAAGCCCCATCTTTCTCTTAAAAGATCTGTTAGCAACCACTTATTTCCTGAAGCAGGAATCCCGTCAATATCATTAAAAGAAGTCATCACACTTCCAACTCCCGCATCTACGGCTGCTTTATAAGGAGGGAAATATTCATTGAACATTTTTAGGCGGCTCATATCCACCGAATTGTAATCTCTTCCAGCTTCAGCAGCACCATATAAAGCCATATGTTTCACCGTGGCCATCATAGTATTGGGCTGAGTTAGATCTTCTCCCTGGTAACCCTGCACCATCGCTATGGCTACCTGAGATCCTAAGTATGGATCTTCGCCGGCACCTTCAGCAATACGACCCCATCGAGGATCTCTGGCAATATCAACCATTGGTGAAAAGTTCCAGTTAATCCCATCAGCGGTAGCTTCTTTTGCAGCTATTTGTGCTCCATTCTTTATCAATTCCATATCCCAGCTGGAAGAAAGTCCCAATGGAATTGGATAGGTGGTCTTATAACCATGAATAATATCTGAACCAATTAAAAGCGGAATTCCCAGTCGTGAAGACTTGACCGCAATATCCTGTGCCTGTCTCACTTTATCCGGACTTGAAACACCAAATACTCCTCCTACATTCCCGGCTTTGATCTTAGTTTCTACATCTTCACTTACTACAGAACCTGTAGCAATACCACCTCCGGGCGTCAATAAGTTTAATTGCCCTATCTTCTCCTCGAGCGTCATCTTTGCAAGCAACTTCTCTACCTGCGGAATCTTTTCCTGTGCCGACAGGAATGAAATTCCCATAAAAGCTATACAGAATATCGATAAATAAGTTCTCTTCATTGTCTTCTCTTTTGGTTATTTATTTAGTTGTTCGATTTATTTGACTAATATCGTCTCCGTTCTTTCTGAAATACCATTTTCATTGAAGGCTTCAATACTGAAGTAATACTGGGTATCACGATCCAGGTTACGCATAAAATGTTCATTTTTATCGTAGATTAACCAGGAATGATACAGTTTATCTGGAGCGATCCCCCAGCGAATATTGTAACCCTGAGCACCCTTTACCGGCTGCCAGGAAAAAGAGGCATTTCTACGATCATCTTCATGTGAAACCTCAAAGCCTTTAACCTTCGCAGGCTTCTTGCCTAAACCTTTCCCAAACACCCTGATTTCAGATAATGCCAGGTTCTTCCCGGGAACTTTTACGTTCTTGTAGCGAACGTATTTAGCTTTTACTGGTTGATTCAGGGTGATATAAGCATTGGGTGCATCTTCATAACTTTTGCTTCGGTCTACCACAGGTTCCCAATTATTTCCATCTTCTGAAACTTCCAGTGTAAAACGATGTTTTAAACCTTCAGTTCGGGTATAGATTCCTGATTCTTCATCATGAAAATTCAATTGAAAAGCATATATATTTCCGGGTGCAGGCATTTCAATCTTCACCCATTGTTTCTCATCATTGGCTTCAGCAACCCAAAATGATTTTGGACTTTCATCGGTTAAGACTTCCGAAATAATTTCACCTGCACTGTTTTTCTTCAGAGGCATTTCAGTGATGTCAAATTCCCCATCAGTGGAAGTACTTTTTCTAACCTGCATTTGCGAAGAGGAAACTGTTGTTTCTCCTTTGTAAGAAAGTAGCATCCAGCCGCTATGCTGGCCAGCTTTTGTTGGATGATCTGGCCCGAACAACGGATAATCGCCATAACTGGTATCTGTATACATTAAACCCTCCTGATCAAAATAGGTGGGAAACATTGCCAGACGGCGTTCCCAGTGAGAATTGGAAGCCAGAGCCATCGTGGCAAAATGCCAGTACTGGCCATTGGTTTGTTTCATGGTTACCCCATGGCCTGCACCATTGGTAAAACCACCCGGTTTAAAACTCACAGGATTATTTTTCATGTATTTAAAAGGACCAAGCGGAGTTTCTCCAACATAAGCAGCATCGGCATATACATTAAATTGTGTACCGGGCGCAGCATATTGCAAATAGTACTTACCATCATGTTTGGTCATCGAAGCACCTTCCATATATCCCTCCTTTAAGGTGGGATGGAAGTTATTTTCACCAAAACGTTCCCAGCCGTGCTCCTCCTCCACCAGGTTAATCAGTTCTTTTTGGACGCCTGTTTCAAGAAAACGATCATCCTTATCAAGCATCTTTACCTTTAATGGATGTACGTTCGAAGAGCCCCAATATAGATAAGTCTTACCATCATCGTCGATGAATAATTCCGAATCCTGGATATTATTAGAAATCGAAGCTGTTGGTTGCCATTTTCCATTTTTCGGATCATCGGTATAAAGAATACTCCCGTAACCTGCAGGATCACCCGCAAAGTACACCAGGGAATCTTTATAATTGAAAGCAGTTGGCGCATTGGAACCTTCAAAAAACCATTTTTCAGGTTTAATGAACTCCCAGTTGATAAGATCTTTAGAATGCCAGTATCCAAAAGATCGGGTAACAAACATAAAATATTCCCCACGAAACTCTATTACCGCCGGATCGGCTCCAGAACGATAGGAAATATTCTTACTGGAATTATATACCATATAAGTATAATCTATATCCAGTGGATTAATATAGGTTTCCGGAACTGCTTCCTGTGAATGAATGGTTATACTAAAAAGGAAAAAGGAAAATATGATAAGCTTAGTAAATTTCATTGTACTTTATTGCTTTTGTATTGAAAATAACCATGGTAACAAATAAGGTTCAGCAAATGCTGAATCCCAGCTATTGTGGTTATCATTAGGATATAGAGATAATTTCGCGTTACCTCCATGATGATTTATGTCTCTTGCCATATCTTTTGATAGTTCTGGTGGCACTACATCGTCTTTTTCACCATGAAAAATCCAAATATTTAAACCATCCTGGTATTCTGAAGCGATCTCTGGATTTGCCCCGCCGCAAATAGCAAAAGCCGCCGCGAACATATCAGGTCTTTTATAGAGTATCTCGTAAGTTCCCATTCCGCCCATTGAAAGTCCGCCAACATAGACCTGTTTTTCATTCACGAATTCTTCAGCAACCAGAGAATCCATTAATTTCATTACCAGATTTAATGATTTAGTAGGCTTCTCTTTATTCTTGAAATCAAATTGAAATGGCATGGTATCCCTTTTCACTTCTACCTTTGCCCAGTAATCTTCTTTAGGTGCCTGAGGAAATATTACAATTGACCCAAATTTTTCACGATTTTCAGCTTTCAGAAACAGATCACTCCCGTGCACTAATTGAGCTTCATTATCATCTCCTCTTTCTCCCGCACCATGTAAAACAAGTACAACAGGATACTCTTCTTCTTCTTCAGAAAAATTCTTTGGATAAAGAATTCTGTAGTTGAGCGTATCATTTTCAAAAATAAAATGCTCTTTTTTAAAGTCATCTTTTGTCTGAGCCTTCAATGTTAAAGGCAACAATAACAATATTGATCCAAAAGTTATCAGTAAATATTTCAATCTATTTTTCATATGTAAAACCTAAATTTTTTAATCCATTTTGTATCTCCGGAGCGCCCATAAACAAATCCCAGATCAATCCGGATCGATAGTTTTCTATCATCACCACCATTGGACCCTGGTCTATAGCAAGATACTTTGGAGCAACCCATTTTTCACCTTCCAGACTGAACGCATCATAAAATCCTGCCGGTCCCCAAAGAAGATCATTTAGATCTGTATAGAAATACCTCATTGCAGCTAAAGATTTTTCAGGAGTATATGGAATAGAGCTAATTGCTGCCGTTGGAGAAACCACTCCCTTGTCTGTATCTGGAGAATGGGCGGTATAACCAATTCCATCATTTTCATTCCGGGTATAACTAGCCGTTAAACCCCATGATTGCGGACTATAAGTTTTAAAATTCTTTGGGTTTTCCTGTGCATATTCATAGTTGATTAGCGTATGATTCACATTCAGATCCCAATAATTTGCATATTTATCTGAAAGTCCGTTTGGATCCAGACCTAAATAAGAATAATGGGCCCAGAATAAAGGGCCGCCTTTATCACCACGAGTATTGTGCTTCAATATTAAGGGTAAACCATAAGATTCCACATCTGTAGTGATATTTCCGCTGCGTGCCCACCCATTGTGATAAACTTCTGGATCTATGACATGAGCTGGGGAGGAGGCTGCCATTACATACGTAATAAGACATTCGTTATAACCTTCGATTTTAAAATCCATTTCCCATTCATAATCCGGTGACCAGTGCCAGTAGATACCATCTTTATTATTCGTGTACCAGTCCCACTCAATCCCTTTCCAGAGCTCATCATATTTATTCGCTACTGCTTTTTCCGCTTCTGAACCATTTTTAAGGTATTCTCTCACCACAATAAATCCTTGTGCCAGAAAGGAAGTTTCTACAATATCACCGCCATTATCTTTTTCCCCGAAGGCCTGAACATCTCCGGTTTCTCCATTTATCCAGTGTGACCATGCTCCATGAAATCGCGGTGTTGCTTTAAGAAAATCTGCAATTTTATCCAGCCTGGCAACTGCAGAGTCGCGTGGAATAAAATCTCTTTCAATTCCTGCAACTATTCCCATCAATCCAAAACCTGAACCACCCGTAGTTACCACATGAGCATCATTTTTAGGATATTCGCCATCTGGATGAAACCGTTCTCTGGCCATTCCACTATTGGGTTCAGCATAATCCCAAAAATATTTTAATGTTTGTCTTTGAACGGTATCCAATAAAGCTTCTTCTGAAAGCTGATCTTCATTAGAAGTTTTTTCTACTTTAGAATTTTCAGAATCTTTCTTATCATTCTTACAACCTGTGAGAACGGAAACAGAGAGTGCCAGTATTAATAATGATTTATTATACATTTGAGTGATAATTGAATTGTATATCCGTTTTTCTTCCTATAGTTATTTCGTCACCCTGAACTTGTTTCAGGGTCTCTAGTTCCTGTTGTAATTACTAACGTCCCGAGATTCTGAAACAAGTTCAGAATGACGTCATTTATCAATTTAGGACACTTTACGGATATACAATAATTGAATAACTTATTTTAAAATTCTAATAGGAAAACCCTAATTTGTCTAATCCGGTTTTTATTTCAGGATTGGCCATAAATAAATTCCATGGCAATTGAGTTCGATAATTTTCTATCATAGCCACAATTGGTCCCTGATCTATTGCCAGGTAACCATCGGCAACCCAGTTGTATTCTTCAGAAAAAGCATCATAAAATCCGAGGTCTCCCCACAGAATATCACCTTGCTCTTCATAAAAATATCTCATCGCAGCCATAGACTCTTCCGGAGTATATGGAAAAGAGGATAATGCGGCAGTAGGAGTTATGACTCCAAGATCATTGGTAGGGCTATGAGCCGCATATCCTGTTCTGCTATCTGATGCCGTTAGGCCCCAGGAATCTGGTCCATATCCTTCAAAATTCTTAGGATTATCTACACAGTAATTATAATTAATCAAACTATGAGCCTCGTTTTGCTGCCAATAATTAGCATATTGATCCTGAAGATTTCTTGGATCAAGACCTATAAAAGAATAATGACTGAAAAACAATGGGCCGCCATAAGAAGGTCCCAAAGGCATATTTATTCCATAATGTGACCGGTTGTTTACCATATTTCCATTAGATGCCCACCCCTGGGTGTAAACATCTTTAGTAATCGGGTACGTAGTAGATGAAGCTGCAAGTACATATACTATTAAAGCCTCATTCCAACCTTTAATTGGCAAATTTATAGCGAATTGATTATTTGGTGACCAATGCCAGTAAATTACATCTTCCCCCTGTGTATACCAATCCCATTCTACATTTTCAAATATTTTAGTAATCCTGGAATCTATGTCTTCATCTTGAAAATATTCACGACATATAAGTAATCCCTGAATAAGAAATGCAGTTTCCACAAGATCACCTCCATCATCAAGATCGCTAAAAGGACGGGTATTTGCCGTGCTTCCAAGGTACCAATGTGAATAGGCTCCATGATAGGTAGGTACGGTTTCCAGGAAGTCCAGAATTTTATCTAATCTCGCTAAAGCATCACCACGACTTATCCAGCCTCTTTCTACCGCAGTAGGAAATGAAGCAAGACCAAAGCCTGTTCCTCCAGTGGTTACAATATCTGCTCCCTGACCTCCATAAGCATCATCCTGCGATCGCTCTCTAGCCATTCCGCTATTTGATTCTGCAAAATCCCAGAAATATTTAAAGGTTTGTTCCTGTACCAGCTCCAATAGTTCAGAATCTGAAAGAGAAACAATCTCTTCTTCCTCTTCCTCCTTTTCTTCAGGTTTTTCTGTAACAGGTTCCTCGGGCACCTCATTGGTACCCGAATCACTACTGCAACCTATTATAGCTAAAACAAAAAATAGTAAACTTAATGTCCTGAATTGTTGTATCATAAAATTACCATCCTGGATTCTGCTCCATTTCTGGAGTTTGAATCAATTGATCGTTAGGTATCGGGAATAACTCATGCTTACCAGTTTGAAATGGTTTACCATGCTCCTGCATTACCTCAGCTGCCTCGCCTGTTCTTATAAGATCGAACCAACGATCATGTTCCATAGCAAGTTCTAGACGACGCTCTTTCCAAATTGCCTGTCTTAGAGCTTCCTGGCTGAGTCCTGTTTTAGGTGCTATATCTACTCGCTCTCTAACCATATTTAGGAAATCTTCAGCTTGCGCAGTCTGACCCAATTCATTTAAAGCTTCAGCATAGATCAGCAGCACTTCTGCATATCTAAGAACTCTAATATTCTTATCGCCATCTCCTTCACCGGCATTATCACTAGAGTATGCTTTCTCGTTATACCTTGGATTCTCAACAGCTGGATCTACTTCTCTTCCATCCCACAAAGTTTCACCTGCAAAAACAATTGTTGCATTCTTTCTTATTTCATCTTCTTCTGAATCAAAAGCATTTACAAGATCTTCAGTTGGAGTATTGAATCCCCAACCCCAACCACTAGGTCCACGAGCACCTTGGGTTGAAGAATATTGCTGAATTCCGTGAGCAGGAATTTCTCCTCTCCCCTGTAATTCGAAAATAGATTCCCTACCGTTTTCTGTAGATTCCCTCCAAATGGTAGCATAATCATCCTCCAACTCATATGTTCCAGAAGTAATTACACTATTTGCTGCATCTGCAGCTGCTTGCCAATCTTCCTGATATAAATGAACTTTAGATAACAGTGCCTGCGCAGCTCCGCTTGTAGCTCTTCCAAGATCTGATGCTGCATACTCTCCTTTAGCAGGTAAAAGCTGAATAGCATCGGTAAGATCCTGTTCTATATAGGCGTATACTTCTTCAACAGGAGCTCTTTCAACCAAACTTACATGTTGTAAAGGTATTGGCCCAAAAGATCTTACCAACCAGAAATAATTTAACGCCCTTAAAAATTTGGCTTCACCTATTAGTCTATCCTCTAAATTATCTGAATCAGGATTTTCTGTATAGAATTCCTCAGTAAATTCGATGGAAAGCGTTGCTCTGCCAATCGTTTTATACCATTGCGTCCACATAGCTCTAACTGATGGAACCGATGTGGTATGTGTTAAACCATCTAATAGATTTTTATCTGCACCCGTATCTGTTGGCGCACTTCCTTTATCAGCATTATCCGAGATGATTTCGGTAATCCCCAAATAAGAAAATGCATAGGCAAAATCGGTATGTCTACCGTATATTCCGTTCACAAAATCTACAGGTACATTGAATTCTCCTCTTTCTTCCGCAGTAGGATCAACAATCTCCACATCCTCTACAAACTCTTCATCACAAGAAACGATGATAAGCGAAAACAGGAGTAAATGAATTAAATTTTTTAGTCTCATATCCTTTGTTTTTTATCTTTTTAATAGTTACAATTGAAAGTTCGCGCCTATAATAAAGGAACGAGTTGTTGGATAAGCTGATAACTCAATACCAGTTGTTTGCTTTGGATTCCCGTTCTGATTTAATTCAGGAGTAAAACCAGAATAATCAGTGAACATAAAAGGATTCTGCAAAGTGAAATAGATTCTTGCACTATTAACAATAGACATATCTTTTAAAGTATATCCAACTGTCATATTATTGATTCTAAAAAAGTCCCCATCTTCCAGATAATAAGAAGAAGCGAGGGCGTCCCTATCAGCTCCAGGAGCGGAGTTAGTTGAACCGGGCCCTGTCCATCGGTTATTAAAAACTTCTTCGGAAATATTCTCACCGCCTAATCTGGTATTTTTAAGTCCATTATACACTTTATTACCTCCTACACCATAACCATCAACACTGAAATCAAATTTTTTGTAGCTAGCACCAAGGCTTACCCCATAATTAAGAGTAGGTATATAAGAGCCGAAGTATTTCTTATCCCGATCGTCAATAACTCCATCATCATTTTGATCTACATATCGTAAATGTCCTGGAGCGGCATTACCTACTGAAGCATTATTATCAATCTCCTGCTGAGTTTGCCATACACCATCTGCCTCATACATCCACCAGGCAAATAGTGGCTCTCCTTCTTTCAATCTTTTAGTAATTTGACCATTTCCTAAACTACCCCCAATTTGACCGTCAAAAGCTTCACGAACATTTTGAACTGTATTCTCATTGGTAGAAAGGTTTACCCCAATATTATAACTGAAATCATCATTGATATCATCACTCCAATTAACAAGAAATTCAAACCCTTCGTTTACAACTTCAGCTGCCTGTGCAAGGAAGTTACCTTCTGCCGCGGAGTTCAATAATGGAGTAACTTCAATAATCGCATTTGTATTCGTTCTTTGGTAATAATCTATAGTACCTGATAATCTTCTATCAAATAAACTATAGTCAAATCCAACTTCCCATTCTTCTGTGGTTTCCCATTCTAGAGTTTCTACCGGACTACCAAAAGCGGCACCTAATATCAATGATTGAGATGGACCAAACACATAATTTGTATTTCTACTACCTTCCCCAGAATTCACCTGTTGAATATTAATAGGAACATTTGCATTTCCTATCTCTCCCCATCCTGCAAAGAGTTTAAAATAGTTTAATACATCATTATTCTTCAAGAATTCTTCATTGGTAACCGTCCAACCAACACTAAATGCCGGGAACGTCGCAAAGTAGTTATCTCCTGTAATAAAGTTACTGGAACCGTCTCGTCTAACCACTGCTCTTAAATAATACTTCTTGTCAAAATTATATTCCATTCTGGCAAAGTATGATTGCAGGTTTGTAGATTGACTAAATTCCTGTGTAACCGTATTGTCAAAAAAGTTGGCAGTTCTTCTGCTAATTTCTCGAAGACGTCTCTCTTCAAAAACATCAAAGGCCTGAGCTTCCAAAAATTCCCTTCCTCCGAAATTCTCGCGACTCACACCTACAGTTGCATCTATATTATGATTACCAAATGATTTTTCAAAGGTTAGAAAACCTTCTAAATTCCATCTGAAGAAGTTTTCATCACGAACTTCATAAGAGTTGTTGGCGAATTCCGTGGATATAGAACCATCCCCGTCTTCATCAATTCTTCCCTGTTGAAACTGCTCCAGGGTTCTTCTTGGATCAGCATTCAACCAACGTTCTCTGGTTGGGTTATAGGAATACCTTTTATAGTAAAATTGAGTTGCACCAAATCTTGTAGTTAGCGTCAAATAATCTGTAAGATCAAGTTCCGCAGTGATTTGCCCTTGTAAAGTAGTGGTATTAATCTCATCATCTGCAAAGAAAACATCTGCTACGGGGTTACCATGAGAGTTTAATCTACCAACAGACTCCCCTTCTTCACCAATATAATTTACAATTCCTGTAGTTTGATTAACATAAGATTGTCCATATCTCCCATTAGGATAGAAAACAGGTACAAGAGGTGACTGCCTGTATGCATTACTAAATGAACCAAATGGCTTAGGCGATTCGTCGGTATAACTAATATTTAGATTTTGAATAATTCGAAATCTGTCATCAAACAAATGATAAGTATTATTATTTCTAATAGTACCCCTGCTATAGTTACTTTCCTCTAAAATTCCTTCTTCGTCGTAATAATTATAACTAAGAAAGTAATCTATGTTTTCTCCAGAACCTGAAACAGAGAAACTATTATTGGTAATTGTTCCGTTTTGAAGCAATTCATCATACCAGTCTGTTTCAAAAGGTTGATTTTGCTGAAGCTGAAAACCTCCTGAAGCTGCACTCTCTTCGTTAAAATACTCTATATACTGAGAAGCACTAGCCATTTCGACCTGATTCAAAACCGTGCGTATACCATAATAGGTATCAAAACTAAATGTTGGCTTTCCCTTACCTCTTTTAGTGGTAATTAGGATAACTCCGTTTGCAGCCCTGATACCATATATATTTGCATAAGAAGCACCTTTAAGAAACTCAATAGATTCGATATCATTAGGACTAATATTTTTAATATCCTGAACCGGCTGACCATCTACTACATAAAAAGGATCTCTACCACCTTCTGCAGTACCAAGCCCTCTAACCAGGACAGTTGGAGTGGAACCGGGAGCATCATTGGCAATAATATTAACACCCGCTACTTTTCCCTGAACTGCCTGAGTTGCAGTTAATGCCGGTTGCTTTACAATATCCTCTGATTTTACCGAAGCTATAGCCCCTGTAATATCAGATCTACTCTGGCTACCATATCCTACAACCAACACTTCATCTAATTGACCAGCATCCTCCTCCAGAATTACTGAATAATTTGAACTACTGGTAATTTCTACATTCTGCGGAGAGAACCCCAGGAATGTTACTCTAAAGACATCTCCAACTTCAACATTTTCCAGTGTGAAATTTCCGTCAAAATCGGTTACATCAAAAATCTCCTTACCGTCAACTTTAACTTCTGCTCCCGGTAATGGAACCTGATCGGCACCTGTTATTGTACCGCTAATGGTTTTGGTTTGTTGCGCATACGATAGCCCAGAGAATACTAGAAAAATCGCACAGGCGAAGAATAGTTTTACTTTCATACTCGTTAGATGTTTTTGCTTGATTTGTATTAGAAAGATACGCTGTAACGTAATCTTAACGCAATCGTTGTAGTACACAACTACTACATCAAACTAATTTAATCAATAAAAACCTGTATATCAAGTATTTAAACAACTAATGAAGTATATTTTGTGCTGTAAATAATATATATGATGTACTAATGTTGTGGTAAATTTTAGGAATATTTCACTATTGAATTAAGAGTTTAAAAATTTTTTATAAGAAATTTTGTCAAATTCACATCACTTTCCAAGTCCATCTTTTTTCGTAATCTATATCGGTGAACTTCCACTCCCCGAACTGAAATTCCCATTAACGGAGCTATTTCTTTTGAACTCAGATTCATTTTAAGATAGGAACAAAGCTTTAGATCTTTACTCGTAAGTTTTGGAAATCTCTCCAAAACATCCTTAAAAAAGTCTTCATGAACCTCATTGAAGTTAGTTTCAAATACTTTCCACTCATCCTTATTCTTTACCGCATTATTAATTTTGTTCATTATATGCTTTAATCGAAACTGATTTGAAAACTTACTTTTATCCTTATTTAGCTCACCCTGGATCTCCATGAGAACTTCGTTCTTTTTTGCAGCCATCATTGTTGTATTGGCCAATTCTTTCCTTTTCAGGTCAATTTCATTCATTAGGCGCTCCTTCTCTATTCTATTTAACCTTTCGGAATGCTCCTTTTCAAATTTGTCTTCAAGTTCCAACTGATGCTTTCTAAGCTTTTTTTTATTCAGCCAGTAAATAAAAATGATAGTACTTATAAATAATAAAACATAGACAGTTTTCATCCAGACAGAAAAATACCATGGTGGAGCAATACTAAAAAAGAATTTTTTTGTTGAAGCATTCTCTTTATTACTCCCAGCTGCGTTTAATTCTAATTCATAATCACCATGCTTTAGATTTCTAAAATTTAATACTCCATCTTTGAATGAACCATTTAAAACTTCCTCTCCTTGCAGGCTATATTTTAACCCGGTAGCTTCAGAAACAGGTAACCCCGCCTTTAACGTAATGCTCCTTGAAGTTTTATAAGGAATAACCGGTGATTCAGAAAGTGGATAGCGTTGCAATTCATCTGAAAATTCCTTTAGATAAGGAGTGCTTATCCATTGATTCGCATCTTCAGCTTTTAATCGGTTAAGATTCAACCTGGCAAATCCATCGTTTAGAGTTATATAAAAAATGGAATCATTTTCTTTGATAAAATTCTCATTAGACCTTACAAGCCTGTTATTCAATCTTTCTGATGAAATAACAATTTTATTGTCTTTTAAATCTGTAATGATAATAGATCCGTTCTCAGAATTAGCGAAAACATAATCGGCATTTTCTTCAAAAATTAGTTGTGAATTACCGAAAACATTCAGCTCATTAAAATTTTCAAAATCATCCTGAAAAGGATTGTATTTAAACCACTTGTCATTCACATAAATGACAATCTGCTTATTCAACTCATAGAGCTTAGGATTAAAATTTGCTTTTCCACCTAGCGCCTGTATTTTTTTCACTTCCAAATCCTTGAAATTGTCATGAAAAACCTTATAAATACCTTCATAAGGATGAGCCGCCCATATAATTGATTCCCCATCTAGAATAATATTCTTTACCGGAAAATTAATAGCACCTAACTCCCTGATTTCATTATCCTTTTTATCATACAAACTAATTCCCGTATAGCTTGAAATCAATAATTTATTAGCCTCCTCATTTACTTTCTCAATACTAAAACTACCAGTTCTGGATTCTATGGAGATAAATTTACTGTCTACAATTTTATAGATACCTGTGTTATGATTCGCATATAAAACATCGTCTATAACTTCCAGATTCCAGGTATGATCTTCAGCATTATCTATTAATTTTAATGTGCCATCAAAAAAGCTGTAAATACCAGTATTACTAGCCAGGTAGTATTTCTCCTGATATTTCTGTATATCATAAACTGCCCCTAATTCACCGGTATTATCCGTATAAAAAATTATAGGTGCTTTCAGGTTCATCATATCAACACCTTTATCTAATGCTAACCATAATCGCCCCCGATCATAACTCATCCCCAAAACTGTATTATTCTGTAAGCCGGATGTTCTATTAAAAACCTGAAATTCTCCGGTATCTATATTATAATTAATTATCCCATTTTTTATAGTACCTAAAACGATCTCTTTATCTGAAACTGAAATTACATGATTCAATTCTGATTTTTCCAATAGGTCATTAAGCCTATTGTCCCAAAAAAGTGAAAATTTTCCATCATAATAAGTGTAAAGAGATTCCTTTCCTCCAATAAACAAAGTATCTCCTTTAGCTTCAATATCTACAATATTGACTTCGTTTAGAATACCCTGGTTACCTTCTAAAGCCACAATCTCCTCATTAGCATCAAAATATACCAACCCATCTTTTCTTGGAGCCATTATTAATTTATCCTGAAAAACTCCTAAAGAAGTAGATACAATATCATGAACCTTAGACACCTTATTATCTTCATACTTATAAACCGCCCCGAAAGACCGAAAAAATATTGCCTTTTTATAAGCGATTATTTCCCAGAATTCATCACTCTGCATATCGAAATCAGACATTAAGGGAGAAAGAGAGTTATAAACCATTTTACCATCTACCTGAGTTTCCCAATAACCAAACTCCTTGTAAGAACCCGTGTAAATCCTGCCCTCATGAGGATAGACAGATCTTATTATTGATTGACTTTGCAAGGGGAATAATTCCCAGCTTAAACCATCAAAAACCAGCAAGCCCCGGTTGTTGGCAGTATAGACAACACCTTTTTCATCCAGTGCGATATCCCAATTTTGACTGGCGCCAGGATATTCAGCAGGAGAATAATTTTGTATGGGTGGTACCAGTTCCTGAGAATAAGTGCTATTTATTGTCAATACTAATAATATCAGGTATTTAAGAATATTTTTTTTCATCCTGTATATAGGTTTGTGCAGTCATTGAGCAGGTGAAAAGTAATAATTTTCAAGGAAAACTTTCGTAATTTCCATGTTCAAAATAAATTATCATGCAGAAATCTTCCAATTTGAAAAAGTATAATTTTCTTTTCCTTCTAATTTTGTCTTTTCTGCTCGGCAGTTGTAGCGAGAAAAAAAATAAGAACACCAACGATAAAGAGTCTGAAGCCAAAAGACCAAATATTGTTTTTATTATGACCGACGATCATGCTGCTCAGGCAATAAGTGCATATGGCCATCCTGTTAGCCAAAAAGCTCCCACTCCAAATATTGACAGGATTGCAAATAATGGTGCCAAATTTTTAAATAATTTTTGTACTAATTCTATTTGCGGACCCAGCAGGGCAGTAATACTTACAGGTAAGTTTAGCCACATTAATGGTTTTAGAATGAATGGTGAAACCTTTGACGGTTCTCAACCAACTTTGCCTAAGTATTTAAAAAAAGCAGGCTATCAAACTGCAATTGTAGGGAAATGGCATTTGCATGGAAAGCCACAGGGTTTTGATTATTGGAATATTCTTAAGGATCAGGGAAATTATTACAACCCTGAATTTATTCATAAAAACGATACTTCTATCGTTAATGGATATGCTACAGATATAATAACCGATATGGGAATAGAATATTTGGAGAAAAAGAGAAAAAAGGATGAACCCTTTTTCTTAATGGTTCACCATAAGGCACCGCACCGTAATTGGATGCCTCCTTTGAGACATATCAACACTTATGATTCCATTACATTTACGTTGCCAGATACTTATTTCTCTAAACATGAAAACCAGGTTGCTGCACAAGAACAACTTCAAACTATTTATGAAGATATGTATGAAGGTCATGATCTAAAAATGACCATTTCTAAAGGGAGTGACTCTCTTAGACATAATCCCTGGAAAACAGATTTTAACAGGATGAGCAAGGAACAACGTATCGCGTGGAATGATGCTTATAGACCGAAAAATGACGCCTTTCATGATGCTAACTTAACCGGTAAAGACCTGGCCGAATGGAAGGGTCAACGCTATTTGAGAGACTACATGGGTACAGTTGCTGCCGTTGATGAAGGTGTAGGAAAAATTCTTGATTACCTGGAAGAACAGGGACTTACCGAAAATACAATTATCGTTTATACTACAGACCAGGGATTTTATCTGGGAGAAAAAGGAATGTTTGACAAACGTTTTATGTACGAAGAATCTCTAGCCATGCCTTTATTAATCCAATATCCTAAAGGCATCAAAAAAGGAACTACTATAGATGCCTTAACTCAAAACCTCGATTTTGCACCTACTTTTTTAGATTTTGCCGGTGCTGAGATTCCAGAATCTATGCAGGGAAAATCACTTCGACCTTTATTAAGCGGAAATAATCCAGACGGGAACTTTAGAGATGCTGTGTATTACCACTATTATGATTTCCCGGCCTTCCACATGGTAAAGCGTCATTATGGTGTAAGAACAGAGCGTTATAAATTGATCCATTTCTATGATGATATCGATACCTGGGAATTATATGACTTGAAAGAAGATCCTAAAGAAGAGATTAATCTATATGGTAGTGTGGAGTACGAAGAAATTCAGAAAAATCTTCATGAAAAATTAAAATCTCTTCAGAAAAAATATGAGGTTACAGAAGAAGAATTTAAAACTACCCCAAAGGAAAAGGTAGAACAGGTATATAGAAATTTTGCCCGTCTGGCTGGAGAAGATCCAGAGACGTATCCACAA
Organism: Christiangramia forsetii KT0803; assembly: GCF_000060345.1. Lineage (NCBI taxonomy): Bacteria > Pseudomonadati > Bacteroidota > Flavobacteriia > Flavobacteriales > Flavobacteriaceae > Christiangramia > Christiangramia forsetii. Next base: position 409,273 of record NC_008571.1, on the reverse strand, counting down.
GAGAAAAACCTAAGTTTGAATTAGGCCTTTTTTTAATGATTAGCGTCAAAACTTAATCTGAAATTTTATTCACTAATTGGAATTTTTCCTAATTTTGGAAAAATTCCAATTCTATGGACTTTGACCGAATAAAGGAAAAGCTTAGCATTCTAGCCGATGCAGCTAAATATGATGTCTCCTGCTCTAGCAGCGGAAGTAAAAGAAAAAATACTTCTAAGGCACTTGGGGATTCTTCAGGGATGGGTATTTGTCATTCCTATACAGAAGATGGCCGCTGTGTATCGCTGCTAAAAATTCTACTTACTAATCATTGTATCTTCGACTGTGCTTATTGTGTGACACGAAGAAGTAACGATATAAAGAGAGCTGCTTTTAAAGTTCAGGAAGTGGTAGATCTTACCATTAGCTTTTATCGTCGTAACTATATCGAAGGCTTGTTTCTTAGTTCCGGAATTTTCAAAAGTGCAGATCACACTATGGAACGGCTAATAAGAGTCGCTAAAAAGTTAAGGGAAGAAGAAAACTTCAACGGATATATACACCTTAAAAGTATACCTGGTGCCAGTGATGAACTTATGCGTGAAGCAGGATTATATGCAGATCGGTTAAGTGTAAATATTGAAATCCCTACAAAATCAGGTTTAAAACTATTAGCACCAGAGAAAAATCATGAAGATTTTATGAAGCCTATGAAAAAGGTTAAAAATGAAATCATTCAATACAAACAGGAATCAAAACTTATAAAAAGCACTCCAAAATATGCTCCAGCGGGACAGAGTACCCAAATGATCATTGGAGCTACAGGAGAAAGTGATCGTGATATCATGTATTCTTCGGCATTCTTTTATAAGAATTATAATATGAAACGGGTCTATTATTCAGGATATGTTCCAATAAGCAATGATCCCAGACTTCCTGCTCTCAATTCCCAGGTTCCAATGCTCCGTGAAAACAGACTTTATCAAACAGATTGGCTCATGCGGTTCTACGGTTTTGATATTAGAGAGTTGTTAAATGATGAATTTAAATTCCTGGATATGGAAATAGATCCTAAGCTAAGCTGGGCTTTGAGAAATCGCCATTTATTTCCGGTAGATATAAATAAAGTAGAAAAACGACTACTGTTAAGAATTCCTGGTATTGGATTAAAATCGGTGAATAAAATTATCAATGCGAGAAAATTTAGAAAACTAAACTGGGATCATTTAAAGAAAATAGGGATCGCCATGAATAGAGCGAAATATTTTATCATTTGTGATTCCCGGGAAAAGGAGCTTAAAGAAGTCTCCAGTGAAAACTTAAAATCTATAATTCTTCAAAATTCCCAAAGTAAATTCAGAAAAGATATAGGCACTCAATTAAGTATCTTCTAATGAATGATAAAGTCTTGCAATATGATGGTAGTTTTACAGGATTTCTAACCTGTGTTTTCATTGCTTACGAGCAAAAAATAACTATAGTAGAAATTATTCCAGTAGGGGAAGATCAAAACCAACTCTTTAGCGATACTGAAGTTATAATTACTGAAGAAAATAAGGCTATACGGGTACAAAAAGCATTGAAAACTAAAATCTCTTCAATGGGTTTAAAAAGGATTAAGTGGGCTTTTCTTAGTGAAGCCAAAGGAGTTGAAATTAGATTATATGAAATGATTAGGTATATTTTTTCCAGCCAGGAAAAAGTAGACCATGATTTCTCCCACCCTAGTGTATTGTATATTGCCAATGTAGCAAAACAAGTAGGCAGAGAAAAACACCGAATGGAAGCATTTGTAAGGTTTAGACTTACAAAAGATGATATTTATTTTGCCATTATTGAACCAGATTTTAATGTTTTACCAATAATTACCAGCCATTTTAAAAGCAGGTATGCAGATCAAAAATGGTTGATCTATGATATAAAGAGAAAATTTGGAGTTTATTATAATCTATCGAAAACCGAATATGTCTCGATAGAATTACCTGAAGATTTGGGCATTTCCGGCGGAAATTCAGAATATTTTGATCTTGGAGAAATCTACTTTCAGAAATTATGGAAAGAATATTTTGATTCTACCAATATCAAAAGCCGAGTAAACATGAGGCTTCACGTACAACATATCCCCAAACGTTACTGGAAATATTTAAGTGAAAAGAGTCCTTTTGCATAATTAAAATTTGTTTAACTTTGCTTCTTCAACTAATTAAACATTTTAACAATGAAAAAATTATTTTTACTATTTGCTGTTGCAACAATGTCTCTTTCAATCTACTCTTGTAGAGAAACTACTGAAGAAAAAACCGAAGATGCCGTAGAAGAAATGGGTAACGACATCGAGGATTCTGCTGAAGAAGCTGGTCAAGAAGTAGAAAACGCTGCTGAAAATGCAGGAAACGAAATGGAAGAAGAAGTAGAAGGAACTGACGATATGAACGCAGATGATGATATGTAATCATTTTCTTTCTTAATAAAATTAAAGCCATTCTTTGAATGGCTTTTTTTAGTTTAACCCCTAAAATATTCAAAATGAAAAAAGCATTAATTTTAATTATGGCTGCAATTTTCAGCCTTTCAATCTATTCTTGCCGTGAAACAACGCAAGAGAAAACTGAAGAAGCTGCAAAGGCAATTGGTGAAGACATCGAAGCCGGAGCAGAAGAGGCAGGTGAAAAAATCAAAAAAGGAGCAAAAAAAGTAGGAGAAGAAATCGATGAAGAGATTCACGAGACAGATGATGTGAATGGTGAAGAAGCTACAGACGATGCTGCTTAATTAAGGTAGATTTCAAAAAAGAAGCTGTCTAGAAAGTAGCCGCCGCCGTCATCCTGAATTTATTTCAGGATCTTAAAAAATTGATGATCAATATATTTTAGAAGCTGAAATAAATTCAGCTTGACGAAAAAGTGACTTTTGAGACAGCTTCTTTTTATTTCTTTCTTTCAATAACGTAATTCACCATAAGTTCAAGACTTTCCCGGTAAGATGAGTTTGGGTAATCTTCCAGGATTAGTAATGCTTCTCGCTGAAATTCTTTCATTCTACTTACAGCATAGTCCAGACCACCTTTATCTCTCACAAAATTTATCACTTCTCTTACCCGTGCCCTATCCTTATTATGATTTTTAACTGAATTAATCACCCAGTTTCTTTCCTTTTCAGATACATTATTTAAAACATAAATTAAAGGCAAAGTCATTTTTTGTTCCTTAATATCTATTCCTGTTGGTTTCCCGATTTTTTGGGTTCCATAGTCAAAAAGATCATCTTTAATCTGAAAAGCCATCCCAATCAACTCCCCAAATCTTCTCATTTTCGCAATTTCGTTGCTTTCAGGTTTAACTGAAGCGGCTCCCAGGCTACAACAAGCTGCTATTAAGGTAGCAGTCTTCTGCCTTATAATATCGTAATAAACCGCCTCTGTAATATCAAGCCTTCTGGCTTTTTCTATTTGAAGAAGTTCCCCTTCACTCATTTCTTTAACCGCAACCGATATGATCTTTAAAAGATCGAAGTCATTATTATCTATAGAGAGTAAAAGTCCTTTTGAAAGCAAATAGTCTCCAACCAGCACTGCGATCTTATTTTTCCATAATGCATTTATGCTAAAAAAACCTCTTCTTCGGTTAGAATCATCTACCACATCATCGTGGACGAGGGTTGCCGTATGTATAAGTTCAATAACTGATGCTCCACGATAGGTTCTTTCGTTTACACTCCCTTCGGAAACCATTTTGGCAACCAGGAAAACAAACATAGGCCGCATTTGCTTCCCTTTTCGGTTTACGATATAATGGGTAATACGATTTAGAAGCGCAACTTTGGAAGACATGGATTCGAAGAACTTTTTCTCGAAAAGATCCATCTCTTTCTCAACGGGAAGTTTTATTTGGGAAATAACCTTCATAAAGGCCGTAAATATACATATTTAAACCGAAGAAAAGCCTTCTTGAAAACTTATGAACCTAAGCAGATTTATTGGCCAATTGACCACATGCCGCATCTATATCTTTTCCTCTCGAACGCCTCACGGTAACAGTTATTCCATTGCGTTCTAACATATCCTGATACATATTGGTGGCTTCTATAGCTGCTTGTTGGAAATTACCGTCATCTATAGGATTATATTCAATCAGGTTCACCTTGCAAGGCACGTATTTGCAAAACCGTACTAATGCCTGGGCATCTTCCCTGGTATCATTAATATCTTTCCAGACTATATACTCATAGGTGATTCTGCTTGTTGTTTTTGAATACCAATACTCTAAAGCCTCCCGAAGGTCTTCTAACGGAAACGTCTCATTAAATGGCATTATCTGGGTTCTCACCTCATTTCTCGCCGAATGTAGGGAAACAGCTAATTTGATCTTAGCTTCATCATCAGCTAATTTTTTAATCATCTTAGGAACACCTGAAGTTGAAATTGTTATTCGCTTGGGAGACATTCCAAGGCCTTCAGGAGAAGTAATCTTTTCTACCGCCTTCATTACATTATTGTAATTCATAAGAGGCTCTCCCATTCCCATAAATACGATATTCGAGAGTGGACGATCAAAATACAATCTGCTTTCATTATCTATGGCAACCACCTGATCATAGATTTCATCCGGATTAAGGTTACGCATTCTTTTCAATTTTGCTGTAGCACAAAATTGACAATCTAAACTACAACCTACCTGCGATGAAACACACGCAGTAGTTCTTGATTTGGTAGGAATTAAAACTGACTCTACGGTAAGAGCATCATGAAGTTTAACAGCATTCTTAATAGTTCCATCACTGCTGCGCTGCATTCTATCTACCCGAATATGGTTAATCACAAAATTATCCTTCAGCATTTGGCGCGTCTCTTTTGAAATATTGGTCATATCGTCAAAAGAATGAGCTGCTTTACTCCATAGCCATTCGTAAACCTGGGTTCCACGGAAAGATTTATCCCCTTCAGCAACAAAGAATTTCTGAAGTTGTTCTTTCGTTAAGGCCCTTATGTCTTTCTTCCTGTCTTTCACACCGCAAAAATACAAAAGACCTCCCAGGTTTTGAAAACCTGGGAGGTCTAATTAAAATTATTCAATGTTTTACTATATAATCAGCATGGCATCACCATACGTATAGAATCTATATTTCTCCTTTACAGCCTCCTCATACGCTTTCTTCATAAAATCATGACCTGCGAATGCCGAAACCATCATTAACAACGTAGATTTTGGAGTATGGAAATTCGTGATCATACAATTCGCGATATTAAAATCGTACGGAGGGAAAATGAATTTATTTGTCCATCCACCAAATTCATTTAAGGTTTGATCTGAAGAAACAGCACTTTCCAAAACTCTCATTACCGTTGTTCCAACTGCACAAACTCTACGTTTTTCAGTCTTTGCGTTGTTAATTACCTCGGTTGCATCTTTAGTAATAAATGCTTCTTCGCTGTCCATTTTATGTTTTGAAAGGTCTTCTACTTCTACCGGGCTAAATGTCCCCAGTCCAACATGAAGCGTAACTTCAGCAAAATCAATACCTTTTATTTCCAGTCGCTTCAAAAGATGCTTAGAAAAGTGCAATCCAGCGGTAGGCGCTGCAACAGCACCTTCGTTCTTAGCATAGATCGTTTGGTACCTATCCTCATCTGAAGGCTCTACGTCCCTTTTAATATATTTTGGAAGTGGAGTTTGCCCGAGCTCCTTTAATTTGATCCTAAAATCACTATAAGAACCATCATATAGGAATCTTAAAGTTCTCCCTCTTGAAGTAGTATTATCTATTACTTCAGCAACAAGACTTTCATCTTCACCAAAATATAATTTATTCCCAATTCTAATTTTTCTTGCAGGATCTACAAGAACATCCCATAGTTTGGTTTCAGGATTTAACTCTCTTAATAAAAAAACCTCGATTCTAGCTCCAGTTTTCTCTTTATTACCATATAATCTGGCCGGAAAAACTTTGGTATTATTAAGAACCATCACATCTTCCGGCTCGAAATAATCTATTAAATCTTTAAATTTTTTATGTTCAATTGTCTGCTCTTTTCGGTTGAGAACCATCAATTTCGCTTCGTCGCGATTTTCAGATGGATACTCAGCCAAAAGTTCCTGTGGCAGTTCAAAATTGAAATTCGAAAGTTTCATTCCCATAGTTCCTGTTTTAAAAGCTGCAAATATACAATCTCAAGGTAGGGGTTGTCAAGTAAATGAGTATTTATTTGGAGATTAAATAAATTACCGCACTAAAAAATCTAATTTTTTTAGATCTTTCCAAAAATCAGGATAGGATTTAGACACTACATCTGCATCTTTAATAGAAAGAGGAACCTTTTGCGCAAGTGGTGCAAACGCCATCGCCATACGATGATCGTTATAGGTTTCTACCTCAACATTTTCATTAAGAGATTTGCAAGGCAAAAGGTGTAAATGGTCATTAGTGATCTCCACTTTTGCACTAAATTTTTCCATTTCATTTTTTAAAGCCTGAAGCCGGTCGGTTTCTTTAATTTTTAAGGTATGTAAACCCTCTAATTTACACTCAAGTCCAAGTGCCAGGCAGGTTACCGCTATTGTTTGTGCAATATCGGGTGAATTCCGAAGGTCTTCGCAAATTCTTGAAGAACGTGTTCCTTCTTGTTTTTTAAGAACAATACTATTTTCCTGAAATTCAGTCTCAACCCCGAAATGTTTATAAATCTCGGCCAAACATGAATCTCCCTGCCTACTGGTTTTTCTATAATTTGAAAGTTTTATTTCTGCAGTATCTGTTATTGCCGCGATGCTGTAAAAATAAGAAGCAGAACTCCAATCAGATTCTACTGCAATAGTAGCAGGCGCTATAGATTTAGCAGGTTCTATATAAATTCGATCATCTTTAAAAGTCCCTTTTATTCCTGCATGTTGCATGATTTCCAGGGTCATTAAAATATAAGGGGTAGAAGTTATCTGGCCTTCGAGTATGATCTCAAGGCCTTTAGGTAATGATGCTCCAATGAGCATAAGTGCCGAGACATACTGGCTACTTACATTAGCATGAAGTTTTACCGAATCTACATGCAGCTTTTTTCCTTTTATTAATAATGGTGGATAACCCACTTCATTCTTATATTCGATATTGGCACCCATCCTTTGCAATGCATCTACCAAAAGTCTGATGGGTCTCTCTGTCATTCTTTTACTTCCGGTAATTTCTACATCACATCCTTCTTTAGAAGCAAAATAGGCGGTAAGGAATCGCATGGCTGTACCGGCATGATGTATATCTATCACGCCAGAACCCTTCTCCAAAGCATTTTTCAATACGGTAGTATCATCGCTATTAGAAAGGTTCTCTATTTGAATATCTGGATAAAGAGCCTGCAGGATTAGTAATCGATTCGATTCACTTTTAGAACCAGTAATCTGCAGTTCTGAAATTAAGTTTTTATTTGAGTTTTGAAGTGATAGGGTCATTTCAGAAAATAATAGAATGAAATACTAAATTAGTCTTTCTTTTCCTTTCCACGAAACTGCCCGAAGGCTAAAATAAAACCATATAAAAAAGCGGCTAAGAGCTGACCGATTATAAATCTATAAATTTTGCCATCTGCCGTCCTTTCTTCAAAAAAGGTCGCAAAAGCAAACTCACCATATTCAAAGAAAATAGTGATTACATTATATAATACCAGAAACGAAAGGCCGAGCCAGAAAACAGATTTCCAGAAAGGTCTTTGAGAAATAATTGATTTAAACTTCATTATTTCAGCTTTTCGTTATTCTTATGCCGGTCTTTATCTCTTTCTGTTTTTATATCCAGCTTTCTATCAAATGCTTCCTGAAGATCCACTCCCGTCTGATTCGCTAAACAAAGCACTACAAAAACCACATCGGCAAGTTCTTCTCCAAGGTCTTTATTCTTATCACTTTCCTTTTCGCTCTGTTCACCATAACGACGAGCAATAATCCTGGCCACCTCGCCAGTTTCTTCAGTAAGTTGAGCCATATTGGTTAATTCATTAAAATAACGAACCCCATGCTCTTTAATCCAGTTATCTACCGCTATCTGCGCGTTCTTCAAATCCATCTTCCAGTTCTTTCTCCAAAACTATAGCTTCGCTCTGTTTTTTAATAATATTATCGTAAAACTTTTTTAGAAACTCATATTCTGAAGGCAGAAAAGCTGTCTTATTAATATCAACTTCTGAAGTAACTCTTATTATAGAATTACTGTGATGAACGATATATCTGAATTGCCCCCAATCATCGCCCAGATTAACAACGCTACTTTCCGGAATGGACGCCACTTTGTATCCACTAGGAATCATTATATTAACTGTCTTTGATTTTTTCTCAGGAAAATCAAAAAAGATTGGATAAACTCTATCGGCAGTTTTAAATGGATTTTCGGTCATCGTATCAAATAACAATGGAGTCATATAAATCTTATTGCCTATAACATCAAGAGAATTTGTTAGCTCAAAATTATATTTTTCGGTAATTTTCTGACCTACATTCTCCTTATTTTCAATATGATAATCAGATATATTAAGGCCCTCATTTCCTGATTTTATGAGATCTAAATAATCCCGCTCATTAGTTTTAAAATAATTATTCCGAAAGTCTTTTGCAAAAAGTCCTTCATAGATATTATTATACCTTCCTACTATAGATCCTTCTTCAACTTTTACACTTATCTGGGATCTCAGTTGGGAATGTATATTAGGTCTTAAATTAATCCAGGCTGAAGTTCCATCGTCCCGAATAATTCTACCCTGCCAGTTTCTTGCCCTCTTTGGAAGTTCACCTACAGCAGAAAATGGATCTGAAGCATCCATTAAAATAATATTGTCTGGGAATTCTACACCTGCAACCACATAATTAAACCCGTTTCTGGTAGGAAACAAAGGTATACCATGAGAGGTTGTACTAAGAACAACGGGATGTGCATTTATACCAGCATATTTCAACATGGACGTAAGAAGTATATTGATATCTCCTATGTTTCCAGAACCTTCCTTAAAAGCTTTTTTAGTTCCGCTTTCCGGAGAGAAACCTAAATAATCATTCCACTTTACTTTATGTTTCACATAATTAAAGATCTTATTAACTTTCATCATTGGATCTGACAACCCGGCCAGTACTTCGTCCAGTTCCTTATCATAAAAACTATCTCTGTTCAATTCATCAGCAATCCCAACATCGCTGTAAATAGACTTAGCCACTCCTTCCCAATCTTCTGAATAATTCTCTATCGTAGAATTAGGGAACTTAGTAAACATGAGTTCCCAATCTATAAATGCTGCATAATTTTGTAAATTATCTACATGGGATTCTTCTTTTAAAGCGGGAATATTCGTTTGATTTATTGAATACACATTCTGCATATATTCAACTCTATTATTAGAAAAGGAGTTTTTAGTGACATAAAACCCACTACGCTCACTGCTGGAATATGTATAACTAAAATTATCCTTGCCTTCCTCAAGGTCAAAATCTAAAGGAGATCTCAAATTAAAATACAGGCTAAAAGCGAAAAATTCGGGGATTTTCACCTCTAATTCCAATTTATTTAACGGTATGAGATATTGCAAAGATGTCTTCCCAATGGAACCCAGAAAAGGTGATTTAATTTTATAGATATACTCAATTACACTGCCTTCTTTTACGGCAGGCATAGTAAACTTAGTCACTTCATTGTACCTGGAGTAGTCTTCCTCAAAAATTTCATCATTTCTAAGCTTTTCTTCTTCTACCTTACCATCTATTAAATTATAAGTATATCCTTTTAACTGGATCAGACTTGCTTCATCTGTTTTGCTCTTATATTTTTTTATTTCCTTTGTTGCCCAATCAAAGCCTTCCTTATTATAGATCTTGATCCTTTCGTGTATTTCGGTGACAAGCTGCAAACCCTCCTGCTCACTAAAGTCATAATAAACTCTCTGCCCTCGGTAAAGCACTGCTGCATTTGCTTCTTTATTACCGGGATGTTCCTTTTCGCTAATTTCTTCTTTTGAAACTTTACCGAACTTAAAATTTTGAGCATTCGCTTGAACTATTGTCAATATTGAAAGAACTAATAAAAATCTTCTCATAAATTTAGGTTTTGGTATTGGCTATTATCACCGCTTTTTGATTATTAATGCTGTGTACTTTATTTATAAATTCTCTAAAATTTTCAAATTTTTCAGGTAGCCACTCCCCTTCTTCCATTTTCAAATAACGATCCACAACTATATAAGTTTTTCCTTCTTTTTCAACCTTATTAATATTGAATATCAATTCTCCAAATTCTGTTTTCAGCTTTTGAGATTTTGGTAAAGCTTCAATAGAATAATTTACCGGAAGCTGATAACTAATTTCATTCTTATAAGTTTTACCTCTTTCAATCTTTAGGTTATTCTTTCTATTTTGAACCCTGTCCACTTTTAAATTGAATTCTTTCAAAAAATTTAAAGGCAATAAAAGCCTATTTCCTGCCTTACTACAAAGATGAGCACCACTAAATTCTAAGTTCTCTACAAATTCTATTTTGCGCTTATCGTTACTAAAATTTATTTTTTCAAAATTTATATTCTGGAGATAAGAAAATTCTTCCCGGTAATATCTTTTTTGCTCCTTTTCAATTTGATTTTCTATTAGATAGATATCTCCGTAAGGCACACCGTAACTTGTTCTTTTAATTTCAGCATCAAAACCACCATCCTCTTTAAGAACTACTAATGTATTTGCAGTCTGAAGATTTTCATCTGCCGAGTATCTCTTAGTTTTAACGATCTCTCCGCCTTCGGGTTTCAATTTTAAAACGAACCGGTTGTCTGTAAAATCTCCTAAATAATTAAACGGAGTGTCCTGGCTTGTACATTCTAACCAGATATCTTCCTTATTCTCTTGTGGAATACTTAAAATAATGTGATTACCCTGCATTTTGGTGAAATCAGGATCTATATCCCGTTTTGTTCCACCATAAACAACCGTATAATTAGACTCTATCCCCTGGGAAGCCAGCAGGGCCATAGTGTAATTACTCAATCCCTTACAATCACCATATCCCAGCCTGTCAACCTCTGCCGCCGTATAGGGTTTCCATCCTCCTATCCCTAGCATTACGGCTATATATCTTGTATTATTCTGAACATAATTATAGATGATCCTGGCTTTTTCCTCGATGGTCTCAGCGCTTTTGGTGAGATTTGACATTTTACTAACGATTGCGTCTGGTAAAACATCTCTTCCGGCTACCAGATTATCATATTGCCATTTTCCAAAATTTTCCCAATCGGTAGATTTTCCACGAATTCCTTCAAGCTCATATTCTTCCAGCGCAACAAGTAATCTTGGAGCAAAACTCTCTAAGGAAGGACTTAAGGGTTCATAAGTAATAGCAGGTATGTTTCTCGCTGAATACTCAAGTTCCAGGTTAGAGTTGGCGGAAATTATATCCAGACTATCCAGATTTCGCTCAGAAAAACGAACTGGAATTTCAGTATTATTAGTTAGCTTATAGGTAGATTTCTGAACACTTACATTAAAACCCTCGAGCGGCCACCAATCAGGTAAAAATACACTATTCCCTTTTCTAATTTTACTGGTATATTCAACGGTATAAGGATATGATCTTGGTGTATAATCCAGGTAACTTATTCTATTATCAGAGAAAAGAACAAAATTTTGAAAATTACTCTGGTCTTTAAAATCTCTTTTTTTAATCTTCTTTATTTCCTCACCCTTTGCATTATAAATTATAGCTTCCTGGTCAAGAATGGAAACTTCATCATCATAATTTTCATAGGCATCGATGTAGTGTTCTCCAGATTCATTAAAGACAGTTACAACCCTTCTGGTTGTAATCTCAATATTATCAACGTCATTAATTTCCAGATGTAAAGTGTTTTCACGAACTAAGGCATTGGCATCGATAAGCATTTTGAGATCAATATCGCTTAACAGATAATTTTCCTGGCTATGTAGGTTAGCAATAAAGCCAAGAAAACAAACAAGAAAAAGTTTGTTCATTTAGGGATGTAAAATGAAAATTTTCCCGCAATATATAAAAAATTAACTCTTTTTAACGTTTTTCTTTCGAATCTATTATAATTGTTACCGGACCATCATTCAGGAGTGAAACTTTCATATCTCCACCAAATATACCAGATCCAACATCTTTACCTAGTTCGTTTTGAAATTTGGAAATGAATTTTAAATATAATGGCTCGGCAACTTCAGGCTTAGCAGCCTTTATATAACTTGGCCTGTTACCTTTTTTGGTGCTGGCATGCAAGGTAAACTGGCTCACAATAATCGCATCGCCATCTACACTCTTAAGAGATTCATTCATTACCTCATCTTCATCATTGAAAATTCTCATATTGATGATCTTTCTACAAAGCCAGTCAATATCTTCTTCATTATCTTCATTTTCAATTCCAAGTAGAATCAATAAGCCATCCCGCATTACTGCACAAACTTTATGATCTACGGTTACAGATGCTTCTGAAACCCTTTGTATTACAGCTCTCATTATTTCTGATATTGGTCTACTCTATAATTATCTTCCTCGCCCTCCATAATCTGTAAATAACTTTTATACCTGGACCAGGCAATTTCTCCTTCTTCCAGCGAGTCTTTTATGGCGCACTTCGGCTCTTCAATATGAAGACAATTATGAAATTTACAATCTTGTTTCCTTTCAAAGAATTCCGGGAAATAATCACCAATCTCTTCACGATCCATATCTACCACACCAAAACCTTTAATTCCAGGAGTATCAATAATACGGGCATTAAAACTTAGATCAAACATTTCAGCAAAAGTAGTAGTATGCTGTCCCTGGCTGTGCTGCCTGGAAATTTCAGAAGTTTTAAGGTCTAAAGCAGGTTCTATGGCATTGATCAAAGTCGACTTTCCGGTTCCACTATGCCCGGAAATCATACTGGTATTTCCTATCATCTTATCCTTAACTTTATCTACATTCTTTCCGTTTTTGGCAGAAATACCAATGCATTCATATCCAGCGCTGCGATATAACTCGGCAAGATATTTCACTTCAGCAAGTTCTTCAATAGAATAGGTGTCCACTTTATTAAAAAGAAGAACCGCAGTAATATCATAGGCTTCTGCGGTCACCAAAAACCTGTCAATGAAAGTGGTTAATGTTGGTGGATTATTAAGTGTAATGAGCAAAAAAACCTGGTCTATATTCGAAGCGATGATATGTGTTTGCTTTGAAAGATTAACCGATTTACGAATAATATAATTTTCCCGCTCTTTTATCTTTTTAATTACTCCGGTCTTCTCTTCTACTCCCTCTTCAAGATCAAAACTCACCTCATCACCTACAGCAACGGGATTGGTACTTTTAATTCCCTGAATTCTGAATTTTCCTTTTATCCTACATTCGTAAAATTTGCCATCTTCAGCCTTTACCTGATACCAACTTCCTGTAGATTTATAAACCGTTCCCTGCATTAGTTAAATAAAACTAAAATTCATATTAAATTTCTTAAAAATATTAAGATATATTTGTCGTATTCATTTTTAACATACCAACATGTACAAATTTACTTTTAAATTTTTCATGGCCATGCTATTCTTATTCAATTTGAATTCAGCACTGGCCCAAACAAATCTTTATCAGCATCCAGAATTTGATCAAAAAACAGCTGATCACAAGATTATTGCAATTATTCCCTTTGACGCAAGTGTAAATCTGCGACCAAAGCAAATGAAAGACATGTCTCCGGAACAGATGACTAATCTTGAAAAAGATGAGGGCTTATCTATTCAATCTGCCATGTATTCATGGTTCTTGAAACGTAAAAAACGTGGCGATCTTAAAGTAGATCTTCAGGATCCTAAGAGAACCAACGCCCTGCTAGCCAAGGCTGAAATTACAGATATAAAGCTTCATACTTCTGAAGAAATCGCACAACTTCTAAATGTAGATGCCATTATATCCGGTACTTTTGAAACAGACAAACCAATGTCTGATGGGGCTTCTATTGCTTTGGGACTGTTAGTCGGATTCTGGGGAAGCACCAATACCGCCGTAATTAACATGAGCGTTAATGACGCTACAGAAGGAGAACTTCTTTGGAATTATAATAAAAAAGTTAGAGGTAGTCTGGGTAGCGATAATGATGCCCTCATAAATACATTGATGCGAAAAGCTTCAAGAAGATTAGGCTATACAGATTAAGAAAATAAAAATGCTGTCAGGGAGTTCTGGCAGCATTTTTTGTCCCTTACCGTTTTCCATCAAGGATTTTTTGTTGATGATTGATAGATTCCTGGTGAATTGCCTTAAACATTCTTAGAACAAATTCTTCGCCAAGTCCTTTCTCCTCTCCTTCAAGCACCATTTTTCCCAGAATCTCGTTCCATCTCTTTGTCTGAAGAATTGCAACATTCTGGCTTTTTTTCACTTCTCCTATCTCCTCTGCAATTTTCATTCTTTTTGAAAGAATTTCCAGGATCTGACTATCTGTGATATCAATTCTGGACCTTAATGCTGTTAGTTTATTCTGAAATTCTTCACTAGCAGAAATTTCCTTTCTTACTTTTAAATCATCCATTATCTTTATGAGTGTTTCAGGAGTAATTTGTTGTGCCGCGTCACTCCAGGCTTTATCTGGTGTGTGATGAGTTTCTACCATGAGTCCGTCAAAATTTAAATCCAGTGCAGTTTGACAAAGATCGAAGATGATATCTCTTCTTCCGGCAATATGTGACGGATCCAAAATCAAAGGCAGATCTGGAAATTTATTCTGAAGCTCGATCGGGATTTGCCATTCCGGGTTGTTTCTATATTTGGTTTTCTCATATGCTGAAAAACCTCTGTGGATCACTCCCAGTTTATTAATATCTGCGGTGTGCAATCTCTCCACTGCTCCCAACCATAAAGCAAGGTCTGGATTTACCGGATTTTTAACCAATACAATTTTATCGGTTCCTTTAAGTGCATCTGCAATTTCCTGAACAATAAAAGGAGAAACGGTAGTTCTCGCCCCAATCCAGAGAATATCAACATCGTGCTTTAAAGCTAGCTCCACATGATTTGGATTGGCCACTTCAGTAGTGGTAAGCATTCCTGTTTCTTCTTTAGCCTTCTGAAGCCATTTTAAACCTAAAGCTCCTACGCCTTCAAAATTCCCAGGTCTTGTTCTGGGTTTCCAGATTCCAGCTCTTAACACCGTAGCATCACTATCTTTAAGCTGATGTGCGATCGTTAAAACCTGTTCTTCAGTTTCGGCGCTACATGGCCCCGCAATTACCAAAGGATGAGATAATCCAAAATCATCCAGCCACGTTCTTAGTTCTTTACTATTTTCCATCTTACTGTAATTTTAATTCTTCGTTTTTATTTATTCCGTTTAATACTTCTCTTATATGATTTGTCTTTTCCATCTCATTGAAAACCTCCTCGAAATTATCTTCCTCCATTAATTTTCTGAAATGCTTCAAATTTGAAATATATTCATCCAGGGTTTCCATCACATTTTTTTTATTCTGGCTGAATATGGGAGTCCACATTGCCGGGGAGCTTTTAGCAAGCCGCACGGTAGATTCAAATCCACTTCCGGCCAGGTCAAAAATATCCCGTTCATTCTTCTCTTTTTCCAATACTGTTTTACCCAGCATAAAAGAACTTATATGTGACAAATGCGACACATAGGCGATATGGCGATCATGCGAAGCCGGATCCATATATCGTATCCTCATTCCTATAGCCTGAAAAATTTCAAGAGCTATTTCCTGAAGTTTAAATGCGGTCTTTTCAACCTCACAGATGATATTCGTTTTATTTTTGAACAACCCATGAATTGCGGCGGTAGGACCTGAAAATTCGGTTCCTGAAATAGGATGCGCAGAAAGGTAATTTCTTCTTTTGGGATGATTTTCAACCTTCTTACATAGATGTTCTTTCGTGGATCCCGCATCTATTACTACACACTTATCACTAACTAGATCCAGAATTTTTGGCAGAACCTCTAAAGAAGCATCAACCGGTATGGCCAGATACACCAGATCTGCATTCTTTATATCTTCAAATTTTGCTTTTTTATCTATCAATCCAAGATCCAGAGCTTTCTCAAGATGCTCCTCATTTTCATCTACACCATAGATTTCCACCTGTTTCTTTACAGTTTTAAGATCTAAAGCAAAAGATCCCCCAATAAGGCCTATTCCTATTATAAAAACATTCATTGTTTCATCCTTTTTAAAGCTTCGTCTATAACCTCTTCGGTTGCACACAGTGAAAACCGTATATAGCCTTCACCCTGTTTACCAAAAATAAATCCAGGGGTAATAAAGATGTCCTTATTATAAAGTAACTCATCTACAATATCTCCTGAAGTTTTTCCATCTGGCACCTTAGCCCAAACAAATAAGCCAGCCTGATCTTTTCTTACCTCACAACCCAGCTTATCAGCTAATTGTAAGACCTTTTCTTTTCTATTCGAGTAAATCTTATTTTGAGTATCAAACCAGGATTCAGGTAATTTCAAAGCTTCAACTGCTCCTGCCTGAACAGGATAGAACATTCCACTATCCATATTTGATTTCACTTTTAATACCGCATTGATATTTTTCTCACTTCCAGTAAGCATTCCTACTCGCCAGCCAGCCATATTAAAACTTTTACTAAGCGAATTCAGCTCCATCACATAATCGCTTAAACCGTCTTTTTGAAGAATACTTTTAGGATAATCATTCTGAATAAAACTGTAAGGATTGTCATTGATAACCAGGATCTTATGTGTTTCGGCAAAATTGGTCAACTTCTCAAAGAAACCGTCTGAAGCCTTGGAACCCGTGGGCATATGAGGATAATTCACCCACATAATTTTAACATTCTCCAGACCTTCATCAGCTAATTTTTCCAGATCTGGCAACCAGTCATTTTCAGCTTTCAATTCATAATTCCGCTCCTTTGCCTCTAATAATTTAGCCACAGAACTATAGGTTGGATAACCAGGATCTGGCAATAAAACCTCATCTCCGGGATTTAAAAAGGCCATGGAAATATGCATGATCCCTTCTTTACTACCCATTAATGGTAAAATTTCAGTCTCTGTATTCAATTCAAGATCATAGTACCTGTCATAAAATCCTGCGATCGCATTCCTTAATTCTTTAATCCCCTTATATGGCTGATATTGATGCGCTACATTATCCTTAAGTGCATCATTCAACGCGGTTAACACTGCAGGCGGAGGAGCCAGATCCGGGCTACCAATACCAAGATTGATAATTGGTTTCCCCTGGGCTCTTAGTTCAGCTACTTCGCGAAGTTTTTTCGAAAAATAGTATTCCTGCACTGTATCAAGTCTCTTTGCTGTTATCATACCAGGTTATTTTTGTAGATTCCTAAAACCTTTAATTCTTCCGTCATTAATTTTAATACGTCCAGCCCTTTTTCTAGATCTTCATATTTTTCAAAGATCACATCTACAAAGAATGAATATTTCCAGGGTTCATCAATTATCGGAAGTGACTGGATCTTGGTCATATCTAGATAGCAATCTCTAATAATATTGAGTACAGAAACCAGACTTCCCCTTTCACTTTTCAGGTCAAACTTGATGGAGGCCTTATCCAGTACTTCTCCGTTAGGTTTTTGCCTTTCTGTTCCCAACACCAGAAACCTGGTGGCATTGCTTTTAATAGTATGAACCTCTTTCGCAAGGATCTCCAAACCATACATTTTTGCAGCTGCTGGACTGGCAACAGCCGCTACTTTCATCTTACCTTCTTCGGAAATTCTTTTGGCAGCTTCAGCGGTATCTGCATCCTCAATTAGTTTAATATGTGGATGCTTTTTAAAGAACTCTTTACACTGTAATAAAGCCATGGGATGAGAAAAGACCTTTTTAATATCTTCAATTTTTTGCCCTTTTACAGCCATAAGATTCATATTAACCGGGGTATAATGCTCTCCTATGATGCTTAAATTATACTCATTTATCAACGCATAATTTGGTAAAATAGAACCGGCTATACTATTCTCTATAGCCATCACCGCTTCATCTGATTCTTTTACTGACAGTTTCTCGGCCAACTCATGAAATGACATATGCTCCATCACTTCCACGTCCTTATGATAGTAGTCCATGGCTACCAAATGGTGAAATGAACCTTTTATTCCCTGAATCCCTATTCTTTTATTCATATTGATACAATAAAAAAAGTCCCGATCTTAGATCGAGACTTTTATATAATTTTATGTTTTAGTTAATCATATAGCATTCCCGATTCTATCTCTGGTATAGAAATAAAAATAATAGAATGCGTTCCAATTAATTAAGCTTGTCATTTTCAATAATAATGAATGACTAAAGTAGTGCTTAAATTCTATATTCAAAATAATTTACATTCAAAATTTGGAGATTTCCCATATTCGGAAAATCGACCATCTTTTAATGAGAATTACAATTTCTACCCATTAATTTTCGTTGAAACTTTGAAATATTTTCAGCAAGCTCCCTAATTATTTATTCCTAATTTTGAATTCTGAAGCCATGTCTATAACAGTAAACAACATATCGAAATACTTTGGCAGCCAAAAAGCGCTGGATGATGTCAGTTTTGAAATTTCTAAAGGAGAAATCGTTGGTTTTCTTGGTCCTAATGGAGCCGGGAAATCTACTTTAATGAAAATACTTACCGGCTATATCACCGCAGATAATGGAAAAGCAAGGATAGACGGACTCGAATTAGAAGAAAAAATCCCTGAGGTTCAGAAAAGGATTGGTTATTTGCCGGAACATAATCCTTTATATACAGAAATGTTTGTTCGGGAATATTTGCGCTTCAATGCCTCTGTCTATAATATAGGTAAGGATCGAATTGAAGAAATAATTAAACTCACCGGGCTCACTCCTGAAGCAAATAAGAAAATAGATCAGTTATCTAAAGGTTACCGTCAGCGTGTAGGCCTGGCCGCAGCCCTATTACATGATCCCGAAGTTCTAATTCTGGATGAACCAACCACGGGCCTGGATCCAAATCAATTGGTAGAAATAAGGACACTCATTAAGAATATTGGAAAGAATAATTCTGAAGACAAAGCTGGAAAAACAGTTTTCCTTTCTACTCATATTATGCAGGAAGTAGAAGCTATTTGTGATCGTGTCATTATTATTAATAATGGAAAGATCGTAGCAGATAAAAACCTGAAAGAATTAAGGGAAGGCAACGACCAGATCATTTTTGTAGAATTTGATTACAGAATTGAAGAAATAGCACTACAGAAAATCCCTAATCTAACTTCAGCAAAGAATACGGGTGGATTCACCTATGAATTAATCTTCAACACGAAAAAAGACATGAGACCTGCCGTTTTTGATTTTGCTCATGATAACGGATTAAAAACCCTTCAGCTAAATCAGAAAACCAAAAATCTGGAAAATCTTTTTACTGAAGTAACTTCTTCCTAAATACATCAAAACTATTAAAAAGGAAAAACGTCATCCTGAGACCTGTGATAAAAAAATTATATGGTATAGGGAATTGACAAATTTCATTAAGATGCCTGTTCATTTTTTCCATTGATGAAAAAACGAACCAAAAAATTCTAGGCTTACGAAACTTTATCTAAATTTATCGTTCAGCACCTAAATTTTAGGAACTCGCCATTGAGATGCTTTTTTGTAGAAAAGTTAGTTTGGCTCAAACAGCCTAAAATTTCACGGTGCTCTCACTTCAAATTTTACAATATATTTTCGATAGGCCAGGAAATAGAAGTCATTGAAATTAATCATCTACCTTCATAATTTCCAAATGAAGAAGTTACTTCAATGGTAATTATTTCAGGATCTCATAAAAAGAAGTTGAAACAAATTCAGCTTGACGAAAATGAAGATTTTCAGAGGATCCTTATTTTTATTCAAATATTAGCTTCCCTCTAAACTTCTCCTCCACATCTACCTCAGGTGGTCGATTTACAGAAATTATATCTCCATAACTAACAATTTCACCTTTGAGGCTTTGTTGCGGATTAATAATGAGCTTATTAGTCCCACGATGAAATATTTCGTAATGCTGCACAATAAGATCTCTCGCTTCCAGTCGGCCATCTCCTGCGGCGAAAAATCCATCAAAGTTTTCAACTGTCCCGATTAGAAAATAATTTGAATAATTATCATTGGTAATCCTTAAATTCTCAACATCAAGATCCAGTTTAAAGTCCCCGTTAGTATGAATTTCAGGATCCAGTGCCTGATTTTCAGAAACCAGCCATAAATTCTCAAAATTTAAAGTTCCAACGCTTTCCAACGGAATATTACCCGCATGCCGCAGATAGGTAAGATCTGGAACCGTCACATAGATTTTTGTGATTTCATAATCTCGTACCAGATTACAAACATTTTCATTCATCAAAATTAATTGATTATCAATAACTTCAGCAGTGACCTCGTTCATTAGGTTTTCCCCTGTTTCAATAACCACTTTCTGCTTATCACCCTGTTCAATAAAAAGCTTGATCTTATCATAGACCATTATTTCAGAAAAATTCGCTACTTCCACTTCATTCTGAACGATCTCCCCAGCTTTTTGAAAACAGTCGCCGGTATCTTCAGAATCACATCCTAAAAAACCAATTATCGCAAGTAAGAATATTATCTTTTTCATCTGTATATTTTATTTTACGGTCGAATGTAATTTTCCAACAATCATTTTTATAATCTATATCCAATTGAAAATTCTACCGCTTCTGCATTTGCCCCATGAGATCTAACCGTGGCTGATGCCCACCAATGTTCAGAAATTTCCCTTTGCAATCCCATTCTATTATAAACCTGCTCCACATAATCTGTATATGGATAGTACACATAATAACCTAGCTGAGTAATCAGCGACATTTTATTAAAAGTAAGTTGATGCCCCACAAAAATACCCACTCTTTTCGCATCCTCATCGCCAGTAGTACCCTTTTGTGGAAATGCGGCCGCCTGATATTCTATAAATTCTTCCAGAGATCTTGAAAAGAATAATTCAGCACCACCCTGTAAGGTACTTTTATGATTCAGCACCTTATCTGCGTATGCTGAAAATGTCAAAAATGGAAGTTTGGGAGATCCAATAACTCCTGCGGTATTGATCCCACTCCTTATAGCAAAATTATAATGAAATGGCTCGGTATACTTTTCTTCTTCCCCTCTCGGAATATAATCTGGGTGCTCTTCATGATCCAGTAAATAATTTAAACCAACATTAAAAGTGAATGTATTGGTGCTGTGGTTTGGAGACCCAAGATCTGCGTTGGAATAATGAATTATTGTGACTCCAGCCTGTATACCAAGACCTCCAATAATATTTTCCTTTTTAATATTCCCCATTAAGTAGGTAGAACTTAAAAATCTTGTTCCGTAGGCATTATTAATATAATTGTCATCAGCATCGTAAGGATTTGTGGTGTATGCCACTCCCTGGCCAATCCTGAACATCAATAACCTTTTAAGCGCATAGAAACTGAAATGTCCATATAACGAATAATTTTCACCCAAATAGGTGTTTTTCATATTCTGATAAATGAATGAGTATCCAAAATCTGGATAATTATATCTGCTTTCCCATTTTTCCAGTCCGTAGGTTTTCCTGTTCCAGGTTAATAGAAAACCCTCAGGATGATCGGTTATTAAATGAGCAATATCTGGGTTATGCTCCAATATGGAGCCATAAAAATAATTAGCATCCAGAGAGAAATATTTTTCAGGTTTTTCTTCCTGTGCCTGAGCGATAAAACTCAATAGCAATAGCAGGCAGGGGATAACTTTTTTCATACAACGGCAAATCTAACATATTTACGAAAAAAATGCCGTGAAGTTTTCAACTTGTAAAAATTAAAATAGGCCAGTAGGTAATCTCTTATTTAAAAGCTAATAATTTCACTGTTTGTCAGGCTGAGCCTAGTCGAAGCCCGGTATATAGTAACTAAGAGTTTTCGACTGCGCTCAAACTGACATTTTAATAAAAATTAAAATACCGCGTTGGCTATTTGCTCAATATTGCTGCTTTTTCCCATAGAATAAAAGTGTAGAACCGGAGCGCCGCCTTCCATTAATTCTTTAGATTGTTGAATACACCATTCAACTCCCACCTGCCTTACTTCTTTATTGGTTTTACATTTTTCAACTTCTAAGATCAGGGATTCCGGAAGGTCGATCTTAAAAACCTGTGGCAACAACTGCAAATGTCTGGAAATCGCAATGGGTTTAATTCCCGGAATAATAGGCACATTAATTCCCGCTTTTTTAGCCTCCTCAACAAATTCAAAATATTTAGAATTATCAAAGAACATCTGGGTAACAACATAATCTGCTCCTGCGTCTACTTTCTCCTTCAATCTTTTAAGATCTGAATTTAGGGAAGGAGCTTCAATATGCTTTTCGGGATAACCGGCAACACCAATGCAGAAATCGGCCAAATCATCTGCTTCTATCACATCATGCAAATATTTTCCTTTATTCAGGTTGGTAATTTGCTTTACCAAATCGCAGGCATACGGATGACCTCCATTAGAAGGCTCAAAATATCTTTGGTGGCTCATCGCATCTCCACGCAGGGCCATTACATTTTCAATTCCCAAATAATGACAGTCTACCAGCAAATATTCTGTTTCTTCCCTCGAAAATCCGCCACAAAGAACATGCGGCACCGTATCTACATTGTATTTATGTTTGATCGCCGCACAAATCCCAACAGTTCCCGGCCGCATACGAGTGATTTTTCTATCAAAAAGTCCGTCGCGATCTACATACAAATGTTCCTCCCGTGAAGTCGTCACATCAATAAACGGAGGTTTAAAATCCATTAGCGGATCTATATTATCATAGAGTTCCTGAATATTCTTCCCTTTCTTCGGCGGAATTATTTCAAACGAAAACAATGTTTTCCCATTTGCTTTTTCAATATGTTCGGTAACTTTCATTAAACTAAACTTTTTGTTGTTTTTGGGCGTTGCCTTTTAGGCCGGGCTTTACGCTATATCTTTTACTGTCATACTTTCACAAGCTCAGCATAACAGTAAAAGGATACCGCTGCAATCCCTAACGCATTATTTTTTTATCAGTCTTCAGCGATAAGCCTATTTCTTTTTATTTATCTCTAATTCTGAGCTTTCAGAATTCTATATTTCGTCAACCTGAAACTGTCACCTTGAGCGCAGTCGAAAGCTCAGCTTCTTTATAGATTCTGAAATAAATTCAGTTTGACGTGAACTCCTTATATTTCTTTAGAGTTAAAGTGTTCATTCCGCGAAAATCTAAATACTCACATCTCAATACTCTATACTAATCCGCGATATTCGGATTCAGCCATTTCTCGGCTTTTTTATATTCAATTCCTTTTCTTTCAGCAAAATCTTTTACCTGGTCTTCTTTTATTTTTCCAAGACCAAAATACCTCGCTTCAGGATTCGCAAAATAATATCCGCTCACACTTGCCGCCGGCCACATCGCCAGACTTTCGGTAAGTTCCACTCCTATTTTTTCATCAACTTTTAAAAGTTCCCAAATCGTCAATTTCTCCAAATGATCGGGACAGGCGGGATAACCCGGTGCCGGACGAATCCCTTTATACGATTCCTTTATTAACTCTTCATTGCTCAAATTTTCATCAGAAGCATACCCCCAATGCTTTGTTCTCACTTCTTTATGCAGATATTCCGCAAAAGCCTCCGCTAAGCGATCGGCCAGCGCCTTTATCATAATAGAATTATAATCATCAAGGTCTTTTTCAAATTCTGCGGCAAGTTCAGCAGTTCCAAAACCGGTAGTGACGCAAAAACAACCCATATAATCCTGAATTCCGCTTTCTTTTGGAGCGATAAAATCTGAAAGCGCGAAATTTGGCTTTTCGGCATACTTCTTTAATTGCTGCCGAAGTGTTCTAAAGACAATCTTTTTCTTTTCAGAAGCTTCTTCGTAGCTCACTTCTATATCATCGTTATTTATAGTATTAGCTTCAAAAAGACCGAAGGTCGCTTTAGCCTTCAACAATTTTTCTTTGAAAATCCTTTCCAGTAAGGCTTTTGCATCGTCAAATAAGCTTTGCGCCTGCTCACCTACTTTTTCGTCTTTCAGAATATCGGGATAACGGCCATGCAAATCCCAGCTTCTAAAAAACGGTGACCAGTCTATATATTCTTCCAGTTTCTCTAGGTCAAAATCTTCAATTATCTGGGTTCCCAATTGATTCGGTTTGGTGATATTCGTAGATTCCCAGTTGATCTTAAATTTATTACGTCGTGCTTCCGGTAGTTTTAAATAGCTTTTTACTTTACTTCGTTTCTTAAAATTCAGTCGGAATTTATCATATTCAATCTTGAGATCGCTTTTATATTTTTCGCGGGTACTTTCCTTTAATAACTGCCCCACAACAGTCACAGCGCGCGAAGCATCATTCACATGCGCAACCGCGAAATGATATTGAGGATCTATCTTAACGGCAGTATGAGCTTTAGAAGTGGTAGCACCCCCAATCAATAAAGGAACCTCAAAATTTTGTCGCTGCATTTCCTTAGCCAGAAAAACCATTTCATCCAGCGATGGCGTAATTAATCCGCTAAGTCCAATTACATCTACATTTTCAGCTTTTGCAGTTTCAATGATCTTTTCCGGGGGAACCATTACTCCTAAATCAATGATCTCATAATTATTGCATCCGAGAACTACCGCCACGATATTTTTACCAATATCATGTACGTCACCCTTTACGGTTGCCATCAGAACTTTTCCAGCCCCCCCCGCCCCCGAAGGGGGTGCTTTTTTTAAAGCACTCAAAGTTTTATCCAATACGGAATCTAAATCTTCGAGAACCTGGCTATTTGTAAATCTGACCACTCTGAATCCCTGCTCCTTTAACCAAGCTGTCCGTGCTTCATCACTCAATTTATGATCTGGCAGTTGATGTATTAAACCATCTACCTCTATTACCAATTTTTCTTTTAGACAAACGAAATCTGCAATATAGCTTCCTATAATATGTTGCCTCCTAAATTTAAATCCTTCAAGCTTTTTTCCGCTAAAAGCCTCCCATAATTTAGTCTCTGCTTTTGTAGATTTTTCGTAGCGCATTTTTCGGGCGAATTCTTTCGTTTTATTGTATAACGCCGGATTGGCAGTTTTCCAATACTGCTCCCCTTTTGGGGGTTGGGGGGCCTTTTTTGCCTCTTCTATATAAGGTAATAAATAAGCTACCGCCTTTTTCATAACCCGCGCCGACTTCACCACTTGCGGAAGGAACATTTTTCCGCTTCCAAAGAGATCGCCTACCACATTCATCCCAATCATCAACGGGCCTTCGATAACGTCCAGGGGCCTCTCAGCTTCCAACCTGGCCTGTTCAATATCTTCTAAAATATAGGCGTCAATTCCTTTCACCAACGCATGGGTAATCCTGTCCTGAAGGGGTTTTTCCCTCCAGGAAAGATCTACTTTGTTTTCCTTTTTTCTTCCGACTACATTTTCGGCAAAATTCAGCAGTCTTTCCGTGGCATCATCTCGTCTATCAAAGATCACATCTTCCACATGTTCCAGCAGATCTTTGGGGATCTCATCATAAACTTCCAGCATGGAAGGGTTTACAATACCTATATTCATTCCTGCTTTTATCGCGTGATACAGAAAAACAGAATGCATTGCTTCACGAACAGGATTGTTTCCGCGGAAAGAAAAGGAAACATTGCTTACCCCACCACTCACGCTGCAATGTGCAAGGTTTTCTTTTACCCATCGGGTTCCTTCAATAAAATCGATCGCATTTCTTCTATGCTCATCCATCCCGGTTCCCACTGGAAATATATTCAGATCGAAAATAATGTCTTCCGGCGGAAAGTTTACTTTATTCACCAATATATCATAAGAGCGTTTGGCAATTTCAATTCGGCGTTCATAATTATCAGCCTGTCCAACCTCATCAAAAGCCATTACAATTACAGCTGCACCATAACGCTTGATCTTCTTAGCGTGGGTAATAAATTCTTCCTCACCTTCTTTGAGGCTAATCGAATTCACTACACACTTTCCCTGTACCACCTGCAAGCCGGCCTCAATAATTTCCCACTTTGAGCTATCTATCATAATAGGGACACGGGCAATATCAGGTTCAGCTACGACCAGATTCAGGAATTTCACCATAGCTTCCTTCCCCTCAATGAGGCCATCGTCCATATTGATATCAATGATCTGTGCCCCGTTATCCACCTGTTCCCGGGCGACAGCCAGTGCTTCATCAAATTTTTCTTCTTTAATAAGCCGAAGGAATTTTTTAGAACCAGCCACATTGGTTCGTTCCCCAACATTTATAAAATTACTCTCCGGTGTGATCACCAGTGGTTCCAGTCCCGATAATTTTAACGGTCTGGCCCCTCCCGGCCTCCCCGATGGGGACTGGTTAGTTTTATTTATCGAATTTGTACTTGCTGTACTCATATCATATATTTTTCGTCAGCCTGCATTTATTTCAGGGACTCTTTCCTTTAAATTTTATGATCAGATTGTTGAGATGCTGAAACAAGTTCAGCATGATCTTGAAGATTAATTTCACGAGGCTTGTAGTTTTTAGCTACTTCAGCAATTGCTTTAATATGTTTGGGAGTGGTTCCGCAGCAACCGCCAAGAATATTCACCAGGCTTTTTTCGAGATATTCTTCGATCTGGGAAGCCATTTCCGCTGCATCCTGATCGTATTCTCCAAAAGCATTTGGCAAACCTGCATTTGGATAAGCCGAAACTCCCGAATTCGCATATCGGTTTAAAACTTCAAGGTGCGGTGTAAGTTGCTTGGCTCCCAATGCACAATTAAATCCAATGCTCAACAATGGAATATGTGAAACAGAAATTAAAAAAGCTTCCGCAGTCTGGCCGGAAAGTGTTCTTCCCGAAGCATCGGTAATTGTACCACTGATCATAACAGGAATAGTAATCCCTAATTCTTCTTTAAGTTCATCTATGGCGAAAAGTGCTGCTTTTGCGTTCAGGGTATCAAAAACGGTTTCCACCAGTAAAATATCGGCTCCGCCATCAATCAATGCTTTTGCCTGTTGTTTATAGGCCTTTCTAAGTTCATCAAATGAAATCGCCCGATACCCTGGATCGTTTACATCTGGGCTCATACTTGCCGTTTTGTTGGTAGGACCAATTGCTCCGGCTACAAATCGTGGTTTTGAAGGGTTTTCAGCAGTAACTTCTTCCGCTACCTTTTTGGCAATTCTGGCCGACTCATAATTGAGTTCATAAACCAGATCCTCCATCTTATAATCGGCCATGGCGATGGTGGTTCCAGAGAAGGTATTAGTTTCCACAATATCTGCCCCGGCATCAAAATATTTTCGATGTATCGTCGCAATTGCTTCAGGCTGGGTAATAGACAAAAGGTCATTATTACCCTGAAGGGAAACCGGCCAGTCTGCAAAACGTTTTCCACGAAAATCCTCTTCAGAAAATTTATATTCCTGAAGCATGGTCCCCATGGCACCGTCTAGTATTAATATTTTTTGTGAGAGTAACTCTTCAATTTTTGACATGTTTTATAAAATAAAACGTTATCAAAAAAGAAGACGAAAAATGAAGTCTTGAGTTATCTATCCACGACTGGCGTGGTAGAACGTAGCACCTTCTCCCATTACAGGAGGGTTGCCAAGGTTTCACAGGGTCTAATCCCTCAACCTTTCTTGATAACGAATGTTAGTAAACAATGAACTTACAAGACAAATATACAGTTATAATATACCCAATAACAAAGATTTCAGTTTTTTTCTATAAAATCTTTTCTGAATTTAACTCAATAGAATAACTGATCGTGGCTGCCTTTTCCAGCATTTTAGAAACCGAACAATATTTATCCATCGATAATTTTACTGCCCTTTCAACCTTAGCTGCCGGAACTTCTCCTTTGAAAATAAAATTCAAATGAATTTTATTGAATACATTGGGAATAGCGCCATCTTCACGAAAGCCTTCAACCTCTACCTGAAGATCTTCCAGCTCATGCTGTTGCTTTTTCAAAATCATAACAACGTCTATACTGCTACAACCGGCAATTCCACGAAGAATAAGATCCATCGGGCTTGAGCCTTTTGGTTCTGCATCAGATTTATTGTCCAGAAGCACAATATTGCCACGCTCATTTACAGTTTCAAATAGATAATTATCGTTGATTCTTTTTAAGCTGATCTTCATGTTTTCAAATTTTTTACGAAGTTAAGAAATTTACACATTTCCGTATCAATTCTAACTACCTAAGGTAAGGCTGAACCTGTTTATCTATGCTTAATAAATTTAGTAAGACTTATAATAAAAGCCTGCGAAAATCCAATTTCACAGGTTTAAACTAGCAGTAAAATTGGCTAATTACACTCCTATACTTTGCACTACTTCTTTTTTCGCTTCTTTTTTTGTTCCATCAAATCCTTCCACACCTCCAACGGTGGTGTATTTTAATACATATTTCTTATCCGGGTATATTCGCTGATATGCACTCTGGCACATGATTGCGGCTTCATGAAATCCGGAAAGAATCAATTTCAACTTACCCTTATAGGTGTTCACGTCACCAATTGCATAAACTCCGGGGATATTGGTTTGATAATCATACGAATTGTCGACCTTAATCGCGTTTCTTTCAATTTCCAAGCCCCAGCTGCCAATAGGCCCCAGTTTTGGAGAAAGTCCGAATAATGGAATAAAATCGTCCACATCCCTGAACTCTTCTCCACGAGCCTTGTCTTTATGACGAATCACTACTTGCTCTAAATTATCTTCTCCTCTTAATCCAACAACCTCAGCGTTCGTGATCATCTCGATCCTGCCAAGTTTTGCCAGTTCTGACACTCTTTCTACAGAATCCAGCGCACCTCGAAATTCTGCTCTTCTGTGCACCAGTGCAACTTCAGAAGCTACATCTGCAAGATAAATTGCCCAGTCCAGTGCCGAATCTCCACCTCCTGCGATGACCACTTTTTTATCGCGATATACTTCAGGATCTTTAATGAAATAGGAAACTCCTTTATCTTCAAAATCAGCAATATTAGGTATAGGTGGTTTTCTAGGCTCAAAAGATCCTAAACCGCCGGCGATTGCAACCACCGGGGCATGATGTTGAGTTCCCTTGTTGGTGGTGACGATAAAGCTGCCGTCATCAAGTTTTTCCAAAGTCTCTGCACGTTCACCCAACGTGAATCCAGGCTTAAAAGGTCTAATCTGTTCCATTAAATTGCTTACCAGGTCACCGGCAAGAATTTCCGGAAAAGCCGGAATATCATAGATTGGCTTCTTTGGATATATTTCTGAACACTGCCCACCGGGTTGCGGCAAAGCATCTATTAAATGTGTTTTTAGCTTGAGGAGTCCCGCTTCAAAAACGGTGAACAAACCAGTTGGTCCTGCTCCTATTATCAGGATGTCTGTTTTAATCATTTTTCTCTTTTTTTACGATTAAGGATTCTGTTATTGTATTCATTTGGTCCACCTTGGCTTCAAAATCACCTTTTATGGATTTTCGGTATTCATTTAAATTTTCAACCATCTCATTTACATTCTCCGGAATCACTTCTTCAAAGAATTGTCGTAATCGTTTTGCAGTGGTTGGTGATTTTCCATTGGTGGAAATGGCAATTTTCACATGCCCCTTATTTACAATTCCACCCATATAGAAATCACATAATTCCGGTGTATCAGCGATATTGGCTAGTAAATATTTCTTTTTAGCATGCTGATAAACTTTTTTATTCAGTTTTGCATCGTTGGTAGCTGCGATCACAAAATGTTTCTTTTTCAGATATTTCTTTTTATATCTGCCTTTTATAAGTTTCGCTCCATGCTTTTTTGCAAGCTCTTCTGTTTCGGGTAAAAACCATTTTGCAACTATTTCAACTTTGGCGTTCGGACTGGATTTAAAAAGAAAATGTAATTTCTCATGACCTACGTTTCCTCCACCAACAACCAAAATGTTAAGATGATTCACTTTCAAGAAGACCGGATATAATTCGTTTCTTTCTTCCATTTTGTTTTAGTTAAACTTCGACAAGCTCAGTTTGACATTCATACAAATTTAATTTTACGTCAAGCTGAACTTGATTCAGCTTCTCTAAAGATCCTGACCTTTCGACTTCGCTCAAGGTGACAGCTCTTTAACTTGCATTATTTTAAGCAGCTCCTATTTTGACAAATTTCGATTGCTTCGGAAGGTTTTCTACATTCTTATATACTGCCTGTAAAGCATTCGCTTCTCTCACCACTTCGCCAATTACAATGATCGCAGGTGCTCCCAGTTGTTTTTCGGAAACCACTTTTTCAATATTTTTTATCGTACCAAAACCAGATTTCTCGTTAATCGTAGTTCCATTCTGAATAATTCCAACCGGAATATTCTCTTTTCCGAAGCCTTTGAAAACCTCCACGATTCCCTTCAGTTTTCCCATTCCCATCAGGATCACGACAGTTGCTGTTGATTGCGCCGCCAGCCGAACATCATTGGATAACTTTCTCTGGGAAGTTGTTCCGGTAATCACCCAGAAACTTTCAGAAGTCCCTCTTTGGGTCAACGGAATTCCCACATTGGCAGGAACGGCGATCGAAGATGTAATTCCTGAAACTACCGCTGTTTCCAGTCCATGCCTTCTGGCGTAATTAATTTCTTCTGAACCTCTTCCGAAGATAAATGGATCACCACCCTTCAGCCTTACTACATGACCACGTTCCAGAGCATATTTCACAATAAGTTCGTTGATCCCATCCTGCGGAAAACGATGCTTATCCTTTCGCTTTCCCACAAAAATATGTTCCGCCTGTGGCGCATATTCCAGTAATTCCCGATTGATAAGGGCATCATAAAGAACCACATTAGCAGACTTTAAGGTATTTAAAGCCTTGACGGTGATCAATTCCGGATCCCCGGGTCCTGCTCCAACTACGGTTAATTTTGGTGAATTATACATTTTGTACCTCCTTTGTTCTAAATGCATCTACTCTTTTAAGGAATAAATGCGCGTCCTCTAAATATTTATTTGCAAAAGCCTCACTTGGCTCATTTTCATTTAACTGATAAACGAATTCTTTGAAAGAAGTCGCTAATTCTATCTTTCCAGTTTCCACAAACAGTTCATCAAACTGGGCAATGATCCCGGCCTGTGTATTCGTTTTCACATCTTCAGCAATTAGCAGTGCCTTGGCTGAGTTTACAATGGATGTATAAGAATGGTAAATACTATCTGCCCAATCTTTTCTTTCCAATGCAGATTTCGCATTGTCTATCTTTTCTTCACTTTCAAAAAGCAGTGTTGCGATCAAATCTATTACCACTCCGGCACACTCACCCACACCAACTGCTTTGATATAAGGTGACTCGTGTCCCCAATCCACAAAATCATTTTCAGAAAGATTGGAAGTATCGGCCAGGTCTTTCAATAGATCGTAGAAATAGGTTTTCTCTTTCCGGTCGTAATATTCAGCGAACTTTTCATCGGTTTCTGAATTTGCTTCAAAGTCATTCAATAAGACTCTTAAAGCCTCAGGCCCACGTTTACTGGGAACCTTCACCACTTTATCGGCAAATCTTCCCTGACCGTCTCCTAAAGTTCCTCCGCCAAGTAATACCTGCAATGCGGGAGCAACTGTTTTCCCAACTTTAATAGACATTCCCTGGAAGCCAATTTCAGCCATATTATGCTGGCCGCAGGCATTCATACATCCGCTGATCTTTATCGTTATATCCTTGCCGTTTATAAATTGTGGATATTCCTCTTTTAGAACATCTTCCAGTACATCGGCAATTCCGGTACTACTTGCGATCCCAAGATTACAGGTATCGGTTCCCGGGCAGGCAGTTATATCTACGGTTTTGTTATATCCGGTTTCGGCATAGCCCAGTTTTTTTAATTCAGCATAAAAGAAAGGCAGGAATTCTTCACGTATATGACGAATTAAAATATCCTGTCTTAGCGTTAACCTGATCTCATTTCCGGCATATTTCTTCACCAAATCTGCCACCTCCCTTGCTCCCCCGGTATAAAAATCACCTAGCGGAACGCGAATTCCAACAGCGAATAATCCTTCCTGCTTTTGTGCAAATACATTTGTATTCTTCCAGGTTTCAAAATCTTTTTGGTTCTCAATTTCTACTGCAGGGACTTCAACATCCTGTAATGGCGGAGCAGCTTCAAATTTTTCTATCTCGAATTCTGGCTGTTTTTGAGAAAGTGCTGTTTTCTCTTCTTCCACTAACTCCATAAAAGCTTCTTTCCCGATATCTTTGACCAGAAATTTCATTCTCGCTTTCAATCTTTTAGCACGTTCACCGTGACGATCAAAAACCCGAAGTACTCCTTCAGTTAATGGAATAATCTCTTCCGCAGGAAGAAAATCGTACAGTTCATCTGCATGACGTGGTTGAGAACCGAGTCCGCCGCCCAACATAACTTTAAATCCTCGTTTTCCATCCTTCAGTTTAGCGATAAACCCAAGATCATGAATATAACTTAGCGCGGTATCCTCTTCAGAAGAAGAAAAGGACATCTTGAATTTTCGCCCCATTTCCTGGCAAATCGGGTTCCGAAGAAAGAACTTAAATGCTGCATCTGCATAAGGCGACACATCAAACGGCTCTTTTGGATCGATCCCCGCGGTTGGGGAAGCGGTAATATTTCTAACGGTATTCCCGCAGGCTTCACGAAGGGTAACATCATCTTTTTCAAGTTGAGCCCAAAGTTCAGGAGTTCTATCCAGGCTCACATAATGGATCTGGATATCCTGACGGGTAGTAATATGCAGACGGCCTTTGGAATATTCATCAGAAACATTCGCAATTCTATGCAGCTGTTCTGAAGTTACTTTCCCAAACGGCAGTTTTATTCGAACCATCTGAACGCCGGCCTGCCTCTGTCCGTAAACCCCACGTGCCAGGCGCAGGCTTCGGAATTTCTCCTCATCGGCTTTTCCCTCACGGAAAAGTCTGATCTTTTTCTCTAAATCGATGATGTCTTTTTCAACAACGGGATTTTCGATTTCGGTTCTAAAACTTTGCATGATATTTTATTTAAATTTTCTACAAATACTCGTACTCTATTTCCCTGAGATGCTGAAACGAGTTCAGCATGACGATAATTTCATAAATATCAACCTAAGCTGTCACCTTGAGCGCAGTCGAAAGGTCAGGGTCTATTTTAAGTTCTTCAACTTTCTGAGATCCTGAAACAAGTTCAGGATGACGATATATGAAAAAAAGTCCTTTTAGGTATTTCACTTAAAAGGACTTTTTTATAATTCAGTTTATAAAACAGGCTTCTAAGTGAAAGACAATTCGCGCATACATATAGCTGACAAAATGTTCTTATTAAAATGTTTCATTATTTCGTGATTCTTATTTAATAAAACCAACTCCTGCGGTGGTATTCGTTTGCGTATCTACCAGAATAAACCTCCCATTTGCACGATTAATATTATAGCTATCTGCAAAAATTGGCTTACTTAGTTTGATCTTCACACTTCCTATATCATTCAGGTTAAGAGAAGACACTCTCTCTTCTGCTCCAAAATTGGTATCTACATGTCCTTCTACTTTATCGATCTTTACCAGGATGCCATTGGTGTTATGCTGTAACACATATTTAGTCCCCGGAACCAGCGCTCTATTATCCATCCAGCAAACCATAGCATCAAGTACCTTAATTTCTTCCGGAACCTCGTTGGATTTCACTAACATATCGCCTCTGGCTACATTAATATCAGTTGCCAGACTGATGGTTACAGAACTTCCAGCCAGCGCTTCTTCAAAAGACTTATCAAAAAAATGTATTTCCTTGATTTTTGAAGTTGTTAAAGAAGGTAATACTGTTACCTCGTCCCCTACTTTTAAACTGCCTCCGCTAATTTTTCCTGCATACCCGCGATAATCATGAAATTCATCTGTTTTAGGCCTTATCACCGTTTGAACTGAGAATCTCGCCTGACTTTGTTCTTCAAAATCATCAGCTTTGAGATCTTCCAAATGTTCAAGGATAGTTTGACCATCATACCAGGACATTGCAGTTGATTTTTCAGCTATATTCTCTCCCCATAGCGCACTTACCGGAATAAAAGTGAGTTTTTGATCTTTAAAATCACTTTTTGCCCTTAATTCTTCGAAATCCTGAACGATCCCGTTAAAGACTTCTTCAGAATAATTCACCAGATCCATCTTGTTTACCGCGACAATCACTTCCTTAACTCTCAGTAAATTATTTATGAAGAAATGTCTATACGTCTGCTCTATCACTCCTTTTCTTGCATCTATCAAAATAATGGAGGTTTGGGAAGTTGAAGCGCCGGTTACCATGTTCCTGGTATATTCTATATGACCGGGAGTATCGGCTATAATGTAACTTTTCTTGCGAGTGGAAAAATAGATATGCGCCACATCTATAGTTATTCCCTGCTCCCTTTCGGCAACCAATCCATCTGTAGCAAGCGAAAAGTCAAGATAATCCAGTCCATTCTTCTTGCTAACTCTATCAATTGCCTCAATTTTGTCTGATGTCAACGATTTAGTATCGTAAAGCAGTCGCCCAATTAAGGTGCTTTTACCATCATCTACACTTCCTGCTGTTGCTATTTTTAAAACTTCCATTTTTTTCTTTTTAGAAATAACCTTGTTGTTTTCTGGTTTCCATTGCGGCTTCAGATCTTTTATCATCAATACGAGCCCCCCTTTCAGAGATTGCCGACTCCCTTATCTCCTGAATTATTTTTTCAACAGAATCTGCCTCAGATTCTACAGCCGCCGTACAGGTGATATCCCCAACGGTTCTAAATCTCACTCTTCGATTTTCTGTAGCTTCATGATCTTCTTTATATACATATTCTGAAGCGGTCCAGATCAATCCATCTCTTTCAAAAATCTCTCTATCATGAGCAAAATAAATGGAAGGAATCTCAATTTCTTCTGAATCTATATAACTCCAAACATCCAGTTCTGTCCAGTTGGAAATTGGAAATACCCGAACATTCTGCCCAATATCAATTCTTCCATTCAGCATATCAAAAACTTCAGGTCGCTGATTCTTTTCATCCCATTCTCCAAAATCATTTCTTACGGAAAAAATTCTTTCTTTCGCTCTGGCCTTTTCTTCATCCCTGCGGGCACCACCAATACAGGCATCAAACTTGTACTCGTCTATAGCATCTAAAAGGGTATTGGTCTGCAGGGAATTTCTACTGGAATACTTACCTCTTTCCTCAACTGCCTTACCATTATCTATATCATCCTGAACATGACGAACAATTAATTGAAGTCCCAATTCTTCTACCAGTTTATCCCTAAATTCAATAGTTTCAGGAAAATTATGACCGGTATCTATATGCATGAGTGGAAACGGAATTCTTGCCGGATAAAAAGCTTTTTGGGCCAGTCTTACCAGCGTAATTGAATCTTTACCTCCCGAAAACAATAGCACAGGATTTTCAAATTGAGCTACTACTTCCCTGAAGATGTAAATAGCTTCACTTTCTAGTGTATTTTGATTTAAAATTGAACTCATTTGTAAGCTTTTATGCGTGTAAACCACATTCTCTATTCTCTAATACTTTAGTAGGGTCGAAATATTTGAACTCATTAGGCAATTTATTTTCGCGTAAATAGTCATCAAGCTTTTCATCATCCCAATGATAAAAGGGGCTAACCTTTAAAACTCCGTCTTTGCTATAGCTCAAAATATCAATACTGTCCCTAAAACTTGTTTGTCCTTTTCGAAGATTGGTGAACCATACCTCAGGTTGTTGTTGAGCCATTGCACGTTGGAAAGGCTCAAGCTTTACCTGCCTGGTAAACTCGGCATGATCTGTAGAATCTACCTGCGGAATCCCATTAAAGAAAGCATCTCTGTATGCTGCTGTCTCCTCAGGAGTATAGAGTTTTACATTAAGTGCCAATCGATCTATTAGGTAATTCGCATGTTTATATGTTTGCGGTGTATTATAACCCGTATCACACCAGATCACTTTGATATTGGGATCCACCTGAACACATGCATAAAGAATCGCTGCTTCATATGGTCTAAAATTAGTGGTCACTACCGGCTTATCGCTGGAGGACAACACCCATTGAATAATCTCAGATGGAGCAACGCCCCTTAACTGACTATTCAGTTTTTTTAGTTCTATATCTTTAAATCTTTTCATCTGTCTCTTCTATTTTGTGTTATAGGCTTCTTTGCTTACCAGAATTTATTCTGATTACTCCGAAGTCTTAATGCGCCTAGCTCACTATTCTTTTCCAAAATTTATTGCGTTCCAAATTCTTTCATGACCAAAATAGAGGATCATTTTAGTTACTAATTCTACTGAACCTATAGCTAAAGCTGTTTCTATCTTTCCAGTTAGAATCCATGAAATCACTATAGTATCTATAGTTCCAACAATACGCCAACTGATGGTTTTAAGAATACTTCGCATAGGACGCTCCGTAGATTTATCCTTTTTATAAGTACTTTTTGCATTAGTATTATTTAGCAACATCAACATATTTTCTTCATTAAAAACTATAACCCTATAGGTTTACTAGGTTTTAAACAAATCTAAACGCTATAGGTTTAACAGCCAATTATTTCGATAAAAAAATCTTATTTTAACACTCTAAGAATCACTATACAAAAGCAATATCTTCTAAAGTGTTTTCACCAAGTACATTTAAAGACGCATCCCTTAACTGAATCATTAATTTGTGGACCGAACAGGTTT
Organism: Christiangramia forsetii KT0803; assembly: GCF_000060345.1. NCBI lineage: Bacteria > Pseudomonadati > Bacteroidota > Flavobacteriia > Flavobacteriales > Flavobacteriaceae > Christiangramia > Christiangramia forsetii. The sequence goes on along the minus strand of NC_008571.1, from coordinate 372,618 downwards.
TTTCATCTGGACAATCGTTGCATTTCTCATAATAATTAAGACTTACACAAGGCACCATCGCGATAGGTCCTTCCAAAACCCGGATAACAGCTGTCATTTTGATTTCAGCTGGTTCTTTAATGAGATAATAGCCGCCGCCCTTACCTTTTTTTGAACCTAGAAATCCTGATTTTCGCAATTCCAGAAGAATACTTTCAAGGAATTTCTGTGAAATATTTTCACTTTCAGAGATTTCAGATGCCTGGACAGGTTTTCTGTCTTTTTTTCTGGCAATATATGCCAGAGCCTTAATTCCGTACTTGGTCTTTTTAGAAAGCATAGGACGAATATAATAAAATCCAGCTTTCAGTTATTACTTCTAACATTCCAACTTTCACATTTCGACTGCGCTCAATGTGACAAACTTTCTAAATTTTCCAAATTCCAACTTCCATTTTTTTACTTCGCATTTCTCTCTTCTCTTTCTTAAGTGCCTTTGCGAGTGCAGTGAAATTCCAACAACACATTTCGACTGCGCTCAATGTGACAAACTTTCTGAATTTTTCAACTTCCAAACTCCAATTTTCACTTTTCACTCTTCACTCTTCACTTCTCCCTTTTCACTCTAAAGCCTGTTTCAAATCCTTAATCACATCATCCACATTTTCAAGTCCAACAGATACTCGCACCAATCCTTCGGCAATCCCCGCGGAACTAAGTTCATCATGCGAAAGTTTGCTATGAGTTGTCGAGGCAGGATGAGTCACTATGGTTCTTGTATCTCCAAGATTTGCAGATCTGGAGCATAGCAAAAGTTTATCTATAAATTTTCTTCCTGCTTCCACTCCCCCCTTTATTTGGAATGCCACCACATTTCCTCCTAACTTCATCTGTCTCTTTGCTATATCATATTGAGGATGAGATTTCAAAAATGGATATTTCACCTGCTCAATATTTTTATTCGCCTCTAAAAACTCAGCAACTTTCAATGCATTTTCACAATGCCTGTCCAAACGAACTGCCAGAGTTTCTAAACTTTTTGAAAGAACCCAGGCATTAAATGGTGAAAGCGCCGGCCCAGTATTTCTACTAAAAAGATAAATTTCCCTTATCAAATCTTCTCTTCCCACAGTTACCCCACCAAGCACTCTTCCCTGACCATCTATTAATTTAGTTGCTGAATGGATCACCAGATCTGCCCCGAATTTTATTGGATTTTGAATATATGGGGTAGCAAAGCAATTATCAATAATGAGTATTAGATGGTGCTTTTTTGCGATCTGACCTAAAAATTCAAGATCCAGAATATCAACTCCCGGATTTGTTGGAGATTCGGCAAACAAAATTTTAGTTTCAGGTTTGATCAAATCCTCAATAGTTTCCGGCTTATTCACATCAAAATAGCTGTGAGAAATATTCCATTTCGGAAAATACCTGGTAAACAAGCCATGGGTAGATCCAAAAACCGATCTCGCAGATACAATATGATCTCCACTATTCAGTAAAGCTGCCAACGTGGAAAAAACTGCTGCCATTCCGGTTGCAAATGCATAACCCGTCTCTGCACCTTCCATCCTGGCGATCTTCTCCACAAATTCAGAAGTATTAGGATTTGTGAATCGGCTATAAATATTCCGGTCTTTCTCCTCAGCAAAACTGGCCCTCATATCTTCAGAATCTTCAAAAATATAACTCGAAGTAAGATACAGCGGCACAGAATGCTCCTGAAATTGTGTTCTGGCACTCTGGGTTCTTACCGCAATAGTTTCAAAATGTTCCTCTGAATATCCATTACAGTCATTTTCATCTATCCCGGTAGCTTGTAGGTTTTCCATCTTAATCTTAATTTAAACGTTCAGATATTTTTAAAATATCGCCAAATACTCCCCTTGCCGTAACATCTGCTCCGGCACCGGCTCCACGAATCACTAAAGGCAGGTCTTTATAAGATTCGGTATATATCTCAAAAATATTATCGGCTCCTTCTATTTGTCCAAGAACCGATGTTTTAGGCTCCTTAATAAGCTTTGCTTCCAGTTCTCCACTCACAGCGTTTAATTCTCCAACATACCGTAAAACCTCATCTTCTGACTTATCTTTTTTATAACTCCCAAAATGAAGATCCAGTTCTTCTACTCTTTTATTAAATTCTTCAAGACTGGTATCTCCATTCAATTGCTTCGGAATTAAAGACTGAATTCTCACATCTGTCAGTTCTTTATTCAGTTCCAATTCTCGGGCAAGGATCAATAATTTTCGTCCAACATCCTTTCCGCTTAAATCAATACGCGCATCTGGCTCGGTATAACCAAGAATCCCGGCTTCTTTCAAGACTTCTGAAAAATCTTTTTCATCTTCTGAATATTTATTGAAAATATAGCTCAATGATCCCGAGAAAACTCCTCGTATTCTAGTCACTTTTTCTCCTGAAAGATGCAGATTTCTAAGTGTTTCAACAATTGGAAGGCCAGCTCCCACATTGGTTTCGTATATAAATTTTTTATTATTCCTTTTCAACTCTTTTCTTAGCTCTTTATAAAATTCAGAAGACAATGTATTGGCTACTTTATTGGCGGCAATGATATGACTCCCTGCATTTACTAATGCAATATATTTCTGCGGAAAATCTTCACTGGCCGTCGTATCTATGGAAACCAGATTCTTAAATTCATTTTCTCTGAAATAATCTTTTATATCATTAAAAGAATATCTCTTTGCACCTGATTTGAACCCATTATTCCAGCTGGACTTTATGCCTTTCGGATTTAAAAGCGCATGAGAAGAATCGGCTACCAGGATTAATTTTACATTAATTCCGGAAGACTTTTTTAAGTGTTCTTCAGAAATGGAAAGTTGTTCCAGCAACTTGCTTCCTACTTTACCCGGCCCAAACAGAGCGAGATGAATCGTTTTCATAATCTTTTTTTGTTAGTTGGAAAATTGGTTTTAAAAATCTGTTTAATTGATCTGTCTCAATCAAAAATGCATCATGACCGTGTATGGATTTGATCTCATGAATGCTGATGTTATTCTTTAAAAGTGAAAGCTCTACATAGGTATTCCAGTTCTCTTCAGCCAGGAAAAACAAGTCTGAATTGACCGTTACAACATGAATACTCCCCTGAATTTTACTCGCTGCTTCCAGGTAATTTCCTGTGCCGTTGCTAATGTCTATGGTGGTAAGCAAATGATTCATCAGCTTATAAGATTTTAATGTAAACCGATGTTTTAACTTTTCACCATGGTGCAACAACCAGTTCTCCACTTCAAAAATCTGATCTTTAGAATTTCTTTTACTTTCAAACTTTTGAGCCAAGGATTGCGGCGTACGATAGAAAGTCATCGCATGCATTCTGGCATCATGAACGGGATTGGAAGAATTATTTAATATATGATCCTGAATTCTGCAATTAGCAACCAGCCAGTCAGTCGATTTATAATCGGTTGCGATGGGGACTATATTCTCAGCCAATTGAGGTTTTAAAACTGCAAGTTCCCAGGCCAATGCACCACCAATACTCCCACCAATAATGGCAAAAAGTTTGTTGACATTCAGTTTTTCAAGAGCTAGTGCCTGGATCTCTGCAATATCCCTTAGCCTGAATTCCTTATAATTTTCAAAGAACTGGTCTTCGTGACCTTTAAAACCATTTCCCGGAATATTAAAAGCCAGGATGCAAAATTTATCAATATCAATACATTTATTTTTTCCGATTAGATCTTTCCACCATCCTTTACTTCCCGTTACCAGCGAGTTTCCAGTAAGTGCATGATTCACCAAGATTATCGGAGCCTCGGAAGGCTTTTTTCCGAAGAACTGATAGCTAAGGTGGATATCCTGAGCAGTACCTGCAGAATTGGTGAAATTTTCTATGGTTAATTCTTGTAACATATTTTATAAAACTCTTTTTATCTTATGTTTTGTCCAGCTGAGCCTGTCGAAGCCTTTTTTTATTGCAGTATTAATAGCCCACTTCGACAAGCTCAGTGCGACAAGTTTATTTAAACCAATGATTTCTTTTTAATTTGTGAAAAAGCCTGTTTTAAATCTGTCTTAAGATCTTCCACATCTTCAAGTCCCACGGAAAGCCTGATTAGATCCTGAGTAACTCCGGTAGATTTCTGATCTTCCTCAGTTAATTGCTGATGGGTAGTGCTTGCCGGATGAATGATAAGCGACTTTGTGTCTCCAATATTCGCGAGCAGAGAGAAAACTTTAGATGCATCTACTACTGTTTTGGCTGCTTCAAATCCTCCTTTAACTCCAAAAGTGACGAGCCCGCTTTGTCCTTCAGGTAAATATTCTTTGGCCAGCTTATAATACTTGTTGTCTTCCAGGCCGGGATAATTTACCCATTCCACTTCTTCCTGTGTCTGAAGCCACTTAGCAAGTTCCAGTGCATTTTTACTATGTTCTTTAATTCTAATTTTCAAAGTTTCCAGTCCCTGAATTATTTGAAATGCATTGAACGGACTCAATGCCGCACCGTGATCTCTCAAACCTTCGATTCTAACCTTCGCTATAAAAGCGGCCTCTTCTAAAGCATCATGATATACAAGCCCATGATATCCCGGAGAAGGTTCAGTAAATTCAGGGAATTTCCCGTTAGCCCAGTCAAATTTACCTGCATCGATGATCACTCCTCCAAGCGAAGTTCCGTTCCCGTTAATATATTTGGTAAGGGAATGGATCACAATGTCGGCACCATGCTCTATTGGATTTAGTAAATATGGGGTTGCAACCGTATTATCCACTATAAATGGTACTTTAAAGGCCTTTGCTTCTTTAGAAATTCCTTTAAGATCAAGGACATCCAGTTTCGGATTTCCCAATGATTCTACAAAAAATACACGCGTATTTTCCTTAGCCGCTTTTTTGAAGTTTTCCGGATCCTGAGGATTTACGAACGTCGTGGTAATTCCAAATCTTGGAAGGGTGTTTTTTAGAAGATTGAAAGTTCCTCCATATAAACTACTGGAAGCTACAATATGATCTCCTGCTCTGAGTAAAGTTAATAAAGCGGTATTGATTGCGGCAGTTCCTGAAGCAGTGACCACCGCGCCTATTCCTCCTTCTATTGCAGCAAGTCGCTGCTCCAGAACATCATTTGTTGGATTGTTTAACCTGGTATAAATAAATCCCGGTTTAGCCAGGGAGAAAAGATCGGCAGCGTGATCGCTGTCATCAAAAACATAGGAACTTGTTTGATAAATAGGAACTGCTCTGGTTCCACCGTTCTGTGTAGTATCATGTCCTGCATGAAGTGCCTTAGTTGAAAAATTTTGAGTGCTCATAATCTTGATATTTTTTAAAGCTTTTTTTTCAAACCTCCCAGGTTTTGAAAACCTGGGAGGTTTATTCCTTAATAAAAAAGTCCCCCTGATATGCTATTACCAGGGGGACTTTACGAATTGAACTCTATAACTAGATTCTACATTCTCAAGTTTTGGTAATAGCTGCTCATGCGACACATACACATCGCCATCATGTTAGACATTATCATATTTGCTATTACTCTTGTTTTCATTTCTTAATTATTTAAATGGCTTCGACTTCGCTCAGCCTGACATTTTATTTTTCCTTTCGTCAAGCTGAACTTGATTCAGCTTCTGAATAGATCCTGAATCAAGTTCAGGATGACGGTTTATTTTATTTCAAAAGCTTAACTAAGCTCAGTGTGACAAAAATTAAGACATAAAAAAAGCCGCTGCGGTTGGCAGCGGCTTTTTGCAAATATATCTTTTCAGTTTTATGCAATAGAGTGCGCTGCGGAATTTTCCGGCATCATACACATCATATTGCAAATTGTTCTGATCATTATTTCGTTCTGTGAATTACAAAGATATGCACGGAATTTTTTAATATCCAAATAATTGGAGAAGAATTGCGAAAATTAAATTTTTGGTTGCTTTTTTTACGGATTCTGAAATTATAATACCTGTTCTTTGATTTATCTGGAACCTATTCTTTGCGTTAGGGATTGAGCGGTTTGTTTGAGCTCTCCCGATCTTTTTATCGGGAAGCGAGCCGTAAAAGCCCGGCGCAAGCCACTTAAGGCGAAGCGCAACGCCCAAATGGCTATTAAAACAAATCTCCTTACGGTTCAACAAATCTTATTAAAACTTCAAATAGGATAAAATGAAGTTAAATCAATTTGCTATGATATGAATTTTTATACATTTGTGCTTACATACTGAAAGGGATAGATTTGACTGATTGCAACCCTAATACTTATAAAAGGTATTTTAAAATGCTAAAGCAGAATGTTTTTACACTCCATTTAGCCTTTCACGTCAAATTTTTCCGTTCTTATTAACCTAAAAAGTAATTGAATGGCTTATTTATTTACTTCAGAAAGTGTTTCTGAAGGACACCCAGATAAAATTGCAGATCAGATTAGTGATGCTTTATTAGACAATTTTCTTGCATTTGATGGTGAATCTAAAGTTGCCTGTGAAACTATGGTAACTACGGGACAGGTGGTATTGGCCGGTGAAGTTAGAAGTAATACTTATTTAGATGTTCAAAATATCGCAAGGGACGTGATTAACGATATTGGTTATACTAAAGGAGCTTATAAATTCAGCGGAGATTCTTGCGGGGTTATTTCTTTGATCCACGAACAATCTCAGGATATTTACCAGGGTGTAGATCGTGGAAATAAAGAGGAACAGGGAGCTGGTGACCAGGGAATGATGTTTGGTTACGCAACCAACGAAACTGAAAATTACATGCCTCTTGCTCTTGATATTTCTCACAAGATCCTTATTGAACTTGCGAAACTAAGACGCGAAGGAAAAGAAATTGAATATCTGCGACCGGATTCTAAAAGTCAGGTAACTATTGAATATAGTGACGAGAACGTTCCGGAAAGAATAGTTGCCATTGTAGTTTCTACCCAGCATGATGATTTTGATGCCGATGATGAAAAGATGTTGACTAAGATCAAAAAGGATATTATTGAGATTTTGATCCCGAGGGTTAAAAAACAATTGCCGGAATATGTTCAGAAATTATTTAATGACGATATCGTATATCATATTAATCCAACCGGGAAGTTTGTAATTGGTGGGCCTCATGGCGATGCCGGACTTACCGGTAGAAAGATCATCGTAGATACGTATGGTGGTAAAGGTGCTCACGGTGGTGGTGCATTTTCCGGAAAAGATCCTTCAAAAGTAGACCGTTCTGCGGCGTACGCTTCCAGACATATTGCAAAAAACCTGGTAGCCGCAGGCGTAGCTCCGGAAATTCTGGTTCAGGTTTCGTATGCTATTGGAGTTGTTGAACCAACTTCAATTTCGGTATATACGTATGGAAAAAATAATACAGATTTATCCGACGGCCAGATCGCTGAAAAAGTTAAAGAAATTTTTGATATGCGCCCGTCTTCAATCGAGGATAGATTGAAATTAAGAAATCCAATCTATCGAGAAACTGCTGCTTATGGACATATGGGAAAAGAACCGCGAAAGGTTACTAAGATTTTTGAGAGTCCGTATAAAGGAAAAATAACCAGGGAAGTAGAATTATTTACCTGGGAAAAACTCGATTATGTAGATAAAGTAAAAGATGCATTTGAACTGAACTAAAAACTCCTAAATTATTTGAGATGCCACTGGAAACAGTGGCATTTTTAGTTTTAATGATTTCTTGCACCTCCTTTTCTGAATTTAGGAGGAGTCCCCCAAGGCTCCTAAAATTGATTCATTCCAACCAAATTTTGCCGCTGATTCAATAAGCGTTCATTTTTATCATTTCTTCAGAAAACCTTAACAGCTAAAAGCTATATTAATTCCTACTTTTAAAATCCACCAAGAAATCTCCTATGTCTTTATTTAAAAAAGTTAGAAATACCATCAACCTTCTAAAGTCGGTTGACATGGATCAATTAGCCAAAATCAACCAAAAAATAGATCTGGCAGAGGCCATGAAAGCTTTAGGAACATTGGACGAGCGCCAATTGACCGGGCTAATGAAGATGCTAAAGACAAAACGTAAAAAAGGCCAGCATGACCTCCCCCCTATTGATGGAGATTTTTATAATCTGGATCTGAAATTAACCGAAAAACAGCGGGAAATTCAGTTAAAAGTTCGCAATTTCATGGAGGACGAGATTAGACCTCTGGTAAATGAATATTGGAAGAAAGATCAGTTTCCTTTTGAAGTCATCGAGAAATTTAGAGACCTAAATATCGTAGGGGTGCCCTATGAGGGCTACGGATGCCCGAATTTGCCATTTTTAATGGAAGGTATTATCGCTCAGGAAATTGCCAGAGTGGATGTTTCAATTTCTACATTTTTCGGAGTCCATAGTGGCTTAGCCTTGGGCTCTATTTACTTATGCGGAAGTGAAGACCAAAAACAAGAATGGCTTCCGAAGATGCAGAAAATGGAAAAAATTGGAGCTTTTGGTCTTACCGAGCCCAATGTTGGATCTGGTGTTGCCGGTGGCCTGGAGACCACTTGTAAATTTGATGGAGAAAACTGGGTGTTAAATGGTCAGAAGAAATGGATTGGAAATGCCACTTTTGCAGATGTTACCATTATTTGGGCAAGAGACCTTGATTCTAATCAGGTAAAAGGCTTTTTAGTTAGGAAAGAAAATCCTGGCTTTAAAGCCGAAAAGATAAAAGGTAAAATGGCTCTGAGAATTGTTCAAAATGCCTTGATTACTCTAAAAGATTGTAAAATTCCTGAAAGCGATAGACTTCAAAACGCAAATTCTTTTAAAGACACTGCGAATGTTCTAAGAATGACCAGAGCCGGAGTTGCCTGGCAGGCAGTAGGATGTGCCAGAGGAGCGTATGAAAGCGCTTTGAAATACACCAAAAAAAGAGAGCAATTTGGAAGACCTATTGCCTCTTTTCAGCTGATTCAAAATCATCTAGTGGAGATGCTTTCAAATCTTACTGCTATGCAAACGATGGTTTTCAGACTTTCAGAAATGCAGGATCAGGACTTGCTTACAGATGAACATGCAAGTTTGGCAAAAGTTTACTGTAGTATGCGAATGAGAGATGTGGTAAGTCGAGCTAGAGAGGTACTGGGAGGAAATGGAATTTTACTTGATTATGATGTAGCTCGTTTTGTGGCAGATGCCGAAGCGATCTATAGTTATGAAGGAACCAAAGAAATTAATTCGCTTATAGTAGGCCGAGCCATTACCGGTTATAGTGCTTTTGTAAGCTAAAGAAAAAGAAAAATTATGTCAGTTTTAGTTGTAAGTCCCGGAAGAGATCCGGAAAATTGGGTAAAGGCCCTAAAAAATACCCACCCAGGTATGAACATATATGTTTATCCTGAAGATCATGATAATGAGGAAGTGGAGTTTGCATTGAGTTGGAATCATCCTAGAGGACTATTTAAAAATTACCCTAACTTAAAAGTTATCGCAAGTATGGGTGCAGGGGTAGACCATATTTTAAGTGACAATGCCTTACCCGAGAATGTTGCAATCACTAAAGTGGTAGATGATACCCTTACCGAAGATATGGGTGATTTCGTTTTGAGCCAGGTAATGAATCATATACGTGGACTTCACCACTATGTAAAATGCCAGAAGGAAAAAGAGTGGGATAAATTTCAGTATAAAAGACCTCAAAATACCAAAGTTGGGATTATGGGACTGGGAGTTCTTGGTAACGCAGTTGCAGAAAAACTTCATAAGAATTTCTTCAAAGTTTATGGCTGGTCACGAACAGAAAAAGATTGTGATAACATTACCAGTTTTCATGGAAAAGAACAATTGGAAGAATTCCTTGAGAATTCTGAAATTCTTGTTTGTTTATTACCTTTAACTGAAGATACAGAGAACATCCTTAATGCAGATCTATTTGACATGCTTCCTGAAGGAGCCTATATTATTAATGTTGCAAGAGGTGAACACCTGGTTGAGCATGATCTTATTGAAATGATAGGCAGCGGACATCTTGCTGGAGCTTCTTTAGATGTTTTTAGAGAAGAGCCATTGCCTGAGGAGCATCCATTCTGGGAGCATTCTAAAATTAACATCACTCCGCATATTGCCAGTGTCACCAAGCCGGAGTCTGTGGTACCTCAGATTGCAGAAAATTATGATAAAATGAAAGAGGGTGAGGCTCTTAAAAACAGGGTTGAGATGAATAAAGGTTATTAATGTTTAAACTTTTTACAGATGGATACTTTTAAAAATATCATGGTGGCTGTCGATTTTAATGACAGTATTGGGGAATTAATGGTGTATGCCGATAGTCTGGCTCAAAAATTCCAATCGAAAGTCTGGGTTTTGCACGTAGCAGAGCCTGAGCCCGATTTTGTTGGATACGAACCTGGCCCACAGTATATCCGTGATGTTAAAGCTGAAGAGTATCGTGAAGAACATCGCAACCTTCAGGAAATCTGTAAAAATTTTTTAAGCGAAGAGGTAAAGGCAGATGCTTTATTAATTCAGGGGTCAACTGTTGAAACCGTAATGAGTGAAGCCCAAAAACTTCATATTGATTTGCTTATTGTGGGAACTCACAAACATAGTTTTCTACATAATCTCTTACAGGAAAGTGTATCTATGGAGCTTATTAAAAAAGCTGAAATCCCCATGCTCACTATTCCTATAGATGAATAGAGAATAAAAAAGTTGTTTAAAAAGTTACAGTTATGTCATCCTGAACTTGTTTAAGGATCTCAGATTTTATTATGATAATAAATTAGAAGCTGAAACAAGTTCAGCTTGACGAAAACTAGCTTATTGGACAGCTTTTTTATTTTTAACTGAAACCTTTAAATTTTGGAAATAAAAAAATCTGATTTAGAATCTGTTTTAAAAAAGATTCAACCACACATTCATCGAACCCCAGTTTTAAGCTCAAGTCTCATTAATGAAATGGTTAGTACCAGTCTTTGGTTTAAGTGCGAGAATTTTCAGAAAATGGGCGCCTTTAAAATGCGGGGTGCCACCAACGCAATTTTAAATCTTTCCGAAGAAAAAAAAGCAAAGGGAGTGGTTACCCATTCTTCCGGAAATTTCGCCCAGGCACTTTCCCTTGCCGCAAAAAGTCTTGATGTCCCGGCTTATATCGTCATGCCAGATTCGGCCTCAGAGGTTAAAAAATCGGCTGTTAGAACTTACGAAGGAAAAATTACCGAATGCCCTTCTACCCTGCAAGATCGGGAAGCTACAGCAAATAAAATTCAAAAAGAGACAGGAGCTACGTTTGTGCATCCATCCAATGATCTGGATGTTATTTTAGGCCAGGGGACTGCAGCTATAGAGTTGCTTCAGGATTATCCTGATCTGGATTATATAATATGTCCCGTTGGAGGTGGCGGACTTATAGCCGGAACTGCCCTCACTGTTAAGCATTTTGGAAATAATTGTAAATGCATAGGAGCTGAACCTATCGAAGTAGATGATGCGTGGCGATCTCTACAAAGTGGTAAGATAGAAACAAATGAAACCGCAAATACCATCGCTGACGGATTAAAAACTCAGTTAGGAGATAAAAACTTCCCTATTATTCTGGAGAATGTAGATGAAATTATTAGAGTTTCTGAAGAAGAAATTAAAGCGGCACTAAAACTTATATGGGAACGAATGAAAATTGTGGTGGAACCTTCCAGTGCAGTTCCGCTTGCCGCAATAATAAAAGAGAAGCATCGATTTCAAAATAAAAGAATCGGGATTATAATTTCAGGAGGAAATGTAGATCTCAGCAAACTTCCATTTTAAAACTTCAGGAGTAGTTTTTAAATTTATAATCGGCGGTCTTTCATCACATAGAAAGATGCTGTATATTTAAATACTATAAACTACTCAACATGTACAAATATCTCCCGGCCACATTACTGGCCGTAATAATTTCAATTTTCAATCCGCTCTATTCTCAAAAGGAAGAAGAAAAAAAGGAAAAGGATACATGGGACGTTGCCAATCCTTATCCGGAAGACTGGAATTTTAAGACGATGACGCTTAATGCTTCCGAGGGAACATGGATGAATCTGGACGTAAGTCCTGATGGAAAAACCATTGTTTTTGATCTTTTAGGAGATATCTATAAAATGCCTATTAGCGGAGGAAAAGCTAGCATTTTAAGAACAGGAATCCCTTACGAAGTACAGCCAAGATTTAGCCCCGATGGCTCAAAAATATCTTTTACCAGTGATGCCGGGGGTGGTGATAATATCTGGATCATGGATGTTAATGGCAAGAATGCCAAACAGATCACTGAAGAAAAATTTAGATTGTTGAATAATGCTGTTTGGACACCTGATGGAAATTCAGTTATTGCCAGAAAGCATTTTACTTCAGGCAGATCCCTGGGAGCCGGGGAAATGTGGCAATATCATATCGCAGCAAAAGAAGGACTCCAACTTACTGAACGTAAAAATGATCAGCAGGATGTGAATGAGCCGAGCATTACCTCAGATGGCAAATATCTTTTTTATAGCGAGGACATGTATCCCGGTGGGAATTTTCAGTATAACAAAGATCCTAATAAGCAGATCTATGTAATTAAGAGATATAATTTTGAAACCGGTGAAACTATTACGGTCACCGGCGGACCCGGTGGCGCAGCACGTCCTGAAGTTTCTCCTGACGGAAAAAAACTTGCATTTGTAAAACGTATCAGGACCAAATCTGTTTTATTTATTCATGATCTTGAAACAGGTGAAGAATGGCCGGTTTTTGATAACCTAAGTAAAGATCAGCAGGAAGCCTGGGCAATTTTTGGCGTTTACCCTAATTTTAGCTGGATACCGAATAGCGAGGAACTGGTTTTTTGGGCGAATGGAAAGATCAATAAAGTAAATATTGATAATTATGAAGTTTCTGAAATTCCATTTCAGGTAAATAATAAAATTAAGATCGCTGAAACTTTACAAACCGATCATGAAGTATTTTCAGAAAAATTTAATCCAAAAGTAATTCGTCACGCTGTTACTTCTCCAAACGGGAAAACCCTGGTTTTCAACGCTGTTGGTTTTCTGTGGAAAAAATCACTGCCAAATGGCAAACCTCAACGAATTACAAATTCTGAAGACTTTGAATTTGAACCGAGTTTTTCGCCCGATGGAAATCATATTATTTATGTAACCTGGGACGACCAGAATCTTGGAACCATAAAAAGAGTTTCTTTATCTGGGAGTGCTTCAAAAACAATAACTTCAGAAAAAGGAATTTATAGAAATCCTTCTTATTCCAATGACGGGAAAATGATTGTTTTTTCGAAAGAATCCGGTAACAGTGACCTGGGACAAACTTTTACCAAAGAACCGGGAATTTACACGATGAATGCTTCCGGAGATAATGTAAAGAAACTGGTTAAAGAAGGAATTTTCCCAATTTTCAATGTAGATGATTCTCGTATTTTCTTCCAAACAGGCGGCTATTTCTTCGGAAATATTACCAAAAGTCTTAAGAGTGTTGACCTGAATGGTAAAGACGAACGAACGCATATTAATTCAAAATATGCTAACAGAATTCTGCCAAGTCCCGATAATAAATGGATTCTTTTCAGCAATTTACATAAAGCATATGTAGCTCCTTTTGCCATGACCGGTCAGGCTATAGATCTCACTCCAGATTCAAAAACTTTGCCTGTAACTCCTATTACCAAGGATGCAGGAGTCAATTTGCACTGGTCTACTAATAGTGAAAAAATTCACTGGACACTTGGTGACGAATATTTTACGAACGATGTTGAAAAGCGATTTACATTTTTAAAAAATTCTCCAGATTCTATCGCTCCAGTTACTGAAAAAGGGATTAAAGTTAATCTTGAGGTTAAGACAGATGTCCCTGATGGTATGATCGCGTTTACCAATGCACGAATTATAACTATGGATGGTGATAAAGTGATCGAAAACGGAAGTATTCTAATAAAAGGAAATAAAATTGAGGCTATAGGAGAAAATGATGAAGTGAACATTCCGTCTTCTGCAAAAACTTATGATGTTCAGGGAAAAACGATCATGCCGGGAATTGTAGATGCCCATGCCCATATTGGAGCTTTTAGATACGGGCTTACTCCTAAAAAACACTGGCCTTCTTATGCGAACCTTGCATTTGGTGTGACCACCGCGCACGATCCTTCCGCTTTAAGTGAAACGGTCTTCGGAATTGCAGAATTGATTAAAAGTGGTGATATGATCGGACCAAGATTATATTCAACAGGAATTATTCTTTACGGAGCTGACGGAGATTTTAAAGCCGAAATTAATAGCATTGACGATGCACGTTCTGCACTACGAAGAACGAAAGCTTTTGGTGCTACTTCTGTAAAAAGTTATAATCAGCCCAGACGTGAACAAAGACAACAGGTTCTTCTAGCAGCGAAAGAACTTAATATGAATGTAGTTCCCGAAGGCGGATCTACTTTTTTTCATAATATGAATATGATCGTTGATGGTCATACCGGGATTGAACATAATATTCCTATTGCCCCGGTTTATAAAGATGTTCTAAGCTTATGGGGAGCATCGAATACGGGCTACACCCCTACCCTAATTGTTAATTATGGCGGAATAAACGGAGAGTATCTTTTTTATGATAAAACCAATGTTTGGGAGAACGAACGCCTCTTAACTTTTACTCCCAGAGAACTGGTAGATTCAAGATCCAGACATAGAACTAAATTACCGGAAGAAGAATATGAAAACGGACCTGTACTGGTTTCGAAAACAGCTAAAGCACTTTCAGATGAAGGTGTAAAAGTAAATCTGGGAGCACATGGACAGTTACAGGGTTTAGGCGCTCACTGGGAATTATGGTTATTGCAGATGGGTGGGATGACCAATATGGAAGCTTTACAGGCTGCAACTATCAACGGAGCTCAATATATAGGAATGGATAAGGAGATTGGTTCACTCGAGAAAGGGAAGCTGGCAGATCTTATTATTCTTGAAAAAAACCCGTTGGAGGACATTAGAAATTCGGAATCTGTAATATACACCATGGTAAACGGACGGTTATTTGACGCTGAAACCATGAACCAGGTAGGAAATGAAGCCGAAGAAAGAACCAATTTTTACTGGGAAAACAACAAATATAATTCAGCTTTTCAATGGCATGAAGGCACACAAAGTTTTACCAGACCTAATTGCGTTTGCCATGGCACCGGAAATTAATATATAACATGATGTAATACCAAACGGTATGGAATTGTATCTAACAGTCGCGATAATTATCATAGGGATCATTCTCTTTGTGCGCGATTATTTCTCGATAGATACCACTTCTATTATCATCATGGCGTTATTTATTGTTTCCGGGGTATTGAGTCCTGAAGAAGGTTTTTCGGGATTTAATCATCCTGCAACGATCACGCTTGGCTGTATGTTCGTAGTAAGTGCCGCGATATTTAAATCTGGACTAATTGATGGTCTAAGTGCCAAGCTTATAAAAATTGCAAAAATAAATTACTTTTTCGCACTCGTCTCTTTGAGTGTTACTTCCGCGGTACTTTCAGCATTTATAAATGATTCGGCAGTTGTGGCCATTTTGATCCCGGTAGCATTGCTGGTATGCCGGGAAGCCAATATTAGCCCGGCAAGACTTCTAATTCCAATATCTTTTGCAGCGTTATTTGGCGGAACCTGCACCTTAATTGGTACTTCTACCAATATCCTGGTAAGCAGTTATGCTGAAAAATTAGGGTCGGAAGCCTTTGGAATGTTTGAATTTTCTCTTGCAGCCCTTTGTTTACTTGCAATAGGAATGACCTATATCTTCGTTCTTGGGCCTATTTTATTACCGAAAAGGGACTTACCGGAAGATGCAGGCTTAAAAAAACAAGCCGAAAAATACATGGCTGAAATTGAGCTTAGTGCTGAAAATGATGATGTAGATCAGCCGATTTCACAATCTACTCTCGTAAATGACTTTAAAGTTCAGATTTTAAGGATTAAAAGAAAACATTATCGAGTCTATGAAATAAACGGGGAGACAGTACTGAGGGAAAATGACCTTATAAGAATACTGGTAGATCCCGTAAACCTTGCAAAACTTAAGCTAAAAAAAGGATTAAAGCTTATTGGGGATAAAGAGAATGTACGTGATATAAAACCAAATGATAAGCTAGCAACAAAAAATACTAATCCAAACGAAGAAAAAAAGATTTATGAGATCATGATTCCTTATGGATCTGAACTTGCGGGAAGATCTATCAAGCAACTTAATTTCAGAAGTACCTATTACGCCTCTGTTTTAGCCATTAGACATCGTAAAGAAACTATTACCGAAGATGTTTCCCATGTGGTATTAAGAGAAGGAGATATGATGCTATTATTCGCCTCAGAAAAAGCAATCTCTTTACTTACTTCAGAAAAACTTATTATAACTCTTTCAGAATATCAGGGCAAAAGTGTTGATTACAAAAAAGCTATCCCCGCACTTCTTATAGTTATTGGTGTTGTTAGTGCCGCGGCATTCAATGTCACCTCTATCTTAATAAGTGCCATGGTTGGAAGCCTTCTATTGGTAACTCTTACAATATTAAAACCTCAGGAAGCCTATGAAGCTATAGAATGGAAAGTGATTTTTATGATGGCGGGAGTATTATCCATGGGGAAGGCTTTGGAAAAAACCGGGGGTTCAGATATTATTTCTCAATATGTCTTTGAATCTTTAGGAACCATGGATCCCAGATGGACGCTTAGCCTTATTTTCCTGTTTACATTTTTATCTACCAACGTACTATCAAGTAAAGCTGCCGCTGCGTTGATGACACCTATTGTAATAAGTCTCGCTGCGGCAATGCAGGTTAGCGAAAAACCATTTTTAATTGGTGTAATGTTCGCCTGTTCCCTCACTTTTATGACGCCGGTAAGTTACCCTGTGAATACTATGGTTTATGCTCCCGGAAATTATCGTTTCAGCGATTTTTTAAAGTTCGGAACACCCCTTAACTTTATCATCTGGATTGCAGCATCATTTGTAATCCCATTATTTTTTCCTTTTTAATTATGAGAAAAGTAAAACTTCACAATCCGTTTAAAGCCAGAATTATTAATGAGAAACTCCTTCGAGAACACCTTGCGCTGGAACGAACAAAACTTGCCAATGAACGCACGCTTCTCTCTTATATAAGAGCTTCTATCTATTTACTTATTAGCGGGCTTGCATTACTTCAAATAAAAGAATACCAGGAAATAAGTCTTATGTGGGTTGGATATTTGTCATTATTTATCTGCATCCTCTTTCTCTTAGTTGGTATTTCAAGGTATATTGCACTCGAAAGAAAACTCAATAAATTACTTCGGGATGAAAGTTCTGATAATTCTTCCAATGCGAAATAGGAACAAGTGGCGCAACAAATAGTTCATTACTCTCTTCATTTTCTGGTAATTGGTATTATCGCTTATTTCTATGACCGGAAAAACTGGCTAAAATACTGGCTTATTCTTGCGGCCACCATGTTTGTTGATCTTGATCATCTTTTAGCCGATCCTGTTTTTGATCCTGAACGTTGCGGAATTGGTTTTCACCCGCTGCATTCCGAACTTGCAATTACTGCATACGTCTTAGGAATGATCTTTATAAAACAAAAAATAATCCGATTGATCTCTATCGGATTATTCTTTCATATGTTCACAGATTTTATTGATTGCATATGGACTTATGCCAGATGTGCAACCTGTCTAAAAGATATCTTCTAATTGGCTATTGCCGTATTAGACAAATTATCCAGAGCATTCGAAATAGTTTCAAGAATTTCGTCTGGCCCATCTATATCATGTCTTTCTGCGATAAAATAAGGATCGTTATAAGATACAAAGACTTCTCCTTCATCGTTTTCCCACACCAACATTTTTTGAGGAAGATCCAGACCAATACTCTGGTTTTGTTTCATTAACGGAGTTCCCAAATTAGGATTCCCGAAAATGATAATTTTAGTAGGGTTCAATTCCAGTCCTACACTCGCAGCATTTTCCTGGTGATCTAGTTCTGCAACAATAGAAATATTTTCGTTAGAACTTAAAGCATTTTTCAGACTACTATATGTTGCCTCAAAGTTTTTGGAACTCTTTTTTGTAATGATTCCGGCACCTTCAGCAACTGTTTGATCGCTGGAAAATTTTATATCAGATTTTGTGGCATCTGAGACTAAATTTTTAAGAGCAGCTGATATTTTATCTAAAGTAGGTACTCCTTCCAAACCATGTCTGGATTCAAGGTAACTCACACTGTTATAAAGCGCGATATTGTCCTTATTTTCATCTCTGTAGAATAACACTTTTTGTGGAAGATCCAGACCTGCCAGTTGATTCCTTTGCATAAGCGGGGTTCCTAAATTTGGATTTCCGAAGAAAATGATCTTTGTATAATCTAGGTTCTCTCCAATAGAATTTGCATTTTTAGAATGGTCTACTTCTGCAATAATTCCAATTGCATCGTTCTTTTTCAAATTTTGTTTAAGCTGATTGTATGCTCCCGGAGCAGCTACTTTACTTCCTGTATACGCCGTACCAACAGGAAAATCTGTTGATTTGATTGCCATATTATTTTGAGATTTAGCGTCTGCAGTAGTTAAAGATTCTGATGATTCATTTTGAGAGCAGGATGTAAATCCAATAATAAGCCCAAGTATAACTAATGTATTTTTCATAATAATTTATTTTTTTTGAAATTAATTTATAAAATACTGAACTTCAATAAATTAATATTATTTAACGCGACATTGTTAAGCATCGTGAAAAAATATCCTGAGTCTGGTTTCTATTCCCAAGTATTTAATTCAATTATTTTATATTTACACTCCTTAATTCAGCCTAAGAAATCAAATTATGCATGTAGCCATCGCAGGAAATATTGGTGCAGGAAAGACCACTTTAACCAGATTACTCGCAAAACATTACAAATGGGAACCACAGTTTGAAGATGTATTGGAAAACCCCTATCTGGAAGACTTTTACAACAAAATGGAACGTTGGTCGTTTAATCTACAAATCTATTTTTTAAATAGTAGGTTCAGGCAGATTTTGCAAATAAGAGAAAGTGGAAAGAAGATAATTCAGGATAGAACGATCTATGAAGACGCCTATATTTTTGCACCTAACCTTCATGCCATGGGCTTGATGACGAACAGGGATTTTGAAAATTATAAATCTTTGTTTGATCTTATGGAAAGTGTGGTACAGGGGCCTGATCTGCTTATTTATCTAAGAAGCAGTATCCCAAATCTGGTAGCACAAATTCATAGCCGAGGTCGTGAATATGAAAATTCTATTTCCATAGATTATCTTAGCAGGCTGAATGAGCGCTATGAAGCATGGGTACATGATTATAGCAAGGGAAATCTTGTAATTATTGACGTAGATAATATTAACTTTGTAGACAATCCCGAAGATCTCGGGGACATTATTAACCGTATTGATGGAGAATTACACGGACTTTTCTAAAATGAAATGAATATGGAATCGACAAAATTAAAAAGACCTAAACATAAGGGTTCACCGAAGCTTTTCAACAACCCTATACTTGAGAAATTAACTCATACCCATATATCACTTCCGCTGATTATTTTTGGAGTGATCTCTGTAGCACTGGTATATTACGGAATTTTCGATAGAGGATTTGAAGCTCCTGCAATGATAGGACTTTTTCTTGCGGGTTTATTTTTCTTCACCTTTATCGAATATGTGATGCACAGATATTTATATCATATCCCTGCAACCACACCAAAGAAGCAAAAATTATCATACACCATGCATGGTGTGCATCATGACTACCCAAAGGATAAATCCAGGCTAGCAATGCCTCCAATACTAAGCCTCGTGATCGCAACGGTCTTATTTATTATTTACCGTGCAGTTCTCGGTGACTATGTATTCGGTTTTTTAGCTGGATTCCTAATTGGTTATGCTGCGTATCTTGCTGTGCATTATTCGGTACATGCTTTTAAGGTGCCCAATAACTTTTTGAAAATACTTTGGCATCACCACAGTATTCATCATTACAGAGAATCAGACAGGGCTTTTGGAGTATCTTCTCCTCTATGGGATCAGATCTTTAGAACGATGCCCAGGAAAGCACCAAACAGCCAGCGTGCTGCTGTTGGAACTAGTATAGATCCAAGCTAGAACAGACTTTAGACTTTAATAAAATATGATATATTGCTAAGCTGATTAATTTCAGTTTAGCGATTTTTTTTACATGCTATTGAATAAACCCATTCTCCCTGGCATGTTCTTCAGCTTCGTTAGAATTTTCTGCAAGCAAAACAGGTACTGTATCAAAATTATCTATCAAACTCCGTACACGCTCCATTTGTTTTTTATGTTTCACACTACGAAGATAAATAGCCATGATCCTGTCTGAATATTGTGCCGCTATATCTGTATAAATACTTGCATCATGCTCCCCGCTATCCCCAATCAAGATAAATTTCATATCGGGATAGGTCTTAAGGATATTGGTGATTTCTTTCTGCTTATGAGGCTTTTCGGGCTTTAAAGTTCTATCAAAAGGAGTTACAAAATCCCTCAAAAGAATAGGACCCTTTGGAAACCCATTATGATCCAGAAACAATTTTAAATATTCATATAAATTCCACGGACTATTACTTAAATAAAAAATTGGATTTTTTGACTCTCCGGTTATTCCTTTATGTAGTTTCTTATATAAATCTGGTGCTCCTTTGAAAGGAATTCTTGCATAGGCATTGGTAAGTAGTGAATTTTTCAAAAGGCGCAGCTTTAAAAATGAAGTTACCCCTGTTTGTAGAATCGTATCGTCAATATCACTGATCACACCATATTCAGCATCAACATTAGGCACCAAAAATTCTCCTACGGCGGGATCATCTATTATTTCTGTTTTTGGATCAAGCTCATTTTTAAAATAAACCTCATATTCCAACCAGCCTTCTTTTGTAGCATGTTCAGCAAGGTTTTCTTCTATGGTTTTATCAAACAAAAAATATCCTTCATCATCGGTAGTTCCGGGTAGATTAACTTTATCCCGAAGAATCAGCTGCATCTTTGCATCAGGAATCTCAAAACTGTCAAATTGCTTCCAGGTATTTTTAATTGTTTTCCAAATAGACTGGTCTTTTACAATATGTAAAGGTTCATTATCCAGAACCCGACCTTTTACATATAAATGAGAGTAAGTACCATAACTTCTATAAGGCAATACATAAACCTGATCCAGGTTTTTATATCTACCCAGTACTTTCTTAAACCGTTTGCGCATTAAGATTAGTAGTTTTTTTCAATTTAGGTTATATTCTTAAAAGCCTCATAGATACAGGGAAGTTTTATAAATTTTTTAATATTTATAATTTATTAAGGCGCTCCAAAGCTTTTTCCATATCTACTTTGTCATGCAACACGGCCTGAAATAGATCTCCCTTTTCTTTCAACCTTGCAAGCATATTTTTAATATTGAAATCGGTAATTTTCAGACCTTTTTTCAGTTCTTCCCATTCCAATGGTGCTGATACCGGAGCACCCTCTTTTGGTCTTACGCAATAAGCCGAAGCAAGGGTTTGACCCCGACGATTTTGCAGATAATCTAGATAGATCTTATCCTTTCTGTTTTTCACAGCCCGATCCATACTAGTTAGACCCGATGTTTTCTCCTGAATAAAATAACAGAGCAATTTTGTAAAATCTCTCGCTTCATCATAAGAATATTCAGCATTAATAGGCAGGTATATATGCAGGCCACTAGAACCTGAAGTTTTTAAATAAGCATTAATTTTAGCTGAAGCAAGTATTTCCCTGGCGATCAATGCAACTTCGATCACCTCGTCGAAACTGTTCTTATCTGAAGGATCCAGATCTATTACTGTATAATCTGGTCTATCTAAATGGTCTATTCTTGAATTCCAGGGATTAATCTCAATACAGCCCAGATTTGCCATATATAATAAGGTGGCCTCGTCCTGACAAAGAAGATATTCTATATCTCTGTTTGTAGATTTAGAATAAATTCTGGTGGTCTCAACCCAATCCTCGATCAAACCTTCATTGTCTTTCTGATAAAATCCTTTTTTATGGATTCCGTTAGGATGCCTGTGTAAATTTTGAGGTCGATCTCTTAAATATGGTAGAATATATTCTGAAACCTGAAGATAGTAATCAATTAGATCATATTTTCGAAGTCCGGATTCAGGCCAGTAAATTTTATCAAGATTAGTAAATTTAACCTCTTTTCCGTCTATCTCTAAGCTATTTGAAGAAGATTTTCTTTCCTGCTTTGGTTCCTTTGGCAACGATTTATTATTAAGATCTCCAGATGATTTATCTTCCCTTAAACCTTTAAATACCGGGTGACGCATTCTTCCCGCTTTTGTCCATTCAGAAAAAGTAACTTCACAAACTAATTCTGGTCTCACCCAGTTTGCTTTTCTACCTTTTAAGTTTGGTTTTTTTTCAAAAGGATTAGTATCTATCTCTCGCTCTTCCATTTTTCTCAGCAATTCCGCCTGAGTCTTATTCGAAAAACCTGTTCCGCAATTTCCTATATAAGAAAGTGTTCCATCCTTTATAATTCCAAGAATTAATGATCCAAAAAGAGCTCCTTCAGAATCTGTATATCCACATATAAGGGTTTCAAGACTTTCTTCCGCCTTTACTTTTAACCACTGCTCGGTCCTGTATCCCGGAGAATAGGTTGAATCTGCTTTTTTCGCTATCACACCCTCCATTCCGGTGCTGATAGCTTTTTGATAGAATGCAGTTCCCATGCCTTCGATATGGTCACAAAAAATAGCTAATTGAGTTTCTTCCAGAATCTCCGGAATAAAACTTTTACGTTCCAGCAATTTTAAATTCAAGGTGCTATGCCCATTTAGATAAAGCATATCAAAAACATAAAATTTTAAAGCGCCCTCAGTTTTAGTATCATAGTTCTGTAATTTTTCAAAGCTCGGCAGACCGTCTTCATCTACCACCACTACTTCACCATCCAGTATTGCTTCATGTGAGATTGTTTTCAGATCTTTTACTAATTCCGGAAACTTAGAATTGTAAGATATTCCATTTCTGGAATGAAGATTCACCTTGCCATCATTGACATGTGCGATAAGCCTGTAGCCATCCCATTTTAATTCGTAGATCCAGTCTGGATCATTAAATATTTCTTTGGTGCTCGTTGCGAGCATGGGCTTCACCGGATCTTTAAAATTGAGTTCTATCAGTTTGCCCGGCTTTGGATCTGATCTCTCGATTAGGTCTTCAGCATCATAATTAAGATCTGTGGAGTAATTATCTGATTTTTTTATAAGCAGCCATTGATTTCTTTCCTCCCCGCGATTTGTTCTAACCAGAGCAAATTCTCCTTTCAGTTTTTTACCGGAAAATCTAATTTTTAAATTTCCAGACGAAAGTTGTTCTAAAAGATCCATTGAACTGGCAGACTCAAAAATACCAGAATCCCAGATCTTCATCTCACCGGCACCATAATTACCTTTTGGAATAGTTCCGTGGAATTCTAAATATTTTATAGGGTGATCTTCTGTATGTATAGCTAGCCTCTTATCTCTTGGATTCATCGAAGGACCCTTGGGAACCGCCCAGCTCTTTAAGACTCCATCTATCTCCAAACGTAGATCATAATGCAATCTACTTGCCTGATGCCGCTGTACTACAAAACGCTGCTTGTTCGCTTTGGAAATTTTAGCCTCTGGTTCTGGAGTATTTCTAAAATCTCTTTTCCTGATGTAATCCCCAAGACTCATGTATTACGAAGCTTTACCTTTTTTCTTTTTGTCCAGACTTGCTTTTAATTGAGCCATAAGGTCTTTAGCAGGAGTAGGCTTACTATCAAAGTCTTCAATCTTTGCCTTCTTTCCTGTAGCTTTGGAATCAATGATCTTCATTAACTGATCATTATAAACATCCTTATACTTTTTGAAATCAAAATCGGTAGTATATTGCTCGATCAGAGAAATTGCCATTTCTACTTCCTTTTTCTTAATCGTAGCTTTAGACATTTTTAATTCCTTAGGATCTCTTATCTCGTCTACAAAACGAATCACATGCAAGACCAGGACTTTCTTATAAACCCCAATAAGACTGAGATGTTCTTTTTGACGCATTACAAAGGTAGCAACTCCCAGCTTACCTGTCTCACTAAGTGCATCCCGAAGTAAATTATAAGATTTACCACCTTCCTTTTGAGGTTCTAAAAAATAAGGTTTTTTAAAAAGGACATCTGCAACTTCACTCTCATCTATAAATTCTTCGATATCGATGGTTTTACTTTTTTTCATATTGGCCTTCTCGAAGTCTTCTTTTTCCAATATTACATAAGCATCATCTTTCTTGAAGCCTTTAACGATATCTTTCCATTCTACTTCTTTTCCAGTATCTTCATTAACTCTTTTGTACCTAATACGCCCATGATCTTTCTTGTCGAGCATATCGAGATCTAATTTCCGGTCTTCTGAACCTGAATAAAGCTTTACCGGTATCGAAACCAGTCCGAAACTTATAGAACCATTCCAGATCGATCTCATTAGTGATTTCTTAATGCGTTGATCAAATCTTCCTTAGACATATCACTTCTACCTTCTATTCCAACTTCTTTTGCTTTTTTATATAATTCTTCTTTGGTTCGCTCTTCATATTTTTCAGCCTTACCTCCCTTTTCTCCTGAATCTGGAGTATTCGCAATTCTAGCAGCTTTTTCTTTGCTCATCCCATCCTTGCGTAGTTCTTCATATTGCTCGTCATTCTTAATACTTGGTCCATGATCTTTAGCCATAATCTTTATTTTTAGTTTTCTTAAAGCTACGATATGGGTTAATTATTAGGAATTTAAAGAGGCAGATTAACCAGAGTTTAACGCTGAATTTTGAAATATTTAAAGATTCAACATTCACTTTTAAGTATGTATAGCATAAAAAAACCTCCGCTGACTGGCGGAGGCTTTGTATATTCTATCAGGTTTCTTATTTGATATCCTCTACTTTTTTTCTTACTTCAGATTCTGTTCCCTCAAACTCAAAAGTCTCGATAACTTCTTCTCCGTTTTTATTTTTCGTTACTACAACATAAGCGGTAACATAATCATTTTCGGTAGTCTTCTCCATCTTAACTTCCTTCGAAATAATGTTGTTATCATTTTCAGAATTATAGACAGCTGCTGTTTCCTCCTGATTAGGAATATCAGTTTCAGTATGACCTCCTAAGATTGGAGCAATTACCAAACCTATTAAACAGGTAAGCTTAATAAGAATATTCATCGATGGCCCCGAAGTATCCTTAAAAGGATCTCCAACCGTGTCCCCGGTTACCGCTGCTTTGTGTGCATCAGATCCTTTATAGGTCATCTCCCCGTTGATCAACACCCCGGCTTCAAAAGATTTTTTAGCGTTATCCCAGGCACCCCCGGCATTATTTTGAAATATCGCCCATAATACACCGCTCACCGTTACTCCAGCCATATAACCGCCAAGCATTTCAGCAATAGCTAAATTATTCATCCCGAAGATCATCGGTATAAAGGCGATTGCCAATGGAAAACCGATGGTTAATAAACCTGGTAGCATCATTTCTCTTAAAGAAGCTTCCGTTGAAATAGCGACACACTTATCATATTGTGGTTTTCCCGTACCTTCCATAATTCCCGGAATCTCTTTAAATTGTCTTCGTACTTCCTGAACCATTTCCATCGCAGCTTTTCCAACCGCATTCATTGCCAGGGCAGAAAAAACTACCGGAATCATTCCTCCCACAAATAACATAGCTAATACTGGAGCTTTAAAGATATTAATCCCTTCTATTCCCGTAAAGGTTACATAGGCTGCAAATAATGCTAAGGAAGTTAGAGCAGCAGAAGCAATTGCAAAACCTTTTCCTGTTGCCGCCGTTGTATTCCCTACAGAATCTAAAATATCTGTTCTTTCTCTTACAAGGGGTTCTTGCTCACTCATTTCAGCAATACCACCGGCATTGTCAGATATTGGACCAAAAGCATCTATTGCTAATTGCATAGCAGTGGTCGCCATCATGGCAGAAGCGGCTAATGCAACTCCATAAAATCCTGCAAAAGCATAAGAAGCCCAGATAGCACTTGCAAATAATAAAATTGAAGGAAAAGTAGAGATCATCCCCGTTGCTAAACCTGCAATAATATTAGTACCCGCACCAGTACTGGATTGTTGTACGATCTTAAGAATTGGTTTTTTACCAAGTCCTGTATAATATTCTGTTACTGATGAAATAGCTCCACCAACAACAAGTCCGATGATAGTTGCACCAAATACACGCATTGAAGAAATTTCTTTTAAGCCTTCGCCAAAAAATTCCATTTGCATAGTTGCCGGAAGCATCCATTTCACCAAAATATAACATATTATTGCTACCAGGGCTATAGATACCCAGTTTCCAATATTCAAAGCACGCATTACTTGAGATTCTTTAGCATCATTACTGCTAATTTTCACTAGCATGGTACCTATCATTGAAATAATAATTCCTGCTCCGGCAATAGCCATTGGCAATAATACCGGTCCAATACCTCCAAAACCTTCAGAAATGATTTCACCACCCATATCTTTAATAATATAGTTCCCTAGAACCATCGCGGCCAAAACCGTTGCTACATAACTACCAAAAAGATCGGCTCCCATTCCTGCAACATCACCAACATTATCTCCCACATTATCTGCAATCGTTGCAGGGTTACGAGGATCATCTTCAGGAATCCCTGCTTCTACTTTACCTACAAGGTCGGCTCCAACATCGGCAGCTTTAGTGTAAATTCCTCCACCCACACGGGCGAAGAGTGCAATAGATTCAGCTCCCAAGGAAAAACCTGCAAGGGTTTCCAACACCACGGTCATTTGTTCTGTATTGGTCCATTCTCCTCCCATAAAATAATTGAAGAAAAGAATAAAAAAACCTGTAAGCCCTAATACAGCCAAACCGGCAACACCAAGTCCCATAACGGTTCCTCCTCCAAAAGACACGCTTAATGCTTTTGGCAGACTGGTTCTTGCGGCCTGAGTAGTTCTTACATTAGTTTGAGTGGCGATCTTCATCCCCATATTTCCCGCCAGTGCAGAGAAGAAGGCTCCAAAGATAAAGGCTATAATAATTAAGTAATGGGTAGTTGGAACAAAGTAAGCGATGGCAGCCAATGCAATACTGGCACCAATCACAAAAAGAGTCAATAATTTATATTCTGCTTTTAAGAAGGCAAGGGCGCCTTCATAGATGTGAGCTGAAATTTCTTTCATTTTCCCGTCACCGGAGTCCTGTTTCATCACCCAGGATCTTTTGACCCACATATAAATGAGTCCGATTATTGCCAGCACCGCAGGCATATAAATCATTATTGCTTCCATATTAGCTAGGTTAATTTGTTAATTATTTATTAATGCCCGCTAATGTAGTAAATTCAGCAACAATTAAAAAAGCAATAACTTTTTAAGGTTATTGCTTTCATATTATCAATATTTACGGTAAATATTTATGATTATATCCCGAAGCGTGATTTATCGCCTTCATAATTTTCAAAACGCTCCACACATTGTCTTATGATCTCGCGTGCTTCATTAGCATCTCCAAAATCACCGGTATCCACCTTCTTCTTCTCAAGATCTTTATAAACTTTAAAGAAGTGTTCAATCTCCTTGATCATATGCCCGTTAAGTTCTTTAAGATCATTTAGCCTGTTCCAGATAGGATCTGAAACCGGTACACAAATGATTTTCTCATCAGGACCTTTTTCATCAGCCATATGGAAAACACCAATTGGCTTTACTTCCATAACAATCCCTGGAAAGGTAGGTTCAGAAACCAATACAAGCACGTCAAGCGGATCTTCATCCAGTGCCAAAGTATTGGGAATAAACCCATAATCTGCAGGATACATCATCGAAGAGAAGATCATCCTGTCATAACGAACTTTTTTCAGTTCAAAATCATATTCGTATTTGTTTCTACTTCCCTTAGGGATCTCGATTAATACGTCAAAAGTATCAGACATTTTTATTTATTTTCTTCATTAAAATTAAGGGCTGCAAATATAGTTAATTCTGATCTTTAAATCATTAACTAAAAGTGAAATCCGAAATCAATTGTAAAAGCCATCGATCTGGCATCTGGATTATCAAAATAATTCCCTCTAAAATGCACATCAAAGCGCATTACTTTTAGAATGTTTCCTATACCCACACTATACTCATAGAATGGTTTAGAGTTTGGGGCAACCAGCGAAAGCCCGGAAGCATCTATCATTCTACTTTCATCTGAAATATCACCATACACCGCTCTAAACCCTATTAACTCTCTTAAATTTAACTCTCTTAAAAGGGGAATTCTAGAAAATAATCTTCCGTTAAAATTATGCTCAACATGAATAGCTGAATAACTATCGGTAACAAATTCGTAGAAATCCAGGGTTGGAAATGTATTATACAACGCAAAATAGGTTTGATTCCCAGGTACTACACTTAACAGTCCCAAAGGAACCGCTCCAAATGTTTTCCCTGCTTCCAGACTCACATTAGAACGCCCAATACCACCGATTAGCAATGGCTGATTGTAGAAAAATTGTAGTTTTTTATATTCAAAATCACTTTTAAAAACATCTTTTATTCCAAGACTGTAATTTAGGAACAGGGTTGGAAAATCTTCATCATTTACTACACTTCTCTCTACTCCGTATCCTGAAACTTTTCTTCCCGGTGTCCATGTGAAAACCGTGGAAATTTCAGTTTGATTTATTTCAGAATCAATAATTGTTCGTTCTTCATCTACATAATAATCAAGGCTGAATTCTGGAGATGCCGGCTTCAACACTCTATAATTAGCTCCTACCCTTACCTTAAAATTCTTTAGCGGCTCCAGTTCTATAGCGAAAACACTCAGGTTGATGGAACTTAATTTATCATTATCCCCCACATTCAACAGAGATGAAGAAGCCAGACTTCTACCCAGTACATCGGTAGAATTTGTAAGACTGGTTCCTAATTGTTCCACGTCCCTCCGGTTCCCTCCTGTTAAGATCAATCTGGATTTGGGATCTAAAAGAACTTTACCTGAAATTCCATATTTAAATTTATTGTCTTTAAAGCCATAGGCTCCATAGGCTTCTATTCGCCAAGGATCATTCTGACCAAAATAGGTACGTCCTCCAAACCTGGTTCGTACGCCTTCAACATCATTAAATCCAAAGGTTGAATACACCGGACCATAATCCCAGCCATCAAATTCCACGTACCCAGACTGGGCTATCGTGGCAATATCATATAGCCTATTGAATGCCTTTGTCTTGGTAAGGCTATCCAGCATTACATAAATACCTTTCTCGTCTTTATTTAACTCTTCCAGGCGATTTTCAGACCAGAACTCATCACTTCTATTATAGGCCTGGGATTGTGGATTATAAACTGGTTGTGAATAAAAGGAAGCTGGCTTCTCATTATTGAACTTATATTCATCATAGAGCAAAGTTCTTTTTGCGTAAATTCCCTGGGAAGTTTTCTTTTTATTGATGCCAAAATCGGCCATAAAAAAGTCTTTCGTAATAAGGAATACAGAATCACTTAAAACTTCAAAATCCTGTTCAATATAAACCTGTTTGATCCAGTTGATATTTACGTCTTTCGTGGTTTCAAGATTTATATTTTTTACGGCCCAGGTAGTATCGTTTACCCAGAAATCTCCTTTAAAAGTGAGTTCGTTTTCACGCCTGGGGTAATAAACAATATTATAACACCATTTATTATCTATATAAGCACTATCAGAAAGCACATAATTATAGGTATCTATTCCGGTAGTTGAAACAGGACTCACAAAACTCTTATCGAAAAATTTGATATAATTCTTATAGATATCATAGTCATCATAGATATCCTTTACAAAATCAATCAGGTTTCTATTCTGATTAAAGCCAGAATTCTTATTTCCCAGTAAGACTTCTTTTTCTTCATTTAGATCATTATCCCCGTAAACCTGATTTACCGATTCATTGATAAACATCGGCAGATAAGTTTTACCGGTCACCCTATTGGTATCTGTATAATCAAAAATAAATTCCATCCCGTTAAAAATCCGACTTTCAATAAGAGTGCTATCAACAGTATTAATATCGAATTCAAGCTTTTCATATTCTTTATAAGAATACTGTTTAAAGGCATTTACACCATTTGAACGGCGATTTGCCCACACCTTTTTTAAAATATCAATGGCGGGATTGTTCTTTTTAGAAGTCTTCCCTCTATAGATAACCACCTCATCAAGACTGGATGCCTCCTGCTCCAAGGTTATTTCCATATTTAGATTTACGGAAGCTTTTAAAGGAATTTTTTTTGTTTTATAACCTACGAATGAAATTACCAATGTATCATAATTGCCATCAGATTGCAGGTAAAACTCACCAGATTCATTCGTGGTAGCCCCTTCTGAAGAATTGGCAAACACAACATTTGCGAAAGGAACAGTTTGCCCGGTATCATCATTTAGTATTCCGCCAACCTTAGTTTGTGCGTAATTAATACTGAAACTGAAAAAAATTATTAAAAGTAAATAGGATTGTTTGCTCATTTTTGGATAAAAAAAAACTTCATCAGAAAGATGAAGTTTCAAAGATAAGTTGATTAGGTTTACTTATACATCACCTTTTTCACAGCTTTAACAACATCTTCACTATTTGGTAGCCATTCCTTAAGAAGAACCGGTGAATATGGTGCAGGTGTATCTGCGGTATTTATTTTTACGATAGGTGCATCAAGGTAATCGAATGCCTTAGACTGAACCTGATACGTAATTTCTGTAGAAATATTACCAAAAGGCCATGATTCCTCAAGAATTACCAATCTGTTTGTTTTTTTAACAGACTCCAGGATAGCATCGTGATCTAAAGGACGAACAGTTCTAAGATCTATGATCTCGCACGAGATATCTTCTTCCGCAAGTTGTTCTGCCGCTTTATAAGCTTCCTTGATGATCTTTCCGAAAGATACGATGGTTACATCACTTCCTTCTCTTTTAATATCGGCTTTCCCAATTTCAATTATATATTCATCTTCCGGCACTTCACCTTTATCTCCATACATCTGTTCACTCTCCATAAAAATAACCGGATCGTCATCACGAATGGCCGCTTTCAGAAGTCCTTTAGCGTCATAAGGATTTGAAGGAACAATTACTTTAAGTCCCGGAGTATTTGCGAACCAGCTTTCAAAAGCCTGAGAGTGCGTTGCACCTAACTGACCGGCTGAACCTGTAGGCCCGCGAAATACAATTGGAATATTAAATTGCCCGCCGCTCATTTGTCTCATTTTAGCAGCGTTATTTATAATCTGATCAATTCCAACAAGAGAGAAATTGAAGGTCATGAATTCAATAATAGGTCTGTTTCCATTCATTGCAGAACCAACCCCAATTCCGGAAAACCCAAGTTCTGAAATAGGAGTATCTATAACTCTTTCAGGACCAAATTCATCTAACATTCCTTTTGAAGCCTTATAAGCTCCATTATATTCAGCAACTTCTTCTCCCATTAAATAGATGCTGTCGTCCAGACGCATTTCCTCGCTCATCGCTTCTTGAACGGCTTCCCTAAATTGAATTGTCCTCATTATATAATATCTTATTTTTTATTCCTGCACAGCAAAAATAGTAATTCAATAAGGTAAATACCATAATTGGCGATTAAAATTTTTCCAACTTCAGCATTCATAAAAGGCTTACAGCAACTTTACAGGTAAATCTTAATATTTTATAGTTTAGAATGAATAATTCCCAGATAAACCGATCAAATACTAAAAATCACTTAAAATTAACTCTTTACTTTAAGCTAATTTTATTATGCATGCATAGCTTTTTTTGATTTAAAATACTTACCTTCGTCAACGAAAACGTTTTATTAAAAAAAAGAACCTTATATATGAAAATCTTAGTATGTATTAGTCACGTGCCTGACACTACATCGAAAATCAATTTCACTGAAGGAGACACTAAATTTGACACAAATGGTGTTCAATTCGTAATTAACCCTAATGATGAATTTGGTCTTACTAGAGCGATGTGGTTTAAAGAAAAACAAGGCGCGAGCGTAGATGTGATAAATGTTGGTGGTGCCGAAACAGAACCTACTCTTAGAAAAGCTCTTGCTATTGGTGCAGACAGCGCAATTAGAGTAAACACTCCGGCAAACGATGGCTACCAGGTTGCTAAAGAACTTGCCAAAGTGGTAACAGACGGTGGATACGATCTTGTAATTGCAGGAAGGGAATCTATTGATTATAATGGAGGAATGGTACCTGGAATGTTAGCGCAACTAATTAAAGCGAATTTCGTAAATAACTGCATAAGCCTGGAAATTGATGGTGAAAAAGCCAAAGCGATCCGTGAGATCGATGGCGGTAAGGAGACTCTTACGGCTTCCCTTCCACTAGTAATTGGCGGTCAAAAAGGCTTGGTTGAAGAGAGTGATCTTCGTATCCCTAACATGAGAGGAATTATGCAAGCACGTAAAAAACCATTGAATGTGGTTGAACCTGCTGATACTTCTCTAAAGACCGAGGCTGTAAAATTTGAAAAGCCAGCTCCTAAAGGGGATGTTAAACTGATTGATCCTGAAAATCTTGATGAATTGATTGACCTTCTTCATAATGAAGCGAAGGCGATCTAATTAAATTCCAACGGATCAAAAAGAATTTCAAAATTTAAAATCAGAAGAAAATGTCAGTTTTAGTATATATAGAATCAGAACAAGGAAAATTCAAGAAAGCTTCCTACGAAGTTGCTTCTTATGCCAAAGGGGTTGCTGAAAAAATGGGAACATCTGTAACTGCAGTTGTTTTTAATGCAGAAGATGTTTCAGAATTAGGAAATTACGGAGTTGATAAAGTCCTTAATATAAATAGTGATAAATTAAAGAATTTCAACGCTGAAGCCTACTCAGATGCCGTTAAACAGGCTGCTGAAAAAGAAGGAAGTAAAGTAGTTGTTCTAAGTCAAAGCGCAAACAGTAAATATCTTGCACCTTTATTGGCCGTACAACTTGAAGCAGGCTACGCATCTAATGTAGTTGGCCTTCCGGAAAGCACAGATCCATTTACAGTAAAAAGGACTGCTTTCACAAACAAAGCTTTCAGTTTTACTAAAATCACTACCGATGTAAAAGTGATTGGATTGTCTAAAAATGCTTACGGACTTAAAGAAGCTCAGGGTGATGCGGCAACAGAAGATTTCAGTCCTAATCTTTCTGAAGAAGACTTTTCAGTAAATGTAGAATCTGTAGATAAAGCTACAGATAAAGTAACGATTGCAGATGCGGAAGTTGTCGTATCTGGTGGTCGTGGCCTTAAAGGCCCTGAAAATTGGGGAATGGTAGAAGAAATGGCAGAAATTCTTGGAGCTGCTACTGCATGTTCCAAGCCAGTGAGTGATATGGGATGGAGACCACATAGCGAACACGTGGGACAAACAGGAAAACCTGTTGCTTCCAACCTGTATATTGCTATTGGTATTTCAGGAGCTATACAGCATCTTGCGGGAATTAATGCTGCAAAAACTAAAGTGGTGATCAACAATGATCCAGAAGCACCTTTCTTCAAAGCTGCAGATTATGGAATTGTTGGTGATGCCTTCGAAGTAGTACCGAAGTTAAATGAAAAATTGAAGGAATTTAAAGAGAAAAACGCATAATTTTCATAAATTGCGAGCCATAAAGGGGCTGTCTAAATATGGTAAATGTCCTTATTTTAGACAGCCTTTTTAATTTTACTGAAGTATGAGTTTAGTGCGATTGAATATTAAGGGAATATCTTATAGTCAAACACAAAACGGAGCTTACGCATTGATTCTCAACGAAGTTGGGGGCGAACGAAAGTTACCAATTGTGATAGGAGCATTTGAGGCACAATCAATTGCAATTGCTCTGGAAAAAGAAATAAAACCTCCAAGACCTCTTACACATGATCTTTTCAAAAACTTTTCTGATAGGTTTGAGATCGTGGTCAAGCAGGTTATTATCCATAAATTGGTTGACGGAGTTTTTTATTCAAGCCTTATCTGCGAGAGAGATGGGATCGAAGAGATTATCGATGCCAGAACCAGCGATGCTATTGCATTAGCTCTTAGATTTGATGCCCCAATATTCACTTATAAGAATATTCTTGATAAAGCCGGTATATACTTAAAAGCCGAAGAAAAGCAGCGAGAACAAGAGGAAAAAGTAGAAGAAGAAATTATTGAAGAAGAACTTCTTAAAGAGGAAATAGAGTTAAAGTCTGATGATACTTCAGATTATAAAAAAATGTCTCTGGAAGAATTAAAAGAATTACTTTCTCAAGCTGTAAGTCAGGAAAATTATGAAAAAGCGGCCCGAATCCGGGACGAAATTTCCAAAAGAAAATAACCCGAAATGAACAAAATCTGGTGTTGTCTATTCCTGATTGTATTTTCAATTACATCAGCTTCTTCTCAAACGATTTCAAAAAACTGGCAACTTAATAATTCTGCAGATAGTCTGGGTCAACAGCAAATATTTGGGGGCGCGAAAGAAATTAATTTTAAGGAAGGCCGTTTCAATTTTCTAAACGAAAAAGATGGAGACACACTTGCCGCCGGAGATTATCTCTACCAAAATAAACTGCTCGTATTATTTTATAACACCCCTAAAGATACCATCCAAAATCTGCGTGTTTCGGAACTCACAGATTCTAAAATGGTGATTTCCTCGAAAGGTTTTGCTTATAATCTGGAAGTCAGAAATCAGGAAGCTTCTGAGGTAATTCCGGCAAATACCGCCAAAGAAATGATTCCAAGTGCAGGGATTAGCACATCCAGCTTAACTCGTGGTATCATTGGAATGATATCTTTAATCTTTATAGCTTTTATTTTTAGCAGTAACCGAAGGGCCATAAACTGGAAGACTGCAGGCTTAGGCCTGGCAGCTCAGTTAATACTTGCGATTGGTGTTTTAAAGATTACTTTTATCCAGAATATTTTCGAATTTGTAGGTAATATTTTTGTGCTTATTCTTGATTTTACCGCTGCGGGTAGTGAATTTCTGCTTGGCGGAATGATGGATGTTGATAGTTTTGGTTTTATATTTTTATTCCAGGTTTTACCTACTATTATCTTCTTTTCAGCGTTAACCTCTGTGCTTTTCTATTTAGGAGTGATCCAGATCGTAGTAAAAGGGATGGCATGGGTGCTAACAAAATTATTAGGTATTTCTGGACCTGAAAGCCTGAGTGTCGCAGGGAACATTTTTCTTGGACAAACTGAGGCTCCGTTAATGATCAAAGCTTATCTGGAACGAATGACCAGATCTGAAATTCTTCTGGTAATGGTTGGTGGTATGGCTACCGTTGCCGGAGGTGTACTTGCTGCATATATCGGTTTTTTAGGCGGTGATGACCCTGAACTTAGGTTACAATTCGCCAAACACCTTTTAGCCGCATCGGTGATGGCTGCTCCGGGAGCAATTGTAATTTCAAAAATATTATATCCTCAACAGGAAGCTGTAAATCAGGATGTGGAAGTTTCTTCAGAAAAGATAGGCTCCAATATCCTGGATGCTATCGCAAATGGGACTACTGAAGGTTTAAAACTAGCCGCCAACGTGGCTGCGATGCTATTGGTTTTTATCGCTTTTATTGCTATGATCAATTATGTCCTTGGATATATTGGAGGACTAACTACCTTAAATAGCGTAATGGCACAGTACACCCCTTATTCAAAATTCTCTCTTGAATCTATCCTCGGAATTATTTTCGCGCCTTTAATGTGGTTAATTGGAGTTGCAAAAGAAGATATGATGCTTATGGGGCAATTATTGGGGATCAAACTTGCCGCAAGTGAGTTTGTTGGATATGTTCAATTAGCCGACCTTAAAAATCCGGCAAACGCTCTAAGTCTTAATTATGAAAAATCCGTAATTATGGCTACTTACATGCTATGTGGTTTTGCAAATTTCGCTTCCATAGGTATTCAAATTGGAGGAATTGGATCTTTGGCTCCCGGCCAGAGAAAAACGCTCTCTGAGTTTGGAATGAAAGCTTTGATTGGTGGTACTTTAGCCTCTTTACTTTCAGCAACTATTGCCGGAATGATCATTGGATAAATATTTACTTAAACTTAAGTTTTTAGAAAACTTTGTAATTTGATTTTCGTCAGGACGATAGTTATCGTCTAAATTGCGATGGAATTTAATATTCATCTTTTTTGCAATTGCAGTTTAAAAATGAATCAACCAGAAAACACTAGAAAATACCGTGGGGAAGATGCAGAATGGCCTCATCAAATTCCATTAAAAGGCTGGATTGATATTGGAAAACGAGTCTATAAAGAGATGAATGTAGACCATGTACAGATCGTTTCAGCAGGAGTCGCGTTTTATTTTTTCTTATCAATTTTTCCAACCATCGTTGTGGCCATTTCTATCTATAGTCTGGTATTAGATCCCATTCAAATTCAGGAACAATTATCACGACTTACCCTCATACTGCCGGAACAGGCTTACGGCATGATTACCGATATTTTAAATCCCGTTATAAATCAAGACAGAAAAGAAATAGGATGGGGATTGTTAGTCAGTATTCTGGTAAGTATCTGGAGTGCAAATAAAGGAACCAGTGCCTTATTCCAGGGAGTCAATATAGCTTATGATGAAACGGACAATAGAGGACTCATAAAGAAGAACTTACTAACACTATTATTTACACTGGCGGGAGTTGTAATTGGCCTTATAAGCCTCTTAATTGTAATCTTCTTTCCTCTTTTAGTAAAAAATATTGGTCTTACTCCAGGTTTAGAGGACATGCTTACCTGGCTACGTTGGGTATTTCTGGGCATAATCCTCATTAGTACGCTCAGCATGGTTTATAAAATTGCGCCAAATCGTTCACGTCCAAAATTCAGGTGGGTTAGCTGGGGAGCCATTCTCGGAACAATTTTCTGGCTTGCCGGCTCCATGGGTTTTTCTTGGTACGTGGGAAATTTTGGAAGTTATGATGATCTCTACGGAAGTTTCGCCGCAGTGGCCATACTAATGCTATGGCTATTTCTCACCGCTTTTATCGTGCTAATGGGCGCAGAAATAAATTCTGAAATGGAACATCAAACCAGATATGATACCACAAGCGGAGTTCAGAAACCAATGGGAGAACGCAATGCCTGGCATGCCGATCATTGCGCTGTAAAAGATTCTGATGATTAGTTAAATCAACGTTGATAACTATTCCCGAATACATCTAAATTAAGACTTCAAATTTTACATGTTTTGTTATTTTTATTGGAATTAAACCTGAAGTTTTTCCGATAAAAATATATTTGAATGAAACAGTATCATGATCTCTTAAAACACGTACTAGAGCAAGGAGCACAAAAAGGGGACCGTACCGGCACGGGAACTAAAAGTGTATTTGGCTACCAGATGAGATTTGACCTTAGCGAAGGTTTCCCTATGGTAACTACAAAAAAATTACACCTTAAATCTATCATTTACGAATTATTATGGTTTCTTAAAGGTGATACCAATATTGAATATTTGAAGGAAAACGGTGTTCGTATTTGGAATGAATGGGCAGATGACAATGGAGATCTTGGACCGGTATATGGCCACCAGTGGAGAAACTGGAATGGTGAAGAAATAGATCAGATTAAAGAAATTGTACACTCCTTGAAGCATAATCCCAATAGCCGAAGAATGCTGGTTTCAGCCTGGAATCCTTCGGTGCTTCCAGATACAAGTGTTTCATTTTCGGAAAATGTTGCCAACGGAAAGGCCGCCCTTCCCCCCTGTCACGCGTTTTTTCAGTTTTATGTAGCCGATGGAAAATTATCCTGCCAGCTTTACCAGAGAAGTGCCGATATATTTCTGGGAGTACCTTTTAACATTGCTTCATATGCCCTGCTCACCATGATGATGGCTCAAGTTTGCGGTTACGAAGCGGGTGATTTTATACATACTTTTGGAGATGCCCATATTTACAGCAATCATATGGAACAGGTAGAATTACAATTAAGCAGGGAGCCAAGGCAACTACCAATCATGAAGATTAACCCTGAAGTTAAAGATATTTTTGATTTTAAGTTTGAAGATTTTACATTAGAGGATTACGATCCGCACCCGGGTATAAAAGCCAAGGTTGCGATTTAGTTGAATTTTCTAAAATTAAAATCTATTATGAAAAAATTAATTGTTATTACGTGTTTTTTACTTAGCGGAATTGGTCTTGCAAATGCTCAGCAAACCTCCCCGATATGGCCGGGATGTGAGAATAGCGAAGACATAAAGAAGTGTTTTAACCAGAAACTTTCAAAACATGTAAGTAAGAATTATGAATATCCGAAAAATGATGCGGGAGAATATATAAGAGGAAAAGTTACACTATCTTTTGATATCAACGAGAATGGCGAGATTGTTGTAAACTCTATTGAAGGAAAAGAGCCTGAAGTAAATAAAGCGGCACGGGAAATGATTAAAAAAATCCCGGAAATGGAGCCTGGAACTTTAAATGGTGAAGCCGACTCAAGAACTTTTACCGTTCCTTTTAATTTCTAATTATCTAATTAAATTATAAAATAACTATGAAAAAATTATTGATTATTGCTGTGATGCTAACCGGAATGATCGGTTTTTCGCAGGAAGACGTAAGTGTGAAGGGCAACAAAATTTCTATGAAAGAGACAGCACCGGTATGGAATGGCTGCGAGAACGCAGATAACCAAAAAGACTGTTTTAACAGTATGCTGATGAAGCATATAAAAGAAAATATTAAATATTCCAAAAACGCCAAAGGTGAATGGATTCGAGGAAAGGCGATTGTCAAAATGGAAGTGAATGAAGAAGGAAATGTCGTGGTAAACTCAGTTGAAAGTAAACATGCTGAATTGAAAAAAGAGGCTAAGAGATTAATGGAATCTATTCCTGAAATGACGCCGGGTAAATTAGCAGGAAAACCTAAAGCTATTAAATACACAATTCCTTTAACTTTTTAAGAAAATAATATATTTAACTCCACCTTAACGACTGATTAGCAAAGTGGTTTTTAAAAAATTGTAAATTTGAGTGATACCAAAACGTATCACTCTTTTTTATGCTTTCACAACAAGAATTAATTCAACTTTTTAAAGAAACCAGATCAGATTCTGAGAAGATATGTTCATTTCTTGAAACAGAAGATTACGTAGTCCAGCCTGTCGAGAATGTTTCTCCACCAAAATGGCATCTGGGACATACCACCTGGTTCTTTGAGGAATTTGTATTGAAGAAATATGTAGATACACACAAACTCTACGATGAAAATACGGCCTATGTTTTCAATAGCTATTATGAAAGTGTAGGTGAAAAGGTTATAAGAACCAATAGAGGTAATCTATCCCGTCCTACGGTAGCATGGATATATAAATTCAGAAAGTATGTTACTGAACAAATGCTGAAATTCCTGAATAACAATGAACTTGACAAGGAAATACTTGGAGTTATTGAGATTGGATGTCATCATGAAAAACAGCATCAGGAATTGCTGTATGCCGATATAAAATACATTCTTGGAAACAATCCGCTGCTGCCTAAATATAATGATGAATTTAAAGAGAACATCATTCAGGATTTTCAGCAGGAATGGATCAATATTCCTGAAGGAGTTAATGAGATCGGGCATAAAACTGAGGGCTTTTCCTATGATAACGAGAAAGGGGTTCATAAGAAATACATCGAGAATTTCAATATCTCGAATAAGCTGATCACCAATGGAGAATTTATAGAATTCATAGAGGACGACGGTTATAAAGATGTGCTTTTATGGCATGCAGAAGGATGGGATTGGATAAATGAAAATGAAATAAGCTCTCCAGCTTACTGGCATACTATAGAAAACGAATGGCATCAATATACCTTAAACGGCCTTGAGAAATTAAACCCGAAAGCTCCGGCTACTCATATTTCATATTATGAAGCCTTCGCGTTTGCACAATGGAAAGGAATGAGGCTGCCTACGGAAGAAGAATGGGAAACAGCTCAGAAACATTTTGACTGGGGCAGCAGATGGGAATGGACAGAGAGTGCATACTCTCCTTATCCAAATTATAAAAAACCTGAAGGAGCTCTTGGTGAATACAATGGCAAATTTATGGTGAACCAAAAAGTTCTAAGAGGCGGCTCTGTTGCTACCTCAAGAGACCATACCAGACCAACTTATAGAAATTTTTTTCATCCACAGCTCAGATGGCAATTCACAGGCTTTAGACTGGTGAAATAATTATAAATTTTAAATGAAAAACCCACCAGAAACCATGTTCGAGTCAGCTTTTGCTGAGGACACTTATAAAGGATTGACGAGCTATCCTAAATATCTTCTGTCTAAATATATTTATGACAAGAGGGGAGATAAATTATTTCAGAAAATCATGGATATGCCGGAATACTATTTGACTTCCAGCGAATTCGATATTATTGAACAAAATGCCCACTCCATTATAAAATCTTTCAGCAGTAAATCCGGGTTCGATCTCATTGAACTTGGCGCGGGAGATGGAAAAAAAACAAAGATAATTCTGAATAAACTCGTCGATGAAAATATTGAATTCAATTATCTACCTGTAGATATTAGTCAAAATGTTCTTGATGAATTAAAAGAATCACTTAGAAATGAAATTCCCGAAGTTAATGTTGAGGTACAACAGGGAACATACTTTAAGACACTTGAGAAGCTTTCAGAATATAATACCCGCAAAAAGGTAATTATCGTCCTGGGCAGTAATATTGGGAATTTAAATCATAAAGAAGCGGTTGATTTTCTTGGTAATATCGCAGAGGCGATGAGCGAAGAAGATATGCTTTTTATGGGCTTTGATCAAAAGAAGCATCCTCAGAAAATTCTTGATGCTTATAATGATTCTGAGGGTATTACTGAAGATTTCAATAAAAATCTACTGGTAAGGATCAATAACGAACTTGAGGGTGAATTTGATATCGATAATTTTCTTCACTGGGAAACCTACGATCCTGAAACCGGAACCGCAAAGAGCTTTCTGGTAAGCAAAAAGCAGCAAAATATAAATATCAAGAAAATTGGATTAGAAGTAAATTTTGAAGCTTGGGAAAGTATTCACACTGAGATTTCCCAGAAATACGATGATTCAATCGTTAATTGGTTGGCAGATGAAGCCGGTTTAAGTGTAGAGAAGTCGTTTCAGGATAGGGAAAACTGCTATAAAAATTATATATTTAGAAGAAAGTAATTTTTAAATAATACCGCCATGAAAGCCATCTGGAATGATACAGTAATTGCTGAAAGTTCCAATACCAAAATCGTAGAAAATAATCATTATTTCCCTCGTGAAGATATCAAGGAAGAATATTTTGAGCCCAGTAACTCCCATACTCGTTGCCCGTGGAAAGGAAAAGCTTCCTATTTTAGCGTGAAAGTAAATGGTAATACAAATGAGGATGCCGCATGGTACTACCCGGAGGCTAGCCACGCAGCAAAACCCATTGAAAATTACGTAGCTTTTTGGAATGGTGTGAAAGTAACTGAATAGATCAGCTAATTAACTTAAGTCAATATTAAATTCTATTAGACTACTAGTACACTATTCTCAGTAGCAGCAAAATCATTCCATTTGTAAGCATCGGCTTCAATCTCATTAACCCATTCCCCGTCTATGATGTACCTGAACTGATACTCCTTATCTACAGGAAGGTTTAATTGCCCCTTGAAATTACCATTCTTATATTTTTTAAGAGAAGATGTGTTCCAGTCGTTAAAATCTCCGGCTACCTCAACTTTGCTCGCTTCTTTTGCAGGAACCACAAAAGTGATCTTGCACTCCGGTCTGGATTTTAGATATTGTTTTGTAATTGGCATGATTGCTTTTATTTAAAAATTCATGCTTCAAATTAAAACTAAAATGAAATACAAAACAATATAAATCAATTAGTTATATTCATTTTTACGAATTTAGAAATTAATCAGGATTTTCTTCATCAGGCTGAAAATACGCAAACGATATATTTGAATATTCTATAAATTTTCGTGAAACAGTCTCCTGAAAATTTCAACTTAAATCTTTAAGATTTTGAAGAGATGATCCAGATCCTTTTCCGAATTAAAGTAATGAATACTTATTCTAATTCCGTTCCCTCTCAACGAAGTAATGATCCCCTCCCCTCTTAATTGATTAAAAAGTTTTTCATCCCCTTTAATATTGAAAAGAGAAGAAAATTCAGCACGCTCCAACGTCCATTCTTCTAATAAGCCAGCACCGGCAAATCTATATCTCGCCATTTTCTTTAAAGCATTAATTTTATTCTGAATGATTTGCATGCCTATTTCGTTCATAAGATCTATAGCAACTTTCAGACTTCCAAAATTGAGGGTATCATAATGCCCGGGTTCAAATTTTCCAATAAAATTGCCCTCATGAGCTTTATACTTTCCCTGAAGCGAGCCAAACCCAAGATTTTTAGGTGAGAGTTTTCCCTGAATACTTTCATTAAAAAGCATAAAACCATTACCGTAGCCGGCATTCATCCACTTATAGCAACTGCTAATCACGATATCTATCCCTGAATCATCAAAATTAAAATCCTCTGTTCCCACATACTGTGTACCATCAGCCATTAGAATTAAATCGGGGAATTGCTCTTTTAATTTCTTTAAAAAATCAATGCTCAACTTAACCCCATTGATATACTGAACAATACTAAACGCAAAAAAATAAGGTTTTTCCTTTTCAATTTTCTCAATAATATTGCTTTCAAAATTCTCGCCCATTTCCGCATAAACAACCTCAAAATCCCTGGATTCTACTGGCCAATTAATAGAGGGGTAGTCGCCTTTAACCAGAAGAATCTTTTTTGGTTTATCAAGACTTTCCAGAACACTATTAAAACCGTAAGAGAAATTAGGAATTAAAGCAACTCTGTTAGGGGCACAGTGAAAAAATTGACCTACACTTTCTCTAACCTCCGTAAGAACATCTCCCATTTTTTCTTTTAACAGGCTTGCCTTAATAAGAAAATCCATATCATGATCCTGGCGAAACTCCCAAACTTTTTCTGAAAGTGGACCGGAAGCAGCCGTATTTAAATAAGTATATTGTTCGAGTACAGGAAAGCCTTTTCTTAAATTATCTATAAGCATTAGGAAGTTCTTTTTATAAAAATGTAAATTTGATACTACACTAATGTAACTGTTATTATGTTTTCTAAAAAGAAAAACACTTCCGAAGTAGATTACGAACAACGTGAGCTTTATGAAAATGCACGAAAAAGAGCCAAGCAAAAAAAGAGGCTTTTTCAGCATTTTGTGGTGTTTCTTATAGGAGCCGTGTTCCTAATTGTACTAAATGTAGTCATAGGTTATCAGGAAGATTTCAAACCTCTTGGATATAACTGGTTTGTGTGGGCAGTGCTCCTTTGGACGTTATTATTTTTAATCCATTTTTTCAATGTTTTTATAGTAAACAGTTTTATGGGAAAAGAATGGGAAGCAAAACAGGTAGATAAACTGGTAAAAAAGCAAAAAGAGAAAATTGCTCAACTTAGAGAGAAAGTGGAAAGAGAGCATCCTGTTAATGAGAACAGAAATACCACAGAGCCTACTCCTCCACCTAAAAGAATTAGCCCGGAAGATCCGGAAAGACCCATTAATAGTTAAGAATAAATGCTTACAATGATCGCTGCCGCGGCAGAAAACAATGCGTTAGGAAAAGACAATGACCTTGTTTGGCATTTGCCAGATGATTTCAAAAGGTTTAAAAGGCTTACTTCCGGCCACTATATCATTATGGGAAGAAAAACGTTTGAGTCATTTCCAAAGTTATTACCAAACCGGACTCATGTGATTATTACCCGAAAAAAGGATTATCAGCCGGAAGGAACTATTGTAGTGCATTCTCTTGAAGAAGCCATCAAAGTTTCTAAACTGGATGAACAGCCTTTTATTATAGGAGGCGGCGAAATTTATAAAATGGGAATGGAAGTCGCTAATAAAATCGAACTTACTCGAGTTCATGGTGAGTTTGACGCCGACACCCATTTTCCTGAAATTAATACAAATGAATGGGAACTTATAAAAGAGCAGTTTCATGAAAAAGATGAAAAGCATGATCACTCTTTTACCTATTTAACCTATGAGCGTAAGTAATCTGAAAAACATTCTACAAAAAATTACCACCGACTTCGGAAAAGAACTCTCCGGCTTTTCCAATCTTACCGGAGGGGATATTAATGAAGTCTTTCTGATTGAAAGCGGCTCTGAAAAATTTGTAGTCAAAATAAATGATTCTGAAAGTTTTCCCGGAATGTTCGAAGCAGAAAAACTTGGCCTGGAAAAACTTTTAGCCCCTTCAGTTATAGATGTTCCAAAACCACTAAAAACCGGATACGTAGATTCGTATTCTTACCTCCTTCTTGAACACAAAAGTGCCGCTACAAAATCTTCAGATTTCTTGGAAATATTTGGAGAACAACTGGCAAGATTACATCAGCAAACTTCAGAATCTTTCGGTCTTGAAAAAGACAATTATATAGGAAGTCTTCCGCAGTATAATAGCTATAAAGATTCCGCAGCTGAGTTCTATATAGAAATGAGACTTAAAACTCAGATCAAAATGGCTGATGAAAAGGGCTTTCAGCTAAATGTAAAAAATTCCTTTTATAAGAATTGTATGAATTTAATTCCTTCTGAACCGCCCGCTCTTATTCACGGCGACCTCTGGAACGGGAATTATCTGGTGAATTCAGTCGGGAAACCCTGTCTCATAGATCCTGCAGTGGCTTACGCACCTCGTGAAATGGATCTGGGGATGATGAAACTATTCGGCGGATTTGATAAAACATTATTTCACACATAT
This sequence comes from Christiangramia forsetii KT0803, assembly GCF_000060345.1. NCBI lineage: Bacteria > Pseudomonadati > Bacteroidota > Flavobacteriia > Flavobacteriales > Flavobacteriaceae > Christiangramia > Christiangramia forsetii. Next base: position 327,878 of record NC_008571.1, on the reverse strand, counting down.
AACGAAGTTTTTCCACTTCAGGAAAATTGGGAAGAAAGAATCCCGCTATGGCAATTGTACTATTTATTAGTACACCTTAACATTTTTGGTTCAGGATATAAATCCCAGGTCGCTTCGATCATCAAAAAATTTAGCTGATTTTACAATTCTTAACAACAGCCTTGCTTTTTTTAATACTTCATTAGCGCATAAGCCTGTAGATCTAAAGTATCTTCATATCCAACAAAAAAATTGATTATGAGTACTAAAAATTTATATGACGATAAGGCCAGAGAAAAGATTAAAGAAATCGCAGAAGATGTAGATTTTTGCATGCTGGTTACGAACATGGATCAAAAACCTTTAAGCGCTATTCCAATGTCTACCAAAGAGGTAGATGATCATGGCGCAGTTTGGTTTTTAAGTAATGCTAACAGCGAGCATAACAGAAATATTGAAAAAGACAGTGATGTTCAGTTACTATACAGCGGAACATCAGATATGGAATTTCTGAGCATTTATGGAGAAGCATTTATTGAAACCAATCGTGATGTAATTCATGAATTATACTCGAAAGCAGACAATGCCTGGTTTGAAGGAAAGGATGATCCCAATATTACCGCAATTAAGGTAAATCCAAAAGAAGCTTACTATTGGGATAATGATGAGAGTAAAATGACAACGCTCTTTAAGTTAGGAATGGCTGCAGTAAGTGGTAACAAACAGGATATAGGAGAAAAAGGAAAATTAGAGCTATAAAGGCTGTATTTGTCGGAAGAGACCTCATAATGAATCTTTGTTGTGAGGTCTTTTTATTTATACCTATTTTTGTTCAACTAAACCAACATTTATGAAAGCATATGTATTTCCGGGCCAGGGAGCCCAGTTTTCTGGAATGGGATTGGATCTTTATGAGAAGTCTCCCGAAGCCCAGGAACTGTTTAATAAAGCAAATGAAATTCTAGGATTTTCTATTACAGATATAATGTTTGAAGGTTCTGCGGAAGACCTTAAAGAAACGAAGGTTACACAACCTGCTGTTTTTCTACATTCCGTGATTCTTAGCAAAGTAGGAGAAAATTTTAAACCTGATATGGTCGCCGGCCACTCGCTGGGAGAATTTTCAGCGTTGGTTGCTAATGGCGTTTTGAGTTTTGAAGACGGACTTAAACTAGTTTCTAAACGTGCCCAGGCCATGCAAAAAGCATGTGAATTAGAATCCTCTACCATGGCTGCAGTTTTAGGACTTGAAGATGAAATGGTAGAATCTGTATGTTCAGAAACTGAAGGGATTGTAGTTGCGGCAAATTATAATTGCCCCGGGCAATTAGTGATTTCCGGAGCATACGATGCTGTAGAAAAAGCCTGTGAAAATCTAAAAGAAAGAGGAGCTAAAAGAGCGATGATATTGCCGGTTGGAGGTGCTTTTCATTCTCCTCTTATGGAACCGGCAAGAAAAGACCTGGCAGCAGCTATTGAGAATACTCAATTTAATAAACCTCTTTGTCCCATTTATCAGAATGTAAGCACTTTTGCGGTAAATGATCCTGAGGAGATCAAGAAAAATCTTGTTTTTCAATTGACCGCACCGGTAAAATGGACACAATCGGTTCAGAATATGATTAAAGATGGAGCTTCAGAATTTATTGAAGTTGGGCCCGGAAAAGTTTTACAAGGCTTAGTTAAGAAGATTGATAGAAGTATGAATACCTCTTCTGCTGGATTAGAGTAATTACTTGAAGCCACAAAAAATAGAAAGCCCGATCAAACGATCGGGCTTTTTCCTATTTTGTCGTCCTGAACTCGTTTCAGGATCTTTTCTGAAGAATCTGAAACAAGTTCAGATTGACGATGAATAATTACTCATTCTTATAAACTTTTCCTTCTTTCATCACGAACTTAACAGTCTCCATTGTCTTAATATTTTGAGTAGGATCTTCATCTACCGCAATAATATCAGCATAAAAACCTGCGGCAATTTGTCCGCTCTCTTTTTCCATATTTAGAATTTTAGCTGGCTCTATAGTAGCTACCTGTATCGCTTCCATTTCTGGCATTCCAGCTTCTACCATAAATCCAAATTCTTTGGCGTTTTCACCATGTTTAAAAACTCCGGCATCGGTTCCAAATGCGATAAGGACTCCTCTTTTGTATGCTTTTGAAAATGTATTCTGAATTTTAGGCCCTATTTCCCTTGCTTTTGGAACAACCAGCTCCGGATAATAGTTTTCGATCTCAGCTTTTTCGGTGACCTCTTTACCCGCTGTAATTGTTGGTACCAGATATGCCCCCTTTTCTTTCATAAGATCCATCGTAGCCTCACTCATCAAAGTACCATGTTCAATGGTTTTCACCCCTGCTTTTACTGCTCTCTGCATTCCATCATCGCCATGAGCATGGGCAGCAACATGAAATCCATAATCATTAGCCGTTTTTACAATTTCTTCTATTTCTTCTGAAAAGAATTGAGGATTGGAACTACTCTTTGCGACACTTAAAACACCTCCCGTAGCAGTGATTTTTATAAGATCGGCTCCATTCTTGTATCGCTGCCTTACTGCTTTTCTCGCATCTTCCACGCTATTCACCACACCATCCTTTGGTCCCGGATCGCCCACCATGGCATTATTCATTCCATTTGTAGGATCTGCATGCCCCCCGGTAGTTGCTAAGGATTTCCCAGAAGTGAAAATTCTTGGACCATTTACCTTTCCTTTATTTATAGCATCCCGAAGGGAAATGTTAATTCCTGATCCTCCAAGATCTCTAACGGTGGTAAATCCTGCCATCAGTGTTTTTTCAGCAAAACCTATAGAATTGAAAGCATCATCTGCAGGATTATTTGTAAACCTCTGAAGATACTTGCTAGGATTAGTTTCACTTTCCAAATGAACATGCATATCGGTAAGTCCCGGCAATACCGTCTTATTTTTTAAATCTATTAAACTGTCTTCTGCAGAGGACGGCTGCACAAAGCCCTTTTCCACCCTCTTAATTTTATCTCCTGAAATTATAATGGTTTTATCATTTAATACCTTTCCATTTTTAGTATCTACTAATTTTCCTGCATGGATATAAATGTCCTGAGCCATTAAATTTGAGGTAATAAAAATAGCCGCAATTACTGTAAACAGTTTTTTCATAAATTATTTATTTAGGAAGTTGATAATAGTTTCTGAAATATACTGAATTTGATCATCCTCCAGTTCTGTATGCATAGGCAATGAGATCACCTCTTGCACTAATTGATTGGTTACCGTAAAATCATCTTCATTATATCTTTCATCCAGGTAGGCTTTTTGACGATGCAGCGGAATAGGATAATAAACACCAAATGGAATCTCCTTTTCCTGAAGATGTTTCGCTAATGTATCTCTTTTCCCATTTTTGATCTTCAATGTATACTGATGGTACACATGCGTATCACAGTCTCCAACGGTAACCGGAGTTTCAATATGCTCATTTCCATGAAAAGCTTCTGAATACTTTAAGGCCGCTTCTTTTCTAGCTTCATTGTAAAGATCAAGTTTCTTAAGTTTTGCTCTTAAAACAGCAGCCTGAAAACTATCTAATCTCGAATTAACGCCCACCACATCATGATGGTAACGTTCATACATTCCGTGATTTACAATTCCCCTAATGGTATGAGCAAGCTCATCATTATTGGTAAATATCGCACCACCGTCGCCGTAACATCCTAAATTTTTAGATGGAAAGAAAGAAGTTGCCGCAATATCTCCAATGGTTCCGGCTTTTTTAGCTTTTCCATCTTTTAAATGATAATCTGCTCCAATCGCCTGGGCATTATCTTCTATCACATATAGGTTATGTTCTTTTGCTATTTCCATGATGGCATCCATATTGGCTGGCTGGCCAAAAAGATGAACAGGAACAATCGCCTTCGTATTTGGCGTAATGGCTTTTTTAATCTCTTCAGGATCTATATTAAAAGTTTGAGGATCTACATCTACAAGTACCGGAGTTAACTGAAGCAACGCAATAACTTCAACGGTTGCAGCAAAAGTAAAATCGGCAGTGATCACCTCATCCCCGGGTTTTAAACCCAGACCCATCATCGCTATTTGTAACGCATCTGTACCATTGGCACAAGGAATCACATGCTTTACATCCAAATATTCTTGGAGCTCCTTTTGAAATGCATGAACGTGAGGACCATTAATAAAGGAAGTTTCTTCCAGAATTTCCTGCATTCCTTGATTTACTTCATTTTTTATACCTTGATATTGACCTTTAAGGTCTACCATTTGAATCTTTTTCATCTACACTATTTTTCAGGTTTACGAAAATACGAAATATCGCCCCTACTGGCAATCCATTTATTGGGAAAGGCCTATTTTAGCAACCTCAAGTTTTTGATGTGCATAGAATTTACAATCTACTGGTAAAGCTAAGCGGAGTCGTTCTTAAATCGGCAGGGAGCTTTAGTCCTAAACTGAAAGAATTTACTGAGGGCAGAAAAGATCTTTTTTCGAAACTCGAAAAGAATATTGATCCTTCCCAGGAGTATTTGTGGATACATGCTGCCTCTTTAGGAGAATTTGAAATGGCAGTTCCGGTTTTAAAAATGCTGAAAGAGAAATATCCGGATACAAAAACGGTTGTCAGTTTCTTTTCTCCTTCGGGCTATAAGAATAAAAAGCAACATCCATTAGTAGACAACTTCACATATTTACCACTCGACACTCCTGGAAATGCTGAAAATTTCCTGAATATCGTTCAGCCGAAAATGGCATTTTTTATCAAGTATGATTTTTGGCCAAATTTTCTGAATGAATTAAAAAAGAGGCAGATTAGAACATTTCTTGTTTCGGGAGTTTTTAGAAAAGATCAGGCATTCTTTAAGGCTTATGGGAAATGGATGAGAAAATCTTTACTAGCTTTTGAACATTTCTTTGTTCAGAATAAGGAATCTGAAGCACTTTTGAATTCCATTGGTTTTAATAATGTTACTATTGGAGGAGACACAAGATTTGATCGCGTTGCAGCACAAATAGAAGCAGATAATCGGATAGATTTTATTGAAGAATTTAAGGAAGATAAAATTCTAGTGGTTTGCGGTAGTACCTGGCCGGATGATGAAAAACTACTATTAAAATTTATTAATAGCTCTACCAATATCAAGTTTATAATTGCACCGCACGAGATCAAAGCCGAAAAGATTGAGCAACTGGAACGTGAGCTACAGATCCCGTCGATAAGATTTTCAGAAAAGAAGGGAAAAGATCTAAAAAACTATTCAGTATTAATTCTGGATACTATCGGATTTTTGGGAAGAGCCTATAGTTATGCAAATATTGCTTACGTAGGTGGCGCCGCTGGTACCACCGGGCTTCATAATATCCTGGAACCTGCCACGTTCGGCATCCCCATTATAATAGGGGAGAATTTTAGCAAATTCCCTGAAGCTGAACGATTAAGACAATTAGCCGGATTGTTTTCTGTTAAAAATTCAGAAGAACTTTCTGCCATAATGAATAAACTATTTTTAAATTCAGAATTCAGGGATAAGACGGGGATGATCGCCGGTCACTATATAAATAGTAATACCGGAGCCACAAGGATTTTGGAGAAATACCTTTAAATATGGCCTCAAAATTTCTTAACATTCATTGCTAAAAAAAAGCAAAAAATGGCCATGAAATAACTTTTAGTTGTAATTTCGAACCTAATAACCAAATAAACTATTGAACCATGAAACGTTTATCAATTTTAGCCGGTGGGCTATTAATGTTCTCTGCTGTACTTACTTCATGTAGAGATACTACTGAAAAGGAGACGGTGGTTAGAGAGGTAGAAGTCGAAAAAGAAGTACAAACTCCTGAAGAAGCGGAAGAAAGAGAAGGAATTCTTGAAAGAACTGCGAAAGAAGTGGATAAAGAAGTAAACAAAGAAATTGACGAAGAAATCGATAAAATAGGCGACGATAATTAGATTTTAGCCAAAGCAGTTATTGCTGCTAATTCATTAATTTAATAACTAACTTAAAACTAAAAATGATGAAAAAACCAATAGTAATGTTCGCTTTAATGCTTTCTATGGGTGTATTCTTTACTTCATGTAGAGATACTGCTAACGAAAATGAAACTGACGATATGGAAATGTCTGACGACATGGATGATATGAATGATGACGTCAATAGTGTTGAGAACGATCTAGAGCAAGCAGCTGATGATACTGGCGATGCTATAGAAAATGCTGCTAACGAAACTGGTGATGCTGTTGAAAATGCCGCTAATGAAGTAGAAGACGAAGTAGAAGGAAATGACGACTACTAGTCATTCCTAACTGAAATAAAAAAAGCCCTTTCGCAAGAAAGGGCTTTTTTTAATGTTTAAATGATTTTAATTCTCTTTTGAGCTCATTCATAGATTGTTGTAATTCCTGGAAAAGCCCGTTATTAGAAGGATTATCTAAATTGAAAGTAAGTTTAGAATTTACCTGCCAAATTTCCTGAATATCATGAACATTGATCTCTAAGGGCAGATATTCTTCATTTAAAGAAATAAGCAAAACCTTTGAGGGATCTGGCATTTTCTGAAGCTTCTTTACCAATACAGAATCATACATTACGATAACATATACTTTATTATTACTGGCTTCTTCTATACTCGAAACTGCTTTCCCCATGACCCATTCACCAGGTCTGTAATCTGGCAACATACTATCCCCTTCAATTTGAAAACCTCTATAGGTTGCGTTTCGAAATTCCGGTAAAGGAATATCAAACGCCGGTAATTGATTATACCATTCCACATCCTGAACATTATGAGGGTATCCGGCTGCAGCTTTCTGATTCACCAGAACAATATTCTCATTATCGGCATTATCTACAGTTACTACTTTTGGACTAACATCCCCTTTGGATATTTTAAGGTACTTTTGTCCACTTTCTCCGAACAACCATAACGGATTTATACCAAATTGCCGAAGTAATTCAGCAACTACTTTTCCTGAAAGTTTGGTGCGGCCACGTTCTATGTCTGCTGTAGAATTCTTAATCCCGATTAAGGCCGCAAATTCAGATTGTGTAAAATTGTTCTCTTCGCGAACTTCTTTAAAATGCTTAATTTCAATAGATCCAGGTATGCCCATATTTGAATTGTTAGGAATAATTCCAAAATTTACTCAAAAATATTGGATTTAATCCTATTTAAGCAAAAAACCTACAGATTTTTTAAATATTGCTATACTTATCTTTAAATGCTAACAAACGTAGGGCATTAAGAACAACAACAATCGTAGAACCTTCATGAAAGACTACAGCGATCCCAATATTGGCCCAGCCAAAAATGGTAGCCGGCAAAAGCAACGCTACAACGCCGAGACTAATCCATAAATTCTGTTTTACAACCTGCTGTGCCTTTCTGCTTAAAGCAATCGCAAACGGAAGAATTTCGAGTTTATCTGCCATCAGGGCTATATCAGCAGTTTCCAAGGCAACATCACTACCCGCAGCTCCCATGGCTATACCCACAGTACTATTCGCCATGGCAGGAGCGTCATTCACTCCATCGCCTACCATAGCGATTTTCGATTCTTCTTTTTCAAGTTTTTTGATTCGGTCTACTTTTTCTTCTGGTAATAGACTACCATACGCATCTGTAAGTCCGATCTCAGAAGCCACAGCGTTTGCCACCTGCTGATTATCTCCGGTAAGCATGATCATTTTTCGAATGCCTATCTTTTTCAGTTTAGCGAGGGTGGGCTTAGCCGCTTTTCTTGGCGTATCCATCAGGGCCACTATTCCGCTAAATTCATTATTGCTGTGAACAAGCATTACTGTTTTTCCTTCCTTCTCAAGATCCTTTACTTTTTTCTCCACTTCTGAAGGAATGCCAGCGTCTTCAAAAAGTTCTAAATTTCCTATCTGAACCATTTCGCCATCTACGGTTCCCTTAATTCCCTTGCCCTGCACAGCTTCGGAATTCTTAACTTCAGGAAAACCATTTAATTTTGTCATTTTGGTCTTACCATCCCGCACCACTGCTTTAGCTAAAGGATGATTACTCGAACTTTCAAGAGCAATTACTTTTTGAAGAAATTCATCATTAGAAAGACCATTTAAAAGTACCATATCGGTCATTTTCGGCTTCCCTTCTGTTAGTGTTCCAGTTTTATCAAAAGCCAAAGCTCTTAAGGTTCCCAAATCTTCCAATGGCTTACCTCCTTTGATGAGAACACCGCCTTTCGCCGCACGGGCAATTCCGCTTAATACTGCTGAAGGGGTTGAAATAGCCAAAGCACACGGACTTGCTGCTACCAAAGCTGCCATGGAACGATAAAAACTATCCTGCCAGGATTCATCTACTACCAGGAAAGCAAAATTTAGAAGCACTATTAAAATTAGAACTCCCGGGACATAAAATTTTTCAAACTTATCTGTTAAGAGCTGTGTAGGAGACTTTTTATCCTGAGCTTCCTGAACCATGGTGATAAGGCGGTTCAAAGTAGAATCCTGAGATTCTTTAATAACCTTTATCTCTATGCTGTTGTCCCCGTTAATAGTTCCGGCGTAGACCCTGCTTTTTTCAGGAATCTCCTTATCATTTTCATAATCCTTATTTATATCTTCGATCGGTTCTTTATCTACAGGAATACTTTCACCGGTAATTGGTGACTGATTAATATTTGTTCTCCCACTAATAAGCAATCCGTCTGCACTTACAGTAGAATTAGGTTTTATTCTTATTACATCTCCAATCTTTAATTCTCCAATGGGCACTTCTACAAAGTCATCTCCTTCTTTTCGCAAAGCGATCTTTGGAGAAAGTTTCGTGAGCGACTCAATAGATTTTCTAGCCTTGTCCATAGCGAGATGTTCTAACGCATGGCCAAGACTAAATAAGAATAAAAGAAGCGCTCCTTCAGCCCATTTATCCAAAAGTGCAGCTCCAACTGCCGCCACGAGCATAAGAAAATCAATCTGAAAATTGCCTCTAGAAATTTCCTGGATAGCATCCTTTAAAGTATAATAACCTCCAAAACCATAAGAAATTAGATACGGAACCAGAATAAAAATAAAATCAAGTTCACTAAAGGTATCAAGCAGAAAACCGATTAATAAGAATACCCCACTAATTACCGCAAATATCAATTCAGTTTTATTACCAAAGATTCCATCATTATGTGGTTCACAGCATCCGTGATTATGTTCAGACATCCCGATTAAATTTTACAATTAAAAAATATTAAGAAAGAATAGATTTTATATTACGGGCAAAGGTAAGGGGAAATTGGTGCAACTTAAGTGCATTAATTCTCATTGCATCTATCACAGATACCTTTTAAAACAAGATTCATATCCTGTGTTACAAAGCCTTTAGGCAAGCTTATATGGGGAATTTTATGATCGGTAAGGCAAAGGGTTTCATTACAATTTGTACAGTGAAAGTGAAGATGAAGATCTTGAGAACCCGATCCAATTTCAGGTTCATCAAGGGCATATTTAGCAACACCCGTACCATCATCAATTTGATGAACAAGACCGTTCTTTTCAAAAGTTTTAATTGTGCGGTATAAAGTAGTGCGTTCAGACATCTCAAAATCTGATTCTATATCATTGAGTGTCACTGCAACCTGTCTATCCCGAAGAAACTTGTACATTAGAAGTCTAATGGCTGTAGGCCTCACTTGATGCTCTTGCAGAACTTTTTCTATTTCATTCATACCAACTGAAAGTTACGCAAAGTTAGCATGAATTCCCTTAAGATAAAATCTCTTGATTTAATTAGAGGGATTAAGAATTATTATGAAGTCCTACCTGTTTTTAATAGGAATATCTGGCCAGGGTTCTAATTCTCCGAATTCCATTTTTCAGAAATTGATTGTTTAAAAAAATATGGGTCTATTTTGAAAGCATTAAAGCCATTACAAAAATATCGTTAGAGCAACTTCAACTCAACTATCCAGAAACCTATAATAAATAAAAGAGAAAGGAACATTCCTCCAAAGATCATTTTCAATCCCCCATTTTCAACTTTCAAATTATCCATTTCTTCTTTTACATACAATTTTTCTGTCTTCTCCAGCCTCAAATAATTACTAATTCCCAGTTTTGTGGCAATTTTTCCTTTTGGTGTAAGCCTTATTTTACCGTTGACGGTAAGAGTAATTAGATCATACTCGCGTAAGGTATTAATAAATTTAATGGAAGTATTCTGCCTCAAATCTGCAACTTTCATGCCTTCTCTAAATTCTACGACTGTATTTGCAATTGTTTCCATTTTAACACTTTATTAAGTTTGATATACTCTAATTAACAAAATTTAACTTTAGTATCAAAATGTTTTTTTTCATGCAGTTTCACAAATTTTCAACTTTTATCACCTTAGATTATGGTTTTGTGCATTTTAGATTAAAAAAAATCATAATCCCTAATATCATTTTTTTGTAAAAAATATTAAATTTTTACAATAACTATCCCTTAGCCAGCGCTTCCTAATAGATCTTCAATTAAGAATTAAAAGAAAAACGGTCGCCTATAGACTATAGACGACCGTTTATAATTCCATTATATCGAGTTATTTTTCAATCAAAATCGCCGTATCTATCCTGGCCAAAAGGTCTTCCCAATGATACTTAGTTAACTCATGATTTACAAGATTTTTCCGTCTATTGATATCACTTTTAAGTTGATTTAGCTCGCCTCTCATCAAGGCCATAATATCAGATTTAAGCACTTCATCATTATCCCGCATTTCTAGTTCCTTCACATAAGAAGCTGCTGCATCTACAAAAGATCGCTGCAAATTTCTTCTATAAGCATCGGTTTTATTGGAATTATACAACTCGCTAAAAACCCCTTCTCTTAAGTCGGTCATCATTTCCATTACCGTATAAGCCTCACTGGCATTCACTTCTTCATTCGCAATCATTCTCTTTAAACGGTCTTTTTCAAGGAGGTTTTCCAGGGCTTTTGTTTGGAGGGACTGAATTCTATTTGTAGCTTCAGAAGATTCTATTCTGCCAAGAAGATCCTGATCAAGCATCCAGGTAGGTGTACTAAATGCTTCTTTATTCAGGAATTTCACGGCATTCTGCTGAATTTTCTCAGGTACCGGCTCGTAGATCGCACCAGACTGGTCTGAGGTTTTGCGTGTTTCATAAACACCTCCAATATTGGTGATTACGTGGGAAAGATAACCTCTCCACATATAACTCAATTCTCTGTAAACCTCGTCCAGATCGTCATAGCCATAACCTTCTTTTGAAGTCCATTCTACAAGATTAGGAACTACCTTTTTTAAATTCGCCACGGCATATTCCCCGGCTTTCACCTGATCGTCTCCTAAACTTTCCCGCTGGGACTGAGGATCTGCTCCTGAGTATCCATTTCCAAATTCATATATGGGATCACCTGCCTTTTCCAGGATCCACTTGTCCAGGGTTTTCTTTTCGTCCCTTGCCGATGCTGCTTCCGGTAGATAGCGGTATCCCCAATTGATAGCATAAAGATCATAAGGTCCCATCATCCTGATATATCTCACATCCTCATCTCCCGGCTGGGCTATGTAGTTTACACGGGCATAGTCCATAATAGAAGGCGTAAGCCCATATTTCTGGGTAAATTTTGCCGATCTTAATGAATCTGTTGTATACGCAGAGCTGGCTTTCATATTATGCGGAAGACCAAGCGCATGCCCCACTTCATGAGCGATTACCATACGCATCATCTCTCCAATTTCGGCTTCAGGCGTATTCAAAGTTCTTGCATTCGGATTCTGAGCACCGGCTTCGATCATAAAACGGTTCCTGTAAGATCTTAGGTGATTGTGATACCAGATGATATCGCTTTCTATGATCTCACCGGTACGAGGATCGGTCACAGAAGGACCTACGGCATTTCGCGTTGTACTTGCCACATAACGAACTACAGAATATCTCACGTCTTCGGGGCTAAATTCCGGGTCTTCTTCCTTAGTTGGCGGATCTTTGGCGATAATCGCATTTTTAAAGCCCGCTTTCTCAAAGGCAACGTTCCAGTCTTCTATACCTTTTTTAAAGTATGGTCTCCATTTTTCTGGTGTAGCAGGATCAAGGTAATAAACAATGGGTTCTACCGGCTCTACCAGCTCTCCCCTTTTATAAGCTTCTACATCCTTCGGAATTAATTTCCAGCGACGTATGATCTCGTAATCATCTGCTTTTAATTCTTCTGAATTATAATCGTATTTATCTATCGTAAACCAGCCTACACGATAATCTGCCAGCCTGGATTGCATTTTATTCTCAGGCAGAAGGATCATAGATTGGTTTAAAAGCATAGAGATAGTTCCGGCCTGGTCCCTTTCAGGAGGAGTCTCGGCCTCATAGGTCATTACATGCTTTATTTCTATATTTTTTGGATAGGAATTTGCAGATTCTATATAAGACCTGCTTTTATCCAGTTTCTTAACTTTATATTGTTTTCTGAGCCTCGCTGAAATTCCATTGATGGCTTCCACTTCATTTTCAAACAATCCGCCTGCTTCAATAACTACACTGGTGGAATCTTTGCTCCATGCTTCAATTTTGGAGCTGAAAAGAATCGGGAAAAAATTATTGGCCTGTACAGACTTGTAGATAGGCGACTCTTCATCGCTTTGGTTCTCAAAGCTTATTACCTTCATATCAATATTCCCGTTACGCTTCACCCAGCGTACTACCTGTTCATTTACTTTTGAACCGGCATTTACATAGCCTCCGCCAAAACCTGAAGGAACTCCGGCAATCCTGCTTACCAGAAGCATGTCTTTTTCAAAAAGACCTGTGGGAATTTCAAAGTAGAGCTTGTCATCAACAAAATGCGTGGTAAAAAGCCCCTCATCACTTTTTGCTTCTGAAGTGATCACTTTAGAATACTCTTTTAAGTCTGATTCCTTTTTTTCGGGTTTCTGGCTGTCCTTAACAGCTGGTTGGGACGTCTTGCAGCCGACACTAAAAACGGCAAGCGCGCCCAATAGTAACATTCTTTTGATCATGAAAAAAATTTTGTTTCCGAAGATAAGGAAAGCTTTAGAATACTGAAAATGATTATCATATATCATTTTTATAGAAATCTCTATTGGATTAGTAAGATACAATAAGGAAAGACAGAGTACAGTCTGAGCTATTGATCCAGTTTGCAATTATAACAGATAGGCACAAAAAAGAGGCTGTCTAAAAAGTCTGTATTTCGTCAAGCTGTCCCGATAGCTATCGGGATGTTTCAGCTTCTAATTAAATTTGATTTCCAAATTATTAAGATCCTGAAATGAATTCAGGATGACGTGTTTTTGACTTTCGAGACAGCCTCTTTTCTATTATATAGAAAAATGAATTTTATTTTACATCATTCATTTTAATTTCATCACCTTCCTTATTTAGAAGTTTTACTTCATCAAAGCCCATTTCTTTGAATTGCTCGAATTGAGTCTTGGCATCCCCAACCACCAGATAGGCCATTTTAGATTCATCCAGGTACTCATTCGCCAATTCCTGATGTTGCTCTAATGTCATATTATTAACAACATTTTCCTCTTTCTCAATATAATTAGAATCAAGATCGTAAGCGCTCATCTCCTGTAACATTCCCAAAAGCGAGCCCTGAGTTTCAAAACGACGGGCGTTCGATTTGATCAATGCATTTTTGGTGAATTGCAGGTCTTCTTTTGTAATTCCATCTTTGTACTTGGAAATTTCATCCCTGAAGATCCCAACCGATTCTCCTGTTGTATTTGTTCTTACAGAAGAGGATGCAGTAAAAGTTCCCGGAATTTTAGATCCGCTAAATCCTGAACGTGCTCCATAGGTATAACCTTTTTCTTCTCTAAGAATAAGGTTTACATTTCCGGAAAATGAACCTCCTAGTTTATAGTTCATTACTTCTAAAGGATAGTAATCTTCGTTGGTTCTTGGAATCGCAATATATCCAATATTAATAATAGACTGTTTTGCATCCGGAACATCTACGAAATAAAGAGAAGCTTTTTCACGATCGTTTTGAATCTGAAAATCAGGAATATTCACTTCTTTAGTTTTCCAGTTATTCTTTAGACCTTCAGCTGCAGCAAGTGTTTCAGTTTTATTTACATCACCAACCACATGCAATCTCGCAACAGATGGTGAGAAATTTTCAGCATAAAATTGTTTCAAATCTTCCATGCTAATCGCCTTAACTTCTTCTTTTGTACCTGAAGTAGTATAAGCAAACGGATGATCTTCGCCGTAAAGAATTTTATTGTAAACCCTGTTCGCAATCGCATTAGGATTCGCCTCGTTTCTTTCTATCCCATTAATAGTGCTGGTCTTAATCCTGGCCAATTCCTCTTCATCCCATCTCGGTTCCAGTAAGATTTCTTCGACAAGATCCATTGTTTTTGCGAAATTCCGCTTCAGAGTATTTCCACGAACAACGATAGATTCATTGCTGGTATACATATAAATATTTGCTCCCAACAAGGCTATAGCATCTTCCAGTTCCTGCGGCGTCTTATTTGCGGTCCCTTCCATCATGATATCGCTCATTAAATTGGCAACCCCATTATGATCAAGATCATCCAGCAAATGCCCGCCTTCCACTACCAGGCTAAAGGTTACCAGTGGCAATTCGTTTTGCTCAATACCATAAACCTCTAAACCATTCGCCAGTTTAGTATTCCATGATTCCGGAACGTTAAGGCTTGGAGAGTCTCCCATTTCAGGCTGTACAGACCTGTCAAAATTAGAAGGAGTTTTTTTAATTTCTTCAGGTTCTGTTTCAGCTACTTCAGTTTCCTTGTTCTCCGTGATTTCTTCCTCAACAACCTCAGCTTTTTCAGAATTTTCAGTGATCAGATCCATTTTACCCTTCGGCACAAAACTGGTCATTACATAAGGCTTATCCTTGATATATTGGTTATAAACGCGCATCACGTCTTCTTTGGTCACATTTTTAATGTTTTCCAGATCCTCCTTGTAAAAGTTAGGATCACCTGCAAGAACATCATATCGGGCTAATTGAAAAGATTTTCCCAAAACACTGCTAATTCCATTATAGAAATCGGTTTCCAGTCCTGCCTTTATCTTTTCGATATCAAGATCTGAAACTCCTTCTTTTTCAAAAAGGTCAAAAGCCTCTTCAATTCCCATTTCAATACTATCCAGATCTACCCCTGAATTTGCCGTAACATTCACGGTAAACTGACCTGCCAACTGGCTCGGACTGTTATAAGCATTGGCGCGCGAGGTAAGTTCTTTCTCCTTTACCAGAACTTTATATAATGGCGCATCTTTACCTTGAGATAGGATTTGTCCCAGATAATTAAGTGCATAAGAATCTTCACTATACTGTTCTACTACCGGCCAAACCATATTTAATTGCGGCGCAGTGGCAAAATTGTCTTCGTGATATAAACGCTTAGTTTCATCTAAAGTCACCAATTGTGTTTCTAAAGGAGCTACTTCCTGACCTTTTTTGATCTCACCGAAATATTTTTCAATCAAATCTCTTGCCTCATCTTCCTGAAAATCTCCTGCGAGTACCAGAGTTGCGTTATTAGGACCATAAAATTTGTCATAAAATTCCTTTACATCTTCTACAGTGGCGTTTTGAAGATCTTCAAGTTCTCCAATTACCTGCCAGCTATATGGGTGGCCATCAGGATACATATTTTTATCTATCACCCAACCGGTATGTCCGTAAGGATTATTATCCACACGTTGCCTTTTTTCATTCTGAACTACTTCCTGCTGATTGGCAAAAGCAGCTTCTGTAACGGTGTTGATCAAATAACCCATTCTATCAGATTCCAACCAAAGCACCGTTTCCAGGGCATTATTGGGAACAACCTCATAATAAATAGTCCCATCCTGCCAGGTTCCCCCGTTTAAAGTACCTCCGGCATCCTGAATCGTCTTAAAGAACTGATCCTGCGGAACATTTTCAGATTCCTGAAACAGCATATGCTCAAATAAATGGGCAAAACCTGTTCTTCCTTTTTTCTCACGGTTAGACCCAACTCCGTACTGAATCGCTACGGAAACAATAGGATCTGACTTGTCTTCATGCAGTATAACATTTAAGCCGTTTTCCAGTTCGTACTTCTTGAAATCAAGACTTAGGTCTGCACTCTCTTCGGCTTTCACCGTATCTTTTTCCATCATTGCCTGACCGGGCTCTGTGGAAGTATTCTGCTTAGTATCCTTTACTTTACAGGATACTACAGCCATAAACATGCATGAAAGCACTACAGCCTTCATCTCAAATCTGAAGTTTGTCATATAAATAATGATTTTATTAAGTTTTCCGAATTTAATAAAAACTATGCTTGTTCGTTGCCTGTAATCTCAGAATTTCATTTAATTCTTATAGATAATTGAAAAATACAGTGATTTTTGAAGAATTTACTTCTTAAAACGTCGAAAAATTGAGAAGGGGAAGGCGAAGGTTTTTGCAAAGAGATTATAGGGTGACCTTGATATTTAAATCTAGGTCTGAAAAGCTACATAACAAAAAAACCCTCAAAATCAACTGATTAAGAGGGTCTTTGGTACTCGGGACGGGACTAGAAACCCAATATTAAAAAGAACCACTTGCTTCTCTAAAAATTTACGAACCCCTTTATTTAAAGGTATAACTACTGTTTATATAAAATAAAAAGCATTGCATTTAATGTTATTTGGTTGACTAAAGTGCCAATTTGGTTGACTAGGTGTTGACTAAAAGGTATATTTGTCCGCAAAACAGAACAGAATGGCCTCAATTAAGTTTCTACTTCAAAGTAAATCATCCAATGCACCTGTTTATGCTCGCCTCTCCTTGGGAAGAGGAAAAGTCTATAAAAGAAAAACTGGACTCTACATTAATCCAAGTCTTTGGAGCAAGGCTACTGGTTTTCCTAAAACAAAATCCTCTGACGGCAGAGAACTTAAATCTGACTTGAAGAGCCTCGAATCTAAACTACTAAACAAATTAAACGAAGATAATTCCAGCGGAATTGAAATAAACGGAGATTGGCTTTCCTTTAATATCGACCTTCATTTTAAAAGGGTGGTCAGTAATGAATCAAATTCGGACTACTTGGTAGATGCTATTGATTCATATTTGAATGGAGCAAACCTTAGAGACAATAATAAAGGAGGAAAAGGTTTATCTAGAAGTAGAATTCAGGGGCTTAAACGCTGTAAAACAATAATTGAAGAATTTAGCGGTAGAAAGAAGTATAAAGTAGTCGAGGTTAATTTAGCCTTTGCCAAGAAATTTAAAACATGGATGCATAACGATCAAAAGTATGCTTTATCATATACCCTAAAAATGATTGACAACATTAAGTCTATCTGTTATGATGCTGAAACAAACGGTGTTAAAATAAGCCCGCAATTAAAAAAGATTAAAGCAGGGAAGGTTAAAAAAGAGGAAATAGTCTACCTCAGTTTTGATGAATTAGAAGTCCTGAAAAAAGTTGACCTGAACTCTGAGGCACTTGATAATGCTAGAAGGTGGCTGATTCTGGGGTGCAACATAGGACAACGAGGTGGAGATCTTCTTCAGCTAACTGAAGGAAACGTTCGCACAGTACAAGGCAGAATGGTAATCGAATTAATTCAGACAAAAGGCGAAAAGCATGTTTTAGTTCCTCTGAACTATGATGCCAAGGAAATATTAAAAGAAGGCTTCCCAAGAGCTATAACTCCTCAGAAATTTAATGAACATGTAAAAGAAGTATGCAGAATTGCAGAATTTAACGATATCATCTACACTGGTGTACCTAAAATGGTTTTGGTATCTAAAACCTCAAAAAAGAAAGTAAAGAGACTTGTTTATGATCATTATGAAAAATGGGAAACTATCGCCTCTCATGTTTGTAGAAGGTCTTTTGCTACGAATTACCATGATCAAATGCCACTACCTTTTATGATGAGTATAACAGGCCATAGTTCAGAGAAAACCTACCTTAAGTATGTAGGTAAAACCTCATCGGATTACATTAATTCCATTGCAAGTGTATTCGAAAAACAAAGAGAGAGTCAAGTTAACAAACAGGCTAATCTAAAAGTGGTAAGAAACAAGGCTGTCAATCAATAGTTTCTTATCCTTGCAGAAAGAAAAAAGTCAATGTCTTTCATACCAGCCGAATTAAATATCTTCTCTGAGCTAAACCCTTCTAGAACTAAAGGCCTATATCACACCGATGTTATTGATGCAATAAACAAGAATCATGAAAAAGCTGAGAATGATATTAAGCAAGGAAATTTGCATTCATTCCAAGAACACATTTTGATGAATCATGTTTATTATTTACAGTATTTTGATTTATCGAATCTCAAACTATGCATTGAAGAACATTACAAAATTCTGAAAAAGACCTATCCCGCTGATAACAAGAAAGTCTTCATCAAAACAGAGTTTGAACATTATATCACGAGACTAAAACAGCTTAGAGAGGCTTTCCAAGAACAAAACCTACAAGTCATCTGTAATTACGGTAATTTTGATTTTTATTTCTTAGAAAGAGGCTTAAGCTCTTATACTATTTGCTGGAAAGTGGTATCAAGGGATAGCTATGTTTTTTATGAAGATTACTTAAATCGAATCATCGACTTTCTTGAAAAAGAATTCTTTGAAAATGATATGCATATTCTACTTGAAGACGATATTCCACAAATTGAGCTAAACACTTCCAATATGAGCGAGAAGATTGTTTACTTAGAAGAACTTGGAGTAATTGATTTTCTTAAAAGCTTAGAACCCTTCAATACTTCCACAAATGCTTTAGCACATGCTGTAAGCAGCTTTACAGGGATTAAACCTAGCACAGTTCAGTCTTACCTAAACCCGATGAATAACTCCACACTTAACCAAAAGAACAACCCTCTAACTAAGAAAAGGTTAGAAAAAATTAGATTAGAATTGGAAAAGATAGGATTTGACCCAAATTAATTTCTAGGGAAGTTTGAAGGCTTATTAATTTCTCCCTAACTGTAACAAGACTGTCATTTGTGGCTTATTAAAAACTACTTAACATGCCACAGGTACAACTAATTCAAGAAACAGACAGTTTCATCAACGAGATACTAGAAAAGCTAGAACCAACTTTAAAGCAACTCACAGAAACCCTAAAACCAAAGGAGCCGGAAGAACTCCTAACCAGAAAAGAGACTGCGCAGCTTCTTAAAATCAACCTTTCCACACTGAATAGATGGTCTAAAAAGGGAAAGATCAAACGATATTGTATTGAGAATAAAATCTACTACAAGAGAAGTGAAATAGAAGCAAGCCTTACTCAAGTTTAGGGTAATGATAGACTTCCTAAAGGTTCTAGTTAAAGACAAAACTATAATCAATCACATTCACAAAAATGAGCTTTTAATCTGGAAGAGTTCAAGTGAGCAGCTCTCCCACTTTGATCAAGAAACTATAAACTCAAAAGAGACTAAAGTTTACAATGGTATTCTATTCTGTTTTTTTGAGAAAAAACTAGAAATCCTTATCAGACCTCACTATTATCATAATGGTAATTTGCATAATGCAAACGACTTTAGCTCTGCTGAATGCATAAAGGTTCTAAACTCGATAATCTTGGAATTAAATCTACCGGATCTTAGTTCTTTCCATATTGTTAATATAGAATTCGGTCTAAACACTTTCGTTCCTATTGACGTGAAAAATTTTGTTCGGTTTATTAGCTATCATGGAAGAAACGAATTCAGAACGGACTCAGATCATCCTCATAGTAAAAAAAGTTCCACTTATAGAAAAGGAAACCGCAATCAATACAAGATCATCAAGGCTTATGCAAAAAGTGTTCAGTTTCCCGAATATACAGAAGGAGACGTTTTTCGGTTTGAGGTAAAAAGCAAAAAAAGCAGGTATATAAAGAAACTTGGTATTTATTCAATAGAAGATCTTCTACTAGAACAAACTTATCTTACTCTGGGCGATCAATTATACAAAGAATATAAAACTGTTCTTTTACTTGATCAAGACCTTGATTTGAGTTCATTAAACGAAAATGAAAAGACTCTACTTCTAAAGCTTTCTAACCCTCTTTACTGGGAGAAACTTTTAAACCTAAATCGTAATACTTTTCAGAACAACAAAAAACGTTACACTAAACTTCTAGATAAAACCGGTTATAATCTTTTGAGGGAAACCAGAAAAATCATGAAAGACAAGATTGCCTCCCTTTGTTGTGCAAATTCACATATACTTATAAAGTGATTGCGCATAATTATAGGTTGAGGTTACTTTATACTTAATCAATTCTGTTTGGGTTTCTGTTTAGAACTTTAATTCTGTTTTGGACTAAACCGTTACCATTTCAAGAAAACATTTCTATCTTTAGCAAACTTCAAACAGAACTACTATTACATGCCTTTAAGCTGGAACGAGATCAAAAGCAGATCTATAAACTTCTCTAAAGAATGGGAAGGAGAATCAAGAGAACGAGCAGAAAAAGATACATTCTGGAACGAATTTTTAAACATCTTCGGAATTAGTAGAAGAAGAGTTGCTACGTTTGAAAAAGCAGTTAAGAAGCTTAATGATAATCAAGGCTATATAGATCTGTTTTGGCCGGGCACTTTACTTGTAGAACATAAATCCAAAGGTAAAGACCTAGATAGTGCCTTTTCGCAAGCTCTGGACTATTTTCCCGGTCTAAAAGACCATGAGTTACCCCGCTTTATTATTACCTCTGATTTTGCTGAGTTCAAGGTCTACGATCTGGAAGAGAATCTCGAACATGGATTCCCCCTAAGGGAGCTTACAACAAACATTTCATTATTTGGTTTCCTTGCAGGTTATGAGAAAAAGACTTTCAAGGAAGAAGATCCGGTGAACATTGACGCAGCTTATCTCATGGGAAGACTGCATGACAGACTTAAGGAGATTGGATATACCGACCACGAATTAGAGATATACCTTGTTAGGATTTTATTTTGCTTGTTCGCTGATGACACTAACATTTTTGAGAGAGGAATCTTTCAGGAGTACCTAGACCTTCACACAAAAGAGGACGGCTCTGATTTAGCGGCGCAATTAGGATATATTTTCCAGGTTTTAGATACACCAAGAGAAAAAAGACTAAAGAACATCCACGAAGCTGCTGACCAGTTTCCCTACGTTAATGGACAACTTTTCTCGGAATCTTTGAGACTTCCTTCCTTTGACAGTGAAATGAGAACAATGTTACTCGACGCATGCGCTTTAGATTGGGGCAAAATCTCTCCTGCAATTTTCGGTTCTATGTTTCAAGCAGCCATGAATCCAGACGAAAGAAGAGACTTAGGAGCGCATTATACCTCAGAAGCCAATATTCAAAAAGTCATCAAACCACTCTTTTTAGATGAGTTAAGGACTGAGTTTAAAAAAGTCAAGAGCAGCTCTAAAAAGCTAAAGGCCTTTCATGATAGGATTTCTAAATTGAAATTTTTAGATCCTGCATGTGGTTGTGGAAACTTCCTTATCATAACCTACAGAGAGTTAAGAGAGTTGGAACTAGACATCCTAAGAGAATTGAATAAGACCGGACAAGGCTTCTTGAATGTAGGAGATATTATCAAAGTTGATATTGACCAGTTTTACGGCATTGAGTACGATGAATTTCCTGCAAGGATTGCTGAGGTAGCAATGTGGCTCATGGATCATCAAATGAACATGAAACTTTCGGAGGAGTTTGGGCAGTATTTTGTTAGGTTACCATTAAAAAAGTCTGTTTCTATCAGAAATGAAAACGCTTTGAGATTAGACTGGAAAGAACTAGTTAAACCGAGCGAACTTGATTTTATTCTTGGCAATCCTCCTTTCTACGGTTACTCTTATCAAACTAAAGAACAGAAAGAGGACTTAAGCATAGTCTTTGAGACTGTTAAGGGATCAGGTGTACTAGATTACGTCGCAGGTTGGTATATTAAAGCTGCGAGATATATTCAGGGAAGTAAAATTGAAGTAGCCTTCGTTAGTACTAATTCTATTTCACAAGGAGAACAAGCAGGAATCTTGTGGAAAGAAATGTTTGATACACTAAATATTAAAATTCACTTTGCATACAGAACCTTTAAATGGAAGAATGAAGCAAGAGGAAATGCTGCCGTACACGTTGTAATTATAGGCTTTGGCAATTATGATATTTCAAAAAAGACTCTTTTTGAACATGATAAGCAGGGAAATGAAATCCTCACTACCTCAGCAAAAAACATAAATCCATACCTGATTGATGGTAATGACTTAATCATCCTTAGAAGGTCAAAACCACTAGCTGGAATTCAGGAAATGATAAAAGGGAGTTCTCCTACAGATGGTGGAAATCTAGTCTTAACTGATGAAGAAAAAAACAATCTTTTAAAGCTTTACCCTGATGCAAGTCAATTCATTAGGCAATATATTGGTAGCAGGGAATATATAAACCAGAACCCTAGATGGTGTCTTTGGCTTAAAGACTCCAAACCATCTGAGTTGAGAAAATTTCCGGAAATATTAGACAGAATCAAGAGAGTGAAAGATTTCAGAGAAGCAAGCAGAAAGAAATCAACTCAAAAGTGGTCTGAATCTCCCGCATTATTTATTGAAGATCGCCAACCTGAGACAAATTATGTTTTGATCCCTAGAGTTTCCTCTGAAAGAAGGAAATATGTACCGATGGGATACCTACCAAAAGAAGTAATAGTTAGTGATAGTGCAATTGCTTTGCCAGAGGCTAATTTATTTACTTTTGGAATTCTTAATTCACTCATGCACATGATGTGGATGAATTATACCTGCGGACGGCTTAAGAGTGATTTTCGGTATTCAAATACTTTAGTGTATAATAACTTTCCCTTTCCACAAGAAGTTAATCAAAATAGCAAGACAGAAATTGAGAACGCAGCACAGAAGATTCTGGACGTAAGGTTAGAATTTCCGGGAAACAGTTTAGCAGATTTATACGATCCATTAATGATGCCTAGAAAGCTTCTTAAAGCACACCAGAGGGTTGATAAGGCAGTTGATTTAGCTTATAGACCTCAACCATTTCCTGACGAAAGAAGACGAATAGAGTTCTTATTTGAGCTTTATGAGGAACTGCTTGCCTCTCAAGAAAAAGCGAAAAAGGTTTGAAACCCTTGATCAATTATTAACCCCATACCTCTTAAAAATGGGTTTACATTTTAGTTGCTAGTTCGCCTAGATATGGTATAGCCTCCTCTCTGCTATCATAAACAACTTTTTATATGATGAGGTATACTACTTGTTCAAGGTAAATAACAAATAAACTTTATTTTTAAAATACACAGACTTCAGCTATAAGTAATTGATTATGAAACTTATGAACATCAAGAACGTCTGAATAAGTTTGGGTGCGAAGAAACTATACTGAAATAGTAGTCCTAACCTCGATTTTACACACCTAGAAGTTAGTTTAATTACTTTGCCTTTCCCAAGTAAAGGAATTTATGTTTCTTTGGTTCTCCAATTACATTCCAGAACCTAAATCCCTACATTTTAACAGCCTTAAGTGAAAAACAGAAAACAGATTCGCCATAACAGAGCTCAGAAAAGATACCGTAGAGGACAAGCTTCGAAGAGAAAGGAGAAAATAAGAAATAGAGAAAACCAAGGACTCAGTAAAAGCCAGAGAGCAGAATTTCATCGTTTTAATAGGCGCTTTAAGGGCTACACTAAAATTAAAGCTCCCCAAAACTTCTCGTTAGTGGAAAAACCTGAAAAAACAATTAAATTTATCAGGTCTATAAAAAAACTCTATAAACGAAAGACAAAGGTTTTCGTTAATTTTGAGGAGGTTACCCATATCGGTTATGATGCTCTCGTCTTACTGTTGTCTATTCTCATAAGATTTAAGTCAAAAGGAATACCATTCAACGGAAATTTTCCTGCCAATGAGGAAGTGAGAAAAATTTTACTCGACTCTGGCTTCTTTGAGTACTTATATAGGAACATAAAAGAAGAAGATAGGTATTCCTTGATTAAGGGAGGGACTATTGCAACTCACGCATATAAGAAAGTAGACTCTGAGTTAACTAGTAAGGTTATTACCGATGCGAGTAAGACAATCTGGAAAAAGAGCAAACGTTGTCAAGGTGTTCAGCGTTCACTAATTGAGCTAATGCATAATACAAACAACCATGCTGCCTTTGATAAAGAAGGTGAAAAACACTGGTTTTTATCTGTACAACACCGTAAATCCGAAGGCGTAGTAAGCTTTTCCTTTTTAGATTTTGGGGTAGGAATTTTTGAAAGCTTAAATAAGAAAGGTAAGAGCAGTAAATGGTATAAGTGGGAAAGTGCACTTTCTAGGCTATTTACATTTAGTAATAACAAAGAATTACTTAAATTAATCCTCAATGGAGATTTGCACAGGACGGTTACAGGAAAAATTTACAGAGGTAAAGGTTTACCCGGAATTTATGAAGCCTATAAACGAAACCACTTTAACAAGCTCCATATTATCTCAAATGATGTGTACGCTGATATAGATAATAACAAATTTTTATCATTAAAAAATACTTTTAGTGGTACTTTTGTTTACTGGGAACTTAGTTCCGACAATTTTAATACAGATGGATTCAATAATGATTAAGGTAGCAACTGATTTTTCACCTTTTCCGGGCTCAAGATATATGTCCGAGGGAAAGCATTCTGGTGAAGAATTTCGCAATAATCTTCTGGCTCCTGCCTTTAAAAAAGCTCTGGAAGAAAATAAAAAAGTAATTGTCAATTTGGACGGGACTGCAGGTTATGGAACCTCCTTTCTAGAGGAAATCTTCGGGGGGTTGATCAGAGAAAACAATTTTGACTATACAGAAGTTATTAATCGTTTAGAGATAATTTCCAATGAAGAGGATTATTTGAGGGAAGATGCACTGGAATTTATACAGGACGCAAATGAAGCCCGAAATACCGATGAAGCAACTATTTAAGATCGGGGTTGCAATAGCTATTTTTTTTCTTGGCTTTGTAACCTCTAAGTATATTTCCATTCCTTATTTCAGAATCAATAACGAGCTGGATCCAGTGGCTCTCTTTTCGGCGCTCGTTTCCGTTATTGTCGTATATCTCTTTTACATATATATAGATAAAGACAAAGAAGATAGAGTTAGGGAAAAAGACTTAGTTCTGGGTAGGATTGAAGAAGTTTACCAGCTTATTAAGGATCAGTCTTTTCAAATTACATCTTCCAGCCTAGAATACAGTAAGGCAGCAGCAAACACCAAAAGGATTACCGTACAACTAAAAAACATTGAGGAACTTCTAAAGGCAACCAATATTAATCATCACAAAAAAGAATTTGATGAGGTACTGCAGCAAGTCCGGTCAGTGAAAGACCTCCTGACTTCCTATAAGGCTCCTAAAGGAGAACTTACTCAGGATTACATCCCAGATATTAAAGTTGAACAAGGCACAGCTTATTATTCTCCAAACAGAATGAAACAGATAAATTCTGCTTACGACGCCTTAAAAACAAAAGTTCTAACCTATCAACTTAAGATAAACAGAGCTTAGTTGACTAAATGTTAACTAAGCATCTCTCTTTAAAAACAAAAAACCCTCAAAATCAGAAGATTAAGAGGGTCTTTGGTACTCGGGACGGGACTTGAACCCGTACGGCCATAATGGCCATTGGATTTTAAGTCCAACGTGTCTACCAATTCCACCACCCGAGCTTAAAATTATAAATGAGCGAAAAACGGGATTCGAACCCGCGACCTCCACCTTGGCAAGGTGGCGCTCTACCAACTGAGCTATTTTCGCGATTTTTAAGAACATTGCAATATTGGCGATGCCTTTATTGCGGAGGCAAATTTAAGACAAATCTTATAACAGCAAAGAATTTTTTCAGAAAAATAATCACTAAAAACTATAAGCACTCAGCCTTAAGCTTTTGAGAAGTTTGACGATGGATATATTACAAATCTTCTACCTCCTAGTGACTGCCTCACTTCGTTTGGAATGACCTTTAATAAAAATGATAATTTAAAGAAAGCCTAACAGAAGCCTCCTAACTAAAAACTACGAACTACCTGACTGAAGGTCCTGAAACAAGTTCAGATGATGTTTTAATTTAGTATCATGCAATGAAAGAGACAATTTCAAACCACAAACTAGTAACTAAAAATGAGATTTCTCCCTACGGTCGAAATGACATACCAAATCCAGAGGCTTTTTAACAATAAACCACGAACTCCAAACTAACATGAGA
This sequence comes from Christiangramia forsetii KT0803, assembly GCF_000060345.1. Classification (NCBI taxonomy): domain Bacteria; kingdom Pseudomonadati; phylum Bacteroidota; class Flavobacteriia; order Flavobacteriales; family Flavobacteriaceae; genus Christiangramia; species Christiangramia forsetii. Next base: position 301,743 of record NC_008571.1, on the reverse strand, counting down.
ATCTTCCGCTAGGCTTGAGATGACAAATAAAGAAAGCCTAGCAGAAGTTTCCTAACTAAAAACTACGAACTACCTGACTGAAGATCCTGAAACAAGTTCAGGATGACGGTTGACCATATTTCTCTTGCAATGAGTAGAGAGTAAAATACAACGCCGAACCACGAACTACAAACATCAAATTAGACTGTTCACTGATAATTGGTTATTGTTGTTTATTGTTGCCAAGCATCCGCTTGATCTCATTCAGTTTCATTAAAGCTTCCACAGGGGTTAAGGTATCAATGTCTATCCCCAGTAATTCCTGTTTTAGGTCTTCCAGTAAAGGATCGTCCAGGTTAAAGAAACTGAGCTGCATTTCATCTTCCGCAGATTTTTTCAATACGGCGCCGGAATCTTCCATAGAGTGCGACGCCTCCAGTTTTGCCAGGATCTTATTAGCCCTGTGCAACACCATTTGGGGCATTCCGGCCATTTTAGCTACATGAATTCCAAAGCTATGTTCGCTACCACCCGGCACTAATTTCCGAAGAAAAAGCACATTATCTTTTAGTTCTTTTACCGAAACATTGAAATTTTTGATCCGTTCAAAAGTTTCACACATTTCATTTAACTCATGATAGTGTGTAGCAAATAATGTTTTTGGTTTCGCGGGGTGCTCATGCAAATATTCACTGATTGCCCAGGCAATGGAAATTCCGTCATAAGTACTTGTTCCTCGACCAATTTCATCTAAAAGAACAAGGCTCCTGTCTGAAATATTATTTAGGATGCTTGCCGTCTCATTCATCTCCACCATAAAAGTAGATTCTCCCATGGAAATATTATCGCTGGCTCCTACCCTGGTAAAGATTTTATCTACAAGGCCAATTTCAGCAGATCTCGCCGGCACAAAACTTCCCATTTGCGCCATTAAAACGATAAGGGCCGTCTGCCTTAAAATCGCCGACTTACCACTCATATTTGGTCCGGTGATCATTATGATCTGTTGTTCCTCTCTATCCAAATGAAGATTATTGGTCACATAAACCTCGCCCGGGGGCAATTGTTTTTCAATAACGGGATGCCGCCCTTCCTCAATATCCATCCCATAAGAATCTGTGATCTCAGGTTTTGAATAATTTTCTGCCTGTGCCTGTTGAGCAAAAGAACATAAACAATCCAATCTCGCGATCAACCTGGCATTCTGCTGTACGGGATCTATATATTCCGCCATCCACGCAATAAGCTTTCCGAAAAGCTCCTGTTCTAAATGCAGGATCTTCTCTTCTGCTCCAAGGATCTTAGATTCGTATTCCTTTAGCTCTTCCGTAATATATCTTTCCGCATTCACCAGGGTTTGCTTGCGCGTCCATTCTTCTGGCACCTTATCTTTATGCGTGTTACGGACTTCTATATAGTACCCATAAACATTATTACTTCCAATTTTCAGGGAAGAAATACCTGTTTTCTCGGTTTCTCGCTGAATCATTTTATCCAGATAATCCTTTCCGGAAAAAGCCAGGCCACGAAGTTCATCCAATTCCGAAGAAAAACCAGAAGCGATCACGCCGCCTCTTTGAATTAACACCGGAGCATCCTCGCTTATGCTTTCTGAAATCTTCTCACGAAGCAAATCACAGGAATGCAGATTATCACCAATGATCTTCAACGCTTCGTTATTACATTTTAATGCCAGCTCCTTTACCGGAATAATCGCATTTAATGAATTCTTTAGCTGATTTACTTCCCTCGGACTTATTTTTTGCGTAGCCACTTTGGAGATAAGTCTTTCCAGATCGCTTATCTCTCGAATCTGATCCTGAATATTTGCTAATATTTCCGGGTTTTTAATCAGAAAATCAACCACCTGAAGTCTCTTTTCGATCATTTCAGCATCTTTGAGAGGCAAAGCCAGCCAGCGTTTTAATAGTCGGCCGCCCATGGGTGAAATCGTCTTGTCGATTACATCTAAAAGCGTAACGGCATTTGCGGCGGTGGAATGATAAAGTTCCAGGTTTCTAATGGTAAACCTATCCATCCAGACATATTGCTCTTCCGCAATACGGTTTATCGAATTAATATGCTGAAGCCTATGATGCCTGGTTTCTGCCAGGTAATAAAGTACCGCGCCCGAGGCAATGATCCCTTCTTCCAGGTGATCTATCCCAAAACCTTTAAGAGACTTGGTTTGAAAATGTGCGTTTAAGGTTTCTTCGGAATAATCTATTTTAAAAATCCAATCGTCCAGGTAAAAACAATGCTTGTCTTTGCCGAAGCTTTCGTTAAATTCTTTTTTAAATTTCTTCTGAACCAGGATCTCACTAGGCCCGAAATTCTGTAACAACTTATCTATATATTCCGTGTTTCCCTGGGCACATAAAAATTCGCCGGTGGAAACATCTAAAAACGAAACTCCAAGGTTCTTTTTTCCGAAGTGAACCGCACAGAGAAAATTATTCGATTTACTGTTAAGAATATCATCATTCATCGCCACACCCGGAGTCACCAGCTCGGTCACTCCACGCTTTACGATAGTTTTGGTCATTTTAGGATCCTCCAGCTGATCGCAAATAGCAACCCGCTGCCCTGCTTTTACCAGTTTTGGCAAATAGGTGTTTAAGGAATGATGCGGAAATCCGGCAAGTTCTGTACGCTCTCCGCCATTATTACGATTGGTAAGAACGATATTAAGAATTCGGGCAGCTTTTACGGCATCTTCTCCAAAAGTCTCATAGAAATCCCCTACTCGAAACAGCAACATCGCATCAGGATACTTTAGCTTGATGCTATTATATTGCTGCATTAACGGGGTAACCTTCTGGGATTTCTTAGCTGCCAATTTCAGTAGTTTTTATGAATCGCTAAAGTAAGTAATCTATCGCGTTCTTCTGAAATTAGAAAATTGCAATTTTCCCACAAGTTATAAAGAATTACCTCTAAATCTTACTGATACCCCGCCGCCTGAAGATTGAAAAGTTCAGCATAGAGTTTATCGTTCTGCATCAGTTCTTTATGGGTACCAATTTCCAGCACAGCGCCATCCTTTAAAACCATAATTCTATCGGCAATCCTTACCGTACTAAATCTATGGGAGATGATCACAGCGGTTTTTCCCAGAGTGAGCTTAATAAACCTTTGAAAAGCTTCCGTTTCTGCCCTTGCGTCTAAAGCTGAAGTTGGTTCATCAAGAATTAGAACTTCAGAATCTTTCATATAGGCTCTCGCTATAGCGATTTTTTGCCATTGTCCTCCGGAAAGATCTTTCCCGTGTTTAAATCTCTTACCAAGTGGTTGCTCATATCCTAAAGGTAGGTCTTTTACCACTTCCCGGGCAAGACTTTTTTCTGCAGCCCCATCAATTCGGGTCTGATTTGAAATCTCCCCAATTTCGCCCATGGCAATATTCTCTCTGAGGGTAAGTTCAAATTTCACAAAATCCTGGAAGATCACTCCAAAATACTGCTGATATGCTGCCTGATCATACTTTTTTATCGGGATTCCATCCAATAAAATTTTTCCTTCTGTTGGTTCATAAAATTGAAGTAGAAGTTTAATCAAGGTGGTTTTTCCGGCACCATTCTCTCCTACAAAAGCAAGTTTTTCCCCCGCTCTTAGCTGAAAATTGATATTTCTTACTACCCAACTTTCAGATTTTGGATATTTAAAGCCTATATTTTTAAATTCAAATCCGATCTTAATCTCCTGAGGCAACGGAAGTTTATCTTCATTATCTCTTTCAGCATACGTAAGGTCAAGAAACTCAAAATAGTCCTGAAGATAAAGAGCGCTTTCTGTAATTTGAGTAAAACGGGTAAAAAAGCCCTGAAGTTTAGATCTTAATTTATTAAAAGATCCGGAGAGAAAAGTAAGATCTCCCAGACTGAAAATTCCGGCAACGGTTCTAAAAATTATAAATATATAAGCGACGTAATAGGCAGAGGTCCCGATTACATTAAAAAACGAACCCCATCCTGCACGTTGCTTCGCGAGTCTCTTACTCTGTAAATAATATTTATCTGAAAGGCCTTTAAAACGGTCTGCCAAATAATTAGACAATCCAAATAATTTAACCTCCTTGGCGGTTACATCGCTAGCTCCTGCATATCTCAAATAATCAAGCTCCCGGCGTTCCTGGGTCCAGCTTCTAGCCAGCGAATAACTGGTACCGCTGAATTTAATTTCATTTATAATTGTCGGAATAATAGAAACGACCAGAAGAATGATTAACCAGGGTTCAAAAGCAACCACTCCCACAAGAAGAGAAATAATCACAATCATATCTTCCCCCTGGGTTAAAATATTGGACATTAATCCCACTCTTCCCGTAGTTTGCTGCCTGGCTCTTTCCAGTTTATCATAGAATTCTGAATCTTCTAACTGATCAAGATTCAATTCTGAAGTCTTTTTAATGATCTTCACCGAAGTATCTATGGAATACTGGTCACCCAGAAGTGCGTCGCTAAGACTAATTCCCCTGCTCAAAAGATCAGAGATGATTGCAAGACCAAATTCGGCCGCAACTAACAGCCATAATCTATCCAGATCTTTTATATCTGCTTCTATCTGGAGCACCACCTCATCGATGATCAATTTGCCCAGCAACAACATAATAACTGGAAGTACCGCGTTCAAAATACGGCCCACTACATTTGAATAAAACAAAGGAGGATTTACTCTTCTAATTTCTTTAAAAAATCGGGGAACAAATTTGAGAGAAGCGAAACTCTCTCGAAAATTGACGTTATTGGTCTCGAATGATTTCTTTGGTCTGGGCAAGCTTTATTTTTTATACTAATGTAGGTCGTATGAGCATACTAATCATTTCAGGGGAAGAAACAGATTTTTTGCCACTATTAATTAATTGGTATAACGAAAAGACATTCTGCGGCATAGCCATTGGTCTAAAGGTTTTCCCTATTCTAGCAAATCATTCATATTTTTTAGAACATTCTCGAATTTTGCAATATCATCCCCGATCACTCTCCTTATTTTTAATCTCATTTCAGAAATTTCATCATAAGCAGCTATGACCCTGTTGGCGATCATACTTACTTCGTTTGCTTTTTCACTAGATTCTATAAAAGGAATTATGTCCTGGGCCAGGCTATCAATCTTATTTTCAACAAGTTCTTTCCTATCTTTAATTTTAACCGGCATTCCCTGGGCATTAAAATCAAAAACCGCTTTATCCTTGTTCAATTCTATTACCCAATTGTCATATATTTTTTTAAAATCCATATTTTCATCTTTATCACTGGATTCTATAAAAAACTTTTTGGAACGGAGTTGTTGCCATTCTGAAAAAACTTCCTGCCTTTTCTGATAGGCATTCCGGAAATAATGTATCTCATTGGAGAAATAGGACTGATAATCCCCGAAAAAATTAGAATCTACAAGAAATTCTTTAAACGCTTCCAGCTTATCTCTCCTGTTCTTCTTGTAGAATCTATTAAGGTTTACAATATTGATTTTATTCAGGAATTTGTCGTTCAGGGAAGCAGATAACACCGGGTTTACCGTATTATCTAGATCCAGCGAACGGATAAATTCCTCTAGATCATCAATGGTATTGCCTAACGAATGCTTCAATTCTGGTAATGAGGCCTGGAAAAATTCAAAAGCATCTTTCGCTTTATCTTTTCGCTGTTTGTCATAAAGCAAAAAAGCGATAACAAATCCAAGAACTGTAAGGATAAGGGCAGAACCATCTACTATCATGGACCATTGGTGGGAATCTAAACTCCAACTCTCAAATATAAAATAGTATTCCAGCGGTTTTTCTTTCAAAAGAATAAGTTGATAACCAAAAGTATGGAAATAATTTTCATGGCTTACTGTCTGGATACATAATAAACACAGGAGAATCCCTCCATTAACCCTGTTTCAGTGATATCAGGAAATAGTCTAAAATTTATATTTTTTTTGATTCCTTAGGTTTGTATCTTTTATTATTGCCTACACCCCTAGCATTCGGGGGCGAGGAATATTTATCAAAATAAAATGAAGGATAAGAAAATAATCTCCGAAGAGAAATTTCACTCTGGTAAATAATAACTAATTTTCTTGTGTTCATTTAAGTCGACAGCAATTCAGACTTTACCTTACTTTTCTTCAGTTTTTGAAAAACCTTCGGATGACAATAATTTTTTATGCAAAAGGAAAAATAGTGCTACGCGAATAAACTATGTATAAAAAAGGCACATTTTCTGCCATTAGAATACCGCTCATTAATACAGTATATTATCTAAAATTTTATCTAAGGTATTTTCCATCATACTAAATTTCTTATCTGAAAAGAAAACCTCGAACATTTCCCTTCTGAGTTCTGTGAGTTCTTTGTGGGAATATTCAAGTTCTACCAGGTTATCCTGGATTTTCTCCAAGCTTTCTTCTTCTGTATCAGCCGAAAATTCCTGGTACATTTTATCAAATATTTCCTTATTTGTTTTGGTTTTAATCAAACCGATCTCCTCTTCGGTTTCAATAGAATCTGCATTTGCACAAAGCAGTAGAATATAGGTTTGAAGTTCAGATTTGGTCCAGTTTGCTTGTTCGCTTTTCATAATATTTATCTTTTGGTGGTTAAAACTATCTTTTGACTGAACTGACTATTATTTCGTGATCATATAAGTTTTCTACAGTATGCTAAAAGATCACTTCTAATCTAGTAAATTATTAGCAAACAAACACTTACATATTAAATCTAACTTTTAGCAAACGTAAATTGAGAAGATAATTTCGGCCTATTGGAGCTAATGGTTTTTATTTCAGAATACTTCAGAAAAATGAATTCTTCTTTAAAATCAATCCAGGTTAGATATAATGACCTACTGAAAAAATCAATAAAATAAAAGTTTTAACCATAACCGTTATTAAATTCATAAAAATCCTAGTTGGTTAGTAATTAATGCTTTAACTTTATTAATACAACTAATTCCAATTGTTTCATTTAATTAACCACATCATGCGTAAGTTTTTTCTATTAGTATTCCTGATTGTATTTTTCTCCTGTTCTTCCGATAGTCCAAATGAAATTGAACCAAATCCCTCTGAAGGGAGTCTTTTAAAATCTGAAAAGGAATATGCTTTTGGGATTCTTGAAAAGGAAACCACATTCTTTTACAATGCCGATGAAACAATATCCAAAATTGATATAAATTCAGTTTATGAGGGAACCGGAAGTTTTGAATATTTCTATGATGATAATGGGAGGATGGAGTCCTGGACACTAAATCTGTTAAGCCCGTTTGGTGATTTGAGAGAAGAACATGCTTTATTAATTTATGAAGGTGATAAAATTGTGCGGAGTTGTATCAATGTTTCTGCTATTGTTGAAAATGATAATTTTTCTATAAATCCAACGGTAAATAAAAAAGAATTTGAATACAACGGCAGCGGACTGGTGAGCAAGGTGACCACTTATGATTTTGATTCGCAGGAGACCGCAACTTGTGAAGATCTTGAATATATTGAAAGTATTATCCTAATGGAATATGATACCAGAGGAAATTTGATTCGTATGGAAGATAGCGGGAATATCTTACATACAGGGTACAGTACTTTTGACCATGATGATACATTTCACCCATACAGAAATCTTAAACCAGTTGCCTTTAGAAATATTTTTAATTATTCTTCGGCAAACAATGTGATAGCAGGAGAAGAATTTAATAAGGATTCCAATGAAAAAGTGGGTTACATAGAATATAATTATGAATTTAACGAGGACAATTATCCTATAAAATTAGAGAAAAGATGGAGTACAGCCGATGATTTTATGTTTCAAACCTATACGTATGAGTTTACTTATTATTAAAGCACTGTCTTAGTTTACATTTTCAATATTTTGAAGTAAATCTTCTGATTTTTCTGTCGGAAAAATGAAATACTGAATCTATTTCAGCTAAACCACTGATCATTTTTTTAATAAAACAATATCATTTTTGCTCTCCATGCAAAGTTCAATTTATCAATATCTTATGGATAGTAGAACTACATACTGGTATTAAAGTTCAGAAAATCCTTCAATTTTCTATTTTTGCACTATGGAAAAGAGAAAATTACTGAACAGCGAACTGGATAGAAAAAGTGTAGATCAGTTTAAAAAAGCTGAAAAAACGCCGATTATTGTAATTCTTGATAATGTGAGAAGCCTCAACAATATAGGTTCGGTTTTTCGCTCGGCCGATGCTTTTCTTATTCAGAAAATTTATCTCTGCGGAATTACTGCCCAACCCCCTCACAAAGACATTCAGAAAACCGCATTAGGCGCAACCGATACCGTCACCTGGGAATATGTAGAAAATACGGTAAGCCTTGTTAAAAAACTTAAAGCTGAAGGCATTAAAGTTTATGCCATCGAGCAGGCTGAAGGAGCTACGATGCTAAATGATTTTGTTCCTGAAAAACACCAAACCACAGCGGTTGTTTTTGGAAATGAAGTGAAAGGGGTGCAGCAGGAAGTCGTTTCTGCCAGTGACGCCGTGATTGAAATACCCCAACTGGGGAGCAAACATTCGCTTAATATTTCGGTGAGCACAGGAGTCGTGTTATGGGATCTTTTTTCTAAACTAAAGCTTTAATGTGCTTAGTTTAGGGCGAGATACATATAACTTAATAGCCCGGCCATTAGCATGATCAATCCCAATCCTAAAAATCTAAGCGATCTATTTACGTTTCTGAATTTATAGGCAGATATTTTAGAGATGATAAATATTTGCTGTCCCAGCTGATCGAATAGCTCCTCTTCATTCAAACTGGTCTCATAAAAGGTGCGGGAAAACTCCTTGATATTTCCAAATTTTGATACCACATCGCCAAAGAAAAAAATGTTTTTTTCATATTTATCTTCAATTTTGGGCATAAAACAGCGAATGCTGAAGTAAATAGAAATTACGGTACAAAGAAACCATAAAGCTGAAAAGATATTAAATAGGAGGTTTCCCAGTGTCTCAGCCAGCACATCATTGATATGCTGAAAGATGAAATTCAGCAAAATACCATAGAATGATAATATAAGCCCGGCCTTTAGTTCTGACGCTTTTATAAGACTAAAAACATAATTTATACTGCCCCAGTAGTGATCTACAAAATCTTCGGTATGAGCTGCTTTTATATGATCTGGTCTTCCTTTAAGTGGCCTTTCCATAATTCTAGTATTTACCTGCTTAGTAACTGTAAGTCACTAATTTATGAAAAGAATCTGATGAATGGTTCAGTAGCGGGACAACAAAATTAAACCAAAGCTTTATCTATTTCAGATAGCAGCCATAAATAATCCTTCCTACTGGAAACGAAATCAAGTCCTGATATATCAATGATCTGCACTTTCATGTTACTTTGGGATTTGATAAAGTTCAGGTAGCTATTGTTGATATCCATTAAATATTCCGGCTGAATATTTTGTTCATAATCCCTACCGCGTTTTTTAATATTTTCCAGTAAACGCTCGGTATTCTGATATAAATAAATATAAAGCTCCGGCTTTACCAATTCTTTATAAATCAAATGGAAAAGTTTATGATACAACGAATATTCATCTTCGTGCAGGGTGATCTTGGCAAAGATCAGCGATTTAAAAACGTCATAATCTGAGATCACAAAATCCTTAAAAAGATCATATTGCGCTAAATCGTCTGAAAGCTGTTGATAGCGATCTGCTAAAAAAGACATTTCCAGGGGAAAAGCATAACGCTCCTTGTTCTCATAGAATTTTGGAAGAAAAGGATTGTCTTTAAAACGTTCCAGAATCAGTTTAGCATTAAAATCTTCTGAAACCATGGTAGAAAAACTGGTCTTTCCCGCACCTATATTTCCTTCAACTGCAATATAATTGTATCCGGGAAAATGATAATTCAGCGTAGGTTTTTTAATTTCTTCGGAAGAAATAGTGATCTCAGAAGTATCTTTCGTCTCTTTCAATAATTGACTGATCTTTTTTCCTAAGGCAGGGTGCTTTTCTGAAGCTGCAATATCGTTTAGTGGCTTTAAAACAAAACTTCTATTAGGAATTCCGGGATGCGGAATCCTAAGAATTTCAGTCTCAATAATTTCTTCTCCAAAAAGCAAAATATCAAGATCTATGGTCCTGTTCTGGTAATTTCCTGAATCAGATCGCTCTCTTCCCAGTTCATTTTCAATTTGTAAAAGCTCAGTAAGCACTTCGGAGGCTTCTAACCTGGTAGAAACCGAAACACATGCGTTCAAAAATGAATTTCCTTCGAAACCCCAGGCAGGAGTTTCATATATTTTAGAAACTTCAAGCACCCAACCAATGTTATGGTGCATCTTTTCAAGGGCATTTTGCATGTAACCAATACGGTTACCAAGATTACTTCCCAGTGCTAGTATTACTGTTTTAGGGGATTTCAAAGCGAATTAAGAAAATTTTAAGAGGTAGCGCCAAATAATTTCACAGCAAATTAAGCAAAACAAAATCACATACTCTTAATTTTGCGGGAAGACTTAATAACAAAATTTGACGAGACTCACTCTGAAAGATACGCTTAAGGCCCAGCAAATTTATATGATCCTTAGCGCTTTATTTATTGCTTCCCTGGTAGTATCTAACCTCATCTTTCAAAAGTTTTTTTACTGGGACTTTTTCGGATTATATACTTTTGAAATTTCCGTTGGGATTTTACCATATCCGGTAACATTTTTAATTACTGATATTATTAGTGAAATCTATGGGAAAAAGAAGGCTAACTTAGTAGTTACCACAGGAATATTCGCCTCATTTTTCTCGCTATTAATAATTTATCTGGCAGATGCCGTCCCCGCTACCAGTTGGTCTCCTATAAACGATTCATTATTTGAAAAAGTTTTTGGAGCCACGACCATAGCAGTTTTCGCATCAATGGTTGCTTATCTTTTAGCTCAGTATATAGATATCCAGCTATTCCACTTCTGGAAAAAAATTACCAAAGGAAAACACTTATGGTTACGAAATAATTTCTCAACTTTTCTATCTCAGTTCGCAGATACCTTTTCGGTCTTATTTTTGCTTTGTAGCTTTGGAAAGATAGACTGGGAATTATTTGGCGGACTGCTACTTAGCGGATTTTTATTCAAAGTATTAATAGCAGCACTGGATACTCCATTTCTATACGCTGCAGTTTATGGATTGAGAAAATTATTCAATTTAAAACCTGCTGAAGAACTTAACTTAGATGCAGTATAAAATCAATAAAAAACAAACCTTATGAAAAAGGCTTTAAAAATTTTAGGATTCGTAATACTCACCATCATCATACTATTGATCGTGGCACCATTTATTTTTGAATCACAGCTGAAAGATCTGGTAAAAAAGACAATGAACGACAATCTTAACGCTCAGGTTGATTTTAAAGATATTGATCTCAGCATGTTCCGCAGTTTTCCTGAGGCCACACTGGTTATAGAAGATCTTAGCATCATTAACAATGAACCTTTTAAGGGGGACACGCTGGCTTTGGGCGAAGAAGTCACCCTGGAGATGTCTATAAAAGAACTTTTTAAAAGCAGTGAGGAACCTAAAAAAATTGATCGGTTAACCTTAAATAAAGCCTATGTCAATATAAAAGTGGATTCTCTGGGCAATGCCAATTACGATATTGCTGTAGAAGATACGACTACTGTTTCATCAAATTCAGAAAGTACCCCTTTTAGCCTTGATCTTAAACATTACGAGATCAATAATTCGCGGGTTAAATATGATGATAAATCTTCGAAAACATCCCTGGATATAGAGAATTTGAATCATGAGGGAACCGGTGATTTTTCATTGGATCAGTCTGAATTGGATACATATTCTGAAGCTTTAGTTTCTCTTAATTATGATGGTGTAAACTACCTGAATCAAAACTCATTAATCCTGGATGCAGTGATCCAAATGGATCTGGAGAATATGAAATATACCTTTTTGGAGAATGAAGCCAAAGTGAATCAGCTTCCCTTGACCTTTGATGGATATGTCCAGGTAAATGAAAATGATACCGAAATGGACGTAAGTTTTAAAACTCCGTCTTCAGACTTTAAGAATTTCCTGGCCGTTATTCCTGAAATTTATGCAAAGAATATCGAAAACGTAGATACCAACGGGGATTTTGTGTTGAACGGAAGAATTTTTGGAAAAACTGATGATACTTTTATTCCGAAAATGGATATTAAAATTACTTCAAGCAATGCTTCTTTCAAATATCCAGATCTTCCAAAAAGTGTTCAGGATATTAACCTCGATATGGAAATATTGAATGATACAGGATTGGCAGAAGAAACATATATAAATATTAACAATGCGACTTTTAGAATAGATCAGGACCGTTTTACAGCAAATGGAAATATTAGTAATATTACCGAAAATATGCTTATAGACCTTGCTCTTAAAGGAACAGTAAATCTTGCAAATATCAGTAAGGCCTATCCTTTAGAAATGGAACAAGATCTCAACGGGATGCTTACTGCAGATATTAAGACTAGTTTTGATATGAATTCTATTGAAAAGGAACAATATCAGAATGTAAAAAGTAGCGGCACTGCTTCCCTTAAAAATTTCAGATATTCTTCTCCTGAAATTCCTAACGAAGTGCAAATCGCTAATGCTGATTTGAGTTTTAACCAAGGAAATGTTAGTGTTCCAAACCTGAAAATGACGACCGGAAAGACCGATATTACTGCTTCAGGATCACTTCAAAATCTTATTGGATTCTTACTTACAGACGAGCAGTTAAAAGGAAATTTCCAGGTGCAGTCCAATACTTTTTCTGTAAACGACTTTATGGTGGCTGAAACTGAAGAAATCACTTCGACAGATGAAAGTGGGAATAATAAAACCGTAGCAAAAACCACAGGTAAAGAAGCGGTGAAAGTCCCGTCTTTCCTGGATATGGAATTAAGGTTTAACGCCAATACGGTTTTGTATGATAATCTTGAGCTTAAGAATGCGAAAGGACTTCTTATAATTAGGGATGAAACTGCAAGGCTTCAGGATATTTCAACCAACATCTTTAACGGAAGTATCGGGCTAAACGGGTTGGTCTCTACTAAAAATACTACTCCGGTTTTTGAGATGGACCTCAATCTGAATTCCCTGGATATTGCCTCTTCTTTCAATAGTTTAGAATTGATGCAAAATCTGGCACCATTAGCAAGTGCTATTGAGGGTAAGCTTCAGTCTACATTAAGCCTGAAAGGTAATTTAAATGAAGATCTTACGCTGCAAATGTCCAGTCTTGTTGGAAATGCACTGGCAGAATTATTAACTGCGGAAATTAACCCTGAAAAAGCTGATTTATTGTCAAAATTAGATGACCAGCTGAATTTTATAAATTTCAAGGATATTGATCTAAGCAAACTAAAGACGAAATTGACGTTTACAGATGGAATGGTACAAATAGCACCGATGAACTTCAATATTAAAGGAATCGACTTTCAGGTTGCGGGGAGTCACGGTTTTGATATGAATATGAATTATGACCTGAAGCTGGATGTACCGGCAAAATACCTGGGATCTGATATTGGTAATACTTTAGGCAAATTAAGCGGAGAAAGTTTAGCAAATACAACGGTGGAACTTCCAATTGGAATTACAGGAAATTTCCAGAGTCCGCAAATAAAATTAAACATGCAACAGGCGGTTAATAATCTTACCCAAAAAGTTGTGGCCCAGCAAAAGAAGAATCTTGAAGGCAAAGCTGTAGATGCTATCAACGATATTTTACAAGGAAAAAGAGACCCTAAGAAGCCGTTTAATAAAAATGACTCCACAGCAGTTAATTCACAGAAAACTGATTCTACCGGAGCCCCGATTCCAATGAATAAAGATTCTTTAAATCAATCTCAACAGAAACAGGTGCAGGAAGCTGCTAAGAATATTCTTGGTGGGCTTTTGAAAGGCAATAAAAAGAAAACTGATACAACGAAGCAAAATTAAATCAAGATGCACGTCACCCTGAACTTGTTTCAGGGTCTCTAAGTAGATGCTGAAACGAGTTCAGCATGACGAAAATAAATTCATTAAAAAGTACTGCGAACGAAATGAAAAAATCTCTACGTGAGGCTGCTTTACTTTGTTTGGAATAACACTAGTTGAAATTGTCGGTTTTCTTGATTTGTCATCTCGACCAAAGGAAGAGATCTCTTTTAAATTCACATTATATAACAGTTTTCTCACTCCGCTGTGCTGCGTATCGAAATGACATCACCTAACTCAAAAATTGCACTTCGACAGGCTCAGTGCGTCACCCTGAACTTGTTTCAGGGTCTTTTAGTAGATGCTGAAACGAGTTCAGCATGACGAAAATAAGTTTATCAAAGTCACTTCGAACGCAGTGAAGGAATCTCTACGTGAGGCTGCTTTACTTTGTTTGGAATAACACTGGTTGAAATTGTCGATTTTCTGGATTTGTCATCTCGACCATAGGGAGAGATCTCTTTTAAATTCACATTATATAACAGATTTCTCACTCCGCTGTGCTGCGTATCGAAATCATATTTACTAGCTTATAGATTGCACTTCGATAGGCTCAGTTCGTCACCCTGAACTTGTTTCAGGGTCTCTAGGTAGATGCTGAAATACGTTCAGTGTGATAATAAAACTATATATTTTCTTGAGTTGTCATCTCGACCAAAGGAAGAGATCTCATTAGATTTTAGATCATCTCAAGAGATTTCTCCTTCGCTTTGCTCCGTCGAAATGACAGTTACACAAGAACATTCAGCTCCACAACCAAACCTTCATTACCTCTTATATTAAAAACAGTGCCGTCGTTAAATATAAGATATTGGCCTTTGATTCCTTTTAGAACTCCTTCATAAAAAGGATTTTTTACCAGGTTTAAGGATTTTACCTTTTCCGGAAATTCCAGTACCGGAAATTTGATTTCAGTTTCCTTGTTATTGGCGAGATAATATTCTTTAGCTTCTTCAGGAATAAATTCTTTAAGTTTTTCCCGTTCTTCTTCAAGATTAAGATCTAAAATATCATTGGTAAGCATTTTTCTCCAGTTGGTCTTATCTGAAACATGATCCTTTAAGGCAACTTCAGTAATACCTGCGAGATAACGATTGGGGACTTCCACAATTTCAATGGCCTCATGTGCTCCCTGGTCTATCCACCTGGTTGGGATTTGATTCCTTCTGGTAACCCCAACTTTTACATCACTTGAATTTGCCAGGTAAACAACGTGTGGTGTAAGTTGCGCCCTCTTTTCAAATTCCAGATCACGATCTTCCTGGTCTAAATGCGCCTTGCTCAACTCAGGATTTATAACCCAGTCACCGGCCTGGGGAATAGAGCTAAAACAGTCGTAACAAAAACCCTGTCTGTAAATTTTCTTTTCCAACCCACAATTAAGACACTGATATCTAAGAAAATTTAAACTTATTTTTTTATTGATCAGCTGATTCATATTGATAAAATCATTTTCCCAAATCAAATAATATTGAACCACATCCTTAATTTCGGTTCTCATTTTTGTTAAAACTCCTTCGTATTTCATCAATTATTTATTTTAAGACTGAATGAATTTTTTGCAGGCTTCAAAGTTTCGATTATTTTTAACCAAATAACCAAACATCCCTTAAATATTAGGGTTAAAGATAAGAAGAATAATGCCAATTCCATTAGTCAACTCCATAGCTTCATGGTTTCTCAAAAAGAGGATTCACCAGATGGAATTGTTTATGAAGTACCCCCATGAGGTTCAAAATGAATTGCTTAAAGATCTTATTTCCAAAGCAAAAAACACAGAATTTGGTAAGCGCTATTATTTTAATGAGATCAATTCTTATGAAAAATTCAGGGAGCGAGTGCCAATTCAGAAGTACGAAGATTATCAGCCCGATATAGAACGTAGCCGAAAAGGTGAAAATAATATTCTCTGGCCAACCCCCATTAGGTGGTTTGCTAAATCCAGTGGTACCACCAGCGCCAAAAGTAAATTTATTCCCGTAAGTCAGGATTCTCTGGAAGATTGCCATTTTGCGGCGGGTAAAGATCTTTTATGTATTTATCTGAATAATAATCCGCAATCACAATTCTTTACCGGAAAAAGCCTGAGACTTGGCGGAAGCAAGGAACTGTACCAGGAAAATGGGACTTCTTACGGAGATCTTTCCGCAATTCTTATCGATAATATGCCTTTTTGGGCAGAATTCAGTAGTACGCCAAGCAATGAAGTATCGTTAATGCACGATTGGGAGTATAAAATGCAGGCAATTGTTAATGAAACTATTAAAGAGAAAGTTACCAGTCTTGCCGGCGTTCCCAGTTGGATGTTGGTTTTACTGAATAATGTTCTTGAAACTACCGGAAAAGAAAGTTTGTTTGAAGTATGGCCTCACCTGGAGGTTTATTTCCATGGTGGCGTGAGTTTTGAACCTTATGCTTCGCAGTATCAGAAAATACTTCCTAAGGAAGATTTTAGGTTTTATGAGATCTACAATGCATCGGAAGGCTTCTTCGCATGCCAGGATCATAACGATACCAAAGACCTGCTATTAATGTTGGATTATGGGATCTTTTATGAATTTATCCCTATGGATAAATATGGCAGCGATGAAGAGATAGCGATTCCTTTGAGCGAAGTGGAAATTGATAAAAATTATGCAGTCGTTATAACTACCAACGCCGGACTTTGGAGATATAAAATTGGAGATACCGTAAGATTCACAAATTTAAATCCTTATAGAATCAAGGTTTCCGGAAGAACGAAACATCATATTAATGTTTTTGGAGAAGAGTTAATAATTGAGAATGCAGAATCTGCGCTTAAAAAAGTTTGCCTGGTCACGAATTGCGAAATTATAGATTATACGGTGGCTCCTATTTTTATGGAAGGAAAGGAAAAAGGGGCACATGAATGGATTGTGGAATTCAAAACGCCTCCCCGCGATTTCGATAAATTTACCCGGCATCTGGATCTTGCCCTACAGGAAGTAAATAGCGATTATGAAGCAAAGCGCTATAATAATATGACGCTAAATTTGCCAAAAATTCATCAGGCTAGAAAAGACCTTTTTTACGACTGGTTGAAAAAGCATAATAAACTCGGGGGGCAGCATAAAATTCCGCGACTTTCTAATTCCCGGACTTATGTAGAGGAATTATTAGGGATGTCTTAAAATTTAGAACCTTAAAAGTATGTCTTCCGAAAAAGATAAAATGCTTTCACAAAAGCCTTACATAGCTTCAGATCCCGAGCTCTCGAAAGAACGTATCTATGCTCAAAAAACCTGTTTTAAAATAAATTCTATTTCTCCCGAATTTGTGGAAGAACGTAATAACCATCTTAAAAAATTACTGGGTTCAACGAAAGAGAATTTTTATATAGAACCGCCATTTCACTGTGATTATGGATATAATATTACCTTGGGTAAAAACTTCTACTCTAATTATAATTGCACCATTTTAGATTGTGCTGAAGTAAAAATTGGCGACAACGTAATGTTAGCACCCAACGTTAGCCTATTTACTGCGGGACATCCTATAGATGCCGAAAAGAGAAATCAGGGTTTAGAATATGCTATTCCAATAACTATTGGCAATAATGTGTGGATAGGCGGAAATACGGTGATCAATCCTGGGGTGAATATAGGTGACAATACGGTAGTTGGATCTGGGAGTGTTATAACCAAAGACATTCCAGCTAATGTAATTGCAGCGGGAAATCCCTGTAAAGTAATACGTGAGATCACTAAAGAGGATCAGAATTTTTATTTTAAGAAACGAAAGTTCTAAGAAAAACTTCAACCAAAAAAACCTCACATGTTTTGAAACCTGTGAGGTTCGATTAAATATTTTCTAAGATGAATCTATTACAGAGTCTTAGCTACTTTATCTACCGCTGCAATTGTGGTATCCAGATCTTCATAAGAAAGTGCATCACTAATAAACCATGTTTCATAAGCACTTGGTGCGATATAAATTCCGTTTTCCAGCATTCCGTGGAAAAATTTATTGAAAACACCAAGATTTGCAGATTTAGCTGCGGAAGCAAAATCGGTTACCGGCTCTGTTCCAAAATGAACTGAAATCATTGATCCAATTCTATTTATCGTGAAATCTACTTTATTTTCAGTCAGGACTTTTTCCATCCCTTCATGCAGATATTTGGTCTTTTTCTCAAGGCTTTCAAAAATCCCTCTTTTACTATCCAATTCTGTAAGCATTGCTAAACCGGCAGCCATCGCTAGTGGATTTCCGCTAAGTGTTCCCGCCTGATAAACAGGACCAACCGGAGCCAGGTAATCCATAATTTCATTTCGGGCGGCAAAGGCACCTACAGGTAAGCCTCCACCGATTACTTTTCCGAAGCACACAATATCGGCCTTTACTCCTGCCCTTTCCTGCACTCCTCCGGCGGCAAGTCTAAATCCCGTCATTACCTCATCAAAAATCAGGAGAATTCCCGTTTCATCACATAATTTTCTAAGTCCTTCCAAAAATCCTTCCGCAGGTGGGATACAACCCATATTCCCGGCAACCGGCTCCAGAATGATACAGGCAATTTCTTCTTTATTGGCTTCAATCACCTTCCTTACATTGTCCAGATCATTATAGTCTGCTAATAACGTATTCTTTGCAGTCCCCTGGGTAACCCCGGGACTGTTTGGCGTTCCAAAAGTGACCGCACCACTTCCGGCTTGAATAAGGAAAGAGTCACTATGACCGTGATAACAGCCGGCGAACTTGATGATCTTCTCTTTTCCCGTAAATCCGCGGGCAAGACGAACGGCGCTCATACAGGCTTCTGTACCTGAATTCACCATTCTTATTTTATCAATATTCGGAACCATTTTTACTGCCAGTTCCGCTATTTTCGTTTCAATTTCTGTAGGTGTTCCAAAGGAAGTACCTTTTTTTGCTTTTTCAATAACCGCATCAATAACAGGTTTATGAGCGTGCCCCAAAATAAGTGGCCCCCAGGAATTGATATAGTCTATTAATTTATTCCCATCTTCATCATATATATAAGCCCCTTCGGCCTTTTCAATAAAAATTGGTTCACCTCCTACCGCCTTAAAAGCCCTTACAGGAGAGTTCACCCCGCCGGGAATCACTTTTTGTGCATCTGCGAATAACTGACTACTTCTCTTATAAATCATAAATGATCTTTTATTTTATACGTCCCCCAGATCTTATTTCAGGGTTTTTAAATCAAGATTCTGAAATAAATTCAGAATGACGATTATTTTATACTTAAAACCTGGCCAATAGAAATTGTATTTCCATTAAGCCCATTCATTCTTCTAATATCTTCTACGGAAGTATTATATTTTTTTGAAATTGAATACAAGGTATCCCCTTTTCTTACCACATGAGTTTCAGAATTCTTTGTTTCCTGAGGTTTTACCGCATATTTCGTCGCCTGTTTTCCTGAATCATACTGGTACAGCTCATATCTTTCGATAAGATCTATAAGTTTGTCCGGATACCTGCGATCTGTAGCATAACCGGCTTTTCTCAAACCTTTGGCCCAGCCTTTATAATCATCTGCATCAAGTTCGAATAATTCAGAATAGCGCCCCCGTCCAGATAGAAATAAAGAGTGATCGCGATAGGAGTATTTTGCGTGTTTATACTTTCTAAAACATTCCCCACGCCGATCATCATCATGGTAAACTTTTTCACCTTTCCAGTCGTGACATTTAATTCCGAAGTGATTATTCGCTCTTCTGGTTAATTCTCCATTTCCGGCCCCCGATTCCAGAATTCCCTGCGCCAACGTAATACTTGCAGGAATTTTATATAATTTCATTTCTTCTTGGGCAATAGATGCGTAATCCCTGATATAATCTTCAATTCGATAATGATAAGAATTACGGGGCATCTTCTCTTTCACATCATCTACCACCTCAGCAGGAGTTTCACGATTCTCTTCTCCTCTATTATCCATTTCAACATTATCCTTTCTGGTCACCACTTTCTTTTTACTACCACACGAAGCAGCAAAAACAACGATCAACAAAAGAACTAAAAGGTGTCTAATTTTCATACTAATATATAATTTGAGGCAGATCTTTTCTCTTCAAAAACCGGTTCATTCCTTCAATTCCCTGCAAGCCACCGGTATGAATAGCCAGTATTTTAGAATTTTCGGGGAAATATCCGCATTTTACGAGGTCAAAAATACCAAAAACTAACTTTCCTGTATAGAGAGGATCCAGAATGATTTTATATTTTTTACTGAAATCGTTCATAAAATCGATCAGTTCAGCATTCACTTTTGCATAACCACCAAAATGATAATTTAGTATGATCTCCCAATTCCCCTTATTTACCAAAGTTGAAACTTCATTTTTTAAATAATCTGAATTTAAAGCTGAAAAGCCAAGCACTTTTTGGTCTTCTTCTGAAGAATTGATCAGTCCGGCAATAGTTCCTCCGGTTCCCACCGAGGCGCAGATATAGTTGAAATCTTTATCTTTTTCTGAAAGTATTTCTTCGCAACCTTTTATAGCAAGTTCATTAGTTCCACCTTCAGGAACCTGATAAAATTTATCGAATTTTAGTTTTAATTTCTGTAGAAATCCTTCGGAATCCTTGTTTCGGTATTTTTCCCGACTTATAAATTCAAATTTCATTCCGCAGGAAGCAGCATATTTTAGTGTCGGACTCCATTTTTCTTGAGAATTCACCAATTCTTCACCCCGGATTATTCCGATGGTTTTGAAACCTAATAATTGACCTGCCGTAGCAGTTGCTGAAATATGATTGGAGTGAGCCCCACCGAAGGTAAGAATCCTAGCGTGATTTTCTTTTTTGGCCTGAAGCAGATTATACTTCAATTTTCGAAATTTATTTCCAGAAACTTCAGGATGCAGCAAATCTTCCCTTTTGATCCAAAGCTTAATACCACCGGGGAATTCGGTGATAAATTCATTTGGAATCGATTCAGAAGTTACTTTTTCAAAAAAGTCCTGCATGATTGCAAAACTAGTTTAAGTGGTTTATAAAAGCCAAAATTACACACATCAATTTTTGAATAACCTAATTGCTTCATCGCTGTCTTTGCGAGCGGAGAGCATCGTAGCGCCGCAAACTCAAGCTTGAAATTTTAATAATGAGACTGCTTCAGTCGTTTCACTCATTCGCAGTGAATTAAATTCTTGATCTAACTTTTCTTCTCATATCTCTGCATGTAACCAAATATTCCATCAAAGAAATTTCCGAAAAGCCCAAAAAGATCTTTTTTTGAGATACTTAAGGTCATTTTCCCTGCGATAAGCCTCTCTTTCAAAACTGATATTTCTGTAAGCAAGCATTCCGTCGCGGCAATCCAGATAACGCACAAAGAATTCTATGGCATACCAGACGTAAAAAAACAAAACGAGAAGCTCCAGTTGTTGCCTGAGATGTATCTTTTCATGGTTCAGAAAATATTCGTCTTTCTTCAGCTGCTTATTCTGGAGTATCACAAAGGGCCACAAACTTATCCCCTTAAACCTGCCCGAAAGCAGCCTTTTGTTGACGATCAAAATCATGCTTTCAAGATAAGAAATTGTAATTTAGCGGTATGAATTTTCAGAAAAAAAGAATCCCGTTAGAAGATGGAGACTATTATCTCACTCCTGAAGGCTATCGCTGTTTTACTGAACAATACCATCTAAAAAGAGGCTATTGCTGTGAAAGCGGATGCCGACATTGCCCATACGGATATAACAAGAAAACCAACTCTCAAGAATAATATACAATGAACTTTAAGGATCTTATACTTGAAGGTATACCCGACGAATTACCGGCAGCAAGAATATATGACCAATCTTTAAATCATGCTCCCAAACGCAAGGATATCTTAGATGCCGATGAAAAGAAACTCGCGTTAGAAAATGCATTAAGATATTTTGACAAAAAACATCATGAGACTTTACTTCCTGAATTCAGGGAAGAACTGGAAAAATATGGTCGTATCTATATGTATAGGTTCAAACCCGATTATGATTTTTACGCCAGACCAATAGACGAATACCCTGGGGAAAGTGTTCAGGCAAAAGGAATCATGCTCATGATTCAGAATAATTTGGATCCTGAAGTTGCTCAACATCCAGAAGAATTGATCACTTATGGTGGTAACGGTGCTGTATTCCAAAACTGGGCACAATACCTTCTAACCATGCAATATCTGGCGATGATGGATAACGAACAGACTCTGGCAATGTATTCTGGTCATCCAATGGGTCTCTTCCCTTCCCATGCTAATGCTCCAAGAGTTGTTGTAACTAACGGAATGATGATCCCTAATTATTCCAAACCAGATGACTGGGAGAAATTCAATGCATTGGGAGTAACTCAATATGGGCAAATGACTGCCGGAAGTTTTATGTATATAGGTCCGCAGGGAATCGTACACGGGACAACTATTACTGTTTTAAATGCAGGAAGAAAGATATCTAAATCTGGTGAAGGCTTAGCTGGGAAATTATTTGTGACTTCGGGTCTTGGCGGAATGAGCGGCGCTCAACCAAAAGCCGGGAATATTGCAGGTTGTATTACCATTTGTGCTGAAGTAAATCCTAAAGCTACCCAAACCAGGCATAAACAAGGCTGGGTAGATGAAGTTATTGATAATGTAGAAGAACTTGCGGAAAGAGTCAAAAAAGCAAAAGCTGGAAAAGAAGTGATATCCATAGCATACCAGGGCAACGTGGTAGAAATCTGGGAATATTTTGCTGAAAATGACATTTACATAGACCTGGGAAGCGATCAAACATCGCTGCACAATCCATGGGCTGGTGGTTATTATCCGGTTGATCTTGGCTTTGAGGAAGCAAATGAATTGATGGCTTCAAATCCTGAAAAATTCAAAGAGAAAGTTCAGGAAAGTTTGAGAAGACAAACCACCGCAATTAATAAGCATACAAAAAGAGGCACCTATTTCTTTGACTACGGAAATGCTTTTTTACTGGAAGCATCCAGAGCCGAGGCCGATATTATGAGCGAAGATGGGAAAGATTTTAGATACCCGAGTTATGTTCAGGATATTATGGGACCTATGTGTTTTGATTATGGATTCGGACCTTTTAGATGGGTTTGTGCTTCAGGCAAAGAGGAAGATCTTCAGAAGACTGATAAAATAGCAACTGAGGTTTTAAACAAATTAAAAGAAAATTCACCTGCCGAAATTCAGCAGCAAATGCAGGACAACATTCAATGGATCAAAGGGGCTCGCGAGAATAAATTAGTAGTAGGCTCAAAAGCGAGAATTCTTTATGCGGATGCCGAAGGAAGAATAGCGATTGCTAAGGCTTTTAACGACGCTATATCCCGTGGAGAGATAGGCCAGATAGTACTTGGGCGTGATCATCATGATGTTTCCGGAACCGATTCACCATACCGTGAGACCTCAAATATTTATGATGGATCGAGCTTTACGGCAGATATGGCAATACAAAACGTTATAGGAGATAGTTTCAGAGGAGCGACCTGGGTGAGCATTCACAATGGCGGTGGAGTTGGCTGGGGAGAGGTTGTTAATGGAGGATTCGGCATGATTCTTGAAGGTGATAAATCATCAGAAGATCGTTTAAAATCTATGTTATTCTGGGATGTAAATAACGGAATTGCCCGCAGATCCTGGGCAAGGAATGAGGAAGCCATATTCGCAGCCAAACGCGCAATGAACATGAATCCGCAATTAAAAGTTACTATTCCCAACCTAGTAGATCAGGATCTTTTGGATTAAAATTTATATAAATTTAAATTCTAACCTATGAAATTTCTAAGAATTACTCCAGTTCTACTGTTGTTTGCGGTAGTTTTAACTTCATGTAGCAGTGTAAAAGTTGCTTCAGACTATGATCGTGAGGCCGACTTTAATAAATATGGAACTTATGCTTTTTTCAAGCCAGGCATAGATAAAGCTGAAATTTCTGATCTTGACAAAAAAAGAATTTTAAGAGCTATTGAAACGGAAATGCAGAAAAATGGATTTACAAAATCTGAAAATCCTGATCTTCTTGTAAGTATATTTACAAAGACGAATGAGAATATTAATATCTATCAGAACAATTACCCATATTACGGCTATGGCTGGGGATGGAACCCTTGGTACTGGGGAAGCGGTTTTAATACCGTGAATAGAACCAGTGAAGGAACCCTTTATATAGACCTTATAGATTCTGAAGGAAAAGAACTGGTTTGGCAGGGAATGGGTACAGCTGCTCTTGCCAGTGAAGTAAATAAAAAACAGGAACGAATCAACGAAATCGTTGGGAAGATCATGGAGAAATATCCTCCCGGAATGGAGAAATAACAAATAAACTTTTAAGCCCCTTGATTGGGGCTTTTTTATGCGCAGTCGCCAATGATTATCCTTCCCATTCTGTTTCAAATTTTGTACTTTTAACGCAAACGTTTTAGTTAAATTAAATCATGTTAGATAATATTCAATCCAACGAAATTCTCGATAGGCTACCGGCCCATCTTCAGCAATTTATAAAGCCTCAAAATTATGATGATTACAGCTCCATCAATCAGGCAGTCTGGCGATATGTAATGCGAAAGAATGTTGACTATTTAAGCAAGGTCGCTCATGATTCTTATCTGGAAGGTCTTAAGAAAACAGGAATATCAATTGATAGCATTCCTAATATGTATGGAATGAATCGTATTCTTGAAGAAATTGGCTGGGCTGCGGTTGCTGTAGATGGATTTATTCCACCAGCGGCTTTTATGGAGTTTCAGGCGTACAATGTTCTTGTAATCGCCAGTGATATACGTCAACTTGAACATATAAAATATACTCCCGCTCCCGATATTATCCATGAAGGTGCCGGCCACGCCCCTATTATCGCCAATCCGGAATACGCCGAATATCTAAGGCGTTTTGGGGAAATTGGCTGTAAGGCTATTTCCAGCTCACATGATTATGAAGTTTATGAAGCCATTCGTGAGCTTTCTATTTTAAAGGAAGCGGAAGATACTCCGAAAGAAAAAATCGAAGAAGTTGAAAAGAGAGTAGACGATCTTCAAAATGCAGATGTAGTATCCAGTGAAATGTCTCAAATTAGAAATTTGCATTGGTGGACTGTAGAGTACGGACTTATAGGAACTCCGGAAAACCCGAAAATTTATGGTGCAGGACTACTATCATCTATTGGCGAAAGCAAATCCTGTATGACAGATGCTGTTGAAAAATTCCCTTACTCCATTGAAGCAGCGAAAAAAGAATTTGATATCACTAAACCACAACCTCAGCTTTTTGTCACCCCGGACTTTGCTCATTTAAGCCTTGTGCTTGAAGAATTCGCTAACAAAATGGCTTTAAGAAAAGGCGGACTGGAAGGAATTCAGAAATTAATTGACTCCAAAAATCTTGGTACCATTGAGTTTAGTACGGGAATTCAAGTTTCCGGAAGTTTTTCGAATGTCATCGAACATGAGGGAAAAGCGATTTATATTCAAACTAATGGAAAAACTGCACTTTCTACAAGGGAAAAAGAACTGGTAGGACATGGTGTCTCTACGCATCCGGAAGGATTTGGTTCTCCTATTGGCAAATTAAAGGGAATAAATCTGGCTATAGAAGATATGAGTCCCAGAGATCTTAGAGCCTATGATATTTATGAAGGTGAAAAGGTGAGTTTTGAATTCGAGGGCGGAGTAAAAGTTGAAGGTGAAATTATTACCGGAACCAGAAACCTCCAGGGTAAAATTATTTTGATCAGTTTTAAAAATTGCACGGTCACTTATAATGAAAAGGTATTATTTAAGCCAGAATGGGGAAAATATGATATGGCCGTAGGGAAAGAGGTCATTTCTGCATTTGCAGGACCTGCAGATCACGAATCTTTTGATCTTATAACCCACGACCCATCTTCCACAACTATAAAAAGTAAAAAAAACGCAGAGAGAGAAGAACTGGAATCTCTCTATGAATCGGTAAGAAATATTAGAAAAGGTGAAAACACCAAATTTTCCCTTAGCGCTGCATTTGATATCATAAAAAAACATCATCCTAAAGATTGGTTACTCTCGGTGGAGATCTATGAGCTAGCAATAGAGGATGATCCAAAGTTAGCGGAGCAAATTAAAGATCATCTTCAGAAACTAAAAAAAATCAGACCGGAAGTCGCCCATTTAATTGAGGATGGTCTAGAAATGACCGAAACAAAAATGGTTACTCCTTAAATTTTAATATTTTCAAGATTTTCAGGATTAGTAATGGGTTGGTTCTCATATTCCAGAGTCCAGCCCATACTACTGGTTAAAATATAAATTTTTTGAAGTTCACTAACCAGTCTATTCTTCGCATTCTTTTTTAAGCTAGATTTCTCAATCTTTTCATTAAGCCCTTTTTCAATACGTGATTTGATCTTATTATAATCTTCAGCTTCAAACTGGTTAAGATAATCCTGGGTAACATCGTAATATTTAATATTTGGATTAATATTAATTTCCTCTTTAGGGATACTTTTAATCACCACCTTTTTAGCTTCTTCATCTATCTCTATTTCCAACTTGCTCAAATCATACGCGATACTTACCTCAGCATTCACAACAATAAGTGCCTTCTTACGGGCTGAAAGCACATCAAAATAGAAGCTTTTAGAATTCTTGTAGGTGAATACCTGGGAAAAAGTTCCTTCTGTTACTACAAGTTTCCCAACATTTCTAATTTGCTTCTGAATAAGAGCCGAATTTTCTGCCAGACTTTCTTTCTCATTATTTTTCTGGTCCCAATACATAAACCCTAAAATAATAACCGCAAGCATTAAAATGGCCACTAGAATATTCTTCATAAGATCTGTTTAAGCTGGGAAATTAGAAAAAAAAGAGAAGAGACGGTTAAATGAAAACCCAAAGTGAGTTAAAGAAATCTTATAAAAACTAAAGGACGGCCCCACCCGTCCTTTAGTATATTCTAAAATCTACCCCAACAAATTTTAGAAAGCAAATCTTTTATAATTATCTCATTATTACTGGTTAACAATAGTAATAACAGACGTAAATTAATTGGATCTGCCTGGTAAAAATACAAATAATTTAACATAGAGCGTGAAATTTATGTTTTCAAATTAATAAAATTTTAACAATCCTAATAGTAGCAAGGGCTAAGAAAACATAATTTCAGGGTGCTTTTTTTGAATTTCCTCGATTTTTACTTGTAATTTCGTAAGAAATTTCCTATGAGACAGTGAGTTTTCTGCCAGGGGCCGGTGAGAAAGACTTTTCTGAATCTTATCGATTTTCAGGTTCAGATTTAATGAGTTCTGTGACATCCATTTTTCAGAAAATGAATTCCATATATAATCTATAGCCACTTGATTTAGGTGAAGCATATCTTCAGAATAAAACCGATAATCTCTAAGCTCATCCATCAGGATTTCATAAGATGGAAAATAGTTTGACTGGGCATTAGAATTTAAGAATTGATGCACTGCTGCAATTAAATGGGCTTTGCTCTGTTGATTTTCCTGAAAACCATCCTTTAAATGCCTTATAGGAGAAATAGTATAGATAATCTTTGCGTTATTATTTATTTGCGAAACAGAATGGTCAATTACCTCAAGATCATTTACTATCTCGTTGATAGAAGAAAGCTCCTTCTTAAATTTTTTCTGCGGAATTTTATGGCAGTTCGCCGCTATTTCTTCCTGACCTTCATAAACATAGCCCCAGGCAGTACCAAGGCTAATAATCACATGAGTCGCATTCTCAATAAATTCTCTACTCTTCTTTAAGGCAGAATTTAAATTCTGGAGGCATTCCCCTTCAGTATCGCGACGCATATCTGAGTGTGCTTCCAGAGATTGCCACCTGTCATTGAATTCAAGAATATGCTTTTTTTGATATTCTTCATGATTAGACATTCTTTGAAAAAACCTTCGAATAGGAGAAGGATGAAAAACAATCCCGGTTGGATTTTGAAGATTTCTGAATTTGAACCATTCCAGTTTAGCTCCAATATTTTCAACAAAACAGGAACCTATAAGAAAAACACCCGATGAATGCTCAATTTTCGGGCGACCCTCTTTAATTGGAACTTTAGTTCTAAAATCCATATTCTTAAATTAAAAAATCCCGATGAATTATCGGGATTTTTTATGTTATTTTATAAAGCTTTCTGCTTTCTGTAATGCTTCATTCAGTCCGTCCGGATTTTTACCCCCTGCGGTAGCAAAAAATGGCTGGCCACCACCGCCACCCTGGATATACTTACCCAGTTCACGAACAATCTGTCCTGCATTAAGGTCTTTCCCTTTTACAAGTTCTTTAGATATATAGCAGGAAAGTAGCGCTTTCCCATGTTGTTCTGCACCAAATAATATAAATAAATCATCAATTTCTTCACCTAACTGAAAAGCAAGATCCTTAATACCGGCTGCATCCAGATCTACTTTTTTTGAAAGGAAATTAACCCCGTTTATCGACTTTACCTCGTGTTTAAGTTTAGATTTAAGGTTTTTAGCCTTATCCTTCAGCAGACTCTCAATTTGTCTCTTTAAGTTTATATTTTCCTCCTGAAGATTATTTATAGCCTTTACCGGATCATTGGAATTTTTCAGTCCGCTTTTGATCTCTTCAAGAATGTTTGTCTGCTCTTCAAAGTATTTCATGGCTGCTTCACCGGTAATTGCCTCAATCCTTCTAATTCCCGAAGCAACTGCAGATTCTCCTGAAATTTTAAAATGCCAGATATCTGAAGTATTCTTCACGTGAATACCCCCACACAATTCCATAGAATCTCCAAAACGAATCGCTCTCACAGAATCACCATATTTCTCCCCGAATAAAGCAATCGCTCCCTGGTCTATTGCTTCCTGGTAAGAGATATTTCTCTGCTCATCCAAACTTAGTTGCTCACGAATTCGGGCATTTACAAAGTTTTCCACCTTCTCTAGCTCTTCTCCAGTAACTTTACTGAAATGTGAAAAATCGAATCTCAGATAGCCGCTTTGTACCATAGAGCCTTTTTGCTCCACATGAGTCCCTAGAATACTTCTAAGCGCCTGATGTAATAAATGAGTAGCAGTATGGTTAGAAGCTGTATTGTAACGCTCTGTCTTATTTACGATCGCTTTAAATTCGGCTTCCGTATTTTTTGGTAAATTTTTTGTAAAATGTATGATCTGGTTGTTTTCCTTCTTAGTGTCAACCACATCAACTACTTCTCCATCTGAAGACATCAGAATTCCTTTATCTCCAACCTGGCCACCACCTTCCGGATAGAAAGGTGTTTTATTTAGAACAACCTGAAACATTTCCCCTTTCTTCTTGGACTCTACTTTACGATACCTGGCGATTTTTGCATCTGCTTCAAGTTTATCATAACCAACAAAAGATTCCTCATCAACCGGGTTCAATTCTATCCAATCACCTGCACTTACCGCAGTAGCTTCCCTGGAACGATCTTTTTGCTTTTTAAGTTCAGCTTCAAAACCTTTTTCATCAAGATCATAGCCATTTTCTTTTAAGATTAAAGCGGTAAGATCTATAGGAAACCCGAAAGTATCGTAAAGTTCAAATGCTTTTTCTCCGGAAATGGTTTTATCCTTAGATTCTTTCATTAAATTTTCAAGCAGTATCAATCCCTGATCCAGTGTTCTGAGAAAAGAAGCTTCTTCTTCCCTAATCACATTTTCGATTAGATTTTGCTGAGACTTTAATTCCTGAAAGGTAGCCCCCATTTGACCGCTCAACACAGGAACTAACTTATATATAAAAGGTTCTTTGGTGTTAAGAAAGGTAAAGCCATATCTAATAGCCCGTCTTAGAATTCTTCTAATTACATATCCGGCACCGGTATTACTCGGTAACTGCCCGTCTGCGATTGAAAATGCCACGGCTCGAACGTGATCTGCGATCACCCTCATCGCGATATTATTCTCCTCAGACTTGCCATATGTGACACCCGTTATTTCCTCAATTTCGCCAACAAGCGGAGTAAAAACATCGGTGTCATAATTAGACTGGGTATTTTGAAGCACCATACACAGACGCTCAAAACCCATCCCTGTATCAATATGCTTTGCAGGTAATTCTTCAAGATCTCCGTTGGCTTTACGATTATATTGCATAAATACCAGGTTCCAGATCTCCACAACTTGCGGATGATCCATATTTACGAGATCTCTACCTGGAGTTTTCGCTTTTTCTTCTTCTGACCTAATGTCTATATGAATTTCAGAACACGGGCCACAAGGACCCTGATCTCCCATCTCCCAGAAGTTATCCTTTTTATTTCCGTAGATAATACGCTCTTCTGGAACGATCTTTTTCCATAGTTCAAGCGCTTCGGTATCTAATCCAAGATCATCTCTATCATCACTTCCTTCAAAAACTGAAACATAGAGGTTTTCAGGCGAGATTTTATAAACTTCGGTCAATAGCTCCCATGCCCAGCTAATTGCTTCCTCTTTGAAATAATCGCCAAAACTCCAGTTGCCGAGCATCTCGAACATCGTATGGTGATAAGTATCATGCCCTACTTCTTCAAGATCATTATGTTTTCCGCTCACACGAAGACATTTCTGAGTATCGGTCACTCTATTACTTTTTGCAACAGAGTTGCCCAGGAAAAACTCCTTAAACTGCACCATCCCGGCATTGGTAAACATTAGCGTTGGATCGTCTTTTAAGACCATAGGCGCTGATGGCACTATTGTGTGTGATTTCGATTTAAAAAACTCGAGAAACTGTTTTCGGATATCCTGTGACTTCATTCAGTTATTTTCTTGCAAAATTCATTAAATTATGAAGACGGCAAAACAATTCATATATTTGTTCGTTAACCGTATTAAATAGCACGGTATTTGAGCCGTTTCTGGACGCAAAAATAGCATAAATTTAACTCATGTCGAAGGTTAAATATTATTACGATAGCGAGACCCTTTCTTACCAAAAGATCGAGCAAAAGAAGGGCAAACGTCTAGGTATTGTCCTGCTTAGTATTACCGGTTCATTTTTAGCCGGTTTTATACTATTAATTATCTATTTGAACATCCCGCAGATAGAAACTCCAAAAGAAAAAGCTTTAAAACGAGAACTGCATAACATGCAACTACAATATGGTCTTCTTAATAAAAAAATGGATCAAATCCAGGACGTCATGGCCAATATTGAAGACAGAGACAATAATATCTACCGCCTGTATTTTGAAGCGAATCCAATTCCTGAAGAACAAAGAAGAGCGGGTTTTGGAGGTGTAAACAGATATAAGAACCTTGAAGGTTTTGATAATAGCAAGCTTATTGAAGAAACTACCAAAAGAATGGATGTTCTTACTAAAAGACTGGTGGTTCAATCAAAGTCCCTGGATGAAATCGCAGGCCTTGCCAAAGAAAAAGGAGAGTTACTGGAAGCCATTCCCGCAATTCAGCCGGTAAATAATGAAGACCTGAGCAGAATTGCTTCGGGTTATGGATGGCGAACTGATCCTTTTACGAAAGTTAGAAAATTCCATTACGGAATGGATTTCACCGCACCAAGAGGAACGCCGGTATATGCCACCGGAAACGGGAAAATTGTACGAGCCGACAGCAGGTCTACAGGTTATGGTAATCACATAAGAATAGATCATGGTTATGGTTATACAAGCCTATACGGACATTTATATAAATACAACGTTCGCAGAGGGCAAAAAGTAAAAAGGGGTGACGTTATTGGGTTTGTAGGAAGTACGGGGCGTTCTGAAGCTCCTCACCTTCATTACGAAATCTTTAAAGATGACGACAGAATCAATCCAATAAATTTCTATTATGGAAATCTTTCTCCTGAAGAGTTTGGTGAAGTACTTGAGAGAGCCCAACGTGAAAATCAATCACTTGATTAATGCACATAGATCTTCCTGAAAAGCGTTATTATGGCATTGGCGAAGTAGCCGAAGCATTTAAAGTAAACACCTCCCTGATTAGGTTTTGGGAAAAGGAATTTGATGTTATCAAACCAAAGAAGAATGCCAAGGGAAACAGAAAGTTTACACCAGAAGATATTAAGAATCTTGAACTCATTTATCATTTAGTAAAAGAGCGGGGCTTTACCCTTGAAGGTGCTAAAACCCATTTAAAAGAAGAAAAACATAAAACGCTGAGTAACTTTGAAATCATTAGAAAGTTAGAAAGCGTAAAAGCAGAATTAATCAACCTTAAAAATCAATTATAAAATGAAAAAATGGTTAATCCCCATAGGAATTATTGTTGTTTTAGTAATTCTAATTGCATCTCCCTACAATTCTTTAGTTGACAAGCAAGAGGATGCAGAAAAGGCCTGGAATAATGTAGAGAACTCTTATCAAAGAAGAAATGACCTTATAGGCAACCTTGTAAAAACTGTTGAAGGAGCCGCAGATTTTGAAAGAGGAACTTTAACCGACGTTATAGAAGCTCGTGCTAAGGCAACTTCGGTAAATGTAGATGCCAGCAACCTCAACGCAGCACAAATTCAACAATATCAAGAAGCGCAACAAGGTGTAACCTCGGCATTATCCAGATTATTGGTAACGGTAGAAAGATATCCGGAATTAAAAGCGAATCAAAACTTCCTGCAATTACAATCTCAGCTGGAAGGTACTGAAAACCGTATTAATGTAACCAGGGACCGGTACAACGAAGCTGTTGCAAACTACGAGAAAACAAGAAGAAAATTCCCAAGCAACATCACTGCTGCATTATTTGGCTTTGATGATATGGAAGGATTTGAAGCCGATGCAGGAGCTGAAGATGCACCAGATGTAGAATTCGATTTTTAAAAATTATGAGTAAAGCAAGCGAAGCCTTCCTAAGCAAACGGGAGGAAGAAGAGATCGTTGACACAATAAGACAGGCAGAGAGAACTACCAGTGGTGAAATTCGTGTGCATTTAGAACCAAGCACAGGTAAACTGGATATTTTTGAACGGGCAATGGAAGTTTTTCATGCCTTGAAAATGGACAACACCAAAGAAGCTAACGGAGTCTTGATTTACGTAGCCGTAGAAGATCGAAATTTTGTGATCTATGGAGATAAGGGAATCAACGATGTAGTGGCAAATGATTTCTGGGAAAGCACTAAAGAACTTATAGTTTCTCATTTTAAAAAAGATCATTTTAAAGATGGTCTGGTAGAAGGAGTTCTTAAGGCGGGAGAACAATTGCAGAAACATTTCCCGTGGGACGAAGATGATACCAACGAATTATCTGATCAAATTTCAAAAGGATAGGCTTATCAAACGATTTTTATTTTTATTCATATTTCTAGCGGGATTCACTGTTTTAGCACAGCGCGACATTCCGCCGAAACCTACTGAACAAACCAGTGTCTATGATGAAGCAGATATGCTTTCTTCTTCAGACGAAAGCAGACTGGAGCAAAAATTAATCAATTATGCTGACACTACCTCAACCCAGATTGTGGTAGTCACCATACAATCCCTCCAGGGGGAATATGAAGGAACCTATGCGGCTCATTGGGCTCATGAATGGGGTATTGGTCAAAGCGAAAAGGATAACGGACTACTTATTCTTGTAGCAGAAGATGAACGAAAGATATGGATAACCACAGGATACGGACTTGAAGCATACCTTACCGATGCTAAAACCAAGGAAATTATCGAGCTTATCATCCTACCTGAATTCAAGAGCGGTGATATATATGCCGGATTGAACAATGGAACTACGGCAATTTTTCAGGTCCTAAATGGAACTTTTCAAGGTGCTCGTTCCAACCAGGGCACTGGTGGTGGTATTTCTTTAAAAACCATCGTTATATTTTTCATCCTGTTTGCAATTCTTGTTTCCTTTTTTAATAAACGAGGTGGCGGCAAGAATGGAGGCAGAAGAACCGGAAGAAGTGTTTTATGGGACGCGATTATTCTTAGTTCTCTAGGGCGTGGAAGCTTTGGAGGCGGAAGTTCCGGAGGTGGATTCGGTGGCGGTGGAGGCTTTGGCGGCGGTTTCGGCGGCGGTGGCTTTGGCGGTGGTGGCGCTGGAGGAAGCTGGTAAATTCAGTGAGCAATGAGCAGTGAGCAATGAGCAATGAGCAATGAGCAATGAGCAAAATTGAAATAAAATCCTGGTTTCCGAATTAAATTTGAATTATTTCTTAATTTACTTTTGAACGATGTCAGCCTGAGCGGAGTCGAAGGCTACCTTATACTATATAAAAAATGTCCTCAAATTTTTGAGGACATTTTTTATAATTTACTATTTAGAATTATTGCTTAAAGCTTTTAAGAAACAGCTTTTAGTTTGCTCATGGTAGATTTATTAAGCTTATCATCTGCATATTCCCTGGTAACTGTAAAGCTATCCTCGTTACTTTCAGGAAGCTCAAACATGGCATCTGTCAAAATCGCTTCACATAGAGAACGAAGTCCACGAGCTCCAAGTTTATATTCTACTGCTTTATTTACAATATAATCCAAAGCATCATCGGTAATATCAAATTTGATATCATCCATCTCAAACAGCTTTTTATACTGCTTGATAATAGCATTTTTAGGCTCGGTTAAGATCGCACGAAGTGTTTCCTTATCCAACGGATTCATATGCGTAAGTGCAGGTAAACGCCCAATAATTTCAGGAATCAATCCAAATTCTTTAAGATCTTTCGGAATGATATATTTTAAAAGATTGGTGCGTTCTATAGAATCTTCGCTTTTAGAAGCGCTGAATCCTACTGCTTGCATATTTAATCGCTTACTGATAATTCTTTCAATTCCGTCAAAAGCTCCACCAGCAATAAAGAGAATATTTTCAGTATTTACCTCAATAAACTTCTGATCTGGATGCTTACGCCCTCCTTTGGGTGGAACATTTACACTCGTTCCTTCAAGTAATTTCAGTAAAGCCTGTTGTACACCTTCCCCAGAAACATCTCGGGTAATAGATGGATTATCACTCTTACGGGCAATCTTATCTATCTCATCAATAAATACAATTCCACGTTCTGCCTTTTCAGTATTATAATCTGCAGCCTGAAGAAGTCTGGTTAAAATTCCTTCCACATCTTCTCCTACATAACCAGCTTCAGTTAAAACAGTAGCATCTACTATTGCTAATGGCACATTCAGCATTTTTGCAATTGTGCGAGCCATTAAGGTTTTACCGGTTCCGGTCTCCCCTACCATTACAATATTACTTTTCTGAATTTCTACATCATCCTCATTTTCCGGCTGTAATAATCTTTTATAGTGATTATAAACAGCAACCGACATTACTTTCTTGGTTTGCTCCTGACCAATTATGTACTCATCCAAAAACGACTTAATAGTTTTTGGCTTGCTCAACATAAGGTCTGAAGAAAGCTCCTTAGCATCACCCTGCTTGGATTCTTCCACTACAATTCCATGAGCCTGTTCTATACATCGATCACAAATATGAGCATCTAAACCAGCAATAAGCAGATTGGTTTCTGGCTTTTTTCTACCACAAAAGGAACATTCTAGATCTTCTTTCGCCATTATTTAAATTTTCTAGTAATTACTTCGTTTTTAGTAATGTACAATTTATCCTTCTCTTTTTAAAATTTCGTCTATCATACCATATTCCTTAGCCTTTTCAGCTTTCATCCAGTAATCACGATCACTATCCTCATGAACTTTTTCATAAGTCTGCCCTGAATGTTTGGCAATGATTTTATACAACTCCTCTTTTAGAGTAACAATTTCTCTTGCAGTAATCTCAATATCACTAGCCTGTCCCTGAGCTCCGCCCATTGGCTGGTGTATCATAACACGAGAATGCGGAAGTCCGCTTCGCTTACCATCTTCTCCCGCACAAAGTAGTACTGCCCCCATGGAAGCTGCCATACCTGTACAAATAGTAGCTACATCCGGCTTTATGAACTGCATGGTATCATAAATACCTAAACCAGCATATACACTCCCTCCCGGAGAATTAATATAAATCTGAATATCTTTAGAGGCATCTGTACTTTCTAAAAATAACAACTGTGCCTGTACAATATTAGCTACCTGCTCATTGATGCCGGTACCAAGAAAAATAATCCTGTCCATCATCAACCTTGAAAAAACGTCCATAGCCACGGCATTCATCTGGCGTTCTTCAATAATATTTGGAGTCATGCCCTGTGGCAACATACTACTCACTACTTTATCGTAATAATTGCTGTTTATATTATGATCTGAGACAGCATATTTTTGAAATTCCTTTCCGTAGTCCATCAATTTTTTTGTTTTTCTAATCTTAAACAATTTACCGGATAAAACCAAAAAAGGCGTTACCCCGGTTGAGTTAACGCCTTAAAGATAATTAATATATCGTAAAAAGGCTTACTTATAAATAGCTTTCACAAATTCTTCATAAGTGAGCTCCTTTTCATCAAATTTCATATTCTCCTTGTAAAACCCAAGAAGCTTTTCATTCATTAATTGCTCAGAAAGTCTTTTCACCTCGTCCTGATTTGAAAGGATTCTTGCAGCGATATCATCTAATTCTTTTTGAGAAGGATCCATCTGGCCAAATTGAGCCATTTGCTGCTTGATCTTTTCTGAAGCAAAAGCTTTGAGATCATTAAAGTCTACATTCAGGTTATTATCATTTACAACCTTTCCTTCGATTAACTGATAACGTAATCCTTTTTCGCTCTTTTCGTATTCTTCTTTAGCCTCTTCTTCTGTCAATGGTTTTTCACCTACAGTCTGAATCCATTTCTGAAGAAAGTCTTTAGGCAATTCAAAATCTATAGCTTCAATAAGCGCTTCAGTAATGTCATTCATTAACTGCTGATCACTTTGTTGCTCGAATTGCTTCGCTGCATCTTCCTTGATCTTTTCTTTCAATTCGGTTACCGAGGTTACTTTACCTTCTCCAAAAAGTTTATCGAATAATTCCTGATCCAGATCTGCAAGTTCTCTTTCATTGATTTCAGAAATAGTAAAATCTACTTCAATATCAAGATCATGAGATTTATCATGCTCAATGCTTAAGTGATTCACAAGAGCGTGATCATCTTCAAACAAACTCTTCGTTTTTAAAGTAATAACATCACCTACTTTAGCACCTACAAACTTATTAAGGTTGCGTTTTCCCTTGATATTCTCCAGTTCAATGGTAGTATCATTCTCTATACCTTCTTCCTCATTTTTGAAAGTTCCCGCTACGGTATCGCCTTCTGCAACCTCATCTTTGGTCTTAAGCTTTCCGTATTGTTTTTGAATACTTTCAATTTGATCGTTTACCATTTTCTCATCGGCAACGATATTATATTTAGTAACCGGCTTCTTAAGATCCAGGTTTACATCAAATTCCGGAGCAATTCCTAATTCAAACTCAAAACTATAATCATCTTTCTCCCAATCAAAACTTTCCTGCTCCTTAGGAAGTGGATTTCCCAGAACGTCAAGTTTTTCTTCAGTAAGGTATTTATTAAGACTTTCCTGAAGCAATTTATTCACTTCATCTACCAATACAGCCTGCCCGTATTGTTTCTTAACCATCCCCATAGGTACATGACCTTTTCTAAAACCGGGAATATTGGCATTCTTACGGTAATCCTTTAAAATCTTCTCTACTTTACCGGCATAATCTTCTTTAGCGATATCAACTTTAACTACCGCATTTAACTCATCAATATTCTCTCTGGTAATATTCATTTTGATCTGTTATAAAAATTGGAGTGCAAAATTACGTTTTTTCTTAAAGTTTACAAAGTTTCAAAATGTTGAAATTCAGTTAAATCTAATCTGATTTTAGAATTGAGAAAAGTAAAGATTGTACCAAAGACAGCAACAAACTAAAAATTATAGCGATAAACCAGCCATCAACAGCAAATCCATCTACAAAACCATCGGCTAGAAAAATGATGATAGCATTAATTATAAGCAGAAATAATCCTAAAGTTAGAATTGTCACAGGTAATGTAAACAAAACCAGAATTGGCTTTACAATAAAATTTAAAAGAGCCAGGACAATTGCCACTATAACAGCGGTTAAATAACCATCTACGCTTACTCCCGGCAGGAGTTTGGCTAAGATTACCACAGCAACTGCTGTTAACAACAGTCTAAGTATAAAATTCATAGTTTCAAATATTGATTAGTAAGTAAAAATGCAAAAAAAAGGTCGGGAAATTCCCGACCTTTTTAAATTTTATATCAATTTTAATATTACTGTACGTCTTGACTTAATGTTACAGTTCCATAAGAGCCAACATTAGCTTTAGGAACATTCGCTCCATAAGTTTCGTTGATTTCTGCGATAATCTCATTAGCCACTACAGCATATCCTCGAGGTGTAAGATGAACCCCATCTAGAGAAAATGCACCACCAGTAACAAAGTCTGAAGTGATCACCCCACCATCAAAAGAAATACCCTGACCATCTAATTGACTTAGTACACTGTTTATATCTACTAATCCTAATCCTAAAGATTGAGCATTTGCTTCAATAGCATCATTGAACAAATTAGTTGCCTGGCCAATGTATTGTAGTTCTTCAGAATCTAAAGCATCTTTATCATCAATTCCGCTAACAGCGTCAAACAAGGTTTGAGCTTGTGCCGGAGTAGGCGCTCCCCCTGCCTGTAAGATTGCAAGAATTTCCCCTACTGCCGGAGTTAATTGAACTGAACCATATCCACTAGCTAGAGCTCCCTGGTCTATGGTAAGAATCAATAATTCTTCTTGAGTCATTTGGCGGAAACCTAATGGGTTTGTTTGAGATTCAGGAACATCGATTAGAAATCTGTTTGCACCTTCATTAAACTGAATAGCGTATTGAGAAGCTAAAGCCTGAGCCTGTTCTGCAGGCACTCCCTGTGCCATTAATCCGCCAGCAAAAACTCCAGCTACAGCCTGAAAATAACTTGTTAACTGAGCAGCTGTTGCGGCATCAAGCGCTAGGGCATTATTAGGTACGGTCGTAAAAAACGGTGCTAAAGTTACATCTGGAATAGTTAAAAGCACCCCATCTGCATTTTGAGCTAAAGCTCCAGCTATCTGCCCATATACCATTGAAAATGCTGCAGGATCTGTAAT
Source organism: Christiangramia forsetii KT0803 (assembly GCF_000060345.1). Classification (NCBI taxonomy): domain Bacteria; kingdom Pseudomonadati; phylum Bacteroidota; class Flavobacteriia; order Flavobacteriales; family Flavobacteriaceae; genus Christiangramia; species Christiangramia forsetii. Next base: position 262,868 of record NC_008571.1, on the reverse strand, counting down.
ATCATTTGGTCCATAAGAAGTGAAATCTGCATTTCCTAATTGAAATTCACCTGTACCTCCAGAAGAGGCGTAACTAAGCACGTCATTATTACCAATCCATAAAGTAAAAAATGATGGATTCTGCGCTAACGCATCATTTAAAATAGTGGCATTAGCTTCGCTGGCGAATCGTGCAAAGTAAGGATTTGCCAAACCACTTGGAACACCTGCCACATTTCCGTAACCCGGTGCTAAAAGATGAAAAGATTTAGCTCCCGGTACACCCATATTATTAAAAGAACCTGAAAGTTTATTTGTAATATCTGTAGTTGGTGCAGCACCAGTATATCTGGCTGGAGACGGACCATTGGCCCCTACAGCAAGTACAAATCTATTTTCAGCTATCTGATTTCCACCAAGCAAAAGCCCTCCTGTATTATCATCTACCAGCGGCTGAGTAAAACCATTTGTTGACTGAGTAGCTGCAAACTTTTCAGCTAAGATATTAGGAAATGAATTTTTTTGACCTGTAATATAAAGCGCTCCATCTGCATACCCTGCAGTTAGCGAATTACCAACAGCTACGTAATTAGAAAAATCTGCTTCCCCATTAGAATAAACTTCTCCATCTTCAATAGCATTCTCTAATTCCGGCTCACAGGAAACAATTCCTAAAGCCAGAATAGCCATATATTTAAAATAGTTTTTCATCGTAAAATTATATTTTTATAGTTACACCTAAACCTGGTACAAAAGCACTGGACTTATACGTTCCTTCAAATGGCACTGCAACCTGGTTTGGTGGTGTACCTTCTGTATAGAAATCGTAAGATTCATCAATCTCTTTAAAACGACTATAAAGGAAAGAGGCATCAATCGCTACACTATTGGTTATATTAACTGACAGTCCTCCTGTGAAATTATTGGAATCGTTCCTTGGAGTTTCAGGAGCAAAATATCCTGATTGAACAGGAGACTCATCAAAGTAATAACCAGCTCTTAATGTAAACATATCGTTAGCTGTATATTGTGCTCCAAATCTATAAATCGAAGCATCTTCGTATTCTCTTGGATTTACAGAATCTGGAATATTAGGATTTGCAAAATCTACATCCAGAGATTCATATACGCCCCAAAAAGTACGGTTGTAATCAAAAGCGAATAACCACTTATCATTTAACTGGTAAGATGCACCAACTGTCAATTCAGCTGGAAGAGGTAAAGTTGCATCAAACTGAGTATCACTAAAAGGTGATAATGGCGAATTTGGAATATTCTCAAAATCTGCCTCACCAGATTCAGCTTCTACAAGGATCTCTGAACGGTAATTTACACCAATATTCAAACTATCAATCGGGCTCCACATTGCACCGGCAGACCATCCCCAGGCACTAACACCGGAAGCATCTATAGTGACATTAGAACGGTCTCCCTCTAGATTAGAAAGTGTTCTAGTAAGGTTTCTGTTGAAATTAACTGAACCGCTCACATAGATAGGCCCACCTCCTACAGAAAGGTTATCTGTTATTTTATAAGAACCTAACGCCTGCACATAAATAGCAGAAAGTGAAATATCATTAATAAGGTGAGAACCAGCCCAATCCTTTTCCCATTCAACAGAACTACCATAAGGAGTATAGGCCGCAAGACCAACACTAAACTTATCACTTAATTTATAAGAAAAGTAAGCATAGAAAGGAGTTCCTACCGGGCTGTCTGTTCTTGCCATCTGCCCAAATTCTTCGTTCTGGTATACTACATCAGAGAATACAGCACTTACACCAACAGCAGCATTAATTTTGTTTTCAAGAAACACCAATCCGGCCGGGTTAAAAAAGGCCAATTCTGCATTGTTCACTACAGCAACACCTGTGTGTCCCATCGCCAGTCCTCGTTGACCTTGTAAACTCACCCTGTAACCACCGGCATACGTTGTTGCGCCAGCCAAAAGAAACAGGCCAAGTAAAAATAATTTTTTCATAATTTGAGTATGATTTTATTTAACATGTCTTAAAAATATAGTGTCAAAAATAGCATAAAATAGATATTATGCAACATATTACCCGAATTTATTATGCATACATAATAAATTTAGAAAGATTTTAAACAAATCGGATAACCGCCTTATAAAAATCCTTCATATTTTCAGCATGCACCCAATGTCCCGATTTTGCGATGGTTTCAATTTTTGCTTCCGGAAAATGTTTTTTGATCAATGGTTCTTCCTCTTTCGTAATATAATCTGAACGTTCTCCATTAATAAATAAGACAGGGCCATTATAAACAGCTTCTTGCGGGAGTGCCCTACCAACCTGTTCTATATTTGCTTTTAAAGAATCAAGATTTATCCTTAACGAAAGCTTTTCTTTTGTTTTCCAGTAAAGATTTTTTAAAAGAAATAACCTTACCCCAGTTTCAGGAATATAATCTTCAAGAAATTCTTCAGCATCTCCCCTGGAATTAAGACTTGCCTCATGAAGCGCCGTAAGCCCTTTTAATATTTGTTGATGATGCGGAGCGTAATATTTAGGAGCAATATCTACCACAACCAGTTTTTTTACCAAATTTTCATTCTCACAAGCCAATAACATGGCAGTTTTACCTCCCATAGAATGCCCCATCAAAATGATATTTTTCAAATCATGACTCTGGCAATACTCTACCACATCATTCGCCATTAATTCATAAGAAAACTCATCACTATGCGGACTTTTTCCATGATTTCTCTGATCTATTAAATGTACCTGAAAACCGTCATCAGCGAATTTCTTCCCTAAAGTTTTCCAGTTATCGCTCATCCCCAAAAATCCATGAAGGATTAGCAAAGGCTCTCCTTCACCAAGTATTAATGAATGCAATTTCATCTATTTCAATAATTTTAAATATTGCTGAATTGTTTTTTCAAGACCAAGATACAGCGCTTCAGAAATTAGAGCATGCCCAATGGAAACCTCATCCAGATACGGTACATTTTCTTTAAAATAATTTATATTCTTTAGAGAAAGGTCATGGCCCGCATTTATTCCTAAACCAAGCTCATGAGCTATTTTAGCACATTCAGCATATGGTTTTACGGCATTGGAATTTCCTTTTTCAAAATCTACTGCAAAGGATTCTGTATATAATTCTATTCTATCAGACCCTGTTTCAGCAGCTCCCTCAATCATCTTTTTAACCGGATCTACAAATATTGAAGTTCTTATGCCGTTAGCCTTAAACTCAGCAATAACCTCTTTTAGATAATCCCTGTGCTTAACAGTATCCCATCCAGAGTCTGACGTGATTGCATTTTCAGCATCGGGTACCAAAGTTACCTGAGCAGGTTTCACTTCTAAGACAAGATCTATAAATTGTTGAATTGGTTTCCCCTCTATATTAAATTCAGTATTAAGTACCGGTTTGAGCTCACGAGCATCTGCATACCGAATATGTCTTTCATCCGGCCTTGGATGAACGGTAATCCCTTCAGCACCAAACGACTCTATATTTTTTGCAGCTTCAAGAACATTTGGTACGTCACCACCACGTGCATTTCTTAAAGTGGCGATCTTATTTATATTTACACTTAATTTAGTCATTATTACTTCCTTTTATTAACAAAAATACAAAGTGCAGTCTGCTTCAATGAATTTTATTTTGATTAATTTGCATAAAAGCATATAGATAAAATGAGCCTGAAGGAATACATATTAAATGATGTAGAGATAATTAATCTTTCTGAAAAGATCGGGGAGGTTCAGAAACTCTTCAACCAATTAACCTATACTCATCTTCCTGTAGAGAGCGAAGGTGTTTATATTGGGTGCATTTCAGAAAATGATGTAAGATGCTTCGAGAATGACAAAACTTTAGAAGACTATCGGTATTCTATTGAAGGTTTTTACGTAAGAGAAGGCAATTACTGGCTGGACAGCCTGGAAGCTTTTGCTCAGAATAACTCAAATATTCTCCCGGTGCTTGATGACGATAATTTATACATGGGATATGTTGAATTAAATGAGATGATCTCCCTATTTAAGGAAACACCTTTTCTTCACGAACCTGGAAATATCCTGGTTCTTGAAAAAGCATTTCAGGATTATACTTTCGGAGAAATTAGTCAAATAGTAGAATCAAACAATGCTCATCTTTTAGGTGCCTTCGTTTCTAAAATGGACAATGAAATGGCAGAGATCACCCTAAAAATTACTCCATCCGGAATGAATGAAATTATCCAGGCATTTAGAAGATATGGATACATTATTATTTCTGAACACCAGGAAGACACTTTCAACAAAAACCTGAAAGATCGCTCAAAATATCTGGATAAATACCTGAATATATAATTTATGAAAATAGGCATTTACGGTCAGTTTTATCACGCCAATGCAGCTCAATATATAGGTCAGCTTCTTGAATTGTTAGACCAGAGAAATATTGAGGTCCTCATCGAAGAAGACTTTCTTAAACTTATTCACAGTAACAATAAAATAGAAAAAGATTATAAGCATTTTAGTGCTTTTGAAGAACTGGATAATTCATTTGACCTGTTCTTCTGTATAGGTGGAGATGGTACCATCTTAAAATCTATTAACTATATAAGAAACCTTGATATTCCTATTGTCGGAATTAATACCGGGAGACTTGGTTTTCTTGCAACCATTCAAAAAGAACAGATAGAAAGCACCCTGGAAGAATTACTTGAAAAAAAATTCAGTCTTTCACCAAGGTCTGTTTTAACCATGCAAACCAATCCCAGGAGTTATGATCCGGTTTTTTCACATATAGCATTAAATGAGATTGCTGTAAGCAGAAAAAACACAACTTCCATGATCACCGTAGATACCTGGTTAGATGACCAGTATCTTACCTCTTATTGGGCAGATGGATTAATAATTTCAACACCCACGGGTTCAACAGGTTATTCTCTGAGCTGCGGCGGTCCTGTTATTACTCCAGATGCCGATTCCCTGGTTATCACCCCTATTGCACCACACAATTTAAATGCCCGGCCGCTGGTAATAAAAGATCATACTACGATAAAACTAAAAGTTTCAGGTAGAGGAAAAGAACATTTAGTTTCTATGGATTCCAGAATCGCTACCCTACAAAATGACACTGAGATTATCATCAAAAAAGCACCCTACACTATAAATTTCGTAGAATTACAGGGAGATAGTTTTTTAAATACCCTCCGAAAAAAACTTCTATGGGGGGAAGACAAGCGTAATTAAGCAATAAAACTTTCTAAAAACTGTTTATACGTATGTACAAATCTGCTCAAATTATTGCAGAGCAAACAGAATTGTTATATTTGCAAACTTTTGAAAACCTATGAGGTACCTTATTGCATTTGTATTAATGGCGTTTTTTTCAATTAATTCATACTCACAACAGTTTGAGGTTGGAGCTTTCGCCGGCGGTGCAAATTTTATTGGAGATGTTGGTAAAACCAATTATATCCTGCCAAATACACCGGTTGGAGGGTTTATAGCCAAATGGAATAGAAGTCCCAGACATGCTTTGAGATTAACATTATTATATGCGGAAATTTCTGCTGATGATGAAGATTCTAAAGACACCAGAAGACAACAGCGTGGTTATTCTTTTAACAATACTATTGCCGAAGCTTCGTTAGGGTTAGAATTCAATTTCTTTGATTTCGATCTCACCAATCCGTTACCGCAAAGTACCCCGTATTTGTACACAGGGATCACTTATTTTAGAACAGATCACGTATGGTTAAAAAATGGCAGGGCCGGAAACTTAGTAAACGAAGGTACAAATTGGGAGTTTGCAATTCCAATGGTCATGGGGTATAAAGAAGCTATTACAGAACGAATTATAGGTGCTTTTGAAATAGGTGCCAGATATACTTTTTCAGATAATTTAGATGGCAGTTGGCCGGAAGAATATCTTGGAAGACGAGCACCAACGATTGAATTTGGAAATAGAAATACAAATGACTGGTATGTATTTTCTGGTATAACATTCACTTTTACATTTGGGCGTAAGCCATGTTATTGCTTTTAAATGAACTATAAAGACAATTTAAACCTTGATAAATTACCCAAACACATCGCCATTATTATGGATGGAAATGGACGTTGGGCTAAACAAAAAGGTTTCCTTAGGGCTTCTGGCCACAAAGAAGGCACAAAAGCTGTAAGGGATGTTGTTGAAGGATGCGCAGAAATTGGCGTTAAAAACCTTACGCTTTACGCTTTTTCTACTGAAAATTGGAACAGGCCTAAGCTTGAGGTTGATACTTTAATGAAACTTCTGGTTTCCTCTCTGAAGAAAGAGATCAAAACCTTAAAAGACAACAACATAAAGCTGAATTGTATTGGTAATATTTCAAGCCTTCCGAAGAAAGCCAGGCAGGAATTATTAGATGTAATTGAGAAAACATCTACCAATACTCAAATGACTTTAACCCTCGCGTTAAGCTATGGTAGTCGTGAAGAAATCACAAACTGCATCAAGCAAATTGCAACGAAGGTTAAAAGTGAAGAATTATCTGAGGATGCTATTGATGAATCGGTTATAAATGAGCATCTTTACACCCGAAATTTACCAGATGTGGATCTTTTGATTCGCACCAGTGGTGAACAACGTATAAGCAACTTCCTTTTATGGCAGATTGCTTATGCCGAATTATATTTTACGAAAATCTTATGGCCAGATTACAGAAGGGAAAATCTTTTTGAAGCCATATACAATTATCAAAATAGAGAACGAAGATTTGGAAAAACAAGTGAGCAACTCAGTTAGTGCATTCATGACGAAAAAGATATTTACACTTATTGCATTTTTTTTCATATTCAGTATAACTGCTAAAGCACAGGACCTACCCCTTGGAGATTCTAAAAAATATACCATTGGCGATATAAAGGTTACCGGTACTACTACATACAATGAAAAAACAGTAATAGCATACACAGGTTTAAAAGAAGGAGAAGAACTATTTATCCCAGGTGAAAAATTACGGGACGTAATTAATAAGCTCTGGAAACTTGATCTTTTTAGTGACATCAATTTCTATATCACCAATGTAGATGGGAATGTTGCCGATCTGGAACTTGAAATTAAAGAAGTCCCAGTATTAAACCAGGTTAGGTTTAGCGGGATTAAGAAAAAAAGCGAAAGAGAAGATCTTATCGACGAGAGCGATCTGAAACCCGGAGTGAAAGTAACCGAAAACCTTATTACCACTACTCAGAACTATATTCAGAATAAATATAAAAAAGAGGGATACTTCAACACAAAAGTAGACATTAGAACATCTGAAGTAGTTGACACCACCAACTCCAACAAAGTGAATATGGTCGTGGATATTGCCCAGGGTGATCGTGTAAAGATTTCGGATCTTGAATTTACTGGCAACGAAAAACTTTCTGATGCGAAGTTAAAACGCAACATGAAAAATACGAAGCAAAAGAATTTTTTCAGATTCTGGAAGCGTTCTAAATTCGTTCGAGCTGATTATCAGCAAGACAAGATTGCAATAATTGATAAATATAAAGAAGAAGGTTACCGGGATGCAAGGATCATTTCAGATACTCTTATAAAATTAGATGACAAGAATATCGCTTTAGAATTAGACCTTGAAGAAGGAAGTCAATATTATATTGGAGATATCGGCTTTTTAGGAAATGTTGCTTATACTGACGATCAGCTGGGCAGGGTACTCGGGCTTAAAAAAGGAGATATTTACAACGGTGTTCTTATTGATGAAAGAATACAGGGAAGAGAACCAAACAAAACATCTGTTGCTAACTTATACCAGAACAACGGTTACCTGTTTTCAAATATAGATCTTGTTGAAACCAACGTTTACAATGACACTATAGATTTTGAAGTAAGAATCGTGGAAGGTAAAGAAGCTTATTTTGATGAAATAAGAGTAACGGGTAATGACAAAACGAAAGATCACATTATCTATCGTGAGATGAGAACTAAACCAGGCCAAAAATACAGTCAGGAAGCTGTAGTAGCTACTGTACGTGAATTAGGTGCGCTTGGATTCTTTGATGCCGAACAACTAAATCCTGAATTTGTAGATCCAGATCCTAGAGAAGGAACTTTAAGCCTGGAGTATCAGGTAGTAGAGTCCGGAGCCAGCCAGATTGAACTACAAGGTGGTTACGGTGGTGGTGGATTCATTGGAACCTTAGGACTATCTTTTAACAACTTCTCTATCCAGGGCCTTTTTGACAAAGATGCTTATAAGCCTATCCCGATGGGAGATGGACAAACCTTATCTTTAAGGGCTCAGGCAAGTACCTTTTATCAAACTTATAGCCTTTCATTTAGAGAACCCTGGTTAGGTGGAAAAAGACCTGTTAGCCTTTCTACTTCTTTTAGCTATACAAGACAGTTTTTATATGATTATATAGAACGTGAAGCAGACAAAACAAGAAGTTTCGATATTCTTGGAGTTAGTGTAGGTCTGGCAAAGAGGTTGCAGTCACCAGATCAATACGCTACCATCTCTAATCTTGTTGGTTTCCAGAGATATGATCTAAATAATTACAATACTGGTTTGTTTACATTTGGTAACGGACATTCTAATAACCTTTATTACCAATTAGGGATCACTAGAGATAACACCAGGGTAAATCCAATTTTCCCTACCGGCGGTTCTAAGTTTGCATTTACCGCAAAACTAACTCCTCCATACTCTCTTTGGAATGGTGTTGATTATGGCGACCTAGAAAATCAAGATGAATACCAGTTAAGAGATGAAAATGGTAACTTTATTAACGAGCAGGGAGCTCGTGTAACCGCTGAGAATTCTGTTGCTGATCAGGAAAAAGTTGATCAGAAGAAATATAACTGGTTGGAATTTTACAAAATTAAATTAGATGGTAGCTGGTATGAAACTTTAGCAAGTTTCGGTCCTAGTAGTAATTTAGTTTTAAGAACTCATGCTGAATTTGGTTTCCTGGGTGCTTATAATAATGAAAGAGGAGTTCCACCATTCGAACGTTTTTATCTTGGAGGTGATGGTCTTGGGTCTTACAGTTTAGATGGTAGAGAAACTATTCAATTAAGAGGTTATCCAAACCAATCTGTAGTTCCAATTGACAGACCGGTGAATGAAAGAGATGATGGAGCGGTTATATATAACAAGTATTCTCTGGAATTACGTTTTCCTATTACTTTGAAACCGGCGGCTTCGATTTATGCACTTTCCTTTCTGGAGGCAGGAGCCACTTATGACAATTTTAGAGATTATAATCCGTTTCAGTTAAACAGATCTGCCGGGGTTGGCCTTAGAATCTTTATGCCAACATTTGGTTTATTAGGTATTGACTTTGGATATGGATTTGACGAGATTGTTGGTCAGCCAGGTCCAAATGGATGGGAAACACACTTTATCATTGGTCAACAGTTTTAATTTGGCACGATATTTTCTATATTCGATTTAAATGAAAAAAAGAATATTCTCCATACTAGCAATTACAGTCTTTAGCCTTTCATCGGTAATGGCTCAAAAGACTATTAGACTTGGCTATATAGATATGGAATATATTCTTGAAAACGTTCCGGAATACCAGGAAGCAAGCAAACAGCTTGATAATCGTGTTCAGGAATGGAAAGCCGAAGCAGAAGTTAAAATGCGCAAGGTAGACGATATGAAAACCAGGCTGGATAATGAAAGAGCACTTCTTACTAAAGAGCTTATCGAAGAGCGTGAAGGTGAAATTTCTTACATGGAGCAACAGGCTATAGAATATCAGCAAAATAGATTTGGTCCCAATGGTGATTATATGATTCAAAAAAAGCAATTGGTAAGACCAATTCAGGATCAGGTTTTCACAGCCGTTCAGCAAATCGCTGAAAATAGAAATTTAGACTTTGTTTTTGATCGAACCGCAGATATTGGAATGATATATGCAGATCAACAATACGATGTAAGTGAAACGGTTCTTAGAACTATTAAAAGGACTGCTAACCGCGAACAACTTGAAAACCGAAGTGAAATCAAAGAGTTTGAGCAGGAAGAAAACAGAACTGTTGAACAGGATAGAGAAATAACTGAGCGAGAAGAACAGGCAGAAGAGAAAAAATCTGAACGTGAAGCTTTGATCGAGCAGCGAAGAAACGAACGTGATTCTTTAAAAGCTGTGCGACAGAATGAATTTGAAGAAAGACGCGCAAAGATCCTTGCTGAAAGAGAGAGAAAAAAAGATTCTATTCTTAGGTCAAGAGAGAAAAAGAACGATACAATAAATTAAATTTTTAAACCTTAAATTAAACTTAACGAAGATTACAATGAAACAATTCAGAACACTTTTTATAGCTTTAGCATTAATAATTGGCGCTACTGCTTTTACAAATGCACAGTCTAAGGTTGCACACGTCGCTACTCAAGATTTAGTACAATCATTACCTGAGTATAAAGGCGCGATGGATCAGCTTCAAAAACTTGAAAAGACTTACGACGCCGAGATTAAAGATATGTTGTCTGAAGCTCAAAGCACTATGCAACGTTACGAGGCAGAAGCAAATACAAAATCTGAAGAAGAGAATCAAAAAAGAGCTACAGAACTACAAGCTGCTCAAAGAAGAATTCAGGAGCATAGCTCTAAAGCAAGACAGGATCTTCAGAAAAAAGAGACTGATCTACTAAGACCGGTTCTTGAGAAAGTACGTACCGCTATTCAAAAAGTTGCCAGAGCAAAAGGATATGATTACGTATTAGATTCTACTACCGGAACAGGAGTACTTCTTGCTGATGGTTATGATCTAATGCCAGACGTAAAAAAGGAATTAGGACTGTAATTTCAGCCTATATATAATAAAATTTAAAAAACTGCGTACAGACTTGTACGCAGTTTTTATTTTTGTAATAATATGAATGATCCCAGACCAATAGGCATTTTCGATTCAGGAGTAGGCGGCACTTCTATTTGGAAGGAGATCCACCGACTTTTACCTCTTGAAAATACTATTTATTTATCTGATAGTAGAAATGCACCTTATGGAATAAAAACTCAGGAAAAGATCATTCAACTTTCTATTAAAAACACTGAAAAGTTACTGAAATTGGATTGTAAGCTCATTGTAGTCGCTTGCAATACTGCTACCACGAATGCCATAAGAATTTTACGTTCAGCTTACAAAACGGCTATTATTGGCATTGAACCGGCAATTAAACCGGCAGCACTAAAAAGTGCTAATAAAGCCATTGGTATTTTAGCTACTCGTGGAACGCTTACCAGCGAACTTTTTGCACAGACTTCTGAATTATACACCAGAGACATCAATGTTATTGAAGTGGAGGGGAATGGTCTTGTAGAACTTATAGAAAATGGAAAAAAAGACGCTGACGAAACTAAAAAGTTGCTTCTGGGATTATTAGATCCTATGCTCAAGGCCAAAATAGATTACCTGGTACTGGGATGCAGCCACTACCCCTACCTCATTCCATTGTTAGAAGAGATTCTACCACCAGAAGTTAAGATCATTGATTCCGGGGAAGCTGTTGCGAGACAGACCAAAAATATTCTGGAAAATAATGGCCTTTTAAATATTTCAAAAGAGAATACAAGAACTCCTGAGTTTTATACCAATAGTGATCCCCAGGTACTTTCAGATATTATCCAGGCAGAAACATATAATTATAAGGTAGCTGAAATGGATTTTTAATGACTTGATTACCCGAAATGGTGATTTGAATGGCAATTATATATAACATTGTGTACAGTAAAGATATCTTTCACCAAACATCCTCCAACTGCGCTCAGGCTGACAAAAGAAACCGAACAAAGATTTCTAATTATTAATCGCTGGACATTTACAATGATAACGCTCCCTGCTTTTTCCAAAATTATAGCCAAGTGTGATTTGATGAAACCCACCATTACTCAACACGATTGAATTTAGTTGATAACTGTACGTATAACCAAAAACGAATTTATTATAATTTAAACCTACAAAAGGAGTGATATATCTCAATTGCTCATTTTGCACCTGCTCACCGTTAAGCGTATACTCGGCACTTTCAAAACTATTACGGTAAGACAATCCCCCCCATAGTTTTCCATTCTCTAATTGGTAATAAGCCTTGGCATTCACATCCAGAGCCATCTCATTTGTTGCTTCTCTGGCCTGCAAAAGAATTGAAGGTTCGAAACTCCAGGGATCATTCTGATTTAAGCTGAAAACGTAGCCTGCCGAAAACAGGTATCTTCTCATATTACTTGGAACCGCATCAGAATAAAAAAGTTCGCGACTTACCGAAAGAATGTTCTTCGCCGCAAAATGAAAATACAGGTTTCTCACATAATAAGAGATCCCAAAATCCATATTTGCAAAAATATCACTATTATTTTCTCCAATTAACGGGTCAAAATTTGTAAATCCGCTTGTATCCAGTCTATGCTGAATTACTCCCGCACTAAGACCAAAAGATAATTGGTTTAGATCTACTGTGCTACGGGAAAACATAAGATGGTAGGCAAAAGTAGCATAAGCCCCTAATTTTGAAAAATTTCCATTTTCATCACGAAAAAGAATTCCTCCTACTCCAATTTTATCATTTACCCTTGAATTATAGGAAAGGGTTTGTAAGTTCGGTGCATCTTCAACGTCAAACCACTGCTGTCTGGCAGTCAATCTTATTTTATCATAATTAGACGCCCCTGCCATCGACGGATGAATAAGATAAAGGTTATCGGTAAGGTAATCTGAGTAAGTAGGAATGATCTCCTGAGCCTTTATTGCCGAAGTATTTAAAAATAGAATCAACACTAAAAACCAGGAATATTTAAGAACTGGAAATTGCCGTAAATGGCATCGAACTATATTAGCACTTCTCCCCATAAAGGCTGTAAATATATGTATTACCTAGTTTTTCTTTAGTATTTTTGACAAAAATTTTGAGATGAAAGATTTCAATATCAATATAGTTAGAACTACAACTCCTTCGATTGCAAAATTTGAAGCAGACAAGTTTCTTACGCGCCACGAGAGTTTTGAGTTTAAAAATATAGATGAGGCTTCCAGATCTCCAATTGCACAACAGTTATTTTATTTACCTTTTGTAAAAACGGTTTATATCGCGCAAAATTTCATCGCGATAGAGAAATATGATATCGTGGAATGGGAGGATGTAGAAAAGGAAGTAGCTGAGCAAATAGAAACCTATCTTAATAAGGGGGGTGAAGTTATTAAAGAAGTAAAAGCTTCAACAGGGAAAGTACCGGTAACAGTTTATGCCGAAAGTACGCCTAACCCGGCAGTAATGAAGTTTGTAGCCAATAAAAAACTTGTTTTAAAAGCTGTAGAATTCAAGAATATAGATGATGCTAAAAATGCGCCATTAGTTCAAAAACTTTTCCATTTTCCATTTGTAAAAGAAATATTTATTGATGAGAATTATGTTTCCATTCAAAAATACGACATGGCCGGTTGGGAAGAGATCACTATGGAGTTACGAGAATTTATAAGAAATTATATTGAAGAAGGGAATGAAGTCTTAAATGTTGAAAGTGTTCAAGTCGCAGCTGATTCTTCTTCAGAAAAGGGAACAAAGACTCCTGAATTTGAAAACCTTGATGACACTTCGCAGCAAATCATCGCTATTCTTGATGAATATATTAAACCTGCAGTAGCAAGTGATGGGGGAAATATTCTTTTTGACAGACAGCTACAATGAAGAAAATAAAACAGTGAAGGTTATTCTTCAGGGTGCTTGTAGCGGCTGCCCATCTTCTACTATGACGCTTAAAAGTGGTATCGAAACCATGCTTAGAGATATGTTACGTGATAAAGTAGAATATGTTGAAGCTGTAAATGGATAAAATATGCCTGTTATTTATTGTGATTGCTGGATCTAATAGCTAACAATGAAAAGTATAAAATGAATCAAAAAATCCCTTTTTCGAGGGATTTTTTATTTGAACTCATCTAATTTTTTTGGATTGTATTGAAAAAATTTAAACGAGTTCATTAATAATTGGTGCTTCTTGCTTCATTATAGAATTCCTGAAATAGCTGAAGCAGGTTCATCGTAGAGCCAATAAGGTCTTTAGTTTCTAATAAAATTCCGAAATATAATTTTGTATTCTTCGGACTCGATTCAGAAGTACGAATTCTTTCAATTTGTTTTTGAATAAGGTCACTCACGTAATCCATCAATTCCTGTTTCTCGCTAAGAAGATTATTAATATTTCCGAATTCATGATTATCAAAAGTTTCTGTAATCTCATCAAATAGAATCTGCATTTTATCATCTACTTTTTTAAGATCACGAATTTGATTGAATTTTAGGTTCTTATGATTATTATGAACATGATTGTAGCTGTTCCTGGTGATAAAACCTATAGACTGCACCATATCCTGAAGATAGTCTAGCGTTAGAATATAAAACTTACTGGCTTCTACCGAATCTTCATCCAGTGACTTAATAAAATAAAAGATATTATCTTTTAGTTCATCTACTTCAGATTCCAGTTTTTCAATCTTCTTATAGTTTTTCTTTAACTTACTTAGATCGTAATACCCTAATTGATCGACGGTCTTGGAATACATTTTATTTATTCCACCTATAACATTTGATATATTTTCTGAAGTTTCAGAAGTGATTTCGTTGATCGTAATAATATCACTTTTCTTAAATTTTTTCTTAGTCTTTTCTTCACGAGCTTTTCTGGAATGTAATATTCCACTTCTAACCACAAGCACTATTGCTAAAATGATTAATACAGCTAAAGCTATAGGCCCTCCAAAATAGATAATCGCTCCAAAAACAGCAGCTGCCGTAAAAGCGACAATTGCAGTAACAAACCAGCCGCCAACAACATTTAGCACACCGGCTACTCTATAAACTGCACTTTCGCGATCCCAGGCTCTATCTGCCAGAGAAGTTCCCATTGCGACCATAAAAGTCACATAAGTTGTAGATAGTGGTAGTTTCATATTAGTCCCAATAGAAATTAAGACACTGGCGACCACTAGATTTACAGATGCACGAACCATATCAAAAGCAGGTGCATCTATCCTTCTGTTTTTTAAATTAGCATTTGGCTTATCAAATTTGTTGTCAATTCTTCTTTTCATACTTGCAGGAAGGATAGTAGACATCGCGCTCCCAAAAAGAACAGAATATCTAACGATACCCCTGGACAACCAATTAGGCTCAAATCGCTCTACCCCATCTCCCTGCCGTGAAAGGTTTATTCCTGTATCTACCACTGAACGTGCTTTGGTGGAAAACCATAAGGTTATTACCATAATAGCACCTGCCACTACCAATAAAATTTCTGGAGTAGGAACACTTCCCGACAGTCCCGTCATTGCAAATTCTGAAGGCAGTACTCCGGTAGCTGCATGAGCACTTTGCCAGAGATCAAATGACTGCCAGGCCGCAATTGGTACCCCAATAAAATTCACCAGGTCATTTCCTGCAAAAGCCAGTGCCAGGGCAAAAGTTCCAATAATGATAATTGTTTTTAGAATATTGATTTTTAGCACACTCATAAGAAACTGAGAAATCGCTGTAAAAATCACGAAACCAATAAGGACAATAGTTAACGTATGGGTATTAACATACTCCATGGTTCCTTCAGTAATGTACGGTACACTTTTGAGGCCTTTGATCACAATAAAATACAAAATAGCCGTCAGGGACACGCCTCCAAAAATAGCCCCTACATATTTAATTTTTTTCTCAAATTGAAATGAAAAAATCAACCGGGAAATATATTGTACAAACGCTCCTATAAGGAAAGCGATCACCACCGCCAATAGTATGCCTATGATAATCTCTGTAGCCTTGGCCGTATTAATATAGTCTCCCAGCAATGCCAAATCCCCGCCATTTTCCTTATAAATCTTTATCACCGCCATACAAACAGCGGCACCCAGTAATTCAAAAACTATAGAAACGGTAGTAGATGTAGGTAGCCCCAGAGAATTAAAGAAGTCTAAAAGTAAAACATCGGTGATCATAACCGCCATAAAAATGATCATGATCTCCTCAAAGTAAAATTCACCAGGCATAAAGATCCCTTTTCTGGCGACCTCCATTAAACCACTTGAGAATATTGCTCCAACAGCAACACCCACACTGGCAACTATCAAAATAGTCCGCATGGAGATTGCCTTCGAACCAATTGCTGAATTAAGAAAGTTTATGGCATCGTTACTAACTCCAACTACTAAGTCTGTAATCGCAAGGGCTAAAAGAGCCACTAACATTACCAGGTAAATATCTTCCATAAGTAGATTTATCTTCAACCGGCAAAATTGAAAATTTATTTCTGAACCGGTGTAGGGCTTAAAGTTATTAAAAGATTAATAATATGAGAGTTAATTATGGGTCTCTTATATAATTAGTAATTTTAATCTGTAAGAAAATTACTGAAATTTTCGGATTCTGAAAATAATTTAATCCCCTCTGCACTAATGGATAATAATCAAGAAAAACATACAAACGATTTAATTCATGAAAGTAGCCCGTATCTATTACAGCATGCTCACAACCCTGTTGACTGGAAGCCCTGGAATGATGAAAATCTGGACCAGGCGCAGAAAGAAAATAAATTACTACTAATTAGTGTTGGTTATTCGGCGTGCCATTGGTGCCACGTAATGGAACATGAAAGTTTTGAGGATGAAGCGGTAGCAGAATTAATGAATGTTAATTATATCTGTATAAAAGTAGATCGAGAAGAAAGACCAGACGTAGATCAGGTTTATATGAATGCCGTACAAATTATGACGGGTATGGGCGGATGGCCCATGAATATTGTTGCACTACCCGATGGTAGACCGGTTTGGGGTGGAACCTATTTTAGAAAAGAGCAATGGATGGAAGCCTTGCAGCAGATATCCCATTTGTTTAACTCTCAACCTGAGAAACTACTGGAATATGCTGAAAAACTGGAACAAGGATTAAAGCAAATTCAAATTATTGAGCCTGTAAAAGAACAAAATAAACCTCATAAAGACTTCTTTATTCCTATTATCGAAAAATGGAAACGCTCTTTCGATCCTAAAAATGGAGGTTATCAAAGATCTCCAAAATTTATGATGCCCAATAACTATGAGTTTTTATTAAGATATGCTTTTCAAAATTCTGATAAAGAATTAAAATCTCATTGCTTACTTACGTTGAACAGGATCTCCTGGGGAGGGGTTTTTGATCCTATTGAAGGAGGTTTTTCCAGGTATTCGGTAGACGAGAAATGGCATGTCCCGCATTTTGAAAAGATGCTTTATGATAATGCGCAATTAGTTCAGCTATACTCCAAGACCTATAAGATCACGAAGAATAATTGGTACAAGGAGGTTGTTAAGCAGACTTTGCAGTTTATTTCGGCGGAAATGACTGATGAATCCGGGGCTTTTTATTCAGCTTTAGATGCCGACAGTGCTAACGAAAATGGTAAAAAAGAAGAGGGTGCTTATTATGTTTGGACTAAAGAAAATTTGAAATCTATTCTAGGAAATGAATTTGAGATATTTTCAGAATACTATAATATAAATAATTATGGAAAATGGGAAGCTGATAATTATGTATTAATCAGAACAAAATCTCTGGATCAACTATCTCAAGATCTGGATATTCCCAGGGAAGATCTTCAGCAGCGAATAGCCCAATGTAATTTAAAATTAAAAAAGGCAAAATCTAAAAGAGAAAAACCCGGACTGGATGATAAATCGCTCACTTCCTGGAATGCCTTGATGATAAGCGGTTATACCGAAGCATACAAAGCTTTCAGAAATGGTGAATATTTAGAAGCCGCTGAAAAAAATGCTGCTTTCATCTTAGAGAATCAATTACAAGAAAATGGTAGATTATATCATTCCTACAAAAATGGAAAAAGCACTATAAACGGGTATCTTGAAGATTACGCTTTTAGTATTTCAGCATTTTTAGATCTTTACGAATGTACCTTTGAACAAGAATATCTGGGTCGTGCCCGAAATTTAATAGATGTCACTGATAAAGATTTTACAGACTCAGTATCGGGACTCTATTTTTTCACATCAGATAAAGATCGGGAATTGGTAACTAAAACGATCGAAATTAGTGACAACGTGATTCCTGCCTCCAATTCAGAAATGGCTAAAAATATTTTTCGCTTTGGTAAATTAACAGGCGATATGAAATATGTTGGAAAAGCAGAAAAGATGTTGCAAATAGTCATGGATAAGATTCCGGAGTATCCTCAATCATATTCAAATTGGCTGGATCTAATGCTAAATTTCACAAATCCCTTTTATGAAATTGCTATTACCGGAGAAAATTACAAAAATTTAGCCGAGACTTTTCAGGAAGATTATCTTCCAAATACAGTGCTTGCGGCAACCGATTCTAAATCTAATATGAGTCTGCTTAAAGATCGTTTAGTAAACGGCAAAAATCTTATCTATATTTGCACGGAAGGTTCTTGCCAACTTCCTGCAGCTTCAAAAGATGAAGCTCTGCAGCACATATCACAAGTTTAACAAAATTTAAAGAAGATTTAAACTCTATTTTTTTACAATTAGGGCTTAAATAAAAATAACTAAAAACTATGGAAAGACTGAATAGCTGGGGCGATATCGCCAAAGAGTATGGAAGCAAACTTATTGATTATCTTCCTACTCTACTTGGAGCAATTGCCTTGCTTATCATTGGACTTTGGGTTATTAAATTAATCGTAAAGTACCTGAAAAAATTATTCGAAAAGAAAGATTATGATCCTACACTTGAAAAATTCACGGTTAATGCTGCGAGCTGGGGATTAAAAATCATCTTATTTGTTCTTTTCATTACACAATTAGGAGTTGAAAGCGCATCACTGGTTGCTGCAATTGGTGCCGCAGGTTTAGCGATTGGTCTTGCTTTGCAGGGCTCTCTGGCAAATCTTGCAGGAGGAGTTTTAATTATCGTTCTAAAACCTTTTAGAGTTGGCGACTGGATAGAAGCTCAAGGGGTTTCTGGTAGTGTTGTGGAGATTTCATTATTCTATACCAAATTAGATACTTTTGGAAACCAGCGTGTAGTGATACCTAATGGTGAATTAAGTAACGATAATATTACCAATTACAGTTTCAATAAAACCAGAAAAGAGAGTCTTACTTTCGGAATCTCTTATGACGATGATATTAAGAAAGCAAAGGAAGTTCTTACCAATATGGTCATGGAACAGGAGAACGTTCTAAAAGATCCTGCGCCGCAAATTATTGTTCATTCCCTTGGGGACAATTCAGTAAACTTTTCTGTTAGATATTTTGCTGAATTACCGGTATTCTGGGATCTTCACTGGTATATGATTGAGGAAGGTAAAATTAGACTTGAAGAGGCCGGAATGACCATTCCTTATCCTCAAAGAGATGTTTATCTTTACGATCAAACCAAGATGAAAGGTACTGTTAGAGAGAAAAAATCTGAATAAGATAAAACTTTTCTTTAACCGGCAATAAAGTCTTTTAAATAATAAGGTTCAAAATAAGCGACATCTTCGGTGTCGCTTTTTTGATACTTATATTCTGCCATTTCTGCCATTTCCGATGCTGATGGATACTTCAATTTATGAAAAACAGCATTTGAATGTTTGCAGATTTCTTCAAATTTCGTGACGCCATTCCCTATAAAATGAACTTCAGATTTTTCTAAATATTCAGAAAAAGAATTCTCATCAAGGATTTGTGCTTCAGTATCTCTTATCTGCTTTATTTCAGCATCATAAACTGCCGAATAAACCTCCATTCTTCTGGCGTCAAGCATAGAAACAAAAATGCCGTCCCTGTCTTTTAATTTATAGGCGAGAAGATCTAAAGTAGGAACTGAAATAAGAGGAATATCAAGAGAGAAACAAAGCCCTTTAGCAGCAGAAACCCCTATTCGTAAACCGGTATAAGAACCAGGTCCTTTGCTTACGGCTATCGCATCAAGATCGTCTACTTTAAGACCTGTTTCCTTTAAAATGTTTTCTATAAAGACATGAAGTTTTTCAGCATGAGAATAATTCTTACTGTTATCTTCTTTTAATGAAAGTAATTTTCCATCCTTAGCGATCCCAACAGAGCAGTTGGTAGTAGCGGTCTCAAGACATAGAATAATTGCCAAAATTTGCGATTTTATTCGGTTTCTTCCTCTTTTTCTTCTTTCTTCACTTCAATATCATCACCAGAATTCAGGCTTTTTGTTACTGTACTATATGGTCCTGTAACAACGATATCACCTTTCTTAAGCCCACTGGTGATCTCAATATGAGAATCATCCTGAACACCTGTATTTACCACGCGAAGTTTAGCTTTTCCACCGTCTTTCACAAATACACATTCAAATTTTTCATCTTCTTCTCCGGAAGGTTTTGTGCCATAAGATTTTTTAGTTGCAGTAGTATCACTTTTTATAACGATTGCACTTATCGGGATTCCAATTACATCCATTCTTTTGTTTGTAATAATATCTACTGTTGCCGTCATCCCTGGTCTAAAAGGAGAATAGTTTTCAGATTTACCTTCCATAAGATCTACATAAGATTCTTTAAGAATTCTAACTTTCACCTTAAAATTAGTAACCTGATCTGTAGTTAATTCGTTATCTGCGGTGTTTGAAATTTCAGTCACAACGCCCTTAAATTCTTTTCCAAGATAAGCATCAACCTCAACGAGTGTTGAATCGTTCACAGAAACCTTTACAATATCATTTTCATTTACATCCACTTCCACTTCCATATTATCCAGATTGGCCACACGAAGAATTTCGGTTCCCGCCATTTGCTGGGTTCCAACCACTCTCTCTCCAAGTTCTGCATCCAGCTTAGAAATGGTACCACTCATAGGAGCATATATATTGGTACGTCCCAGATTATCCTGTGCTTCGGTTACCGTGGCAGCACTACTTTGCATGCTATAATAAGAGGATTCCTTATTAGCTTCGGCCATCTCGTAATTAGAAACAATCCCATCCCATTCAGCCTTTGAAATCACTCCTTTTTCGAATAAGGTTTTATTTCTCTGATAATCGGCCTCTGCCTGTCTAAGATTTGCCTGAGTTTGAGAATAATTGGCCTTAGAGTTTTGATAGCTCGCCTGTGCCCTTTGAACGCTAGACTGATAAATATCCGGATTTACTCTTACTAAAAGATCGCCCTTCTTCACCGCCTGCCCTTCTACTATTGGCAGTTCAATAATTTCTCCGGAAACTTCCGAAGAAAGCTTCACTTCGATTTCAGGCTGAATTTTTCCAGTTGCAGAAACGGTTTCTGTAATATCAATAGGTTCGATCTCTGTGATTTCTACCTGTTTAATATTGGCAGAGTTTCCAAACCATCCGGCTTTTTTACCAATTAGCAATAAAACAATCAAAGCCACTACAACGCCAAGAATGATGAAAATTTTCTTTTTACTCATTTTATTAAAATTTTAAATCCCTTACCGGAATTCCAAAATAAAGTTCTACAACCTTCAATTTAAAAATATAATCGTATTTAGCCCTTAAAGCTTCTCTTTGGGTATTCTCATATCGAATTTTCGCCTGACTAAAATCGAAAGCATTAGTAAGACCAACATCATAACGATCTGTAGCATATTCAAAAGCTTTCTCCTGAGCATTGGCAGCAACTACTGCCGCTTCATAAGCTTCAAATGCACCATTCGCATCTGTATAAGCCTGGTAAACATTGGCCTCAAGATCAAGTTCTGCCTGTTCTAATTGATATTCGGCACGCTTTACATTTATTTGATTTCTTCTTACCTGATTCCTGGTAGCGAAACCATTTAAAATAGGCACACTTAATTGAAATCCATAACTAATCCCATCATTCCTGTACAATTGATCAATAAAAGGCAACGGACTTCCAAGTGTTGGAATTGTATTTGGTGCGACCACTATTTCTTCAGTTCCCTGAACAACTCCAATTTGTCTTGAAGGTTCATCTGGATCTAAAACCGCTCCTGTAATTCTTCCCTGGCCGGTCTCTCTTGTGTTGTAATTAAAGAATGCTCCTAATGTTGGCAGATATGCTCCTTTAGCAAGCTCTACATCCATTTCTGCCAATTCTTTATTAGTTTCCGCTATTATGATCTCTGAACGTTCCTCTTTCGCTCTTTCAATAACCTCATAAACCGTATTATCCAGAATTTCATTTCCTAAAATATTATAATCTCTCTCTACAATGTCAAAATTTTGATAATCCTGAATCCCTAAGGTTTGTGCAAGACTAATTAAGGAGATTTGAATTTGATTTTGAGCAATGATCATTCTTTGCTTCTCATCGGCCATTGTAGCCTGAATTTCAAGAAGGTCGCCTTGCGGCAAAACCCCCGCATCTACAAGATCCTGAGTCCTTCCCAACTGCTCCTGAGTAATCTGGTTTTGTGCACGTAGTACTTCCAAATTTTGTTTATTAAAGAGCACCTGTAAGTATGAATCGGCTACAAAAAGAGCAATATCATCTTTCATTTTATCCAAAGAATATTCACTGGATAACCTGGAAATACGAGCTCTTTGAAGCTGTTTAAAGTTTCTTAGACCATCAAAAACAGTAATTCCTGCACTTACTCCCGCAGAAAAGTTACGTACCGTTTGATTTTGAAGAATTCCCGTAGTAACGTTTTGGGTCAAACCCGTATTCCACGCATTAGAAGCCTGTGCATTAATACTTGGAATAAAATTCCCTAATGCATCCCGTTTTTCTATTTCTGAAAGTTCTACATCCAGCTCTGTTTGTTTTACCTGAATGTTGTTCTCTAAGGCGTAATTCACGCATTCTTCAAGAGTCCATTCTTTTTGCTGAGCACTCAGCTGGCTACAAAAAAGTAATAGAATGGCTATTAAGCTAAAATTCTTCATAATGGTTATTCTGTAAGATATGTCTATAAAATGTGTAGGTTGTTACACAAGGAATAATATTTCTAGTTTTGAGCGATATCCATCGCCGGTTTTATCTGGTTCCAAACTTTAATCTTATCGTTCTTTTCAACGCCACTCTTCACTTCTACATTAATTCCGTCGCTAATCCCAAGTTCAATATCTTTTCTATTGAATTCCTGGTCTCCGGTTTCTACTTCAACATAAGGCTGTTCGGTTTCATCATCAAACTGAACCAAAGCTTCCTTAATCGCAAGAACATTTTCAGCTTTAGCCAGAATGATCGAAGCATTTGCACTAAGACCGGCCCGGATGAAGGTGGTATCAGATTTATTAAGCGTTCCCTTGATTTCAAATTGAATCGCTCCATTCTCTTCTACTCCTTTTGGAGCTATATAATCTAAAACAGCATCAAAAGACTTATTTTCAATAGCACCCACGGTCACCTCTAAAGGAAGATTTTCTTTAATTTTACCCACTTCACTTTCATCAACTTTTCCTTCAAAGATCATTTCATTCACATCGGCAAGCGTAGCAATGGTGGTACCATCGTTAAAATTGTTACTTTCAATCACTTGGTTACCTGTCTTTACGGGAACATCAAGCACCATTCCTTCTACGGTTGACCGAATAAGAGTATTTGCAGCGCTACCAAGTCCGCTGGTAGTACCTGTGCGTACAATTTCATAATTCTGCTGGGCAGATCTGTAGTTTTGCTCGGCTCTTTTAAAAGTTACTTCAGCAGAATCAAAGTCATTTGCTGAAATAACTCCCTTATCAAATAATTCTTTCTGGCGTTGAAAACTCTTTTTTTGATTATCAAGATTGATCTTAGCAGTCGCAACATTATCCTTAGCGCTTTGAAGTGATGAAACGTTAGGAATAACCCTTATCTTGGCTATAAGGTCACCGGCTTTAACACGATCACCGGCTTCAATATAGATCTCATCGATAATTCCTGAAATATTTGGTTTAATAAGAACTTCCTCTTTTGGAACGATCTTACCGGTAGCTACTGTTTTCTTAACAATAGTCTGTTCACTGGGAGATTCGGTTTCATACACCGTTGGATCCTCCTGATTCTTCTGATATAGATAGTACAGAGCTCCTACAAAGGTCACTGCAATAAATACAAGAATTCCGATGGTTACTGCTTTTTTCATTTTTTGATTGTATTAAAACTTTTATTTATTCTGTTCTTAAGGCATCTACCGGTTTAATTTTGATAGCATGCTGTGCAGGGATCATTCCTGCAAGTAATCCTGAAATTATCAATATACTTAGAGCTACCATGACCACTCCCAGGTTTACAGATGGGTTGGCAAACATGGTTTCTGAGGTATCTGTTCCATCGAGTTGTAAATTTACCAGCCAGATGATTCCTGTTGCCAGTATGATCCCGGCCATTCCAGAAACGATGGTAAGAAAGACCGATTCCATCAAAATCTGACCCCGTATCATCCAGGGTGTTGCGCCAAGAGCTCTTCGTACCCCAATTTCATTGGTTCGTTCTTTCACCACAATAAGCATAATATTACTAATGCCTATAATCCCTGAAAGTAACACCAGAACCCCCACAAAATAGGCCACCGCTTTTAACGCGATAAAAAGTCCGTTTACTTTGCTAAATTCTTCATAGAGATCAAAATTCCCTATCGCACGATCATCATCAGGATGAATGGTATGTCTGGATTTTATGAGCTCAAAAATTTCAGACTTCAAATTGGTGATGGAATAAGCATCTTTAGCCGTAATGGCCATCCAGCCTACCCGGTCTCCCATGTTAAACGCCTGGGAGAAAGAGGTAAAAGGCACGAAGATCTCCTTTTGAGCTTCCTCAGAATTCCCTCCGCCATTACCCTTCTTTTTATAGGTACCAATTACCATAAAATTAACCCCGCTTATTTTAATATAAGACCCGATAACTTCTTCATTTCTTTCGTAAAGAGCATTTCGTACGCCATCGCCAATCACCGCCACTTTTCTTTTTTGCTGAAGATCTGAATGATTAAGGAATCTACCTGAAGTAATATCCATAGGTTCCTGCTGAATAATTTCAGGATAGTCACCGTACACATTGAACGCTCCGGTATTTAAACCTCGAACGACATTGTTATTTCCTCCAAAACCTCCTAATTGATTACGTGGGGAGATAAATCTTAATTCGGGTATGGTTTGACGCAAAGCTTCTACATCATCTATACGATAATTAAATCTCCTGCCTTTAGGAAGTCCCTTGTAGGGTTTTGAAACAGGTTGTGTCCACATGAACATGGAATTGGTTGCAATCCCCCCAAAACCTTGTTTCACTCCATTTTCCAGTCCTTTTCCAGCAGCGAGAAGAATTACAAGTATAAAGATCCCCCAAAGCACCCCAAATGCAGTTAACAGGGTTCTAAACCAATTTGCGGTAAGTGCTTCTATTATTTCGTCCCAACGGTCTCTACTAAACATACTATTCGTCTCTTAATGCAACAATTGGTTTAATCCTGGCCGCTCGCCAGGCAGGAAAAAATCCTGCAAGTGCCCCAGCGATTATCAGAATGAAAACCGTAGTTATGGCGACCTGAAAATTTACCGTTGGATTATAGATATACTGAGTTTCTATGAGAGGACCTACAAATTCAAGCAACGCCAAACTAAAGATCAAGCCAAAGAAACCAGCAATTGCAGTTACAAATATAGATTCGTGAAGAATCATCCCGATTATTGAAAGTGGCTCGGCACCAAGCGCTTTTCGAATCCCGATCTCCTTAGTTCGTTCCTTTACTATAATTAGCATGATATTACTTACCCCAACAACTCCGGCAATAATAGTACAGATACCAACTCCCCAGAAGAAATATTTAATCATGTTCATTAGAGTATAGAACCTTTTGGCATTTTCTAATGTGTTGTTTACACGAATAGCTCTATCGTCATCTGGCGCCACCGTATGCTGTTCTTTTAAAAAATCTGATAGTTCTTTAGAGAACTGTGTAGATTCAGCTACTGCCTGTTCAAAACTTTCCGCAGGTTTTAATGAAAATGCGAGGTTGCTCACATGGTTCTGCGCGTTAAATACTTTTTGAGCGGAAGACATAGGAAGATAAACCCGAGACTCTTCCCTTTCTCCGGCAGGATCTGTAAAAACACCCACCACTTTGAATTTAATCCCCGAAATATCTACATATTCACCGAGAGCGTCAATATCCTTAAATAAATCGTTTTTAACTTTTTGACCGATGACCGCCACTTTTTCGTAGTTATCATCATCTGTCTTATTTATAAATCTTCCTGCACTTAAACTACTATTTTCCAGGAACTGATAATCTGGATAAACCCCTTCTACCCGGTAGCTTCCAGACTCTTTTTTATAGTTTACAATTCCATTCCAGATTCTATAAATAGAAGAATTATATTCAAGCTTATCTTTATTCTTTGCTACCGTGGTTAGGTAATCTTCCTGCTTCATCTGGATCCTTCTACCAGGATTAAGCCCCTTATATTCTTTAGTAGTTATATTGGTCCAAACAAAAATAAGATTTGATGCATCCTGCTCAAACTCACGTGAGATACCATTTTTCATTCCCTCACCTATCCCGAGAAGGATCACCAGAATAAAAATTCCGGATGCTACAGAAAGTCCCGTAAGAAAGGTTCTAAGCTTATTCTTCCTTATGGTCTCAAATATCTCTTCCCAACGTTCAAGATCAAACATTTTCCATCGCTCTTATCTGTGAAACCACGGTATCTTCTATAATAACTCCGTCTTTCAAATTGACAATTCTCTTTGTCATTTGGGCGATGTCATGTTCATGGGTAACAACCAGAATAGTACGGCCGTCATCATTGATCTTCTGAATTAAATCCATTACCTCATAAGAGGTCTTGGTATCAAGTGCTCCGGTAGGCTCATCTGCCAGCAATACTTTAGGATCGCTCGCCAAAGCCCTGGCTATAGCTACTCTTTGTTTTTGTCCTCCTGAAAGTTCATTTGGCAAATGACCTGCCCAGTCTGCCAGTCCTACTTTTTCAAGATAGCTGTTGGCCCTGTCCATTCTTTCATTACGAGGAAACCCCTGGTAATACAAGGGAAGAGCAACATTATCTAATGCAGTTTTATAGGAAATAAGATTAAATGATTGAAATATAAAACCAAGGAATTTATTTCGGTACTGTGCGGCTTTTTTTTCATTTAAGTTCTTAATAGGAACTCCATCAAGCATGTAAGATCCTTCATCTGCCTCATCTAACATTCCCAGAATATTCAGGAGTGTAGACTTCCCAGAACCGGAAGAACCCATTATAGATACCAACTCACCTTCTTTGATGTCGAGATTAATTCCCTTGAGAACATGGAGAGAATTAGCACCCATTTTATAGGATTTGTGGAGATTCGAAATTTCGATCATGATTGATGGTTATTAAGCAGGAAATGACTTCCTACTTAATAAGACTATCAAAAAAATAAAATGTTACAGAATTAAATCAAAAACTCTTTAAATACCGATTCAACTTCAGCTTAAAACTAAGTTTTTGAAGCTGTTTTATTTTTATTCTTTTTTGATCTATAAATGAAGTAGCCCACCCCTCCAACTAATAAATACGGGAAAATCATAAGATAAAGAATGCCATCATTAATACCCTTGGCAGTACTTTGATTTGCCTCACTTTCTAGAACAGCTCTACACATTGAGCATTGAGCTTCGGCAAATTCTGGCAGCAAGAGAAGTGTCAAAAAGAATAAGCCAGTTAATTTTAAATTCTTCATCGTCAATATCATTTATCTGAAACTATTCAAAATTAATCAATTAGCTTCAAATTTAATAATAGGGCATCATAAATAAGAAAACCAATACGCCGGTAATCGCAACATACAACCATATTGGGAAGGTCCATCTGGCTATTTTAGCATGCTTATCGTACTGGCCACTTAAGCCTCTGTACATGGTAAACAACACAAGTGGAACAATGATTCCAGATAATACAATATGGGTGATTAATATAAAGAAATACACATATCTTAACACTCCTTCTCCGCCATAAGGCACCGGTTCATTGCTGATCTTTGAAAGTACATAACTCAGCAAGAATATCACAGAAAGTCCAAATGCGGCGATCATGGTATTTCTATGCTGAATATACTTTTCAGCTTTCATAAAAAAGAAGCCAATAATAAGTAAAATAGCAGTTAGAAAATTGAGCAAACCATGAAACAATGGAAAAGTAATAGCATCTGCACCAAAAATGTTATAACGTTCCGGTAATAACATTAAAACCAGAACGATCACTGGAACTGCTATAGATAATGCAATTATCACAGGAACTGCTACTTTATCAGATTCTTTCAAGGTTGTTTTCACAGCAATTTCTTTATATCTTCAATTAAAATATCTATTTGAGGTTCTTCTTCGCCCTCCACCACAGATTTATTTCGCTCTACTGAACCTCTGTAATAGATCACCGGATTCCCGAATTGATCTTTTCTTGATCTAATATATCCTTGCTGGTCTACCAAAGCAAACATTCCCTGGTGAGCAAAACCTCCTGCAGCCTGTGCATCTTCTCCAGCGTAAAGACCAAAACCTTTATTCGCCAGTTTATAAATACCATCCCTATTCCCGGTCATTAGATTCCAGTTTGGATGATCAATGCCATAATTTGCGGCATATTCTGCCAGCACCTCTGGAGTATCATGACCCGGATCTATACTGAAGGAAGCAATCCCAAAATCATTATTGTTTTCAAATTCATTCTGAATCTCTACCAGGTTCTTATTCATTATAGGACAAATCGTAGGACAGGTAGTGAAGAAAAATTCTACTAAATATACTTTTCCTTTATAATCTTCATTTGAAATGGTCTCACCTTCCTGGTTGATAAATTCAAATTGTGGAGCCTTCTTCTTTTCACCATCTATTACGATATAAGACAAAGCGTCGCCAGTATCCTTCTTAGACGTTGTTCTTTGCTGATTTAACCTATCTGATGAAACAACCTCGTCATCTTTTATGCGGTCTATGATTTTCGGGATAAATATTATTCCGAAAACGAGCATAACAAGCGAAATTCCTACGTATGAGTAATTTTTCATTTTAATTAGGTGTTTCAGGGTTATTCTTTTTCAAGGCAAGACGATATTCTGCCAATATCACCTTTACATCATCATTCATCTTATTATTCAATTCAGCAACGTCTCTTGAATCATATCCATAAATTTTTCCTTCATCCTCATCATCACGACCTCTTAGATCAGACTCTTTATCTACTATAAAAACATACGGCGAATAACTGTTATCATCTAAGTGATGTGGTGTCTTGAAACTCTCGAATACCTCGAGGATTCTTTCGGGCTGTGCGTACGTTATTTGCCATTTAGAAGATTCGGTGATCTTTTTGAAACTCTCTACATACTCCGTGGTTTCCTGCCTGGCGTTCTTAGGAAGGATAAGAACAAACTGAAAATCATCAAAATCGTAATATTTTTCGAGAATTTTCTTGTCTAAATTGAAGGTATTGCCCTTAATATTTTCAAGATCGGAACCAAAAAATGCAACTACGCTAATATGATCTTTGAAGGTGATACTATCATTTGAATTAGTATCAAAACCAGAAACATCCTGAACATTTTCGGTTAATACGGGGAGTTTGGCGAAATTGTTCTTTCCGGAAGCAAAAAACAAGTATGCGGTAATTGGAAGGGCAAATAAGATCCCGAGTACCAGAAACTTTTTCATCTGTCTATGCTATTTTTTTTGACCGTATGAATTTACTATCGAATTTCATGATCTTTATCAGGATTCAAAACAGCTTATTTCATACAAGAAAACACCATTTTACATGGGGCTACAAAAATAAAAAGACGGTTTCATAAAACCGCCTTTTCAAATACTTTTAACTTTTGTTAGAAATCCCAGGCTACGTGCCCGCTCTTATAAACATCGTAGATATAACCGCCTTCCGTAAGAAGAATAAAGATTAAATAGGCAACAAGAAATAATCCCGTCCAGACTATTGCTCTACGCAGTCCTTTAGTTTCATGTTCCAGGTGCATGAAAGCCCATGCAATATAGTATGCTTTATAAATTGTAAGAATGATGAAGATCCAGTTAAGCAATCTCATTCCAAGAAAATACGTATCGGTTAAGAATTCTGGTTTTATAATCCCCAGAATAACCTCTACAATAGTTACTACTGAAAGAATTGCAAAAACGATCCAAATCCTTTTGGTTGCCGATCCGTGATGTTGTGTAGTATCGTGAGCCATAATTATTTATTTCAGAATTAAACCAGGTAAAAGAATGTAAATACAAATACCCATACAAGGTCTACAAAGTGCCAGTAAAGTCCAACTTTTTCCACCATTTCATAGCTTCCTCGCCTCTCATAAGTTCCAATGATCACATTAAAGAATATGATGATATTTATGATCACCCCAGACAATACGTGAAAGCCGTGAAAACCGGTTATAAAGAAGAAGAAATCTGCAAATAAGGGCACCCCGTATTCATTCTGAACAAGGTTTGCTCCTTCCACAGTTCCTACTGCATCGTTATTAAGTTTCATTAAAGACTCATCTCTGGAAAGAATAGTTTTCTCTCCATCTTCAGTAAGTATTTGAGTTCTAATAAGAAGGTCTTCATTTTGAATGAATCCGGCTTTTACTTCAGCTAAACTATACGAAGGAAGATCCTCTCCCGAATCAAACCAAATCCCATTACTACCATCATGGGCCACTCTATCTCCAACAATTGGCACCGCGATTTCTGAAAGTCCTACCCGCTCTCCTTCACCGTTAATAAACTGTAGAACATTACCTCCTTTAGTAGTTACGGCTCCGTACTCACCGCTTATGAAGTTTTTCCACTCCCATGCCTGAGAACCTACGAAAATAACACCCCCAATAATGGTAAGGAACATATAGATGGTAACCTTTCCTTTCTTCATGTGATGGCCTGCGTCTACCGCAAGCACCATAGTCACAGAGGAGAAAATAAGGATAAATGTCATCAATGCCACATAATACATAGGAGCATCTACGCCATGTAAAAATGGAAAGTGAGTAAACACCTCATCGGCGATTGGCCATGAATCGATGAATTTAAATCTTGAGAAACCGTAAGCGGCAAGGAATCCTGAGAATGTTAAAGCATCGGAAAGGATGAAAAACCACATCATCATTTTTCCGTAACTTGATTTTAGTGGTTCATTACCACCACCCCAGGTTTTACCTTCTGTGCCTGTTCTAACGACAGTCGCGTCCATAGAAGTAGTTTAATGTTAAAGGATGCGCAAAAATACGCAATTTTATTATTTAAAGAAATATAAAAAGAAAATCAAGTAAAGCCACAATAGGTCAACAAAATGCCAAAAAGTTGCACCAAGCTCAAATCCAAGCATTTGTCCCGCATTATAACGTTGTTTAAAATGGTTATAAATTAACACCAAAAGCACTATTATTCCTATTGCGAGATGGGCAAGATGCGTTAAAACAAGCACATAGATAAAGGAGGTGGTTATAGAACTCTCACTTCCTGTAAAATAATACCCTTCGCTAATGATCTCTGAAAAACTATGAAATTGAAATACCACAAAAAGTATAGCAAGTATGAGTGTTCCTATCAAGAAAGCACTGGCATTACGCCTGCTTCCAGATTTGATCATTTTCTTACTTAGCATCAAAGTAAAACTACTAGCTATAATCACCAGGGTACTCCATAAGAATGAAATTGGCAATTCAAAATCGGTAAGCCAATCTGGTCTGTTTTTACTAACCACGTAGGCACTGGTAAGACCCGCAAAGGTCATTAACATACTAATAATACCGAACCAAAGCATCATTTTTTTTGCCCGGCCATGTTTCTTCTCGTTAGATCCTTGAGTTAAATCCATTCTCTAATAAATTTATCCAGTACATAAACTATTTGCAATAGTGTGATATAAGAAACACTTGCAAACATTAATTTTTTAGCAGCTTCTGCTGTTTTCTCTTTAAATAATCTTATAGCGTAATAAAGCATTCCAAGACCCAGAAGAAATATTATAATCCCTGAAACTGGTGTTAACATAAGCTTCCCTGTAACCCCAAAAACTGGAATAAGCGAAACCAATATCGTCCAGCAGGTATAAAGAATAATTTGGATCGCTGTGCCACGATCACGCTTTCCGGTAGGCAACATAAAAAATCCACCCTTTTTATAATCATCGAACAGCCACCAGCCAATAGCCCAGAAATGCGGGAATTGCCAGAAAAACTGAATCATAAATAAGGTTCCCGGTTCTATACTAAAACTACCACTAGCAGCAACCCAACCTAACATAAATGGAATTGCTCCGGGAAATGCCCCCACAAAAACCGATAAAGGTGTTTTAGTTTTTAGCGGCGTATAAATACTTACATATAAAAAAATACTTATCGCGCCAAACATGGCAGTTTTAGGGTTGATCACATAAAGAACCACTAATCCCAAAACTGTAAAAGCACTTGCAATGGTAAATGCAACTGGCACAGACATTCTTCCCGCAGGTAAAGGTCTGTTTTTGGTACGATCCATCAATGCATCGAGGTTTCGCTCAATGATCTGGTTGTAGGCATTAGAAGCGCCCACCATAAGGTAACCCCCAATAGCCAGTAATGTAACCGTTACAAAATCTATAGTATCTGCACCTAGAAAATACCCGGCAACCGAAGAAAAGACTACACTTATAGCCAATCTCATCTTGGTTATTTCCTTAAAATCTGATAGGATAGAAGCGCTGGGATTATGTACGCGAGTATTGCTCAAAAAAGCTTTTTTTTAACTGGCGCAAAGATACTTCTTAATTAGGTTTTAGCAAGGAAGGCAATGTGTTAATTTTCAGTAATGAAAATCCCTAATAATCAAAGTACCAGTTAAAAATATCAGTTCTTAATCCAAAATTGATCCAGGTGGTAGAATTTTCAAAATTTGTTGAAGTATTAAATTGCGGATTAAAATCACGATATATAAAACTAGCGAACAACTTCAAATTAGTTGTTGGGTTTACGATATAACCAGCTTCCAATTCAGAATAAAAAGAATTCGTTGTATTTCCCTGGCCTATCTCAACTCCTGTATCAAACGGCCGATCTTCTTCATTTCTATAAATATCCTGACCGTAATAATCTCCCGTCTTTGAAAAATCGAAACCACGCTCGCCATAGATAAATTTAGCAGCCCCATACCAGCGATCTCTTTTATACCTGGCAATCCCTATAATCTCCCTGAAATTAGCTCCCCAGAGATGCGCCATAGACTGATTGTTATGAGCGTAATTTAAGGTGATAGAATTATGTGAATACGTATATGGTCTTACCTGATTATACTCGGCCTGTAAATAAAGATTATCTACATTGAAGGCATTAAAATATTTCAATCCGGCCTGGAAGCCAAGCTTATTCTTCCAGCTACCCTCACCACCAAAAACATCACTTGAAGAAAATTCATCAATCAACCATTGTCCATAAGCGTACATTTGATTGGAAATTTTATATTTCCCCGTAAGCCCAATTATAGCATTACCCCCATCGGCCCCGGTAGCAAACTCGATAGCACGATAAAAAATTACCGGATTCAGATAATTAAGATCAAAGCCACGATCATTATCATTCTCCCACATTACAGATTCAAAGAACCCCAAATTTAATCGCTTACTAATATTTAAACTCAGGTAATGGTTCGCGATATATTTAGTTCTGAATGAGCCACTATTGGTTACTGCGGGCCTGACATCTCTTAGCGACATCCAGGTATTGGTATATTTTATCTTCCAGAATTTAGTGTTCAGTTTTAAATACGGATACGGCGAAGGATTATCACTCAACAACAAAGACCTGTACCCATCACCAATAAAATTATTACCATGCCCAAACTGGATATTTATAAATTCTGAAGGCGTATAGGATAAATAACCTTCGGCAACCGGATAATCATACCCGTCATCCATAAATGTTTTGGCGATCCCTCTACCAGGAATAATCGCCGGGTCTCCTCCAGCGGGTCGAATAGATTCCGCAAAATTATTATAATATTGAGCATACCTTCCCTGGCTCTCGTAAATCACAGAGTAAAAATTAAATTTCTCTCCCAAGCCTCCCTGAATTATAAATTCCCGTCCATTATTATAGGTGAAATCATGTTCAGTTTGTTCAAAGTCTTTTCCTATTTGAAGGTCGAAACCGGGATCTATTGTAAACCAGTATTTTTCAGTTTGAAATCTAACAAGATGTTCATTCCATAATTTTCTCCCAGCAAAAGTTTTTCTGTCCTGTAACATCTCATCACGATTCTCTTTAAAATCGTAATAGGGATTTACTTCACTAAACATTAAAGGTTTTGAAGCCGAATGCGTATTTGTACCAATCTCATTAAATTCAGCATCAAATCTGCTATAAAACTCATGAGAGAGTGGAATATTAATCTGACTAGTATAACGTGGACTCGTAAACTTATCTGACTTTATTTTTTCGTATTCCGATAGCGCATTGGTTTCCGATTGAGTGATGGCGACCAATTCCTTTTCTTCTCTCAATTCAATCTCATCCTCTTCTTTTACGGGCTCAACCACAACATTCTTCTGAAGCGGAATTCTAAGTGGCATTTTAAATTGCATATGAATCGCACGCCCGTTATACGTTGCCGGTTTTATTTCTGGAAGGGATTTGAAAACACGCTGAATTTCAGCCTTTAATTCATCGTAAGCGGCATCCAGATAGATCAATTGAAATTCACCGGACTCATCAACCTCAAAAATAATGGTAAGCTGACCTTTATACGATTCTGCCTGAACAACTTCAGGTTCTTCAAAATTAGAAACTATATAATTAACAAGCGTTTGATTAAAGCATTGTGCCTGGTTGGAATAATCTGTATTCTCACATTCTTTAAATTCAGGGTAAACTTCAGAAGAAAGATTAACATCCTGAGCCGTGAGTTGAAAGCTTAAAATAATAAAAGGAAGAAGTAAAATATACTTCATACGCCGGGGACCTATAGTTAGTGTTTTACGGGTGTAATATACATTTTTTCCAAAAGGGAATTTACATAAAATAAAAAATCCCGGCGATTGCCGGGATTTAATATATTATAGTAAGGATAATTTAGTCCTGAACTTTAAATGCGATTGGAAGAGAGTACATAACCCCAACTGGCTTACCACGTTGTTTACCTGGCTTCATCTTAGGTAAACTGTTAATTACCCTTGCCGCTTCCTGCTCAAGTCTAGGGTGTGGAGCTCTTGCTCTCACCTGACCAATATTTCCTTTTTCGTCAATTCTAAACTGAACGATTACACGATTAATTCCGCTTAATCCCAGTTCAGATCCAAGATCTGTATCAAATTCTTTGTTTACGTACTTAGAGATTTTTTCACTCATACATTTCTTACGCTCATTGTTATTCCCTAAGTTTTCGCAACCAGGAAAAATTGGCACGTCTTCAATTACAGCGAAAGGAACATCAGCTACCTCTTCTTCTACAGGCGCCTCTACAACCTCTTCTACTTCTACGATCTCATCAAGATTTGTCTCTGTAGATTCAATTTCATCTTCCTCAACATCTTCTTCATCTTCCACAACTTCAATAATTTCCGGTGCCGGAGGTGGTGGCGGAGGTGGTGGTGGCGTATTCTGCATTTCGGTAATCGGCACATCCTCTTCATCAAGGGCGTCCATATTTACCTGTCCTATATCTATATTTTCAGGGTCATAAGTTTTCCACTCAATCGCCCTCCATGTTATAAATAGAACTACAATAAGACCAAGTTGTAGAAAGAAAACACTGTTTCTGTTCAAATTAGCCTTTGGATTTTTCTTAGGTTCCATAATGCGTTATATTGTTAAGGGTTGCTAAAATAAAGATTTTTTCTAAAAAACTAAATTTATCTGGAATAATAAGTCATTAAAACTACAGTAAATTTATAAAATGCTCATTATCACTACTGCACTTTAAACCGAATAGGTATTGTATAGGATACAGAAACGGGTTTACCTCTCTGACGGCCAGGTTCCATTTTTGGCAATTCTCCTATTACTCTTCGTGCTTCTTTTTCAAGTTCGGGATGCGGAGCTCTCGTTTGAATTTGCTCTACAAGACCCTCCTGGTTCACTACAAACATTACAAGCACAACATTCGTACCAGTAAGACCAAGCTTATCCCCTAATCCCGTATCAAATTCTCTATTTACAAAGTTACTAATTTTCGAGCTCATACATTTTTTACGCTCATCATTATCATTCAGACCTTCACATCCCGGAAAAACAGGCACTTCTTCAATAAAATCAAAAGGGACTTTAATATCTTCGTCCGGATCGTCCGGATCGTCCGGATCTATTATATCTTCAGGTTCCGGTAATTCTTCAAAATCAAGATTTGTTGGAACTACCGCATCTTCAGGTTCATCTGAATCATTCGGAATTTCATCAATAATATCAACTATGGTCTTGGGTGGAGGTGGAGGTGTCTTCTCCGGAACAATAGTTACAGGCACTTGTTCCTCTTCAAAATTATCAATGCTTACGATTTGATCTTCCACTGGTTTTGGATCATAAGTCTTCCATTGGAAGGCTTGAAGGGTCAAAAAAAGTACGAGAATAAGTCCGATTTGAAGAAAAAGGACCCATCTCCGACGAAGATCGGCTTTCGGATTTTTCTTAGGTTTCATAAAAGTTGAATTAATAAAGGTTATAATTTAGTAGTATCAAGAAATCAAAACCTACGCCTAATCCAAAGCACTTTTTTGCATCATGCCTTCGTTAAAAAATAATTCCGTAGCTACGGCTATGTAATGATTTTTTTGCCTCGACCTGTCACAAACCTGAGATTGCCTTATGCGTTATTTCAACTTAACTTAACACTAGGTAACTTTCTGTTTTAGCTTTTTCACTGTCGGCGCCATGACAATAAAAAACAAAACAGCTAGTACTACACCAGTAGAATTAGCCACAACATCCCACCAATCGGGTGTTCTGTAACTGGTTAGAGTTCCCTGTAAAACCTCAATTAACATACCAAATATAAAACAAGCGAATGCCACCCATAATAAAATGGCTGTATATCGCTTAAAATCAGTTTTTTGAAAAACAAAATATAGCTTCCACAAGAAAGCTAAAAACAAATATGCCCCGGCATGGAGCATTTTGTCTGTAGGATCAAAACCACCAACACTTACCTTGAAGTCCATTACTATAAGAGAAAAATAAGTAATGGCACTGGTATATAGTACTGCGGCAAATAAAAGTATTTTAGCTACCAACTACTTCCTTGTATTCATCTGCAGATAATAGATCTTCCAATTCTGAAGTATCTGAAAGTTTAATTTTAATCATCCATCCTTCACCATAAGGATCTTCATTTACTTTTTCCGGCTCGTCTTCAAGACTTTCATTAAATTCAATGATCTCTCCTGAAACCGGCATATAAAGATCTGAAACAGTCTTCACTGCCTCAACAGTTCCAAAAACCTCTTCTTTATCCAGAGTTTCGTCAAGAGTTTCAACCTCAACATACACGATATCCCCAAGTTCTCCCTGGGCAAAATCTGTAACTCCAATAGTTACGGTGTCACCATCAATTTTAACCCATTCGTGGTCTTTAGTGTACTTTAATTCTTGTGGAATATTCATAGTTTAGTTTTATAAGATCGCAAAGTTAGTTTTTTAGCCGAAATCTTCAAATATGCCTTCGTTAATTTCCGAAATTATATATTAATGTAAATCCAGACCGGATTGTAGTTTGCGGGAATGCCGTAGAAACAGCGTATTCAGAGAAGGTGTGATCGTAATAAAATCTTGCCGTAAGATTTCTGGTAAAGGCATAATCTGCTTTAAAATTAATAGCCCAGATATCCTGACCAGAAATCGTTTGAGCGTTCGCTAAATCCAGATATCGCACGATTGTACGGTTCTTTCTATAGGAAACATCTGCTCTAAAATTAAGGTCACTGCTAAGCACTCTTCTTCTTCCACCAAGGGCAGTCGCGATCTTTAGATCTTTAATACGGTACCCCAATCCAAGAGTATATTCATTTCCGCTATATTCCGTTAAAAGGTTGTTATCAAAACTGAAAGCCAGAGAGCGGTCTTTTTCCAGTTCAGCAAGGATTTGAATATTCCCTTTTGTTTCAAAATCTATTCGGGCCAGCGGAGTAAAAAGTTCGGTTAATACCAGGTTTGAAAATAAAATCGGATTCTTAAAGTCTCCTGCCTGATTCACTTCATTAGGATTCGCAGGATTATAATCCAGGTTGGTCTGGAATTGATTCAGAGTATAATCAGCTCTATATCCATGATTAATAGAGAACCTTCTGAATTTATCCCTAAACCAGTCAAGTCTCATTAAACCAGTATATTTTACATTCCAATTAGGCATAGGGAAATTTCTAAAAGCCCCCAATTTCACGTTACCGGCATCATTTCCTGAATAAGCCGCAATAAAAGCAGGAAGTATCACAGCCTGATTGGTTTTCCCTATTCCGCGAGGAAAACCATCTTCATCAACATCATTAGGATTCAAACCTCTTTCTGCGGCCAGTCTTCTTGCAACCTGTATTCTATTCTCCCTAAAGGTTTCGAACGTCTGGGAACTTGTTTCCGTAGAATTATTAAAAGCCGTTTTAATCAGGATCGTTGAAATATTTAAATTCCCATACGTATACGGGGTAAGTGACTGATATTCCAATGTATTTGGATCTACCTTATAGTTTTCAGAATAATTCTCTGAAAAATTCTTTCTTCCCGTAAGCTCTATGGTTAGATCTGGCAAAAATCCAAGACCTGCCTGATAATCTAATTGTTCATTCTTTAGCGCCGTATACTGCTGATTGAAATTTTGAAACAAGGTTAACCAGCCTCTTTCTGCAGCCATATATCTTATATCATCCTGAAAACCGAAAGTGAATCCAGCGGTAGGCCTGAAAGTTCCCATAAACCCGATGCTCTCGGTATATCCGGGAAGAAAAATTCCCCGACTATTGCGATAATTAACCTGGAAGGTTTTGATACCGGTCACAATATTTATCAGCGTATTGTATCCTTTATTGCCTTTTGGTTGTGGCTTAGACCTGGACTTATCTACTTCTTCATCTGCACCCGGCGGTCCTAAAGTTGGCACCCCACGACTTCTTTCCTGAATACTCTTGCCGGCACTTTCAGCTTTCTTCTCAACCAATCCTATATAATTGTACAGATCCTGCATATTTAAATTCGCATTGATCTGATGGGTATTAGAATTCTGAACGCTATTTCCAATATCTGGAATGCCTTCTAATTGCTGATAGATCCTAGAACCTCTTTGCCACTGAAAATCGCCGGTATATGAATAGGTCGCTTTTACAAAACGCAGCACCGGAATTTTATCAAATGGCAGCTGATAGTTTACCTGTAAAGTTTGATAATGTAAATTAGGTTCTCCTATATTGAAGAAATCGTCCCATAAGCCAATACTATCATCGGCAAAGCCTTCCTCATCGATATAATTCCTTATAATCCTATTATTACTTGCGTTGAAGGAGAAGCTTAAAGATCTCGTTAGATTATAATTCACTCCATATTGCCAGTCAAAAAGATAATTTCTTTGATACAGGGTAGGAATACGAATATCATCATCCCCCAGTTCCAGAGATCGAAATTTCTGCTCATTATACTGTCTGAAGATATTGGAACTTGCATTGATATTTGAAGGAAGATAATTGATATTGAAATCCCTAAAAATCGCGAAATAATCGCTACTATCCAGAACCGCAATATTCTTTAAAGGTTCTACTGATTTCTCCGGAAAATTAAACTCATAAGTTCCACCAAGCCGTACACTTTGATCTAAACTTTCCTCTATTTCAAAATCACGGTGATCCACCTGATTATATGAGGATGAAAACACAAAATTTTCAACATCATAAGGCATCGGGGTTTTCTCGCCTACTCTTTCTTTACGAAGACCAATCACATTAATACTCTCCCTTTTAGTGTAAGATTGCGATTGTTTTTCAACTCTGTCACGTTCTTCTGGGTCCTGGATATTCTCCAGTCTTGTATCCAGCTCAACATCTAAAAATTCCTGATCGTATTTTGGAGTGATCAATTCTTCGCCTCTACTGTAATTCACCGGCACCTTTACCCCCCAGTTCTTCGGAAGCAATTGTCCCATATTCACATTCGTGACAAAATCGTATTGTTTAAGATCTTCTCTGCTTCTTTGATTTGGCCCCTGCTCTATACTTCCAAATCCAACGG
This sequence comes from Christiangramia forsetii KT0803, assembly GCF_000060345.1. Classification (NCBI taxonomy): domain Bacteria; kingdom Pseudomonadati; phylum Bacteroidota; class Flavobacteriia; order Flavobacteriales; family Flavobacteriaceae; genus Christiangramia; species Christiangramia forsetii. Next base: position 222,858 of record NC_008571.1, on the reverse strand, counting down.
TACTCCTTCTTCCTGTAGCCGAAATATTGGCAAAATCTGCCAGGTTACTATCCATACTTACTACTCCGGCCCAACCACCTTCATTTTTAAGATCAGAAAGTCTTAACTCATTAAACCAAACTTCACCGCAAAGGTCTGTAACCCCATCTACACGAGTACCATTTTTCACCCCAACCATCAATAATCTAACATTACCAAAACTTGGATTACCCTTTACCCCTAATCTCAAGCTTCCCATATCGTACGGCGCTTCAGAATCTACAGATTGCAAGGCTTCTGTAAAGTAATTGAGATCGGTTGAAGAAAGTGAAGGATCTCCTAATACAGCGGTTTTAATTTGCTGCAAGAGATCAAGTTCTAAATTCAATCGGTTAATTTCAGGCCAGATTTCTTCAGGCGTTGTGGCCCCAAAAAGTGTTGGAGAAAGAGGAATTTCAATTTGATAGAAGTTATCGGTAAAATCGGTTCCCATTCTAACAAAAGCAACCAATTGTCCATCTTTTAAAGGCTGCCTGTTCAATAATGATTCCGCATGAATAAACATCTCCAGGTTCTTATACTGGCGCATATCTATTTGAAAATTCTTATAAACGGCTCTAGCATCCTGAGGTTCTAACTCACAGGTTCTTAAGGAAAGAGACTGCTCATTCTGCCTGATATTCGAATTACTTTGGTACAATTCCTCTCTTTCAACACCAGGAGGAAGCACATAAGGAATAGGCTGTCTATTTTCATTCTCCTCAATATTCACGGCATTTACTTCGAAAAGGGTGTTGGGATTTTGCATTTGTCCCTGCTCTTCAAAAAGACTTTGGGTATATCTTCTATAATCACCTCTTACAAGATCCATAGTTCCAAATCTCAGAATAGTTGGATCCTCAAAATCTGTAAGGAACATTCTTATAAATCTGATAGAACGGAAATCGGCAATTCCACCTATCGCATCGGTAGGTTCAAAAATTGGCACTTTAAACTGAAGCCATCTTACAGGAAGTTCCTGCCCGTTTCTTAAGGTAGTGGTTAACTCCCTTACATCTGTGATGTACCTGTTATTATCAATATTCATTCCTTGGAAAAACGGAACTTCATATTCAAAATAACTGTTAATGGTGTTCATCGTGTTATCACGATTAATATCTTCAGTAGTAGGTAATGTAGTGTTTCCCCGGTTGTTATCTGTTACCTGCGTGGGAGAGTTGCCTTCAGATCCGTTATAATTCTGATAGCGCTGAAGAACATTCCCTTCAGCATTTAAGAAATACTGGTAGTTATCTGCGGATGGATCCGGTAAGCCGGCAAAATCTGAAAATTTAACCGCCTCCTCTGCATCCTGAATACCATCATAACCAGCATCCTGCATAGTTCTTGCATCTCCTTCTGTATCGAAAGCATACACCAGGGAATTATCGGCAGGAACAGCACCAAAAGCGGTAGTTATAGTATTTGCCTCCCCTTCACCTTCCGGCAAGCCATTCTCATATTGCTTTCTTCCATCCTTAAGCACATCTTCAGAAATATTCCCTAAGTTAAATTTGATAGAACCTCCGGTATTTCCCGAATTCTCAGGATAAATATAAGGATCCATTACCCAGAATTCAATATACTCTACATTAGATTGCTCAAAATTAGTAGTATTAATAGACCTCATTATCCCCCCAAAGTTTCCCGCCGGGTTTGATAAATTATTAGATCCTGTTGCAGTAGGGTTATAATTATATGGCCCCCGCTCTCCAGGATTATATGCAACATCCATCGTGTAGATTACCTGTGATTGCCCCTGTACAACATCGGTATTTGGGAAAATTTCATTGATAGCTACTCTTCTGGCTGAATAGGTCGAAATATCAGAATCACTTATGCCATCTGGTCTTCGGTTACTATAAAATATAGGATCTATGGTGTACCAGGCCATCTTGGCTCTTTTATACCCTACACCCAGGTCTCCGTTTGCAAGTTCCCCGCCAAAACCTATTGGCACACTGGAAAGCTCCCAGCTTAATGGATTATTAATATCTATGGAAGTTTGAGCAGCTTCAAAATCGTCTATATAAGTGGTGGCTCTACCATCAAAATCGTTAGATGCCGGTGACCCCGGAAGGAGATAAGCAAATTCCCCTCTTACTGATACGTTCGATTTTACATCGGTATCAATATTTGGTAATTTATTTACCAGCCTTGTAAGAAATGGAACTTCCGTATTATAATTTAAATTGAAGCCTAAGATCGTATTATTGATAGGCTCGTAACTGTAATTAGCCTTTTGAGTTAGTGGCCGCTCTTTTAAATTAATAAAAGTACCTCCTATCAGGAAGTTTTCATTGAATTGGTGCTCAACATTTAATCCCGTAAACCGCTTTGTCTGCTGACCAAAAAGCGCATTATTTTCAGTATTTACCTGGATTGGAATATCTGAAGCCAGTAAAGCCTCGTCCAGAATCTGCACTCTCCCCAATTCGTAATTCACCACGTAATCTACTCCTTCCTGAAGTATCCTTCCTCCGGCAGTTACTGTTACCGATCCCGGTGGAAGATTGAAACCAATAGGAATTCCTTCTACCTCAGCAGACTTATACCTACCTTTTAACTGAAACTTGTTTTTATCTGCATCTTCCTGTTCTGCCTGCGTTTTAGTAGTACGGTATAAAGATCTAAATACATACTTACTCTGATTCTCGTTCCAGGTTTCTGGAATGGTATAATCCTCCGTTCCGCTATTCGGGGTGTCATCAAGCTTTTCGAACAAGTGACTTCCAAAGGGTTCTACCGTCGTAAAAATTATATTTCCATTCTGGGAATCTATAGTGATCTGCGGAACATAATCAAAGAATCCATCCCCTCCGTTAATAGGATCGTTATTGGTATTTAATTGATCCAGCCTAAAAACACGTAGTAAGGGAGTTTGACTCACATCGCCTGGCAACGTAGTACCTTCCACCGGTTTAATATAATTAAGAGGTTGCGGATCTGTATAGAGAATATTCATCCTGAAATCCTGTCGCTCCAGTTGATAAGCACCAAGACTATAGATGTTCTTCATCATCAGGTCCCAAATTGGCTCATTCACATTTGTAATGGTACTTTTCAATAATTTTACTACCAGGTTTTGACTTGCCCGTGGATTTGTACCTGTATCTGGCGTTTCCCCAGTATCGCTATTAGTTGCATTCACACCATCATTGGCAAATTCCCCTACCTGATAAACTTCTCCATTAATGGTATATTGGAACGCCACCCCCAAAACCTCATCATTACTTAGACGCTGATTAAGGGATATATATCCTAATTGAGTATTTACAGTATATTCAGAAGGTTTAAGCTGTCTTGCATTTTCCAGCTTCGCATAATCGGTTCCTTCTGAAACGGTCACCGCGCCAAAACCTCTATCTACTGTCGCGATATCACGAATCGCAGGAGTTAAGACGGTTTGTCCCGGGCCGGTTATTCCGAAGGGATTAAAGTCGTTCACGGTATTATCTGGAAAAGCCCCCGCTGGCTGATTAAAGAAACCACCCGGAAGGGCATCTAAACCTATATTTCCCTGTACATTGGTTTCACCAAGATCCTGAATCGCAACAATATTTCGAGTATCCTGGATATTCTGGATATTATTGGTACGGTTGGTTACCCATACCTGAATTCTTTTTATCTGAATATTGGTATTGATGAAAGGATAGTTCTCCAACGCCTCATCATAAGTATCCCGGAAGTAATGCGCGAGGAAAAAGTGACGATCAGAATCATAATCCAGAGCGAACTTTTCAAAATCTTCTACCGTGGCTCCGCCTTCAACATTCACTGTTCTTCTTTCAGACTTTTGTTCAGAAAACACACCGGTAATTCTGGTTTTCCCAAACTGTAATTCGGTTTTAAAACCAAATAAGCTTTGGGCACCCTGGATTAATGCATTATTCAAAGGCATATTCACATTACCTACTTCTATTTTTTGAATAATATCATCTTCATTAGGCGTATATTCCAACTTCAGCTGATTCTGAAAATCAAAGGTAGATTCTGTATCGTAATTAGCGGTCACCTGTAGTCGCTCCCCAATTTGACCAAGCATGCTAAGGCTAATGCGCTGATCGAAATCAAACGTAAGATTTCGTTGATTTCTGGGTGAAAAGGCAGGATTATCCTGTTTTGTATAAAGCAGACCTAGATCTAATTCTACCGAACCCTGGGGTACGATATTAATTTCTGATCCCCCAAAAATTGTTTCAAATAAATTGTTATTAACGTAAAAATCTGGTAATAAATCCTTTTGAATATCTTCTGATCCTTGTTTCCTCCCGGTTAACGCGTCATTTTTTAGCTTAAAATAATTACGCATCTCCTGTTGTAACACAAGATCTTCAAATTCCTGGGGCGTTAAGACTAATGGCAACCCAAGGTTAATTTCACCTAAACTTTCTTTATAAAAATAACGGTTAAGTATAGGGTCATACTCATATTTAGATTCGATACTTTCAGGATTGGGAAGGTCTATTTGACCGAGCACATAACCGGTTCTAGTGGTATCCTGCGGCGTTTCCTGAGCTACAGCATCCACTGAAAATACCAGTAATATCAGGAAAGTTAGGCGTACCGGTACAGACAATTTCGGGTAATTGTTCCTCAATTTATTTACAGCTTTTTAAGAGCCATTTTTATAATAGATTCTACGGTAGATTCAGGATCTTCTTTGAGGATCTTTTCGACAACTTTGCCAGCCTGGCGTCTGTTATAACCTAAGATCTCTAAAGCAGATAACGCTTCTTCCTTATTAGTATTGCTTTGAGAGACAAAAACTTCATCGTCCCCTAAGACTTTTAAAACTTTATCCTTAAGATCCAAAATTACCCGTTGTGCAGTTTTCGCTCCTATTCCTTTAACACTTTGAATAGTAGCAACATCTTCTGAAGCGATCGCCTCAGTGACTTCTCTGGGTTGAAGTGAAGACAACATCATTCTCGCGGTGCTTGTTCCCACTCCTGAAACGGATATTAATAATCTAAATATTTCTCTTTCAGATTTTTCAGCAAAACCATATAAGGTATGGGAATCTTCCTTTACCTGAAGATGCGTATACACACTAACTGCTTCAGAATCTGGAATCAGCGAAAATGTATGTAGCGAAATATTTATATAGTAGCCAATCCCGTTGCATTCTATTACAACATACGTAGGATTTTTTTCAATTAATTGGCCTTTTAGATGATGGATCATGAAAAAAACTTAGATTAGGCTTCAAATGTAGTAAATATTTATTCCCCACCCCCTCACCAGGTGTGGAGTTTGGGAAGAGATTTTTCCTTGTATAAATAGGTTTTTCACACGGTACATTTAAGCAAAGGCTTCGACAAGCTAAGTGGGACAGCTAGGTTAAATTAAAAATTCGATATAAAGCGGTTGATTAATTAATTTTGAATTTAAAATACTTAGAATATCAAAACTTTGTCCGGATGAGCTCCTAAATAAAGGCTATCTTCATATGTTTTCAATTCATACTAACATTTAGCGCATCGACAAGCTCAGCGAGACATTTAGGTACGACGGAGAGTTTAATATAAAGTTTATATATTACTAATTTTTAATTCTAATCACTTAAAATATTGTAAAACTACTGGCCGGCTGAGCTTGTCGAAGCCCTAATTCAATACCCAATTAACATACATTATTATTTTTTGAGTTTCTTCTCTTTTTCCTGAGCATCTACTACAGCAACTGCAGCCATGTTTACCATTTCTTCAACGCTGGCTCCAAGCTGTAAAATATGAACGGGTTTCTTCATCCCCATCATAATAGGCCCGATGGAATCCACATTATTCAGCTCCTTAATAAGCTTATAAGTACTATTTGCTGAATCCAGATCTGGATAAATAAGTGTATTCACTTTCTTTCCTGCTAGTTTTGAAAAAGGAAATTTACTTTGGAGCATTTCGCGATTTAAAGCGAAATCTACCTGTAGTTCCCCATCAACATTTAATTCGGGATGAAATCTATGTAAGTAAGAAACCGCATCTTTTACTTTTTTGGCCCTCGGATCTTTTGAAGAACCAAAATTCGCATAAGAGATCATAGCGATCACCGGCTCCATACCAAATAATTGTACGGTACGTGCGGTCATTTGAGCGATCTTTGCCAGGTCTTTTGCCGGCGGATCTATATTTATAGAAGTATCACTAATAAAAATAGGCCCTCTGGAAGTGTTCATCACATTGGTAGCAGCCACCCTGGAAACACCTTTGGCCATTCCAATTAATTCCAGCATAGGTTTTACCACCGTTGGATAAGCCCTGGAATATCCCGAAAGTAACGCATCAGCATCACCTTCATTTACCATCATAGCCGCGAAATAATTACGCTCACGCATCAGTTTCTCGGCGTCATATTTTGTAACTCCGTTTCTATGACGAGTTTCCCAATATTTTAGTGCGTAATTCTTTCTATGTTCTTCTTCATCATCAGATTTTGGATCTATAATAATTACATCCTCCTCTTCAAAATCGATTTCAGCCATTAATTCCTTAATAACCTCACGCCTACCTAGTAGAATAGGAAATCCAATCCCCTCATCTCTTACAATCTGTGCCGCTTTCAGTACATCTAAATGATCTGCTTCGGCAAATACAATTCGTTTAGGATTGGTTTTAGCCCTGTTAATCAACAAACGGGTAATTTTATTTTCATTCCCCATTCTCTCGAGCAGTTCCTCTTCATATTTCTCCCAATCCTGAATATCCTGTCTGGCAACGCCACTTTCCATCGCTGCCTTAGCAACTGCCGGAGGTACTTTTGCAATTAGTCTTGGATCAAAAGGTTTAGGGATAATGTAATCAGGCCCAAAATTCAAACGAGTTTCACCATAGGCGATATTAACCTGTTCTGGCACCGCTTCCTTAGCAAGTTCAGCCAAAGCTTTCACAGCCGCTTTTTTCATTTCTTCATTGATCTTGGAAGCTCTAACATCCAGCGCTCCACGAAAGATAAAAGGAAACCCAAGTACATTATTCACCTGATTAGGATGATCACTTCGGCCTGTCGCCATAATTATATCTTTTCTGGTATCCATCGCCAAATTATAATCGATCTCCGGGTTTGGATTGGCCATTGCAAACACAATTGGCCTTTTAGCCATACTTTTCAGCATATCCGGAGAAACAATATTAGCGATAGAAAGGCCAACAAAGACATCGGCATTTTTCATGGCCTCATCCAACGTGTCAATTTTTCTGGCGGTAGCAAATTCAGCTTTTTCTTCGGAAAGATTATCTCTGTCTTTTCTAATAACTCCTTTACTATCGAGCATCACAATATTTTCAGCTTTTGCTCCGAAAGCTTTATAGAGTTTGGTACAAGAAACCGCCGCAGCTCCTGCCCCACTAATCACTATTTTTACTTTTTCGATCTTCTTTTTAGCAAGTTCTAGCGCATTCAACAATGCTGCCGCTGAAATAATTGCCGTTCCATGTTGATCATCATGCATTACCGGAATATCCAGTTCCGCTTTCAGACGTTGCTCAATCTCAAAGGCTTCAGGAGCCTTGATATCTTCCAAATTTATCCCTCCAAAGGTTGGAGCGATATTCTTAACCGTTTCAATAAATTTATCTACATCTTTCGTATCTACTTCTATATCAAAAACATCAATATCGGCGAAGATCTTAAACAAAAGGCCTTTTCCTTCCATCACTGGTTTTGATGCTTCCGGACCAATATCTCCAAGACCTAAGACCGCCGTCCCGTTAGAAATAACAGCAACAAGGTTTCCTTTGGTAGTATATTTATAAGCATTTTCCTTATCTTTTTCAATCTCCAGGCACGGTTCTGCAACACCGGGTGAATACGCAAGAGAAAGATCTCTTTGTGTCGCATATTTTTTAGTAGGTACAACTTCAATTTTCCCCGGCTTCGGTTTAGCATGATAAACCAGTGCCTCTCTTCTTTTTCTGGAAGTGTTACTCATAATTCATTATTTTCGGCTGAGTAACAAAGGTAGTAAGCTTTAATTTTTTCAGAGATATAAATACCAAATACTTTCAACCTGACTATTTAATACATATCCGGTTGAAAGTTTCCATAAATTTAGTTTTTCATCAAGGCTTCCATGTCATTAATTATCTCCTCTAGCCTTGTTATTGATTTGGCATAAAGAAGTTGGGTACTTAATTTATAACAAAGCACACCTAACCCGGACAAGATAACGGCAGTAGCAAGCACAATTAAAATCTGAAATATTAGATCCAGGCTCATAAAATCTGACATCACTGGTGTACCCCAAAAATACATCCAATAACCGGGAATTGTAATTACTGGAAGACCAATACCTACTAAGCTTGTATAAAATTTTTGAGTTTCTTTTAGTTTAGAATAATAACTGGTTAAATAAAGGTAAGTATTTGCAGTTAAGTCCATTTGATCTAATCTCTTCAACATCCTTTTATTAAAAATAAACAGAAGAACAAGTAGAAATCCAATATAGACACCTAGCAAAATCTTTCCTAAAAAAATAAACAGACCAAATAGTAAAACAGTCATTGGAATTAGGCTAATATTGTCCTTTCTGGAGGACGCCTTAATTTTCTCAATTATCAGTTTTGATTTTTGATTGTATAAATCTTTAACCACTGGCAATTTGAAACTTTTATCAGATTCAAAACCCTCTTTCCAAATATTTTCAATAGATCTTTCCATCAAGTAATGTTTTTAGTTTTTTCTTAATTCGAGTAATTTTTACTCCGATGTTATTAGCCGACAAACCAATAATCTCCGCTATTTCCTGATAGGATTTCTCATCCAGATATAGCAGAATAATCGCGCGATCGGTTTCCGGGAGTTGTTTTATGGCCTGATAAAGAAGTTTTAATGCTTCATTATTAAAAGGATCTGAATCTTGTTTGGAAGAAGTTTCCACTTCTGGCAATTCAACCTTCTTCTTATTTAATTTTTTATCCTTTCTAAGGAGCGAAAGCGAGACATTCAAAGAAATGCGATAAACCCAGGTAGACCACTTAGAATCCCCTTTGAAATTATCCCGACTCTTCCATAATTGCAGACAAACCTCCTGGTAATAATCCTGAAAATCTTCTTCATTATCTGTATAAGCCCGGCAAATCTTAATGATTATTCCAGCATAGGGCAAAATAAATTGTGTGTAGAAATCTTTGCTCAAACCTTCTTTTACCTGTTTAGTGACAGAAAGGTGAATTTATTACAGTTTCTAAAAATATATTTTAAATACTAATCTTTGAGAAAACTGATATTTCTCTTTAAACCTTCAAATTTTGTCCTTTTAACAGCAGATTTCCGGAAAATTTCATTGAAAGTCTCCCTGGTAATTTCTTCCCAATCTTTTTTATCATTTTCTAAAAGTTCTGGGTGCGGATTAAATAAAGGTTCATTGTGAGGTTTTGAAAAACGGTTCCAGGGACATACATCCTGGCATACATCGCAACCAAACATCCAGTCATCAAACTGGTTTTTCATAGAATCTGGCAATTCGTCTTTCAACTCAATAGTAAAATAGGAAATACACCTACTACCATCTACTTTATAAGGTTCTACAATGGCATCTGTAGGACAGGCGTCTATGCAGGCGGTACAACTTCCGCAGTGGTCGGTGACCGGAGTATCGTATTCCAGATCCAGATCTACAATCAATTCAGCAATAAAATAAAAAGAGCCTGTTTGTTTAGAAAGCAAATTTGAATGTTTTCCAATCCACCCGAGTCCGCTTTTTGCCGCCCAGGCTTTATCCAGAACAGGCGCTGAATCTACAAAAGCACGACCGTGAAAATCGCCAATTTCATCCTGAAGCGTGGAGAGTAATTGCTTTAGTTTGTCTTTGATCACAAAATGGTAATCTCTTCCGTAGGCATATTTACTAATCTTATAAGAGTCCTTATTCTGGAAATCTGAAGGATAATAATTCAACAAAAGGGAAATCACACTTTTTGAACCAGGAACGAGTTTCGTTGGATCCAGACGCTTATCGAAATAATTTTCCATGTAGCGCATTTCGCCATGCATATTATTATTGAGCCAGTTTTCGAGTCTTGGTGCTTCTTCCTCGAGAAATTCAGCTTTAGATATGCCACATGACAAAAAACCGAGGCGTTTGGCTTCGGCTTTTATAAATTCAGTATGTTTCGATTTTACGCTCATTCAGGCAAATTAGTCTACTTTTTTAAATACCAGCTCTGTTTCTTCTGAAGATAATATTAACTGATTATTTCCTATCTCAAAATTGAAGCTTTTTCCAGTAATCGCTTTTAAAAACTGATTTTCCATTTCCATATTTGGGCAGGCCATTTTAGTAGCGACAAGATTACCAATTTCTATGTTTTCTTCATTAATGGTTATTGGACCGGTAATTCTATTGCAACCACCAAAGCCAGAAACTCGCTGTTCCTTTAAGTTGAAGTCAAGGTTAGGCACCTTGGAACTCTCAAATTTCTCCGAATTTATCGTTTCAAGAGCCCAAATATCGTTCAAGCGGTAATCACCGAGATAAGTTCCGCAGCCTTCAAAATCCATCATCTCTCCATTCTCTCCGGTGCTGGCACTTACTCTTACAAAGTGATCTGATTTTTCTCCAGACATCGTATCCTGACAATCTTTTCTGAAAATAGTAACATGCAACGTACCACTTTCCGTTTTTGCGCGATAGCTTACTGCATCTACATCCTGAGGCTTTACAGGATCCGGAACTGGTGATATTAATTCCATCTCTTCATCAGCAAGCGTTTTAAAATGCATCTTATTGTTGAAGTCAATTTCGAGCGACCAGAAAGGTTCGTTACCAGTAGCTTTAAAGCCAATGGAATTGTCTTTCTGCTCAGCCATCATTGAAAATTTTTCCGACTTTGTAGTGGTGAGGATATATTTATCTGAAAAACCTGAAGTTATTGCATTCCCTGATTTATCCAGCATTCTTAAAGAATCTTCGGTAATAACGAACTTATTCATACCGCTATTTGTAGATTTATCTTTGAGAATCAATAATGTATCATTGGTGATTCTGAAGTTTCCACTTTCTTCTCGAGCCGCAGTATCGCGCTCCAGATACAGCATTCTTTCTGTATAGGTTTTATCATTGTTTAACTCAAGTTCGTAGTTGATTCCCGGACAATCAGCACAGGGTAATTCTCCATAATATGTCCCGGTTGGAATATTATTCTTAGTTCCTGCACAACTTTGAAGCAAGAACGAGCCCACCAGCGTTATAAATAATAAATGCTTCATATTCCTAAATTTAATTCCAACCATCTCTTCAAACTTTATACCACGAGAACATTCGAATATAGGTTTTTAAACCTGTTCAATAAAAATTACGGTCGTTTTACAAATCTTAGGAATGCATTTTTAGGGTTTAGGGTTTTCAATGATTTAATATTTAAGCATTGTCTTTTCGATTTAATCATAATGGAAGTCATGCCTAAATAATTAAATCAAAAGATGTTTTTGTATCACTTCACTTGAAGTACACAATACTGATAATTTGAGGTGTCCAAGCATTTGGATAGCCATAACATTGGATTAGAACCGGATCCTTTCAATATATGAGAAAGATTAAAATTAACCCTTAAAGATTACTTTCATTTAAATACGTAATCCTAGCCGGGTTCAATATTTTGATTAACGTGGAAAAAGTTTGTAGGATCATACTTTGTTTTGACCTCTACAAGCCGATCATAATTACCTTTGTAGGAAGCTTTAATTCTATCCTGGCCTTCATTCATCATAAAGTTAACATAGGCTCCTCCCATAGCATAAGGTTTTAGAGCATCAAAATAGTCTTTGCACCAACTTGTTACCTTATCGGCATTGGCAGGATCTGGATCGACTCCAACTATGACCTGAGACCACCGAGCTTCGCGATTGGCCCAGGCAGTATCGTCACTATCGGTTGCATGGACCCTACCATCTATAGGGTAAAAATGAGTTGTAGAATGCATAGACGGAATTTTTGAGCCATATTCTATGTTTGTTTTGATGGCATCCGAACTTAATTCTTTAATATAATGCGCTCTCCAATACCATTGCAGTCCCGGAGGGTACAAAGCATCGAACATTCCGTTTAAATTCTTCATAGGAATATCCCCGACGAAATCCATTATAGGTGGGCCAAATTCTCGAATGGGTTTAAAAACTTTTTCTGCTTTTTCACGGGGACCAGTATAATTCCAAACTACACCGCAGACATTTTTATTCCAAAGGTGTTCCGGGAAAGGTTCAGCTGGAGGTACTATCAAGAATGCAAAAAATCCATAAAGATCGTTAGAGGCATTTTTGATAATGGAATCGTAGAATTTCATTGCTTTATCAGCCATTTCCAACGGCCAAAACATAGGGCCTGCATAAACATCCTTTACTTCTATAAGCCTAAATTTAAAGGAAACCACGATTCCGAAGTTGCCTCCTCCACCCCTAAGGGCCCAAAAGAGATCAGCATTTGTATCCTTATTGGCGGTGACTACCTCACCATTTGCCAAGACTACTTTACATTCCAATAGATTATCAATTGTTAATCCTGCTTTTCTGCTTAGGTAACCAATGCCCCCACCCAATGTTATTCCACCGATCCCGGTTGTCCCGATTATACCACTTGGCAGTGCCAGACCATGTTCATAGGTAGCTGCGTCTATCTCACTTAAGGTATTACCAGATTCAATTATTGCAGTTTTGGTGGTTGGGTCTATATTTAATCTTTTCATATCGGAAAGGTCTATGACCAAACCATTTTCTACTAGAGCAAGGCCAGCTCCATTATGTCCTCCACTCCGAATGGAGACTTCCAAATTATTTCTTCTGGCAAAATTTACTGAGTCAATAACATCTTCCTCATCTTTACATTTAACGATCATAGCGGGTTTCTTATCTATCATCGCGTTATAAATAGACCTGGCTTCGTCGTAATTTTTATCCTTCGGTAAAATGACCGAACCCCTAATAGAGGTTTTCAACTGGGTGATTTGTTCTCTCATGATGATAGTTTTTTATAGCGGTAACTGCTAATGAATTTATATACTCTAAATTACTGGGTAATGGTAAACCGAACCCATGCTAAATCGTTCAAATTCATGAAAGTTTGATTCATTTAGGAAGAAAAAAACGGAACTAAATTAATTTGGAAGGGCAAATACCAAACTTTTGGGAGAAACATTTAGAGAAGTAAGAAGGGTCATCATAACCCATTTTATAGGCTACCTCCGAAACGTTGAGATTGTCATCTTTGATAAGGTTAAATGCGGTACGCATTTTTAGGTCCCGTATAAAATTTAGGGGGGAACGTCCTGTAAGGGATTTTATTTTTCTATATAATTGGGGCCTACTTAGTCCAATATCCTGACTTATGGCCTCTATTGACAATTTTTCGTTGGTAGGGTTGGATTCTGTATAACGCCAAAAATTACCAATGAAAGTTTTTTGTCTTTCGTTTACAAGCTTAATGTTATTTTGATCAAATTTTGTCAATTGAAAAGAACACAATTTTTTAAAACCTTGTGACATTACTATCTGACTTTCATTCGCTATCAAACTAAGCCTTTTGGCATATACAATAGAATCTTTAAAAAAACCATCAGCCATGGTCACAGGTTGGCCTTCCGAAAGTCCGATCTTATAAGTAATGTTCCAGTCTTTATCACCGAGGTTATTATTAAAAAGTTTCTGAATAGTGAGAGCACTTTGAAAAGCCTGGTCAGATTCCTTGAAAATAGAAATGATGCTGTCGTCTGAAAAATTTTCTACTAACTCTCCGTGAAATTGTTGAATTAATTTCAATGCTTCTTTCCTGGGAGTTTTCGGTAAAATAAAATTATCAATTTTGGAATGATTGTCTAAGGAAGTATTAACCACAATATCCAGAACCATGATAAATCTAAACCCGGGATCTATTTCTCCATTCTTATCATAAACTACTCCGTGATGAACCTGGGAATTTTCACCCATAAACAAGTTGAGCAAGCCTGGTTCTACTTCAATAATATTGCAAGCAACATTCCCGTGGGCCTCTTCATGCACTTTAGTACAGGCTTCCGGATTCGGACCTTCAATCAGGCAGAAAATAGATCCAATGTCCTTATTTACCCAGAATTGATGATATTTAACGCCATACCTATCCTGGGTCGCTTTATCACCCATATGTGCGGCTTTCACCTCCTCTACGGTAACTCCAGGGAAAATATGGTAATCCATATATATTGGCATGGCTAAAACTTGAATTATAAATATACAAAATATTGATTTACAGATGTATACGTAAATAGAATATCTCTAATCCTATAGTTTTGACCAGCTAAAGATCTTTGGGGATCTTATGAAGATTGATGAATCTGGAACAAGTTTGAGTAATTGTAATTGTTTAAATTAACTTTAGGCAGCATTATCTTTTCGTGAATTTCAGGATAGCGTTTTTAGGTTTTAGCGTTATTAATGGTTTTATATCAATTTCATCAGCTACTGATATTATCTTAAAACGAGAAACCAATTCTGAAACAGCGATAATCATCTCGAACATCGCAAAATTATTTCCTATACATTTCCTGGGACCGGCCCCAAAAGGAAAATACTGAGAAGAATATTTTTTTCCACCGTCTTCAAAGCGTTCCGGCAGAAATTCCTCTGGTTTTTCCCATAGATTCGGATGCCTATGAATTTCATGTACCGAAAACAACAGGTTTTCTCCAGGTTCCAATAACATCCCTCCAAATTCATCTTGCTCAACATTCACCCGATCTATAAAATAGGCTGGCGGATATAATCTCATTCCTTCTTCTATGACCTGCTGCGTTACTTTAGCCTGAGTTACAAAACCCATCAAGTCATCTGTTTCAGTATTCAAGTTTTGAATTTCACCCAGGATCCTGTCCTGCCATTGAGGATTTAAAGCCAGCAGCTGACTTATAAATGTGAGAGCATTGGACGTTGTTTCGTGACCGGCTGTAAATAGAATAAGAATTTCATCAATTAACTGTTCCTCATCCATAAAATTCCCGTCGTCATATTTCGCATCCAGAAGCATATCCAGAAGATCATCATAACGAGTATTTGATTCCCGACGTTCATGAACGATCCGTTTTAAAATTGTGCGTGCTTCTGCCGTTAACTTTAAATAAGAATCGATTTTCCCACTTGCTTTAAACCACCATCCCAGATAAGGTTGACGCAGTTCTTTTACCAGCATTTTCTGAGCTGACTCAGTAATATATTGTAGCCTGTTTATTTCTTCCTGATTCGCTGCACTGCTGAAAAGGGATTTCACCACCGTTTGAAAGGCTAAATCATTGAGAATAGGAAAAATATCAATCTCTTTATCTGTCTGGATTTTATCATATTCTGTATTGATTGCTTCCTTAATAGAACCAAGCAGATTTGCTAACTGTTTTTTATGAAAAGCAGGCTGAATAAGCTTTCGCTGTTTTTTCCAATGTTCTCCATCTGATGTTAAAAGGCCCTTCCCTACGTACTTTGCCAGATCTTTGGTCTGAATCTCAGATTTGATATAATTCCTCTGATTCTTTTGAAGTGCATATTCTAAAAACCCGGCATCACGGGAAAAGATTACCGATTTTTTAAAACCAATATTAAGCCTGAAAGTATCGCCCTTTTCAGTGAAGTTTTGATGATGAAAAGGTAAGGGGTTCTTTAGAATATTAGCTGAATGTTTCAGGAATTTGAGTAGTGAAACTTCAGGGATTTTATTATTGTTATTCATTAAGCATTTTCTTTTCCATTATTGGGTTTCGACTTTAGCTTATCCTGAGGAAGGTCGAAAGATTCAGCCTGACATAGATTACTTAGCAACCGCTAAGTATCTTCAGATTCCATTAATATTATCAATAGGAAGTGGCTGATTTTGACACTGTTTAAAATTCTAATATTCAAACCTAACTGTCACACTGAGCGCAGTCGAAGTGGTTATTTATCTGGCTTATACTTATAATGAGTTGCATTACGACATTCTGCTAAAACTTGCAACCAATCAAAATCACCATTAATTAATGCTTGCTTTTTAGCTCTTGTCCAACCTTTAATTTGTTTTTCAAAATATATAGCCTGTAAAACATCATTAAACTCCTGACTGAATTTTAATTCTAAAGGTCTTCTTTTAAATGTATAACATTTTGAATCCAATCCATTCTTATGTTCACTTATTCTTCTGTTAAGATTATTAGTGATTCCTGTATAGTAGGAGTCATCGAAACATTGCAATATATAAACATAATACAAATACATCCTTTTGTTTAGTGTGGGCTTCGACTACGCTCAGCCTGACATTATTAGAAAACTTTTTAAAGGCTTCGATTTTAGTTTATCCTGAGCAAGGCCGAAGGAATCAGCCTGACATTATTGAAAAATGCAGCTGTTTAGCCTAGCATTGAGTTTTTACCCTTTGCTATATTAGTTATCAAAAAGTCCTCCCTGATTACTTCCTTTAACTCTCCCAAGATGCCTGTAAGCATGTTCTGTAACCTCTCTTCCCCTTGGGGTCCTATAGATAAAACCCTGCTGTATTAGAAAAGGTTCATATACTTCTTCAATAGTTTCTGCACTTTCGCTAACTGCTGTAGCCAGGGTGGTAATCCCTACAGGCCCCCCTTTAAATTTGTCAATTATCGTAGCAAGTATCTTATTATCCATTTCATCGAGACCATGCGCATCCACATTCAATGCTTTCAATCCGAATTTGGCAATTTCAATATCGATCTTTCCGTTCCCTTTTATTTGCGCAAAATCACGTACCCTTCTAAGTAATGCATTTGCTATTCTTGGTGTTCCCCTACTTCTCCCGGCAATCTCTATTGCGGCATCCTGGGTAATTGGTACTTTCAAAATATCAGAACTTCTTTCTACAATTCCGGAAAGCAGTTCGGTGCTATAATATTGTAACCTGCTGGAAATGCCAAATCTTGCCCGCATTGGAGCGGTTAACAGTCCAGATCTTGTAGTTGCCCCAATCAGTGTAAACGGATTCAGATTGATCTGAACCGTTCTCGCATTGGGTCCGGTCTCGATCATGATATCAATTCGATAATCTTCCATCGCTGAGTATAAATACTCTTCTACAATTGGGCTTAATCGATGGATCTCATCAATAAAGAGGATATCCCTTTCATCAAGATTTGTTAACAACCCGGCAAGATCTCCAGGCTTATCCAGTACAGGACCTGAAGTGATCTTGATACCTACATTCAATTCATTAGCCAGAATATGAGCCAGGGTAGTTTTTCCTAATCCCGGGGGACCGTGAAACAAGGTATGATCTAATGCCTCTCCTCTTAAATTAGCTGCCTGAACGAAGATCTGAAGATTTTCCAACACCTGTTCCTGCCCTGCAAAGTCATCAAAACTAAGCGGCCTTAAAGCTCTTTCAACATCAAACTCTTCTGGAGAGAAATTTTCACCGGTAGCATCAAGGTTTTCGTTCATCATAAAATATGCTTATCCTGATTAATATAAGAAATATTAGGTCAACTCTCAGGTAGGAATTGTGAATCAAATATAATTAAAAAAGCCTCTTCCAAATTGGAAAAGGCTTTTCTATATAATGATAATTAAATCTCTTAATTAGTGATTTAGTTCTTCTTCGTCTTTCTGCAAAGGAACCGTTTGAGGAACAAAATCCTGACCTTTGATTACGTACTCTCCGTGCTCATCGGTCTTAGAATAATCGTATGGCCAACGATATACAGAAGGTATCTTACCTGGCCAGTTTCCGTGGATATGCTCTACAGGGGTAGTCCATTCTAAAGTAGTTGCTTTCCAAGGGTTCTGAGTCGCCTTCTTTCCGAAGAAAATAGAACCAAAGAAGTTGTAAAGGAACACTAACTGTACTGCCGCCGTAATGATGGCTGCTACCGTGATGATCACATTCACATCTGCATAGTCGTCGAAGTAAGGAAAATTGGTGTTTGTATAATATCGTCTTGGAAGACCAGCAATACCTATAAAGTGCATCGGGAAGAAAACTCCGTAAGCACCAACCGCTGTTACCCAGAAATGGATATAACCAAGGTTCTTATTCATCATTCTACCAAACATTTTAGGGAACCAGTGGTAAACACCTGCCAGTAAACCATAAAGTGCCGAGATACCCATTACCAGGTGGAAGTGAGCTACCACAAAGTAAGTATCGTGAACATTAATATCTAATGTAGAATCTCCAAGGATAATACCGGTAAGCCCCCCTGTAATAAATGTGGAAACAAATCCTATAGAAAATAGCATTCCGGGATTCATCTGTAGATTCCCTTTCCATAAAGTGGTGATCCAGTTAAAAGCTTTTACCGCGGATGGAATCGCAATCAATAAGGTTGTAAATGTAAATACTGACCCAAGGAATGGGTTCATACCAGATATAAACATATGGTGACCCCATACAATCGTAGAAAGAAAGGCAATTGCAAGGATAGATGCAATCATCGCACGGTAACCGAAAATTGGTTTACGTGAATTGGTAGCCATAATTTCAGAAACCAACCCCATCGCAGGCAGAATTACAATATATACTTCCGGGTGCCCAAGGAACCAGAATAAGTGTTCAAAAAGAACAGGTGAACCACCCTGGTGACTCAACACCTCTCCCTGGATAAAAATATCACTTAAGAAAAATGAAGTCCCAAAACTTCTATCCATTATTAATAACAATGCAGCTGAAAGTAATACCGGAAAGGAAACTACCCCGATAATAGCCGTTACAAAGAATGCCCAGATAGTTAAGGGAAGCCTGGTCATAGACATTCCCGTTGTTCTAAGGTTAATTACAGTTACGATATAATTCAATGATCCCATTAAAGAGGAAGCAATAAAGATCGCCATAGAAACTAACCATAATGTCATTCCCGTACCAGAACCACTAATAGCCTGAGGTAATGCACTTAATGGAGGATATATCGTCCACCCTGCCATTGCGGGTCCAGATTCTACAAAAAGGGAACTTAACATAATTACACTGGAAAGGAAAAATAACCAGTAAGAAACCATGTTCAAAAATCCTGATGCCATATCCCGTGCACCAATTTGCAACGGAATTAAAAGGTTTGAGAATGTACCACTCAATCCTGCAGTAAGTACAAAGAATACCATGATAGTACCATGAATAGTAACCAATGCAAGATAAATACTAGGAGACATCACTCCCTCTGGAGCCCATCTATCCCCTAATAATGCTTCAAATATCCAGAAAGATTGTTCTGGCCATGCAAGCTGGATACGAAAGAGTACCGACATCGCGATACCAATAATACCCATTATTAGCCCGGTAATAAGATATTGCTTGGCAATCATCTTATGATCCTGACTAAAAATATACTTTGTTATAAAAGTCTCTTTATGATGATGTCCGTGATCGTCGTGGTGATCGTGTGCCGGTGCGTTTGCAATTGCTGACATATCTCTCTTTATCTTAATTTTGTTCGTTATCTACTACAGCCACTGCATCACTCTCCTGTGGCTCATCGGTTCCGTTTTCTTCCTGTGAAGACTCTTCTTCATCACTATTGGTGTCTTCTGTAGAATCAGCATCTTTGTTCTGATCTTCCATAGTGCTCCCAAAGGTTGGCTGCTCTTCCATCCAGGCTTTAAAGTCTTCTTCAGATTCAACTATAATCTTCATCTGCATATTATAGTGAGCCTGACCACAAATTTTGTTACAAAGAAGGAAATAATCGAATTCATAAGAATCTAAAGTCGGTTCTCCCTGCGCTAAAAGCTCCTTATTTCTCTCATTTCTTTCTTCATTTACGCTCTTTACCTTGTCCACCATATACTCACTCTCCCTCATTTCTTCGGAAGTGATCGTAGGTGTAAATCCAAATTGGGTGATCATTCCAGGAACCACATTCATCTGAGCTCTAAAAAATGGGAAATATGCAGAGTGCAATACATCCTGAGAACGGAATTTAAATACCACCGGCTGACCTACTGGTAAATGTAATTCAGTAACGATCTTATCATCATCTCCGTAAGAATCAGATTCATCTACCCCAAGCTGATTTAATCCTTCAATAAAACGAACATTCGCTTTTCCTAAGGTATTATCTTCTCCTGAGTATCTCGCTCTCCAGTCAAATTGATACGCATAAAGCTCAATGACCATTGGATCTTCCTCCTCATTAATGTTCATAATATCACTCCAGGTAAATAATCCGTAGATAATAAGTCCCGCTAGAACGATAACCGGAATAATTGTCCAGATAAATTCAAGCTTATCATTATCTGCATAAAATAAAGCTCTACGCGTTTTAGTCCCTTTATACCTATAGGCGAAATAATGCAATAATCCCTGGGTAATAACCTGTACTACCATAATCAAGGCAATAGAGATAAACATTAGGGTATCATACTCAGAACCATGGTCGGAGGCTGCTTCAGGCAAATAGAATCTACCATATTCCCAGAAACAGTAAATGGTTATTACATAAAGGAAAATAACAAAAACCAAATTGAGGATCCCGTGCAGCTTGTTATCCTTTTCATTTGCAACCTCAGAAGTATCGGCATCGGGTCTCTTAGATAACTGAAAGATCTTAGAGATCTGCCAACCGGTTACGGCCAGAAGTGCTAGTACTATGATTACTAAAAATACGGTCATTTTATAAGTTCTTCTTTAAACAATCAATCTTAATTAATAGTGGTAATGTTTACTCTCCTTAATAAAAGGATTTCCTTTAACCAGTAATGGTGCTTTTGTTAGCGAATTGAATACTATGAAGGTGAACAATCCACCAAATAATAACATTGCACTTATTTCCGGTATTCCTATAAACCATGACTCTCCTACTGTTGCAGGCATCACCATTACATAAACATTCAGGTAGTGACCACATAAGATCACAATCCCGGTCATAACTACAAACCAGTTTACTCTTTTATAATCGCTATTCATCAATAACAATACTGGGAATAGGAAGTTAGTAATTAACATTCCAAAGAATGGTAATTGGTAATCTTCTATTCTCTGAATAAAGTAAACCACTTCCTCAGGAATATTTGAATACCAGATCAACATAAATTGTGAGAACCAAAGATAGGTCCAAAAAATACTAATCCCGAACATAAACTTAGCAAGGTCATGTATATGACTATCGTTCACAAATTCAAGGTAACTTCTTGATTTCAGGTAAATGGTAATTATAGCAATAGTTGTAATTCCAGAAACAAATAAACTGGCAAATACAAACCATCCAAATAAGGTACTAAACCAGTGTGGATCTAAACTCATGATCCAATCCCAGGACATCATAGATTCTGTTACGATAAAGAATACAAGGAATCCTGCAGCAAGTTTAAAGTTCTTTTTAAAGATCGTATTATCTGTTGCATCATCCATTTTTATGGAGTTCTTTCTAAGAAGATGTCTAAAGAAAATCCATCCACCTAAATAAATAGCCGCTCTAATGAGAAAGAATGGCACATTTAAATAAGCTGTCTTATTTTGGATAATTTCATCATGCGCAACAACTTCAGGATCCATCCAAACAAACAAATGGTTTAAATGCAGACCTGACAAAACTAATAATACAAATACTATAAGTCCCCCAGGCAATAAATAAGCAGTGATCGCTTCCATTACTCTAAAAAGTACCGGGGACCATCCTGCCTGCGCCGCATATTGAACTGCATAGAAAGCAAGTACCCCAAGAGAAATCATAAAGAAAAAGAAGGCAGCTACATAAATAGCAGCCCATGGCTTATTTTGTAATTGATGTAAAATATGCTCATAATGTTCATTGTCATGCGAAGCTTCTTCTCCATGCCCTGCTTCGGCATGTTCAGCCTCAGCAGCATGAGACTCATTGTCTTCAGTATGCTCTATATTCTCAACTTCAGTGTCTCCACCGGGAAGTTGCTCCACATTAACTTCATGAGTATCTTCTGTAGCATGTTCTTCACCATGTTCACCATGAGAAGCCATCATTTCCTTCACATCCTCTACGGTTTCCGGTGCAGCGATGAATCCATAAATGAGACCTATTGCGCCAACAATCATACAAATGATTGCTGTTAATTTTAATTTACTGGATAGCGTATACATATCGATAGATCTAAATCTTTATTCTTGTGTTTCAGTTTGGTCGTTCTGGTTCTCCTGATCTGAGTTCATATCACCTGCATCATCATAAAGATTTGCATCAGCTCTTGAAGGAAGAAGTTGAGTTGGTTCTCCGGTTTCTTCTACGTACTCTCTTTCAGGTTTTCCTTCCAACTTATCTTTAAGGCTCATCACATAGTGATCTATCTGCCAACGTTCTTCGATGGTTGTTTGAGCAGCATATGATCCCATATTGTTGAGACCATAATACATTACATGGTAAATACTACCCTCTGTAATTGCACGCCCTGCATCATCATAAGATGGAACCCCTAATATTTTTTCTCTCTCTACCAGGATTCCTTTACCATCTCCTTTATCTCCGTGACAAACTGCACAATAAATAGTGTAAAGCGCCTTACCCTCTACATAATTATCCTGAGTATAAGGCAGTGGATTCTTTAAGTCAGTTTTTGCTACAGCAGCATCCTCTGGATTATTTTGATAATCATAAGGCATCCATCCACGTGGTATAGTACCTTCCACGGGTAATTTCGCTTCCTGACCATTTTCAAAAACATCGTATTCACCGTAAGCTTCGTAGCCTATCGGTTCATACATATCTGGCATGTACTGATAGTTTGGATCCCCCTTGTCATGGCAGGAAACAACTGCAAAGCCAAGCAGACAAAATCCTATAGTTTTATGGAACAAACTTCTCATTATCACTATTTATTATTCTATTAATTTAATTTCAGATGCTCCGGTCTTATATAAAAAGTCCGTTAAGTCATCAATATTATGATTCGCAGCATCTACTTCCATCAAGAACATATCATCTGTTGTTCTTACATCTGGATTTTCAGCTTTTTTAAATGGCCATAATCTACTCCTCATATAAAAAGTGATCACCATAAGGTGAGCAGCAAAGAACACCGTTAATTCGAACATAATTGGCACAAATGCCGGCATATTCTCAATAAAGCTGAAACTTGGCTTACCTCCAATATCCTGAGGCCAGTCTTCGATCATAATAAAATTCATCATCGCAACGGCAACTGCTAAACCAACCAACCCGTACATAAATGATGTAATAGCCAGTCTTGTTGGAGCAAGTCCCATTGCTTTGTCTAGTCCGTGTACCGGGAATGGACAGTAGATCTCACCTATATGATAACGTGCTTCACGAATCTGCTTTACGGCTTGTAAAAGCAGATCGTCATCCCTGTAAATAGCGTGTAAAACTTTAGATGCCATCCTTGATTATTTATTTTTTAGTTTGTTTGCCTGCGCAATCCATCCTTCTCTATTCTCCTGGATAGGGAAGTTTTCAATTACTTCATCAAGCAATTCAAAATCCTGTTCTGTTAATTTGCTAATCTGATCAAACAGATAGATACCAACCTGGTGGAAACGTTGTTGAAGCAACGGTCCAACATTTTTCAGTTTTGTAAGATCATCAGCATCCTGAGTTTTTGGATCGTAGGTCCCAATTCTGGAAAGCATCTCATCATTTCGGTCTTTCATTACTTCTGAAACGACCAATCCATCTACATTCACAGTTTCTTCGTGTGATCTGCCTTCGGTATCATCAAATTGAGAAGTATGTTTCTCATTAATATTTGCTGAAGGACCTGCACCTGCCGGTTCTACATCAATATGAGAGACATTATCTCCATGCTCAGCTCTTAATTTTTTATATTTTTCTCCTGAAGCCTTCAGGATTGTCTTCACCTCTGCCTGGGCGATCACCGGGAACGAACGGGCATAAAGCAGAAACAATACAAAGAAGAATCCAATAGTTCCGATGAAAATACCTATATCTACAAATGTAGGAGAGAACATCGTCCATGAAGATGGAAGGTAATCACGGTGCAATGAAGTCACAATAATTACGAAACGCTCAAACCACATCCCGATATTTACCACAATAGAGATAAAGAACGAGAACATAATACTTGTACGCAGTTTCTTGAACCACATGAACTGTGGAGAAAATACGTTACAGGTCATCATACTCCAGTATGCCCACCAGTAAGGTCCGGTAGCCCTGTTAAGGAATGCATACTGTTCATATTCCACTCCAGAATACCATGCGATCACTAACTCGGTAATATATGCAGTACCTACGATAGACCCCGTGATCATGATCACAATGTTCATCAATTCGATATGCTGAATAGTAATATAATCTTCAAGGTTAGAAACCTTTCTCATAATGATAAGCAAGGTGTTTACCATGGCAAATCCAGAGAAGATCGCTCCCGCAACGAAGTAAGGAGGGAAAATGGTAGTATGCCATCCCGGTATTACCGAAGTTGCGAAGTCAAAAGATACAATGGTGTGTACAGAAAGTACAAGTGGTGTTGCCAGTCCGGCAAGTACCAGAGATACTTCTTCAAAACGTTGCCAGTCTTTAGCACGTCCACTCCATCCAAAAGATAGTATTCCGTAAACTCTTTTTGTAAAAGGCGTAATTGCCCTGTCACGAATCATTGCGAAATCAGGTAATAATCCAGTCCACCAGAAAACCAGTGATACTGAAAGATACGTAGAGATCGCGAACACATCCCAAAGCAGTGGTGAGTTAAAGTTCACCCAAAGAGATCCAAACTGGTTAGGAATTGGAAGTACCCAATATGCCAGCCATGGACGCCCCATATGAATTAATGGGAAAAGACCCGCCTGCATTACAGAGAAAATGGTCATGGCCTCTGCAGACCTGTTAATTGCCATTCTCCATTTTTGACGGAACAGTAATAATACGGCAGAAATCAACGTACCGGCGTGGCCAATACCTACCCACCATACGAAGTTGGTAATATCCCAGGCCCAACCTACTGTTTTGTTTAATCCCCAGGTACCTATACCCGTAGAAATTGTGTAAACTATACATCCAACACCCCAAAGAAAGGCAACAAGGGCGATAGAGAAGACTATCCACCAGGTTTTATTAGCCCTTCCTTCAACCGGAGCAGCAACATCAACCGTCACATCGTGATAGCTTTTGTTTCCGGTAACTAGAGGCTTTCGTATAGGAGCTTCGTAATGAGACATATCCTTATCTGATTGATTCTTAGTTATTCGTTATTATTAAGCTTCGGTTGTATTTCTAACTTTTGTCTGGTACATCACATTTGGTTTTGTACCTACATACTCAAGCAGATGATACATCCTGTCATCATTTTTCTTTTCAAGAACTTTAGATTCCTTGTTATTCACATCTCCAAAGATCATTGCTCCCTTATCACATGCCGCTGAACAAGCCGTCTGGAATTCTCCATCCTTAATTGTTCTACCCTCACGTTTAGCATCAAGGATTGTCTTCTGAGTTTTTTGAATACACATAGAACACTTTTCCATAACCCCTCTTGAACGTACCGTAACATCTGGGTTAAGCACCATTCTACCAAGATCATTATTCATATGGTAATCAAATTCGTCATTTTTAGTGTAATTAAACCAGTTAAAACGACGAACCTTATAAGGACAGTTGTTTGCACAATATCTTGTACCAACACATCTGTTATAAATCATTTGGTTTTGCCCCTGTCTACCGTGTGAAGTTGCCGCAACCGGACAAACAGTCTCACATGGCGCATGGTTACAATGCTGACACATCACAGGCTGGAATACAACCTGAGGATTGTCTGCAGGCTCTTCCAGCTCTCCAAATTCAGATAGAGAACTTCCAAGACCACCAATATTTTCTTTTTTCTCAAGATCGTTGGTAAAAGTATCTTCCGAAGAGAAATAACGGTCAATACGCAACCAGTGCATATCTCTTGATTTCCTCACCTCTTCTTTACCAACAACTGGAACATTATTCTCAGAGTGACAAGCGATTACACAAGCACCACAACCAGTACAGGCATTTAAGTCTATACTAAGGTTAAAGTGTGGACCAGTAGTCCTATCAAAGCTATCCCACATATCAACTTCAGGAGAAGTCACAGGAGTTTCCTGATGATCTAATGAAACTTCAGGAACATGATTCCAAACATTGGCATCTTTTGTATTGAATATTTCAAGGTTCGTTTCCTTGATAATATCCCCTCTACCCATTAAAGTATTATGCAGCTGAACACATGCAAATTCATGCATTCCGGCCGCTTTTTCAATCTTAACTTTTTGAACAGAACTAAAGTTCTTATACAAAGGATAAGCATTCACTCCAGTTTGCATCTCAGACTGAACTCCGGCTTTTCTTCCATAACCAAGCGCAAGTCCAACAGAACCTTTTGCCTGACCAGGCATAATATATACCGGCACATTCTGAACAACCGTATCGCCAACAGAAAGGTTTACATAACTTCCGTTAAGACCACCATTAGCCACATTTTCATTTTCCAATCCAAGTTCTTCAGCATCAGCTTTAGAAATAGTCACATAGTTATCCCAACTTGCTCTGGAAAGAGGATCTGGCATTTCCTGTAACCAGGGGTTATTAGCCTGCTGACCATCACCGATGGCAGTATTTGTAAAGAGCGTCAATTCAAACCCTTCTCCTTCCAGTTCATCCATATTGAATGAAACTGAAGAGGAACCTGAATTCTGTGAAGCTGGTAAAGCAACAGGAGATGTTGCCTCAAAAACACCATCATGCAGCACCTCGCTCCAGTTTCTATCACCTAATCCGCCAGACCAGGTCTCTTTAATATATTCATAATAAGACGAATTGTTATCAGACCATTTCAAAAGAGTATCCTGAAATTGTCTGGTATCAAATAATGGTCTTATCGTTGGCTGCATTAAGCTGAAAGATTTTTCACTAAACTGAATATCTCCCCAACTCTCCAGGTAATGCGGAGTCGCAGCTACATATTTACTTAATTTTGAGGTTTCATCGGTTCTTGTGGTAAAATCTACCACAGTATCCACCTGTTTTAAACCTTCAATAAATTCTTTTCTATTCGGAAGCGTATGAGCAGGATTAAGACCAGCGATCAAAAGAGCGCCAATGCTACCATTATTCATATCTTCTACTAACTGAGCAACTTCACTGGCATTCCCCTGACGAATCATTCTTGCGTTAGCAGTATCCATCACAGAACTACCTAAAGCCTCGTTGATCTCCAACGCCCATCCCTGAGCTTCTTCATCTGGAATACCACAAACAACTACAGCACCACTACCAGCTTTTCTTAACTGGCTTGCAGCTTTCACTACAGCATCGTCCACACCTGATGGTAAATCACTTGTGGAAGAACCACCGGCAACATACCCTCTTAAAGCAGCCATTACCGCTTTTTGCTCAGATGGCTTTAAAGGCACACGCTTATCTGCATTTGCACCGGTTAAAGACATATTAGATTCAAACTGAATATGGCGAGACATCTTACCATTTTCAGGAATTCTTGTTTTCGCGAAAGCAGCATCAAAACCGCCTCCGTGCCAGTCTGCAAGAAAATCTGCACCTACCCCAACTACTGTTTTCACTTTTGAAAAGTCGTAATTTGGCAATGCACGTCTTCCATATTTAGACTGAAACGCATTCAAGGCAGCATCTTCTGAAACCGTATCATACACAACGTGTCGTACATTTCCATATTTAGAAGAAAACTCCTGAATAAGTTTTGATGTTGAAGGACTGGCAAATGTCTGCGTAAGCAGCACAATTTCTCCACCAGCATTATCCAAAGCAGACCCAACCTCACGGTCAAATTCTTCCCAGGAAACATTTCTACCTTCAATCATTGGGCGTTTCACCCTTTTTGTATCATATAATGAAAGTACCGAAGCATGGACACGAGCATTAGCCCCACCTTTAAACTTCGACAGATCATTGTTTTCAATTTTTATAGGTCGACCCTCACGAGTTTTCACCAATACACTTGCAAAGTCGAAACCATCAGCAATTGTAGAGGCGTAATAATTCGCGATTCCAGGCACAATCCTTTCCGGCTGCACCACGTAAGGAATAGACTTAGTCACGGGGCCTTCGCAGGCAGCCAGTGATGCTGCTGCTGTACTGAACCCAACATACTTAAGGAAATCCCTTCTTGAAGTTTTAGAATCTCCAAGATTCTCTTTATCACCAAGGAAATCCTCTACAGGAATATCCTCAGCAAATTCCTTGTGCTGGAGCGTCTCAACAACAGAGCTATCTTCATTTAGCTCTTCAACACTTTTCCAGTATTTCTTGTTTGATGACATATTATATCTAGATATTAGCTTCTTTAATTATACCTGAATTCCAGGATTTTAATAGTGACACTTACCACATTCCAATCCGCCCATCTGAGCAGCAGTAAGCTCTTCTACACCATATTTTTTAGATAACTCCTCATGGATCTTTTCGTAATACTCATTACCCTCTACGCGGATATTAGTTTCACGGTGACAGTTAATACACCATCCCATAGTTAAAGGAGCATTTTGATAAACAATTTCCATCTCCTCAATAGGCCCGTGACATTTTTGACATTCAATGCCGGCTACACTTACGTGCTGAGAGTGATTGAAATATGCAAAATCCGGAAGATTATGAATACGAATCCATTTCACAGGCTTTTCCTCACCAGAATAGGTTCTGGAAGCAGGATCCCACCCAACGGCATCATATAACTTCGAAATTTCTTTATCGTAAAATTCTTTTGAATAATCTTCTGTAGCTGTTTCAGGCGCAACCTCTGCAATGGATTTATGACAGTTCATACAAACATTAAGAGAAGGAATACCTGACTGCTTAGAAGTTCTTGCGGAAGAGTGACAGTATTTACACTCAATCTCATTATCACCAGCATGAATCCTGTGCGAGTAATGAATCGGCTGAATTGGCTGATAGCCTTTATCCACACCAACCTGCATCAAAAATCCATAAGCAAAATAACCCACCGCTAGAAGAACAAATATTGAACTTACCAATACTAAAAACTGGTTTTCAACAAATGCCTGATGAATTGGTTTTCTTTTTGGTTTCTCAGGAATTACGATTCCTGAAGCATCCGCGAAATTTCTAAGTGTTTTATTCACCAGGAATAAAACCAATAAAAGAATCGCCAATACAAATACCAGGATACCAAGGATCACATCGGTAGAAACTCCACCAGATCCTCCGGAAGCTCCTGCTTCACCAGCAACACCTCCAGCCGCAGCTTGTGGTTCAGGTTTTGGCTGCTCTACATAAGCAAGGATATTATCGATATCATCGTTAGACAATTGAGGGAAAGCTGGCATTGCCGTTTGCCCCCACTCTTCGTAAATAGCATTCGCCTCAGAATCACCACTAGCGATTAAAGCTGCTGAGTTTTTGATCCACTCATACAACCAATCCATTTCATGCCTATCTGTAGCTCCATTTAATGCAGGACCAATAGAATTTGAATACGGTTTATGACATGCGGCACACAAAGAATTAAATAATTCTTTACCTGCTGCTGCATCCCCTAAACCTGAAGCCGCAGCATCTGCTGCCGCAGTCTCCTGACCAGCTTCAGCTTGAGCTGTCGTGTCTTGTGCTGCCTGAGCTTGCGAAAAACCAGATAGGGTAAATGTAAATAAGAATGCTACGCTTAATAGTAGTTGTCGCGAAGTTGAATGGCGGAAAATCACCTTTTTCATATTATAAGTTCGATTAACGTCTAAACTTTGGTACGGTTTTTACACTCAGTATTTTAGGGCTAAAAACCTAAAAAGGTACCTTTAAATTCGGTCACAAAAGTAATACTTATAGACGATTTTCGGAATGTTAGATAAGTGTTAATGGTTAATTTATATTAGTTCTAAATAATAAACTGTAACCTGTTTAAGTTATTTAATTTTACATTTGTCAAAAAGCCAAATACTATGAGAAATCAAAAATTCCCATTTCTTTTCATCTTTACAGCAATTCTTTTCCTTTTTAACACGGAAATGAACGCACAACAAGGCAACATTAACATTCAACAAAACCAAAAGATCGAAAAATTGATGGATGTTAAAACCGAATTGAATAAAAATAATAAGATAGGTGATCGTTATGTTATTCAATTATTCTACGGTGATAATGGCGAAGCTAATGAAGTGATTCAGAAATACAGAAACGTGTACACCTACCCTTCGCAAATTACATATGAAGCTCCTAATTACAAAGTTTGGGTCGGAAACTTCAGAAGTCGTCTGGAAGCAGACAGGGCTCTCCTAAAAGTTAAAGAGACTTTTCCTTCGGCTTTTATCCCAAAACCACAACGGAAGTAATAAAAAAATAGCTCATAAAAAAAGCGACTCAGAAATGAGTCGCTTTTTTTTATTTAATCAAGTTCTAATTATTTTGACTTCAGAGTTTTCTTAACCTCTACTTCTCTAAAGGCTTCGATCACATCTCCCTCTCTAATATCATTATAGTTCTTCACCTGCATACCACAGTCGTAACCTTTCTTAACTTCTCTCACATCATCTTTAAAGCGTTTCAATGAAGAAAGTTCACCCGTGTAGACTACAACACCATCTCTAATTAGGCGTACACCGGCACTTCTGTAAATCGTACCTGAAGTAACCATACAACCAGCGATTGTTCCAATTTTAGAGATTTTAAATGTCTCTCTAATTTCGGCAGTACCTGTAATCTCCTCTTTCAATTCAGGAGATAGCATACCTTCCATCGCATCTTTAAGATCGTTGATCGCATCATAGATAATAGAGTAAGTTCTGATATCAATTTCTTCCTTATCGGCAACCTGTCTCGCATTTCCAGCAGGACGAACATTAAATCCGATAATAACCGCATCAGATGCAGAAGCAAGCAATACATCACTTTCAGTAATCGCACCAACTCCTTTATGTATAATATTCACTTGAATTTCTTCCGTAGAAAGCTTCTGGAAACTATCTGTAAGAGCTTCTACAGAACCATCCACATCACCTTTCAGGATAATATTAAGTTCTTTAAAGTCTCCAAGGGCGATACGTCTACCAATTTCGTCAAGCGTAATGTGACGTTGAGTTCTAACATTTTGCTCACGTTGTAATTGTGTACGTCTTGCCGCAATATCTTTAGCTTCACGCTCGTCTTCCATCACCTTGAAAGTATCACCCGCTTGTGGCGCACCGTCAAGACCTAGAATAGACACCGGCGTAGAAGGACCAGCTTCTTTCACCTCGTGACCACGCTCATCGTGCATCGCTTTGATCTTACCACTATTTCTACCAGCAAGCACATAATCTCCAATCTTAAGAGTACCAGCCTGCACCAGAATTGTAGCTATATAACCTCGACCTTTATCAAGGAAAGCTTCAACAACAGTACCTTTTGCAAGTTTTTTAGGATTAGCCTTCAACTCCAGGATCTCGGCCTCAAGAAGTACTTTTTCAAGCAATTCTTTTACACCTGCACCCGTTTTTGCAGAAATATCATGCGACTGAATCTTACCTCCCCAATCTTCTACAAGAAGATTCATGGCGGCAAGTTTTTCCTTAATTTTTTCTGGGTTTGCTGTTGGCAAATCAGATTTATTGATCGCGAATATAATAGGAACTCCCGCCGCCTGTGCGTGAGAGATCGCCTCCTTTGTTTGAGGCATCACATCATCATCTGCAGCGATCACAATAATTGCAATATCTGTTACCTGAGCACCACGAGCACGCATCGCCGTAAAGGCTTCGTGACCCGGTGTATCCAGGAATGCAATTTTTTGTCCGCCCTCAAGCTTTACTCCATAGGCGCCAATATGCTGGGTAATTCCACCACTTTCTCCGGCAATAACATTTTCTTTACGAACATAATCCAGTAAAGATGTTTTACCATGATCTACGTGACCCATTACCGTTACAATTGGAGCTCTTGTTACAAGATCTTCAGGATTCTCTTCTACTTCTTCAACAGTTTCTTCAACATCTGCTGTTGTAAACTCAACCTCGTAATCAAACTCTTCAGCAACGATAGTTAATGTTTCAGCATCAAGACGCTGGTTCATCGTTACCATCATTCCAAGAGACATACATGCCGAAATGATCTGGGTTACCTGAACATCCATCATCGTTGCAACTTCACTTACGGTTACAAATTCGGTTACCTTTAAGATCTTATCATCAGACTCTTGTTGTGCAAGATCATCTGCAGAACGCTGTCTGTGCTCGTCCCTTTTCTGTCTTCTATATTTAGCACCTTTCCCTTTAGAAGATTTACCCTGAAGTTTTTCAAGTGTTTCACGCACTTGTTTTTGCACTTCTTCCTCGGTAGGCTCTTCTTTAGTAATAGGCTTACTTCTAGTTCTTCCGCCTTTTTTGGCTCCACCACGCTGGTTATTACCACCGCCACCTTTCACATCTTTGCTTATGCGGCGACGACGTTTTTTGCGTCTATCTTTATCTTTCTTATCGTCCTCTTTCTTTTCTTCCTTCTTCTTGACAGGCTTCTTAAACTGCGAAAGGTCGATTTTCTTACCGGTAAAATTAGGACCATTAAGCTTAGTGTACTTCGTCTCTATTCTATCAGATTCCTTTTCTTCAGACTCTCCACCTTCGGTTGTTTCCTCAGATTTAGTCTCTTCAGATTTAGGTTCTTCAGATTTGGTCTTTTCGGCTTTAGCTTCCTGAGGTTTAGCTTCCTCTTTCTTAGGCTCCGCTTTTTTCTCCTCCTTAGGCTTATCTTCTTTCTCCTCTACTTTTTCAGCAGGTTTTTCAGTCGGCTTGGATTCTTCAGCTTTTTTGACAGGTTCTTTAGCTGGAGTTTCTTTTTCCTTTTCTTTTTCTTTAGGGGCTTCGGCTTCTTTCTCTTTAGATTTTTCGCCAGGCTTTTTATCCAAATCTATCTTACCGACAGTTTTTGGACCTTCAAGCTTAGCTCTTGACGAGACAGCCTCCTCCTTTTTCTCTTCATCAGCCTTACGCTTCTCTTCGATCTCTTTGCGGAGTTCTTCCTTCTCTTTCTTTCTCTCTTCTCCCACTTCTTTGGAAGCAACCTTTTTACTCTTATCGGTTTCGAATTCGTCAGAAAGCACCTCGTAGATTTCTCCTGAGATCTTGGTAGTTGGACGTGCATCTATCTCGTAGCCTTTGGAAGTAAGATATTCCACAGCCCTGTCTAACGAGATATTGAACTCACGTAGAACTTTATTTAATCGCGTTGTTTTCGCCTCTGCCATAAATTGCCCTCTAAATTAACCTCTTTTAATGTAATCTTTATTAAAAAAATATTATTCTTCAAATTCTGAACGGAGAACGGCCATTACATCTTTAATGGTTTCCTCCTCAAGATCTGTACGGCGAACAAGATCATTAACGTCCTGCTCCAATACAGCCTTTGCAGTATCCAGACCAATTTTTGAAAATTCGGCAATTACCCAATCTTCAATTTCATCTGTAAACTCTTTCAACTCTACATCTTCTTCCACACCTTCACGATACACGTCTATTTCATAACCCGTCAATTGACCAGCTAATCTAATATTGTGCCCTCCTCGACCAATTGCCTTAGAAACTTCTTCAGGTTTTAGCATAACCTCAGCAGTTCTGGCCTCTTCATCCATTTTAATAGAAGTTATTTTTGCGGGACTCAAAGCCCTGGTGATAAATAACTGCTCATTATTGGTGAAATTGATCACATCTATATTCTCATTCCCTAATTCACGTACAATACTATGAATTCTTGAACCTTTCATACCCACACAAGCTCCAACAGGATCAATTCTATCATCGTAAGAATCTACAGCCACTTTCGCTTTCTCTCCAGGTACTCGCACTACTTTTTTGATAGTAATTAAACCATCAAAAACTTCCGGGATTTCCTGTTCGAATAATTTCTCAAGGAAACCGGGAGCGGTTCTAGACATAATAATGGTAGGCTTGTTACCTTTTAACTCGACACTCTCTATGATTCCTCGAACATTTTCTCCTTTACGGAAGAAATCTGATGGAATCTGACGGTCTTTAGGAAGCACAATCTCATTTCCTTCATCATCGAGAAGGATAATTGCTCTGTGCCTAATATGATGAACTTCTGCAGTATAAATCTCTCCTTCAAGATCTTTAAACTGCTTATAAATATTTGTATTATCATGCTCATGAATCTTAGAGATCAGGTTTTGGCGTAATGCCAAAATTGCTCTTCTCCCCAGGTCCACAAGTTTCACTTCTTCAGAAACATCTTCCCCAACTTCAAAGTCAGGTTCTATTTTTCTTGCCTGGGCAAGCGAAATCTCTCTGTTATCATCTTCTACTTCACCATCTGCCACCACGATTCGGTTTCTCCAAATCTCAAGATCTCCTTTATCAGGATTTACAATAATATCAAAATTATCGTCTTCTCCATACTTTTTCTTTAAAGCATTTCTAAAAACATCCTCCAAGATCGCCATCAGCGTAACACGATCTATGAGCTTATCGTCTTTAAACTCTGAGAATGACTCAATCAACGCGATATTTTCCATATCAATTTGTGATTAAAATGTTATTTTAACTTTTGCTTCCACAATATCAGTATAAGGCAAAACCACCTCTTTCTGAACTGTAACTTTTCCTTTACCAACCGGTTTGGGCTCTCTCGCTTTCCATGAAAGCTTTATTTCATTCTGGTCTGCAGACAACAGATCAGCTTCGAATTTATCATTCTCAGTCTTCACTTGTAATCTACGACCAATGTTCTTTTTATATTGTCTCGGCATCGAAAGAGGCTCTGAGACTCCTGCTGAAGTAACTTCAAGAGAAAAATCTTCCTCTTCCCTGTCCAGGTTATGCTCAATTCCACGACTTACCATGATACAGTCATTTACCGAAACGCCCTCATCTCCGTCCAATACTATCTTAATGTGATTGGCCGAGTTTATATCAAGGCTTATTAAAAATAAGGAATTATTTTCTTCGAATACCTTCTCTGCTAACTTTTCTACCTTCTCCTTCAGCATGGTTATAAAAAGAGGGGACTTTATGTCCCCTCGCTGTACTTTTTTAGTTTCAACGCTGCAAATATAGCAATATTTTTCAAGTATAAAAACGTAGAAATAAATGAAATGGGCTAAAACAGATTTTCTCTTTTGGTAATCCTTTTTAATAGCGAATCACATCTGACCATAAAAAAACAAATAACCAGGAACAGATGAAATAATCTTTGTAAATTTAATAGAGCTTTAATTTAAGTCTTTACCTGAAATCATGAAAAATATACTTGTTCCAACAGACTTTAGTGACCAGGCTGAAAAGGCCCTTAAAGTGGCCGCTCAATTAGCCCGGAAATTTAACGGGGAAATATTCTTGCTCCACATGCTGGAACTTCCGCTGCAGCTTATAGATCCCTTGGGCAGCGGGAGCCGAAATATCCCGGAGGCTATTTTCTTTATGAAGTTAGCGCACCAACGATTTTCAAAGATCATGAAAGAGCCTTATTTAAAAGGCATTAAAGTTCACGAAACAGTAGAGTTTCATCGTGCATTTGATGGAATTATGGAGATAAGCAAAGAAAAAAAATGTGATTTGATCGTAATGGGATCACATGGAGCAAGCGGTTTTCAGGAAATGTTTATTGGCTCCAATACTGAAAAAGTTGTAAGACATTCAGAAATTCCCGTATTGGTTATTAAAAATGAAATTCCTGATTTCAAAATCAAAAACTTTGTCTTTGCCACAGACGCTAACCATCATCACAAGCATATTTTAGAAAAAGCCATGAAATTTGCAAAAATGATAGATGCTAAACTTCACCTTCTTTTTGTAAATACCCCGAACGATTTTATGACAAGCGAGGAAGCTAACCAGCGAATCAATGAATTTGCCGGAGACTCAAATTCAAAAAATTTTGAAATTCATATCTATAACGATATAAGTGTTGAAAAAGGGATTCTTAGTTTTGCCCAAAAATTAGACACCGGACTTTTAGGAATAGGCACTCACGGCAGAAAAGGAATTGCTCATTTTTTCAACGGAAGTATTAGTGAAGACCTTGTAAACCATGCCAACCGACCAGTTGTAACGTTTAAAATTTAAAGAAAGGATTTTAAAGCCCCGTTTTTTAATAAATTCCATAAGTAGTTCCAGAAAGATTTCGTCTTATCCCTGGTAAAACTGATCTCTTTATAATTTGCTTTTTCATTAATCGCTTTATTTTTTACAATAAGATTTGCCAAAGCCGACACAAATTTATTTTTCTTACTACCATCTTTCTGAAGCACTTCAACCTTAAAATCATTATACTCTAATCTCATATCGCCGCTAGCCTTGGTATGATTCCCGTAAAAATTGAAATACATATCTAAAATATCCCCTGACGCTTCAACATTCATAGCTGGTTTCATAAATTTATTCATCTGTTCTGCAGCAAGCTGCCCCATATTTCCGGTAATATGAAAGTTGTCATTCCTGTTACTAATATCAAATTCCATATTCACTTTTAAAGGAGCCTGTTTCATAAAATTAGCGGTAGCTATCAATACTGTTTTCGGAAAATCTTCCCGATCTAATCCCATATTGGTTATATTCTTAATTCGAGCATTAAGGTTTGAGAAATCCACAACACCACTTTCTCTCTCTGCATGCATTCTCTCCTCATATCTTAAATAGGTATTTTCAACCTCAACACTATCTAAGTTAACCAGTATAGGCATTTCTCTAATCATCTTACCATAAAGTGGTTTTATGCTCGTATCATCCGGCTGAAGTTTATCCCTGTAAATATCAAAGTTAACTCCGGAAATTCTGGTAAACGAATTATGAATTTTTAAAGAGTCATTTTGCATAGTCCAGTTAAAACTATCCATAGAAAGAGAATCAATTTTTAGGTCGTACCGATCCTTTTCAATATTTATTGTTTTTTGATGGCCAGCTTTGGAAAATTTGGGGATGATTTGAAGGTTTTGTACCAGGACCTTATTATTATCTATTTCAAAACTCCCTGCAGCCAGTTTATGCTGGTCATTAAGATCATAAAATATACTATCTGCATTTAAAAGAATAAGATCATAATTAAAAGGAACTGTTTCCTTTAAGGTTTCGGAATTAATTCTTACCTGCTCCATTTTAATATCCTTAATTTTTGTGAATAGTCTGTGCTCTGTACTATCCTTCTCGAAAATCTGAAAACTTCCTCCATCAATACTTAAATTTTTAATAAGCACCTTATTTTTAAAATTTGCTGATTTTTTTGAAGTAGACGAATCCTTCTCTTCTTTTTGAAAATTGAACACTTTAACCACAGGATTGGCGATATTCAGATTTCCAACTATAATGTCTTTATTGATTATATAATCCCAGAGCTGGATATCATCCAGTAAAATCCCATCTACTTTTAATGTTTTTCCTTTAATTATAAAAGAAGGATTAACAACTTCTGCTCTTCGGTCGAGTAATTTCACATCAACTTTATCAAAAGTTCCATTAACCTTTACCAGATTCTCCTCTATACTCTTCGTGATTTTATTCTCAAGATAATTATTAAGAAATAATAGAGTTAGAGCAAGCACTCCAACCCCAATAAAAACACCCAGAGCTAATTTTTTAGTTTTTTTCAATTTTATATTCAATTTGCAAACCAATTTACAATTCAGAGGTTACCAAAAACTTCGTTTAAGATTATTTAACTTAAAAGATTGTAATATAGATGTTACCAAAGTTAAATTTTCGTCAAACTTTATTTTTCACTTCAGTGGTATGGTAATTGAATACTATATTTGTAACAAATCAAAAAGAATAAATGTTTTTAAAGGTTGGTATAAAGGTTTTGTTTGTAATCACTGAGATTTTCCTTGGCTTCTATAGCCTTGTTATTAGTGAAAGTCTATTGATCAAATTCCTGTTTTTTGCTGTTACCGCTGCAATTATTGCATTTGCAATGCTAAAAACGATCAACAAAATACTGCCTAACGATAAAGTACTGATGGAAATTCAGGCTGATGAAAAAGAATAGAAAGTAGTTTTAAAGATATAACGAAAAATCCGCTGATAGTTTCAACGGATTTTTTTTATTACTTATTTTGCCTTTCACCTTAATCAAAAAATATGAGGCTTGTTTGCCTTTCTGATACTCATAATTTTCACCATGACATTGCAATTCCAGATGGAGATTTATTGATTCATGCCGGAGATTGTACCGATGGTGGAACACGAAATGAAACTGCTAATTTTTTAGAGTGGTTTTCATCCCAACCACACAAACACAAAATCCTGGTTCCCGGAAATCATGATTTCTATTTTGAAAAGCCAGAACAAATTGGAAAAGTTCCTGAAAATATCAACTTACTAATTGATAGAGGAGTTGAAATAAATGGATTTCAGTTTTGGGGATCACCAGTTACCCCTGGTATGGAAAATTGGGCTTTCAACAAAGAAAGAGGAACACCAATTAGGAATCACTGGAATCTTATACCAAAGGAGACAGATATTCTCATTACCCACACCCCGCCCTATGGAATATTAGATGAAATAAGTAGTGGAATAAAATTAGGCTGTGAAGAGTTAAAGCAAATTTTAGAAGTTGTATATCCAAAATACCACCTGTTTGGTCATATTCACCATGCAGCAGGTGCTATGAAGCAATCTTCAATACACTTTTTCAACTTATCAATTCTAGATGAACGGCATCGTCTTATGCATTCACCGTTATTATTGGACCTCTGAACCAAAAATATCCTTAAGAATCCTCCTATAGAGTTAAAATACTATTAACGAGAGAAGTATTACAGTTTTTTTAACAGCTTTTAGCCTCTCTAGTAGTAATTTAGCAGCGTCGAAAATTTAGAAAAAACTTAATCATGAATAATATTACTCCCCCGGAGATTTTTGATGAGGTCAAAAATCTTATCTCTTACAGCATAGTCAATAAAGATCAGGAAAATTTCAATTTTCAGATTATGCATCGTGCTATTATCAAAAAATATTTTGAAGCTAAGCATGTGAATATTAATTATAGTGATGCGACGGTTGAGTTACAATTGCCAGTTGGACATAAAAAATATACTAACATAACTTTTGAATGTCAGGATATTGAAAGGTTTCTAAAATCTTGTCTAAAGAAAGATGAAAAAAGTATCTTTTTCTATCAGGATATACTGAACCATTACAATGTTACTACAGCTGCATAATATATCTACGCTACAAGTTTAAGCTCCGGTCCCTACACCGAGCTTTTTATTGCCTACTCCCTATTTCTTTTAATTTTTCAATATTCAGAGGTTTGGATAAAAATCCAGATACCCCTGGAAACTCCATCATTTTTTCCTTGTCAGAATAAGCTATTGAAGAGGTTACAATAAATACTTTTGTGTTCTCATATAATAAAGGATATAATTTCTCTAAACGATCTAGAAATTGCCATCCATCCATAATTGGCATATTGATATCTAAAAGAATAATTGATGGTAAATTGGTTTTTAGATCCAAAAAATCATCGATGGCCTCTTTGCCACTTGCATAGAAATATGCTTCCTCAAATACATTAGCCCGGGAAATTAATTTTTTGATAATCTTTTGGTAGATCTCGTCATCATCAATCACACAAATAGCATTTCTCATTTAAAGGTTACTTTAAACGTAGTTCCTACTTCCGGCTTACTCGCTACGCTTACCATTCCACCCATAGCGTTAATCTGGTTTTTAGTAATAAATAGACCAACCCCTCTTGCATCCTTTCTTTCAGTAAAAGTTTTATAAAGACCAAAAACCTTCTCTCCATGCTTCTCGAGGTCAATTCCTATACCATTATCCTCAACTTCCAATACCCAGCTCTCATGCTCTCTATATCCCTGTAACTTAATAATTGGAGATCTTTCTGGATGAGCATAACGCAAAGCATTAGTAAGAAAATTAAGCAATACGCTATCCATATAGGCCGCATTAAATGATACTTGCATATTTGCAGGTACTTCTTTTACAATTTTAGCATTCTTGGATTTAATTTGTAAACTTAATATATCAATAGCCTGATCTATAAATTCAGATACATTAATAGATTCAGCTTTAATGTCAAAATTTGTATTTATCGATACTACTTCATTAAGATCATGTAGTGATTGATCCAGATTTTTTGAAACTTTATGTAGAAGTTCTATATAAGAATCTTTCTCATCCTGAGACTCTTCATCGTCATATAACTCTAATATCGACGACATATTACTTGAGTGAGATCTTAAATTATGCGATACGATATATGCGAAATTAAGCAGTCTTTTATTCTGCTCCATTACCAGTTCATATGATTTCACCAAATTGAGTTCTGCTTCTTTCTTCCCGGTGATATCTCTGAGATTTACGACAAATCCGTTTACATTATCTGTGCTTAACATATTAGTAAGCGTGGCATTCACCCAAAACCATTGACCTTCTGCATCTTTAACGCGTAAAACAATATCGGTAATTGGCTTTCCGGGTTTTTGATAAGCCTCGTCAACCTTAGCCCTTAATAGATCCTGATCTTTAGGATGGACATAATACAGAACTCCGTTTACCGAAAAATCTATTTGTTCATATTTAGAAATCTTAGCAAGGGACGGAGAATAATATTTAACTTTATTCAAATCGTCAACGATCAAAATAATTTCATTTGAATTTTCAACGAGGGATCTGAAGCGATTTTCATTGTCCAC
Organism: Christiangramia forsetii KT0803; assembly: GCF_000060345.1. Classification (NCBI taxonomy): domain Bacteria; kingdom Pseudomonadati; phylum Bacteroidota; class Flavobacteriia; order Flavobacteriales; family Flavobacteriaceae; genus Christiangramia; species Christiangramia forsetii. Next base: position 182,358 of record NC_008571.1, on the reverse strand, counting down.
TAGTTTTTGCTTCGCCAATATTCTGGCAGAAATATCTTCTACCAGGGCTATATGTGATGTAACCTCTTCGCCGACTTCCCAGAGCGGGGACACATTTATTCTTACCCATATATATTCCCCATCTTTTCTCTGTAGCCTTTTCTCAAGACTATATTGTCTTATTTCGTTGCGACTTAGATCTTCCATCAACCTGGTGTTTTCTGAAAGATCTTTAGGATGTGATATAATCTTATAGTCTTTCAACTTAAGTTCCTCTTCAGAATATCCCAGTAAATCCTGAAATCTTTTGTTCGACTCAAGGATCATTCCTGTTTTAGAATTTACCCGCGCCATTCCAATAGCCGCCTGATTAAAAATTGTTCTGAAATGAAGTTCACTTTTCGCCAATTCTCCAGCCTGTTCTCTCACCAACTCCTGTAGCCTGACCGGCTGTTTCATCGCATTATAGATGGTCCAACCAACTGCTCCCGAAATAATAAAGATTAATATTCCAATAGGAATTACTTCTGAAAAAGGTTTATTTGGATCGATGGGAATAATATATATTTTCCAGTCACCATCTGGCAGAACTATTTCTTCCGAGTAAGAATTATGAAGATCTGAATTTTCAACCAAAAAGAATTCCTCCTTCTGAGTCAGGGGATTTACCTTAGACAACTGAAACCGATAATCATCTCCTGCAAGCTCTTTAATACCGGACTGGTCTATAAGGTTATCAAAATGTATGATTACCGCTACAAAACCCCAAAAATCACTGTGGATAAAAACAGGTAATCTTCCAACAATGGCCATCCCTCCCTGTTTTAATTTAAAGGGACCCGCAAAGAACATTCGTTTACTCTCTATAGCTTTAAACGCTTCTTTATTTCGAGTACTATCTTTTAAAATATTATAATCGACAGCTTCCTTGTTCGCTTCGTAAGGATAAACTTTTGTAATTATTCCATCAGGAACAATTTCTACAGCATCTATATTAGGATTATTATCTACTAATTGTGAGGCTACTTCATCAAAATTAGCAATCTCACCTTCTTCGTCTATTTGTAGAGCCAAGGAGAGAGCTGCAGAATAACTATATTTTAGAGACTGGTCTATATTTTGCTCAACGAGATCGATGACTCCTGACATTTCAGTTTGACGATCATCAATAAGGATCTGATATCGCTGCCAGAGCATAAAAACTCCTGCCAAAAGAAGTAGTACAAAAGCAAGAACACCTATAAATAGAGGTCTACTCTTCACTTTTGAGTTTGTAGGGTCTTGATGTTTGTTTGCCATTAACTTAAGGTATCAGGCTAGTATTTTAAGGGAGGATTTGAAATTCGGGAATTCAAATATAGATAAATTACTCTAATTGAGAATATCAGTATAACTCTTAATCCTTTATTATGAATTATAGTACATTTTAAACCACTGTAAATATTTTTGAACGCCTTCTTTTATTTCAATCGAGGGTTGATAGTCAAAATTTTCCATCAGAGGTTTTGAATCAGCCCAGGTTTTATCTACATCACCTGGTTGCATTGGCATCAATTGTTTCTCTGCAGATAAACCCAGCTGATCTTCTATTTCTTTAATAAAATTCAATAGATTTATTGGCTTGCTGTTTCCTATATTAAACAGATTATATTTCGAATCTTTTTCAGAAGGAACTCTATTTACAACAGCCATTACTCCATTAACAATATCATCAACAAAAGTAAAATCACGTTCCAGGTTTCCTTCATTAAACACTTTTAATACTTTTCCATTAGTTATAGCATCTGCAAACAAAAACATAGCCATATCTGGCCTACCCCAGGGTCCATAGACCGTGAAAAATCTTAAACCAGTAGTAGGGAGCTTATATAAGTGACTATAGGTATATGCCATAATCTCATTGCTCCTTTTTGTAGCCGCATAGAGACTAATAGGCTCATCTACCCTATCATCAGTTGAAAAAGGAATCTTTTTATTTTGACCGTACACACTAGAACTACTAGCATATATTAAATGTTTGATATGATGATTTCTGCAACATTCTATAATATTGGCAAATCCAACAAGATTACTATCTATATAAGCTTCCGGGTTTTCCAAGCTATACCTTACGCCTGCCTGTGCTGCGAGATTACAAACAATATCAAAATTTTCTTTTTTAAACAATTCAGGTAAACTATCTCGATCTTCCAGATTCATTCTGAAAAAAGAAAAGTTAGGATAGATTGTACTTAGGCATTTAGAATTGAACTTATTGGACTCTTTACTTTTTATTCCAAGTTCCTTTAACCTGGCAAGTTTTAAATCCTGACTGTAGTAATCATTAATATTATCAAGCCCTATAACTTCATGATTTTCCTTAACTAGCTTTTCACATAAATGAAAACCAATAAAACCTGCAGCTCCAGTAACGAGTATCTTCATATAGTAATTCCCAAAAAATTCAGACGAAACATTCCTTCATAATTTTAAAAACATCACGAATTTCCAGCAAAAATACCGGTTTTAATCTTCCCGACTCAAAATTATCCATGCATTCCTTAAAATCTTATAAAATAAAATATTCAAAGGCTATATCTCACATCACACAATTTACCGGAATATTATTTTCAAAGCTTGAATCAAATCGTCCAAGTTGATTCTTTTGAAGTAAAATTGAATTTCACAAATGCCGAATAAATCCAACTATAATCTAAAAAAGCCCATCCTGTTAATGACCTACTAAAGATATCTTCTATTGCACTCAGGATAAACTTCTCGCTCTGCGTAATTAGCTAAAAAATAAAAAGAGGCTTTCTAGAAAGTAAAAGTAATGTCAATTTGAGCGAAGTCAAAAGATCTTAATTTACTTGAAATTGGATGTTTAAGTTTTTTCTAAATTCTTCATTTCATTCAGGTTGACAATTTTTAGACAGCTTCTTACATCTTGTTAGTCTACTAGGGTTTCTCTCGACAATCACGGGAGAGGCCTCTCTTCCGAAAGATTTCAAAATAAAAAAGCCTGAACTTTCGTTCAGGCTTTTTGCACTTTTGTTGGCCTACTAGGGCTCGAACCTAGACTCTTCTGGACCAAAACCAGACGTGTTGCCAGTTACACCATAGGCCAATGCTTAAATGCGGATGCAAATTTAAAACAAAGTTTATTCTACACAAACTTTTTATTGAAATTTTACTGAAAAAATATCATCCCTCACTCTTTCTCTTCATTCTCAGCATTTTCCAAAATAAATGCTTTTATCTTTCGTTTTTAAAGCATTCAGCATTTTATTATTAAATTCGCCACTTTAGTACAACTACACGAGTATTTATGACAGATTTTAACTTTGGTAAGTGGAACAAAATTTTAGGTTGGCTGGTATTTTTAATCGCCTTAACCACGTACACTCTTACTTTGGAACCTACGGCAAGTTTCTGGGATGCCGGTGAATACATTGCAACTTCTGCTAATCTGGAAGTAGGACATCCACCGGGTGCTCCTTTTTATCAAATGATGGGTGCTTTTTTCTCCACTTTTGCCCCGGATAATACGAAGGTGGCTCTTATGGTGAATTTCATGTCTGGTTTTGCCAGTGCAGTTGCCATTATGTTCATGTTCTGGTCTATAAGCTTACTGGTACTTAAAGTTGCGGGACCGGTTGCTAAATTAACCTCCTCAAAAAAAATAGCTGTTCTTGGTAGTGCTTTAGTAGGGTCTCTAGCCTTTACTTTTACCGATAGTTTCTGGTTCAATGCGGTGGAAGCTGAAGTTTATGCCATGGCCGCATGCTTTATGTCGGTCATGTTTTACCTGGGTCTGTTATGGGAACGGGATATGTTCACGCCTCGTGGAAATCGCTGGATCATATTAATTTCATTAGTGATAGGACTTTCTTTTGGAGTTCATTTTATGGGTCTTTTAACCCTCCCTGCTATAGGTTTTCTGTATTTCTTTAAAAATTATAAAAAGGTTACCGTTAAGAATTTCATTATCGCAAATGTGGTGGTGGTAGCAGTCTTGATGTTTATTTTCAAACTTCTTCTACCTTACACACTTACCTTCTTTTCTGCTTCAGAATTATTTTTCACCAACAGTCTGGGAATGCCCTTTAATACCGGGACGATCGTTGCCTTATTGGTAATTATTGCAGTATTTTATTTCGGAATAAATTATACAAGAAAAAAGAACTTTTACAAATACAATACCCTGTTATTATGCATCCTCTTTGTACTGGTAGGATTCTCTAGTTGGGTAATGCTTCCAATAAGAAGTAATGCTCCAACGGTAATTAATGAAAACAGTCCTGATAACGCCCGGGAGTTATTAGCTTACTACAACCGTGAGCAATATGGTGAAACTCATCTTTTTTATGGTCCGCAGTGGTCTGAAATGTATTCCGGTTTAGATACTGAAAATCCCTATGAAGACGCTAAGCCCAAGTATGAGAAAGATGAGGAACTTGGTAAGTACGTCATTGTAAATGATTATAAAAATGCCAAGCAAAATCTCGACGATGATCATAAAGCCATACTCCCCAGAATGTGGAGTACTGAGCATGCAACAAATTATATGGAATTCACCGGACCGCTGGATTTCAAGATCAAATCTGAATACCAGGGTGAGGAGAGACTTCTTCAGGCCGTAAACGACTTTAAAAATCAATTTTCACGTGGGGAACGTGATATGGAGGATTATCATAACTTCCTGAGACAAATGAGCGATTACCTGGAAGTTGAAAAACCTGGATTCGCAGAAAATATTGGCTACCTGCTGGAATATCAGGTGGGTTATATGTACTGGCGCTATTTTATGTGGAATTTTACCGGGCGCCAGGATGACATCCAGGGAAAATATAATGATTTACATGGTAATTGGCTCAGTGGTATCGATTTTATTGACGAAATGCATATTGGTTCACAGGATGAACTGCCTTCAGACGTAAAAAATAACAAAGCCCGAAACACTTATTTTTTCTTGCCTCTTCTACTAGGCTTAATTGGATTGGTTTTTCACCTTAAAAGAGATAAAAAGAATTTCTGGGTCCTTATGGTGTTCTTCCTGTTCACCGGAATTGCCTTAAAAATATACCTGAATGAACGTCCATTTGAACCTCGGGAAAGAGATTATGCTTTAGTGGGTTCTTTTTATGTTTTCGCTATCTGGATAGGCTTTGGAGTCTATGCTATTTTTGACAAATTTCGAAAGTCTATTAGTCCAAAAATTCTTGCTCCTGCAGTCGTAATTATCAGTTTATTGTGTGTTCCTACTTTACTGGCTTCAGAAAACTGGGACGATCATGATAGATCAGGTAGAGATACCGCACAAACCATGGCCCGCATGTACCTGGATTCTGTAGACGAAAATGGAATTTTATTTACTATTGGCGACAATGATACCTTTGCGCTCTGGTATGTTCAGCAGGTTGAGAAATACCGGACAGATGTTCGAATTATCAATACCAGCCTTCTGGCTACAGACTGGTATATAGACCAGATGAAACGCAAAGCTTTTGAAAGCGACGCGATTCCATCTCAACTGGACAATGAGTTTTATAACGGAAAGAACGATGCTATTTTCTTAAGAGAGGTTACCCAGGATACCATTCCTATCGGCACCTGGATGAACTATATTGAAAATGAAGATCCGCGTACCCAGGCAGAGCTGCAAAGCGGAACCTTCATCAACACTTTCCCTTCCAGATATGTTAGAATCCCTGTGGATAAGCAAAACGTACTTCAGAATAATATCGTAGATAGATCTGAAGCTGATGAAATTGTAGACCATATAGATATAACTATTGGAGACCAGATACTTTATAAGAACCGACTCCTAATGTTGGATATTCTGGCAAATAACAACTGGGAAAGACCTATCTATTTTACCGGCGGAAGCTTTGGAGATGAAGACTACCTGTGGATGAAAGATTATCTGCAATTAGAAGGTGTTACCTATAAATTGGTACCAATACGCACTCCTCTGAATCCGCGAAACCCATTTGATATGGGAAGAGTGAATACTGAAAAAATGTACAATATTGTCAAAAACTGGGATTGGGGTAATATGGGATCTGATGATATTTATCACGATCCTGAAACCCGTAAGAATTCTATTACTTACCGAAGTAATCTTGCTAGATTAACTGAAAATCTTTTAAATGAAGGCGATACCATTCATGCGGAAGAAATTCTTGATCTTGGAATGAAAAATATGCCGGTTGAACATTATGAATATTATACTTTACTCGAACCTTTTATCACAGGATACTATGAGGTAAATAAACCTCAAAAAGCTCGTGAGATATGGGAGAAAGTTGCTGAAAAATATCAGGAAAACCTATCTTTTTATAGCAATTGGGATGTTGATAGGCAATATATGTATGCCGATGAGATCATTACAGACATGGAAAGATATCGCGGACTAGTGGACATGATGATGGTTTATGCCGACAGGGAAACTGCTCAGAAAAAAGCGGAAGAATTTAATAACTATTTGAAAATGTTTAGACATTTCTATCAGGAAGATGAAGAGATAGACGCTGAGGCCCAATCTCCTCAGGAAGAAATCCTGGAAGCGCTTGATGGCGCCGTACCGGTTGAATCTTCTGTTGATTCAATGAGATTGGATTCGGTTGAAAAATAAATGGAAGTTAGTTAGCTGTCATTTCGACGGAGCGTAGCGGAGGAGAAATCTCTAGTATGATATTAAAAATTCAAATTGAGATCTCTCCCTATGGTCGAGATGACAAAATAGACAGAGCAAGAGTTCGCAAATAATTACTGAAATAATTCAAAAATTCAGTGGTCATTTCGACAAAGTGCAGCGGAGGAGAAATCTCTCGTATAACACCAACTAAAATGAAATCTCTTCCTTTGCTGGAGATGACACATTCAATAGAGCGATAATCTCGAGAATTGCTTCAGCTCCAATTAAGGTCATGAAACCAATTCAAGGTGTAAAACATGGTGCAATCAAAGGCAGTTGGCAGCCTGAGCGCAGTCGAAGGCATCTGGTAAACTTTAGACTTCAGAAATTGGAGGTTGGAAGTTGATTGATTTTCAGGAGATGCTGAAACGAGTTCAGCACGACATTAATAATTAATCATTCTATCGTCACCCTGAACTTGTTTCAGGGTCTTCATTGTAACCAAAGGAAAAACATAGGAATGAAACTTTTCCGTCCAAAATACCCGTCAATTCTGAAGTTTTTATACCCGCAAAGGGTTTCAAAAATTAATGATAAACATTCTATTTATCTAACATTTGATGATGGGCCAATTCCAGAAGTTACTCCGTGGGTACTGGACCAACTTGTAAAATATAATGCAAAAGCCACTTTCTTTTGTATTGGCGATAATGTAAAAAAACATCCGGATATTTTCCGAAGGATCTCTAACGAAGAGCATTTTATAGGAAATCATACTTATAATCACCTCAACGGCTGGAAAATTTCAAATTCTGAATATATAGAGAATACCTGGCAGGCTGAGGAGATAATGATAGAATCTGGAAATCAAGCTAAAAATAACAAACCTCGAACTAAGAACTCCGAATTAAGAACTCCTACCTACAAACTATTTCGGCCTCCTTACGGTAAGATCAAAAACTCACAGGCTAAACAGCTAAATAAACAGGGATTTAAAATTGTAATGTGGGATGTGATCAGCGGAGATTATGATCAGGATTTTTCTGCAGAAAAATGTTTTAATAATGTTATCAAAAATGGTACAGCGGGAAGTATCATAGTTTTGCACGACAGTAAAAAAGCTTTCAGAAATCTCAAGGAAACACTTCCAAGAATATTAGCTTATTATTCAGAAAAAGGACTGGAATTCAGAAGTCTCAAAGATGTTCTTTAAGCAAACCAATAAGTGTATTGGCATCCTGCTCGCCACTATGTCGCCACTTCATCTCACCAGACTTATAGATCATTAGTGTAGGAAGCCCTTTTACACGCAGCGCTTCAGCCAACTGGGAATTTTTATCCACATCAATTTTAATCACTTTCGCCTTGTCTCCCAATGCCGCAGCGACATCTCTCAACACAGGATGCATAGCTACAGAAGCATCGTTCCATTCGGTATAAAAATCCAAAAGAACAGGAATATTTAAGTCTACTAATTCACCAAATTTTGACATAATTCAGGATTTATTTTTAGCTCATGGTTTCCACCACTTATACCAGCTTTAATCAAATATAGGAAATTCTTGTAATTATGCGGGTTTCGAACCTTTTTTCAATTCGATAACACTAATCTCCGGCCAGATTCCAATACGCCCGGGATAAGCAAGAAAGCCGAAGCCTCTATTTACATTAATATATCTTCCTGCTTCTTCATAGATCCCAGCCCAATGCTTATATCTGTACTGAACAGGGCTCCACTTGAACCAACCAGGGATCTCAATCCCGAATTGCATTCCGTGTGTATGCCCACTCATGGTTAAATGATATTTTTTAGGATGCATCTTAACTTCCTGCTCCCAGTGCGAAGGATCATGGCTCAATAAAACCTTGAAATCCTTTTCATCAACACCCTGTCCAGCTTTCTCAAGATCCCCTACCTGCTTAAAACCTGCTCCCCAATTCTCTACTCCCACCAACGCGATACGCTGACCATCTTTTTCAATAAAACGGTTTTCATTGAGCAAAAGGTTCCAGCCCATTTCACCATGTGTCTGCTTCAACTTATCAAGATTTTTTTTCTTGGCAGCAGCGCTTTCCCAATTATGGTAGTCTCCATAATCATGGTTTCCTAGAATAGAATAAACGCCATCTGTTGCTTTTACTTCAGAAAACAACTCTTTCCAGCCATCCATTTCTGAAGCTTTATTGTTCACCAGATCCCCGGTGAAAACCACGAGATCACTGGCTTGTTCTTTCAAAAGATCTACACCGTATCGAATTTTCTCTTTATTATCAAAACTTCCGCTGTGCACATCACTAATCTGACTAATTTTATAACCATCAAAAGCTTCTGGCAGATCTTCGAAATATAGCGTATATCGTAAAACACGAAAATTGTACTTTCCTTTATACATTCCGTAGAGTAGACCTGCAAAAGGAATGGCCGCCAAACCTATCGCAATGGTGCTAATAAATTTTCTTCTAGAGGGCATGTCAAAACTCTGTGAAGAACCGAAAAACTTCTGAATTCCAGCAATCGGAATACGCACAACATCCTCTCCCAACATTACAAAAGACAGCACGATTTTTCCGACAAAGAAAGCCAGAAAGATTCCTATAGCATAACCACGTCCTCCTCCGAAACCATCATTAGGTGCCGGTTGATTGAATTGATAGAATAAATTTCCAATTACAATTGCTGAAATGATGAAATAAATCACCGCAACCCAAATGTTTTTAGTAAAAACCCTTAAGGCCTGATAAGCATAAATATCAACAACCAGATAGATCGCTGCGAGAATAATCCAACGCATTAATAACAATTTTTCGCGAAGATAAGTTTTATAGAATCTATGAATATTGAATTAACGATAATTTAAGTTGATCGTTTCCAATGGAATATCAATAAAGGTTTGAGATTTAGTTCCAGAATATCCAAAATATTATATTTATGCAATCATTATAAAAATGAAACGCAGAAATTTTATAAAGAATACGGGGATTGCCGGAGCTGGCTTAAGTGCAACTCCTTCGCTATTTTCCAAAACTATATTAAACGAATTAAATATGACTCAACAATATCCGGTGGCCGTTGCCACCTGGAATTTTCAGAATGCCACAAAAATGGCGGGAAAAATGTTAGAAAATGGCAAATCTGCCCTTGATTCCGTAGAAAAAGGAGTGATGGTTGAAGAAGCTAATTTAAAAAATACCACGGTTGGAAATGGTGGTGCACCAGACAGGGACGGAAATGTAACCGTAGATGCCTGTATTATGTCTCCCGATGGAGATGCCGGCGCTGTAGTTTACCTTAAAGAAATTGAGCACCCGGTTTCTGTAGCCAGAAAGGTCATGGAAGAAACTCCACATGTAATGCTGGCCGGGGAAGGAGCTTTGCAGTTTGCCATTCAGCAGGGATTCCAAAAGAAAAATCTGCTTACCGAAGATTCAGAAAAAGCCTGGAAAGAGTGGCTGGAACATAAAGAATACAAGCCTATTATCAATATAGAAAATCATGATACTATTGGCATGCTCTGCCTGGACAAGAAAGGTGACATTGCCGCCGCTTGTACCACTTCAGGTTTATCATACAAGATAAACGGTCGTGTTGGAGATTCCCCTCTAATTGGTGCCGGACTATTCCTTGATAATGAAGTTGGAGGTGCCGTTGGAACCGGGATGGGTGAAGCCATTATGAAAAGTGTAGGTAGTTTTTTAATAGTAGAACTCATGCGAAATGGAATGTCTCCTCAGGAAGCCTGCAAGGAAGCGGTGATGAGAACTATTAGAACAGCTCCCAATTATAAAGATTTTCAAGTGGCGTATGTTGCCTTAAATAAGCAGGGAGAGATCGGGTCTTATTGTATTCATAAAGGATTTAGTTATGCGAAATTTCATAAAGGAGAGAGCACTGACAATTTGAGTGCTTCTTATTTAAATGAATAATTGCTGTAATATCCGCAAAATATCTCAACATCATAAGCGTCATTCTGAACTTGTTTCAGAATCTAATAATAATTGGAATTGACAAAGCAATCTGAGACCCTGAAATAAATTCAGGGTGACGACCAAATACTATTCTTTTTTTTGCCACGAATGCACTAATTAATCCCCTGGCATTTCGATGTCAGGCTGAGCGCAGTCGAAGCCTAGTCCAGAAATTAAAAGCGCGAAATAAATATCTGATTATTTCTATATAAATTATTAGTGCATTCGTGGCAGATATTAATATTTAATGTCTGAATTTATTGGTATTAAAATTCACATTTGGACTGTCCTTCGACAATGCTCAGGACAAGCTGTTCAATGTGACATTAAATATTCATAATTGAATCCTTTCATAAGGAAGACTGACTTAATCTTTGTAGTTTTGAAATAATCTCAACTTTATATTTAAACAATCTCAATGGCCGATCAAAAACGCCTTTTTTTACTCGACGCATACGCTCTAATTTTCCGCGGATATTACGCTTTTATCAAGAACCCGAGGATCAATTCCAAGGGATTCAATACCTCCGCGATCATGGGTTTTACCAATTCTCTTTTTGATGTGATAAGAAGAGAAAAACCCGATCATCTGGCAGTATGTTTCGATAAAGACGGTAGCAAGGAAAGAACGGAAATGTTTGCTGAATATAAAGCGAACAGGGATGAAACCCCGGAACCTATTCGAGAGGCTATTCCAATTATTCAGGATATTTTAAAAGCGATGCATATTCCCGTGGTAGAATGCGCCGGAATGGAGGCCGATGATATTATTGGAACTCTGGCCAAACAGGCCGAAAAGGAGAATTATAAGGTTTATATGGTTACTCCTGATAAGGATTTTGCACAATTGGTTTCTGAAAATATCTTTATGTATCGCCCTGCAAGAATGGGTAACGGAATAGAGATTTGGGGAATTCCCGAAGTTCAGAAGAAATTTGAAGTAGAAAGACCCGAGCAGGTAATCGATTTCCTTGGAATGATGGGAGATTCTGTAGATAATATTCCGGGACTTCCGGGAGTGGGTGAAAAAACTGCCAAAAAATTCCTCAAGAAATACGGCAGTATGGAAGCCCTACTTGAAAATACCGATGACCTGAAAGGGAAAATGAAGGAGAAGGTGATCGAAAATGCTGAATTAGGGCGTTTATCTAAAAAACTGGCGACGATCTTCATTGATTGTGATGTGAAATTTCATGCAGAGGATTACGAACTTTCCATGCCCGACGGGGATAAAGTTCAGGAGATATTTGAAGAATTAGAATTCAGAAGATTAAAAGATCAGTTTATAAAATTATTTAGCGGAGAAGAAGAAACAAAACAAACCCAGGTCTCGAATTCACCTTCAGCTAAAAAGAATGCGCAGGCAACTGCCGGAGCGGGACAATTCTCCTTATTTGGTGGAGATGGCGAAGAGATTGAGAGAACTTCTTCCAGAACTAATCTTTCAGATACGCCACATTTCTATCAGTCATTGAATACTGAAATGGCTAGAAAGATCTTTATTGAAAAACTTCTGAAACAAAAGAGCGTTTGTTTCGATACAGAAACAACCAGTTTGAATACTCTGGATGCTGAATTGGTAGGAATTGCTTTCTCCTGGGAAGCCGGAAAAGGTTTTTATTTGCCGTTTCCTGAAGAAAAAAAAGAAGCCCAAAAACTCATAGAAGAACTCAGAAATTTCTTTGAAAACGATAAAATTGAAAAGATCGGCCAAAACCTGAAATATGATATTAAAGTTCTGGACAAATATAAGATCGACGTAAAAGGTGCATTATTTGATACCATGATCGCGCATTATCTTATTAATCCGGATATGCGTCATAATATGGATGTGCTGGCGGAAACATACCTTAATTATACTCCGCAGCCCATTTCAGAATTGATCGGTAAAAAAGGTAAAAATCAGGGTAGCATGAGAGATGTGGCATTGGATAAACAAACCGAGTATGCCGTTGAAGATGCCGATATCACTTTTCAGCTTAAAAACCTTTTTGAAAAAGAACTGGAGGAAGCTGAAACCAGGAAACTTTTTAATGAGATTGAAATTCCGCTAGTAGAAGTTCTTGCCGATATGGAACTGGAAGGAATTAAACTGGATGAAGAATATTTAAAGTCATTATCTGAAGCGCTGGCTTCAGACATTAAAGATCTCGAGACCAAAATTTATGAAGCTGCAGGTGAAGAATTTTTAATTAGTTCCCCAAAACAGCTGGGAATCATTCTGTTTGAGAAAATGGAATTATCTAAAAAACCCAAGAAAACCAAGACCGGGCAATATTCCACCAGTGAAGATGTACTTTCAAGTTTAGCTGAAGAAAATGATATTGTTCAACATGTTCTGGATTACCGCGGACTTGTTAAACTTCAGAATACTTATGTAGATGCACTCCCGAATCAGGTAGAGAGAACAACGGGTAGAGTACATACAGATTATGTACAAACCACTGCAGCAACGGGAAGATTGAGTTCAAACAATCCAAACCTTCAGAATATCCCTATTAGAACAGAAAGAGGAAAACAGGTTAGAAAAGCATTTGTGCCCAGGGATGAGAATTATGTGCTGCTTGCTGCCGATTATTCCCAGATAGAACTAAGGATCATTGCCGCTTTGAGTAATGAAGAGAATATGATCCAAGCGTTTAAGGATGGAGAAGATATTCATGCATCTACTGCTGCAAAGGTTTTCAACGTGCCGTTGGAAGAAGTGACCCGAGAGCAAAGAAGCAATGCGAAAACTGTAAATTTCGGGATCATTTATGGAGTTTCCGCTTTTGGACTAAGCAATCAAACGTCACTTTCCAGAAGTGAATCGAAAGAACTCATCGATACTTATTATAAAACATATCCAAAACTTAGTAATTTCATTGCAGATCAGGTGGAATTTGCCAGGGAAAACGGTCACGTATCTACCGTTTTGGGAAGACGTCGCTATTTAAAAGATATTAATTCCAGAAATGCCATTGTGAGAGGTGCAGCTGAACGCAACGCCGTGAATGCTCCTATTCAGGGAAGTGCTGCCGATATCATCAAACTGGCGATGATCAATATTCATAAAAAACTGAAGGAAGAAAATTATAAAACTAAAATGCTACTTCAGGTACATGATGAACTGGTATTTGATGCTCATAAAGATGAATTGGAAAAAGTTCAGAAAATGATAAAATCTGAAATGGAGAACGCTTATAAACTGGAAGTTCCTTTAGATGTAGATCTTGGGGTTGGCAAAAACTGGCTGGAAGCGCATTAATCATATCATGATAAAAAAGGGAATTTTAATCATATTTTTTGCCGGACTCATCACATCTTGTGAGGATGAGAAAACGATCAGCTCATACAATCCTGTAGATTGGGAAGCCAGAGGTGTAGAAAATTCTGTTACAGATTCTTTAAAAAAAGGCACTTCATACCTTTCAGTTTATTCAGAAATATATAGCCAGACAGAACATAGAACGCATAATCTTACTTCAACGGTAAGCATGAGAAATGTTGATATAAATGATACCATTTATATTGATAAAGCTGAATATTTTAATACGGAAGGAAAACCTATACGAATTTATTTTGATCATCCCATTTATATCGCCCCACTGGAGACTGTAGAGATCGTAGTTGATGAAACCGATATCGCTGGAGGAACGGGTGCCAACTTCATTTTTGAATGGTCAACTAATGAGTACTCACCAGAACCACTTTTTGAAGGAGTGATGATCTCCACTTCGGGACAACAAGGCTTATCATTTACGAGCAAAGGTGTTAGAATAAAGTAAAGCAAACTTCTTACCGCAATTATAATATAAATCTATAGGTCGCTTTTATTAAAAAGGTATTCTGTGGTCGTTGTCTTAAAAGTTGATTATCTACGATCGCACTGAATTTATTGTTCACATCACCCAAACCGGTCACTCCTTGCGACCACACGAAGAAAATTTCAGATCCGGGAATATATTCCCAACGAGCTACGAGATTCGACCGGAATTGCACAAAAGCAAAATCTGGATTGTTAATAGTGTAATCTGTCACAGCATCCCTGTTTTCATCAATCAAATAAGAATCGTTTTCAAAAGAAATTTGATCGCTATCATACCACGAAACCCTTTTATTCAAATCTTTTGCAGTAGGATCTAACACGTAGTTTAAATTTGAATAATCTGCTTTAAATATAAATGGCTGCCCGTAATATTGAATAGACAGATTGGGATTAATACTGTAATTCACCCTCAATGTAGCGCTTAATGTCTCCTGATCTATGTCCCCTAATATATAACGGGCAGAATTGCTAAATGATCTTTCTGCTATATATTGTGTTTTGCTGGGATTCTCCTCATACTCCAGATCTAAAGAAAGATTCAGGGAATTTAAAGGCTGGTATTTTGTTCCAACCACATACCTCCTTAGACTAAAGGCATCCTGTTTGGCCTGTGAATGAACATATCCAAGCCTGAAACTTAGCTTTTTCCTCTGATCGGTTCCCGAAAAAAGATACCAGAAATTCTCTTCATTAAACCTCCATCGCGGACCTCCCCTTAAAAACGAGTTGACAAAAATTCTGGGTTTATGAGCAGCTCCACCTTCACTCCACCAGTTATTTTTATAATTGATAAATGCTCCTAGTTCATATTGCATCCGGTTATAATTTCCTTCAAAATCAAAAGCACTGGATTGCTCAACACCTATACTGGCCCTTCTAAACCAATTGGTAGACTCATTAAAAAGCCTTCTCACTCCTATGTATTGACGTATGTCATCTGCCTGACGTAAAAATCCAATATCATTGGTCTCCAATTCCGGGGAGATCCATTTACCACCGGCATTATAACGCCATTTCCCGCCGCCACCTTTTCCAATTTCAAATCTACCACCGGTTCCTGTAAGGGATGTTTTATTAGGATCTAATTCTACATGATCTGCATCCACTCTCTGAAATAAATGCACAATAGAATTTTGAGTATTCAGAATCGCTTCCTCACTACCCCGAACATGGCTTAAAACAGCATTTCCTTCAAAGTAGAATGTTCTTTCTTTCCAGTTGTGTTTAAAATCCAGGCCTCCAGATAGTGCCTGAGTATGTAAAAAACCTAAATCTTCCTCAATATTTCTATGAGTAGCAGTAAACATAGTCCCTATATAACTATTCCTGTCGTTAAAATCTTTTTGAACCCGACCAACGAGATAGTTGGTCAAAGGCTCTACAAGAACTTCACTTTCTTCTCCATTCTCATTGGTTACATCAGCATATTCTTTGGCGGTTACAGATTCCAGAATACCTATTGTCCATCCATTTTCGGTTTTTCCGCTAAATTTTGCAGCGCCAAGTATTGTAGTGTTATTTGGCGTATCAGCATATACTACACCCGGCCCCACTGCTCTGCCCTGTGGCGATCTCCCAATCCTTCTGGAAAAGAAAAGATTGTCCTGCGAATTCCCGAATCTATAATCAAAAATGTTCTTGTTTTCTACAAAGAATGGTCTTCTCTCCTGAAAGAAAATCTCGAATCCATCAAGAGAAACAGCACCCGGATCGGCATCTACCTGTCCAAAATCAGGATTAATAGTAAGGTCTAAAGTAAGGTCGTTGGTGATTCCAATTTTCGCATCCAGACCCGCAGTCAATTCTCCGTCTTTCCCATCTCTGTAAGGATTACCTGGTTCCTCTTCATAGGTTTTATATTTTGTTACTGAATAAGGCTGAATCTCCAATTGCTTTTGAGGCTCTAAATCTTTTAACCCCCTAAGTTCACCAAAGGAACTTACCCAGCCGGCGGGATTTGCCGGAATAGGTTGCCAGGTAGATCGTTCTTCTTTACTAAAATATCTTCTGGTAGCTTGAATTCCCCAAACCTGGTCTTTTGCATTACTAAACCTAAGCTGACTAAGAGGGATTCTTAGTTCAGCGGTCCAGCCCTCATCGTCTATATTTGTTTTTACGTACCAGATAGGATTCCAGCTACTATCCCAGTTATTACCATTATTTGATACAAATTCATCCCCCTTTACACCACTCACAGAAGTTGTAAACGAAAATGCGGTTCGATCATCATTATAACTATCAATATTTAGTTCAATCCAGTCTCCGGGAAAGTCATCCCTTCTGCCCATTCGTTGAACTATATTTTCAGGATTAGATTCATAGCAGCGAAAAGCGACATAAAGATTCTTTTCATCATAAACAATCTTCATTTTTGTTTGCTGACTTGGAGGTGTACTATTATCTGGCTCCCATTCAATAAAATTTGAAGTCCAATCCACCGAATTCCAAGCCGAATCTTCAATAAGCCCGTCAATTTTAATGGGATCTAAATTCTTAACCGAGGTTGTGCTGTAAGTTCTTTTAGCAAAACTCACCTCCAGCTCAGGTTTTTTATTTGCTGAAGTTTGGGAATGCAGCTGAAAAAAAGAGAAAATAAATACAAGAAATACTGATTTGATGAAATTCATGGGTGGATATTGATTGATGGTTCTATATAAAGACGCTACAAATTTGAAGATGTTACACTATAGCCTATAAACAAAAAACCTCACAAATATCAATTTGTGAGGTTTTTCCAACTAACACTAAAACTACAATTAGAGCAGGCTCACTATGATTTAGTATACTCCAGCTCTAAAATTCTTATTGGTGAAGCCTGAGTATTTCCAGGATCATTCACATATTGATTAGATTCGATCTTTGTCACATCAAAAGAAAACTTATTACTATCTAAATTAATAGCCTTTTCATGAGTATAAGTTTCGCCATTAATGATCATTGAAAGGATCAATTTATTTTCTTCCACTTGCCATTTACCATTATCCATTCTATCCGTAAGACATAAAAACTGATCATTTGAAGTTTCAGCTTCAAAAGTCATCTGGGCGTTATTAGTTACAAACGTACCATCCTGGTCAAATGTTATACTCATTGTGTTAAAACAATCAGTTTCGTTTAAAAGATTTCTGCTGGAGATCTCATCCTGGTTCAAATTTACGGCAGTGTCCGCAATCATTCCTGAAAGTTTCCAGTATCCAATCATATCATTGGTAGTAACTGCAGTGGCGTTACTAACTTTCAATTGAGATTGATCTGAGACTTCTTCTTTACTACAGCTTGAAAAAACTGCGACAAACAGGAACAAAACTGCCAGAGTTTTAATTTTAAATAGGTTATTCATTTTCATAGGGCATTTAATTCAAGGCAAACATAAAGAACTCTTAATTTTTTTATGACTTTTTTAACATTAATATTGACGTTAATCGATTTTTGATGTGTTTTATCGACCCCTAAGACTTGAACACCTATCACTATTATGTAATAAGCCTACATAATATGGTAATAATGCTAAGATTTCTTACAAAGATTTTTCATGATTAGATTGCATTGAGAATCAAGCATTTCAAAGCAAATAAAATAATCTTTTCGGTATTTGCTATTAGAATTTATAATTGTACATTTGCACCCCTGTTTTCCCGATTGAGATTCGGGTAAATGGGATCGGAATGTTTAATAATTAGTAAAATCAATTGGTGTGGACACATTAAGTTACAAAACAGTATCGGCTAACAAAGCCACCAGAACCAAAGAATGGGTTGTGGTAGATGCTGAAGGACAAAATTTAGGTCGTCTTGCCTCAAGAGTAGCATACCTACTTAGAGGAAAGCACAAGCCTAACTTCACCCCACATGTTGATTGCGGAGACAATGTTATTGTATTGAATGCGCAGGGAATCAACTTGACAGGAAAAAAATGGGACGCGAAAGAGTACATCCGTCACACAGGTTTTCCAGGTGGACAAAAAAGTCTAACAGCTGCCGAGCTATTCGAAAAAAGTCCTGAGAGACTTGTCGAAAAGGCAATTAAAGGAATGCTTCCTAAGAACAAACTTGGAGCAGACTTATTCAGAAATTTAAAGGTTTATGTAGGATCTGAACATGATCACGAAGCTCAAAAACCTAAAACTATTAACTTAAACGACGTTAAGTAATGGAGGTAATTCACAAAATTGGCCGTAGAAAAACAGCTGTGGCCCGTGTATATGTTTCAGAAGGAAAAGGAAACATTACCGTAAACAAGAAAGACCTTAAAGATTACTTCACTACTGGTACACTTTTATACAAAGTAAACCAGCCAATGATGCTTACCGAAAATGAAGGAAACTTCGACGTTAAAATCAACGTTTACGGTGGAGGTATCACTGGACAGGCTGAAGCGATCCGTCTTGCACTTTCCAGAGCTATGGTAGCGCTAGACGAAGAAAACCATGGTGCTCTTAAGCCAGAAGGTCTTCTTACAAGGGATCCACGTATGGTAGAACGTAAGAAATACGGTCAGAAGAAAGCCCGTAAGAAATTCCAGTTCTCTAAACGTTAATATTATTACCGGAATATTTTCCGGGGAGTTCATTAAAAAATTAATTTTTTGTTGTTATTCTGTTCATGCCGGGCAGAAGTTAGTTTAGCATCTAAACACTCAGGGCCGTACTTAAATGTAGCCACCTGGATGTTGCTATCTCAACAGAACGTAAACTATTACAAAAATGGCAAACAAAGTAGATGTAAAAGAATTACTTGATGCTGGTGTTCATTTTGGACACTTAACCAGACGTTGGAACCCAAATATGGCCCCATATATCTATATGGAGCGTAACGGAATCCACATCATCAACTTATATAAAAGTGCTGCTAAAATGCAGGAAGCAGGTGATGCTCTTGCAAAGATCGCAGCAAGCGGAAGAAAGATCCTTTTCGTAGCTACAAAGAAACAAGCGAAAGAGATCGTTGCTGAACAAGCTGAAAAGGCAAATATGCCTTATATCACTGAGCGTTGGCCTGGTGGTATGCTTACCAACTTTGTTACTATTCGTAAAGCTGTTAAGAAAATGGCTTCTATTGATAGAATGAAGAAAGACGGAACTTTTAACTCTCTTTCAAAAAAAGAGCGTTTACAGGTAGATCGTCTTAGAGCTAAGCTAGAAAAGAACTTAGGTTCTATTTCAGACATGTCAAGACTTCCAGCTGCGCTTTTCGTTGTAGATACTACACGTGAGCACATCGCGATCAAAGAAGCACACAAATTAAACATTCCAATTTTTGCGATGGTAGATACCAACTCAGATCCACGTGAGGTTGATTATCTAATTCCATCTAACGATGATGCTTCTAAATCTATTAGCAAAGTTGTTTCTTACGTTGCAGATTCTATCGTAGAAGGTCTTTCTGAAAGAAAGTCTGAAAAGTCTACTAAGAAGAAAGAAGAGAAAGCTTCTAAAGAAGAGAAGTCAGACAAAGCTCCAAAAGAAAAAAAGGAGAAGAAAGCTGAAGTTCCTTCAAAAGATGCTGAAGATAAAAAAGCAATGAAAGAAGCTAAGAATGATGTAAAGCTTGAATCTAAAAGTGAAACTTTAGACAAAGCAAAAGCATCTAACGAAGAAGAATAAAATAACGTTTTCATAAAATCTAAAAGTCGTTTAGTTTCTTTCTTTATAGTTAGTTTCTAAACGACTTTTTTTAAATAAAAGAACAATATTATGGCTAAGATAACCGCCGCTGAAGTAAATAAATTAAGAAAAGCTACCGGTGCAGGAATGATGGACTGCAAGAAAGCATTAGTGGAAGCTGAAGGTGATTTTGACGGAGCAATTGAATTGCTACGTAAAAAAGGCCAGAAAGTTGCTGCAAAGAGAGCCGACAGAGATTCTTCTGAAGGAGCTGCAATTGCACAGGTAAATGGAGACAACACTAAAGGTGTGATCATTTCTTTGAACTGTGAGACAGACTTTGTTGCTAAAAATGATGACTTTATCAAAATGGCAAATAATTTCGCTGAGATAGCTCTTAATTATTCTTCGAAAGAAGAGTTCCTTAAAGCAGATTATAAAGGAATTTCTGTAGAAGATAAGCTAACAGAACAAACTGGAGTTATCGGTGAGAAAATTGAAATCGGTGCTTTTAGAACTCTGGAAGCTCCTTTTGTTGGATCTTATATCCACGCAGGTAACAAAATTGCTGTTTTAACAGGCCTTTCTAAGAGTGTAGACGGAGCTGAAGAAGCTGCTAAGAATGTTTCTATGCAGGCTGCTGCGATGAATCCGGTTGCTCTTAACGAAGAAGGTGTTGATCAGGGAACTATAGATAAAGAGATCGAGATCGCTAAAGATACTTTGAGAGAAGAAGGAAAGCCAGAGAATATGCTTGACAAAATCGCTCAGGGAAAACTTCAACGTTTCTTTAAAGATAACACTTTGGTGCACCAGGCGTATATCAAAGATAACAAGCAAAGCGTTGCAGACTACGTGAAAACTGTAGACGGTGCTCTTGAAGTTGTTGCTTTTGAAAGAGTAGCTTTAGGATAATCTATATTGAAAATATATTTTTAAAAGAGGTTTTATTCATTTAAAACCTCTTTTTTTGTCTCTAAGAATCTGTCATTTCGAAGAAGCGAAGCGACTGAGAAATCTCAAACAAATTCTGAACTTCATAGAGATCTCTCCCTATGGTCGGAATGACAATCAGCTGTCATTTCACTGCGAGCATAGCGGAGCGGTATCATTATCAGATTGCTGTACTACGCTCTCAACGACCATCAACTGTCATTCTGCGATAGCGCACTGAAGAATCTCTTGCTAAGAAATTCTGACTCAAATGGAGATCTCTCCCACTGGTCGAGATGACAATGCTAATTTGTGGTCATTTCGAAAGAGCAAAGCGACTGAGAAATCTTATTATTTTATTGTTTCATTGATTCATAAAAAATATGTCCAATCAACCCTTTAAATTCAAACAATTCAGCATAGACCAGGATCGTTGTGCGATGAAAATTGGTACCGATGGAGTGCTTCTCGGTGCATGGGCTTCTCTTGAACATTTTCCTGATAGTATTCTTGATATTGGAACCGGAACAGGATTAATTGCTTTAATGCTGGCTCAAAGATCTGATGCGGAGCTTATCGACGCCTTAGAAATTGAAGAGAATGCCTATGAACAGTCGGTTGAAAATTTTGAAAATAGCGATTGGGGAGATCGACTTTTCTGTTATCATGCAGCATTTGATGAATTTGTAGAGGAAATGCAGGATGAAGAAAAATATGACCTCATCATTTCGAATCCTCCTTTTTATTCTGAAAATTATAAAACAGGCGATGAATATCGGGATCAGGCAAGATTTGCAGACGCACTACCTTTAACAGAATTGATACAAGGAGCTTCCCACCTACTTTCAGAAAATGGGCATTTAGATCTGATCATTCCTTTTTCAGAAGAAAGGAAAGCACTCGAAATTACCAGTTCTCATAATTTGTTTCCAAATAAAATAACCAGAGTAAAAGGCACAGCAAATTCTCCTATTAAAAGAAGTCTTATCAGTTTTAATTTTCAGAAATCTGAGACGGTGATCGATGAGCTTACTTTAGAAATATCAAGACATCATTATACCGAAGAATTTAAGGAATTAGTCCAGGATTTCTATCTGAAACTTTAATCTACCTCTTCAATTTTAAAAATCTATCGTCTAAGTGTAAGCTGTCTCAAAAGTTAGAAATACGTCATCCTGAATTCATTTCAGGATCTTAACAATTTGACAATCAATAATAGTTAGAAACTGAAATAAGTTCAGCATGACGTTCAAGATAAACCTAGAAGGTTTTCAAAACCCTAAAGGTTTAATCATTAAAAATAAGATTGCTTCTCACAAAAGACTTGGTTACATTTGTTGGAAACACTACACAAAATGAAACCAGATCAATTTCAGGCACCTGATTATTACAATATTGACGCATTACTAACCGATGAACATAAAATGGTTCGCGACGCGACCCGGGAATTTGTAAAGCGTGAAGTTTCACCAATTATTGAAGAAGCAGCCCAAAAAGCTGAATTTCCCAAACAGTTAATCAATGGTCTTGCTGAAATTGGTGCTTTTGGACCATATATTCCTGAAGAGTATGGCGGCGCGGGATTAGATCAAATTTCTTACGGTTTGATCATGCAGGAAATTGAACGGGGAGATAGTGGAATTCGATCTACCGCTTCGGTTCAATCTTCCTTGGTCATGTATCCTATCTTTAAATACGGAACGGAAGAGCAAAAGAAAAAATTCCTGCCAAAACTGGCTTCTGGAGAAATGATTGGATGCTTTGGCCTGACAGAACCAGATCATGGATCTAACCCCGGTGGGATGACGACCAATTTTAAAGATAATGGAGATCATTATTTATTGAATGGAGCTAAAATGTGGATTTCTAATTCTCCTTTTGCTGACATTGCGGTTGTTTGGGCAAAAAATGAAGATGGACGCATACATGGTTTGATCGTGGAACGTGGAATGGAAGGATTTACAACTCCTGAAACGCACAATAAATGGTCACTTCGTGCAAGTGCCACGGGAGAATTGATATTTGACAATGTAAAAGTTCCGAAAGAAAACCTGATGCCGAATAAATCTGGTTTAGGAGCTCCATTAGGTTGTTTAGACTCTGCCAGGTACGGAATCGCCTGGGGAGCTATTGGTGCCGCTATGGATTGCTATGACACTGCCTTAAGATACGCCAAAGAAAGAGAACAATTTGGAGTGCCCATCGCTTCAAAACAACTTCAGCAGAAAAAACTGGCAGAGATGATCACAGAAATCACCAAAGCCCAGTTAATGGCGTGGCGATTAGGGACGCTCAGAAATGAAGGAAAAGCAACTTCTGCACAAATTTCCATGGCTAAGAGAAATAATGTGGAAATGGCGATTAAAATTGCCAGAGAGGCAAGACAGGTTCTAGGTGGCATGGGAATATCTGGAGAATACAGTATTATGAGACATATGATGAATCTTGAAAGTGTGATCACTTATGAGGGAACTCATGATATACATTTATTGATAACCGGTATGGATATTACGGGACACGCAGCCTTTTAAGACATTTCTGAATTAAGGGCATTATATATATAATTATGAAGACCACGGCTTTATCGATCCAAAATATGAAAACGGAAATTTTAAGATATCTTGATCGCGGAAAGTATAGACTGTCATTTAAAATAGTCCTTTTGCTTTTAAGTGCAATAATGATCTATTCTGCAGGAAAAAGTTTAGGTGAAATTATTTATCATATCTTAAATTAAATACGCGATCTGAAAATCGTAATATTCACGACATCCTTCTATTAGTCAAAGATTATTTAAGAATTATGAAAAAAGTTCATTATGAAATAGAGATCAACTGCTCCAAAGAAGAAGTATTTTCAATAATGCTGGATAAAGAGCATTACCGGGAATGGACAGCTGAATTTAATCCAACCTCGCATTATGAAGGTTCATGGGAAGAAGGCAGTAAGATTTTATTTCTAGGTGAAACTGAAGATGGAAATAAAGGCGGAATGTATAGCCTGATCGAAAAGCTTGAACCTAACAAATTCATAAGCATAAAACATCTGGGAATGCTGGAGAAAGGCAAGGAAACTTCCTTTGACAATGATCTTTACGAGAATTACTATCTGGAAAATACAAGCGGCTCTGCCTTATTAAAAGTAGAAATAGATACGGAAGACGACTGGATAGAATACTTCGATAATACATGGCCTAAAGCACTTCAGAAATTAAAGGAAGTCTGCGAGAAAAAGTGCTAGATTTAAATCAGATCAAAACAAGGGCAACGCTTACAACGTTTGCCCTTTTTATATTTTTCACAGCATTTTACCTTTAAAGGTTTCGGTTTTTTAGCCACAATCCCATCTACCCTCAAATAGTCTTTAGACTTATTCGAATAAAATACGATTACGTATACGTTCTTAACCTCTTCAACAACCATTTTTTTAATTTAATTGAAATGGCTGATCTTCTGCGTTAAACAAGCTATAAAAACCCTCTAAGATTTTCTAAATAGTGCTTCAGCTTTTACCTTTGCAGAAAATTTTAAAGAATTATGATTAAAGAGATAAACGAAAGTTTAAAACCTCTAACTAACCAGTTAATAAATCATACTTTATATAAGAAGATCAATACTCCAGAACAGCTTCAGATATTTATGGAGCATCATGTTTTTGCAGTATGGGATTTCATGTCCTTGTTGACAGCTCTACAGGAGATCCTTACCAAAACCACAAACCCATGGTTACCTGTTGGAGATCCTGAAACCAGGTATCTTATCAATGAAATTGTTCTTGCTGAAGAAACCGATATCAATATTCATGTCGAAAGGCAAAGCCATTTTGAAATGTACCTGGATGCAATGGAAGCCGCCGGAGCTAATAAGGGTAAAATTGGGGACTTTTTAATGCAGGTAACCCATGGAACCGATATATTTCTGGTTATCGCAACAAGCAACCTCCCTATCAGTATTAAACAATTTCTTAAACATACGTTTGAAGTTGTATATAGTAGAGAATCGCACAAAATCGCCTCTGCATTTACCTTTGGCAGAGAGGGATTGATCCCGGGTATGTTCACCGCAATTATCGAAAAAGTCCAGAAGAATTTTCCTGAGGATGATTTAAGTCTGTTCAAATATTATTTTGATCGCCATATTGAATTAGATGGTGATGAGCATGGACCAATGGCCTTTAAAATGGTAGAAGATCTATGCGGAGATAATAAGCGAAAATGGGAAGAAGTGAAGCAGACAGCTGAAAAGTCACTTGAAAGCAGAATAGAACTTTGGGATGGAATTGAAGCTGAAATTGAAGCTAAAACACAACATCAATATGCGTAAATGAGACTGCTTCGCTTTACTCGCAGTGACTTTCGATTATTAAATTCTTGATTTAATGTTCTGTCATCTCGACCTCAGGGAGAGATCTATATCAGATTTTCCAATATAAAGAGATTTCTCAGTCGCTGCGCTTCTTCGAAATGACAAAGCAATTCAGGTTTTTAACTGCGAGTCCTGAATCTTGAACTTTAAATAAAATTTATTCTGAAGATGGGGCGATCTTTACTTCCAGTCCATCTAAACCTTCAGTAATAGGAATCTGGCAACTTAAGCGACTATTATCTTCCACAAGAAACGCCTGATCTAACATATCTTCCTCTTCAATACTCATTTCAGGGAGCATATGTTCAAAATTAAGCATATAGCACTGGCAGGAAGCGCACATGGCCATACCTCCACAAATTCCTATAGTACCTTCAGGAGCCAGCTCATAAGAGCGAATCACTTCCATAAGGTTCATATTCATATCGGTTGGAGCATCTATAGTATGAGCTTCCCCTTCGCGGTCTATAATGGTAATTTTTACGTCAGACATCTTATCAACAATATCAATTCGTCAAGCGGAACTCGATTCAGCTACTCCTTAGATCCTGAAACAAGTTCAGGATGACGAAATTTTAATTTATACTTTTAACAACTTCTTTCTTAGCTTCTTTCTTACTTCCGTCAAATCCGCTTACTCCGCTTACGGTGGTATATTTCATCACATATTTCTTATCCGGATTTATGCGTTGATATGCACTCTGACACATGATCGCCGCTTCATGAAAACCACAAAGAATAAGCTTTAGCTTTCCTTTATACGTATTCACATCTCCAATAGCATATATCCCGGGAATATTGGTTTGATAATCGTATGCATTATCTACTTTGATAGCGTTCTTTTCAATTTCCAGCCCCCAGTTTGCGATAGGCCCAAGTTTTGGTGAAAGTCCGAATAGTGGAATAAAATGATCTGTATCTTTTAATTCTTCTCCACGTGCCTGATCTCTATGCCTGATAAGTACTGAATCTAATTCATTTTCTCCTTTAAGATCTACTACCTCAGCATCAGTAATCAAATTAATCTTTCCAATTTTTGAAAGCTCTTCAACTTTTTCTACGGAATCTAAAGCTCCACGAAAATCTTTTCTTCTATGCACCAGAGAAACTTCAGAAGCGACATCAGCAAGGAAAATACTCCAGTCTAATGCTGAATCTCCACCTCCCGCAATCACCACTTTTTTATCTCTATAAACTTCAGGATCCCGAATAATATAGGCAACCCCTTTATTTTCATATTCTTTAATAGATGGAATAGGTGGTTTTCTAGGCTCGAAACTACCCAAACCTCCAGCGATTACAACAACCGGCGCATGATGTTTGGCTCCCTGACTGGTTGTTACAATAAAACTCCCATCTTCCTGCTTATCTATGGTTTCTGCTCGTTCTCCCAATGTAAATCCGGGTTCGAACGGTTTTATTTGTTCCATAAGATTATCTACCAGATCCCCGGCTAATACTTCAGGGAATCCGGGAATATCATAAATGGGCTTCTTTGGATAAATTTCAGAACACTGGCCTCCCGGTTGCGGAAGAGCATCTATCAAATGGCACTTCAATTTTAATAAACCTGCTTCAAAAACAGCAAAAAGACCGGTGGGTCCGGCACCAATGATAAGTATATCGGTTTTAATCATGTTTGAATTCAATTAAAAGGCTGGTACTATCTTTCAATATTTACTACCTTTTCAATTTGAGGTACATATTTTTTTATAGTCATTTCCACTCCACTCTTCAGCGTCATTTGGTTTACTGTACAACCAACGCAGGCACCTTCTAATTGCACTTTTACCAGGCGATCATCTTCAATGGAAACCAGGGAAATATTCCCTCCATCACTTTCCAGAAATGGACGAATCTCGGCCAAAGCCTTTTCAACATTCATTTTAACTTCTTCGCTCGTCATCTATTTTTTATTAACAGCACTGCATCCTGCCATAGTGGTAATCTTTATAGCTTCTGTTGGAGGCAGATCTTTGTTTCTATTTACGGTTTCCTGCACCATATTTCTGGTAATATCTTCAAAAGCTTTTTCCAATGGAGTTGCTGTTTGAAGCGCTGCAGGTCTGCCAATATCTCCCGATTCTCTCAGGCTTTGAACTAAAGGAATTTCTCCGAGGAAAGGTACTTTTAAATCTTTTGCAAGATTTTTAGCTCCTTCCTGTCCGAAAATATAATATTTATTTTCCGGTAGTTCTTCCGGAGTAAAATAGGCCATATTCTCTATGATACCAAGTACAGGAACGTTAATACTCTCCTGCTGAAACATAGCCACCCCTTTCTTTGCATCGGCTAAGGCAACATTTTGCGGAGTACTTACGATCACAGATCCCGTAATAGGTAGTGATTGCATGATAGAAAGATGAATATCACCTGTTCCCGGAGGAAGGTCTACCAGCATGAAATCCAGCTCACCCCAATCTGCATCAAAGATCATTTGGTTAAGTGCTTTGGCGGCCATAGGACCTCTCCATACCACCGCCTGATTTGGTTTTGTAAAGAACCCTATAGAAAGGATCTTTACACCATAATTTTCAACAGGCTTCATTTTGGATTTCCCGTTCACATTAACCGAAAGAGGTCTTTCAGCCTCCACATCAAACATCATGGGGGTAGAAGGACCATAAATATCTGCATCAAGGATTCCCACTTTGAACCCCATTTTAGCAAGTGTTACCGCAAGATTTGAGGTTACCGTAGATTTCCCTACTCCCCCTTTTCCTGAAGCAACCGCAATAATATTCTTAATCCCGGGAATAGCTTTTCCTTTGATCTCAGGCTGCTTTTTTTCCGGAGCCTGAACTTTAATATTTACTTTAACTTTTGCTTTTTCGTACACTTTCTCATGGATGGCTTTCATAACATCCACTTCCGCTCTCTTTTTGATATGAAGAGCAGGAGTACTAAGTACAAGATCTACTACCACTTCATCTGCAAAAGTCATTACATTTTGAACTGCACCACTCTCCACCATATTATTTCCTTCACCTGCTACAGATATGGTTTCCAGTGCTTTTAAAATCTCTTTTCTGTCTAATTTCATATAGGAATTTTAATCAGATTCTTTAGCTTATATAGACTGATTCTAAACGCAAATATAGTTGGAAAAGCTAAGAATACGAAGAATTTAGCCATTTTAGATTTATGCGGTAATAGTTGGAAATTATAATTAGAAAAAACCTACAAATCCCGGGAAAGTTCTTTCATAGGATCCCAGAAATACTTTTCGAAATTAAGGATCTGAAGTTCTATTACCTCTACCCCTTCTTCTTCAAGTAGCTGTTGCATGGCATTGCTTCCTCCAAAATGACTTTTCCCTGTAAGCAAGCCTTTTCTATTCACCACTCTATGAGCGGGAACATCTTCTAGTTTTTTAGAAGAATTCATAGCCCAACCCACCATTCTTGCACTTTTGGCAGCTCCCAGATATTTAGCGATCGCTCCGTAGGAAGTCACCCTGCCCTCAGGAATAAGCCTGCAAACTTCATAAACTCTCTCAAAAAATCCGGAATTATTACTCAAAGCTATGTATTGAATATTCTTATAAGCGCAACTACAATAAGCACCAACATTAAACCGGCCATAAAATAATTAGAATATTTCGCAAACGATTCAGCCTTCTTTTCAATTTTATCAAAAAGGACCACATAAAGGTAAAGGGAGGTAAAACTCCCCAAACAGGCTGCTGCTGCAAAAGAAATAATTAAAGACCAGGGGTATTCCATCTCTCCTCCACTAATATCCATGGCTCCGGCAATAGCTACAAAATAAGGAATAGGAAAAACGTTTAGGGCAGCAATGAGCATTCCTTTAAAAATACTATTTGCATTGGCTTTTTGACGATTATGCCTAATCCCTCTTTTATGTCTTGCCTGGATGAAGAAATAAACTGCCAGAATACAGAATACTACTAAACCTGCTCTTAAAAGCATCTTCCGTACGAAAGGATGATCAAAAATATATTTTGCCAGTAGTACTGCTATAAAGGCTTGAATTAGAATAACAATCCCTGCACCTATGGCTACATAGAGTCCGTTTTTCTTACCTTTTTCAACACAGGTTTTGGCAACGGTCATATTTACCAAACCGGGTGGAACTACTCCAATAAAAGCAGCCAGGTAAGTAATTAGGAAAAGTTTTGTTTCTTCCAATAGCCCTTATTTAATCTTGAATCGAATATACGTAATTGGTTTTCCATTTTCAAGATACTGGTTTTCGTAGAAAGTTTGTATCCCGGTCACCTCTTTTGGAGAATATTCGTTTTTATAAATATCGTGATGAGCATATAAAATTTCATGCCCTTCACCATGTAAAAGCCCTAACGTATACCCATGCATGAATTCTGAATCTGTCTTTAGATGCATAATCCCGTCTTGCTTCAAAACATTTTTATATCGTTGAAGAAAATCAGTATTTGTTAATCTGTGTTTTGTTCGCTTATATTTTATCTGAGGATCGGGAAAAGTGATCCATATCTCACTAACCTCGTTAGTAGCAAAAACATACTCTATAAGTTCAATTTGAGTACGAATAAAAGCTACATTATCCAGACCTTCTTCTAAAGCTGTTTTTGCGCCACGCCAGAACCTGGCTCCTTTTATATCTATCCCTATAAAGTTCTTATCGGGATTTTTCCTGGCTAATTCCACCGTATATTCGCCTTTTCCACAACCTAGTTCAAGAACGATAGGATGATCATTTTTGAAAAAATTTTCGCTCCATTTTCCTTTTAGTTCGAATACATTATCTGTAAGCTCTTCCCTGGAAGGCTGGATAACATTTTCGAATTTTTCGTTTTCTTTAAAGCGTCTGAGTTTATTCTTACTTCCCACTAAAAATTGATATTTTGGTAAAATTAAAGAAAATCAACCACCTGTCTATAAGATTATATTTGTAAAATGTCAAAGAAGAGAATATTGGTGGCCATACTCAATTGGGGATTAGGTCATGCTACCCGGTGTATTCCAATAATAAAAGAGCTTCAGCTAAATGATTTTGAACCCATTATAGCTTCAGACGGGCAGGCTCTTGAACTTTTAAAAAAGGAATTTCCAGGTTTAAATCATATTGAACTTCCTTCCTATAATATTCAGTACTCTAAAAATGGAAGATATCTTAAATGGAAAATGATCAAGGATAGCCCAAAGATCCTGAAGGCTATAAGAGAGGAAAACGAACTCACCAGCAAAATAGTTGAAAGCTATAATATTCAGGGGATTATTTCAGATAATCGTTTTGGTGTAAGAAGTAAAAAGCTGAAAAAAAATGTATTTATCACCCATCAGCTGAATGTTCTTAGTGGAAGCACTTCGTTTTTAAGCAGCTATATACATCAGCAATATATTGGCAAATTTGATCAATGCTGGGTACCGGATGTTGAGAAAGAAAGCAACCTAAGTGGTATTTTAGGACATCCCAAAATGAAGCCAAAGAATGTAAAATATATTGGCCTACTAAGCAGACTGGAAAAAAGAAGAACTCCTGAATTATATGATTTTCTAGTATTGTTAAGCGGTCCTGAACCTCAGCGAAGCATCCTTGAATCTATTTTACTGAAAAAACTCAAAAAATATGAAGCCCGAATACTTTTTATTCGCGGAGTAATTTCAGAAGAGAAATTAAATTTACCGGATACAACTATTGAAATCAAGAATTATCTCTACGGAAAAGCTCTTGAAGAAGCTATAAATTCAAGTAAATATATTATTTCCAGATCTGGTTATACTACCCTGATGGATCTTGCTAAATTGCATAAAAAGGCATTTTTTATTCCTACCCCGGGGCAAAAAGAACAGGAATATCTGGCAAAAAGACTTGAAAAACTAGGGATTGCTCCTTTTTGCAAACAGGAAAAATTTGATTTGACTCAGTTAAAAAGGATTGAAGATTATAAAGGTTTAAGTGATTTCGGGAATCACACTGTCTTCAGGGATCTTTTTTCTTTTTTCGAGCGTGAATGAAAATTCGCTTCCAACCCCAAAGACACTTTCAACATAAATTTTCTCTTTATGAGCTTCAAGGATATGTTTTACAATGGAGAGTCCAAGGCCAGAGCCTCCTTCTTTACGGGAACCGCTTTTATCAACGCGATAGAAACGTTCGAATAAACGAGGAATGTTTTCATTCTCAATTCCTTCACCATTATCGGTACACCTCACTATCACTTTATTTTTAATTAGATTTTCGATACTAATCTCCGTAGTCCCGCCTTTCTTACCATATTTAACCGAATTAACAATAAGATTGGTAAGTACCTGCTGAATTCTTTCCCTATCGGCTCTCACATAGATTGGCTCTTCATAATCAAAATCAAAAGTTAGCGTAATTTCCTTTTTAGCTGCTTTCATTTCAAGAAGATCAAATGAAGCCTGAATTAACTCTACAATATCAAAAGTTTCATAACGCAAATGAAGATCGCCAGTTTCAAGTTTGGTGATCATATCAAGGTCTTTTACAATATAAATAAGTCTCTCAACACCTCTATTAGCTCTCGCTAAATATTTTTTTCTGATAACTTTATCTTTATGAGCGCCATCCAGGAGTGTGAGAATATATCCCTGAACAGTGAACAAGGGTGTTTTTAACTCATGAGAAACATTTCCCATAAACTCCTTTCGATATCCTTCCCTCACCTTTAATGTTTCAATCTCCAGTTTTTTGTCTTCAGCAAATTTCTTTACCTCACGGGTAAGACTGGACATATCTGTAGTGATTTGATTGGGACTCAGTGTTTTTGAATCCAGCAAAGAGACATTATCATACACCTTCTTTATTCTTCTATAAATAAAACGCTCTACTCTATATTGAATAATTAAAAAAGAAAAAAAGTAACAGAAAATGGCAAAAATAAATAGTGAAACCCATATAGATTGAACCTCAAAAAAAGCAAAAAGCCCCATGATCACACTTAGAAAAACACTTATGTAAAGGGCAGTTCTAAGAGCAAATCTATATGAACGTTTGAATTTTTGTGCCATTAAACAACAAACTTATAACCAACTCCCTTGATAGTTTTGATTTTATCGTCGCCAATTTTTTCCCGGAGTTTTCTAATATGAACATCTATAGTCCTGCCTCCTACTACAATATCATTCCCCCATACATTATCAAGAATATCTTCTCTTTTGAAAACCTTTCCGGGTTTTGAAGCCAATAATGAGAGCAGCTCAAATTCTTTGCGAGGCAGCGCCATCTCATTCCCATTTTGCACGATCTTATATTCTTCACGATTAATGGTAATATCACCTAATTTCACAATATTAGATGACGTGTCTTCTTCCCGATACCTTCTTAATAGAGCTTTCACCTTACTAACCAAAACTTTTGGCTTAATAGGTTTTGTAATGTAGTCATCGGCTCCGGCATCAAATCCTGCCATTTGGGAATAATCTTCACCACGCGCAGTAAGAAAGGTAATAATAGTGCCCTCCATATCTGGCATTTTTCTAATCTGTTCACAAGCTTCAATCCCATCCATCTCTGGCATCATCACATCAAGGATTATAAGATGTGGTTTCTTTTTCTTAGCAATTTTCACAGCATCTGCACCATTATCTGCAGTAATAACACTATAACCTTCTGAAGAAAGGTTATAACCCACTATTTCCAGGATATCCGGCTCATCATCAACTAATAAAATCTGAATGTCTTTTTTCTTCATAACGAATTAAGATATGGTTAAGAGCCCATAAAATTAACTAATAATTTGAACTATAAACGCCTTAACACATTAGTAACATTAAACTAACCCTTTAATGACAAACCATTAATCCTTAGATAACATCGGCCAAAGGTCTTCGCCGTTAATTTGCAGCGAGATATTATAGCAAAGCAAAATGAAAAATTTTTTATTACTAACATTCCTACTTATTGTGAGTGTAATTCAGGCTCAGGACACCACCGGATCTATCGCCGGAAAACTTTCTGACCGCGAAATGAGCGGAGAACCTCTCCCGTTTGCAAACGTATTAATAAAAGGATCTACCAAGGGCACCACATCAGATTATGATGGTCTTTATTTATTAGATAAGTTACAGCCCGGAACCTATACACTTGTATTCAGCTTTATAGGATATGAAACATTAGAAGTACCAGCTGTAGTTGTTGAAGCCGGAAAAGTAACCGAAGTAAATACGGATCTTGGTTCCAGTGCAGCTGCTTTGGATGAAGTTGTAATCACTACTGTTTTGCGAAGGGATTCTGAAGTAGCCCTGTTAATTGATCAGAAAAACTCTGTGGATATAAAAGAAAGCATCGGAGCTCAGGAATTAGCCAAATTAGGAGTATCCGATGCCGCGACAGCAACTACAAAGATTTCTGGAGTTACAAGTAGTGAAGCTTCCGGAGATATTTTTGTTAGAGGTTTAGGTGACCGTTATTTATATACTACCTTAAACGGACTTCCAATTCCTTCAGACGATGTAGAACGTAAGAATATCGACCTTGGATTATTCCCTACAAGGGTTATTCAGAATATAGGGATCAGTAAGAACTATTCATCTGAAAATTCAGCAGATCAGGCTTCAGGAAATATAGATATCACCTCCCGAGAACTTAGAGGGAAAAGTGAACTGGATCTTGGAGTAAGATTTGGCGCTAACACCAACGCAATTGGTCAGTTTAGCGATTTTAAAGTTTCTCCAAATCAGGAAGATGTTTATTTCGGGTTTTACGATCAGGCCATCCCCACACGATTTTCTTTAAATAATCAGGATTGGGATCCGGGAGAAG
The DNA here is from genome assembly GCF_000060345.1 of Christiangramia forsetii KT0803. Classification (NCBI taxonomy): domain Bacteria; kingdom Pseudomonadati; phylum Bacteroidota; class Flavobacteriia; order Flavobacteriales; family Flavobacteriaceae; genus Christiangramia; species Christiangramia forsetii. The sequence continues at coordinate 148,357 of NC_008571.1, read as the reverse complement.
CAGTTCTTCCAATTAATAGGAGGTATGCGCTTACTGCCGGTAAAGAATTTGGAGATTTCAGAATTTTACTTACCGCTTCAAATTCTTCTTCCTTTGAATATAATGAAGGAACTTTCGCTAACTATCGTAACAACGATTTTGAAGATGGTTTTACCGATGCTACCAATTACAAAAAGACCGATAATAACACGGCTCTCTTAGATCTGGGTTATGAGATAAACGATAATAACAGGATTAAAGCAACCAGCTTATTCATCAATAAAGTCTCAGATGAAGTTTTTGAAGGAGGAAGAAACGGTGAAGGCGTTGTTTTTGAGGAAAGTGATCGAGGAGATGGTTTCAACCAGTTTGTTCGTGACCAGAATACCAAACAAACAAGGTTATGGGTAAACCAGCTGCATGGTTTCCATGAACTATGGGATGGCAAAAATGAACTTGAATGGGCTGCAGGTTATAATATGGTAGATGCCGATGAGCCTAACCGTATTAGAAACGAAGTGAACATTCATCCTACAAAGCCAATTCTACTTGGTGAAACAAACGCTTATCAGCAAAGAAAATCTGTGCAGCAGATTGATGATATCGAATTCAATGGATTAATAGAAAATCAATATAATTTTATTCAGGAGGATGAAACTGAAAAGAAGTTATTCGTAAAAATTGGAGGGAACTATCGTAATAAGCAAAGGGATTTCTATTCTCGATTCTTTGGAACCGAAGAAAGAGATTATAATACTATAAACCCTACTTCTATTGATAATCTTAGCGGGATATTCACTACTGAAAACTTCAACTCAGGAGCTCTTGCTTTTAATGTACTTAACCCTGATATCTACGAAGGTAGTCTGGAATCTATTGCGGGTTTTACTTTTTTCAACTATGGGAATACAAAATGGAATGTAAACCTTGGCGCTAGGATTCAACAAGATGATATCAATGTAATATTTGATGTGAACAACTACCCATCAAATCTTCCAAATTTCGTGTATAAATCATACGACAATATTTATCCAAGTATCAATTTTAGATTCTCTCCTAGCAAAGATTCTAACATTAGACTGGCAGCAAGTAGAACGATTACTTTTCCTGAATTTAAGGAAATTGCACCTTTTGAATATGTTTCCCAAACAGGCCTGGTTACAAGGGGTAACCCAGACCTGGAAGCTTCCACAAATACGAACCTGGATCTTAAATATGAAATTTTCCCAAGCTCCGGAGAATTGATTTCATTAACCGGATTCTATAAGAAAATTGATAATCCCATCAACAAAGCCAGAGAGAGGGGATCTGCTCCTGTATTCTCCTATTTCAATGCAGGAGAAGAAGCTAACATTTATGGATTGGAGCTAGAAGCCAGAATGGATGTGATCGAAAATAAAAACGAAGCAGGTCTTGACCTCTCAGTATCAGGGAATGTGACTAGAATGTGGCATTCTCAGGATCTTAAGGATGTATATGACGATGCAGGGAAGTTTATTAGAACCTTCCGCTATAATAGGAAAGATGAAATAGGACTTCAGGGAGCTTCAGACTGGATCTTCAATGCTTCAGTAAATGTTTCAACAGAAACTGAAAAACCTTTCCAGGCAACGCTTGTAGGAGCTTACGCTTCAGATAAAATTTTTGCTTTAGGAAACCCTGAAAGTCAGAGACTGGACCAGATTGATATTCAATATAACGATGAGATCATTGAAAAAGGATTTGTAACCCTGGATCTTATCATGTCTAAAGAACTTAATGACGGTTGGGAGCTTCAGTTTAGAGGTCAAAATTTACTTAACCCGGAGATTGAAAGGTTCCAGGCGATAAGACCAATTTCAGGAAACATAGATGAATCCAATCAAACAGTAAGATCTTATAATCGTGGAGCTGTAATAAGCCTAGGAGTAAACTATAGTTTTTAACCAAATATTATTAAACCACAAACCAATATTAAACCATTGAATTTTAAAATTGAGATTATGAAAAACCTAAAAAAATTACTGTTAATGTCTGCAATTACTATGGGAATGCTGGCAACATCCTGTAGTAGCGATAATAATATTGAGCCTATTGACCCATCAGACAATGAACCACCAATCCCATCGGGGGACACCAAGCTTAACGGTTCTGTAGATGAAGATAGAACGCTTGATTCTTCAGAAACTTATAGCTTAACAGGAATATTATCTGTTGAGTCGGGAGCTACTTTAACGATTCCTGCTGGAACTGAAATTATAGCCGATACCGATACTGATGAGAGCGATGCAACAAATGTTTATATAGTAATTCAAAAAGGAGGTCAGATAGAGATTCAGGGAACTTCATCTGCTCCTGTTATTATGCGTTCTAATGGACAAGCTGGAACCTGGGGAGGTTTGATCATCGCCGGAAACGCTCCCACTGCCGCAGGAAGAAACGCTACTGCTGAAGTAGGAGGAATTATTTATGGAGGTGAAGATGCTTCAGATGATTCAGGTTCTATTAACTACCTGGTTCTTTCTGATGCTGGAGCTTCTATTAATTCTGAATCCCAGTTCAACGGACTATCCCTTTACGCTGTAGGTTCAGAAACATCTATTCAAAACATAGCTTTAATAAATGGTGCTGATGATGGAGTAGAATTCTTTGGTGGTACTGTTTCTGCCACTAATCTTTATCTTGAAAACAACGAAGATGATGCCGTGGACTGGACTGAAGGATGGAATGGGTCTCTGGATAACGTATATGTTCTGCATACCATTCAGAACTTTTCTACTGCCATCGAAGCTGATAAAGAAAATGGAAATCCGATCATAAGCAACTTTACTGCTGTATCTACTACCGGAGGAACTGCTTTGCAATTTAAAGCGACCTCTGGTGCTACAATTACAGGCCTCTCTCTTTCTGGATATGACAATGCTGTAGATATCGCAGATGAAACCAGAACAGATCTTTCAGGAATTGTATTAAATGGTGCTACTGCAGATCTAACATTGGATTACTCTGCAGATCCAACGGTAGATGTCTCTATGTTCGATTGGATCTCAAATAGAGGGCAGGTTTCTGTATTGCCTTCTAGTATTGAAGGTAATTTAACTCTTAGTGCTAATAACCAATATGTAATAAGCAGCACCGTATCTATTGAAGATGGTGGAACTCTAACAATCCCTGCTGGAACTCAGATTACTGCTAGAAGTGACGCCGAAACTGATGCTACTAGCATTTATATCGTCGTACAAAGAGGCGGGATGATAGACATTCAGGGAACTGAAAGCAACCCTGTGGTAATGTCTTCTACTTCTGGTGTAGCTGGAAGCTGGGGCGGTCTTGTGATCGCTGGTAATGCTTCTACTGATGCTGGCGTAGATGCTACAGCTGAAGTAGGCGGAATTATTTACGGAGGTGAAACAGATGATGACAACTCAGGATCTATCAACTACCTTATCTTAAAGGATGCCGGAGCTTCGATTAATTCTGAATCACAGTATAATGGCCTTTCCCTTTACGCCGTTGGATCTGGAACTACTATCGAAAATATTGCCATTATGAATGGTGCCGATGACGGAGTTGAATTTTTTGGCGGAACTGTATCTGCAAAAAATGTATATCTGGAAAATAATGAAGATGATGCGGTAGACTGGACGGAAGGATGGAATGGCACGATTGAAAATACCTATGTAAGCCATACTATAGAAAACTTCTCTACTGCTATTGAAGCAGATAAGAGAAATGCCATGCCTAAGATTATCAACTTTACGGCCGTTTCTACAAAAGGTGGAACTGCATTACAGTTTAAATCTACTTCTGGAGCTGAAATTGAAGGGCTCTCTCTAACCGGTTACGAAACTATAATTGACATTACCGATGATAACAGGACAGATCTTTCCGGGATTACAGTAGATGGAGTTATTGTAAATAAAACAGCCGCGTATAATGCTGAAGCTACCGTTGATGTTAACATGTTTAACTGGGTAAATTAATTATACCGCGTACTTGTAATAATTTGAATATCAATAATTAACCTAAAAATAAGGGCTTGCAACGTGCAAGCCTTTTTTTTATTTTATCAATTAAAAATTATGGCAGGATTTTTGAATTTTTATTTGTAGTTTTGTTTAAACCTCGATCCTAAAGAATGGAGAAAAAGTACCTATATTCCTTTTTTCTTATTTGTTTCCTGATAATTGCCGCTCCGGTAAGTGCTCAGGAATCTGATCGTGTTCCGCAGCGAACTGAAATTCCTATCGATGGTCTTTCTATTTATCCTAACCCTGTGACCGGAGGAAAGGTTTATATTTCTTCTACTAAAAATGAAGATAAGATCATTGAGATTTACAATGTACTGGGAAAACCTGTTCAAAAAACTCGTTTAAGAGGACGCGAAATGGATGTTTCTACATTAACACCCGGAATTTATATCTTAAAAATACAAGAAGGAAAAGCGAAAGCTACCCGTAAACTAGTGGTAAAATAAATTTTAACGTCTTACTTTTTTACAGAGCTTCTTTTTCAGAGGCTTTTTTTATTCCTTAATTTTGATAAAAATTCCACTTCTGCATATGCTCGAAAAAAGAATATTTGAGATCTCAGATAAAAATGAGTTTGAGTCTCTGGCATTAGAGGTATTTGAATACCAGTTCAATAATAATACTATTTACAGGCAGTTTTCTAAACTTTTACATAAGACACCTGGAGTTGTAAATAAAATTCAGGATATACCTTTCCTGCCTATTGAATTCTTTAAAACTAAAAATATTGTAAGTGATACGAGAACTCCTCAAACAATTTTTTCAAGCAGTGGAACAACCGGAACTGTAACCAGTAAACATCATGTTACCGATCTTCGCCTTTATGAGAAAAGCTTCTTAAAAACTTTCATCAAATTCTATGGTGCGCCTTCCGATTATATTTTTCTCGCTCTATTGCCTTCTTATCTGGAACGGCAAGGATCTTCATTAATCTATATGGCAGATCATCTTATTAAAAGTTCAGGAAATAAAGAAAGTGGTTTTTATTTGAATGACCTTGATTCACTTTCTGAAAAACTAGAGCAGCTGGATTCAGGCGGAAAAAAAGTCTTTTTAATAGGTGTTTCTTTTGCTCTTCTGGATCTTATTGAAAAAAGAAGGTTTAGGTTAAAAAACACCATTATCATGGAAACCGGCGGCATGAAAGGACGTCGTAAGGAAATGATACGTGAAGAATTACACCAGCATTTAAAAAAGGGGTTTGGAATAGAAAATATCCATAGCGAATATGGAATGACTGAATTGCTTTCTCAGGCATATTCCAAAGGAAAGGGAGTTTTTGAATGCCCTGGCTGGATGGATATCTTAATACGTGATCCCGAAGACGCCTTATCACTTCTACCGGAAGGAAAAACAGGAGGAATTAATGTCATTGATCTTGCTAACATCAACTCATGCTCATTTATTGCTACTCAGGATCTTGGAAGAATTAAAAATAATGAAATTGAAATTCTGGGAAGGTTTGATAACAGTGACGTGAGAGGTTGCAACCTATTATTATTATAAAAAAGAGCCTCCTTTTGTAAAGTTTCAGAAAGTTTTACGACACAACATGTGTAGAATATAATGACACTAAATCATTGATAATCTACAGGCTAAGTGAAATTTTTCATATTAGATTGGTTAGTTAGTTGCGAAGCCTTCAGATACTCTCTGAAGGCTTTCGTTTTTAACAACACTCTGCTATTTATACAATATTATTGAGGATGAAAGAAGGTGAGATACAAAATTATTGCCATCGAAATGGCAATAATGATCAGGCTAACTATATTTTCGGTTTTTGAATTATCCATATTGCTCTGTGCAAATATTTACGCAAAAACCAGTAATACAGTTTAAAACTCCTTTTATTTTTTATTTAGCGTGAATAATATAAGTGTTCTTTTTCCCTTTATTTAGAATCACATATTTATTATTGATAAGGTCTGAAGAAGTGATCGTATAGTCTTCTTTCACCTTTTCCTTGTTCACAGAAACTGAATTTTCCTTTAATGCTCTTCTTGCTTCACCATTAGAATTAAGAAAATTGGTCTTTGCAGAAAGTGCAGCTATCATATCCAGTCCTTCTTCAATATCGCTCATTGATACCTCGGCTTGTGGCACACCTTCAAAAATATCTAAGAAGGTAGCCTCATCTAGTTTTCTGAAATCATCTGCCGTGCTTTTTCCAAATAGAACTTCAGAAGCCGCCAAAGCATTTTCGAATTCTGCTTCAGAATGTACCATCGTAGTCACTTCTTTTCCAAGAACCTTTTGTAATTCTCTTTGGTGGGGTGCTTCCCTGTGTTTCGTGATTAAAGATTCAATTTCTCCTTTGCTTAAAAAAGTAAATATCTTGATATATTTTTCAGCATCTTCATCACTGGTATTCAACCAGTATTGATAAAACTTGTAAGGAGAGGTTCTATTAGCATCCAGCCATATATTACCACCTTCTGTTTTACCAAATTTTGTACCATCGGCCTTGGTGATCAGTGGGCAGGTAAGCGCATAACCTTTTCCATCTCCTATTCTTCGAATAAGCTCAGTTCCCGTAGTAATATTCCCCCACTGGTCGCTTCCTCCCATTTGAAGGGTACAGTTTTTTTCTCTGAAAAGGTGCAAAAAATCATAGCCCTGCACCATTTGATAAGTAAACTCGGTAAATGACATTCCCTCCGCAGATTCTGAAGATAATCGCTTTTTAACCGAATCCTTTGCCATCATATAATTAACCGTGATATGCTTTCCCACATCTCTAATAAAATCAAGAAATGAGAATTCTTTCATCCAGTCATAATTATTAACCAATACAGCAGCGTTTTGTATATCTGATTCAAAATCCAGGAATCTCGAAAGCTGTTCTTTCAGGGAATTTTGATTATGTCGCAGCGTAGCTTCATCCAGAAGATTTCTTTCAGCCGATTTTCCCGACGGATCTCCAATCATTCCGGTCGCTCCACCTACTAATGCATAAGGCTTATGACCGGCAAGTTGAAAATGCCTAAGCATCATAACTCCTACCAGATGACCAATATGTAGTGAATCGGCCGTAGGATCTATCCCAACATAGGCTGATCTCATATCTTTAGATAGATGTTCTTCTGTTCCCGGCATAGAATCGTGTAACATGCCACGCCAGTTTAATTCTTCAACAAAATTCTTTTCCATATTCTAATTATTCAGATAAAAACAGCCGTAAAGATACCATAAAGCTTTATTTTTCCTAAGTGCTTTAATTATATTTACCACATGATTCTGGTAACCGGAGGAACAGGTTTAGTAGGTTCCCATCTTTTATATGAGCTGGCTGCAAAAAATGAAAAGCTTAGGGCAACAATTCGCCCTTCTAGTGATATTGGTCAGGTAAGAAAGGTTTTTGGCTATTATTCTGATAAAGCTGAAGCCGACAGGCTATTTAATCGTATTGAATGGGTGACGGCAGATATTAATGATATTCCTTCTCTTAATCTGGCTTTTGAAGACATTTCCCGGGTATATCACTCTGCAGCGCTAGTTTCTTTTGATCCATCTAAGGAAGCAAAGCTGAGAAAGATCAATATTGAAGGAACTGCCAATATTGTAAATCTTTGTATCGCCAATAACATTTCGAAACTTTGTTATGTAAGCAGTATTGCCGCTATTGGATCTAATCAAAATAATTCAAAACTCGATGAAACTTCCAAATGGAATCCGGAGGAAAATCATAATGACTACGCGATTTCTAAATACGGTGCTGAAATTGAAGTCTGGAGAAGCACCCAGGAAGGAATAGATGCGGTAATTATAAATCCCGGAGTAATCATTGGCCCGGGATTCTGGAATTCTGGAAGTGGTAAAATATTTAGTAAAATAGATAATGGTTTAAGTTATCACTTTCCAAAAATCACCGGATTTGTTGGCGTACAAGATGTAGTAAAAAGTATGATTGCCCTCATGAAATCACCTATCAAAAATGAGCAATTTATAGTAGTTTCTGAAAATTTGAGTTTTGAAACAGTCTTTAAAGAAACAGCAACTTATATGGGAAAATCTGAACCAACCAAACAGCTCAAAAAATGGATGATCACTTTAGGCTGGATCTTTCAGAAAATAGGAAGCTGGTTTGGTGGAAAAAGACAAATCACCAGAGATTCTATTAACGGACTTTACGAAAAAACTTATTTTGATAATACTAAAATAAAGCAAGAGCTGAACTTTGAATTTACTCCTATGAGCAAGGTCTTAGAAGAAACTTCAAGTTTTTATACTAATGAAAAGCCTTAATTAGAGTCATCCTCGGTTAATTCCGGCGGAGCTATTAAGCTATCTTTTCTATTTTTTAATGACTCTTCAAATTTTTCCTGTTTTAATGAATCTACTTTAAAATCTTTTTTTGAATCGTCAACTTTTAAAGAATCCAAGGCTTTTATAGAGTCTTTTTTCACCTGTTTTATACTGTCTTCAATTTCTATCTCTATATCCCTAACAGAATCTAACCTGGTCTTCATAATCTGCAACCGGGCTTTTACGCTATCATAGATTCCCTCATATTGGTTATATTGTTCTGAATACCAATTACTACTTCTTTCAAACTGCATACTATCTATGTCAAACTTCTCGTAAACATAGGTATCGGGATCTACTCCAATATTTTCGAGCTTTTGCTTATTGTAATTCCTTGCTGCATGAAGCAGGGAAATTTCAGTAAGAACATCGATCATTTTTGCTTCAGGAATAAGGTCTTTCGGCTTCTCAGATTTTTTCAAATCCTGACAGGAACCTAGCAGGATCAAAGTTAAAAATGAAACAATGATATTTCTGAAATTAACGATCAAAGCTTAATCTTTCGGCGTTTTTAGTAAATGAGGTATGCTTGAAGTTCTTATAAACCAATCTTCCGTTAACAAAGGTATGGGTTATCCTGGATTTAAAAGTAGTCCCTTCAAAAGGCGACCATTGACATTTAGAGAAAATATTATCTGGTTGCACCGCCCATGGCGAGTTAAGGTCTACTAGCACAAGATCTGCTTTATAACCTTCCTTTATAAATCCTCTTTTCTCTACCTGAAATAAAATTGCAGGATTGTGACAGGCTTTTTCTACAATTTTCTCCAAAGATATTTTTCCCTGATGATGCATTTGAAGCAAAGCCGGTAATGCATGTTGAACTAAAGGACCTCCGCTTGGAGCTTTTGTATATACATTCTTCTTCTCCTCCTTTGTATGAGGAGCATGATCTGTTGCAAGCACATCCAGATGATTATCCAGTAAACCAGCCAATAAAGCTTCCTGATCCTTTTTTGTCTTCACTGCAGGATTCCACTTTATAAGAGTTCCTTTTTTGGCGTAATCTGATTCGTTGAACCAAAGATGATGGATGCAAACCTCAGCAGTGATCTTTTTATCTTTTAGAGCTTTCTTATTATTGAATAAACTTAACTCCTTGGCTGTTGAAACATGAAAAACGTGCAACCTGGCCCCGGTTTTTTTAGCCAATGCTACTGCCCTGGATGAAGATTTATAACATGCTTCTTCGCTTCTAATTTTTGGATGCAGCTCAATAGGAATATCATCGCCATATCTTTCTATACAGTCTTCTAAATTCTTCTTTACAGTTGCTTCATCTTCACAATGAGCAGCAATTAGAACCGGTGATTTTTTAAAGATTTGTTCCAGCACCTTTTCGTCATCTACAAGCATATTTCCGGTAGATGAGCCAAGAAATAATTTTAAAGCAGCAACATTCTTAGGGTCTATTTTTTCAATTTCGCTAAGATTATCATTCGTGCCGCCAAACATGAAAGAGTAATTGGCGTATGAGGTTTCTGAAGCTATCTTAAACTTTTCCTCTAATTCTTCCATATTGGTAGTTTGAGGTAAAGTATTCGGCATTTCTATAAATGAAGTGATTCCACCAGCAACAGCTGCTTTAGAACCAGTTTCAATAGATTCTTTATGGGTAAGGCCTGGCTCTCTAAAATGTACCTGGTCGTCTATAAGACCGGGTAAGAGATACGTCCCTTCAGCATCAAAAATGCTTACATCGGGAGATTTAGCACTAATACTTTCAGAAATTTCAGAAATGATCCCGTCTTCTATAAATACGTCACCATCAATAATTTTTCCTTCGTTTACAATCTTTGCGTTCTTGATTAAAACCTTCTTCATTAGACTTTTTTCCTGTTAAACAGACTTTTAAGCTTCATTTTAATTACCCCAAAAACGGCTTCAGAAATTATGGAGCCGCTCATTTTAGAAGTTCCGCGGGTTCTATCGGTAAATATCACCGGAACTTCCAATATTTTAAAATTATGAAGATGAGCTTTGAACTTCATCTCTATCTGAAAAGCATAACCAACAAACTGTATTTTATTAAGGTTTATTCTTTCCAGCACTTTTCTTTTATAACATACAAACCCTGCCGTAGTATCCTGAACGTCCATTCCTGTTACAAATCTCACATACCTGGATGCCAGCCAGGACATCAAGACCCTGTTCATGGGCCAGTTGATCACATTCACTCCTGTAATATACCGGGAACCTATTGAAACATCTGCTCCATCCCTTTTACAGGCATTGTATAATCTTACGAGATCGTTCGGATTATGGGAAAAGTCGGCATCCATTTCAAAGATATATTCATAATCTCTCTGTAAGGTCCACTTAAATCCATGAATATAAGCGGTACCAAGCCCCTGCTTTCCAACTCTCTCTTCAAGGAACAATCTTTCAGGAAATTCAGCCTGTAATGTTCTTACCCGGGTTGCGGTTCCATCGGGAGAATTATCATCTACTACCAGAATATGAAATTTGCGTCTTTGAGAAAACACATTTCTTATAATGCGTTCTATATTCTCAATTTCATTAAAGGTGGGTATAATAATTATCCCATTTACCATTCCCAAATATTTTGCACAAATGTATGCAAATTAAAACTTCAAAACTTTAAACTAAGTCGCAGGAATAATGGTCAAAATTTTACATTTGTAAAAATTTATTTCATGCAGGCCACAGAAAGAATTTATGAATTTCAGGATTGGATTACCATTATTTTCCTGGCATGTCTTGTTCTTCTGGTTCTTGCAAAATTATTATTCCCACAACGATTCGAGGAATTTATATCCCTCCTGAACTCCGGCAAATTTATAGCCTTTAAAGGAAAAGAGAATAAAGCTTTTCATCCTTTTAACATTTTATTATTATTGATACAGGCTTTAGCCGTTTCTGTGTTTCTATATATCGCCTACACCTATTTTTTCAATATTTCAGACCCAGATTTAATTATCTACATTCGTATTTTTACGGCGTACTTTTGTCTAATTCTCATTAAGGCCGGAGTAGAGAAGATCATAGGGAATATTTTTGATCTCGATGAGAAGATAGACTACTATCTCTTTCAAAAATTTAGTTACCGAAACTTTATATCTCTTTTCCTGTTATCGGTCTCGTTACTTTTAATTTATACTATTAATCCAACCGCATTACTTATAGGGCTGGTAGGAGTTTCAGCAATTATCGCTAACACTATTGCACTTATTATTATCTTCAAAAAAAATCAAAATGTACTTAGCGCCAATTGGTTCTATTTTATTTTGTACCTTTGCGCACTTGAAATCGCCCCTTATATTATTTTGTATAAGCTAATTACAAACTAATTAGAATCTAATAAAGTTTTATATATGAAAGTGAAAACAATTTTGGTTTCCCAGCCTGAACCTAAGGTCGAAAATTCACCTTATTTTGAGCTAGAGGAGAAACAAAAAGTTAAAATTGATTTCATACCCTTTATTCATGTTGAAGGCGTACCTTCGAAAGAAGTAAGACAGCAAAAGATCGATCTTTCAGATTACTCGGCTATTATACTTACCAGCCGTAATGCTGTAGACCACTTCTTTAGAATTGCTGAAGAAATGCGCTATAAAGTACCTGATTCGTTAAAATATTTTTGTTTGAGTGAAGCGGTAGCTTATTATCTGCAAAAATATGTGGTTTATCGAAAACGTAAGATTTACGTTGGAAAAAGAACCTTTGCTGAATTGGCTCCTTTGATCAAGAAGTATAAGAATGAAAAATTTCTATTACCTTCTTCAGATATGCTTAAGCCAGATGTACCAAAGACATTGAATAAACTAGGTGTTGAATGGAAAAAAGCTGTTTTTTACAGAACGGTGGTAAGCGACCTTTCCCACTTAAAAGATGTTACGTACGATATATTGGTGTTTTTCAGCCCTAGTGGAATTAAATCGCTTTTTGAGAACTTTCCAGATTTCAAACAAAATGATACCCGTATTGCGGTTTTTGGGAATACTACCATTAAGGCAGCTAAAGAGCATGGACTTGTTTGCAACATTAAAGCTCCAACGCCTGAGACTCCAAGCATGACCATGGCAATCAATAAATACATCAGTGAGGCTAATAAAAAGTAATCTTACTTAGCTTTTTATAAAATTAAAAAATCCGGTCAATTAATATTGACCGGATTTTTCATTTCAACATCTAACAACTTAAAATTACTCTACTGGAGCTCCATTCATAATCTCTTCGTTCGCATATTCTTCAAATTTCCTGAAGTTCTTTCTGAAGAAATTTGAAAGCTCTTTTGCTTTAAGATCGTAAGCATTCTGATCTTTCCAGGTATTTCTGGGATTTAATACTTCCGAAGGCACCCCTTCACAAGTTTTTGGCATTTCCAGCCCGAAAATGTTATGCTTCTCATAGTCCACATTTTCCAGCTTCCCTTCTAAGGCAGAACTAATCATTTCCCGGGTATATTTAAGCTTCATTCTGCTTCCAACACCATAAGGACCACCTGTCCAACCTGTATTAACCAACCAAACATTTACATCTGCAGCTTTCATTTTCTTACTAAGCATTTCTGCATATTCTGTAGGATGAAGCGGCATAAAAGGTGCTCCAAAGCAAGCTGAAAAACTTGGTACAGGCTCATCTACTCCTGCCTCAGTTCCAGCCACCTTTGCAGTATATCCACTAATAAAGTGATATGCAGCCTGTCCTGGTGTAAGCTTACTAATAGGAGGCAGTACTCCAAATGCATCTGCCGTTAAGAAAAAAATATTTTTTGGATTCTCCCCTGTTGAAGGTTTTTGAATATTGTTAATATGGTTTATCGGATAACTTACCCTTGTATTCTGAGTAATGGTTACATCTTCGAAATCTACATCACCGTTAGCATCCAGGGCAACATTCTCAAGAATAGCTCCCGGTTTAATCGCCTTATAAATATCAGGTTCGTTCTCTTCAGATAAATTGATCACCTTAGCATAGCATCCACCTTCAAAATTGAAAATGGTATTCTCTTTAGTCCACCCATGCTCGTCATCTCCAATAAGTTTTCTTTCAGGATCTGCAGAAAGCGTAGTTTTACCTGTTCCAGACAGCCCGAAGAAAATTGCGGTATCACCATCTTCTCCAACATTTGCTGAACAATGCATAGGTAAGGTGTTCTCGTATACGGGAAGCACAAAATTTAAAGCAGAAAATATTCCTTTTTTAATCTCTCCGGTATAGCCGGTTCCACCAATTAAAGCGATCTTTTTGCTAAAATTAAGAATAGCAAAATTTTCCTGTCTTGTACCATCTACTTCTGGATTGGCCTTAAAGCCTGGAGCATTCAGAACCAACCAATCTTCTTTAAAATTATCCAGTTCTTGATTTTCAGGACGTAAAAACATATTGAATGCAAAAAGGTTTGACCACGGATATTCGTTTAAAACCCTAATATTCAATCGGTATTTCTCATCTGCACAAGCATAAGCATCTCTTGCATACACATCTTTATCCCCAAGATATTCGGCAACCTTATTATAAAGACTATCGAATTTTTTCGTATCAAATGGAATATTAATATCTCCCCACCATACCTTATCTTTAGTTACCTCATCTTTTACTATAAATCTGTCTTTTGGCGATCTTCCTGTAAACTCACCAGTGTTGACAGCCAAAGCTCCAGAGGAGCTTTCAACTCCCTGACCAAGCTTTATAGTTTTGTTGTGTAATTCTTCCGGAGAAAGCTGATAATGTACTGTGGCATTTTTGATCCCGTAATCCTCTAACGAAATCGTTTTCGTAATTTGGGTGTTATCGACCATAAAAAATCAATTCTGTTGTTTGTTTAGGCGTACAAAAGTAAAAATCTTATGTAGATAAAACGCTAAACAGAATCAATTTATTTCTTTTTTAACTTTATGAATTTCAGGAGTAGTATGATCCAGCCAATGATTAAAAGGCTTCCTCCTAAAGGAGTCAATAACGCAAAAGGAGTAAAATCTACACCAAACATAGAACCGGTGGACAACAGATAGATAGAACCTGAAAAAAGGATTATCCCAATACAAATAAGATAAAACACGATGTTTAATTCTCTTTCCTGCAAAGATTTTAAGGATCCTATAATTAGTAACAATAAAGCATGATACATTTGAAATCTAACTCCGGTTTCAAAAGACCTAAGAGACTCAAGAGAAATAGATCCTTTTAACCCATGTGCAGCGAAAGCACCAAGAATTACGGCAAATGACCCAAATACTGTTCCGGCAATTAAAAATTTTCTATTCATAGGTAGATACGTATTGTTTTATAATGGTAGTATGCAATTCTCATAAATTTATCGGTATTTATATCATATTCCGAATTATACTCATTTCATACTTTCAATTTTATTTGACTCAAAGTTTTAATACATTCGTCCAACTACACAAAACTAACTTAATTTATGCGAGAAATTTTAATTGTGGGAGCGGGAAAATCTACTTCTGTTCTCATTAATTACCTGTTAGAACAGGCCGACAAAGAAGATCTTTTTTTAAGAATTGGAGATATCAATATTGAAAATGCAAAAAAAGCCTGCAACAATCATCCAAAGTGCGAAGCTTTCGAACTTGATGTTTTTAAAGCCGAAAGTAGAGAGCCGGCAATTAAGAAAGCTGATATTATTATTTCCATGCTTCCGGCAAGATTTCATATTGAGGTAGCCCAGGATTGTCTGAAATTTGGCAAAAACATGGTGACCGCTTCCTATATAAGTGATCAAATGCAAGAACTTGATGAGGAAGTAAAAGCTAAAGGTCTTGTTTTTATGAATGAGATTGGAGTAGATCCCGGCATAGACCATATGAGTGCTATGCAAGTGATTGATAGAATTCGTGACAAGGGCGGTAAAATTTTATTGTTTGAATCTTTTACCGGCGGACTGGTTGCTCCTGAAAGTGACAACAATCTATGGAACTATAAATTTACATGGAATCCAAGAAATGTGGTTGTCGCAGGTCAGGGTGGTGTTGCCGAATTTATCCAGGAAGGCAAATATAAATATATTCCCTACCAGAGATTGTTCAGAAGAACTGAATTTCTTGAGATCGAAGGCCATGGAAGATTTGAAGGTTACGCCAATAGAAACTCCCTGAAATATCAAAGTATTTATGGATTGGATGATGTATTGACTTTATACAGGGGCACTATTAGAAAGGTTGGTTTTAGCCGTGCCTGGAATATGTTTGTTCAATTGGGAATGACCGATGATTCTTTCTCTATGGAAGATTCTGAAAATATGAGTTATCGTGATTTTATAAACTCTTTCCTTCCGTATTCACCAAGTGATTCTGTGGAATTGAAAGTTCGTCACAATCTAAAGATAGATCAAGATGATATTATGTGGGAAAAATTGATTGAATTAGATCTTTTCAATCCTAATAAGAATATAGGGATCAAAAATGCTACCCCGGCGCAGGCTCTTCAGAAAATACTAATGGATAAGTGGTCATTATCTCATGATGATAAAGACATGATCGTAATGTACCATAAGTTCGGTTACGAATTAAATGGAGAGAGAAAACAGATAGATTCTACCATGGTACACAAAGGAGAAGATCAATCTAAAACTGCAATGGCAAAAACTGTGGGATTGCCGGTGGCAATGGCTACCATTATGATCTTGAATGATGAAATTAAAACTCCCGGAGTTCAACTTCCTATTAGGAAAGAGGTTTATGAACCTCTACTAAGTAAACTTGAGGAATATAATATCAAATTTGAAGAGAAAGAAACAGAATACCTGGGATATAACCCATTTGGAGAGGTAGGCAATTAGAATTGGAAAGCATTTTTCGTATTTTAGCTTATCAACCAAAAAAAATCCTATGAAGATAGTTAATGATAATGTTAAGCTGGATGGAATTGATAAAACTATTCTCAATTTCCTTATGAAAGATGCTAAAAAACCAATTTTAGAGATCGCTAAAAATATCGGAATCACCGGGGCTGCTGTGCATCAGCGTTTACGGAAACTTGAGAAATCAGGATTAATTGAAGGCTCCAAGATGATGCTGGATGCTAGATTACTAGGATATAAGACGATGGCATTTGTGGGCGTTTACCTTGATAAAGCCGTTAGTAATCCCCAGGCAGTAAAACAACTGAGTGAAATACCCGAAGTTATAGAATGTCATTATACCACCGGGAACTGGTCTATATTTTTAAAGATCCTTTGTACCGATAATGAGCATTTAATGCATGTTCTAAATAAGAATATTCAGGCGATAGAAGGGGTTTCAAGAACAGAAACTTTTATTTCTCTAAATCAACAGATCGACAGACAGATCAAGATCTAAATAAAAAAAAGCTGTTTAAAAAGTAGTGAAAACGTCATCCTGAAACAAGTTCAGCTTGACGAAAAAAGTACTTTTTAGACAGCCTTTTCTATTTAATTATTAAGTAAATAAATTAATCCCTTCCCATAAAAATCCCTACAAAGTAAAGCAAGGTTGCCAATGAACCAACCGCAGCAACCACATAGGTTCTGGCTGCCCATTTTAAAGAATCTTCAGCTGCATCATGCTCTGCAGAAGTTAGCATATTCTCGGTTTCCAGCCATGCCAGCGCCCTGTTACTCGCATCGTATTCTACAGGCAAGGTGATAAAACTGAATAGCGTCCCCATTCCATACATAATTATTCCAATAAGCAACACAGTTTGACCTACTCCTACCCCAACCATGGACATAAGAATTAGACCTCCAAAAATGGCCCATTGCGAAAATTTAGAAGCTACACTTACCACCGGCACCAATTTACTTCTCATTTGCAACCAACTATAAGCCTTCGCATGCTGTAAAGCGTGACCACATTCGTGTGCTGCCACTGCTGCGGCTGCGGCATTTCTTTGAGAATACACCCCTTCACTAAGATTTACTGTTTTCTTCGAAGGGTTATAATGATCTGAAAGCATTCCGGGTGTAGAAATTACCTCAACATCTGTAATTCCATTATCACGAAGCATTTTTTCTGCGATCTCTTTTCCGCTCATCCCATTTTGAAGATGAACCTTCGAATATTTCTTAAATTTACTCTTGAGCCTGTTGCTCACAAACATACTTACTAGAAAAATAAGTCCTGCAATTATATAATATCCTAACATGATTTTAAATTTTGTCGGTTTTTCTGAGCTTTAAAGATATCAAAAATCCGGCCATTACATTTGCATGACAGCTTGAATAGTTGCCGGCTCACGTTAATAAATAATTAAAGTCTCTGAATGATTTTCAAAATAGTCGCTTTATATTTCACAAATTCAGATATTAGCTATATTTGCAACGATTATTAAAAAGCAGCTATGCACTACGAAAGAATACTTTTAAAACTATCAGGAGAAGCTTTAATGGGAAACCGCCAATATGGCATTGATCCCGAGCGACTGGCAGAGTATGCCGCAGAAATCAAATCTGTAGTAGATAAAGGTGTTGAGGTAGCGATTGTTATTGGTGGAGGAAACATTTTTAGAGGAGTTGCCGGGGCAAGTCGCGGTATGGATCGTGTTCAGGGTGATCATATGGGAATGCTCGCAACCGTAATAAACGGACTTGCTTTACAAAGCGCCCTTGAAGATGCAAATATTCAAACCAGATTGCAATCTGCTATTAAAATTAATGAAGTAGCAGAACCATTTATTCGTCGCAAAGCGATAAGACATCTGGAAAAAGGAAGAGTGGTAATTTTTGGAGGTGGAACAGGAAATCCATATTTCACAACAGATTCTGCAGCTGTTCTTAGAGCTATTGAAATTAAAGCTGATGTTATTCTAAAAGGTACCCGTGTAGATGGAATTTACACTTCAGATCCTGAAAAAAATAAAGAAGCAACTAAATTCGATTTTATTACATTTGAAGATGTAATTAAAAAAGGCCTGAAAGTTATGGATACAACAGCCTTTACCTTGAGTCAGGAAAACGAATTACCAATTATAGTTTTTGACATGAATAAACCGGGGAACCTTTTAAAGGTTGCAACGGGAGAGCGTGTTGGAACAAAAGTGAACTTATAAACATCAAATTGTAAATCATATTAGAAATGGATGAAGTTGAATTTATTTTAGAAGAAGCAAAGGAAGGAATGGAAAAAGCCATTACGCATCTTAAAAAACAACTTTCAAATATACGTGCAGGAAAAGCCAGTCCAAGTATGCTTGGTAGTGTAATGGTTGAATATTATGGATCTCAAACTCCGCTTCAACAGGTTGCCAATGTAAATACTCCGGATGCGAGAACACTTTCAATCCAACCTTTTGAAAAAAGTTTAATTACTGAAATCGAAAGAGGAATTATGCTGGCAAATCTTGGCTTCAATCCTATGAATAATGGAGAGAGCGTTATTATAAACGTTCCGCCACTTACTGAAGAAAGAAGGAAACAGCTCTCTAAGCAGGCAAAAGCAGAGGCTGAAGATGCCAAAGTTGGCGTTAGAAATGACAGAAAACAGGCGATGCAGGAGCTAAAAAAAGCTGATATTTCTGAAGACTTACTTAAAAGTTCTGAAGATGAAGTTCAGGAACTAACCAATACCTATATCGAAAGAATAGATAAGATTCTCACAGTGAAAGAAACGGAGATTATGACGGTTTAATGATCTTTACAACTCATAAGTATGCCGGTTTCAATCTGAAAAAAACTCAGATTTGATCCGGCATTTTTTATTTTAAGCTTTCTTAATAAGCAATCCCATGCGCTACTCTCTTTTTTTATTTTTCTTCTTTAGTGGCTTCTGCCTCTTTGGACAAAAAACGGTTCCTGGAAGAGTTATAAATAAAGAGACCCGACAAGCTTTGGCCTATGCCAAAATTCAGTCTAAAGAAAATACACAAATACTTACCAATATTGATGGTAGTTTCAAAATTACTCTTTCACAGGAAAATGAAAATATTACAATTTCTTATGTAGGCTTTGAAACTATAAATATTGAAATAAATAAGGATACAAAATATCTGCAAATAGGGATGACCCCAAAGTATGAAAAACTTGAAACGGTCTTAATCTCTAACAAACCCAGTCCTGCCGAAGAACTTATTAAAAGAGCTATTAAGAGACGAGATTCTAACGATCCTGAAAAATTATTGCAGGGTTATAATTATACTTCGTACTCAAAATTTATAATAGATAATGAGTTCAATGGAATTTCGATGCAGGCCGACTCTACTTCCGCAGCTATTGAAACTATTATAAACGAAGGTAGAGGTTATCTTTCAGAAAAAGTTTCAGAGCATTCCTATTCTTCCCAGAATGGAAGAAGGGAAGATGTAATTGGGATTGAAACAGCAGGTTTCGATAAACCGGTTTATAACGTGCTTGCTATGGAAGTAAATCCTTTCTCGCTTTATAAAAAAGATTACGAATTATATGAGACTCAATATGCAGGGCCACTGGCAAATAATGCGCTCCGTAACTACGATTATAAAATATTAGACACTATTGCTTCAGAAAGACCGGCATACATGGTCTATTTTAAACCTAAACGTGAAAAGATCGTAGCAGGGCTTGAAGGTATTCTTTATCTCGATACCGAAAGTCTGGCAATTCAAAAAGCTACAGCGCAACTATTAGGAGCAATTCGGCTGGAAGTTACCCATAACTACAAATATCACCCGGAAAAAGATCTATGGTTTCCCTCAAACCAGACAACGAAAATTAGACCGGGAGCCGGAGGAAAAGAGATTTCTGTATTTGGCGGGACTATTTCTGTAGGTTCCGTTCAAAAAGGAGGAGGCTTACTCAGTAGCATTTTTGGATCAAAGGAAACTTCCGGAGACATTTATTTAAATTCCAGCACCACAAACTATAATATAAATCTTGATTTCACTCCAGAGGTTAAAAAATCTGAGGCGCACATCAATGTGCTAGATGAAGCCATTACTAGAGATAGTAGTTTTTGGCAAAAAAATAGGAAAGTAGACTTCTCATCGCGTGATGAAGCTACTAAACAAAAAGTAGACAGCCTGATAGCCGCAGGCAATGTTGAAAGAAAGATCGAAATAAAAAAAGCATTAGCATCGGGATCATACCCTATTGGCTTTTGGAATTTAGACCTGAGTAAAATCTTTAAGTTCAATAATTATGAAGGGATAAGACTCGGTTTTGGCGGTAGAACTAATGATCGAGTTTCAAATAAATTTAATATCAATGGATATACCACCTACGGATTTAAAGATGAAGTTTTAAAATATGGCATTGGAACCCAGATCTATCTCAACAAAAAAAATGGCACACATCTAAATTTTAATTTTTCCAGAGACATTCGGGAAGTAGGGACTTTTGACTATCTAAAAGGGCAGAATACTTTTTCTATTCTCGAACCAAGATTTGTAAATATTAACTTCTTTTATAATTATCGCAGATATTCCGCCGGACTCGAACATAGGATCACTCCTAAATTAGATACCGAATTAAGATTATCGAAAGAAGATATCTGGCAAATAAAAGATTATAGTTACCTGGAAAATTCTGAAATATTTAGGGATTATGATCTTACTACTGCGACCTTTTCTTTTCTATGGAGACCATTTTCCAAATTTCTAAATACTCCTGAAGAGAATATCATCCTGGAAAAGAACTTTCCTCAATTTACAGGACAGATAGAGCAATCTTTTTCAACACTTGGAGGAGATTTCAATTTTACCCGGCTTGGCTTAAAAGCTGAACATGAAATTAAAAGATTGGATAACTCCAGGACAGAATTTATTCTCGAAGGAAATTATGCTTTCGGGAATATCCCCCTTACACATGCATTTCATTCATATCCCAATAATCCAAATAGAGAAAGTATTTTCAGACGATTTTCAGTAGCCGGGAGAAATAGTTTTGAAACTATGTATTTCAATGAATTTTATAGTACCAGCCAGGCAATGCTCCATGCCCGTCACCAATTGAGGCCGTTTAGAATTTCCGAAAGCTTTCAGCCTGAACTGGTTTTTATTTCAAGACACGCCATTGGAGATTTTGAAGATCCCGAAAAACATCAAAATGTTTCCTTCAACACTTTAGAACATGGATATTCTGAAGCCGGATTAGAACTAAATAAACTTTTAGGAGGCTTTGGACTTAGTGCAGCTTATAGATACGGGGCCTACCACCTACCTACATTTAAAGAAAATTTCTCTTTCAAATTCACTTTGCAACTACAGCTTTAATATTGGGAAGATTAATCTATTAATTACAAACTAATTAACGGAGCTTTTTCTACCTTTGCGGCGCTAAAAAGAAGCCATGCAAAAGATCTTTAGCTTTGGATTCTGGAACTCCATAGCCAGCCTTATTTTAAGAAACAGGATCATAATCATTATCCTTATTGGGGTATCTACATTCCTGCTTTCTACCCAATGGAAGAATATGCAGTTTTCTTTTACGGAAGCTAACCTTATGCCCGATGATCATGAAGTAAACATTAATTACAATGATTTTCTGGATAAGTTTGGTGAAGAAGGAAATCTAATTCTGTTAGGCGTCCAGGATTCTGCCCTGTTTACTCCTGAAAAGTTTAAAGCCTGGAATGAGCTTATCTCTAAACTTACCAAATATCCCGAAGTTGATCATATCATTTCCCCGGCAGACCTTCAGGAACTGAAGAAATTTGAAGATCCCAAGAGATTTGAAATGGTTCCCGTACTGGAAAGTGAAGAACCAGACAGCCTTGAACTTAATAATTTTGAAAATAAGCTGTTTACTGAACTTCCGTTTTATGAGAACCTGGTTTATAGTTCACATTCCAACACCATCCAGTCTGCACTTTACCTCAATAAAGAACTGGTAAACACGAAGGCCAGGAAGATCTTTGTTCTGGAAGAACTGGAACCCTTAATTCAGGAATTTGAAGAAAAACATGAGATCGATGTCCGGGTTTCCGGAATGCCCTATATAAGAACGTTGAATGCTCAAAATATAGTAGACGAAATTGGGCTTTTTATCGTCGCAGCTTTAATTGTGACCTCCCTGATCTTCTTTTTCTTCTTTAGATCTATCAGAGCTACCATCATTTCTATGCTTACGGTATGTATCGGGGTGATGTGGGCCTTCGGGGTAATTGGTCTTTTACATTATGAGATCACTATTCTTACAGCACTTATCCCTCCACTGATTATTGTAATTGGTATTCCTAACTGTATTTTCCTGATCAATAAATATCAGCAGGAAATAAAAAATCACGGAAATCAGGCGAAGTCATTACAACGGGTGATCACTAAAGTTGGTAATGCCACTTTAATGACCAATGTGACTACCGCATCGGGTTTCGCAACCTTTATTTTAACCGATAGTAAACTATTACGTGAATTTGGTGTGGTGGCTTCCATCAATATTCTGGCAATTTTCATTCTTAGTTTATTGATAATCCCGGTTATCTACAGCTATTTAAAACCTCCGAAGGATAGACACTTAAAGCACTTGACAAAAAGATGGATCGGTGGTTTTGTAAACTGGATGGAGAATATGGTTCGCCATCATAGAATCGCGATCTATATCTGCTCTGTATCATTACTTGCCTTAAGTATTGTTGGTATTTACACTATAAAAGTTTCAGGAAGTATTCTTGAAGATATGCCACAGAACACTCAATTCTTCCAGGATGTGAAATTCTTTGAAAGAGAGTTTGACGGCGTGATGCCTTTGGAAATATTTATCGACACAAAAAGACCGAAAGGTGTTTTAAAGCTTTCCAACCTAAAACGAATGGAGGAACTGGAGAATTTTATTCAGAATATTCCAGAACTTTCAAAGCCACTTTCAATAAACCGACTGGTGAAGTATTCTAAACAGGCTTATTATAATGGTAATCCAAAATATTATCAACTCCCCTCTTCTCAGGAGCGTAATTTTATTATGCCATACGCCAAAAGTCTTTCTTCCAATGAAGGGATTATGCAATCTTATATAGATTCCACTGGCCAATATGCCAGAATAACCACCTTTATGAAAGACGTGGGGACCGAGAAAATGGAAGAAATTGAGAATGACCTTTTACCACAGATCAAAAAGATTTTTCCAGAAGAAAGGTATAATATTTCTATAACCGGTAAAGCTTTACTATTTCAGAAAGGGACAAATTATCTGGTTAGAAACCTTATCATCTCCCTTGGCTTAGCCATCATACTAATTGCAGGTCTAATGGCGTGGATGTTTAGAAGTTTTAGAATGATCATCATTTCCCTGGTGCCAAACCTTTTACCCTTATTGGTAACAGCCGGCGTGATGGGATTCCTGGGCGTCCCGATAAAACCATCTACTATTCTGGTATTTAGTATCGCCTTTGGGATTTCCGTAGATGACACAATACATTTCCTGGCGAAATACAGACAGGAGCTAAAAGCCAATAACTGGAAAATAAAACGATCTGTTTACGGAGCTCTGAGAGAAACAGGGGTTAGCATGTTCTATACCTCTATAGTATTGTTTTTTGGGTTTTCAGTATTTATGATTAGCAGCTTTGGCGGAACAGTGGCTCTCGGAGGCTTAGTTTCCGCTACGTTGTTATTTGCCATGCTTGCCAATTTACTTCTGTTACCTTCTTTACTGCTTTCTTTAGAAAAAAGTATTGCTAATAAAGAGGTATTAAAGGAACCGGCAATGAAGATCATCGAAACCGATGAGGATGAGAATAACTATAACTCTGAGAAGCCAAAGAATTAAAGGTTTTGAATTCATTATTAAAAACAGCCTGCTTGCTAAGCTTCAGGCGAAAAACTATATTTGTTTTTTCTAAATTTCAACTAAATGATACAAGCAAAAATCGCTGAAATACTGGAAAGCGATCAGTTTTTACAGGAACACCATGTTAAAGGTTGGGTACGCTCTTTTAGAAGCAATCGATTTATCGCAATTAACGATGGTTCAACTATAAAAAACCTTCAGTGTGTTATCGATTTTGAAAATACCGATGAAGATCTTATTAAAAGAATAAATGTAGGTGCTGCGATTTCTGTAAAAGGCACTTTAAAGGAAAGTCAGGGAAGTCAGCAACGTGTAGAGGTTGACGTGACCGAGCTGAAAATTCTTGGTGATGCAAATCCGGAAGAAGTAAAACTTACCATTCTTTCTCCGAAGAAACATAGCCTGGAGAAGCTTCGGGAACAGGCGCATTTAAGGGTACGTACCAATACATTCGGCGCCGTAATGCGCGTGAGAAGTAAATTATCTTTTGCCGTTCATAAATATTTCCAGGAGAAAAATTTCTACTATGTAAACACCCCCATAATTACAGGGAGTGATGCTGAAGGTGCCGGAGAGATGTTTAGGGTTTCAGCATTAGACATGAAAAATCCTCCAAAAAATGAGGATGGAAGTATTAATTATAAAGAAGATTTCTTCGGAAAAGAGACCAATCTTACTGTTTCCGGGCAGTTAGAAGCGGAAACTTTTGCGCTCGGACTTGGCCAGGTTTATACTTTTGGGCCAACCTTTAGAGCTGAAAATTCAAACACTTCACGTCACCTGGCAGAATTCTGGATGATCGAGCCGGAAGTAGCATTTTGTGATCTTGACCAGAACATGGATCTGGCTGAAGATTTTATAAAATACGTTCTTAGATACGTTATTGAAAATTGTAAAGAAGATTTGGAATTTCTGGCTGAAAGACAGGAAAGCGAAGATAAACTGAAGCCGAAAGCAGAACGTAGCGAAATGACACTTCTTGAGAAGCTAAACTTTGTTTTAGATAATAATTTCAAAAGAGTAAGTTATACAGAAGCTATCGAGATCCTGAAAAACTCCAAACCAAACAAGAAGAAGAAATTCAATTATGTCATTGAAGAATGGGGAGCCGATCTTCAAAGTGAACACGAAAGATTCCTTGTTGAAAAGCATTTTAAATGCCCGGTAATCCTTTTTGATTATCCTGCAAATATTAAGGCTTTCTATATGAGAATGAATGAAGATGGAAAGACTGTAAGAGCAATGGACATCCTTTTCCCTGGAATTGGGGAGATTGTTGGTGGAAGCCAACGTGAAGAACGTTTGGACGTTCTAAAGGAAAAAATGGCCGAGCTGGATATCCCGGAAGAAGAACTTTGGTGGTATCTGGATACCCGTAAGTTTGGAACCTGTGTGCATAGTGGTTTTGGACTTGGTTTTGAAAGACTTGTACAGTTCACTACCGGAATGGGTAATATTAGAGATGTAATTCCTTTTCCACGTACACCACAAAACGCAGAATTTTAATCCATTGAAAATATTAGAATCGCATATAGTTCCTGCAATCTCTGAAAAAATTAGATTGCAGGAATATGCGGTTTCTATCTTCACCTCCATACAAACCCGTAGCAGCCTCAAAAAAGCCATTAAAAAAAGACTGGTTCTTATTAATGGCGAAAAAGCTCAAACCAGTGATTGGATCAAGCCGGGCCAGAAAATTGATCTTTTAAAACCTTTTGCTGAAACTAAAAAGGTCTTTAAACTTAACTTTGAAGTTCTATTTGAAGACGAGCATATTGCCGTGGTCCACAAACCTCCGGGTTTTCCTACCAGCGGAAATTACTTTAAAACCATTGAAAATGCTTTACCGCACAATTTAAGTTCATCCAGCGAGATTGACACACTTCCATACCCATTACCCGCACACAGATTAGACAATCCCACGTCTGGTATTTTGCTTTGTGCAAAAACTAATAGTTCCCTTATTAAGCTTCAGGAGGCATTTGCTCAAAAGCAAATTCAGAAAACATATTACGCGATTGTGTCTGGAGAGATAAAGGAAAAAATAGAAATAGACTCTCCAATAGATCAGAAAATCTCAAAAACAATATTGATTCCCATTGAATTTTATCAGATAGAGAATAAAAATTATACGCTGGTTGAATTAAATCCGCTAACTGGAAGAACACATCAGTTAAGGATACATTTAAGCGAGAATAACACTCCAATAATTGGAGATAATTTGTACGGAAAAGAAGAGACTAATTTGTTAAAAAACAAAAGTATTTACCTGTTTGCCGGTAAAATTTCATTTGATCATCCGTTGTCCAAAAAACTAATGACTTTCCAACTTCAGTTGCCAAAAAAATTCAGGAACCTAGGCTATTACAGGGCGCATTAACAAAATTTTACCACAACATAAGGCGTGCCAAAGTCGAGATAGTTTGTATTTTTCTTATTTTTGTTAGAGAAGCAAGAATATATGCTAAAGCAACAATTAAATTTTAAATTATCTCAAAAGCTCTCTCCGCAGCAGATCCAATTGATGAAACTCATTCAATTGCCAACGCAGGCATTTGAACAGAGAATTAAGGAAGAAATGGAAGAAAATCCGGCATTGGAAGATGGAAAAGAGGAGCGGATTGATGAGTATGACGATATAGGTAATGAAAATTCTGAAGACGATTACGATAATGATAACGAGACAATAGAAACTGAGATTGATGTAGATGAATATCTTAGTGATGATGAAATCCCAAGTTACCGGCTTAATGCCAATAATTACAGCCCGGATGATGATGACAAGCAGGTTCCTTATGCCGCAGGAACTTCGTTTACCCAGCATTTAAAAACACAATTAAGCACTTTTAGGTTTGAAGAAACCGAGCACGAGATCGCAGAATTTCTTGTGGGAAGTGTTGATGAAAGTGGATATATAAGAAGAGCTGTACAGGATATAGTAGATGACCTCGCATTCACTCAGAACATTTATACTGATGAAGCAACCGTTGAGAAAGTACTTGATAAGGTACAACAACTAGATCCGGCAGGGGTGGGCGCAAGAAGTCTTGAAGAATGCCTTCTAATTCAGCTTACCCGGAAAGAATCTACTAAACAGGTAGAATTAGCAAAGGACATCATGGAACGATCTTTTGATCATTTCAGCAAAAAACATTACAAGAAGTTACTATCGAGACATGATATCTCTGAAGATGAACTTCGGGAGGCTATTGAGGTTATTGAGCATTTAAACCCGAAACCAGGTGGAGCCTATTCCGGAAACACAAGAATGGTTGAGCATGTGATTCCAGATTTCACTATAAAAATTGAAGATGGAGAGTTGCAATTAACCCTGAACGGAAGGAATGCTCCTGAAATGCACATTTCCCGGGATTACAATAATATGCTTAAAGGCTATAAAGAATCGAAAGAAAAGACCAAAGCTCAAAAAGACGCGGTTATGTTTATCAAGCAAAAACTTGATGCTGCGAAATGGTTTATAGAGGCTATTAAGCAACGACAGCAGACTTTAATGGTCACCATGAGTTCTATCATGAATTATCAAAAGGAATACTTCCTAACCGGAGATGAGCGTAATTTACGCCCCATGATATTAAAAGATATTGCCGATGAGATTGAGATGGATGTTTCTACCGTTTCCAGAGTCGCAAATTCAAAATACGTGGACACTCCATATGGAACCAAACTCATAAAAGAGTTCTTTTCCGAATCTATGACTAATGACCAGGGGGAAGAAGTATCTACAAGAGAGATCAAAAAGATCCTGGAGATGTCTATTGAAGAGGAAGATAAGCGCAAGCCTTTAACCGATGAAAAATTAGCAAAAGTCTTAAAAGATAAAGGCTATCCAATTGCCCGAAGAACGGTAGCAAAATACAGGGAACAGTTAGATATCTCTGTTGCAAGATTACGCAAAGAAATTTAATGAAAATACTACTTAAGCTTGCCTCCTATTTCTTTCATCCGTTATGGATGCCTTTCCTGGGAAGTCTTTTCTATTTCCTGCTTATTCCGAGGTATTTTCCTGAAGAGATCGTAAAAGCCAAGTTATTGGCCATTGCCATAATTACTATTTTTATCCCTATCGTATTTTACTTTCTGTTGAAAAATCTAGGAAAAGCCAGTAATATTTTTCTTGAAAATGTAAATGAACGAAGATGGCCACTGTTCTTTTTTATTCTTTTAAGTTTTATGGTGCTTCACCAAATTCTTAATATTTATAACTACCCTGGCCTTTATTATTACTTTGTAGGTATTCTAATTTCTTCATTGATCACTTATTTATTAACCTGGTTTAAGCTGAAAGCAAGCTTACATATGGTTGGAATATCTGGTCTACTAATGTTTGTAGTTGGGTTCTGTACTTATTTTCACCTTTATTTTATATACACCATCAGCTTTTTAATTATAGCAACAGGCCTTACAGCTTCGTCGAGACTTTATAACAAAGCACATACTTCCTGGGAACTTTTTCTTGGATTTATTATAGGAGTTGTCCCGCAACTAATAGTTTTTAATTTATGGCTTAGAGAATATAGAATGTCAGACCTATTTTAACTGTTGATAAGTCTATCTTTTCTCCATCTACTGTAGCATCCTTAAAAAAAGGATTTAACGCGTAATAAAATTGAAAATTAAAGGTATTATACCCAAAGGTAAAAGTGGCACCCAATCTAAACCTATTCAATTCTGAAATATCATTTACAATGATTTCCTCATCCCGATCTACATATCTACTTCTAAAATTGTACATATATCCCAATCGCACTCCAGTATAAACCCTCCAGAACTTATAGCTTTCAGGAGTTGAAGTTCTCCATCTAAATTCTATTGGTGCCTCTATTAATTGTGTCGTAAATCTATTGCGGCTATATTCATCTTCATCATCAAGACTCCTAAAATTAGTGGAACCATCTTGATTCTTTTCAATAAATAAATTTTGTCCGTAAGTATTTATAGACCATCCAAGACCAGCTCCTAAGGCAATATTTCTTCTCTCATTTAAAGGAAAATCACGGATAAAACCAAGATTAACTCCTCCTGAAAAACTCTCCTGAGAAATATTCGAAGGTTTGTTAGTGACGAGATTGAAGTGAAATCCAACATAAAATTGATCTTCCCTGTAAAGACTATCAATGGAGAAAGGGATAGTATCCGGTATTTTATCGCGCTCTTCATCCTGTGCCAGGACGAAAAATGGTGCAATAAGGATAATTATTGAAAGAATATTTTTGACAGCCATTGGAAGAATTTAAGATCTAAAGTTTAAATATAAAAAAACATCCTGTCTGGTTTAACCCAAACAGGATGCTTTCTATAATTAAATTGAAAAGATTATTCAACATTTTGCTGAGCATCACCAACCACAGTTGTGTAGTTGATTTTGAGTGCATCAGCTTTTCTCAATTCTTGTTTAATATCTGAAACAAGACCCATATTTGTCTCTTCATCTACTTTTAGAGCAGTGGTTAGATAAGGAATTAATTCCTCTCTTTTAGACTCTCTTTCAGAATAGATAAATTGCTGTACTTCTTCAACACTCGCAAATTTATCATTTAACTGAATACGGGCTTCTGTTCCATATTTAGCCTGGTATCTTTTGCTCGGTTTACCGGCATAGATATACATGATCAAATCTTTCTTATCAAGCTTTTCAACCTGATCTGCAAACGGTAATTTGTTTTGAATCATCAAAGTATTCTGACGCATTACTGTTGCAACCATAAAGAAAAATAAGAGCATAAAAACGATATCAGGTAAAGATGCCGTATTTACTGCGGGCAAATCTCCAGACTTCTTCTTTTTAAATTTAGACATAATTAAAGTCGTTTTCGTTTATTAAAAGCTCTAGCTTCTTGGTTCAGCCTCAGATAATTTCTGTGGGATCATATCCTGAACTATATCAATCTTCTCTTTAAGGGCTTCTTTATCACCGTTAAAGCTTGGATCGTTATAATTCTTCTCCATCTGAGTGAACGTCATACCGTACATTCTCTGAGCTTCACGATCTCTTAACTGATTGTAAGCAGCTACAAGTTCGTTTTGAACAGCGATATAAGTACCATATTCGGTTCCTCTATTGTTCATTAATGAAATAATGGCTTTTTGAGGATTCACAGATGATGCAGGATCTTTAGCACCTTGACAAAAACTACAAGCTTCATCACCGGCACCCGCCCCGTTATCTAAGAACTCAACAGCCGCTTCCTGAAGTTCAGAAAGGTCCATTTCCTCTTCTTCCACAAGTAGCTGGTTATTACTATTAACCTCTACTGTAAAGATATTACGTTGTTTAATAACCGGAGGCTCAACGTCTTCAGGTTGCCATTGCGGTAACTTCCTGCTTATCCCGCTATCTGTTTCAATGGTAGTAGTTACCAGGAAAAAGATTAAGAGTAAGAAGGCGATATCCGCCATGGACCCGGCGTTAACTTCCGGTGCTGATCTCTTTGCCATATTATTTAGCCAATTTTTTAATTCCAGAGAATACCATCGCAGCGATAGCTATTCCGGCAAGGATGTAGAAAGTAATTAAACCTGCTCCAACCCAATGATCACCAGATGCTGAAAGCATGCTACCGTCCTTAAGTTCTGTTGCTGTACCGTCGCTTAATACATAAGCCACGACTATGACCACTAAAAATGATCCTATAGCAATAATTGTGTTCTTAATATTACCTCTGAATAAACCTACGATCACAAATATTCCGACTAACAGAATAACTACTGCTAGAACCAAATAAGCAATCCACATATAAGGGTCTAAATGACTACCCTGAAGGTCTGCCGAGGCTTTAATGGCATCGTCACCGGTAGCGATAATCCTTCCAAGAAAGATCATCCCTATCACACCAATAACAAGTGCCAGATATTTTAATATTTTATGTAAGCTCATAATTTACTTTGTCTTAGATTCTTTTTTTATTCTTGTAAGCTACTAACATATCAATAAGAATGATAGAAGCGTCTTCCATATCATTAACGATACTGTCTATCTTAGCAATGATATAGTTATAGAAAATCTGAAGAATAATCGCAACGATCAAACCAAATACTGTAGTAAGAAGTGCTACTTTAATACCTCCTGCCACAAGTGACGGCTGCATATCTCCTGCTGCTTCAATACGGTCAAAAGCCTGAATCATCCCGATTACAGTACCCATGAAACCAAGCATAGGAGCTAATGCGATAAACAAAGAAACCCAAGATACGTTCTTCTCAAGTTGTCCCATTTGAACACCTCCGTAAGCAACAACCGCTTTTTCAGCAGCTTCAATGCTTTCATCAGCTCTATCGAGACCTTGATAATAGATAGAAGCAACAGGTCCTTTTGTATTTCTACAAACTTCCTTTGCTGCTTCAACACCACCACTATTAAGAGCATCCTCAACATCCTGAGCAAGCTTTCTAGTGTTCGTAGTTGAAAGGTTTAAAAAGATAATTCTCTCAATGGCGATAGCCAAACCAAGAATTAAACACAATAGCACGATCCCCATAAAGGCGGGACCACCTTCGATGAAACGTTTTTTAAGTTCCTGGTGAAAACCAAGTTCCTCTCCTTCCAAATCATCGCCGGCCATTGCTTCCTCGTCATCTTGTACAAAGGTCACAATCGTTCCTGGCAAAATATTCGCGCTGTTAGCCGCCTTTAGATTGTAGGCCCCAAGAACCGTAATCGCGGCGATTACCAAAATAGAAAATAATCTTTTCATTACTGTTTGTCTTAATTTAATTAGTTAAAGGGTTAAAGATATAAATTATTTTTAATAAAACACTTAGCAGAGAGGAAGGGATTCGAACCCTCGATACGCTTGTGACGTATACACACTTTCCAGGCGTGCGCCTTCGACCACTCGGCCACCTCTCTGTTTAATTGTTTCGGAGCGGCAAATAACAAAAAAAAACCGTCCCCGTCAAGTAACACACCGTTAATTTTAGGACATTTCCCCTCTTAACGATGTTTCATAAATAGTTTTGAACACTTTAGGCGATAATTCTTTGCCTAATAAATACATTAATTTTGACACTGCAGCTTCCGTTGTAATGTCTTTTCCAGACACCACACCAATTTTTTTGAGACCTACACTTGTCTCATACTGGCCCATAGTGACACTGCCTCCGATACACTGAGTTACATTAATTATACTCAGTCCATTTTTAATTTTTTCTCTCAAAATATCCAGGAACCAGGAATCACTAGGTGCATTTCCGCTACCGTAGGTTTCAAGAACCACTCCTTTTAAATTCTTTTTAGATAAAATATGCTCCACCGTACTTTCATTAATACCCGGAAACATTTTTAAAACCAGGACTTCATTATCGAAACCAGTGTGCAATTTCGTCTTCTGTTTCCTGTTAGGCTTCCAAAGCGCTTTATAATTTACAGAAAGATATACTCCAGATTCTGCCAAAGCAGGGTGATTCATGGAAGAAAATGCCTGAAAATGCTCTGCATTCACCTTAGTAGTTCTGTTAGCACGATACAGTTTATACTCAAAATACAAGCCTACTTCAGAAATTACAGGCTTTCCGTTCTTCCGGAGTCCTGCTATTTGAATACTGGTAATTAGATTCTCTTTGGCATCTGTACGAAGGTCTCCAATTGGCAATTGTGAACCGGTAAATATAATAGGCTTAGATAAGTTCTCAAACATAAAACTCAACGCAGATGCGGTGTAAGACATCGTATCACTTCCATGTAGAACCACAAAACCATCATATTGATCATAATGATCATTAATAGTTTGAGCGATCATTTCCCAAAACGCCGGATTCATATTAGATGAATCTATTGGCTCCTCAAAACTTAAAGTTTCAATATCATGTTCCAGGATCTTTAATTCAGGAATATTCTGTAAAAGCTCATCAAAATTGAAGGCTTTTAAGGCACCGGAATCATAATCTTTAATCATACCAATGGTTCCACCAGTATATATGAGTAATATTCTGGACTTACTCCTCATTCAAAGAGAGTTTATTAATCACAGGATTAGCATACATCAATAAATAGCTGTTCAAAGCAAGTGGGTTTTTTACATCCACCCTTCTACTTACACGCCTATCAAATTGTCTTTTTTCTTTTTCAGTATACTCAGCTACAAACCTATCTTCATTTTTGAGAAGATCGTAGGCGATATAGTTGGAAGGCCATAATTTGTAATTGCGGTAAATCGCGCGGTCTATTAAGATGGCAACTTCCTTTAGCTGATCATTTATAGATAAATCTTTTTTCCTTATCCCGGCAACATCTTCTTCCGTAATTACTTTACCTGCATTGATCTGAATACGGCCTTTTTGCCCCATAGCCCCCTGCATAATGCTATTGAAATCCTCATTGGCAGACTTCTTATATTCTTCCTGCATCCGTTTTGCAAGCACTTCAGGCATTTTCAGCATATCTGTAGGATCAAATTCGTAGGACATGGCAACCGGAACTATTTTGAGCTTAACAAAATAATCAAGTATATCCAACTCGCCCTTACCCATTCCTACCATCTTAAGCACCCCCTGTTGCGTAAAATCATTTCCATCCTTGGTTCTTCCTTCACGCTGCGCCATCCATACGGAACGTCCTTCTTCAAAAAGCAGATGTTTTATATATTCTGAAAGTTTCAGGGAACTTTTGAGCATTTCCCTGGGACTCTGATTACGCAAAACAAGAAAATTACGATTCAGTTTTGATAAAGCCATTAAGAAAGGCTTCTGAACAAGGTTATCACCAATAGCTGAAGCCGTCATTACCAGGTCATGATCGTGTAAGTTATAATTGATAAGACAGGTATCCAGAATAATATCACGATGGTTAGATACATAAAAATAAGATTCTGAAGTATCTAGTTTATCAAATCCGTCGTCAGTTAAACCTTCACTGGTTTTTTCCAAAACCCTTTCAACACTAAGGTAAATCACCTTGCTTTGAAAATCTGAAATGGAATGACATTCTTTCAATATAGCCCTTATATCCTCAGAGCTAAGCTCCGGAAAGGTAAACTGAAGCATTGCCTTTACCATAGGATGTTTCATAAATTCCTGTAAAGCAGGATTCACTTCTTCATCCTTATAAAATCTTATATCGTCAAAGTTTTGCACCTATTTCTAAAATTATTTCAGCAAATGAACAAAATTTCTGTTTAACAGCTTTAAATTCCAAAAACTTCCTTCGAGTTTTTTGTAGTCACCTCAGCAACTTCTTCAACAGAAATATTGTATAAGTCGGCAAGTTTTTCAACTACCTTCAAAATATAAACCGGATCGTTTCTTTTACCTCTGTAAGGTTTTGGAGCCAGATATGGAGAATCTGTTTCAAGAACGATCTCTTCTAAGGAGATTTGATTCATAAATTTATCTATCCCTCCATTTTTAAAAGTGACTACACCACCAATTCCAAGTTTCATATTGTATGAAAGCGCCTTTAAAGCCTGTTCATGAGTTCCGGTAAAACAATGGAAGATCCCAAATAGCTTGTCATCTTTTTCAGATTCCAGAACTTCAAAAATCTCATCAAAAGCTTCACGACAATGTATTACAATTGGCAAACCCCTGTCTTTCGCAAACTGGATCTGTTTTCTAAAAGCCTGTTTCTGAATTTCCAGGGTAGACTTATCCCAATAAAGGTCTATCCCAATTTCTCCTACCGCATAGAATTTCCGCTTATTAAGTTCTTCTGCCACATGCTTCAACTCCTCTTCAAAATTTTCTTTGACATGTGTTGGATGAAGCCCCATCATTAAAAAAACATTTTCAGGAAATGCCTTTTCAAGATCGTACATACTTTGAGTAGTCTCAGAATCTATCGCCGGAATAAAAAATCTTTCAACATGATTATTTATTGCTTCCTGAATTGCTTCTTTTCGGTCTTCATCAAAAGAGTCACTATATAAATGCGTGTGGGTATCTGTAATTATCATAATTGCAAAAATAACAGAAGATTGCAGAATGATAAAAATAGAAGTCGTTAAATATCAATACGAGTTACCCCGGAAAATTTCCGGTATATTTCAATGTAAATAAAATACCTGTTAGCTTATAGTCGCCGTAATATTGCCTCCACTAATGGCAGTAGCATAAACTTCTAGGTCTCGGGTACCCCCAGCAGAATTCTGAGGTCCGCGAATTGTGTCGCCATCTTCTTCGTATCTCGAAAAATGTAATTGACATTCAATGTACCCTCCATCTTCAACCCAAACCAGTGCTCCACCCTGATGTGGACATAGTGCCTCTGTCGCAACAAAATCTGATGGAGTATTGCCCGCGCCTATCCTAAAAAAAAGTACACCATTACTGGTGATCTGGTCTCCAACATTCGTTAGATTGGAAAGATTAACTGAAACAGTCTCTGCACTATTTCCGCCACCATTCCCAGGAGGAGGTGTTGTGGTTCCTCCACTATCATCTCCAGAACTACAGGCTGTTAGGGCACAGGCTCCGGAACAAGCTAATAAAACTCCTTTTACTAAAAACTCACCTCTTTTCATAATATGATATTTAATTAATTTACTTCTTGGATCCAAGTCTAAAATTCCTTGAAATCATAAACCCAAATCTAACTCCACCGTCAGACCAACTTTTAGTTGTATTCGGAATAAAATTATTTGCGGTTATATATTGTGAATTCTGGAAGTTAAGAGCGAATACATGACCTCCTGTTTCAATTTCCACACCTACGCCAAAAGGATTTGAATAATCTGTCTGGAGATCATCTGGCCTGCTTAAGCCATTTACAAAAGTATAATCTGTAATTATTGATATTCGCTTGAAAATCTTAAATCTTCCCCCAATACCAAGGGCAAAGAGATTATCTGAATCTTCAAAATCCTGTCTTTGTGCTTCCGGCCTTATTAAAAATCCAGGGTTCACCATTACAGAAACACCGGGACTAAATTTCCGGGCTATTATTGCCTGAAAAAAATGCGAAATTCTATCGCCCTCGCTATCAAACTCATTATTAGAAAACGGCTTTCGGGTTATCCAGCTACTTTGCTCAAATAAGGTTACAGAAATCGGCATATTTTCATCCTGCCATAACAATCTGTATTTAATTAAAGCGCTATAGGCTTCGTTGAATTTGCTTCGCCCTATTCCAACAGTTAAAGCATCAGTTACCCCATAATCAAAACCTAGATAAAGATCACTTGCCACATCCAGACCGTATAACGTATTTGAACCTCCAAATTCTCCGCCAATATCACCAAATCTATGTCCAACCCAGAAAGCCAGATCATGTGCCTTTTGTGTTTCATTGGTTTGAAGAAGAACCAATCTTGGGCTCTTAAATGTCGCAATAGTTCTGAATTCTTTAGCTTCTGAAATATTGTCCATTATACTATCTACATCCTGAGCGTACATTCCAGAGCAAATTATTGAAACCGCAACCAGTAAAAATCTTTTCATTCTTTTATAATTTTATATTCCAGGTTAACATTGACCATTATTACTTCGGCTATATTTTCCCATAGCAACTTTGGTATTTTGATTTTATGATCCTTGCAAAGAACATCAAATTCAGACTTCAGCATTATCGTTTCCTTATCCTTAGAAACTCTTAGCATCACCGGAATTTCACGTTCTTTAGATACTCCATGAATGTTCAAAGTTCCCCGAAGCATTAATTTCTGAACCTCTGTATCATTAAAGTCAATCATTTCCACAAAATTTCCTTTAAGACTGGCATCTGGATACTCTTCACTTTCCATATAATTCTCGTTGAAATGTTCCTGCATTAAACCCTTTTCAAATTCAAAACTTCGAACCTTAACTTTAAAAGAGACTGAACCATTCTTAGAGTTTAATACAGAAATACCAGATTTTGAAATAGCTTCTATATCTTCTACAGGTGCCGATGAAAAAAAGCTTATACCTGCATTGGTTGTTTGATAATATGAAGATTGGGCACTAATAGAGAAGGGAACTGAAATTCCAAGTATGAAGAAAAAAACTGACAGTAATGTGACGCGCATAATCATACTTACGAAAAATAAAAGGATATAGTTTTAATCTATACCCTAATAAATTTATGCAATATTATTGTAAGTATGAAATTACTTTCACCTAAGTGAAGCGAAACTTCTTTTTTATTTGGTCTGGCTTATATAATCGGCAAGATACCTCGCATCCCTCTTGATTCCACCCAGGGTCGCCGATCCTCTGGTATGTAGCCAGGGAAGACCTATAAAATAAAGACCTTCAATATTACTTACTCCCCTGTAATGTTTTGGGTAGCCATTTTTTCCTAATTCTAATCCTTCAATCCAGCTGAAATTAGGACGATAACCGGTAGCCCAGATGATATTCTTAAGGTCGGTGATCTTTCTCTTTTCGGTCACTACCAGGTCACCCTCAGCATTTTTAGTGTTTCCAACCGATTCTACATTTGTTCTTTCCAGTATCTCCTTAACAGGTGTTCCAATCACCGGTTGCCTTGATTTCGAAATCTTTTTACCCAACCAGGTATCACGACTAAAACTTAGAAAGCCAGATTTTGTAAACCACCACCACAAAGTTTTTCCCAATATTTCCTGCGGAAGCACTTTTACATCGGTTGTACCCGAAAAATAAACTCCGCGATCATCCTGAGAAACTTCATCAAGAATCTGAAAACCGCTATCTCCGGCTCCCACCACCATCGCCTTACCTTCCTGAAGTTGATTCGGATTTTTATAGAAATTACTGTGAATTTGAAAAATGTCTTTATTTATTTTTTTTGAAAACGGCGGAGTATAAGGAATATGAAATGGCCCGGTAGCAACCACCACATTTCGTGATTTTAATTCCCCTTGCGAAGTCTTCAGAATAAAATGATCATCATGATGCGTAATATTTTCAACCAGCGTATTTAGCTGAACAGAGATCTGAAACTCTTCTATATAATCCTGAAAATAGGCAGCAACTTCGGTCTTACTGGGATAATGTCCTTTTTCCGCCGGAAATTCCATTCCAGGCATATTATTAAATTCCGAAGGAGTAAATAAAGTAAGGGAATCCCATCGGTTAAGCCAGGAAGCACCGATCTCTGACTCTTTATCTACCACCAGGAAATTTTTCCCTTGTTTTTGCAGATAATGTGCCATAGCCAATCCCGCCTGTGCAGCTCCAACCACAATAAAATCCAACATTCCTTTAATTTTTTGCAAAAGTAAGCTTATTTATAGGTTTCTGAAAATAAGCCATTAGAGTTCAGTAGATAGTTTCATATTCAATATTTAATTAGATTTGTAAATGTCAGGTTGAGCGAAGTCGAAACCTAAATATACCTGACCAATAGTTCTCAACTGCATTCAAACTTATAAAAGAGTTATTTTTATGACTTTCGTAATCAGTTTTATATAATTCTAAAATTATATGCACTTAACTACTGATCTCTATAAGCCTTTTCTAGAAAATAATTTCCTTATAACTCCAGAACTGATAAAGGAATAGTATTAAAAAAGCGAAACTAACAATGAATTCCATAAAACTGGAGGCTAACAGTCCGAGAAAAGATCCAAACGCTGCTTTCCCTGCAGCCCTGGAATTACTTTTATTTAAAATTTCCCCAATAAAAGCTCCTATAAAAGGACAAACAAGAATCGCAAATGGAAAAGGAACAAAAATTCCAACCACAAGACCAATTGTGGCACCTATCATTCCTTTCCTGCTTCCCCCAAACTTTTTAGTTCCCAAAGCAGGGATTATAAGATTCAGAATATAGAAAAGTATTGCCACTGCTAGTGTAATCCCTAAGAATAAATAGTTGATACCAATACCGGGGATAAGATAAAAGATCAATAAACCAATCCAGCTAAGAGGTACTCCCGGAAGCACGGGCAGAAAACTCCCCAGCACCCCCAAAATCATAAATAAACCAGCCACTATTAATAAGATTATTTCCATTTTCTTAAATATGCTTATGATCCTTAAAGCTTAGCGTCACCCTGAATTTATTTCAGGGTCTCTCTTATTTAAATAACATATAATTCAGGAGAGATGCTGAAACAAGTTCAGCAGGACGATATAACAATATTCGAATCCAAATTAAAAAATATCACCACGAAGATAAACAACTTAATTTCAATTTTTAACTAAAATATTAGTTTAAACTAAAAACTTAGTTTATATTAGCAGAAACAAATTCATTCATCAATGAAACAATTAACCAAAGCCGAGGAAGAGATCATGCAAATTCTTTGGGATTTAAAGGAAGCGAATGTAGCCAGCATCATTGAGGAGATGTCAGAACCTAAACCGGCATATAACACTGCATCTACTATTGTCAGGATCCTGGAAAATAAAGAATTCGTAGGTCATAGACAGGAAGGCAGGGGTTATATATACTTTCCGCTGGTGCAGAAAGAAACTTACAGCAACCAGAGCATGACCCAGTTGATGGATAATTATTTCAACGGTTCATTTAAAAGTATGGTGTCGTTTTTTATGAAGAAGAACGATATGAGTAGTCAGGACCTGGAAAGTATTTTAAAGGAAATAAATAAAGAAGAGAAAAAATGATACTAGAATATACTATACAGGTAATAGTATTCCAGTTGGTTTTTTTACTGGTATATGATATGTTTTTGAAAAACGAAACCTTTTTCAATTACAATAGAATTTATCTTTTGCTAACCCCGGTCCTGGCATTGGTTTTACCTCTTTTAAGACTAGAATTTCTTGTAGAGGTAGTACCGGCGAATGCCCGGATTAATTTACCGGAGGTTTTTATAGGAACCAGAGAATCTGCGATAGAAATTTTGCCCACCGTGGTAGTTTCAGAAGAAAGTACATTTTCTATCAACTGGTGGCTCGCAACTTATATTTTAGGAGTTTGTGCCAGTTTATTCCTGTTTTTTAAAAAATATTACAGACTCAATAAATTATTCAGTTTAAATAAAATAGCTGAAGAAAGGAATTTTAAGATCATTGAAATCCCAAATTCTAACCTTGCTTATACTTTTTTTAATACCATATTTTTAGGAGATCAGCTCTCTAACGAAGAAAAGGATCAAATTTTATCACATGAAATGGTACATGTAAAACAAAAGCACAGCTTAGATCTTGTATTCTTTGAATTGCTGAAAATTATCTTCTGGTTTAATCCGTTAGTTTATATCTATCAAACCAGGATTGCAGGCGTACACGAATTCATTGCCGATAAAGAAGTTGTAAAAACAACTGCCAAAAAAACCTATTACGAGCAACTGCTAAACACCGCTTTTAGCACTCAAAACATTTCATTTATCAATCAATTTTTTAATCATTCATTAATCAAAAAACGAATATTTATGTTACAGAAAAACAAATCATCCAGACTTTCAAAATTCAAATTTTTAATCATTATACCTTTAATGATGCTCATGCTGACTTATGTTGCTTGTTCCGAAGACAATTCAGCAGATCTAGACTCAGAAATGCCGGAAACAACTACTTCAGAAATCATTGCTAAACTAAAAGTTCATCTGGAAAACAAAGAAAGTCTGTCACAAGAGGAAAAAGAGCAATTTTTGCAATTATTAGAAAAGAGAGAAGAACTATTAGATAAAGAAGCACAAGCAAATGGAAAAATAGTTGAAAGTTTCCCACGAGACGGCCTTGCTAAAGTACCTTTTGCTGTTGTAGACCAGGTTCCTGTGTTCCCCGGTTGTGAAAATTTAGGTTCAAATGAGGTCCAAAAGAAATGTATGAGCGATAAAATCTCACAGTTCGTAAGTAAAAACTTCGATACCTCTTTAGGAAAAAAATTAGGTTTAACCGGGTTGAATCGTGTAATTGTACAATTTAGAATAGATGAAACCGGAGCTATTGCAGATATCAAGGCAAGGGCAGCACATCCTGAACTTGAAGACGAAGCTAAAAAAGTGATCTCAAATATACCTCAGATGCAACCGGGAGAACAAAAAGGCAGAGCCGTTAGTGTAATGTACTCTTTACCTATTGCTTTTAAAGTTGCAGAATAATCTTAAAATTTTAATCATGAAAATACTTTTTAATTATTACACAATTACTTTAATATTCACACTAATTTCCGTCGGGGGATTGAGTCAGGAAACAGATGCTATTCCCTTTGCGGTGGTAGACCAGGTTCCAGCCTATCCCGGGTGCGAACAACTGGATGGTAATGAATTAAAAGATTGCACGGTTCAGAAGATTACCGATCACGTAAATACGAATTTCAACACGTCTTTAGGCAAGGAATTCAATATTGAAGGAGTTAGCCGAATCGTTGTTCAGTTTAAAATTGATAATAGCGGGAATATCACTGATGTACGTTCGCGCTCTCTGGCTGACGTAGCAGAGGTTAGAGAAGTTTTGCAAAATGAAGCAACCCGGGTGGTAAATAGTCTTCCTAAAATGCAACCAGGTCAAAAAGATGGTAATGATGTTGCAATTATGTATTCTTTGCCTATCGCGTTTGCGGTACCTGAAGAGGAAGATAAAAAAGGTTAGAATTCATAAAGATTATCTGTGCAAATTAGATTGACAATACTTTTAATTTTAGGCTGTTCGCTGTCATTTTATTCCCAGGAGGAAGATATAAAGACAGCGGATAGCCTTTATTCTTTTGGAAAGCAGAATGAAGCTATCGAATTACTTCAGAAAACTGAGCCGAAGACTGAAAGGATACATTTAAAATTAGCAAAATTTCAGCAGGAAAATGGGCAAAATGAAGAAGCCCTGAGACATTATCAAAGTGTGCTGAATCAAAATCCGGAACGGGTACTTACTGCTATAGATTATGGCGAACTACTCCTGAAGACCGGAAATCTGGATCTGGCAGATAGCCTTTTTAGTGATCTAAGTGAAAAATATCCTGAAAACGCAGGTTTTCATTATAGATTAGGTTTGGTGAAGGAGAAAAAAAAAGACACTACAGCAATAAAATACT
Source organism: Christiangramia forsetii KT0803 (assembly GCF_000060345.1). Lineage (NCBI taxonomy): Bacteria > Pseudomonadati > Bacteroidota > Flavobacteriia > Flavobacteriales > Flavobacteriaceae > Christiangramia > Christiangramia forsetii. The sequence continues at coordinate 106,572 of NC_008571.1, read as the reverse complement.
TTTTTAAAACAATAAGTAAAGATTTTACACATCAGGGAGCTTTATATAAGGCAGCAAAGCATCATTTAAAAAATGGTAAACCTTATAACGCTATTTCCTGGTGTAATTCCGGTCTAGAAGTGCGTCCAAATAATGTATCTTTATTGTCCATTTTAGGACAGGCATATTCTGCTTCGTTGCAATTCGAGAAAGCAATTCCTCCCTATGAAAAACTATTAAAACTCGGCGAAAGTTCAGAATTTATCCTGGAAAAACTCGCAAAAGCATATCGTGTAACCTCACAACTTGAAAAAGCTATTAAAACCTATAAAATGTTGTTGGATATTAACGATATGAACATTGCGGTACATTCCAATCTTGGTGCTCTTTACCTTAAAACCAACGAGGTTGAAAAAGCACAACAGCATTTTACCATGGCTTTACTTATAAAAAAACAACCTGTAGACCGGGAATATCTTAATATCGGGCTGACTTTTAAAAGACAGGAAGATTTTAAAAGCGCTTTTAATAATTTTAATGCGGCACTGGAAGAAAATCCTGAAAACGAACGGGCGCTATTAGAGCGTGCTATAGCCGCCGATGCTTATTTTGAAGATCAGGAAGCGGTGCTGAACTTATATGAAGCATATATCGAGAAGTATGGGAAATCTGGCAGAAATGATATGATCTCTGTAGCAAAATATCGTATTAGTGAACTTAAGAGTGAGATACATCAGGCTAAATAGTTCGATTTTACCTGAAAACTATAAATTTGAGAGTTAAGCCTTGGATTGCAACATTTTTGTATATCCGTTTTTCCTTCTATGGTTATTTCGTCACCCTGAATTTATTTCAGGGTCTCTAGTTTCTGTTATAATTACTAACGTACCGAGATTCTCAACCAAGTTCAGAATGACGACATTTATCAGTTTAGGACGCTTTACGGATATGCAATAAATATTTTAATTCTTGCAATTTTTACTAACCTGCTATATTTCACTATTTTTGGAATCCGAAAGCGGATTGCCAATGAAAAAAGTTTTACTTTTTGTAGTTACCCTAATGCTAACTTCCTGCAATTTTGAAACTAAAAAAATCTCTTCTGAAGATGTTTTAGAACAGGAGTCCCGTTCTCTTAACTGGAAAGAAGTAGATGAATATCCCGCTTTCGAAAACTGCCAGAATGAAACGGAACTCGCTGCAGCCAAAAATTGCTTTGAACGAACAGTCGCTACTACTATTTATTCATTTTTATCAAGTCAGCAACCAGTAGTAACTGAAAGTATTAACGACACGATCTTTATTTATCTTGAAATTACCAAGAATGGTAAACCACAGATAGATTCTGTAAAAGTAGATACTATCGTGACCAACCAATTACCCAAAATTGAACAATGGCTAAGGCAAAGTATAGATTCGCTTCCAAAAATTTACCCGGCAAGTAAACGCGGAATTCCCGTTTCTACGGTCTTCAAAATGCCGGTGGTTGTTAAAGCAGAATAAACTGAAGTACAAGGTTAGAACGACGAAGTTGGAAGTACAAGACTGCGTCGGTCGTTTCACTTCCTCGCAGTGACGTTCAAAGTGTGTCATTCCGAGCGCAGTCGAGGAATCTCTGAGTTGAACTACTCCAGTCGCTTTACTCCTTGCTTGTAACGTTTTTGGGATCCATCATTCCAAGGCGAAGCCAAAGAAATCTCATTGTCAATTGTCCATTATCAATTCTCAATTATTTTCGAAACCGTCTCCCCTTCCATTCATAGCCCTTAAAAACTGAAAGCCCTGCCACAAAAACAGTAAAAAAAGGATACACCATACTACACCATAAATAATGGCGCATCAAGTTTTCGCGATTCATAAATTTTGCCGATTTATAGATCAGGATAAAATCGGCATTAAATTTCAGGAGAAATACCAGCATCAAAAATTGATATGGAATCAGTTTTAAAAACGCTAATCCTGTAAAAACAATCAACGATAAATTCATTAAGAACACAACTACTGCCGTGAATTTCGCAAAAACACTGGAATAAGATGAAGTTTTCGCTGCCCACCGAATTCGCTGATTTAAAAGATCTTTTAAACTCTTTTGATAATTGGTAAAAACTGCTGCTTCTTTAGATTTTATATAAGAAACCTTCACTCCTTTTTTTCTTAAATTCTGTAGCAAAAACACATCATCACCACTGGCAATTGACTCGTTTTCATCAAACCCTGCCTCTTTAAAAAATGTTTCTTTCTCATAGCACATATTTGCAGCATTGCACATAAATGCTTTTTCAATTCCGAAGGAACCAACAGTAGAAGCCTGCAGACTCATAAAATCCATCTCTTCAAAATTCTGAAAATAAGGCTTCTTAATTCCTGGTTGCTGAATAAAACCTACCGGCCCGGCTATCATTTTAGGATTTGAAAGTTGAATGCTTTCATCAAAAAACTGTAACCATTTTGATTGAACTACACAATCGGCATCGGTCGTGACGATATAATCAAACCTGGAAATCTCTATAGCGGTTTTTATCGCATCCTTTTTTGGAGAATTCGTTTTTCTACTATTTTCGAGTAATTGGATATTTAATTCCTGAAAATCATTTTGAAATGATTCAGCTAAAATTTTTGAATCATCTCTGGAAGCATCATTTACCAGTATAATTTCAAATTTCCTACTGGGATAATTCAGATTGCTAAGTGATTTGAAAAGTCGCGGTAAATTTTCAGCTTCATTTCTATATGGTATGATGATAGAAAATGTGTTTTCTGAAGCCATTCCTGTTAGACGAAATTCAGGCACTTTATTCCATCCAAAAATGAATGCAACCACTAGTCCCAGATAAGCTGCGGTAATTAATGCAAAAAAGATCAGCAAAAGCATAACTTATAAGTTTGGTGCTGCCAACACAGAATTGTTTAGCTTTGTGAAAGTCCCAAATTAGGTAATTTTTGTGAGCAAATCTTCGGAAAAGTCAGTTTTGAAAAGCGAAAGAATCATTCTTGGTATTGACCCGGGAACCACTATTATGGGTTTCGGACTTATCAAAGTGGAGAACAAAAAAATGAGTTTTATCCAAATGAATGAACTTCAGCTAAGCAAATACAAAGATCATTACGTAAAGCTGAAACTGATCTTTGAAAGAACCATCGAACTTATTGACAATTACCATCCCGATGAGATTGCGATTGAAGCTCCCTTTTTTGGCAAGAACGTTCAATCCATGCTCAAGCTGGGGCGTGCGCAGGGAGTTGCCATGGCCGCCGGACTTTCCAGAGAGGTTCCCATCACGGAATACCTTCCTAAAAAGATTAAAATGGCCATTACAGGAAACGGAAATGCCAGTAAAGAACAAGTGGCGAGAATGCTACAAAGTCAGTTGAACATTGGAAAACTTCCTAAAAACCTGGATGCCACCGATGGACTTGCCGCTGCGGTTTGCCATTTCTATAATTCCGGCAAAACTGAAATTGGTAAAAGTTACACTGGCTGGGACGCATTTGTAAAGCAAAACCCAAAAAAAATTAGATAATGAACCAATTTGAAAATTTGAATATTAGCATTTTCAAATTAATCAATTTTCAAATCTTCAAATAATGTCTGGAATTTATATCCATATTCCTTTTTGCAAACAGGCCTGTCATTATTGTGATTTTCACTTTTCTACCTCCACAAAGAAGAAATCAGAATTGGTTGAAATGCTTTGCAAAGAGCTTGAGCTTAGAAAAGATGAAATAGGCCAAACTATTCAAACCGTCTATTTTGGAGGAGGAACTCCTTCCCTATTAAATTCGGAAGAATTAGACTCGATCTTCAAAACCATCTTTGAATATTATGAAGTTTCTAAAGATGCTGAAATTACACTTGAAGCGAATCCTGATGATCTTTCAGAAGAAGTCATCAAAGTGCTGGACAAATCTCCGGTAAACCGATTGAGTATTGGAGTTCAGTCATTTTTTGGAGCAGATCTCAAATTAATGAACCGCGCACATAATGCCCAGGAAGCTCTGGCATCATTGCAATTAGCGAGGCGGTATTTTGATAATATCAGCATCGATCTTATTTACGGAATTCCCGGTCAGTCTAATGAACAATGGAAAGAAAATCTAAAGATAGCACTTGAACTCGATATTCCGCATATTTCGAGCTATGCCCTTACGGTAGAGCCAAAAACGGCTTTAGAAAAGTTCATCGAAAAAGGAAAAGTAAAACCTGTTAACGATGAACAATACCGTGAGCAATTTGATATTCTGGTGAACGCCCTTACCTCAAACGGATTTGAGCACTATGAGTTTTCCAATTATGGAAAACCGGGCTATCATTCTCAAAATAATATGGCGTATTGGTTGGGTAAATCATATTTAGGAATAGGACCTTCAGCACATTCTTACGATGGCTCTTCCAGAAAGTGGAATATCAGTAATAATGCACTCTATATTAAATCTCTGGAACAGGATAAAATTCCGCAGCAAACAGAAAAACTTTCGGTAACCGATTCTTATAACGAATTTGTAATGACCAGACTCCGAACCAAATTTGGCGTTTGTGCCAGCGATATTCAGGAGAAATTTGGAGAAAAATATAGAGGTCATTTTTTAAAAGAATCCGAAAAATTTCTGAAAGACGGACTTATCAAAAAAACTGAAAACACTTTTCATATTACTTCAGAAGGCAAATTTTTAAGTGACGGGATCGCTGCAGAACTTTTTTATATAGATTGAAATTATTATAAAGAAAGCCTGATTTTAAACTGTTTATAATTATTCCTGTTTATTTTAGAAATTGTAAATTAGAAAGAATTTATTCATTTTAGGAAGTTAGAATTTAAATTCCAAAAATAATAATCGGACTTAGATCGTCTTTTAAATCCTAAGATATGAAAACTACAAAATTGCGTGAAACTGTTATAGAATATATGAATAACGCTGATGATGATTTGCTTGAGATGGTAAAAGAACTTACTGAAAAATATCAAATTAAACAGCAGGGGAAATCTAATTTGAGTGATGAACAATATAAAATTATAAGAGAAAGAAGGGAGAAATTTCAAGAGGGCAAGACCAAAGCAATTAGCAGATCTAAATTAATGCAAAATGCCAAGAATCCACATAAGAAATGAAATACAACCTGGATTTCATTGATGAAGTAAATGAAGATGTTGCTAATGCGTACAAATTTTACGAATCTAAGCGTACAGGATTGGGAGAAGAATTTTTAAAACACTTAGAGACCTATTTTGACCGCATACAATCTGAGCCGTTTCATTTTCCAGAAAAAAGAAAACCTTACCGCGAAGCATTTATAAAACGCTTTCCCTATATAATTGTCTATGAAATAGTTGAAAAAAGTATAATAATTTATGCAATATTCAACACCTGGCAAGATCCTGATAAAAACCTGGCTAAAAACATTTAAGGTTTTGTATTAATTTAATTGAAAAACTCCAAATCAAGGATCTATTTTAAGCAGTTGCAGAACTGTTAAATCTTATTTCCAACTCTATCGAAATTTTTCAATTAACAACATTACATTTGTTAACATTAATCGAATAAAATGTTAGCCAGTATAAGCCACAAAGGCCATTCATATAAAATAGATTTCTCAAAACCTCTGGATATTTCTATCAGCCTGCGTGGTGACAACAAGAATCCCATGGCCTGGTATCTACAACACCCGGAAATAGAGCCAGTGATCGATGGTGATTTTATCGAGAAAGTCAGCAAGGGATCTTCGGTGAATTTCAATAGTATTTGGTTCAATCCGCATGCACATGCTACGCATACCGAATGTGTTGGACATATAAGTTCTGAGTTAAACACCATTCAGCAACACCTGAAAACTTTCTTTTTTAAGGCAGAACTTATTTCTTTGGAACCTCAGCAAAAAGGAGACAATCTCGTTTTTACAAAAAAACAGATTTCAGAAAAACTTAAAAATATAGATACGGAAGCTTTGGTTATCAGGACACTTCCAAACTACATTGGAAAGATCTCTAAAGATCATTCACATACAAACTGGCCTTATATTGAAGAAGATGCGATGATCCTGATCAGGGAACTTGGGATCAAACATTTTCTCACAGATCAGCCTTCAGTAGATAAAGAAAAGGACGACGGAAAATTACTGGCGCATAGAGCGTTTTGGGATTATCCGAAGAACACACGGTTTGATGCGACTATTACTGAATTGATCTATGTTCCCAATAAAATTGAGGATGGGGAGTATTTTTTAAATCTTCAGCCCGCTTCGTTTGAAAATGACGCTGCACCTTGCAAGCCGGTTTTGTATAAAATAATTGACTAATGAAAATAAGCTTAAAACTGGAAGAACTAGCCATGCTGTTATTTGGCATTTGGGCGTTCAGTCTTCAGGACTTCAGCTGGTGGTGGTTCTTCGGACTATTTTTTATTCCCGATATTGGAATGTTAGGTTATTTGATGAATAATAAATGGGGTGCATTTTTCTATAATATCTTTCACCATAAAGGCCTTGCAATTCTCATTGGCTTACTTGGATATTATCTTAAATTGCAGGAACTGGAAGTTGCCGGCATCATTTTATTCGCTCACTCCAGTTTTGACCGCTTACTGGGATACGGACTGAAGTTCGAAAAAGGCTTTAAATTTACCCATCTGGGAGAAATAGGAAAATAATATGGAATTACTCTTTATAGGACTGGCCGTTGGTGCCGTTATTGCTTATTTTATTTTTACCGCTTTCAACAAAGACCGCTCAAAATTGAAAACTAGCGAGCAGTCTGTTGTTTTGATGGATAAGATTAAAAGCGTTTGTAAATTCATCAGTATAGAAGGTGACTTTTCTGAGATCTATCATTACGAGAACATGAAGGAAAAATATTTGAGCCTTGTCCTCGGAAAGAAAAAAGCGATCGTATTAGTTACTGCGAAAGCGCACATTGGTTTTGATCTTAGCAAGATTAGAATGGACAGTGATAACGAGCATAAAAAGATCATTCTTACCAATTTTCCTCAGCCAGAATTATTAACGATTGAAACAGATTTCAAATATTACGATAAACGGGAAGGATGGGCGAATCCTTTTACAACTTCAGATCTTACCGATATTAACCGGGATGCGAAAAAAGCAATTGTAGACAAAATTCCTCAAAGCGGTCTCATGGATCAGGCTCGAAAAGAAGCGCTGGACACCATTGTTTTAATGGAAAAGATCGTGGAAACCATCGGCTGGAAACTGGATTATACGGCTTTGACAATTGAAGATTCAGAGAATGAAAAAATTGAGAATCAATAACAAAAGAGATTCCTCTCCCGATTTCATCGGAATCGGAATGACAAAATAATGTCATTTCGAACGTAGTGAGAAATCTCTTCGGAGCAGAAACCTATGAACATCGACACTTTCAGAGATTATTGTCTTAATAAAAAAGGGGTAACCGAAGGGCTTCCTTTTGGGCCAGATGTTCTTGTGCTTAAAGTAATGGGCAAAATGTTCTCCCTTGTTTCCCTGGACGAGGTTCCGCTACGGGCAAATCTTAAATGTGATCCTGAAAGGGTGATTGAGCTAAGAGAAGAATTTGCAGAACATATTCTTCCGGGTTACCATATGAATAAACAACATTGGAATACATTGATTTTGGACGGCAGGCTGGATTCAAAACTGGTTTTTGAACTGATAGACCATTCTTACGAGCTGGTAGTAAACGGACTTACCATAAAACTGAAAAAAGAACTTGAAGATTTATAATGACAGAAGCTGAAGAATTTTACTCCTCACGAAAAACAAAGTATTCCGAATTAAAAAGCACTATCTCCAAAAAACTGGTTTTGTCCAGTACGTTGAGATTAGCAGCCTTTTTGGCAATTTGTGCATCCATCTATTTTTTCTTCGGAAATATTACAGTTTTGCTACCTCTGGCTATTGCATTTTTGGCTGTTTTCATATTTCTTGTTTCCAGGCATTCAGACCTGAAAAAGAAAAAAGAGAAGTTACTGGCATTGATCGATATCAATGATCAGGAATTAAAAATTATACGAACAAGAGATTTTTCAGATCTGCCAGACGGAAAGAAATTCGATCCTGAAAATCATGAGTTTTCCAGAGATATAGATCTTTTTGGCAAGAAATCCTTTTTTCAGTTTTTGAATAGAACGGCCTTAAAAGAAGGAAAAGCCAGACTAGCTAAAATACTGCTCGCCAATAAAACCCTTGATATTATTAAGAAACAGGAAGCAGTTAAAGAGCTTGCCTCAAAAGCAGATTGGAGACAGAATTATTCCGCGACCGCGACCCTTGTAAAGACCGAAACCGATTCTAAGTTTATTCTCAACTGGATTAGGAACTATAAAAGTTTTGTTCCAAAATACATGAAGTGGCTGCCAATACTATTTTCAGTGCTTTCTATTGCTGTGCTCACCATCTTCTATTTTGATATTATCGGGTTTTCCCAGGTGCTGTTATGGTTCTTCATTGGAGTCCTTATTACCGGAGTTTTTCTGAAGAAAATTAATGAACTTTCAGGAACCGTTAGTAAAGTACAGGAAACTTTTCAGCAATACCACCAGTTACTGGGATTTCTGGAGACAGAAGAGTTCAATTCAGAATTAATGCAGGAAGTGAAGAATTCTATTTCTTCAGAGTCCAAAAAAGCTTCCGATATTTTAAAGGAATTTTCAAAAGCTATCGACGCCCTGGATCAACGAAATAATTTGCTTTTTGGAATTTTCGGAAATGGATTTCTACTATGGGACCTTAGACAAAGTTACCGCCTGGAAAAATGGATCGAGCATCATCACACCGCAGTTGAACGTTGGTTTGAAGCGGTAGAAAGAACCGATGCATATAACAGTTTGGGGAATTTTGCTTTTAATCATCAGCACTATATATTCCCGGAAATTGTATCTGGAGATCAGGGCATCAAAGCTAAAAATCTGGGACATCCCCTACTCGACCCAAATAAACGTGTTGACAATCATTTTGAAATAGATGGGAAACAGTTCTTTATAATTACCGGGGCAAATATGGCCGGAAAAAGTACATTTTTAAGAACGGTGGCCCTACAGATCGTGATGTCAAATATTGGGCTTCCTGTTTGCGCTGAAAGTTGCAGCTATGCTCCTATCAAGCTTATCACGAGTATGCGTACCAGTGACTCGTTAGGTGATGATGAATCTTATTTCTTTTCAGAATTGAAACGACTGAAATTTATTGTTGATAAAATTCAGACAGAGAATTATTTTATTATCCTGGATGAAATCCTGAAAGGTACCAACAGTACAGATAAGGCAATTGGATCCCGAAAATTTGTGCAAAGACTCGTAGGCAGTCATTCCACCGGAATTATCGCCACTCATGATCTTAGTCTCTGTGAAATAAGTGAAGAATTAGAGGAGGTTAAAAATTTCTATTTTGATGCCGAAATCGTAAACGACGAACTTCATTTTGACTATCATTTAAAAGATGGAATTTGCCAGAATATGAATGCTTCTTTTTTATTAAGGAAGATGAAAATTGTGGAGGAGTGAGATTCCTCGACTGCGCTTGGAATGACAAATTAAAACTGAGAGGCACTACAAGAAGTTTACGACTGAAGCAGTCTCACCCTGAGATCGCTTCATTGCATTCACGATGACAACCGATAATCAATGTCACTGCGAGCAAAGCGAAACAATCTCTAATTAAGCCCTTATATTTACACCATGGATTCACTTACCCAAATCGTCTTAGGAGCTGCTGTTGGTGAAGCAGTACTTGGTAAAAAAGTCGGTAATAAAGCGATGCTTTATGGGGCGATTGCCGGTACAATTCCAGATCTCGACACCTTTATTGGTAATTTTTTCGATACGATCACTTCGATTGAAATCCATCGTGGATTTTCACATTCCATCATATTTGCGATCATTTTTGCTCCTCTCTTTGGATGGATTATTTCAAAGATCGAATCAAAATCTGAAGCCAATTGGAAAAACTGGTCGTGGTTGATGTTCTGGGGCTTGTTCACGCACCCATTACTTGATGCGCATACCACCTGGGGAACACAGTTATTCTGGCCTTTTGATCTTCGACTGGCCTACAAAAATATCTTTGTAATAGACCCTTTGTATACCCTTCCTTTTTTGATATTTCTCATTCTGCCAATGCGATTAAAAAGAACCGACCCTAAACGAAAAAAATACAACCGGCTCGGCCTTATAATTAGCAGTATCTATCTTTTGATAATTACTATAGGTTTAAAGATTTACACTTTTCAGAAATTTGAAAATGCTTTGGAGGCTCAGAACATCGAGTATCACAGAATAGACACAAGACCAACTCCGCTGAATACTATATTATGGACGGCAAATATAGAAACGGAAGAAGCTTTTCTTATTGGAAACTATTCAGTTTTTGATACACAACCCATCAGTTTTTATAGCGTTCCGAAAAATTACAAATTGGCCGAAGAAATTGAGGACGATCCAAACCTCCACAGATTGATACAGATAAGCGAGGGCTGGTACACTTTTTCCAAGGAAAATGGAAATCTTTATTTCAACGATCTTAGATTCGGTAAAATGGATATTGAAGATCCTGCCGCCCCATTTATCTTCAGTTATAAGTTATCAGAGGAAAACGGTGAATTAATCGCAACAGAAACTGAAAAGGAACTCACCGATGCAAAAGCCCTTCTTCCAAGACTTTGGTCTCGCATTTTAGGTAATTAATATTATTCGAAAATTCTATTTTTCATTCTGAACTAGTTTTAGAATCTATTAAGAACATAATTTATTAGCACAAATTGAAACCCTGAAATCGAAGATTCAACGAAGTCAAACAAGTTTAGGTTGACGAATATTCAATTTTAATAAAGCGAAGGATTTACAATTATTATATTTAGAAAAAATTCTCTTTATGCGATTGTTTTCGGCTTTTCTATTCATTTTTATACTTTTCTCCACTTCAGTTTTAGCTCAACAAGATTCTATACAGCTTAAAAAGGTCATTCAAAAATTTCAGGATCATCAACCCTACCAGCGCTCAGAGTATCCTCTAGGATTGTATTCTGAAAAGCACTATAAAAAGGAAGCTGAATTCGCCAAAAAACTGCTGAAAGATTTAAATGATCTTGAACCTGAAAAGCTCTCCGCATCTCAAAACATTTCTGCCGATCTTCTAAAGTATGATCTAAAAAATACGGTGAAAACCTATGAATTTAAGGCTTATTTAAATCCGTTACTTTCTGACGCAGGTTTTCATTTAAGTCTGAATTATCATATTCGTGATCTCAATAATTATGCTCAGGTAAAAGCTTATTTGAATAAATTAAATGCAATTCCAACCTATGTAGACCAGCATTTTCTTTTGCTTCGCGAAGGTTTAAAAGAAGGCATCACACAGCCCCTCATAATTTTTGAAGGTTATGAAAACACGTATGACAGTCAGATTACAGAAAATTATAAAGACAGTTATTTCTACCAACCTTTCCGAAATTTACCAGCAACCTTATCTCAAAAACAAAAAGACTCGGTTTTAACTGCTGCAGAAAAGGCGATCACTAAAAATGTAATTCCTGAATTCAGAAGGATTAAAAAGTTTTTTGAAACAGAATATTTTCCGAAGACCAGGAAAGTTTTGGGCGTTTCTGAAACACCCAATGGCAAAGAATACTATGATTATCTTTTAGAATATTATACCACGCTCGATCTAAGTGCAGATGAAGTCCACAATATAGGCCTATCTGAAGTGAAACGCATTAATAAAGAAATGAAAAAAGTAATGGCTGAAACTGGCTTTAAAGGCACATTTTCAGAATTCTTTGATTTTCTAAGAACAGATGAACAGTTCTACGCAAAAACTCCCGGGGAATTGCTCATGTTTGCTAGAGATATTGCTAAAAGAATCGATGCCAAATTACCGGCGTATTTCAACAAATTACCGCGAAAACCTTATGGTGTTGCTGAAGTTCCACCAGCTATCGCCCCAAAATATACCACGGGAAGATATATTGGCGCTTCCAATGACACGCAACCGGGATATTACTGGGTGAATACCTATGATCTCCCCAGCCGACCAAAATATGTGTTACCGTCACTTACGGCGCATGAAGCAGTTCCCGGGCATCATCTACAAATTTCCCTGAACAATGAACTGGGAGAAGAAATCCCTAAATTCAGAAGAAACTTTTACATCTCTGCTTTTGGAGAAGGCTGGGGATTATATGCAGAATTTTTAGCCGAAGAAATGGGCATCTATCGCAATCCCTATGAAATCTTCGGAAAGCTAACCTATGAACAGTGGCGTGCCTGCCGACTGGTAGTAGATACCGGAATTCACGCGAAAGGATGGACCAGGGAACAGGCGGTAGATTTTATGAAGAGAAATACCGCACTTTCTATCCATGAGATCAATACTGAAGTTGACCGATATATTTCCTGGCCGGGACAGGCAGTTTCCTATAAAATCGGGGAATTAAAGATTCGGGAATTACGAAAAAAAGCAGAAAAAGCACTAGGCGCCGATTTCGATATTAGGAAATTTCATGAAGTGATCCTGGAAGAAGGTGTGGTCACGTTGCCAATTCTGGAGGAGAGAGTGATGAAATACATTAATTCAAAAAAATAATTATTTGCAATTTTTGAATTTATAGTCTCATATATACTCCTGGTCTATCGAAAATTTTTCATAAAATTTGAAGTGAATACACCGTAAAATTTTAGGCTGTTTGAGCTTCAGAAAATTTCTTCTAATTAGTTCCATTTAATTGGCGAGTTCCTAAAATTTAGATGTAGAACAATAAATTTTGATAAATTTTAGTAAGCCTAGATTTTTTTGGTTCGTTTTTTCATCGATGGAAAAAATGAACGAGAGAAACGATTAAAACTAAATTGTTTTGCAACTTCCAATTTAAATAGAATTGATAATTAAAATCAATAAAAAAATTCAGAGACGGTCTTAAAAAATATAAAACCGGTAGGACTGGTTGTACTTTCAGTTTAATCTATCTTTGCAGGCAAACTCCCTTTTAATGACTATTGAAGAAAAATTAAGACAGCGCAGTGATGCTACTTGTGAATTATGCGGAAATAAAAACGATCTAAATGTTTTTGAAGTTCCGAATTCTCCTGAAGAAGGACATGAAAGTAGTATCCTAATTTGTGAGACCTGTAAAGAGCAGATAGAAGATCCAGAAAAGGTTCAACCAAATCACTGGCGTTGTTTAAATGACAGTATGTGGAGCACAATTCCGGCAGTTCAGGTCATGGCCTGGAGAATGCTGAACAGATTAAAAGCTGAAGGCTGGCCGCAAGACCTTCTGGATATGATGTATATGGAAGATGATGTAAAAGTATGGGCCAAAGCGGGTGTGCAGGAAGAGAAATCTGAAAATATTGTTGTGCATAAAGACAGTAATGGTGCAATTATAGAAGCTGGAGATACCGTGGTCCTAACCAAAGATCTTAATGTAAAAGGTTCCAGTTTAACAGCAAAACGTGGAACTGCCGTTAGAAGAGTTTCCCTGGTTCATGATAACGCGGAACAAATTGAAGGAAAAGTAGAAGGGCAACAGATTGTGATACTTACTAAATTTGTAAAGAAAGTATAGTTCTTAATTTATAATTGAAAATGGACAATTGATAAATCTCTGAATAGGCTTTGAAACAAGTTTAGAATGAAATAATCTTTCAATTGTCATTTCGAAGAAGTGAAACGACTGAGAAATCTAGTTTCAAAAGAGATTTCTCCCGCTGGTCGAAATGACATAAGGTAATTCAAGAATATTAACTATGGAATCACAACCAAACAACCCATTACACGGAATAAAACTGGCTACTATCGTAGAAGAACTGCAAAAGCATTACGGTTGGGATGGACTCGCCGACCGAATCAATATTAATTGTTTTAAAAGCAATCCTACCATAAAATCCAGTCTTAAATTTTTAAGGAAAACTCCATGGGCTCGGGAAAAAGTGGAAAGACTTTATTTGAAGACCGATTTTAAATAGCATACCGATTCGTTATACTTGCGATAACTTTAACAAGTCACTGCGAGGGAGTAAAATGACCGACGCAATCTATTAACTAACATTATGAGATTCCTACGGCTTCACCTCAGAATGAACTGTGCTTAAAAACAAACTTTTGGCTGATGATTTTCATCAAATACTGTTTTGTTTTTAGCAATCGCGAAAGCTTGTTTTAAGAGCTTATTGGCGATAGCTATTTTAATTACCCTTTCCGGTTTTCCTTTCTTTCTCAATCGCTCATACATTTCCGCACAGCCCTTATTGTACCTTTTAGCTGTCCAGCTACACATATATAGTAATTTCCTTATCTGGGACTTTCCCATTTTACATATATGTCCTTTTCCCTTGATGCTGGTGCCCGATTGGTATATTCTGGGACTAAATCCTACATAAGCAATCAGTTGTTTATAATGTTCGAATTTGTCAAAATCAGCGGTAATGGCAATCAACATAATAGCCGTTTTATCTCCTATCCCAGGAATGGAAGTAAGTGATCTTAGGGTTTGTTTATATTCTTCTTTACCCAGGACAAGCATTTGTCCTTCCAATTTTCCCTTCTCTTTTTCCAATTTTTTCAGGATACTTTTAAAACTTTTCCCCAGCTCTTTGCAGACAGAACCACTGTCTTCAAAAGCTCCTAACTGGTTCTTTGTTTGTTACAACTGCTTGTTCAATAATTCAATAGAACTATGAAGCTGCTTCATATCTTTGATATGCCTGGGTTCAGGTTTCCATTCTTTCATATCTTCCTCCATCTTCAAGGCATAGTTGCGGATAACCTCTGCATCTTTTTTGTCTGTTTTGGCACGGTTGAAGTTCATTTGGCTAAAACGTTTAACCTTTAAAGGGTTTACCACAAATACTTGGATATTTTTATTGAACAAAAAAGTAGCCAGGTTCAGATAATAAGGGCCAGAGGCTTCCATTACCACTCCGATGCTATTATCAATGTGTTTCAGCAACTTTTTAAAACCATTTTGATTGTTGTCGAATACTTCCTGCCCATTTTCAGAAAAGGAAACATCAAAGGTTTGTTTACTAATGTCGATTCCAATAAATTTGTTCATACTGTAACTTTTAATGAAGTGCTATTATTTTATCAATCCTAAATGCAGGCTCTTGGCCTAATGAACTGTTCAAAATTTAAGCACTGGGAGAAAGGGGCAAGCATTCAGAACGGTCTTTAAGACAAATGACAAATAATTGCCTTGCTCTTTCTCCCTTTATTATTAACCTACAAAATAATGGATTAACAATAAAATAAGTCCTATCTACAAACATAGGATGACATTTTCAAGTCATTTCGAAGAAGTAAAACGACTGAGAAATCTCATAACGGAAATTTAGCTACTAAGAGATTTATCCCCTTGGTCGAAATGACAACCAACATTACCTACAGTCTGGAAATAGAAAAGCGCGGCAATTGCCACGCTTTTTTTATGTTCAGAAGAAGAAAGTTTACATTTCTGCTTCTGCAGTCTCTTCTTTCTTAGCTTTTTTCTTTTCAGTTAAAAAGCTATAATTTTTAGAGTACATCATCATTTGCTCTTCAAAAGATGCAGGTTGAGTTACTTTAATGGCAGTAATCTCTTCCTTTTCATCCATTTCAGCAACCAATACCGGATTAATGAATCCGCTATATGGAGCCGATTTGAATTTCGCATTTCTATCCAACACCTCTTTATGAATCTTCTGGTCTACTTTTACACCGTAGTTCTCTACCAGATTTTTAGCAGCTTCGTAATCTCCTTCAGATTTGATACGCTGAGTTTCTTTAAGCAATTCACCAAAAAGCTCACGTAATTTCTGGTAATCCTTAATATCATAATAAGTCTTACCTTCTTTTTCCACTTTTTCGATCACTCCTTCGTCTTTACCTTTTTCAAAAACCCAGGCACTTACCCATTGGCGGTTTCTCATGTGAGCTTCTTCTACATCTTCTCCAGGCTCCAGTCTCACCAATTGAGTCATTAATCCGTTACGGATATAATCGTTGTAAGCAGCTTTCCCCAGTTCTTCAGAATTATCTGTAAGACCAAGTTCTTCCAGTTTTGGATCCATCAAATAATAAAGCCCTACAAGATCTGCACGACCTTCTTCCATGGTTGAAGCATAACTCTTCAAAGTTTCCTTTGTAGTCCCTACTCCTTTATTCAATTGCCCGGAAGCATGACCTACTACCTCATGAAGTGCTGTATGTAATTTATCTGCCTGATTTCCGTATTTTTCTGAAAGGGCAATTTCCTCTTCATCATGAGCAAATTCCTTTAATTTATTAGTTCCTCCGGCATTTTCATAAGCATTGATAATATTTCCTAAAGAAACCGATTTACTTCCATGTTGTTTTCTAATCCAGCTGGAATTTGGAAGATTTACTCCAATTGGAGTACTTGGTGCAGCATCTCCAGATTCCCCGGCAACGATCACTGTTTTGTAAGTAACTCCTACTACAGAATCTTTTTTATGCTCGTCCATGATTGGAGAATTATCCTCGAACCACTGAACGTTCTGTTCTACTTTGCTCATTTTCGCCGACATATCAAAATCTTTGATCTGAACAATGCTTTCATAAGATCCGGTGTAACCTTTTGGATCGTTATATACCTCAATAAACGAGTTGATATAATCTATATTCCCTTCGGTAGCTTCTACCCAGGCAACATTATACTCGTCCCAGGTTTGAAGATCCCCAGTATTGTAATAATCGATCAAAAGACCTAAAGCATTCGCCTGCTTTTCATTTTCAGCAACGCCTTTAGCTTTTTCCAGCCACTTTATGATTTCATCTATCGCGTCTCCGTAAAGTCCGCCGCTCTTATAAACCTTTTCTACCAATTTTCCATTTTCCTTCACCAACTTGGTATTGATTCCATATGCCAATGGCTTTTCCGGATTTGGAGATTTTTTATTTGCATAGAAGGCATCCACCTCGTCGGCAGTTACATCAGCTCCATACATATTAATTGCAGAACCTTTTAAAAGTCCATCAGCTTCATTAAGATTTACTTTTTTAGCATCCTTTTCGCTGAAGATCACTTCGTAAGCCTCTCCGGTAAGATCGGTATTGGTTTCTTTCAATAAAGTATCGAAATATTCTTTGCTGAATTCCGGCTTCAATTTAGCATTTGAATAATGATGGTGGATACCGTTACTAAACCATACTCTTTTTAAATAGGTTTCAAAAGTATCCCAATCATCACCAGATTTTTCTCCTTCGTAATTAGCGTAGATATTCTCTAATGCCCCACGAATTTTCAGGTTATGACGATAGTTCTGATCCCAGATAATATCACGTCCTGAAAGCCCCGCCTGGGTTAGGTAATAAACCAGTTTTTGTTCTTTCAAGCTTAAATTCTCCCACCCCGGGATTTGATAACGCAGGATCTTAAGGTCTGCAAATTCATCTGCCTGAAAATCGAAATCTTCTGAAGTCTTTTCTGTCTGAGCTTTATCTGCTGTATCCTTTTTATCCTCGTTACAGGACACAAAAGTTAGCGCTGTAGCTAATAGACACGTACTTACTATTTTGTTCATGTTGTTAAAAAATTTGAGGTGCAAAGATATAAAAACGAGGAATCAAAATTGAATATTCTGATTCCTCGTTTTGCTACATATATTTTAGCATCTTATGATAACGTTCCGTCTCTATAGTTTCGGAAAGCCAATTGGGAAGTCACTGCGAGGGAGTGTAACGACCGAAACAGTCTCAATAATACTAGATATTGCTCAGATCTATGAGATTCCTTCACTTCGTTCGGAATGACAGAAAAAATAGATGTCATTTCGATGAAGCAAAGCGACTGAGAAATCTGATTTTAGAAGTTAATCTTGCTTAGAGATTTCTCCCGTTGGTCGAAATGACAATCAACAAAAGACGTTTGTTAATTTAAGTTCATCACTATGTACCTGCGAGGGAAGTGTAACTGCCAAAGCAGTCTCAATCATACTAGATATTGCTCAGATCTATGCGATTCCTTCACTTTGTTCGGAATGACAGTTAAAATTACTTACTCATTTCCGTAAAGTGCTTGTAAAACCACGGAATGGTTTCAATGCCTTTTAGATAATTCCACACCCCAAAGTGCTCATTTGGAGAATGGATCGCATCAGTATCCAAACCAAAGCCCATTAAAATGATCTTACTATCCAGTTCTTTTTCAAAAAGGGAAACAATGGGAATACTTCCCCCGCTTCTCTGCGGAATTGGTGTTTTTCCAAAGGTTTCCTCATACGCCTTACTCGCCGCCTGGTAACCAATTGTATCTATTGGAGTTACATAAGGATAACCGCCATGATGTGGTTTCACCTCTACTCTTACAGAATCTGGCGCCAGACTTTCAAAATGCTTTTTGAATAACTCGGTGATCTCTTTATGATCCTGGTTAGGCACTAAACGCATAGAAATTTTTGCATAGGCTTTTGAAGGAAGTACCGTCTTAGCTCCTTCTCCAATATAACCTCCCCACATTCCGTTCACATCAAGGGTTGGTCTTATGGAGCCTCTTTCCAGGGTCGAATAACCTTTTTCACCATGAACGTCTTTGATATCCAGTTTTTCTTTATACTCTTCCAGGCTGAAAGGAGCTTCCGCCATTTTAGCTCTTTCTTCGTCGCTTAAATTCTCCACATTATCATAAAACCCGGGAATAGTAATATGATTATTCTCGTCTGTTAACTGAGCGATCATGTCACTTAAAATATTCAGCGGATTTGCCACTGCTCCACCATAAAGTCCTGAATGCAGATCACGGTTGGCACCGGTCACTTCAACTTCCACATAAGAAAGTCCGCGAAGTCCTGTGGTAATAGAAGGAGTATCTTTTGAAATCATTCCGGTGTCTGAAATAAGGATCACATCATTCTGAAGTTTTTCCTTATTTTCTTTAATCCACCATTCCAAATGTTCACTACCTACTTCTTCTTCCCCTTCGATCATGAATTTCACGTTACATGGAAGTTCATCATTCTGAGTCATATATTCCATGGCTTTTACATGCATATACATCTGACCCTTATCATCACAGGAACCTCTGGCGAAAATGGCTCCTTCCGGATGGATCTTTGTTTCTTTGATCACGGGTTCAAACGGTGGTGAATCCCAGAGATCTAATGGATCTGGCGGCTGAACGTCATAATGTCCATAAACCAGCACTGTTGGCAGATTCTTATCAATGATCTTTTCAGCATACACTACAGGGTGACCGGGAGTTTCTGAAACTTCAGCCAGGTCGCAACCCGCCTCCAGCAATCTTTTCTTTACTGCTTCTGCCGCCTTAAGCATATCAGATTTATTTGCAGGATTGGCTGAAATTGAAGGGATCTTTAAAAGATCTATCAATTCCTCCACAAACCTGTCTTTATTATTTTCTAAATATTCTTTTATTGAATCCATGAATTTAATTTCAAGTTTGCGTAAAGTTACTAAGATATGATTGGAAACTAAACTTCATAACTCGCGTCTTTTCATAAGTCTGCCCTAAATTTTCTCAATTTTTCTAAAAAAATTATGATTCAGGGATATTCTGATAATCAATAGCTTGAAAACATCCAATTTCAGACGTTCATCATTTCAAATAATTTTTTCAATATTTTCTTGCATCAGTATTTGAAATTTAAAAACTATAATTATATTTGCACCCGCTTAAGTAATTAAGCAGGGAATCACAACGAGTCCTAAGTGTTGTGAAACTTTAAATGCGGGCGTGGTGGAATTGGTAGACACGCTAGACTTAGGATCTAGTGCAGCAATGTGTGGAGGTTCGAGTCCTCTCGCCCGCACCAATAAAAAAGCCGACTTTAACGAGTCGGCTTTTTTATTGCAGGTATAATTTAGGTACTAAAAGATATTTCCCTTCCTATAATCAATCTGAAACCGTTTATCATGAAACATGCGCCGCTTAAACTGTTAATGATACCGTCTATCATTATTCCATTTTAATCGCTTTTAATAGTTCATATTTTTGCTTCGGCTAAATAAATTTTGTAGATATTTCTAATCTCTCACTTATGCTATGTTTTTTTGTTTCAATGGCTTACAGCCGATTGCCAAAAAAAACTTTAATTTTTAAATATCATCGATTATAACCACTGTTTTATCGATGAAAACTCATATTTTAACTTAGTTTTAAGATCTTTAGTCACTACAATACGTATATATTAACAACCCAAATCTTTTATTCATGAAAAAGAAACTCCAAGGTCGATAAGGGGATATGTCTATATCTAATAAATTCTCAATCTCTGTTTATACAATTTTCTAAATTTCTAATATGAAGAAATTTTTACCCCTCGGAATATTTTTTATTCTTCTTATAATATCCAATACGCACCTTTCTGCACAAACAAAAGGACTTATATATAAAAAAGCTGCCGGAAGTGGTCAGGCTGTTTTAGATCCTAATGTAGATGGTTATTCTTCTGAAACCAATCAGGGATTTTTTCAAAATGATGAAACTGAGAGTGAAATTCCTTACACTCCGCTCCCTTCTGTAGGAGCTTCAGAACCAGATAGTGACTTAGGACCGGGCCCGGATTGTAAATTTACAGACCTGGTAAAATCTGAAGACAACAATACCATATACACTTACATGGATGGCGAAAATCTTATGTTTCGCTTTCGTTTGGGTGGTACCGCTGAAAATTCTAAAGGATATTCTATTCTCATTGATACCGATCAAAAATTTGGCGCCTCAGATCCCAATAGTATTCCCGGAAATCCTGGTTTTGAAATTGAAGTTGTTTTACGAACTAATTTTGGAGTTGGTCTTTATGATGTAGATGGAACCGTTTCTCCTGGAGAAATTGGAGATGCTGTTACAGATAGGCCTTATGATAATTTTGCTCAAAAAAGTATTGCGCTTTCTGAAATTTGCGGAGATGATGATTACTTCTATGATTTCTACATCCCGTTCGCTGATATTACTGCAGCTTTCCCTTCTATAACAGTAGATACTCCGCTACGAATGGTAGGAAACACGGTGATCAATCCGAAAGCTGCAACAGGGAATAACGGAATTTCCGATTTAGGAGGAATTGACGATACTACGGGAATAACCGATGGTTTATGGGAAGAGCTAATCAATGTTTTTCCTCCAACCAGTGTTACCGAAATTGGATCGGGAGCTACATTACCTCCCAGAGCCGCCTGTCCTTCAATTACAGGACCTATAGCTGTAGGTGCCACATCAATTACCGGAACATCTTCTGAGGTGGATGGTACAACTATCGAAGTTTTTCGTGACGAGGTTTCACAAGGAACTACCTCAGTAAGTTCAGGAAGCTGGACATTATCGGGATTAATCCCGGCGGAAGGGAACGAAGTTTTTTCTGCAACAGCAAAAGTTTCTGAAGCGGTCGCTTCATCTACAGGGACTTCAGAAAAATCAGAATCATATTCAGACTGTAACGAAACAACTGTAGGGGCTACCTGTTCTTCACCTCCATTTGGATTTGGAACTGCTAACGGCGGAAAAACATTCACAGGATCTTCCCCAGCTACGGGAGATTATGATCTGAAGATTTACAATGCCGATGGAAGTCGTTTAAATGGTCTTGATGAAAATCCAAAGGGATACCCACCAGGTGACTGGAGCTGGGTATTTACCGCTAAAGGAAGTAAAATCCCTGCTGGTGTTTATTACTTCACAATAACGGAACCCGGAAAATGTGAATCTTCAAAAGCAGAATTTTGTTATGATACCACTTCAACTTCTTCAGCTCCGGTAATATCTAACACTCCAATACTTGAATCTGATACATCTATAACCGGAACAGCAACTAACGGAGCCATCGTTACTTTAATTATCAATGGGGAAGAACAGAAAGTTTTTAACGCAACTGATGGTAACTGGAACTTTGACGTGTCTGGATTGTCCCAGGGAGATGAAATTCTAATACGATCTGTAGAATCTGGAAGCTGCAAGGCCGAAACTTCCGCGACTGTGAGTTCACAATCTGCTACTCCTATAGTTACTGGTGAATACTGTCTTTCTGGAGGAATGACCGTAAATACTGTAAATGGCGTATCATCAGAGGATGCAGGTTCAGAAATAAAAATTTATTCCAGCTTAACCGAAGGTGGAATGGCAAACCTGGAAGGAACAACAACCGTAAAGTCTAATGGTTCCTGGACAGCCACAGGTTTAAATATACTAATTGGAAGATATATTTCTGCAACAGCTCAGACTTCAGGAGAAATTGTAAGTGAATTTTCAAATGAAGTTCTTGTAAGAAGCAAAACTCCTTCCCCAAATCTGAGTATTACTTCTGATCCTATTGTGGAAGGAGACGCGACCATCACCGGTGAAGCCCTTGCCAGTACGAGTGTTGAATTAACTATTCAACTATATATGGATGGGGTAGCTATTGAAGGTGCTACGGCAACAGTTAATCAGGTAGTTGGTGTAGCCTCTGTCCAGGAATGGACCATTACTGGTTTAGACACGCCTTTCAATAAATTATATGCTGGAGGAGAAGCAACAGTCACTGTAACCAGCCCTACGGTAGACTTTTGCGAGAGTGATCCTTCTAATGGAGTAACTGTTCAGTGTAAACAACCGGCCTCACAAGTATTTGGTGCGACAACGAGCACAACCGTATGCCAGAATGAAACCATTACCTTTCAGGTAAATGACACTGAAGAAAATATAGTTTACGAACTGATAGATCAAACCAATACCGGGATTGGACCGGCCCTACTTGGAACAGGGTCTTCAATTTCACTTACAACTTTTGGTTTAAAAACTTCAGTTACAGATGTCAGAATCCGCGCACAAAAAATCGGGATAGTTTGCGATAGAATTATAATCCCTTCAATACCGGTAACTGTAAACCCTTTGCCTGCTATCACACTTGGAACCAATCCTATTATAAGTGATAGTGAAACTTCGGCATTTATTAGCTACACCAATGCTATTAACAATCCTGTAAATTATGTATTAGATTTTGATTCGACAGCCAATTCAGCAGGCTTTGTGGATATTTCAACAGCTATAAGTCTCCCTACATCACCGATTGAGATTTCGGTACCAGGTTCTGCAACAGAGGGTATCTATAATGGGATTATAAGAGTATTAAATCCCACAACTGGCTGTTTTTCTGAAAATATTGCTTTTACTATCACTATAGATGCTTCGGCCCCTCCTGCAGTTAATTTTATCATTGATGCAATTAATGATATTGTAATTAGTGAAAATACATCATATACAGGCCCTACGCCGGTTCTTTCTGGAGATACGCCGGTTGGAAAGGTGACCTACACCCTTGGAGGTGAAGATGCTGGTAGTTCTAGCATTAATGCCGACAGCGGGATAGTAAGCATGGTTGCCCGGGATTTTGAAAATCCTGAAGACGATGATACTAATAACACTTATGAACTAATAGTAATAGCAACAGATACCGAAGGCAATTCAGATAGTGAAGCCTGGGCAGTTCAAATAAGTAATGAGAACGAAAACCCCCTAATTACGACTAATGCAGGTGCTCCCACCCATGAGGTAGACTATGCTGAAAATAGCACCGGTAATGTGATCGATTGGGATGCTACCGATGTCGATGGAGAAACTGAAAATGGTGGCGGACTTACCTACTCGCTAAGTGGAAGTGATGCAGCTTTATTTAATTTAGATACAGATACGGGAGAACTCACTTTTAAGGTTGCTCCTGATTTTGAAGGAAGTGGTGATAACGAATATGAAGCGATCGTCACGGTAACTGATGGAACCCTGACCGATACTCAGACCCTCACGGTGAATGTGACCGATGTCACCGAGACTGCCGACTTTACCATTAACACCATCAATAATGCCACGGTCGATGAAAACAGCAAATACACCAGTGTAACCCCTGGTTTGACAGGAGATGCTCCTATTGGAAGTGTAACCTATACCATTAGTGGAGCCGATGCTTCCCTGTTTGAAGTCAATGCCAATACTGGTGTAGTGACCTTGACCGAAAAAGATTTTGAGAACCCCGCCGATGCCAATACCGATAATGTATATGAAGTGACCCTGACTGCTACCGATGACGATGGAAATACTGATTCCGAAGCATGGACGGTTGCTGTGCAGAATATTGCAGAAACGGTAAGCTTTAGCATTGATCCCATCGAGGATGATAATGTAGTTGAGAATAGCGCCTACACCAGTGAGACCCCATCCATTACCGGAGGGCCTATTGGAACGGTGACCTACACTTTGAGTGGAGATGATGCTGCTGACTTTACCATCAATTCCAGTAATGGGGTGGTGAGTATGATCGCCCGCGATTTTGAAAACCCGGTAGATGTTAATACCGATAATAGTTATGAAGTAACTATCACCGCTACCGATTCCGATGGAAATACTGACTCTGAATCATGGAGCGTGAGTGTGACCGACGTTATTGAGACGGCTGATTTTACTATCAATTCCATCAACAATGCCACCATCGATGAAAACAACAAATACACCAGTGTAACCCCTGGTTTGGCAGGTGATGCTCCTATTGGAAGTGTAACCTATACCATTAGTGGAGCCGATGCGGCCCTATTCGAGGTCAATGAAGATACCGGTGTGGTGACCATGACCGAAAAAGATTTTGAAAACCCGGCCGATGCCAATACCGATAATGTATATGAAGTGACCCTGACTGCTACCGATGACGACGGGAATACTGATTCCGAGTCCTGGAGCGTAAGTGTGCAGAATATTGCAGAAGCAGTAAGCTTTAGCATTGATCCTATTGCCGATGCCAGTGTCGCTGAAAACACGGCCTATACCAGTGAGACCCCATCCATTACCGGTGGGCCTATTGGAACGGTGACCTACATTTTAAGTGGGGATGATGCGGCTGACTTTACCATCAATGCCAGTACCGGGGTGGTGAGCATGGTCGCCCGTGACTTTGAAAACCCCGTGGATACCGATTCTGATAATAGTTATGAAGTAACTATCACCGCTGCCGATAGTGATGGGAATACTGACTCTGAATCATGGAGTGTAACGGTTACAGATCAGACCGAAGCAGCTGATTTTACAATCAATACCATCAACAATGCTACGGTCGATGAAAACAGTAAATACACCAGTGTAACCCCTGGTTTGGCAGGAGATGCTCCTATTGGCAGTGTGACCTATACCATCAGCGGAGCCGATGCTTCCCTGTTCGAAGTCAATGCCAATACCGGAGTAGTGACCATGACCGAAAAGGATTTTGAAAACCCGGCCGATGCCAATACCGATAATGTATATGAAGTGACCCTGACTGCTACCGATGACGATGGAAATACTGATTCCGAAGCATGGACGGTTGCTGTGCAGAATGTGAGCGAAGCGGTAAGCTTTAGCATTGATCCCATCGAGGATGATAATGTAGCTGAAAATACTGCTTATACCAGTGAGACCCCATCCATTACTGGAGGACCTATTGGAACGGTGACCTACAGTCTCAGTGGAGATGATGCTGCTGAATTTACCATCAATTCCAGTAATGGGGTGGTGAGTATGATCGCCCGCGATTTTGAAAACCCGGTAGATACCGATTCCGATAATAGTTATGAAGTAACTATCACCGCTACCGATTCCGATGGAAATACTGATTCTGAAGCATGGAGCGTGAGTGTGACCGATGTCACCGAGACTGCCGACTTTACCATTAACACCATCAATAATGCAACCATCGATGAAAACAGCAAATACACCAGTGTAACCCCTGGTTTGGCAGGTGATGCTCCTATTGGCAGTGTGACCTATACCATCAGCGGAGCCGATGCTGCTCTGTTTGAAGTAGATGCTGATACCGGCGTGGTGACCATGACCGAAAAAGATTTTGAAAACCCGGCCGATGCCAATACCGATAATGTATATGAAGTGACCCTGACTGCTACCGATGACGACGGGAATACTGATTCCGAGTCCTGGAGCGTAAGTGTGCAGAATATTGCAGAAGCTGCTTCTTTTACCATCGATGCAATTGCAGACGATACAGTAGTAGAAAACACGGCGTATACCAGTGAGACCCCATCCATTACCGGTGGGCCTATTGGAAGTGTAACCTATAGCCTTAGTGGGGATGATGCGGCTGACTTTACCATCAATGCCAGTACCGGGGTGGTGAGCATGGTCGCCCGTGACTTTGAGGCTCCCGTAGATACCAATACCGATAACATCTATGAAGTAAGCATCACTGCTACTGATAGTGATGGGAATACCGATTCTGAATCATGGAGTGTAAGTGTAACTGATCAGACTGAGACAGCTGACTTTACTATCGATGCTATTGATGATGCCACAGTAAATGAGAACAGTGCCTATACCGGACCTACTCCAACACTGGCAGGAGACACTCCTATTGGAAGTGTGACCTATACCATCACCGGAGCCGATGCTGCTTTGTTTGAAGTGGATGAAAACACCGGCGTGGTGACCATGACCGAAAAAGATTTTGAGAACCCGGCAGATGCCAATACCGATAATGTATATGAAGTGACCCTGACCGCTACCGATGCTGATGGAAATACCGATTCCGAAGCATGGACGGTGAGTGTTCAAAATATTGCAGAAACGGTAAGCTTTAGTATCGATCCTATTGCAGATGCCAGTGTAGCTGAGAACAATACCTATACCAGCGAGACCCCATCCATTACCGGAGGGCCTATTGGAACGGTGACCTACAGTCTCAGTGGAGATGATGCTGCTGACTTTACCATCAATTCCAGTAAGGGGGTGGTGAGTATGATCGCCCGCGATTTTGAAAACCCCGTAGATACTGATACCGATAATAGTTATGAAGTAACCATTACTGCAACCGATTCCGATGGGAATACTGACTCTGAATCATGGAGTGTGAATGTGACCGATGTTAATGAGACAGCGGATTTTACCATTAACACCATCAATAATGCGACCATCGATGAGAACAGTAAATACACCAGTGTAACCCCTGGTTTAGCAGGTGATGCTCCTATTGGCAGTGTGACCTATACCATCAGTGGAGCCGATGCTTCCCTGTTTGAAGTCAATGCCAATACCGGTGTAGTGACCATGACCGAAAAAGATTTTGAGAACCCCGCCGATGCCAATACCGATAATGTATATGAAGTGACCCTGACCGCTACCGATGCCGACGGAAATACTGATTCCGAAGCATGGACGGTTGCTGTGCAGAATGTGAGCGAAGCGGTAAGCTTTAGCATTGATCCCATCGAGAATGATAATGTAGCTGAAAATACTGCTTATACCAGCGAGACCCCAAGCATTACCGGAGGACCTATTGGAACGGTGACCTACAGTCTCAGTGGAGATGATGCTGCTGACTTTACCATCAATTCCAGTAATGGGGTGGTGAGTATGATCGCCCGCGATTTTGAAAACCCGGTAGATGTTAATACCGATAATAGTTATGAAGTAACTATCACCGCTACCGATTCCGATGGAAATACTGACTCTGAATCATGGAGCGTGAGTGTGACCGATATCACCGAGACTGCTGATTTCACCATTAACACCATCAATAATGCGACCATCGATGAAAACAGCAAATACACCAGTGTAACCCCTGGTTTGGCAGGCGATGCTCCTATTGGCAGTGTGACCTATACCATTAGCGGAGCCGATGCGGCCCTATTCGAGGTCAATGCCAATACCGGGGTAGTGACCATGACCGAAAAAGATTTTGAGAACCCCGCCGATGCCAATACCGATAATGTATATGAAGTGACCCTGACCGCTACCGATGCTGATGGAAATACTGATTCCGAAGCATGGACGGTTGCTGTGCAGAATGTGAGCGAAGCGGTAAGCTTTAGTATCGATCCTATTGCAGATGCCAGTGTAGCTGAAAATACTGCTTATACCAGTGAGACCCCAAGCATTACCGGAGGACCTATTGGAACGGTGACCTACAGTCTCAGTGGAGATGATGCTGCTGACTTTACCATCAATTCCAGTAATGGGGTAGTGAGTATGATCGCCCGCGATTTTGAAAACCCCGTAGATACCGATTCCGATAATAATTATGAGCTAACCATCACCGCTACCGATTCCGATGGAAATACTGATTCTGAATCATGGAGCGTGAGGGTGACCGATGTCACCGAGACTGCCGACTTTACCATTAACACCATCAATAATGCGACCATCGATGAGAATAGTAAATACACCAGTGTAACCCCAAGCCTGGCAGGAGATGCCCCTATTGGCAGTGTGACCTATACCATTAGTGGAGCCGATGCTGCCCTGTTTGAGGTTAATGCAGACACCGGTGTGGTGACCCTGACCGAAAAAGATTTTGAGAACCCAGCTGATGCCAATACCGATAATAGTTATGAAGTGACCTTGACTGCTACCGATGCGGATGGAAATACTGATTCTGAATCCTGGACGGTGAGTGTAGAAAACGTTAACGAACTGACTACGATAAACGATGATACTCCTACAACAAATGAGGATACTGTGGTGGATATCGATGTGGTCGCCAATGATACCGATGTGGATGATAAATCCGCGGTAACCAGTGTGACTCAGCCAGCCAATGGTGCAGTAAGTATCAATGATAATGGCACGGTGAAATATATACCAGATGCAGATTTCAATGGGGAGGACACGTTCTCTTATACCAATTCAGAAGGCAATACCGGTACAGTGACCGTTACAGTAAATTCTATAGATGATGAAGCAATTTATACCATAGCCGATCCTAAACCGATCAATCAATATGAAAACGACGATGTACTGGCAACAGTTGCTGATGCGGATGGTGAAATTGTAAATGCTGAACTGACCGATGGTAATCTTCCGGCTGGAGTGATTCTGAATGAAAATGGAAGCCTTTCAGTTGAAAATGCTGATCTTCTGGAAGCAGGTGATTATAGTTTCGAGATCACCACTACCGACGAAAATGGCGGAATTACCAGTCAGACCATTGTGCTTAGTTTCGGAGAAGATTCTGATGCCGAAGCAATTTATACGATTGCCGATGCCAAGCCGATCAATGAATATGAAAACGACGGAGTACTGGCAACAGTTGCTGATGCTGATGGTGAAATTGTAAATGCAGAACTGACCGATGGCAATCTTCCTCCAGGTGTTATTTTAAACGCTGATGGAAGTCTTTCAGTTCAAAATGCTGAGCTATTGGAAGCGGGTGATTATAGTTTTGAGATCACTACCACCGATGAAAATGGCGGAATTACCAGTCAGACCATTGTGCTTAGTTTCGGAGAAGATTCTGATTCCGAAGCGATCTATACCATCACCGATGCTAAACCGATCAATCAATATGAAAACGACGATGTACTGGCAACAGTTGCTGATGCGGATGGTGAAATTGTAAATGCGGAACTGACCGATGGCAATCTTCCGGTTGGAACATCTTTAAATGCTGATGGAAGTATTGAAGTGAGTAATGCTGATCTTCTGGAAGCCGGTGATTATAGTTTTGAGATCACCACTACCGACGAAAATGGCGGAATTACCAGTCAGACCATTGTGCTTAGTTTCGGAGAAGATTCTGATACCCAAGCGATCTATACCATAGCTGATGCCAGGCCGATCAATGAATATAATAATGAGGATATACTGGCAACAGTTGCTGATGCGGATGGTGAAATTGTAAATGCTGAATTGACCGACGGTAATCTTCCTCCAGGAGTTATTTTGAACGCTGATGGAAGTCTTACAGTTGAAAATATTGATCTATTGAAAGCCGGTGATTATAGTTTTGAGATCACTACCACCGACGAAAATGGTGGAATTACCAGTCAGACGATCGTATTGAGTTTTGGAGCAGATTCTGATGCCGAAGCAATTTATACGATTGCCGATGCGCGTCCGATCAATGAATATAATAATGAGGATATACTGGCAACAGTTGCTGATGCGGATGGTGCTATTGTAAATGCTGAACTGACCGATGGTAATCTTCCGGCTGGAGTGATTCTGAATGAAAATGGAAGCCTTTCAGTTGAAAATGCTGATCTTCTGGAAGCCGGTGATTATAGTTTCGAGATCACCACTACCGACGAAAATGGTGGGATTACAAGTCAGACGATA
Organism: Christiangramia forsetii KT0803; assembly: GCF_000060345.1. Classification (NCBI taxonomy): domain Bacteria; kingdom Pseudomonadati; phylum Bacteroidota; class Flavobacteriia; order Flavobacteriales; family Flavobacteriaceae; genus Christiangramia; species Christiangramia forsetii. The sequence continues at coordinate 76,594 of NC_008571.1, read as the reverse complement.
ATCTTAAGTTTTGGAGCGGATTCTGATTCCGAAGCGATCTATACTATAGCCGATGCCAAGCCGATCAATCAATATGAAAACGACAATGTACTGGCAACAGTTGCTGATGCGGATGGTGAAATTGTAAATGCTGAACTGACCGATGGCAATCTTCCTCCAGGTGTTATTTTAAACGCTGATGGAAGTCTTTCAGTTCAAAATGCTGAGCTATTGGAAGCAGGTGATTATAGTTTTGTTATCACTACCACCGATGAGAATGGCGGAATTACCGGTCAGACCATCGTATTGAGTTTTGGAGAAGATTCTGATGCCGAAGCGATCTATACCATAGCCGATGCGCTTCCGATCAATGAATACGATAACAATGATGTACTGGCGACAGTTGCTGATGCGGATGGTGAAAGCGTAAATGCTGAACTGACCGATGGAAATCTTCCTCCAGGTGTTATTTTGAACGCTGATGGAAGTCTTTCAGTTGAAAATGCTGATCTTCTGGAAGCCGGTGATTATAGTTTTGAGATCACCACTACCGATGCCAATGGCGGAATTACCAGTCAGACGATCGTATTGAGTTTTGGAGAAGATTCTGATGCCGAAGCGATCTATACCATAGCCGATGCGCTTCCGATCAATGAATACGATAACAATGATGTACTGGCGACAGTTGCTGATGCGGATGGTGAAATTGTAAATGCAGAACTGACAGATGGCAATCTTCCTCCAGGAATTATTTTAAATGCTGATGGAAGTCTTTCAGTTGAAAATGCTAATTTATTGGAAGCGGGTGATTACAGTTTTGAGATCACCACCACCGATGAAAATGGCGGAATTACCAGTCAGACCATTGTGCTTAATTTCGGAGAAGATTCAGATGCCGAAGCGATCTATACGATTGCCGATCCTAAACCGATCAATGAATACGATAACAACGATGTGCTGGCAACAGTTGCTGATGCTGATGGTGAAATTGTAAATGCTGAAATGACCGATGGTAACCTTCCGGCAGGAGTCACCTTAAATGAAGATGGAAGTCTTTCAGTTGAAAATGCTGATCTTCTGGAAGCGGGTGATTATAGTGTTGAAATCACTACCACCGACGAAAATGGCGGAATTACCAGTCAGACCATTGTGCTTAGTTTCGGAGAAGATTCTGATACCCAAGCGATCTATACCATAGCTGATGCCAGGCCGATCAATGAATATAATAATGAGGATATACTGGCAACAGTTGCTGATGCGGATGGTGAAATTGTAAATGCTGAATTGACCGACGGTAATCTTCCTCCAGGAGTTATTTTGAACGCTGATGGAAGTCTTACAGTTGAAAATATTGATCTATTGAAAGCCGGTGATTATAGTTTTGAGATCACTACCACCGACGAAAATGGTGGAATTACCAGTCAGACGATCGTATTGAGTTTTGGAGCAGATTCTGATGCCGAAGCAATTTATACGATTGCCGATGCGCGTCCGATCAATGAATATAATAATGAGGATATACTGGCAACAGTTGCTGATGCGGATGGTGCTATTGTAAATGCTGAACTGACCGATGGTAATCTTCCGGCTGGAGTGATTCTGAATGAAAATGGAAGCCTTTCAGTTGAAAATGCTGATCTTCTGGAAGCCGGTGATTATAGTTTCGAGATCACCACTACCGACGAAAATGGTGGGATTACAAGTCAGACGATAATCTTAAGTTTTGGAGCGGATTCTGATTCCGAAGCGATCTATACTATAGCCGATGCCAAGCCGATCAATCAATATGAAAACGACAATGTACTGGCAACAGTTGCTGATGCGGATGGTGAAATTGTAAATGCTGAACTGACCGATGGCAATCTTCCTCCAGGTGTTATTTTAAACGCTGATGGAAGTCTTTCAGTTCAAAATGCTGAGCTATTGGAAGCAGGTGATTATAGTTTTGTTATCACTACCACCGATGAGAATGGCGGAATTACCGGTCAGACCATCGTATTGAGTTTTGGAGAAGATTCTGATGCCGAAGCGATCTATACCATAGCCGATGCGCTTCCGATCAATGAATACGATAACAATGATGTACTGGCGACAGTTGCTGATGCGGATGGTGAAAGCGTAAATGCTGAACTGACCGATGGAAATCTTCCTCCAGGTGTTATTTTGAACGCTGATGGAAGTCTTTCAGTTGAAAATGCTGATCTTCTGGAAGCCGGTGATTATAGTTTTGAGATCACCACTACCGATGCCAATGGCGGAATTACCAGTCAGACGATCGTATTGAGTTTTGGAGAAGATTCTGATGCCGAAGCGATCTATACCATAGCCGATGCGCTTCCGATCAATGAATACGATAACAATGATGTACTGGCGACAGTTGCTGATGCGGATGGTGAAATTGTAAATGCTGAACTGACCGATGGAAATCTTCCGGTTGGAACATCTTTAAATGCTGATGGAAGTCTTTCCGTTAAAAATGCTAATCTTCTGGAAGCTGACGATTATAGTTTCGAGATCACCACAACCGATGAAAATGGCGGAATTACCAGTCAGACCATTGTGCTTAGTTTCGGACAAGATTCTGATGCCGAAGCAATTTATACCATAGCCGATCCTAAACCGATCAATAAATATGAAAACGACGATGTACTGGCAACAGTTGCTGATGCCGATGGTGAAATTGTAAATGCGGAACTGACCGGCGGAAATCTTCCGGCTGGAACAATCTTAAATGCTGATGGAAACATTGAAGTAAGCAATGCTGATCTTTTAGAAGCGGGTGATTATAGTGTTGAGATCACTACGACCGACGAAAATGGTGGAATTACCAGTCAGACGATCGTGCTTAGTTTCGGAGAAGATTCAGATTCCGAAGCAATCTATACCGTAGTCGATGCTAAGCCGATCAATCAATATGAAAACGACGATGTACTGGCAACAGTTGCTGATGCTGATGGTGAAATTGTAAATGCTGAACTGACCGATGGTAACCTTCCGGCAGGAGTCACCTTAAATGAAGATGGAAGTCTTACAGTTGAAAATGCTGAGCTATTGGAAGCGGGTGATTATAGTTTTGAGATCACTACCACCGATGAAAATGGCGGAATTACAAGTCAGACGATCGTATTGAGTTTTGGAGCAGATTCTGATCTTGATAATGACGGATTATTTAATGAAGAGGAAATTGCTCTGGGAACAGATCCTGGAAATCCAGATTCTGACAATGATGGCTTAACCGATGGAGAAGAAGTTCTGGGTATTGATGATGATTCCACAGATATAATACCAGAAGGAGTCAGCGATCCGCTTAATATTTGCGATCCGCTCCAAACTTCTGCTACCTGCGATCTCGATAACGACGGATTAACGAACGAAGAAGAGGCTTCAGCGGGAACCGATCCTGAGGATGCAGATACAGATAATGACGGTTTAAATGATGGTGAAGAAGTAAATGGAGTAGATGATCCCTCAACAGAAACAATTGCAACGGGAGTGAGTGATCCATTGAATATTTGTGATCCAAATCCGATTTCAACAGACTGTCTTGAAGATGGACCGGGAGTCGTTCAAAAGTTATCTCCTAATGGAGATGGAATTAATGACTTCTTTACCATTGAAGGTCTGGAATTATATGAAGAGAATACCCTGGAAATTTTCAATAGATGGGGTGTACTTATCTATAAAGCCAAAGAATATGGCGAAAATGGAAATCTTTTTGGTGGAATTTCAGAAGGAAGGTTAACTGTAAGAAAAGGTGAAGAATTACCTGCAGGAACTTATTTCTATGTATTGAGATATAAAGACGGAGAATGGAAATCTAAATCGGGTTACTTATACCTCACACGTTAAAAAACTGACATGAAAAAATATACATTTTTATTACTAATTTTCATAAGCCTGGGTGGTTATGCCCAACAGGATGCACAGTATACCCAGTATATGTATAATACATCACTGTTTAACCCAGCCTATGTTGGATCGGAGGATTTTCTGAAAATATCGGGCGTATACAGGTCGCAATGGGTAGGCTTGGATGGCGCCCCCGAAACCCTTTCTTTCAGTATTAATGACCGCATCGGAAAAAATGTTGGACTAGGAGGATCTGTTATTTCAGATAAAATTGGACCTAGCAGCGAAACTATCATTAATGCCGATTTTTCTTATACACTAGATTTTGAAAATACTGCTCTTGCTTTTGGTTTGAAAGCCAGCGCAAATTTACTGAATGTTGACTTTACCAGACTTACCGGGCCCGATGATCCCGATTTTAATCAGAATATTGATAATAGATTCACTCCAAACATAGGCGCGGGAGTCTATTATTACAGCAATAAATTCTATGTAGGTTTTTCGGTACCACAGCTGTTAGAGACAGAGCATTATAAAAACAATGAGAATTCTGATACTTTTCTGGCTAAGGAACGTTTTCATACCTATTTTATGGGTGGCTATGTTTTTGATCTGAATCCGGAACTCAAATTAAAACCTGCCTATTTACTAAAGGTAACAGATGGTGCACCTTTGCAGGTAGATATTTCAGCGAATTTATTATTTTCTGAAAAGTTCACATTGGGAGCTTCCTATCGTTTGAATTCGGCAGTAAGTGCACTGGCAGGCTTTCAAATTTTCGACTCGGTTTTTATAGGATATTCCTATGATGCCGATACCACAAGATTAAGAACCTACAATGATGGATCTCATGAGATCGTACTAAGGTTTGACATTAGAGATGCACTGAACTACACAAATTCACCAAGGTTCTTTTAAGCAAGTTAAATAATAAAATTTTAGTTCTTTATTTGCAGAACTAAAAAAACCTTTTATCTTTGCGGCAGATTTCATCATAATGAGTAACGTAAAATTATCAGAAAAACAAAAGGAACTGGTGGAGGCCTACGGAGTGATTCAGGAAAATATGGGTCTTAGCCCCGCCGCTGCCAGAGTAAATGCACTTTTAACGGTTTCTAACAAAACCGAACTTAGCTTCGATGAGATTCGTGATACCCTGGGTTTGAGTAAAAGTGCTGTGAGCAATGCTATAAACGGTCTTCTTTCCCTGGAACATATAGGCTATAAAACGAAGATGGGAGAGCGCAAGCGTTTCTTTTTTTCAAAACTTGGTCAATGGAAAACGAAATTTCGGAAAGATATCGCAGGTCTAGAAAATTATAATAAGGTCGTAAGAGAAATCCTGGAGGTACGTTCCGAAGAAAATCCTGAGTTTAATAATCGTATGAAAGAACTTACTGAGTTTATGGATTATTTCATGAAAGAGAGTATCAGAATAATTGATAACTGGGAAAAAGAATAACTTTTTTTTAATCAAATTGGTTCTTTTTATTCTGAACTAACTATTAATATTTTAACTAGGAGAAATGAAATTAAACTTAAAATGGATTTATACACTTTCCATGTTATTCGCCACTTACATGGTTGCGGCACAAGAATCCATCACTTTCAATACTATTGAGGAGACTATCAATTTTGCTATTGAAAATAATAATAACCTTGAGGCTGCACGGATAGATCAGGAAATTATTCAGGCTCAAATTGCTGAAGTAAAAGGGCAAGCTTTACCCCAAATAAATGGAAGTGCCGGCTTTACCGATAATTTTTCTCTACAGGAGCAACGACTACCTGCCGAAATTTTTGGTGGCGAGCCGGGGACTACCATTGGTGTAGCTTTTGGAAATAGATATCAATATACTGGCGGCATAAATGCCCAGCAACAATTGCTTAATTTCAAATTATTCAACTCTATTAAAAGCACCTCTGCCCTGGCAGAACTACGAGATTTGCAAACGCTGGTAACTACACAAGATCTCATTGTAAATGTCATCCAAACCTATATCCAGATTCAGGTTTTTCAAAAAGAAGTAGAACTGTTAAAACAAAACTTCGACCGCACAGATAATCTTATAGAATTATCTGAAGCAAAATACGAGGAAGGAATTATTAGAAAATTAGATCTCAACCAACTTCTAGTAAATCGCTCTAATCTAAAAACACAGATAGAAGATGCTATATTCGGAAAAAACCAGCAACTGAGACTTTTCAAGGTTTTACTTAATATACCAATGAGTAAAGAAGTTGTTCTGGAAGAAAAATTGGAAGACAGGGAACCTTACCCTTTAGGAACTGAATTATTCTTAGATGCCAATCTGGAATATCAACAATTAGATAAATCTATTGAACTTTCAATCATTGATCAGAAATTAATAAAGGCCGAATATCTACCGACGCTAAACGCCAGTTTTGGATATAATTATTTGGGCCAGGCCAATGAATTTCTGGATTTTGATCCGGCACTTTATCAGGGACAATGGAGCGGTACCTGGGGAATTTCAGCCAGTATTCCAATTTTTGACGGCTTCCAGCGACGCAATCGTTTAAAGCAAAAAGAACTGGCTACAGAACAATTGGAACTTGACCGCGAAACATTACAATTAAATATAGAAAAAGAATATGGCGATGCCCGCGAACAATTATTATTGAGTAATTCACAAATTGAGAGTCAGCAGCGAAATATGGAACTGGCCCAAGAGAATTATGACGGTATTAAAACTTCTTATAATGAAGGCGTGGCGAACTTAACTGAATTGCTGGATTCAGAATTTGCTTTGAGACAAGCACAATCCAACTACTTAAATGCCCTTCTACAGTCGAAGGTAGCCGAAGTTACTTTATTAAAATCCAGTGGAAAGCTTTCGCAATTAATTTCCAATCCAGAACAAACTAACTAAAACCTTTTTCCATAAAAAGTTATATAATGAAAACAAAAAATATCATAATCATCGTAGTTATCGCCTTAGTAGGGATTATTGGTTATACGCTTTTCAGTAATAAAAAAGAAATGAATGAAACGGCATCTGCAGTTCCAGAAGAATTTGCGATCCCGGTTCAAACAGCCACAGTAGGAGGAAAAACTATTTCCAACGGTTTAACTGCAACTGGGGAATTTAAAGGATGGGAAGAAGTAGTATTGGTCGCAGAATCACAGGGAAGTATAGAATACCTGCGTTTTGAAGAGGGAGATAAAATTAAAAAAGGCCAGACCATTGCTAAAATTGATGCCGTCTCTCTAAGTTCTCAATTAGCCAGTGCAAATTCGGCTTACTCAAAAGCGCAGAAAGATGTAGAACGTTACGAACGTCTTCTAAAAGTAGGAGCAGTATCCCAAAGCGCTTTGGAAGATATTCGTATTCAAAAAGAAAATGCCCGCGCCAATATCGCTCAAATCAATCAACAACTGAGTTTTACCGAAGTGAAATCACCTATAGACGGGGTTGTAAACAGCCTGATGGTTGAAGAAACCAGCTTTGTAATGCCCGGTAATGAAATTGCTGAAATTGTACAGGTAGATAGACTTAAAATAAAAGTGAATATTGCCGAAGACAACCTTTCAAAAATTAAAGAAGGTCAGGAAGTATCTATTAAAACGGATGTGTATCCATTGGAAACTTTTAAAGGAAAAGTGACTACTATAAGTGTAAAGGCAGATGCTTCCCGAAAATTTCAAATTATTATTGAAGTAGAGAATACTAAAGACAACCAGTTACGTGCAGGACTTTTTGCTGAAGTTAATTTTGACGCCTTAAAGACCAACGAGCAAAATGCAATGGTGATCCCAAGAGGATCTATTGTGGGAAGTCTTCAAAATCCGCAAGTGTATGTTGTTAAAGATAGCACGGTAACACTTCAGAAAATTAAAACTGGAAACGTCATTGATGGCGATGTGATCGTTCTTGAAGGATTGCAAAATGGGCAACAAATCGTAACCAAAGGCATCATTAACCTAACCGAAGGAACCAAAGTAAAAATCACCAACAACAAGTAAGATGACTATAACAGAACTATCCGTAAAAAGGCCTACCCTCGCTGTAGTTATCTTTACTATTGTTGCACTTTTAGGTATTGTTAGCTACGTAGGTCTCGGCTATGAACTACTGCCTAAAATCACCTCGCCACAAATATCGATTAGCACCATTTATCCCGGTGCATCGCCCAGCGAAGTGGAAAATTCAGTCACCACAAATATCGAAGATGCGGTAAGTGCGCTGGAAGGGGTAAAAAGCATTACCTCAACTTCTCAGGAGGGAATCTCTATTGTGAATGTGGAACTCACCTATAATGCCGATGTTGACCAGGCTTTGCAGGATGCACAAAGAAAAGTAAATAATATTGTGGGGCAGCTGCCAGATCAGGTAGATCAACCTAGTGTAGATCAATTTTCATTTGATGATCTGCCCATTATGCGTTTGGGTGTTTCTTCCCAAATGGATGCGAATGAATTTAATGACCTGGTTGAAAATGATATCAAAGAAAAGTTATCACGTATTGAAGGTGTAGCCCGGGTACAGGTGATTGGTGGAAACGAGCGTGAAATACGTGTAAATGTAGATCGTGATAAACTGAAGGGATATGGATTAAGTATTCTACAGGTAACCCAGGCCATTAGTGCAGCGAACCTTGATTTCCCAACAGGGAACATAAAAGACGATAAGCAGCAGGTAACCGTTAGACTTTCCGGTAAATTTAAAGATGTTGAAGACATTAAGGGGCTAGAGATCACTACCGGAGACGGATCCAGTGTGCGAATAGAAGATATTGCTGAAGTCTATGATACTACCAAAGAAGTAGCAACTATTTCCCGTATTGACGGTATTAGCTCTATTGGGTTGACCATTTCTAAACAAAGTGATGGAAACACCGTGCAGGTTGCAGAAGATATAAAAGCTGAAATCGCCATCATCGAAGCCGATTATACAGACAAAAATCTGCAAATCGCCGTAGCCCAGGACAGCTCAGTTTTTACGCTGGAAGCTGCCGATGCGGTGATATTTGACCTTTTGCTTGCAGTTGGATTAGTAGCCATTATCATGCTTTTCTTTTTAAGAAGCTGGAAAGATTCTATTATCGTAATGGTTTCAATTCCGGTTTCTATTGTAGCCACATTTATTGCGATGGGCCAATTGGGTTATACCCTTAACTTAATGACGCTATTAGGACTATCCCTGGTGGTGGGTATTCTGGTGGATGATAGTATTGTAGTCTTAGAACAGATTCACGCCGAAATGGAAAAAGGCAAATCCCGTATGGAAGCTGCCATGGAGAGCTGGAAGAAAATTGGACTTTCTGTAATGTCAATTACATTAGTATTAATTGCAGTATTTCTACCCATCACCTTCGTAACCGGATTAATTGCAGATTTACTGAAACAGTTTGCGGTGGTGGTAGCTTTTGCAACAGGTATATCCCTGGTGGTTTCTTTTACCCTAACCCCTTTATTATCATCTCGTTTTTCTGAAGTTATTACTCTTAGAAAAGAAAAATTATTACACAGGCCATTGATCGCTTTTGAAAATTTTCTGCAAGGAGTAAATAATTTTTATAAGAAAGCACTGCAATGGACGCTTACAAGAAAGCGTGTAACGGCCTTCTCTTTATTAGGCTTAGTGGTTGCTTCCCTCCTATTGCTTGTTTTTGGTTTTATAGGAAGTGAATTTGTTAAGAATGGTGATAATGGTGAATTTATCGTGGAGTTAGAACTTCCAAAGGAAAGCACCATAGAAGAGACTAACCTTGCAGCTTTGGCGGTAGAAGATATTCTACTACAAGATAACGTAGTTTCCTCTGTATTTTCCACCGTGGGAACTGGAACCGGAGGTGGAGGAAACTCCTCTAACCTGGCACAGATAAATGCCAAGATGATAAGTCCAGATGAACGTACTATTACTTCGGAACAATTTGCAAGAGATATAAAAATAAAACTAACCAAGAATATTCCCGGTGTAAAATTTAAAACTGCTGCCGTAGGAATGGTGGGTGGTAGTACTGCCGGACCCATACAAGTGGTACTCACCGGAAATGATATAGATATCTTAATGGAAACTGCCGACGAGGTAAAAAGAACCATAGAAAGCGTGAACAGTACGCGCGAGGTAGAACTTTCAGTAGAAGGTGGAAATCCAGAGGTCGCCATAGAAGTAAATCGCGACCAGATGGCTGCGTTGGACCTTACTATGAATACTGTAGGGAACACCATGCAGAATGCTTTTGCAGGAAATACCCAATACAAATTCCGTGATGGTGAAAATGAATATGATATCAATATAAAACTCGATCAGTTTGATCGCCAGAATATAGAAGATATTAGAAAAGTCACATTTTTAAACAGTAGCGGGCAACTAATAGAACTTCAGCAATTCGCAGATATTGAGCAATCTACAGGTCCTTCAAGATTAGAGCGTGATAATAAGCGTAGTAGTGTAAGCATAGGGGCACAAGTAGTAGGGCGACCGGTAGGAACAGTCTCTACCGAAGTTCAAACAACCATAGAAGAAATGGAAATGCCGGAAGGTGTAGAGTTTGAAATGGGTGGTGACCTGGAAAGCCAGACCGAGGCATTTGCCAGTTTAGGATTGGCCTTATTAATGTCTATCGTGCTTGTTTATTTGATCATGGTAGCATTATACGAAAGTTATGCCTATCCGCTAGTAGTAATGTTTTCAGTTCCAACGGCGATGATTGGTGCATTTTTAATCCTTGCCTTATTTCAGGAAAGCTTAGGTGTATTTACATTTTTAGGTTTGATCATGCTGGTAGGACTGGTAATTAAGAATGCAATATTAATTGTAGATGCTGCAAATCAGTTCAAAACTGAAGGAATGGAAAGCGTTGAAGCCATAGTAAATGCAGGTCTTTCGAGGTTACGCCCGATTTTAATGACCACACTCGCGATGGTAATCGCTATGATTCCTATCGCCTTCGCCTCTGGCGCAGGAGCAGAATGGAAAAACGGTCTTGCTATGGTATTGATTGGTGGTTTAACAAGTTCCCTGATTTTCACAGTAATTATCGTTCCTGTAATGTATGTGGTAATTGATATCTGGAAAGGTGAAATTAAACGAAAAACGGCTAAAGATCGAGCCAGGGAAATTTCACAATTAGAAATTCATACCACCCATTAAATGCTGCGATGAGGCATAAAGAAAATTTAAATTCAGAAGAGAAAAGGAAATTTAAAATCTTCTGTACAGTTAGTATATAAATAACTTGTTCCAGGCCTTTCAGGTTTTTTGGTTGAACATTGATAGTTTTTCCTGAAAGGTTTGAGAACATTTAAAATTAATTGATATGCTTTATTATGATCCAAGTAAAGATCAAACCCTGGAAGTACGGATTGCAGAAACCTATTCTGTATTAGATCTTGAAAGACTTTTACTCTTTATTGATGCGCTAACTTCAAAATCACACTTACAAGTGGTTTTTAAAATTCATCCTTCTCTCAAGAATCAATTTTTAACATGTCTGGATAGTTCTGTTTCTACTCCATCTTATCAATTCAATATTAATTAAGAAATTTTATTATGACTGAATTCTGGAATACTTATCGAGCAGCAATTATTTATGCATTTGTTGTCATAGGCATCGTTTTGATTCTTTTACTTATTACCAGATTATTAAATGGGTGGCTTGTAAAAAAAGCAAAAGTAAAATATCCCAATGAAGAGCCTACCACTATTAATCTTATAAAACGGGTACTTAACACCCTATGGATTATATTAGGGGTTGCTGCGTTAAGCTTTATTTTTATTTCTGAAGATAAATATGATGTGGCTACCAAAAATTTTGAACTTATCCTTTACCTGGGATTTGTACTGGTTTTTACCATTATTGGGGCAAGCATCGTTGAAACCTTGTTCTCACGGGCAATTAAAAGAACTACTGCCTCTGGTGGTGATCCCACCAGCTATAAGTTTTTACGTTACTTAAGTGTATTTGCGGTCTATTTCTTCGGAATTATCCTTGCCGCACTGGCTTTTCCCGCATTAAGAGGAATTGCACAAACTGCTATTGGAGGAGCTGGCATTCTGGCGGTAGTCATTGGAGTGGCCTCCCAGGAAGCCTTAGCCAATCTAGTAGGCGGCGTTTTTATTATTTCATTTAAGCCTTTTCGGGTAGGTGATGTAATTAAAATTACCGACACCCTCGTAGGCACCGTAACCGATATCACCCTTCGGCATACCATCATAAGGAACTATCAGAATAAAATGATTGTAATCCCAAACGCGATCATCAACAAAGAAAAAGTGACCAATTATGATCTGGAAGAGAAAAAGATCTGCCAGTGGATTGAAATTGGAATTTCTTACGACAGCGATATAGACCTGGCCAAAAAGATCATGAAAGAAGACTGTGAGGCTCATCCCAATCTTTTTGATAATCGTTCAAATCAGGATCTCCGAAACGGAGTACCGCTAGTGATCGTTCGGGTTACCAATCTCGGTGATTCTTCGGTAACCATCAGAGCCTGGGCCTGGGCCTGGGACTATGCCGCGGCTTTTGTGATGAAATGCGAATTATATGAAAGTATCAAAAAACGTTTTGATGCGGAAGGAATAGAAATTCCGTTCCCACACCGCACCCTCGTTTTTAAGAAAGATCAATTAAAACAATTTACCGATGCTGATAATAGATAATGACCCGATTGTATATGCATCTCTCATAACCCTGGGGCTTGTATTGATTTTATTCCTTATTTATCTAGGGATAAAATTACAGGCCTATTTTGAATCTAATAAACGCCTATAAACTCTATTGTATGTTAGCATTTCTATTAGCACTCATTTTTCTAATATTCGACTTTTTTAATTTTTAATATATATCCGTAAAGGAACCTAAATTGATAAAGAACGCCATTCTGAATTCGTTTCAGAATCTCAGAACACTGGTAATCCAAACAGTTACTTGAGACCCTGTCCCGATAGCTATCGGGACAGGGTGATGAAACAACTATAGGACAAAAAACGGATACGCAGATTTTTAAAGACCAAGTTCTCAATTAATTTTTCAACCCTCAATCAAAAAAATGACTAAATCAAAGTACTTATTTTTAATGTGTATCCTGCCTCTTTCACAGATACTATTTTCACAGGAACAAGATTCCGGACCTATACAGGAAGCTTCCAAACAGATAAAAGCCGAATTTCCCAGAACCCGACTTTTCAATTTTGAATACGGACAAAGCTTTTCCAGGGATTTTGATTCTGAATTATTTGATGAAGATTTTCAGGAGGGAGAAATTAAAAATCAGAAAACTTTTGATGCATCTATAAACCTTCCGTTCTATTATACCAAAAAATTGGTGCTTACCGCTTCAGCTAATTATACTTTTAATGAGTTTGAGTTTCAGGATTTAGAAAATACTTCAGAAGCGATCATTTTTGAACAACCTGGAATTGTTGGTTTTCATAATTTTTCGGGTGCGGTTAGCGGAACTTACTTTTCGCAGCTATTCGGCAAACCCGTAATCTATAATGCCAGTGTAATAGTTGATGGAAATGACCAGGGATTTGAACGTCTTAAAGGGCTCGTAGGTGCTTCTTTAATCATGAAAAGAACTGAGAGAACCACCATCACCCTTGGGGCTATTGCTTTTATAGATCCCACTACCCAAATTCCGTTTTTTCCAACCTTTACTTATAAGCATAACTTTAAAAATTCTCCATGGGAATTTGATTTTATTTTACCTCAACGTCTTTTGTTTAGAAGATATATTAATTCTAACAGCAGGCTTTCCCTGGGGAGTACTTTTGGCGGAAATGGCTTTTACGTGAATGTAGATGCTCCCAATTACGCGGAAGTTTTTGAATACAGCCAGTTACAAATCAACTCAGGGCTTATCTATGAATATAAAATTTCAGATCTTATCATAGCTACTGCAAAAGGCGGACTTACTAATTTTATAAGCAATCGCTTAACTGAAAAAGGGGAGCCAACCGGGGATTATATTTATCAAAATGATCAAAATGCTACGGGATATTTTAATATCGGTTTTTCCTTAGATCCGTTTGCCAGTAAGAAAAATAAAAAATAGCCCTTTAGTTTTTATGGGTTATTAACAATAATTACTTTTAAAATGCACTCGAAAAAACGTTCAATTTTAAAGAAAAAGAGGATCATAATCCCTCTTATTATCTTGTTATTACTCATTGGCGCGCGGCTTTATCTTCCTATCTGGGCAAAAGGCTACATCAATAAGGTATTGGCAGATATCCCGGGCTATTATGGCCAGGTAGATGATATAGATATTTCCCTTTATCGTGGTGCCTACACAATTAACGGCATGTACCTAAATAAGGTAGACGCAGAAACCCAAATTCCTTTCCTGAATTTTCCGGAAACCGATATTTCAGTAGAATGGAACGCTCTTTTTAATGGAGCTATTGTTGCTGAAATTACTATGAATAGTCCGGAGGTCATCTATGTGTTGGAAGACCAGAAAACTACATCAAACGAGGAAGCTGCCAGTGTAGATGACTGGACGAATGCTTTAAAGGATATTGTGCCATTGGAAATAAACCATTTCGAAGTTTACAATGGAAAAATAGCGCTGGTAGGCCTTATGGCAGAACCCAATATAGATCTTCAAATCAATGAGCTTAATCTTTCCGCAAAGAATTTACGAAATGTTATTGAAAGGCAACGTGTACTGCCCTCCCCTATCAACGCAACCGGCGTTTCTTTTGGGGGCGGGAACGTGAAGTTAGATGGGAATATGAATCTATTCCAGGAAATACCTGATATGGATATTTCGCTTTCTTTAGAAAAATCTGAAGCAAAAGCGCTAAACGATCTTACAAGTTATTATGCCGGGCTGGACTTTGAATCCGGAACATTTGAATTGTTCAGTGAAATCGCTATTGCCGATGGTTATCTTAAAGGTTATTTAAAACCTATGCTAACCAATACCACTATGATTGGAAAAGAGGATGGATTTTTAGAAACCCTTTGGGAAGGTTTTACCAGTTTCTTCAAATTCATTTTGAAGAATAAAGGAACCGATACTATTGCTACTGAAGTTCCTATTGAAGGAGATCTTAATAATCCTCAGGCCGGGGTATGGCCAACCATTGGCGGTATTTTCAAAAATGGCTGGTTTAAAGCTTTTAAAGGAGAAACCGATGAAAGCATCGAATATAAAGATGCTTTTCAGGATGCGAAGGAAAGCAGAAAAGGTCTTACAAAAGAGCAAAAAGAAAATTTGTCTTCAGAAGAGAAAAAAAGGCTTAGAAAAGAATTAAGGGAAGAAAGGAAAAAAGACACCACCGACGGGTTTTTTAAGCGTCTTTTCGGCGGGGATGACGACACAAAATAAACTGGAATACCGAAGTAATATTTGCGGGGAAAATCATTCCCATTATTATTAATTAAAAATTTAATAGCTATGCTCAATCTCAAAAAGATAAAGAATTACGACATCTACAGTTTTGAAATTTCAGGAGGTATTTCTGAATCAGAAATGCATGACTTTATTGAATTATTGGAAACAAAAGCTAATACTAAAAAAATAAAAATTTTAGGTATCTATAAAGATTTTCCCGGATTTGAAAATTTCAAAGCTTTCAACGAAACCCTGAAGTTAAAAGCAAAGGCATTTAACGCCATTGAAAAATATGCGATCTTAACAGATAAATCCTGGCTTGAAGCCTTGCTTCCTATAGGAAATGCGTTTACGCCCAACTTGCCTATTAAAAGCTTTAAACTTAATGAAAGAGCGGAAGCCATAGAGTGGCTGGATGATGATCTAAATAATACGGTGACAGCCAGAGAGCATCTCACTAATATGGAGATCGAGAAAATTTCAGGCACGCATATTTACAGATTTGTAATAGATGAACGTACGGACGAAGCTGGTGTTGAGGCTTTATATGAAATTTTTGAGAATGAAGAAAAAGAAGAAATTAAACTATTGGCCATTCTTAAAAATTTTAAAGCTTATAAAGACATCAATGTATTACTTTCTGGTATAAAAGCAGATTTTTCCGCCTTAAATAAGGTTACAAAATATGCTATTTTAACCGATGAGAAATGGGTTGCCAATATTGCGGAACTGGAAGGTAAAATCTTTAAAAAGATTGCTGTGAAAGCTTTTCCGTTAGACCAGGAACATCGTGCCATGGACTGGCTAAAATATTGATTAGTTGTAATACCAAAAGCGCGTTGATCTCCTGGAAAGAATGCGTTTTTATTAATTGAAAATTCAAATTTCGCATGAATAAGATATTCTCCTCATTTGTTTTAATTGGCCTCACTTTTTTATCTTCAAATTCTTTTGCCCAGGGTATTACGAAAAAAAGTGTAGACTCCATCATTAAGGAGGCTTCTGCGTTTTCGATACATAAAGACAATTATTTTATTTCGGGAATACCTTTAAATCAAGAAATTAACAAGACTACTGCAGATGCTAAATATCAGATAAGCTTTAAGCAGCTTATGACCCGAAATTCGTTACCCGGGGACACCTATCTTTTTCTAACGTATACCCAAAAGGCATTCTGGAATATTTACGAAAATTCGAGTCCGTTTCAAGAGCTTAATTTCAATCCGGCTGTTGGTTTAGGCAAACCTATATATAACCAGGAGAAACATCTCTCGGGAATTGCTTCACTTATGTTAGCTCATGAATCTAATGGGCGTGACAGTATTTTTTCCCGAAGCTGGAATAGTGTAAGGCTAAAATATTCTACGTTGTTAAGTCCCAGAACTACATTCACAGTAGAAACATGGATCCCTTTTTTATATAAAGATGGCAACCCAGATCTTTTTGATTACCTGGGCCCAGCAGAAATTAATGTAGAACAGGTTTTTATTCCGAAGAAACTTACTGCAGAGCTAATGCTAAGAAAAGGTTTGGAATGGAACTGGCAGGGAGCTTATAGAGCAAGGATTTTTTACCGACCTTTTAAAATGTCTAATCAATATTTTATGCTGGAATGGTTCAATGGATATGCAGAGAGTCTTATAAATTACAGGGAACATGTGAACATGCTCCGGATTGGATATGTCATCAAAACAAAAGAACTGGATATCTTGAAAAAGCAATAGTCTTGTTCCAGGTTCCATAATCGCTGAAATCTATATTTCTAATAAAACCAGTTTGTTTATTCAGCTCATTCTTAATTTAAAAAATCCCGGATTCAGAATCGCTAAAATCTGATAAGATCAGGTGCGTGGTAGGCTCACCATACAGTAAAAGACGATCTATAAACTGCTGAAGATGGGACTGGTCTTTCAATACCACTTTCATAAAAATATTATGAGGCCCGGTAATTCTAAATAACTCCCTGATCTCAGGAAAATCCTTTACCTGTTTATTAAATTCCTTTAGTTTCCCGCTGAACATTTTGAGCATGATCATTACTTCCAGTCCGTAACCAAGCTTACTAAAATTTAATTGCACTTTATAGGCTTTGATCACACTGGTTTCTTCCAGCCTTTGTACCCTTTCCCTCACCGATGAAGGAGAAAGCCCGATATTCTTTCCAATTTCAACAAAAGAAGCCCGGGAATTCAACTGAAGTCTGCTTATAATTTTGAGGTCAATTGCATCTGCCATAAATAAATTTTTAAAAGAACTAAAATTACATTTTTATTCGGTATAACCTCTTAAATTCCATGGAATCGATTTTATAAAATTACAACAGGCAGGTACTTTTGTAGAATGGATATGATGCTTTTATTATTGATTTTCGGAATATTCGTCGGATTTTTTATTCAGACTATTATTGGTTTCGCCGGAGCCCTGATTGCCCTACCCTTTTTGCTTATGGTAATGCCTTTACCCAGCGCCATCGCCTACCTTTCCATTTTCTACTTTATTTCAACACCCTACTACGTTTATAAAGAAAGAAATAACATAGATAAGCTGCTGTTAAAGAAACTAGCCATTTCCTCACTGGTGGGAGTGGTGGCTGGAATTATTTTACTCATCTACGCTAAACCCATCTTATTAAAAAAAGCTTTAGGAGTATTTATTATCCTTTTTGTATTAAATAGTTTAAGACCCAAAAAAGAGCTACAATTAGGTCCCAAAATGAAATATACCTTTGGTTTTTTAGGTGGTTTCTTTTCAGGAGTTTTTTCTACCGGAGGACCGCTGTATGTGATGATCGTTAAAAACGCTACTCCAGATGTACGCACTTTTAGAGCTACCATGTTCGGGGTACTGGGCTTAGTGACCTTAGTTCGAATTCCGGCACTGGCAATTGGAGGAATATTAACCCTGAACCAGCTTTACAATTCACTCTTTGTACTCCCTTTTTTCATCCTGGCTATTTTCCTCGGAAAAAAAGTTTATATGAAATTGAATGAGAATATTTTAAAGAAGGTAATCCTGGGACTGCTATGTATATCTGGAATTCTTTTAATTTTTTAAAACCTGATAATTTCTAGCAATTCTGCCCTCCTGGAGTTAATTGAGACTGGCAGAATCATCAAATTGAAACATATTATATGTAATTTTAACCCGGAACCAGGTTCAAATAAAGATGTTTCAAAAAATAACGGCACACATACAAAGGGATATCCAGCTAAATTCAAGCGAGCTGGAAGAATTTCACAGTCTGCTAGTGGAGAAAAAAGTTTCAGCTAAAGAATTTCTTATAGAACCGGGAAAAGAGGTTTTGTATGAGTATTATGTGGTAAAAGGCTGCCTAAAAGCTTATTATCTGGACAAAAAAGGAAATAAGCATATTCTCCAGTTTGCGGTGGAAGACTGGTGGATTAGTGATTTTGAAGCCTTTTTTAAGGATGAGCCTGCTTCACTGCATATTGAAGCGATTGAAGATTCCTATCTGCTGGGTATTAAAAAAGAAATTCTGGAACCACTTTATGAGCGTATTCCTAAGTTTGAAAGATTTTTCAGAATTAAAACTACCAACGCCTTTGTAGCATTGAGAAGCCGGATCTTGTCCAGCTTACAATTGGATGCCCGGGAACGTTATCTGGATTTCTGTGCTACCTATCCTTCTATAGAAAAACGTGTCCCCAATTACCATATTGCCAATTATCTGGGCATCACTCCGGAAAGCCTTAGCCGGATAAGAAAATCTCTTTAATGCTTAACAAGCTTTAACGATTCGGGTTAACCTAGATCAATTTTTAAAAGACGTTTATCCGGTATTTTTGTATTCAATTTTTAGAATTAAAAACATGAGTACACAAGCACTTTTAAAATCTTATAAATTAGGCGATTTAGAATTAAAAAATCGCGTGATCATGGCACCCATGACACGTGGTCGCGCCGATAACCCTGAGAAAAAACCTACCCGTGAACTACATGCGGAATATTATAAGCAACGAGCAAGCGCTGGTTTGATCATTTCAGAAGGTTCTCAGATTTCTGAGGATGCCGTGGGTTATATCAATACTCCCGGAATTCATACAAAAGATCAGATTGAAGGCTGGAAAGAAGTGACCTCTGCGGTGCATGATGCCGATGGGAAAATTTTTATTCAGTTATGGCATGTAGGAAGAATGTCGCATCCCGACTTTCACACTGGTGAATTGCCATTGGCGCCATCTCCTATCAACCCCAATGCGAAATCTTTTACGCCGGAAGGTTTTAAAGATACAGTAGCACCAAGAGAGATGACTACTGAAGATATCAAACAAACCATCGCAGATTTTAAGCAAGCGGCAAAAAATTCTATGGAAGCAGGATTTGACGGAGTTGAAATACATTCTTCTAACGGATATCTTTTCCATCAATTTTTTAATGCAACTTCCAATCATAGAAATGATGAATATGGCGGTTCTATAGAAAACAGGGCGAAGATCCTTTTTGAGGTTCTTGATGCAGTGAAAGAAGTAATGCCTGAAAATCGTATCGGAATTCGTCTAAATCCTTCCATGCACGGATTATTTGGTATGACGATGGATGAAGAAACCATTCCTACGTTCGATTATATCATTAAGAAGCTAAATGAGTATGATCTTTCATACCTGCACCTTTCTGAACCATTTAACGATGTTTCTGAAATTTCTTTTGCTGAAACAGATATCGCTAAACGCTATCGTCCTGTTTACAACGGAACTTTAATGATCAACAGCAATTTTGATCAGCAAAAAGGAAATAATGTAATTAAAGATGGCGATGCAGATCTTGTTGCCTTCGGAAAACCATTTATCTCTAATCCAGATCTGGCTGAAAGATTCGCTCAGGATATTGAACTCGATTCCTGGGATGAAGACACTTTCTATTCTGGTGGAGCAAAAGGCTATATCGATTATAAGGCAAAAACCGATAGAGCAGCGGTTCTTCAGTAATACTGGATTTATCCATTATAAAAGAAGTCGTCCAAAAAGTAACACCTATATGGCATTGCGTCCCGAGCTGTCGGGAGAAGTGAAGCAATCTCCTGTTTGATACCGGTGATTTGCAGATTGCTTCGTTCCTCGCAATGACCGCTAAAAAAAGTCCTTCAGAAAACTCTGAAGGACTTTTTTTATTGACTAATCAAATATCTATAAACCTAGAACTCCTGAACGGTAGGTCTAATTACTATTTCATTTACATCTACATCATTCGGCTGCTCAATTGCGTAGGCAATAGCTCTGGCAATAGAATCCCCGGGAATAGCCTGCTTGTAAAATTCTTTTACATTTTCTGAACTTTCATCATGGCTACTTCCAAATTTTAATTCAGAATCTATAGCTCCAGGTTCTATTGTGGTAGTTCTAATATTTCCACCAACTTCGTGACGTAAACCTTCAGAAATTGCTCTTACCGCATATTTTGTTCCGCTATATACAGTTCCTCCTGGACTAAATACTTTAATTCCCGCAACTGAAGACAGATTAATAAAGTGACCATGTCCCTGTTCCTGAAAAACGGGCAATGCAGCAGAAATTCCGTACAACACCCCTTTTACGTTGATGTCTATCATCTTATCCCATTCGTCTACTTTATCTTCGGCTATTGGAGCAATTGCCATTAGCCCGGCATTGTTAATGAGAACATCCACTTTTCCAAACTCTTTTTTGGCGGTATCTATAAGATTTTTCACCTCTCCTCTATTGGTAACATCGGTTTTCACTACTAAAGCTTCCCCTCCATTTTTCTTAATATCTTCTGCAATAGCATCGAGTTTTTCCTTTCTTCGTGCAGCTATAACCACTTTTGCACCTCTGGAAGCTAAAAGACGCGCAGTATCTTCACCTAATCCGCTACTTCCTCCAGTTATCACAACAACTTTTCCTTTGATATTATCTTCCATTATTTTAAAATTTAGATTAAACTTATTTAGAAGACAAAAATACGATTAGTTGAAGCCTAAGAAGCGGCAATCTAATTGATTATAAATAGTTTAACCTGTTTGATTAACCTAGGTTAAGAAGATTTCTTAAGGTAATTGAAATATGCGGCTACGTATTGAAAGTATAAAGTAAAATTGTAAAGAAATCAGGAAGAAAATTAAAATTACACACTGTTCAGGCTATAAATTCTCATGGCTTCGGTTTTGCCTTTAAGCTGAATATTTCCTTCAAATTTTAAATCGAAACCCTCTTTAGAGCCAAGCTGCTTTTTAATATCTTCAGAAATAAGAAAATCTTTCCCTAAAATATTGCATTCATTCTGGATTCTGGAAGCAGTATTGATAGTGTCGCCGTGATAAGCGATCTCTCTTTTGTATTCCCCTACCTCAGCCACGGTAATAATACCCATATGCATTCCGGCTTTAAATTCAGGAACCACCTCATATTTTTCTGAGTAATATTTTCTCTTTGAATAGATCTTTTCCTGAAATGCCAAATAGGTCTTAATACACCGGTTATTCTTTAAACCTTTTTCTTTTTCCCAGGTAAGCACGGCTTCATCACCAACGTATTGATAAATTTCAGCCTTATATTTTTTAACTATAGAAATGTCCCTGAAACAATCCTGGATTAGTTCGCTATATCTAATATGCCCCAGTCTTTCGGCAATGCTGGTGGAGGATCTCAGATCCAGAAACATAAAAATTCGCTCTTCCTCTTTAGGTTTATAGAACTTGCCACTCAGCATCTTTCGCAAATTACCGGGACCAAATTTTTTATCGACTTCAGAAAGAAAGTTTATTAAAGAAGCTACCAGAAAACAATACACAATAATGGGCACCACTTCTTTTGAGAGCAACAATTCCCTGTAGAGATTTATATGCAGTTCTTCTTCCAGGATTCCGGAAAAAACGAAAATCGCTAAACTCAGCAGTGCAAAAATTGCCAGTAAATATCCCAGGGAACCTACCAATAATGCAGCTCCAAAGGCTATTTTCTTAAAAATATATTTTTCGAAAACAATTTGAATACTCCCGAATAAAATTCCCGCGAATATTCCCAGAATTAGGTGAACCCCAATCTGCTGAAAGATTTTAAGAGATGTATAATCTTTAAGCACATCCTGCCCAAATTCCCTTAGAAATGTAAAAAATGCCAGGGCGATGATCCAAATTAGGATATAAAACAGAATTCTTGATACGTAGTTCTTATACATTCAGCATTATTAAACTTTCACAAATTAGCCCTTTTTTACTGAGACCGGGTGTATAAAGATAAAGGATGTTTGAAATAGCTTTCATCCTTCCAGAACTTAAGTATTCTAGTTTACTATTTCAGGTATAAGCCTATGAATAAATTCCATGATATCACATCAAGGATCATTAACTTACCACCTACCTGAAATTTGCTTACTTTTACTATATTAAATGTAATATATACATTTAATATAAATTCAATAAGTTTTTCGATGGTTGGAATATTTCCGGAATTTAAATCTTTAGCACTCTGGGTATGCATTGTTTTTTATGCTTCCCTATCTGCCCAGATTCAACCGGAATTTAAAAATATCGATCAGTCCAGTGGTTTATCTAATGGTCGTATTACAAGCATTGTTAAAGATCAGCACGGGTTTGTGTGGATCGCTACCAAAAACGGAATTAACCGTTACGATGGCCTTGATTTTAAAATTTATTCCAAGCAAAACTCCAGTCTGAGTTCCAACGACATTTCAGATTTATATATAGACAGAAAGCAGCGTCTATGGGTCGCCACGCTTGGTGGCGGACTCAACCTTTACGACCCGGTTCTGGATACATTCACGGTTTTTAAGAACTCAGAAAATCCAAATAGCATTGCCTCAAACCAGGTAAATGTGATCTATGAAGATAAAAGTGGACATCTGTGGCTGGGAACCGAGAACGGACTTTCAGAATACCTAGAAGAGAAAGGAAAATTCAACAATTTCAGGCACGATAATACTCCTGAAAGTTTAAGCCACAACAGTGTGACCAGTATTTTTCAGAAAAAAGAAGGAACACTCTGGATTGGAACATTTGGGGGTGGATTGAATAAATTCAATATATCTAAAAGAAAATTTGAAAGGATTCATCCTTCAGAAAAATATTTTACTTCTTTCATCTACAAAATTTTCGGAATGGATAAGGAGCATATTCTGTTAGGGACAGGTGGCGACGGACTTCTACTATTCAATACTGAAACCTATAATTTCTCTAACTATTTACAAGACCTGGGTGTTTCCCAGGAGATAAATATCGTTCGCGCGATTAGCCGGGATAAATCTAAAGCACTTTGGATAGGCACCGATGGGAATGGTCTTTTTAAGATTGAAAATACGGGTGAAAAGTCAGTCATCCAGAACTTCCTCTATAATTCCCAATTACGTTCATCCCTTTCTGGCAATGCAGTTTACGAGATTATGGAAGATGATGAAGAAAACATGTGGATTGGAACGGCATGGAATGGCATCAATGTGCTGGAAAATAATAAGAATTACGAACTTCTTTTTAGTGATATCGTGGGCGAAAACCCCACCCCGGTACTTTCCGTATTCAAACAAAATAATAAATTGTTTTTGGGGCTTGATGGCAATGGTCTCACCATTTTCAATTCAGAAAACAACCGGGTTTCCTATTTTAATAAGGAAAATAAAAATTATATAGGCGGCAATTACATTCAGCATATTGCCGAATTCCAGAATTCTGAAGATCTATGGCTGGGAACTTTTGCAAACGGACTTATCAAATTTAATCCGGAATCGGGCAGTTTCACCCGGTTTATGCATCGTTCAGAAGATACCAGCAGCATAAGCTATAACGATGTTAGATATATTGTCCCGGAAGAAAATGGAGATCTCTGGATTGCTACCTGGGGCGGAGGACTCAATTATTTTAACCGGAAAACTGAAAGCTTTAAAAAATTCCGTGCTTCTGAAAATGATCAGAATACGATAAATAGCGATAATGTTATCAGCATTCAAAAGGATGGGAATTTATTATGGCTGGGGACTTTCGGCGGTGGGCTGGATAGATATGATATTGAAAAAGACAAATTTGATCATTTTGAATACCAGGAGAATGATCCAAATTCTATTTCCGGGAATAATCTTTTTTCTCTTCTGATAGATTCTGAAAAAAAAATATGGATTGGCACATCAGGAGAGGGCATCAATCGTTTTGATCCAAAAACTGAAAAATTTGAAAGGTTTGATAATTTTCAGAATTTAAGATATGCCACCGTAACGGCAATTATCGAAGATGACGCTCAAAATATATGGTTCAGTACCAAGCAGGGAATCTGGAAATTTGACCGTGAAACTGAAGCATTTCAAAATTTTCCAGGCTTGACCGGGGAATTCCATATCAATTCAGCTTTTAAGGACGAAAATGGCCTGCTTTATTTTGGCGGAATTAATGGCGTTGTAAGATTTGATCCGGAGAAAATAACCTATGACAGCCATCCTCCAAAGCTTGTGCTCACGAACTTCAAATTATTCAACAAAGAGTTACCCGTAGGGCAACGGGAGTTTTTAAAGAAAGATATTGCTTTTGAAGACCGTTTGACACTTAAGCATAACGCCGATGTTATTACGTTTGAGTTCGCAGCCTTGAAATTTCCTTTTTCAGACAATTGCGAATATGCGATCAAAATGGAAAATTTCGATCAGGACTGGCGAAATATCGGGAAAGACAGGACCGCTACTTTTACTAATCTGGCTCCCGGTGATTATATTTTTAAGGTTAAAAGTCGTGAAGCCTGGGACGAATGGGGAAAGGATTATGCTTCTATAAATGTGAAAATTCTGAAACCTTTCTATTTGCAATGGTGGGCTTTTGTGATCTATGCACTCCTAATAATCCTTCTTTTTTACCTGTTTAGAAAATATATTATCGCATGGGAACAGCTAAAATCAAACTTACGCCTGGAAAAACTGACCCATGAAAAAGACACGGAATTGTATAATCTAAAACAACAATTCTTCACGAATATTTCCCATGAAATAAGAACGCCAGTAACCCTAATGCTGGGTGCAGTAAACCGACTTATAGAACGTTCCTCTTTCGTGGAAAAGAAAGAAACCACGCCGGTTCGCACCATACAAAAACATGGAAACCATTTATTGCAACTGGTGAATGAATTACTGGACTTCAGAAACCTGGAACTGGAAAGTATAAAATTGAAGGTTTCACGGGATAATTTTGTGGCGTATTGCGAAGAAATCTTTCTCTCTTTTAGTGAAAGTGCCAGGGATAAGAATATCGATTTTCAATTTGAAAGTACCTCCCCGGAAATTGAATTGTGGTTTGATCTAAACCAAATGGAAAAGATTCTATATAATCTGCTTTCCAATGCTTTCAAATTCACTCCGCAAGGTGGAAAAATCAGTCTGAAAATTACAGAAAATGAAAGCGAAGTTTTCCTGGAAGTTCAGGATTCTGGGATTGGAATTGGCAAAAAACAACGTGAGAAGATTTTCGAACGCTTCTATCAAAGCAAAAAACCAAAAGATTTTGATGTACCCGGTTTTGGCCTTGGTCTTTCTATTACAAAGGAAATTGCAGACCTGCATGACGGAACAATTAGCGTAAAAAGCAAGAAAAATGAAGGCAGTTCATTTCTTCTGAAACTTAAAAAAGGTAAAGAGCATTTTCAGAAGAAACAAATTATAGAAACGCAAACACCAGGTTTTGATGTTATAAAGCAAAAACCGGAAGATGGAATTAGAGAAGAAGATTTTGATACTTCTCTTAGCGGCCTGCAAGATGAATCTATATTGATTGTGGAGGATAATAAGGAAATTAGAAAATATATTTCCGGTCTTTTAAAACCTTACTGCAGGGTCATTGAAGTCGAAAACGGAAAAGAAGCACTTGAAGAAATCACTCAAAACCAGCCCGATCTTATTATTAGCGATATAATGATGCCCATCATGGATGGTGTGAGCCTAACCCGAAAATTAAAGACTTCTACGGAGACCAGTCATATTCCTGTTATTTTACTCACTGCGAGAGCAACGTCTATTCAACGCATGGAAGGTTACGAAACGGGCGCTGATGCTTATATCACCAAGCCTTTTAATGAGGAAATGCTCATGATCAGGATTAAAAATCTTTTACGAAACCGAAACCTACTGCAGGAAAAATTTAAAAATGATCAAACGCTTCTTCCATCAGATCTTGCCATAAACTCCTTAGATGAAAAATTCCTTCAAAAATTGATAAAGGTTATTCAGGAAAATATAGATGGTGAATCGCTGAATGCAGACTTCATCTCAAAAGAAATGGGCATGAGTCATTCTGTAGTTTATAAAAAAATAAAAGCTATCACCGGAATGACTTTTATAGAATTTGTTAGAGATTTCAAATTAAAAATGGCCAAAGAATTGATTGCTGAAAAAGGCTTTTCCGTTTCAGAAGCATGTTACCGGATTGGATATTCAGACAGAAAATATTTCAGCAAGTTGTTCAAAAAGAAATTCGGCAAGAATCCTTCTCACTACGCCAAGTAAACCTCATAGCATTCAGCCTAAACATTTAAGGTATAAGCTATTGAGAAATCTATAAATTTCACCTCACCCCGTTTAATTAGGCTTAAAAACGAAATTCTCCCCCCTTTAAAACGAATATTTCCCCCCATAAGACTTACGAAAACGTTTTAATTGCAAATGTTAACGAATCCTGAATTTTAAGGTATTGAATACAACTATTCAATAATTAAATAAGGTTTTAATTAAAGCATTAACAATTAGAAATTTCAATTCACTCTTATGGAGATAAAATCACAAAAACATTCAGGCAGTCAATGGGGATTATTGTTCACCGCCTTTTTATTACTCATTCCTGTTATTTCTTCTGCCCAGCAAATAACAGTTTCGGGAATGGTTTCTGAAGCCTCAACCGGAAATCCGCTGCCGGGGGTAAACGTAATAGTTAAAGGAACCACTACGGGAGCCATTACAGATTTCGATGGAAATTACGAAGTTCAGGCAGAGTCTGGCGCTATAATCCAGTTTTCATTTCTGGGTTTCAAAACACAGGAAAGAACAATAAATAATGAAACTATTAATGTGGCATTAGAAGAAGACGCCGGCCAACTGGATCAGGTAGTTGTGATAGGCTACGGGACCACTACGGTAAAAGATGCTACCGGGGCAGTAACAAGTGTACAGGAAGAAGACTTTAATAGAGGTAATATTGTAACTCCTGAAAACCTCCTGAGCGGAAGGGTTGCCGGTTTAAGTATTAACACAGGAGGAGCGCCCGGTTCGGGATCTACCATCAGGATTCGTGGCGGTGCGTCCCTGGGCGCATCTAATGATCCGTTGATCGTTATTAATGGCTTGCCGGTAGACAACAATACTATTGGTGGTTCCCGCTCAGTTTTGAGTACGATCAATCCCAGTGATATTGAATCTTTTACGGTTCTAAAAGATGCCTCTGCCACCGCAATTTACGGCTCCAGGGCTTCTAATGGTGTTATTATAATTACTACAAAACAAGGTGGTAAAAATCTTAAAGTGAATTTTGATACCCAGTTTGGAATTAATACGCTCACCGATAAGATTGATGTATTTACCGGCGATGAACTAAGAGCTTTGGTGGCAGAAAGAAGACCTGAACTCTCTTCCCAGCTTGGTGAAGCGAATACCGACTGGCAGGACGAAATTTACAGAACAAGTCTCACTTCGAGTCAGAATATTTCAGTTTCCGGGTCACCTATTAAAAATCTCCCCATGCGCTTGTCCATAGGCCGAACGCTTCAGGAAGGACTGCGACTTACTTCACAATTTGAAAGAAATAATGCTGCCCTTACGGTGAATCCTAGATTATTTGATGATCACTTGAAAATTAGTTTGAATGCCAATGCCACGTATGCTGAAAACCGGTTTGCTGGAGGTGAAGAAGGTAATGCGATTACTTTTGATCCCACCCAGCCGGTCTATGATGCAGATTCACCTTTTGGCGGTTATTTTCAATATTACAACCTCAACGATGACGGGGTTTTAGATGAAAATGACCTTACTTCCCTGGCTCCTTTTAACCCGGTTGCGAATTTATTGCAGAATGAAAGCCGAAGCGATGTAAAACGTTTCTTCGGAAATATAAAATTCGATTATAATTTTCACTTTTTTCCAGATTTGAGCGCTGTCATAAATCTTGGTTATGACGAACAAAGGGCAGACGGATTCGTAAGTATTTCCAGTCTCAACCCGGTAACTCAGCCAGACGGAAGTATTGTGGGATCTGAATCTACGTACGAAAATTACCAGATGAACAAGCTTTTTGACGGTTACCTGGCTTATGAAAAAGAATTGGGTGACTTTGGTATCGATGCCACTGCCGGTTATTCATACCAGAGATTTGAGAGCAACCAGTATGTTTCAGGAGAACTTTTAAACGATCAGCCCGATAGCGCACCGATTTTGAATATAGACACCGATTTGGTACTTATTGGTTTCTTCGGAAGGACAAATTTTGACTTCCAGAATAAATATCTTTTAACCCTTTCTTATAGAAGGGATGGAACTTCAAGATTTAGTCCTGAAAATCGTTGGGGTAATTTCCCTGCAGCCGCCTTTGCCTGGAAAATAAAAGAAGACTTTTTTCCCGATACTGAAACCTTTTCAACTTTAAAATTAAGGGTTGGTTATGGTATTACCGGTCAGCAGGATATTGGAAGGTCCAACGGAGACCTGTTTCTGGCGAAATATGTAACCGGACAGCCGGCTTCTCAATACCAGTTTGGGAATGAAGTGATCCAGATTGGAATTCCGCAGTTTAGAAATGAAAATCTTAAATGGGAAGAAACCACCACGTATAACGCTGGTTTTGACTACGGATTTTTAAATGATCGTATTTCAGGATCTATCGAAGCTTTTTACAAAGAATCTGACGATCTACTTGCCAATGCGGCAATTTCAGACGGTTCCAATTTTAGCAACGCCGGTTTCCAGAATGTGGGAAGTTTTACTTCGAAAGGACTTGAATTTGCCGTGAATGCAGATGTTATTAAAAGTGACACCGGGGGATTCTCCTGGAATGCTAATTTTAATGCGACCTATATAGATACCGAAATTGAAAGCCTTGCGCTTGATCAGGACCAATTAGTTGGGGGAATCTCCGGAGGTACCGGGAATACCGCTCAAATTAATAGAATTGGTTATAGCCCGTATGCATTCTATGTATATAAACAGATTTACAATGCAGAAGGAATGCCTATTGAAGGTGGTTATGCCGACCTGAACGGGGATAATATTATTAATGGAAATGACCGCTATATCTATAAGAACGGAAATGCTGATGTAACCATGGGTTTCCTCTCAAATATGAACTATAAAAACATAGATCTTTCCTTCAATTTAAGGGCTAGCCTCGGCAATTATATTTACAACAATGTGAACTCTTCAAGAGCACAGTTCAATATACTTCAGAACAACTCGGTAGTTTCCAACCTTCCAGTTACAGTACTGGAAACAGGATTTACAACTACAGAAGATGTGATCCTTTCAGATTATTATATCGAAAATGCTTCCTTCCTGAAAATGGACAATATTACCCTGGGCTACACTTTCGACAAAACCTGGAATGAAAGTTCTTCAATTCGGATTTCTGCCGGAGTTCAAAATGTTTTTACCATTACAAATTACTCGGGTTTAGATCCTGAAGTTTTTGAGAACGGAATTGATAATACACTCTATCCGCGTCCCCGCACATTTTTAATTGGAGCAAATGTTAGACTTTAAAAAATTAACTATGAAAATATTCAACACATTATCAAAAATCGGCATTTTGATGCTGTTTATTGGCTGTACCTCAGATCTGGACGTAGAACCTGGCGATCCAAATGCATTCCTGGATTCAGATTTCTATTCAGATCCCAGCGCGTATCGTGAAGGACTTGCAGGTGTTTATGCAAATTTAAGTTTAACCGGTACGAATGGTGCCGATAATTCAAATATTCAGGGTCTTGATGCCGGAACGAGCCAGTATGGCCGTGGATTATGGAATTTACAGGAATTAACCACCGATGAAGCGATCTGGTCCTGGGAAAACGATCCCGGATTACGGGAATTAAACAGGAATACCTGGGCTGCTGACAATGTGGTCTTACGCGGAATGTTTGGTAGAACCATGACCTCTGTGGCGTTTGCCAATGAATATTTAAGACAAACCGAAGAAAGCGTTTTAGATTCCCGCGGCGTTGACGGGTCGTTAAGAGAAGATATTCAGGTCTATCGTGCTGAAGCAAGATTCCTTAGAGCTTTGAGTTATTACCATATGATGGATTTATTCGGAAAAGCACCTTTTGTAACCGAAGCAGATCCGGTGGGTGCTTATCAGGCTCCTGAATATGACAGGACTGAATTATTCAATTTTATCGAATCTGAATTGACAGCGATCATCCCTGATTTAAAAGATCCGTTACAAAATGAATATGCCCGGGCAGATAAAGCTGCTGCCTGGATGCTACTGGCAAAAATTTACCTTAATGCCGAGGTGTTCACCACGGAAGCACGCTATTCAGAATGCCTAAGTTTCTGTGAGCAGATCATCAATTCAGGCTATTCCCTGGCCCCTGAATACCTGAATTTATTTAAGGCAGATAACGATCAGGGAGCTTCCCGGAATGAGATCATTTTTCCACTGGTTTCCGACGGAATCACCACCCAGAACTATGGTCCAACAACCGTAGCGATCAACGGCCAGGTGGGTTCAAAAGAACTGAATGGTGAAAATTTTGGTGTTGCCGCAGGTGGCTGGGGTGGAGCTTTAAGAGTTACACAACAATTTTCTGAAACCATGTTGAATGGAAATTACAACGAGGATACTCGTAATACCATAATCCTTGCAGACAGAACTATAAATATTACTGAGGTTTCTCAAAAAGACCAGGGATATATTGTTTCTAAATGGTCCAATAGAACTTCTACCGGGGAAACAGGCTCTGCGACTGAAATTGTAGATACAGATTTTCCTCTTTTCAGGCTTGCAGATGTTTATTTAATGTATGCTGAAGCGCAAATTCGTGGCGGAGGTGGCTCAGCCAGTTTGGCCGTTGAATATATTAATGATTTGAGGACAAGGGCAGAAAACCCACAGCGTATTGGTGTTTCAGATCTTACATTGGATCTAATTCTGAACGAACGTTTGGTGGAACTTTACTGGGAGGCACATCGCCGACAGGATCTTATACGCTTTAACCGCTATACCGGCGGAGTGTACAACTGGTCCTGGAAAGGAAATACTCCCAACGGGATTGCGATAGATGCGACTAAAAAACTATTTCCAATTCCTGAAGCAAGTTTAGCCGCAAATCCCAACCTTACCCAAAATTCTGGTTACTAACAATTAAAAAATTATTGAAATGAAAAAAGCACTTTTTATACTATTCAGTTTTATGTCGGTTTTCGCTTTTATCTCCTGTGAGGAAGAGGAAAACCTTATTTTTACTGCACAACCTGACCCGGAAGGAGTTTCCTTCGAAAATTCGTTCCAGGCCCAGTATTTACTTTCAGAAGAAACCGCTTCGAATATTGCCGAACGATTTTTATGGAACCCGGTAAATTTTGATGCTCCTGTAAATGTAACTTACGATCTTGAAGCATCGCTGGATCCTGAATTTTCAACTTCAGAAATTATAGGGACAACTTCAGAAACCAACCAGGTAGTTACTGTAGATCAATTATTAGAGTTTGCTGAAGAAATGGGATTGGATGCTGATCCCGAAACAACCAATGAGGATGGCACCCCAAATAATTTAGGAGAAGTATTTTTCCGAATTCATGCCTATACGGGAACCGGTGCGGCCAATACCGTAGAAATGTATTCAGATATTCAGCCGCTATCCATTAAATGGATTGAAAAAGTAGCTACAGGAGCTGGTTGTGACCCCATTTATGTGGTTGGTGCTGCAGCTGTAGATGCAGGATGGAACTGGGCTTCCCCAATTGTATTTAATTGTGAGGACAAGGTTTATACGGCAATGCTTTCCCTTACCAACGATAATTTCAGATTTTTCGAAACTGAAGGTGACTGGGAATCGGGATTAAACTATACCTATTTTTCTGAAGAAGGTTATACCATAGATCCGATTTTTGAAAACGCCGAAGATGGTGACAGTAATTTTTCATTCGTAGGTACGCCGGGAGTTTATATCGTAGTAGTGAATATGAATGACAAAACGATTACTGCCGAAGCTGCAAAATCATATTACCTGGTTGGTGATGGCGTGCCTGCAGGATGGAGCTGGGACAACCCGGTTGAGGTTGCCGTAACCGGAGCGGGAATTAGACAGGCTACATTTAATTTCAGCGGTACCGGTGCATTCAGGGTTTTTACCACAAAAGATGACTGGAATAGCGGAATTAATTACCCGACTTATGAAGAAATGGGCTACACTATAGATCCTGATCTGGCCAATGCCGAAGACGCGGATAGTAACTTCACATTTGTGGGCGAACCAGGAACTTATACATTCACCATCAACGATGTTGAAAAAACGATCACTATAGAGTAAAGATTTTTAAAATTTTTAAAAGAGAAATAGAAAAGTGAGCATGGATTTCCCCCAGACACGGGAGTGTTATCTATCTCACTTCTGAAGAAGCCAGAGAATCAGTGAAGACTTTTCCTTCTGAAAAGCTGAAGCAAGAGTTTAAAAATTAGCACAGAACCTCACAGGTTTTGAAAACCTGTGAGGTTTAAAGCTTAACCGAGGACCAATAGTATTTAAAAAAGAATAAAATGAAATTTCTAAATTTTTTAATAATTTTTTTTCTTGTCACCTCCTGTTCTTCTCAAAATGATAAAGATATTCTGGAAACTACAGATGATACTCCGGTAAATCAGAATCCCGATGAAGAAACTCCGGAAGAAATCCCTTCTGAAGAAATTGGGTTTTATTACGGTGCCGATCTCTCTTATGTAAATGAAATGGAAGATTGTGGCGCTGCCTATAAAAACTCGGAAGGTACAAGTAAGGATCCTTATAAAATTTTTGAAGAAGCGGGAGCCAATCTGATAAGGATCCGCTTATGGCATTCGCCGGACTGGACCGAATATTCCAATTATGAAGATGTAAAGAAATCTATAAGCCGTGCCAAAGCTGAAGGTATGAAAGTGTTGCTGGATTTTCATTATTCCGATACCTGGGCAGATCCTGCAAAACAGGAAATTCCGGCAGCCTGGGAAGCTCAGATCAATAATACCGAAATCCTTGGTGATTCGCTTTATAATTACACCTACAAAACCTTAAAAGATCTTGATACTGCTGGTTTGCTTCCGGATATTGTGCAGGTAGGAAATGAAACCAACGGGATGATCCTTCAAAAAGGGGAACTTCAATGGCCCATAGACTGGGAACGAAATTCTTCATTATTGAATAAAGGCATTAAAGCGGTACGAGATATTTCCGAAGAAACTGGAGAAGATGTTGAAGTGATGCTACATATTGCCCAGCCTGAAAACGGTCTTTGGTGGTTTAAAGATGCTACTGAAAATGGAGTTACAGATTTTGACTGGATTGGTCTTTCGTATTATCCAATCTGGTCTGATTATAAACTCGATGATGTTTCTTCCGCATTTAAAACACTGATAGATACTTATGGCAAAAAATTAATGGTGGTAGAAACTGCGTATCCTTTTACGATGGAAAATATTGATCCTGCCAATAATATTCTGAATAATGATGCTTTGATTGCAGGTTATCCCGCCACTCAACAGGGGCAGTTGGATTACCTGAACAAATTGCAGGAAACTATCGAGTCGGCTGGCGGGGAAGGTCTAATTTACTGGGAGCCGGCATGGGTTTCAACAGGCTGTAATACGCTTTGGGGACAGGGTTCCCATTGGGATAACGCGGTGCTGTTTGATCATGAAAACCAAGCCACACTGGGAATGCAGTTTTACGGGAGAACCCAATAACTTTAAAATAATTATTAAAATAGTCCTGACAAATTATAATTAGGATGTATCCCTGAGACCTATGATAAAAAAAATATCTAGCATAGGGAATTGACGTATTGTTTAAGAAGCTTGTTCATTTTTTCCATTGATAAAAAAACGAACCAAAAAAATCTAGGCTCACGAAAGTTTATCCAAATTTATCGTTTAGCACCTAAATTTTAGGAACTCGCTATAAGAATTCAATTTTACAACAGAATTTGTTTAGCTCAAACAACCTAAAATTTCACGTTGCTTTCACTTCAAATTTCACGATAAACTTTCGGTAGGCCGGGAATTAAGAGTATTTACAATTAAATATTTAGTGTCATAATTACCAATTTTTGATAATACGTCAATGGTAGCATGTCGAAGCGCTTTTAAGGATGTGCCTCGACAAGTTTAGAATGACGGCAAATCTAAACCGAAATTCGTCACCCTGAATTTATTTCAGGATCTCGATACACAATTAAAGCAGCAAAGGTGAAGGTTTAAGAGGATTTCGACTGCACAATAAAGGCCAAAGTCGAAATGTTATTTGTCAATCCTTCGACTGCGCTCAGGATGACAAAAACCCCAAGGTCTAAGGCCATTAACTATAAAATATATAATACCCATGAAATTTCCTTTTTTAAGAACCAGTATCCTAATCCTCTGTTTAGCGTTTTGTTTACCTGTACTGGCACAAAGAAATCTTATTGAACTTCAGAAAGACTGGAAATTTGCCAAAGGCGAAATACCAACCGCTGCTGAAACTAATTTTAATGATTCCAACTGGCAGGATGTGCGAATTCCCCATGACTGGGCGATTTCTGAAAATTTCATAAAAGATGGAGACGGGAGCACAGGAAAACTTCAGTGGAAAGGACAGGGCTGGTATCGTAAAAAACTCGATATCGCCCCTTCATTTAAAGATAAGCGAGTCTATCTCATTTTTGACGGAGTAATGGCGTTTCCTGAAGTTTACATCAATGGTAAGCTTGCCGGAAAATGGGATTATGGTTATAACTCATTTTATGTTGATATCACAGATCACCTGAATTTCAACGGAGAAAACTTTCTTGCGGTTCATGCAGATACCCGCAAACATGACAGCCGCTGGTATCCCGGAGCCGGAATGTACCGAAAAGTACAAATGCTGGTAACCAATCCCGTACATGTGGATATATGGGGAACCTATGTCACCACACCGGTTATCAAAAAAGATAGCGCGAGTATAAGAATAAGCAATAAGATCATCAATACTACTGAGAAAGCAGATTCGGTAAAAATATACCAGAGCATTCTTAATCCTGAAGGAAATGAAGTTTCAAAAGATTCTGTTACGCGTTTTATTGCAGCCGGTGGTGAAAGCTTTCTGGAAATAAATACAAAAGTTTCCAAGCCTCAACTATGGGACGTCAATCAGCCGAATTTATATAAAACCATTACCAAAGTATTTGTAGGCGGTAAACAAACCGATGAAAAGGAAACCACCTTCGGAATTCGAACTATAAAATTCACGGCAGATGACGGTTTTCATTTAAATGGGAAACGGGTTCAGTTGAAAGGAGTAAATCTGCATCACGGTCACGGACCTTTGGGTGGGGCTTTTTACCCAAGAGCTGCTGAAAGACAACTGGAAATTATGCAATCCCTGGGTGTAAACGCCATCAGGAACAGTCATAACGTCGCTGCCCCGGAATTGCTGGAACTTTGCGATAAAATGGGCATCCTGTTCTTTAATGAGATCTTCGATAAATATGATGCCAAGGCAGGGATTGTAGATACCACCAATTTTGAAGATTTCGCACATAGAAATATCAAGAATTTCGTGTTGCGTGACCGTAATCATCCTTCAGTATTCATGTGGAGCGTAGGTAACGAAATTGGTGACGTACAATGGAACCAGAATAACGGTTTTCAAAGACTGCATACCATGTTGAATTACGTAAATAAATATGATCCCACCAGGCCAACTACCCTGGTGAATGATCAGCTAAAAAGTGCCGAATTACGTCATTTTGACCTTTACGATGTGCATAGCTGGAATTACGGCAGGCGCTATAGAATTGCCAGAAAACTCGAACCGAATAAAGCTGTGGTGATTAGTGAATCGGCTTCAACCTTAAGCACAAGGGGCTTTTATGAATTTCCGTTACCGGAAAAGAAAACCGATTTCACCAAATCTTTGCAGGTAAGTTCCTATGATCTGAACGCTCCGGATTGGGCCGAAATTGCCGATGACGATTTTATGTGGCAACAACAGGAACCTTATATCGCCGGAGAATTCGTCTGGACTGGTTTTGACTATTTAGGAGAACCAACACCTTATACCAATAAGGAAGTCACTGAAATGGGTATGACCGATTTGGAAGCTTCACGTAGTTCCTATTTTGGAATTGTGGATCTGGTAGGTATTCCCAAAGACCGTTATTATTTATATAAGAGTTACTGGAAGCCTGATGAAACTACTGTTCATATTCTACCCCACTGGAACTGGGAAGGTCGTGAAGGCGAAACCACACCGGTTTTTGTTTATACCAATGGCGATTGTGCTGAACTTTTTATAAACGGAAAGTCTTTCGGAAAAAAATGTAAAAAATTAGATTCTGAAACCTCTACCGATCGTTTTCGTTTGATGTGGAAGGATGTAACCTATGAACCCGGCGAAGTAAAAGCCGTTGCTTATAAAGACGGGAAGAAAATTGGTGAAAACAACATTAAAACAGCCGGAAAAACATCAAAAATCAGCCTTACTGCAGATAGAACATCTATAAAAGCTGATGGAAAAGATCTTTCTTATATCCTGGTGGAAGCTTTTGATAAAGATGGCAACCCGTCTCCTCTGGCCGATAACGAACTGAAAATTGAAGTTTCGGGGGCTGGACATTTAGCCGGTGCAGGAAATGGAGATCCACAATCCTTTGAACCATTTCAGAATAACAAAGTGAATTTATTTTACGGAAAAGCTATGATTATTGTAGGCTCCGATTTTGAAAAAGGCAAGTTAAAACTCTCAGTAAAGCCTGAAAATATTCAAAAAGAATCTATCACTATCAATGTGGAATAGTTTGAAAAATTAACGAGCAAGAAGAAAAGCCGACTTTTACGAGTCGGTTTTTTTGTTTTAGATTGATACATCCTCAAATTTGCAATCCTGTTGCATTTCATAATTCCTATATTTGCAATGTGAAATTACTCAGTATCATATTTTCGTTTTATCTCATAGGGCTCACTATCGTGCCTTGTGAAGATGAATCCAATCTGGATACTGTTGCTTTTGAGCAGATTACAGATCTTGAAGATCAGCATCAAACCGGGGCAGATCTCTGTTCCCCTTTTTGCCAGTGCCACTGTTGCCATATTCATGTGTTGAATATTGAAACCGTGGAATCTGAAGATCTTGATATCCAGGTTTCGACTTTAATTATTGAAAGAAACGCAGAGTCCGGGATAGAAATTCCAGACACGCACTTTCAGCCTCCGCGTATTTAATTCAGTTTTAGAGGACAGCTATGTCCATTTTTAAGGAAATATCTCCTTATCAAACATTTTACTGAATTCAAATCAAAAATTTTATGATTAACAGAATCATTGATTTTTCAATCAATAATAAGTTTATTATTGGGTTGTTAACCTGTGTTTTGATCGCCGCGGGAATCTGGAGCATGATTAAAGTACCCATAGATGCGCAACCCGATATCACTAATAACCAGGTGCAGGTAATTACGCAGGCCCCCAACCTGGGCACCCAGGATATTGAACAATTTGTCACCTATCCGGTAGAAATAGCCATGAGCAATCTTCCCGGGGTAAATGAAATAAGATCGGTTTCCCGTTTCGGACTTTCGGTGGTGACCATTGTTTTTAAAGATGATATGGGCACTTACCTTCCACGCCAGCTGGTAAGTGAAAAACTAAGCGAGGTACGGGACGAAATTCCTGAAGGTTTCGGGCAGCCATCTATGGGACCCATTTCTACAGGCCTTGGCGAAATATTTCAGTATACGCTGAAAGTAGAAGAGGAATATAAAGATGAATATTCCCCAACCGAATTAAGGACCATTCAGGATTGGATCGTAAAACGACAAATGGCCATGGTGCCGGGAGTGGTTGAGGTAAACGGCGTTGGAGGCAGGATCAAGCAGTTTGAAGTTGCCGTAAATACTGAAGAGTTGAGGGCTATTGGCCTGACGATTTCAGATGTCTTTACTGCCCTTGAAAAAAATAATCAAAATACCGGTGGCGCTTATATCGAAAAGAATCACCAGGCGAATTTTATTCGCGGGGAAGGTCTCGCAAGAAGTATCTCTGATATTAAGAATATCGTGATTAAGAATTCCGAAGGGATTCCTATCACCATAGATAATATCGCGGAAGTGAAAATTGGGAGTGCCGTGAGATACGGAGCTTTAACTAAAAACGGACAGGGAGAAACCGTTGGCGGGATGGTGATGATGCTGAAGGGCGCTAATTCTAATGAAGTTGTTGAGAATGTAAAAGACAGGATCACGCAAATTCAGAAATCCTTGCCAGATGGAGTTTCTATTGAACCTTTCCTGGATAGAAGCGAACTTATTTCTGAAACCACCTCCACGGTCACGCAGAATTTAATAGAAGGAGGACTGATCGTGATTTTTGTCCTGATCATCCTGCTTGGAAACTGGCGTGGCGGATTAATTGTCGCTTCCACAATCCCGTTATCCCTGTTATTCGCTTTTATCATGATGAATATTTTCGATGTCTGGGCCAACCTCATGAGCCTGGGTGCGATAGATTTTGGGATCATCGTAGATGGAGCGGTTATCATTGTGGAGAGTACCGTTTTTATTATTTCTCAGAAAATGAAGACGAGTAAGAAGATCGACCAGAAAGAACGGGATAAGATCGCGGCTTCCTCTTCCAAAAAAATGATGAACTCGGCATTTTTTGGTCAGTTGATTATTTTGATTGTTTTTCTACCTATCCTGGCACTGGAAGGTGTTGAAGGTAAGATGTTCCGACCTATGGCGCTTACCTTTATTTTCGCCATGATCGGGGCCATGATCCTTTGTCTTACCTATGTTCCCATGCTTTCGGCGGTGTTTTTAAAAGAAAGTAAAAAAGCTAAAAAATCCTGGGGAGATAAAGCCATTTACTGGCTTCAGGATAAATATGAACCTATTCTGAAATGGTCTTTAGGCCACGCAAAGATATTGCTTGCTTCAGCTTTAGGCTTATTACTGGTAAGTATAGTCTTGTTCACGCGTATGGGCGGGGAATTTATTCCGCAGCTGGATGAAGGGGATATTGCCTTTCACATTATTCAGAAACCCGGTAGTTCTTTAAAGGAAGGCATAAAAACCTCCACTAAGATCGAAGCGCTTTTACTGGATGAATATCCTGAAATTGAACAGGTGGTCACCCGTTTTGGAGTTTCAGATGTACCTACAGATCCCATGCCCATGGATATTGGCGACAGTTTTATTATTCTGAAACCAAAGTCTGAATGGGTTTCCGCGGAAACAAAGGATGAACTTATTGCTAAGATCAAAGAGACTTTGGGCGCGATTCCCGGCGTGAGCTATGAGTTTACGCAACCGGTGGAAATGCGATTTAATGAATTGCTTACTGGCGTGCGGGAAGATATCGCCGTAAAACTTTATGGAGAAGATCTTAATGTCCTTGCTGAAAAGGCCAACGAAATGGGAAATCTCATTAGTCAGGTTGAAGGTGTTGGCGATATGAAGGTGGAAGCAACGGTGGGACTTCCGCAGATCACTGTAGATTATAACCGGAATAAACTGGCCCAGTACGGCCTGAATGTAAACGAACTGAATTCATTGATCCAGTCCGCTTTTGCCGGTGGTAAAGCCGGGGTGATCTTTGACGGCGAAAAGAAATTTGATCTCGTGGTAAGACTTACCGAAACCCAGCGGAAGGACATCAGTAATATTCGAAATTTGTATGTGAGCCTGCCTTCAGGAAGTCAAATCCCACTTAAAGAGGTAGCAGAGATAAGTTACCTGCCCGGGCCCATGCAGATTAGTCGGGACAATACCCAGAGAAGAACTTATGTAGGGGTGAATATTCGCGATCGCGATGTAAAATCTGTAGTGGAAGACATTCAGGAAAAACTGGATGCAGAACTGCAATTGCCACCGGGTTATTATATTAGATATGGTGGAGCTTTCGAGAATTTTGAAAGGGCCAGCAAACGTTTGCAACTGGTAGTACCCATCGCGCTTCTGCTTATATTCATTTTTATCTATTTCGCCTTAAAATCATTTAAACAAACCACCATGATCTACATGGCCATTCCTTTGGCGGCCATTGGCGGTGTATTCGCCCTCTGGCTACGCGGAATGCCTTTTAGTATTTCTGCCGGCGTTGGCTTTATTGTGCTTTTTGGAGTCGCAGTTTTAAACGGACTTGTTCTAATAAGTGGATTAAACGAATTGAAAGCAGATGGGGTTCATGATCTGGGAGAAAGGATACGTTTGGGAACCAAAAGAAGAATAAGACCCATTATGCTTACGGCCCTTACCGATGTTCTGGGATTTCTACCCATGGCAGTATCAGGATCTGCAGGCGCAGAGGTTCAAAGACCCTTAGCGACCGTAGTAATTGGAGGCTTGATCACCGCCACAATTTTAACCCTGATAATTTTACCAATTCTGTATAAGTGGACAGAAGAAAAATCTGGAAAAGTGAAAATTAAAAAACCTGTACTTGCCGGAGCAGTGATCATTTTCTGTTTGTTTATTCCGAATAAATCTATGGCCCAGGAATTCTCAGAAAGTACGGAGATAGATCAACAGGAAGCTGTAAAAAAAGCACTGGAAGCCTATCCCCTGCTTCAGAAGAAAAGACTGGAAATAGAACGGCAAAAGGCCAATAAAATTAGTGCCTGGGACCTTGGGAAAACCCAGATATTTACCGGCGGCGAGGAACTCAATGATGATGTGGGTATTTATACCAAAGTCGGATTTCAGCAACAGGGAATCGATATTTTCGGGATCGCGCCAAAATCAAAACTTCAGAAGGAAAAAGTTCACCTGGCTGAATCTGCCTTTGATCTTTCCAGAATGGAAGTAACGAGACAGGTGCAAATCGCCTGGAACAATGCTTATACTGCCAAACGTAAGTACTTGCTGTTACAACGGCTAGATTCGGTTTATCAGCAATTTCAGAAAGCCGTAGACCTAAGGTATGAAGTGGAAGCGATCTCAAATCTGGAGCGATTGACCGCGACCAATAAAGTGAAAGAGGTAAACCTGCAAATGAACCAGGCTCAAATGGAATATTATTCTGAAATCGAGCACCTCAATCTCTGGTTTGCAGATTTAGAAAAATTTACTGTTCCCAATAAAGCAAATTTTGAGGAAAAAGAATTGCTTGTAGTTGATAAAAATAAGCTGAGTGATCATCCGGTTTTGGCTGTTTCCGAACAAAAAATACGGGTTACTGAAGCCGAACGTTCCACGGCCATAGCTGAATTTTTACCAGATCTTAATGTGCAATACGGAATTCAGGAGGTTAATAACAATTCAGGTTTTAGAAGTTTTCAGGCAGGAATTTCAATTCCCATTCTTTCAGGGGATGCATATGCTCCAGTAAAAACTTCAAAATTCGATAAACAAATAGCTGAAAAAGAAATGGAGTACCAGAAAAAAAGGATGGAAAGCTCCTATTCTGTAGCGGTTCAGAACTATAATAAATGGAAAGAATCCTGGAGCTATTATCGGGATAAAGGGCTTTCTCTGGTTGAAGAGCAGATAAATGCTTCACTTCTCGCCTTTAATGAAGGAGCTATTTCTTATGTGCTTTTGATCCAAAATCTCGATACCGCCTTACAAACTGAATTAAATGCCCTGGAAGCCCTGAAAAATTACGGGCTGGCCCTTGCTGAACTGGAATACTTTCAAAATAATAAATAGACCAAAATGAAAATAAAAAGGATAATATTACTTACACTTCCGCTCTGGATTTTCTTCTCGTGCGGGGATAAAAAAGAAGCTGAGGACATTAAAACGGCTTCTATACAGAACGATACAATTTCAAAAGCTCCTGTTCAGGAAGTGATGTTGAATCAGGCGCAGTTTGATGCACTGGGAATTAAAAAAGACACTCTTACAAAAAGGGTGATGAGCGGCTACGTAGAAGTTAATGGTGAGCTGGAAGTTCCACCACAAAGTGAAGCTCGTGTCACCACAGTTTTTGGTGCAAATATTACCAGGATCCTGGTAATAGAGGGTGAAGATGTAAAGAAAGGACAAGTGCTTGCCTATATAACCCATCCTGATATTATCAAACTACAAAGTGATTTTCTAAATGCTTACAATGATTTTGAATTAAAGGAAAAGGAATTTAACCGACAGGAAAAATTGTATAATGCCGGTGTTGGTTCGGGAGAATTATTTCAAAGATCTGAAGCCGCTTTAAAAAG
Organism: Christiangramia forsetii KT0803; assembly: GCF_000060345.1. Taxonomy (NCBI): domain Bacteria; kingdom Pseudomonadati; phylum Bacteroidota; class Flavobacteriia; order Flavobacteriales; family Flavobacteriaceae; genus Christiangramia; species Christiangramia forsetii. The sequence continues at coordinate 34,144 of NC_008571.1, read as the reverse complement.
TGCGCAGGGAAGATATAGAGGTCTGAGATCACAGGTGGAAATCTTAAATCTTAATCCCTCCACAATTTTAGATGGAAACATACAAAGAAACGTTCCTTTAGTAAGTCCTATAGAAGGTGCGGTTCAAAAGGTAAATGTAAAAACTGGGCAGTTTGTAGAAGCTCAAACCAGTCTTTTTGAGATCGTGAACACACATCATGTGCACGTAGATCTAATGGTATTTGAAAAAGATGTTTCCAGGGTACAACAGGGACAAACGGTTAAGTTTACCGTGGAATCCCTTCCGGGAACCGAATTGACAGCCAGAATTTTATCGATAAGTAAAACTTTTGAAGACGATCCTAAAGCCCTGCATGCCCATGCAGAGATCAACAACAAACCCGAAAACCTTATTCCGGGAATGTACGTTAGAGGACGTATTCTGGTGGAGGATAACAAGATCACTGCTTTACCGGAAGATGCCGTGGTACGCAACAATGGCAAATATTTTATTTTTACGGTAGAAGCAGAAGGAAAAGACTGGAGCTTTAAACCGGTTGAAGTAAAGACAGGCACCGAAGATTCCGGTTGGATCCAGGTAGATCTGTTAAGAAACATTCCGAAGGATACAGAAATTGCTTATAACAATGCCTATTATCTTATGGCAGAAATGCAAAAAGGAGAAGGAGGGCATGGTCATTAGATTTACAAAAGGTCCACCGCCAAGTTAATTTACATGTAGCCGCAACAAAGATTTATAAAAATGATGACCGAAATAGAAAAAACATTACAAGACAGAAATGTACGCCCAACGGCAATGCGTATCCTCATCTATAAATTTATGGCTGAAAAGGAGATCGCAGTCGCCTTATCTGATATTGAGAATGCTTTCTCAAAAGCGGAACGTACCACATTATATCGTACCATTAAAACCTTTGAAGAAAACGGGATTGTACATCAGATAGATGACGGCACCAATATTTCAAAATACGCCTTATGTGAGGCGGGCTGTAATTGTGAACTTAATCATGATTTGCATTTGCATTTTCACTGTAGTAATTGTGATGAAACAATATGTTTGACTGAGCAAAAAATACCAAATATAAATCTGCCTAGTGCCTATATCGCAGAAGATGCGAATTTGGTGGTGAAAGGTATATGCGAGAAATGTAGCGGCCAATAAATGCACTGCGGTTACATCGTGATTTTAATTATTTTATAATCAATTTAAAAAAAAGATTAAGTGTTACAGTTTATTGATTTAAAACAAGACAAGCTTTTGGCCACGGTCATAGATGGTAAGCTTTCCGAAGAAGAAATAGAATTATTGCATGCGAAAATCCACGAAATCCTTGAGACGAACAATAAACTTAGGTGGTATTTTGAAATGAACGATTTTGATGGATGGAGTGCAAAAGGCTTCTGGGAAGATTTAAAAATGGATTCCAAACACGCCAGCGATTATGAAAAAATTGCCATGGTTGGAGATTCCGAATGGCAGGATTGGATGACACAATTAATGAAACCCTTTACCAATGCCGATATAAAGTTCTTCGAAATAGAAGAAAAAGAGCGGGCAAAGAAATGGATTCAGTTGTAGATGGCACACGAGCATTCACATAAGCAATCTGGTAAAAACCTGAAACTGGCATTTTTTCTCAATCTGGCATTTACCATCCTGGAATTTATTGGCGGTATGTATGTTAACAGTATCGCCATAATTTCTGATGCCGTCCACGATCTGGGAGACAGCCTTTCCCTGGGAACATCGTGGTATCTGGACAAAAAATCCAAACAAGGTGCCAATGCACAATTCTCTTTTGGCTATCGTAGGTTTTCGCTTTTGGGGGCACTTATCAATAGTGTGGTACTTATCGCCGGTTCTGTGTATGTTATTTATGAAGCGGTGGGCAGGATTTTAGAGCCTCAACATTCTGATGCGCAGGGAATGATCATTTTTGCCATTGTCGGTGTGGCCGTTAATGGTTATGCCGCCTACAAATTGAGTGGTGGGAAATCTATGAACGAAAAAGTGGTGTCCTGGCACTTACTGGAAGATGTTCTGGGCTGGGTGGCCGTTTTAATAGTTGCCATTGTATTGTACTTTAAAGATATTCATTATCTCGACCCTGCACTGTCATTATTAATCACATTGTATATCCTTTACAACGTCATAATAAGATTAAAAGATACGCTGTTTGTTTTTTTACAAGGTGTTCCCAAGGATATTGATCTTGATGAAATAAAATCAAAAATCAGGGAAATTGAAAATGTTAGTTCCCTACATCATACACATCTATGGTCTTTAGAAGGAGAGCACCATGTTTTTACCAGCCATATTAAATTGAATAATATTAAGGAACTCGGCCAGATAATCACCATAAAAGAAAAGATTCGGAATATTTTGAAAGACTATAATTTTGATCATTATACCATTGAAACCGAATTGGACGAGGAAACCTGTAGCCTTAACGATAATCAAGGATAAAAAAATGAAAAAGAAAAAACTCAACCTACGGGACATCACTACCGAAGAACATTCAGGAGAGCACACTCACAACGATGGTCACAACCATACCAGCCCGGAAGAGTTATCCAAATTTAGGACCTATTTACCAGCTATTTTCAGCTTTGTAATGCTGATTGTGGGAATTGCCATCGATTACTTTGATGCTTTTCCATTTTTCAAGGGTTGGGTCCGCATTATATGGTATGTTGTGGCATACATCCCGGTGGGTTTCCCGGTAATCAGGGAAGGATGGAACAGTATTAGGAATGGTGATTTCTTCACGGAATTCCTATTAATGTCCATAGCCACCCTAGGGGCTTTTGCCATAGGCGAATATCCCGAAGGCGTGGCCGTAATGCTCTTTTATGCGGTGGGTGAATTGTTTCAGAATGCCGCGGTAAATCGCGCCAAGGGAAATATTAAAGCCCTGTTGGACGTTCGTCCTAATGAAGCCCTGGTATATCGGGATGAAGATTATGTTTCGGTAAATCCTGAAACCGTGGAGATTGGCGAGAAAATCCAGGTTCGGGTGGGGGAAAAAGTGCCCCTTGATGGAATATTGCTTTCTGAAAAAGGTTCTTTTAATACCGCCGCCTTAACCGGTGAAAGCAAACCCGATACTATTGCCAAAGGTGACAAAGTTTTTGCGGGAAGCATTAATCTGGATGGCGTTATTGAAATTGAAACTACCAAAGAATTTAAAGATAGCTCTATTGCCCGGATTCTGGATATGGTGCAGAATGCCACCGCCCGTAAATCCAAAACCGAATTATTTATTAGGAAATTCGCCAGGATCTATACACCTATCGTTGTTTTTCTTGCCATTGGTTTGACCTTCCTCCCTTATTTCTTTGTTGAAAATTATGTTTTTGAAGACTGGCTATATAGAGCTCTTATATTCCTGGTAATTTCCTGTCCCTGTGCGCTGGTTATTTCTATTCCCCTCGGATATTTTGGCGGATTGGGCGCTGCCTCTCGAAATGGAATTCTGTTCAAAGGTGCTTCCTTCCTGGATGCCATGACCAAAGTGAATACCGTAGTAATGGACAAAACAGGAACGGTCACCAAAGGGGTTTTTAAGATCAAAGAAGTAGTGGTCAAGAATCAGGCTTTTTCTGAAGCGGAATTTATGCAATATTTAATGGCGATGGAAGAACAATCTACCCATCCCATTGCTAAAGCGATTTTGGAGTATAAAGCTAAAGGAGCCGATTTTGATGCAAATGAGGTTTCTGAAATTGCCGGAAAAGGTCTAAAAGGAACTGTAAACAAAAAAACTGTCCTGGTTGGGAATAAAGCATTAATAACCGCAAACAGTATAGAAGTTTCCAAAGAAACTAGCGATATTGTTGAATCTATCGTGATGGTATCTATTGATGGGAAATTTGCCGGCTACGTAACCATTGCTGATGAATTGAAAGAGGATGCCCATCAGGCGATTGAACAAATTAGGAAATCGGGAATTTCCAAAATTATCATGCTCTCAGGTGATAAAGATTCCATTACGCAACAAGTATCAAAGGAACTGGGAATAGATTGGGCAAAAGGTGGGTTATTACCAGAAGATAAGCTGAACGAGGTCGAAGAGCTCAAAAAACAGCTGGATACGCAAGTCGCCTTTATTGGCGATGGGATCAACGATGCGCCAGTACTGGCAGCAAGTGATGTAGGTATCGCAATGGGTGGTTTAGGAAGTGATGTCGCCATTGAAACGGCGGATGTTATTATCCAGACCGATCAACCAAGTAAGATTGCAAGGGCTATAAAAATTGGTCGCTCCACCAGACGTATTGTTTGGCAGAATATTGGACTGGCGTTTGGGGTGAAAATCATTGTACTTATCCTAGGTGCAGGTGGCCTCGCCACGATGTGGGAAGCTGTTTTTGCGGATGTTGGTGTGGCTTTGCTGGCAATATTGAATGCAGTACGTTTACAGAAGATGAAGTGGGATTAACCAAAATTTAGGTAGCTGGATCCCTTTTGAAAATTTTTATCAGATTAAAGACCATGGCGCAAAAAATCACCCATATAAATTCTGCTGATACCGATACTTTGAATAAGCTGTACCAGAGTTACCATTTTTAAATCCAAAATTTCATAAACAGCATTATTTGACGATAAAATACACAATATATTTACATCTATTTTTTATGAAATAATACCCATAATTTCCTAAAACTAGAGTATTACGTCTATTTAATGGATTTTTTATATATTTTTCTCATATTTTTAACATTATATGATTAATACAAATGAATATTTTGTAGTATTTTTATTACCTTCAAAAAAATCAAACAAACAAATCGTTGTATAGTGACTTTTAAATTAAAGTAACTATTAAGTTCTCAGTTTACCCTACTGGATTGAGATAAAATGTCTAACATTTAAATCTCGAACTTATGTTGAAAATTACTTTTCGACAGCTTTGTTTTGTGTTGTCAATTATCGCTTTTTTCACCTCGACTCTTGAAATAAACGGACAAGAGGTTGCGAATTCTGTTATTACAAGTGATAATGTCACCAACCCTGAAAATGCTGTAAATTTTAATGAGACTTACGCCAGGTTAAATTCCGATGCAGGAATCGCATTGGGTATTGGTTCAGAAACGGGGATCCTTGAATTGGGTTATCCCGAAACGCTCTCCTCAGGAACAACTTCTTACATTCGTTTAGATTTTCAAGATGACATCCTTAACTCTTTATTACAGGGAAGTTTAGGCGAGTTAATCATTGATGTTACCAGTACTCTAATACTAGGCAATCATTATTTTGAGATTCAACCTAAGTTTAATAACAGTGTATTAGCAACCTACGCTACAGATTCTTTCGAGAGTAGCAATGATTTTAAAATTGTTAGTGACAGCGAAGGGAATTTTTATGCTGCAGTAACTCCAAATTCTGAATATAACAGGATTCGTATTGAAGATATTACCGCAGGAATCCTGGGTTTAAGCAATGAAAATTCTATGGATGTATATTATTCATTGTATGATATACAGAGTGCCCCAGAATGCTACAAACCAAATTTTACCTCTGGAGATGCTTCTGGTATTAACCTGGATGTTTTAGATCTTGGCAATGCAGGAATTAAAAATCCAGATTTCGCTATTGATGAAAACCTTAATTCATTTTCGCAGATAAGTCTTGGAACTGCCGGAGTCGCTTCTAGAATTTCTCAGCTTTTTTATCTGGAGAATAATTCCGAAAATGATCAGTTCAGTATTAGCTTTAAGATGGATGGCTCTTTGGTTTCAGTAGGGGTTTTACAAAATCTAGAGTTTTCTGCATCCTTAAACGGTAGTAACGAATTTACTACTTCAGCCAATGATCTTTTGGATGTAGCTCTTCTTACAAGTCTTCAGAATAATGAAATAATCACGCTTACTATAGACCCTCCCTCAGATTTCAATCGCGTAGAAGTAAGTCTTAGTGCTCTTTTAGATATTTCCCTTGAACAATCCATAGATATTCATGACGTAAACATTCTAACTAGCGAATGCGTAGGAAATCAGGATAATGATAATGATGGACTTACCAATGAAGAGGAAGACAATATCGGCACAGATCCGAATGACCCGGATACCGATGGCGATGGAATCAATGACGGTGATGAAGTTGAGGGTGGATCCGATCCGCTTGATCCTTGTGATCCGGATCCAACTGCAGGTCCTTGCGATCAGGATAACGACGGACTCACCAATGATGAAGAAAATAACATCAATACCGATCCTACGAATCCAGATACCGATGGCGACGGAATTAATGATGGTGATGAAGTAGATGATGGTTCAGATCCATTAGATCCTTGTGATCCGGATCCAACTGCAGGTCCTTGTGATCAGGATAACGACGGACTCACCAATGATGAAGAAAATAACATCAATACCGATCCTACGAATCCGGATACCGACGGCGATGGAATCAATGACGGTGATGAAGTTGATGGTGGATCCGATCCGCTTGATCCTTGTGATCCTAATCCGGATAATGAAAATTGTGAAATTACTCCGAATGATTCTGATGGCGATGGCTTAAATGATGACGAGGAAGACAATATCGGAACAGATCCAAATAACCCGGATACCGATGGAGATGGAATTAATGACGGTGATGAAGTTGATGGAGACTCAGACCCATTAGATCCTTGCGATCCAGATCCAACTGCTGGACCTTGTGATCAGGATAATGACGGACTCACCAATGATGAAGAAAATAACATCAATACCGATCCTACGAATCCAGATACCGACGGGGATGGAATTAATGATGGGGATGAAGTTGATGGTGGTTCAGATCCATTAGATCCCTGCGATCCAGATCCAACTGCAGGTCCTTGTGATCAGGATAATGACGGACTTACAAATGATGAAGAAAATAACATCAATACCGATCCTACGAATCCAGATACCGACGGGGATGGAATTAATGACGGGGATGAAGTTGATGGTGGTTCAGATCCGTTAGATCCTTGTGACCCAAATCCGGATAATGAAAACTGTGAGTCTGAAGACAACGACCAGGATAATGACGGGATTGATGATGAGGATGAAAATGATATTGGAACCGATCCAAACGATCCTGATACTGATGATGATGGAATCAATGATGGAGATGAAGTGGATGGTGGTTCAGATCCATTAGATCCTTGCGATCCGGATCCAACTACAGGCCCTTGTGACCAGGATGATGATGGACTCACCAATGATAAGGAAAATGATATCAATACCGATCCTACCAATCCAGATACCGACGGCGATGGAATTAATGATGGTAACGAGGTTGATAATGGTTCAGACCCATTAGATCCTTGTGATCCGGATCCAACTGCAGGTCCTTGTGACCAGGATAATGACGGACTTACAAATGATGAAGAAAATAACATCAATACCGATCCTACGAATCCGGATACCGACGGCGATGGAATCAATGATGGGGATGAAATTGAAGGAGGTTCCGATCCATTAGATCCTTGTGACCCAGACCCAACAGCAGGTCCTTGTGATCAGGATAATGACGGACTTACAAATGATGAAGAAAATAACATCAATACCGATCCTACGAATCCAGATACCGACGGGGATGGAATTAATGACGGGGATGAAGTTGATGGTGGTTCAGATCCGTTAGATTCTTGCGATCCTAATCCCGATAATGAAAATTGTGAAATTACTCCGAATGATTCAGATGGCGATGGCTTAACTGATGACGAGGAAGATACTATCGGGACAGATCCACATGATCCGGATACCGATGGGGACGGAATTAATGACGGTGATGAAGTGGATGGTGGTTCTGATCCGCTTGATCCTTGTGATCCAAATCCGGATAATGAAAACTGTGAGTCTGAAGACAACGACCAGGATAATGACGGGATTGATGATGAGGATGAAAACGATATTGGAACCGATCCAAACGATCCTGATACTGATGATGATGGAATTAATGACGGCGATGAAGTTGATGGTGGATCCGATCCGCTTGATCCTTGTGATCCTAATCCAACTGCCGGACCTTGTGACCAGGATAACGACGGACTTACCAATGATGAAGAAAACGACCTTAATACCGATCCTACGAATCCAGATACTGATGGAGATGGAATTAATGACGGCGATGAAGTGGATGGTGGTTCAGATCCGTTAAATCCTTGCGATCCAGATCCAACTGCAGGTCCTTGTGATCAGGATAATGACGGACTTACAAATGATGAAGAAAATAACATCAATACCGATCCTACGAATCCTGATACTGATGATGATGGAATTGATGACGGTGATGAAGTTGATGGTGGTTCAGATCCGCTAGATCCTTGTGACCCAAATCCCGATAATGAAAATTGTGAAATTACTCCGAATGATTCAGATGGCGATGGTTTAAATGATGACGAGGAAGACAATATCGGAACAGATCCGAATGATCCGGATACCGATGGTGATGGAATTAATGATGGTAACGAGGTTGATAATGGTTCAGACCCATTAGATCCTTGCGATCCGGATCCAACTGCTGGACCTTGTGATCAGGATAAAGACGGACTTACAAATGATGAGGAAAACGACCTTAATACCGATCCTACGAATCCAGATACCGATGGGGACGGAATCAATGATGGTGATGAGGTAAATAGCGGATCCAATCCGTTAGATCCTTGCGATCCTAATCCAGATAATGAAAATTGTGAGTCTGAAGACAACGACCAGGATAATGACGGGATTGATGATGAGGATGAAAACGATATTGGAACCGATCCAAACGATCCTGATACTGATGATGATGGAATTGATGACGGTGATGAAGTAGACGGTGGTTCTGATCCGCTAGATCCTTGTGACCCCAACCCGGATAATGAAAACTGTGAGTCTGAAGACAACGACCAGGATAATGACGGGATTGATGATGAGGATGAAAATGATATTGGAACCGATCCAAACGATCCTGATACTGATGATGATGGAATCAATGATGGAGATGAAGTGGATGGTGGTTCTGATCCATTAGATCCTTGCGATCCAAATCCTGATAACGAGAATTGCGATAAGTTCGCAAATCTTACTGTGTTAAAAACAGTAGATCTTATGACGCCAGCAATTGGTCAAATGGTCACATTTACTATTAAAGTTGCTAATAACGGAGAGTTGGATGCCAGTAATATTATTATTCAGGAGAATATTCAAAGCGGATTTAAACATCTTGAAAGTCTCGCCACTCATGGAACTTATAACCATATAACGGGAGAATGGAAAATAGATACCCTGGAAATGAATTCCATGGCTGAATTGGTGGTAAAGCTGGAAATATTGGAAAATGGTATTTATGAAAACATGGCTTTCCTCAGAAATTCTACTCCAAATGATGAAAAGGAGAGTGATAATATGTCTATTGTTCAATTAGACCCTCTTTGCATTAGAGTTTTCAATCAGTTCTCTCCAAACGGAGATGGTATGAATGATTTGTTTGCAATCAACTGTATCCAAAACTTTCCAAAGAATAACCTTAAGATTTTTAATCGTCACGGTAATAAGGTCTTTGAAACCTCTGGCTACAATAATACGTGGAATGGAACCTCTAATACCGGATTTTCGGTTGGAGATAACAAAAAGATACCGAATGGAACTTACTTCTATATTCTAGATCTGGGAGATGGCTCCCCGCTTATGGAAGGATGGATTCAAGTAATAAGATAAAATGAAAATTATGAAATCACTGTATATAAAACACTTAATCATAGGCCTGTTCATTTTAAATTTTTACGCAATGAATGCGCAGGTAGAACCTCAATATTCAAACTATATGTACAATCTCCAGCACGTGAATCCTGCGTATGTAGGCACACTGGAAAATAGCAATATTACAGGGATGTTTCGAAGTCAGTGGACCGGGATAAACGGTGCCCCAGAATCCCAATGGCTGTCTTACGGAACATCCCTTTCAAACAACAAAATGGGTCTTGGCCTAAATCTGGTAAATGATAAGATTGGGCCGGCATCTTACAAATCTTTTGCGGCAGTTTATGCTTATAACATTTCTCTTAGTGAAAACACTATTATATCTCTGGGAATCAATGGCGGAGGAGCTTTATTAGATATTGATTTCAACAAAGGAAATTTTGAAAACCCAGGTGATATAGCTAGAAATAATATAAGTAATGAATTTTACGCCAAAGTAGGAGCTGGTTTGATGGTTTCATCAGAGAGTTGGTACGCAGGTATTTCAGTTCCAAATTTTTTTAAGCAGGATTTTTATGATGAGGAAGTTCGTAACGTCGTAGCTGATAAAATTCAATATAATATACTGGCAGGTTATCAATTCGATCTAAACAGGACACTTACTTTTCGCCCTTCAATTCTGGCTAATGTGATTCAGGGAAATCCAATCACCTTAAATGCCAATGCAAACTTTTTATTGTTTGACAGGCTAAGTCTTGGCCTGGGTTACAGGTATGATGAAGCTATGATTGGGAATGCAGGATTTCAGATACTGGAAGGATTATTCTTAGGGTATTCGTATGACTTTGCTACGAACGATTTTGCTGAATATCATAATGGATCACATGAAATTGTTATAAAGTTCAAATTCAACAAAGAAACCTTTCAATCTAAAAATGCATTGAATTCATTTTAAGGAATAACGATTACAGTAGGGAAAGATAGTCACTCATGAAAATTCAGGGTGGCTATCTTTATATTATTAGTATAAAACTGAATGAAATCAATAACGGACATCACGAAGCATCATAACTTGGAAAAAGTACTTCGCCACTTTATAATTCAGTGACATTCCCAGCAGACGACATCAGGTTTAAAAATATCGGGACAGGGAATTTTTGCACAATTTACCGGAGTAGCAGATAAAACCTGGTTATCTGACTGATTAATCCCACTTCCGGACGGATAATATGGAATGAAATTTCCTTCTTTAGTTAACAAGAAATTTTTTGCGGTCTTCCAGCTTACCAACTGTTTTGCTGCTTCTTTATTATTCTTTTGTAGATCTGAAACCACTTCATCATAAGTTTTAACCTTTTCGGCTTTTGTCATTTTCAGTTCCTTTCTTACCTGAGCATTTAATCCGAATGAAAAGAAGCTCATTAAAATTAACAGCAACATACTTATTTTATAAAATTTTCCAATAAACATAACTTATTGATTTAAAGGTTTATACACTCAATAAGTTACGGATTTTCCAAACAAAATTTCATAATAATTTGATTATCAATTACTTTAAATTTTCATATGAAAACAAAGGGAGAAGATAATCTAGAGTTTAGATACGTCTAATACGCTGGGCATTAAGAATAATAAGTCCCAGAATTATGGCAGTAACCAATAATATAGAACCAAATTCTGTTCCCATATCCATCAGTGTTCCAAAAATCAGAGGTCCCAAAGCAGTACTTAACACCATAAACATGGTAAAAACACTTCTTATGGTTCCTAATTTTTCTGTTCCGAAGACTTCAGCCAGAACTGCGGATTTCACGGTACCAGCCATCCCAACACTAATGCCCGCAAGAATCAGAAAAACCAGGGCTCCAAAAATACTATCAGAAAAGGCAAAAGGAAGTAATCCTAATGTAAATGGGATCAGGTAGAAGCGAAACATTTGTTTTCCGGTATATTTATCCACAAGTACACCGCCGTAAATTGAAAACACCACCCTTGTTAAGGCGTAAACGGTAAAAAAACTGGCATAAAGCGAAACAGACCAGCCATTATCTTCAACTATAACATACTGGTAAAAAAATACTGCGGTGATCGTAAAACTAAGGGCAAAACTTACCGGCATAAGAATATAAAATGCCTTCTTCTTCAGGAGACTTTTATATTCCTTCATCAAAGATTTAGCAGAAGGCTTTGTTGCCAATTCGAGACCTTTATCAAAATGGGTAAGATCTGAAAAATATAATCTGATCAAATATAAAAACAGGAAGGCTGCACTGGCCATCGCTGCGATCTCATAATCATACCAAAGTATAAGGCTTGAAATACAAATTGGAAAGATAGCCTCCCCAATGGCATAGCCAAGGGACGCGATACTTAAGGCTTTTCCCCGGTCTAATTCATAATGCCGGGACATAACGGTTAAGCTAATATGACTCATTAGTCCCTGGCCGGTCAATCTTAATCCGATAAGGGCAATGATGAGAATCGCAATACTCAAATGAGAAATTCCCAGTAGAAAAGAAGACACCGCAAGTCCGGCTACAGTAAGTGCCGTTATTTTTTTTACTGGCTTATGATCTATCATATGTCCTACCGAAAGCATAATTACTGAAGAAGTGACCGTAGCAATGGCATAGATACTACCGAATAAACCATTAGAAATAGCAAAGGTCTTTAATATCTCAGGAACGTAGATGGAAATAAGAAAGGTTTGCCCGAAACTGGAGAGAAACGTAAGCATCCATCCAAAACCCACTTCTCTGGTATTGTTCCTGAAAAATTTAATGAGTCCGGCCAAAATCAAACTTATTGATATTCCTAATATTTGCAAAAATAGAAATATCAGGATGAATTAAACTGAATAGCTCTTAAACCTTCAATCTAAGCTAATACCGATTAAATTTTTATGCTTTTTTCTAGCTATCTAAATACAAACATCTAATTTACAGTTGGTTAAAATTATTTACTATCTTAGCAAAGCCTGATATAAGTAATTTTATGTTCTGGCATTCCCCACTCACAACTTTGAATTAAGTAATAGCTTTATTTTATCTACTTATAAACTAACCAAAATTATAATTATGAAAATTAAAGCTACAATTGTCCTTCTTTTTATTGGTGCATTATTATTTAGCGCGGATTCCCACTCTCAGAATCAAAAAATGATAAAACTTGAAGTTGATACTGAAAATATCAATGAGAATAATGTTGATAGCACTGCTACATTTGGACAGCCACCAGAAACGAAAAATAAAGATTTCACACTTGATGTGAAAATGGGCGATATAATAATCTGGCAAGGTAATTCTACACCCGGTAGTGGAGGACTGGTAAGGATAAAATTATTTAAGCACGACAATGGAATTAAACTACTGGGAACGGGGAGAATAAGTGAGCAAAATGGCACCGGTGTTATTGTAGGAAGAGTACAAAATGGGGAACCCGGAAATGAGGAAAAATATACTTTAAATTTTGAGGTAAGAAAGCGCGGTTCCAGGACCTGGACAAGTTATTCCATAGATCCCAAGCTCAAACTAATAGCACAGGATTAATCATTTTATATCCACTTAAACAATATGCGTATTCATTTGCTGAAATACAGGACATTTTTATTTCTGTTACTGTTTCTTGTCAATTCAGTAAATAAAGGTTTTTCACAGAATCAAACAAAAGCAGACAGCCTTGAAAAAATCTACAATTCCAGCAGTAGAGCAAGACAGAATTTAGAAATTCTAAAGGACCTTTCAGAAAATTCAATAGCACCTTATATGAAATTAAAATTTTCTGAGGAGCTTTTAGAGATTGCCAAAAAAAGGAATTCCCAAAGCTATTTCTATACAGGATATTTACAAAAAGGCAATGCGCTGGCTTCACGAGGTGATTTTACTGAGGCTCTGGAAAGCTATTTTCAGGCAGCTTCAGTAGCTAAAAATGAAAAAGAGCTGGGATTAATAAAAGTCACTCTTGGCGATGTGTACTCCCTAACTAAAAACCACCAGAGATCATTAAATTATTATAATGAAGCAATTGAAATTTTCAGAAAAACAAAGGATTCCCTCACGCTTGGTTCAGTAATCTTCAATGCAGGGGATGGATATCTTAAGAATAATCAAATGGATATGGCCATATCCTATCTGGAAGAATCTGAACAGATCTTTAAGAATATAAATTTTGATCTTGGCCTGGCGTATTGTTCGGGAACTTTAGGGCTTGCTTATGCCAAACTAGGCAGAAATGAAGAAGCTGAAAAAAATATTCAACAAGCCATACAGGCTCTGGAAAAAGCAGAAGATTATTCTCCGATTTGCGAATTTTTAAATGGAATGGCAGATATCTATACAGAAAAAAATGAAGACTCAACTGCAATAGAATTTGCAAGCATAAGTCGGGATTTGGCAAGAACCTATGGCTTTAAAAATGAAACCAGAGAAGCCAATTTAAGGTTGGCGCAAATCTATGAAAAGACCGGAAATATCCCTGAAGCTTATAAATTCTATAAAGAATATATTATTTATAGAGATAGTGTGCTCAACGTTTCTACCGCTCAGAATATGGCCGGGCTCCGGGCAGATTATGAAGTAGCACAAAAGCAGATAGAAGTAGATTTGCTAAGTGCACAGAGAGAAAATCAACAATTGGTGGTAATCTCCATTGCCGTTGCTTCTTTTCTGGTTTGTCTCCTGGCTTTCGGACTTTATCGTAGAAACCGGTTTATCAAGAGAACCAGTGCCATTATTGAAAAAGAGAAAAACCGGTCTGAACTTTTACTACTGAATATCCTTCCTGAAGAAACTGCCAGGGAATTAAAGAAAAATGGAAAGGTTAGAGCTAAAAAATTTGAATCGGTTACGGTTCTGTTTGCAGATTTTAAAAGATTTACGCTCATTGCAGAAAACCTTCCCCCGGAAAGACTTATAAAAACCATAGACTATTATTTCTCTCAATTCGACAAAATCATGGAGAAATATGATATTGAAAAAATAAAGACTATTGGAGACAGCTATATGGCGGCAAGTGGTCTTCCCTTTCCCAATCAGGATCACGCCTACAAAATTTTAATGGCCGCTTTTGAGATGACTCAGTTTGTAAAAGAGACCAAAGAAAATTCTCTTTATGATGACGCAAATTTTGATGTTAGGGTGGGATTAAATTCAGGTCCAGTAGTGGCCGGTGTTGTAGGCACCAAAAAGTTTGCGTACGACATATGGGGCGATACGGTAAATATTGCCGCCCGTATGGAATCTCATTCAGACATTGGCAAAATTAATATTTCTGAAAATACCTATGATCTCATCAAAGATAAATTTGATTGTGAATATCGAGGGGAAGTAGAAGTCAAAAATGGAAGGATCTTAAAAATGTACTACGTTAAGGATATCAAAGAAGAAGAAAATAAGATAGCGGGATGAGCAATGAATTTCTTTTGACTACACTCCTAAATTGAAATACAGTCTTCAGGACTGGAAACCTCTTTCTACCTTAATCTCGATTTTCTGAATCCGGTATCGCCATTTACAATAAACCTGCCGGATATAATCCATCCAATACCGAGCCCGATAAGGATTCCCGAAAGTAGATGAACCTCTGTTCGATTAAAAAAATATCCAATAAGAACACCGCTAATAGTGGCAGCTATACCTATGATCCGCACCTTATTCATGGTAAAATGTTTAAAAGTCTTTACAATCTACATGCGGAATAGGGTTGGCATTTTGGGAGGTAACGACCTGAATTTGATAGCAAAAATACTTAAAAAATTGGGGAAGGCTTAAAATATTAATATTTTTTCTTTCTTATAGTAAGCTGAAAAAGTCTATACAAAGATAACAGTTGCCTTAGAAACAGAAACAACAGACCACTCAATACCTGAATATTAATCGAAATATAGGATTTAGTGACTAAGCTTTTGAGGATTAATGCTCTTAAAGGAAGAAAGGAAACTTTTGTCTTTCTGGATCTTCACAAAATCTACTTTTTTACAATGAATTATAAAGTTACCGCACCAAAGAATCCAAAATTAAAAGATTTTGAAAGACCTTAAAGCAAATAGTTTTAGGAGTTATTAGAACTGTCACTATTGAATAATTATACCGAGAATAAATTCCCATTAGCGACATAAATGGCGAAATATTACACAGTTTTGCTAGACAACTTTCTAAAAACATCTAGTAATCAACGCTAATAAACACTGGCATACGGCTTGCTAAAGGAATATTCAATAAGAATTTAATCCGATTATATGAATTCAGGTTTTGATAACTCAACTAAAAATATTTCAGAAGCTATTCCTTCTAAAAATTTTCAACCTATAAAAAATCCCAAAAACATCTGGGGTATCATTGTTTTGCTCAGCACATTTATTTTAATGATTGGAGCTGCTTTTTTGGTATTCCACCTACAGAGCGACTTTTCAGCCTATAATATGGAAAGGATGAGCACTACCTGGGGATTCATTTTTGCCATGATCGCAGGTGCATTATTTGTATATAGAGCAGGTTTCTTTGTTTACAATCTCTATCTCTATTTTCGGTATAAGCCTATTAAATCTGTAAGTGATGAAAAACTGCCTTCCTGTACCGTTATTGTCCCGGCCTATAATGAGGGCAAGCAGGTTTATGCTACCTTAATGAGCCTTGCGGCAAGTGAATATCCTGAGCAAAAACTTCAATTACTGGCCATAGATGATGGTAGTAAAGATGATACCTGGCACTGGATGAAGGAGGCGAAGAAAATTCTGGGCGATCGAGTAGCTATTTATCAACAGCCTGAAAATAAAGGAAAACGCCATGCTTTATACCGCGGATTTAACTTGGGAACAGGGGAAGTTTTTGTGACTGTTGATAGTGATTCGGTCGTAAATGAAGATACTTTAAGAAATTTGGTTAGTCCTTTCATACTTAATGAAAAATGTGGGGCGGTTGCAGGAAACATCAGGGTTTTGAACAACCAGAAAGCTTTGCTTCCTAAAATGCTCAATGTAAACTTTGTCCTGAGTTTTGAATTTATGCGTTCCGCAGAAAGCACTTTGGAATCTGTACTTTGTACTCCGGGCGCGCTGGCAGCTTATCGCAGAACAGCCGTTTTTGAATGTCTGCCGGAATGGATCAACCAGACCTTTATGGGACAGGCCTCCGATATTGGTGAAGACAGAGCCATGACCAATATGATCTTAAAACGCGGGAATCATGTATTGTTTCAACGAAACGCCTACGCTTATACCAATGTTCCTGAACAATATAGCGGACTTTATAAAATGTTTATTCGCTGGGGCAGAAGTAATGTTCGTGAGAATATTGCCATGTCTAAATATGTATTTACTAATTTCAGGGAGGGTTCAAAAATCGGATCCCGGCTTCTATTCATTAATCAGTTTCTCAAGATCATTATGAGTTATCCATTAATTTTCTTAATGCTCTTCTTTGTAGTTTCAAAGCCTGTACTTTTTATAAGCTCTACCCTACTCAGCATATTTATATTTTCTAGTTTCCCGGCTTTGTTCTATGCCAAAAGATATAAGTCTACTGAATCATTCTGGGCATATACTTATAGCATTTTATATACATTCGGATTGTTCTGGATCACCCCTTATGCTATTGCAACTGCGAGTAAAAGTGGTTGGTTAACCAGGGAACTAAGCGTTAAAAAATAAGGCTTTTATAAAGATTGAAATATAGGAAGCTGTCCCAAAAATTTGAAATTTGTCATGCTATTTCAGCCTGACAAAAAATAGAATTTTGAGACAGCTTCTTTTTATTTCCCCTATTCGATAATATTCAGAAGGTATGCATTAGGTTAACTGAACTAAGTTCAGAATAAAGGCAATATTCATCAAATCCTATTACTTTTCATCATTCATTCAATTTTAGAATTATGGATGAAAAATGTAGCATCCTGTATTTATTCGGCCAGCTGATTTCCTTCAAAGCTCTCTTTCCTGAAGTAGAAATAGATCCAGATAATAAAGATGATTTGTGCTACAGTTGATAGAACCGAGGTCTCAAAACCAAAATTTCCACCATTCCAAATATTTGCTTCATTTATTCTCAATTCTATTATTGAATAAAAATCCTGTCCGCTTACATTAAAACCAATTAACGTTTGAACGAGGTTCCAGCTAAAATGCAATGCGATTGGAAACCAAAGATTCTTGGTATAGATATAAGAAAGTCCGAGAAATCCCCCCGCAAGAAATAGTTGAAAAATTGCAAACGCAGATATATTTGGATTCGCCCCATGCATTATTGCAAATATAACTGCTGATATAACTAAAGCCAGGTACTTATTCATACTTAGCATAAGATTTCTTAGAATATATCCTCTAAAAAGTGCTTCCTCTACAATAGCTACTATGGCAAACACAGCAATAGAAATGAATAGCTCGGTTAGATCGAAATTTACACCTGTGATATTTATTTCATCAAAACCCCATAAAAAGAGAAAGCCCATGAGAATAATGCCAAATCCTAGTAAAAACCCAAAATGAAAGTCTTTAAGTCTGTTTTTTAACTGAAAACCCAGATCTATGATTCTTTCCCTATCTACATATTTCACAAATATCCATAAGAGCACAAAATGGCCTAGCAGGTTGAAACAGGAAATTATTAATTGCTGATAAGAGGTTTTAGTATAAGATGCTGCAGTATAATCTACTCCAGAAATCATAGCCCCTGTAAATTGAAAAATACCTACGATAAAGAAATAAGGAATAATTAGCAGCAAAACTCGCTGCCATCCATCAATATTGGAATTCATTTGGGCTAAATTGGAGTAGTAAATCTATCATTAAAAAAACAAACACTCAACGGTCTGCTCTAAATTAAAGTTTACTGATATATAGACTCTAATTTGAAACTACCTTCAAGCCTACCACAGATGCTATTAAAGTACTTATAAAGAACATTCTCCAAAAGGTCGCTGGCTCATTGAAAACCAGAATTCCTATTAGCACAGTTCCAACCGCACCAATTCCGGTCCAAACCGCATAGGCCGTTCCTATTGGTAATACCTGCGTTACCTTGACCAATAGCAACATGCTTATCGCAAGACATATAACAAAACCTATGTACCAATAAGTTGCTTCCATTCCGGTGGCTTCTTTAGCCTTGCCCAGGCATGCCGCAAATGCCACCTCAAAGCAACCTGCAATAATGAGTAAGATCCAGTTCATTTATTCCCGTTCTTTGAATTCGATTTTTCCAGATAAGAAATTTAAAATTACACAGGATTTATGAAGGTATTGATAAGTTCGTTAGAAAGTTCAGGGTTCGCGCCTTCTTTAGCTGCGACCAATGCTCCTACAGCGCAAGCCATATCTAGTGCCTGCTGTGGTTTTTCTTCTTGTAATAATTTAGCCAGTAAAGTGCCCAGGAACGAATCGCCCGCACCTACGGTATCTTTCACCTTAACTTTATATCCTGAATTATAATATAGTTTTTTATCATGCATTAAAACCGCTCCGTGCCTGCCTTTGGTTACGCAAATAGTTTCTGCATTCGATTTCACTGCCATAAATAAAAGATTTTGCTCGAGAGAATTATACGGGGATCCCATTAAATCTGCGATCTCAAAAAGCTCATCATCATTGAATTTGATAAATTCAGCATGTTGGATCAGTTCTAAAATGAGGCCTTTTGAATAGTGCGGAGGTCGCAAATTGAAATCCAGCACACGGTAGGTTGCCTTTGGAATAAGTTCAAACAAGGTTTTTCTGCTTACCTCATCGCGGCACACCAAACTTCCGAATATAAATGCATCTGAATTTTCAACCGAATTCTCCATGGTTTTAGTAAGTTCTATCTTATCCCAGGCAGAAGGATAAGTAATATCGTAAGTCGCCGAACCACCATCTGAAAGGTTCACCTTTACCATCCCCGTAGGATGGTCTTCATCCTTTAAAATATTACCGGTTTCTATATTCCTTGAACTTAGATAGCTCAGCAATTCGTTTCCTTTATCATCAACACCAACTTTACTAATCATTTCAGTATCTATTCCCATACTACTTAGACGGCTGGCTACATTTAATGGTGCACCACCAATTCTTTCCATATCGGGAAATACGTCGTAAAGGATCTCTCCAAAACAAACCGCTTTTATTTTTTTTGTCATGAGTTTTAAATTACAAATTTAATTTAAAGAAAATTTAGTAACCTAATAGGTTTTGGGGATTAGTTAACAAAAAACACGAAGCATAGACTCCGTGTTTTTTCAAATTCAAACAAAAATAAAATTAATACCCAGGGTTCTGTTCATATAGTCCCCCGGTAAAATCGATCTCACGTTGTGGGATTGGATAATATTCATCCCTCCCGGCAGTAAAGATAGCATTGGCTAAAAAGTCTCTTTTGGTTTTTTCTTCATCAAGGTAAGCGTTCAGGGTTTCCTCAGCTTCTCCCCATCTTACAAGGTCAAAAAATCTTGGGCCTTCCATTCCAAATTCAAGTCTTCTCTCGAACTTAAGTGCTTTCCAGGCAACTTCTTTACTTGGAAAAGAATTATATAATCCAACACTATATATGTCGGAAGCTCCGGCATCTACAGGTTTTTGAGTACTTGCTGCTGCTCTTTCCCGTACTTCGTTAATTAAAGGAACTGCTTCTTCGAATCTATCTAATTGAATTAGTGCTTCTGCTTTAAATAGTAAAACATCTGCATATCTAATAAATATCACATTTCTCGATGTCCCTACAAACGGGCCTTCTTTTACATAACAGGAACAATCTGGAGCTTGTTGCTCTTTCATATTTCCGAAGAAACCATAAACACCGGGATCTCTTGCCCAACTAAACTTATATATCATATCGCCCTGTTCATTTACCGTATTTCTATATTTAAAGGGTCTGCCAGGAACACCCACCGTATGATCTAATCTAGGATCTACTGTCAAGCCAGAAGAAACTGCTACTGTACCATCTTCCTGAACGTTATTCAAAATATCTGAATCATTGAAAGAGTCTAAAAGAGGCAATCCGTTAGAGTCAGTTTTAAAAGCATTCACCATATTCTGGCTGGCGAGATGGAATCCGCAACATCCATAAAGACCAGTACCATGTGGAGAATTTAATCCTGTAACAAAACTTACCCTTCCAACTCTTGTTCCATCATTAATCGAAAATTGAGCTGCCCAGATAGACTCGGGACCGTTTTCAAATTCCACAAGAAAATTATTCGCATAATCAGGTTCAAGACTTCCGGTAACCTCGTTAGCATAATCTATCACTTCCTCCAGCATAGAAGCATTTATATTGATTACCTGATTATTTTCATCCTGCACATAAGCCTGATATAACCTGGTTTTAGCAAGATAGGCCGCGGCGGCATTCCTATCAGCTCGACCAACTGCCTCTTGAGCCTGAGGCAAATTATTATAAGCAAATAGAAAATCATTAGCGATCATATTCCATAATTCCTGATTCGGAAGATCATTTCCGATTTCTGCAGCTTCATCCTGTGAAAGGTCTTCAGTGATGTACGGAATCTTTTTGAAGATTCTTTTTAGCATAAAGTGACAGTGACCTCTGAGGAATTTTAATTCTGCCTGACGGATAGTTTTTTGATCATATTCGGTTTCAGGTATATCATTGATTACTCTGAGAGCAAAATTTATCCTGGAAATAGCTTTATAATAGTTTGTCCAGGTTCTTGGAGCCATTAATTCTCCCTGATCTGGAACCGTTAGATAATATTGTTCATATCTATCTACTTCACCAACATCGCCGCGACCTCCCCCGCCTTTATAAGAATCATCAGAGCGAACGCTTCCATACACCCACATATGAGTTAATGGGCCAATCATATCGTCATTGGCAATTCCTGCATATGCGGCAATCACAAGGGATTCAGCATTTTCAGCAGTGGCTACATTTTCATTGGAAAGAACTCCTTCCGGTTCATATTCCAGAAAATCTTCAGAACAGGATGTTAATAAACTTGAAAGCAATAGTGCTGTTATGATGTATTTTATATTTTTCATGATTGTCATTTTTTAAAAATTCACGTTAAGACCAAGGGAAACCACGGTTGGTACAGGAATCCTGTTCACATCGGTTCTTTCAGGATCAGATCCTATATAATCATTAGGTGTAAACCAAAACAGGTTTTCTCCCTGGAGATATATTCTGAAGCTTTCCAGAACACCTATCCTTTCAATTAGAGTCTCCGGAAGAGAATATCCTAATTGCGCATTTCTAATCTTGAAATATGAATTTTTCCTGTACAAATAATCGGAAGTTCTTAAGTCGTTAAATGCCAGTGATAAAGAGGGAATATCGGTATCTGTATTTGTCGGTGTCCATGCATCAAGCACACCAAGTCCTGCATTCTCCCTACCCTGAACGAAATTGTTCCAGAAGATATATGGATCCTGACCAATCCTTCCCGTCACTCCTGAACCAAATACTGAAAAATCCCAGTTCTTATATCCAAGGTCTACTCTAATACCATATTCAAGATCTGGTAAGGTTGTTCCTATAAAATCACGGTCGTCGGTATCTATTACATTATCTCCATTAAGGTCTTGAAACTTAATTCCTCCAGGCCGGGCACCTACCTGTTCCGGAGAATTATCCACATCCTCCTGGCTTTGAAACAAGCCATCTGACCTATAGCCAAATATGGAAAATTGAGATTGTCCAAGTATGGAGTTTTCTGCCGTTCCCGAGAATCCTGCGCGTACTTCCTCAGGAAGAAATGTAATCTCATCTGAGAAAGAAGATAGATTTGTTGAAACCGAAAAAGTAAGCCCGTTTTCCAAGGTATTGGTATAGGCAAGGGCAAACTCCCAACCTTTGGTTTCCGTAGTAGCTCCATTTAAAACCCGCTGCTGACCTTCTCCAAGTACTGAAGGAATTGGAGGCGTGGTTAAAATATCTACTGTTTCCCTGGTAAAGTAATCAAATGAACCACTCAGTTTATTATCAAAAAGTCCAAAGTCCACCCCAAAGTTCCATTCTTTGGTGGTTTCCCATTTAAGATCCGGATTTTCAGCCTGTACAGATACAAAACCAGAAGGTAAATTTCCCGTATTATTTCCATTGATATCATAAGCGGTTCCTACATTATAGTATTGTTCAAAGAAACCTCCTGTGAATTGAGAGAGAGTAGACCCGTATCTCGCTTCATAAAGTCCGAATCTGGCAAGGTCCCCAATGGACTGGTTCCCCACTTCACCATAACCTGCTCTTAGCTTAAGATTGGTAATGATTTCGCTTTCATTCAAAAAATCTTCATTACTTATCCTCCAACCTGCAGTCACCGCAGGAAAAACACCATATCGATTATTCTTTCCAAACCTGGAAGAACCATCTCTACGAACAGTCACAGAAGCTAAATATCTGTTATCAAAAGAATAGTTTACTTTACCGAATTGAGAAAGCAATCGGCTACCTGAGGAATTTCCGTTTGAAGTCCTGGCACCTGTCCCGGCATCCAGTACAAAATAAGATTCTTCTTCTACGGCAAAACCTTCAGCTCTTGCAAGCACTCTATCAAAATCGTTCTTAACTGACTCCACACCCAGAAGTACCCCAAAATTATGATCTCCTAATTCCAGCTTATAGTTAAGTGTGTTCGTAAAAACTACACTGGTGTATTTATTAGTATCAAAGGTGAGACTGTTATTACTTCTGGTTATAAATCCATTATTTACGCGTGGCTCTATATCTTTTCTTTTGAAATCGCTAAAATCTATACCAAAACTGGATCTAAAAGTTAAATTCTCAAGAAGATCTGCTTCAACATAAATATTTCCGAAGAAATTATTCTTTTCAGCATTATCCCAGCGATTCAAATATTGAATCAATACGGGGTTATTTCTATCTGAATATCCGGCTCCAATGGGTCCTGCAAAATTTCCATTAATATCATAAACAGGGATTGTTGGGGCAAGGGATATTGCCAAGCCAGGAGTTGGCGCACTACCAACATCGGGAGATGCCAGCGTTTCGTCTGAAGTTGAGAACTGGGTATTTACACCAAAACGCACCTTGTCTTCAAACAGGCTTGTATTTGCATTGATCTTCGCCGTATAACGTTCATAATTGGTGTATTTAAGAATCCCTGTATTCTTGAGATGCCCGAGATTTACAAGAAATGATGATTTTTCAGAATTAGCAGAAACAGTTAGTTCATTATTATAAACATATCCTGTTTCATACGTTTCTTCCTGCCAGTTCGTATCTCCCGCCGGAACCGTTTCATCGCCCCCCACAAACGGTCTTACAGTTACACTATTCAATACAGGATTATCAAAATCCATATTCCAGTCAAAATTATAGATCTCTCCATATCCTGAAGCAGGATCAGCCCCATCATTTACTGAAGCTCTCCATAAAACCTCACCTCGCTGTAATGCATTAAGCATATCGTAGCGTTGTTGTTTTTCTGACTGTACCGAAAAATTTGAATTAAAACTCACACTTACTTTCTCTACACGTCCGCTTTTATTCTTGGTGGTAACAACGATTACACCATTACCGGCTCTCGCCCCATATAGTGAAGAAGCCGAAGCATCTTTTAGTACCTGAATAGATTCAATAGCATCTGGATTCAGGGAAGAAAAAACTTCCTGTCTCTGAGTAGGAACACCATCAATTACATATAATGGATCATTATTACCTAAAGTAGTTATACCTCTAATTAGCACCCTGCTGCTAGCGCCGGTAGGATCTCCAGATTTCTCTACAAAAAGACCGGGAACCCTTCCCTGCAGTGCTTGCATGGCATTACCAGAACTACGACTTTGCCCTTCTATAGGAGCTGTTTCCACCACCGTTATAGCTCCAGTAACATCAACCTTTCTTTCCCTGGAGTATCCTGTTAAAACGACTTCGTCCAGTAATGCCGCATCTGCCTGTAAGGCAACATCTACTGTTGTATTACTGTTTACCGGGACTTCCGTTTCTTTGTATCCCACAAAAGTGAATACCAATACGCCATCTTCTGGCACATTCTGCAGGATATAATTTCCATCAAAATCTGTAGATGTTCCGTTGCTCGTCCCCTTAACAAACACAGATGTACCAGGAAGAGGCATTCCTTCCTCAGCTGTAGTTACGGTTCCGGAAACCTCAATTTCCTGTGCCGAAAGAAAGCTTATGGGCACCATAAAAACAATGAGTAAAATTAGTTTTAATCTCATAATATTAGTTTTAGTTGAATTTTAGTTGATATGCTTCTATTTCGGACATAGTAAAAGATCCTTCTTCAGAATTTATTGAAAGTGTCTCCCAGGGTTGGTTTGGAAAGAAAATCTCAGTCATTACTGTTTTTCCTTCATCATAGAATAATTCAATGGAAGTTTTATCCAGAATTATTATACCGCTTAGGTCTTCAGAATTTGAAATGCGGGGTGCTGTGGAAACTTTATTTGCAAAATCTTCTGAAAAATCGATCTGTCCAGCCTTAGATCTGTCAATAAAAAATTCCTGAGTGGAATGATCGTACCCAAAAAGAAGCTCATCCCCGAATGAATTAGAAAGTTTGAACTGGTATTTTGTATCCTGAAGACTGGAAATTTTAAATCTTATCTCTGCACTCGTAAGATCTATTTTAGCTGAATCGATGATTTTTGTATTTCCATCAATTTCAACATTCCGGTCTTTATAATTCTTACTTCGATAACTCTTCAGTTCATTTACAGGAGTGGAACTGATAATATAATTATCATCTATTTTTTCCAGTTTCAATTCGCGCGCAATAGTCATTGCACTTCGCCAGGTTTCTGTTGGAACCTCCTGTGCATATTGCCAGTTAGACATCCACCCCATAAAAAGGGTTCTGCCATTTTCTTCAGGAATATTTGCCCAGGTAACCCCAGCATAATTGTCTTTTCCAAAATCCAACCAGTAGGAGTGATCTTCACCCAGGTTTTTCATCTTTTCTACAGGGGTAAAAGTCTTTCCATCAAAATCACCTATAAAATACTGTGTACCCGAGCCTCCATTATATCCGCCAGGATTTAAACTCTGGATCAACACCCATTTTACTTCTTCGGTATCTCCTACATACATTGGAAAGAAATCAGGACATTCCCAAACTCCACCATGTGCTCCAATACCTTCCCCAAAATCTGATTGTCTCGTCCAGTTCTTTAAATTTTCAGAGGTGTAAAATAAGGTCTTCTCGTAAGTAGCAAGAACCATTACCCATTGTTGGTGAATTCCATCCCAGGTTATTTTTGGGTCCCGAAAATCCTTGATTCCCGGGTTTTCAATTACTGGATTCGCCTTATACTTGGTCCATGTCTGCCCTTCATCCAGACTATAGGCAATCGCCTGGGATTGATAATCTATCTCATCATTCTTCTCTCCTTCAGGATCGTGATACGTAAACATCGCAATTACAGGAGTCTTTCCATCTTTTCCGAAGCCGGAAGTATTGTTTTTATCTACTACCGCACTTCCGGAAAAAATATATCCTTTCTCGTCAGGATAGATTGCGATAGGCTGTTCCTTCCAGGTAACCATATCGGTACTAATTGCATGACCCCAATGCATAGGTCCCCACACATTATCATCTGGATAATGTTGAAAATACAGATGGAAGTACCCATTGAAATAAAACATCCCGTTGGGGTCGTTCATCCAGTTCTTCTTTGGGGTAAAATGAAAATTTGGCCTGAAGTCTTCGTCGTTTTGAACCTCAGACAAGGTTTTTTCAGATTTTTCTTTAGTATCCTCATTAGCGACCTTACAAGAGATGAAAAGGCTAAATGAGAGCGACATAAATACTACTAAATTGACTATTCTTTTCATATGAATTATTTATTTGAAATTGAAATATTGGGATTAATTGAAAGTTCTTCACTTAATTCTTCAAGCGATTTCCCTTTGGTTTCCGGCATCATAAAAACAACAAAAATCAACTGCAGTACCATCATAAAAGCAAAAAATGCAAATACGTATCCCGGGCCTATTGTAGAAAACAGAAATGGAATGGTAGATGGAATTATTGCTGCAAGTACCCAGTGCGTGGAAGAACCAAATGCCTGTCCTGACGCCCTTAACCTATTAGGAAATATTTCTGATATAAAGACCCAGATCACCGCTCCCTGCCCAATAGCATGGGATGCTATGAATAAGAACAGGAAGATTGGAACCCATAGACCTCCCCAATTCAGGAAAAAAGCTGCAGCTACCAGCGATAGCGAAATAATGTACCCTATAGAACCGTAGAGCATTAATTGTTTTCTTCCTAGTCTATCAATAAGAAAAACTCCTAATAGCGTAAACAGGAGGTTAATAACTCCAATTCCTATACTACTTAATAAAGCTGTACTTTCCCCTAGACCTGCAGATTCAAAGATCCTGGGAGCATAGTACAAGAAAGCATTAATGCCAGAAAGCTGATTAAAAAAAGCAATTAAAAAGGCCAGGGTTAGGGGAAACCGATATTTCTTCATGAAAATATTCTCACCTGTGGCTTCCTTTGCATCAAGCTCTTTAATTTCCTGAACTTTAGCCTTTGTATCAATACCCGGATTTATAATCCCCAGAACTTTTTCTGCTTCAGAAAACCTTCCCCGGGACACAAGCCAACGCGGACTTCTGGGAATAAAGATTACAAACACAACATAGATAAGAGCAGGTACAGCTTCTATACCTATCATCCATCTCCAGGGCTCCTGCCCCGTATTTCGCAATAAATAATTTGAAAGAAATGCGATAAGAATTCCGAGTACTATATTGAATTGATAGAGCGATACCAATTTCCCTCTTTGACTGGCCGGAGCAATTTCTGATACATAAGCCGGTGCTGCTATTGTTGAGGCTCCTACGCCCAATCCCCCCAGGAACCGAAACACAGCAAAACTTATAGGATCGTCAACCAATGCAGATCCAAGTGCAGAAACAAAATACAGAACTCCTATTATAATAAGAGTATTTTTCCTTCCCCACTTATTGGTGGGAATTCCACCAAAAATAGCTCCTACTACAGTACCCCAAAGCGCCATCGCCATTACTACAGAACCATGAAAAGCATCTGAAGTACTCCATAATTCCTGAAGCTGTTTGTCTGCGCCTGAAATGACTACTGTATCAAATCCAAATAAGAAACCGGCAAGTGCAGCGCTTATTGACCAGGTAAGAATTTTATTCATCACTTAATTTTTATATCTAAAAACTAAATTATGTCTAAAACCCTTCCTTATATTTTAAGAATTCCGCAAATGATTCTAATAATGTTAAGGAATAGTGAATTTTTTATTAAGCTCTTTATTGGTAGGAGATTAGAGGGAATTCAAAATAATTTCGAAAACGTTATAGTTTTAAAAATGATACTATAATTCCAATTATGTATCATTTTTTTAAACAACTTTTCAAGTTTCTGGCTTTGCAGTTATCGGGATTTTAACTCTTTTGGGGAAATACCATATTCTTTCTTAAAAGAAGTGGAAAAGTAACCTGGAGATGAATAGCCAACTTCATATGCAATTTCCGAGATATTCATATCAGAATCCTGTAAAAGATTTTTAGCTTTATTCAATCTTTGTGAATTGATATATTCGCTAATGCTCACTCCTAATAATGCTTTAACCTTTCGATATAATTGAACTCTTGAAATCTTTAATCTGGCGGCCAAATCTTCTACAGAAAAACCTGTATTTCTAAGATTATTATCGATAAGCGAATTGAGGTCTTTTAGAAATTTTTGTTCAGCATTAGCAAAATTCTCATCTCTTACCTCATCAATTTTATTGGTGTAGTAGTAACGTAATTTCTCCCTGTTATAAAGAACAGATCTTAGAGATTCGTTTAGTATTTCATAATTAAAAGGTTTGGTAATATAGTTATCAGCTCCGGCTTTTAAGGCTTTAAGTCTGGATTCCTTACTATCTAATGCGGTAAGTATTATTGTGGGTATATGTGAGGTTCTAAGATCATTTTTAAGTTCATTACAAATTTCAAATCCGTTCTTATCAGGTAAATTAAGATCACAGATAATTACATCGGGAATATTGTCAATGGCCATTTTTATCCCATTGGTTCCATCTGAAAGAATTACATGAAACTCTGAACTTAATTTCTTATTTAGTATATAAGACAGGTCCATATTATCTTCAATAATAAGAACGGTTTCAGCATTTTCGTCCAGATGATTAGTAGGATGAGTTTCTGTGGGTATCCCAGATTCAGACAACCTATAGGAATCCGTTTGTTCTATTTCGGTATTCAATTCAGATATCTCATATTCCTTTAAATGAGATTTACCTTTGAGAAGAGATATCTTAAATTCGGTTCCCTGATGAGAAGAAACGAAAATTTCACCATTATGAAGCTCTATGAACTGTTTTGAAATATAAAGGCCAAGACCTGAACTTGGCTTTTTATTGTTGCTTGCCTGCATATAAGGATCAAAGATCTTTTGGAACTCATCTTTTGGAATACCAATCCCAGAATCTTTAAAAATCACATTTACACCATCTTTAGATTCCTGGATGAATATACTTACGCTACCATTCTTTGGAGTGAATTTAAAAGCATTTGAAAGGATATTAAAGAAAACCTTATCCATCATATCTCTATCTATATATAATTCCAAGGCTTCATTAGCTGAACTAAATTCAATTTGAATAGATTTTTTTAGAGCTTCGGGTTTAAAATCTGCTATAATACTTTGAATGAATGGAGCTATTTTGGTCTTTACAGGTTTTAGAGCGAAGGTCCCACTCTCCAGTTTTCTGAAATCCAGTAGTTCATTTATCAGTCTTAGCAGCCTTCTGGAATTATTGATTATAAGGTTTGTTTCATAAGATATGCTCTTGAGCTCTTTATTAGGATGATCTGAAATTGATTCAATAGAACTAGTAATAAGGGTAAGTGGAGTTTTAAATTCATGTGAAAGAGCAGTAAAGAAATTGATCTTGCTCTCATTGGATAGTTTAAGTTTTTCGGCAAAGCTCTCTATCTGGTTTCGCTGTGTAATGATTTTTTGATTATTCAGCTCCAGTATTCGCTTTCTTTTCTTAAGCTTTACAACAAGATATACACTCCAGAGAGTAAGAATAAGAAGTAAACTTAATAAAATCAACATCAGCTGGATAAGATCGCTTTGAGTGTTATAGGTTCTTATTTGTTTATCGATGACCTCCTGTTGCTGTTCGATATCATTTTGTTGCTGATTCATCTTATTGAACTGATTCTGCATGATATCCACATTTACAGAATCTATAATCACCGTTCTCAAAATGTTATTCTTATTGACGTTTTCTCCATTAAGAATATCCTCTGCCAATTTAATAGTTTCCATTCCGCCTGTGGGATATAGAATCGTAGCATTCAGAATATTATCTTTTACTAATTGAATACCTCCATTTGGCCCAAAAACGCCATCTACTCCAATAATATTAATTTCTTCTTCCAGTGATTTGGAGCGAGCCACTTCCCAGGCTCCTAAAGCCATCCGGTCATTATGAGCAAAAATATAATCGGGAGCTTTTACAGAATCCAAAAGATCTGATAATTTAGATTGGATAGAAGTTTTTTCCCAGTCACCTTTTATTACATGCCGCACTTTTAGCTCCGGAACAGAATCCAAAGTTTTTTTAAACCCCATACTCCGTTCATAGGCAGGCGAAGAACCCTCCTGTCCTGTGATCTCTATAATATCAGCTTTTCCACTAGAATGAGAAAGAATATATTTTGCTGCATTTCTTCCAATTTCAATATTGTTGGCACCCACATAAGCTGTAAAGTTTTGGCCTTCAATTTTCCTATCGATAATAATAGTTGGAATCCCTGCAGCCATTGCCTTTTCGATAGCGGGAGTTATAGGGATGGATTGAATAGGTGAAACGATAAGAACATCTACTCCATCCTTTATAAACTCCTCAATATGAGCAACCTGATTAGTAATGTGATTTTCAGCATCCTTTATTTCGAGAATTATATCGGGATGCATGGATGCTTCTAGCTTCATGGATTTATTCATCTCACGTCGCCAATTATCGGTAGTCATGGCTTGTGAAAATCCAACTTTAAACTTTTCTTCCTCCGACTTAACCTGACAAGAGTCTGTAAGGATGGAGAGAAAAACAAATAGCAGAAGTTTTAGATATTTCATTCAATTTTCTTAAGTATACCTTAAAAGTATAATTTAAAGATAACTCGACAAGAATGAAAAATTAAAAATGTCCTCATTCCCTGAATAATGAAAGACATATAATTTATCCTACAAATTTTATTAGTACCTTCATAACCAACCAAAAATCAATAGTTTAAGCGACCAAAAAGTCAGACCTGAAGCTGAAGCGACTTCAGATTTAATTCTTATGAATGAGAAAGATTTTTTTATTGCTGCTTTTGGTTATGCCCTCCCATGTTTTTGCCCAGTACTGGCTTACACGAGAGGACACCTACTTTTTTGTAAGTTCAGGCCTGGATATTCGTAATGCTACTTTTGGCGGAACGGTGAACCCAGCTGCTTATGATGGCACCTGGACCGCTGGTTACCGAAATGAAAATTTCAGTATTTTGGCTTATTACGAAACTTTTTCGGCCATAAAATATGAATCTATGGGGGTGAATCCAGGGTATGTATTTAGACCCGGGAAAATGCTGATTCCCGTTGTAGATCTCTCTCTTTCTTTTATAAGAAGACCTTTTAAAACATATCCTTCCTTAGCACTTAATTCCCGGATGGAATTTCATTTTTCAAGATTCTTTATTTACTTACGGGGAGAATCTCGTTGGCGTACCGACTATGATTTTTTTCAGGTTTCAGTATATGGAGGGATTAGTTATAAATTTGGCTTTCCAAAATGAGGTTGAAAATTTTCTCTTCTTCCTTTGTCAAAAGTTTAACTTGAACTAATCAATTTTTATATAATTTTGAGGCTTAGCCAACTAATGAATTATGGAGATTTTCTTACAACCTGATACCTGGGTAGCCCTTCTTACCCTTACTTTTCTTGAAATTATACTTGGGATAGATAACATTATTTTTATTTCGCTTGTTGCAGGAAAAGTACCTGAAGAAAGTCAGAAAAAAGCCAGACTGGGCGGCCTTTCTCTTGCTCTTATAATGAGAATACTATTACTTCTAAGTATTACCTGGATCATTGGTTTAACGAAACCTGTACTAACACTGGCAGATTTTGAACTCAGTTGGCGTGATATCATTTTAATTTCTGGCGGGATCTTCCTCTTGATTAAAAGTACTTTGGAAATACATCATAAAGTGGAAGGACAGGAAGAGGAAAACAAAACCGGAGTAAAAGCAAAGCCGACATTAAGTTTCACCTCAGCAATTATCCAGATCGTTCTGCTGGATCTTGTCTTTTCTTTTGATTCTATTCTAACAGCCGTTGGACTTACAGATCAAATTATACTTATGGTCATCGCTGTAATCGTGTCCATTATCGTGATGATGATATTTGCAAGACCGGTAGGAGATTTTGTAAACAAACATCCTACTATTCAAATACTAGCATTATCATTTTTAATTTTAATAGGGGTTATGCTAATCATTGAAGGTGCGCATTACCATGTACCAAAAGGATATATCTATTTCGCCGTTTTCTTCTCTTTAGCTATTGAAATGTTGAATATGAGATTCCGGAAAAAGAATGTTAATCCAGTATCTCGTAATGAATAGGCTTAAAGCTTCCGCCGTTACTATCTTCAGCTGAACAGGCTGTTAAACCCACTATTAGATCCATTCTGGCTTCAAATAGAATATAGTCCCCGGCTTTAGTTTTTGGAGGTTTTACAGAGATCTTTCCATATTTATCGAATTGAACATTCATAAAAATGTTGAAAGCGGTAGGAATATCATCAGGCTCTATATCAAATTTTTCCAGATTGGTATAAAGGTTTTCAAAACAGCTGGGATGATATTTATCATTTTTATACATGATCTTGAAAGTTTCGGGACTACAAGGAGCAAGTAGAAAATCATTACGCCCATTGGTATCTTCAAGAATCTCCATCATTTTATTGCTCCGGTTGCTCCAAATATAATTTGCCTTAGAAATTAGTATACTTTCTTCGTAATCCATAGTTTTTCCGCTGGAGATCTTTTCTCTTTTATCATCAGTATTAAAAAGAACCATATCGCTCACCTGCTTCCCTTGCGGATCTATAACTTTTAATAACTGACCTTTTTTCAATTTAAAAGCTTCGCCACTTTGCTTTTCAATTATCTGCATTTTATAATTCTGAATTTATTTAATATTATTTTCCTTTTTGATCGCCTGTCCCAGGTCATTCTTCATGGTATCTTCTGAAGAAAGTAAATGTTTGGTCACTTCTTCAATATCATGTTTTGGATACGCCTGATGTAACTTCGCAATCCCTTCGACTTTATAAGGTTCTAACCAGAACCCGGTAATAAGCGGCAGATGTTCATCCAGCATTTTTCGTGGAATATTATCATAATATAAAGGCTTGTCCTGTTTCTTTTCAAATTTTGAAACGAGCTCCTTTAAAGAATTTTCCAACTCCTCTGCCGTCTGCAATTTTATCTTTGCATTAACATGTACAGCTGAATAATCCCAGGTGCTTATATCTTTTTCCTTATACCAGGAAGAAGAGATATAGGCATTAGCTCCCTGAAAGATCACCAGCGCTTCTGCTCCTTCCTTTAAATATTTAAGTTGCTCATTATGATTTGCAATATGGGAAAACAACCTCCAACCACTAACTTCGCCCTCCAGGAGGATAGGGATATGAGTAGCAAGTAATCGCTCTCCATTTAATACAAAAGTTGCAAAAGGATGATGCTCGATAAAAGAATAAATAAAGTCCTTATCATCCTTTTGATATTTTGAAGCTCTGTACATTTTATTCAATTATTCTTATGAAAAGGACATTTCCATTCCTTCCCTACTTTTCTACCGCTATATTGCTTTGCTTCACTACTGGCGCCAAAATCTTCGAGCATTGGATTCATATTTCCCTGAAGTTCAATATCACGCTGTCGTATTCTATCCCTTACAGTCTCATAAGTACCCATTTCCCTTAATTTTTCGAACTGCCAGTGCAGATTAAATGCGATTGCCGGGTATGGACTTCTTCTCGCTATCCTCGATGAGTTAGGATGTAGCCCTACAATGTAAAAAGCTTTACCTCCAAGACTGAAACTGAAATTTTCTTCACTGGAATCCTGACTAACTTCATGATCCCAATCTTTATTATCACTCTCATGAAGGTTTTGTAACTGTTCCCAAAGTATTTTCTCAAAGTCAATTTCAGAATATTCCGGAGAATCGGGAAATACCGCCAAAAATGTTTTAAAATCATTCGACTTAAAATCATATTCTGCAATATAGTTCTCCAAATCCTTCATCAGGTTTTTTGCAGTTTTCAAAGAACCGAAGTCAGAATAAGAATTTAAAACAACCTGGTCCATAGAAAAAATCGTCTGCGCCATGATACAAGGATGATCTTTCACGAGAATAAAATTTTCAAACTCTTTCCTGATCTTGCTATTTTCATCTTTCAACAGGCACCTCTTTCTATTTTTCTTTTCAATAGTTCCCATATTTTCTTTCATC